>CAZGAQ010000014.1:0-119363 GCA_964523405.1 uncultured Planctomycetales bacterium
CCGGCGCCGGCGCGGGCGCCGGGGTCGGTTTCGGCGCCGGAGCGGGAGCCGGCGCCGGCGCCGGTTCCGGTACCGCAGGCGGCTCCGGCTTCTCCGTCTGGGCCAAGGCCAACGGAATCACGAACAGCACGACAGCTCCCACAACCAGCGTTCTGCAAAGTCTCATGGCCAGATTCTCCTCTAGATGGATCGAAAACGGCTATTGCGCCGGGTCCGCGCCGACGTACGGTGCGGACACAGCCGCCGGAACAACGCTTCCTGCAGCGCACCTTGGCGCGCCTCTGCACCTGCAGCAGCGTGCCAGCGTTCATCAGTAAATGTGCGTGCTTTCGGTTTCCTCGACCGGACTCGTCGTCTGGTCGCTCCTCAACGTGACTTTGAAGCGGGCATCGGCCTCCCGCGTGCCCTTCGCCACCACCTTGTATGTGACTTTCGCCTTCGGCGCAAGCGACGCCAGCGGCGCGAACCGGATGGCCTGACCCTCGACGCGACTCTGCACCGGCCCGGTCGCCGACACGTACTGCAGTTCCGCCGGCAGCGCGCAGTCGATCACGATGTTCGTCCCCACCGCGGTCCCCTGGTTCGTCACTTCGATTGTGTACGTGACCTGGCCGCCGATCTCAATCGGATCGGGGTCGTCCACCACCTCCAGCAGGATGGCCGCAATGCCGCGCACATCCAGCCGCGTGGCGGCCGTCGCCCGCGCGCAATAGGCTTCCGCTGTCGCCGTGTTCTCCAGGACGCCGATCGCGGTCGGCTTGACGGTGAGCTGCACTGTCCGGGTGGCCTGCGGCGCCAGTGTGCCCAAGTTCCAGGTGACGTTGTTGCCCACCAGTTGCCCCCCTTCCGCGGCGACGAACTCCGTGCCGACCGGCAGCGGGTCCGTCAGGATCGTGTTGCGGGCCGGACCATCACCCGTGTTCCGCACCGTGATCTCGAACGTCGCTGCGCGCCCGACATAGCGCATGGCCGGACCACGCTTGGTGATCGCCAGCGCCGGCTGCCGGACGACGACCCGGGCCGATGCATCGGCGCTCAGGCCGCCTTCCTCCTGCGCCTGCGCGGTGTTCGTGATCTCACCGAGATGCGTCGCGCGCAGGTTGACCGTGAATTCGCGCGACTGCCCCGCAGCCAATTCACCCACGTCCAGGGCAAAGCCCGTCTTCCCGTCCGTCGTGGTCAATCCTTCGGGCAACGCGTCTGTGATGCGCACCCCGCGCAGCATACCCGTCCCGGTATTGCCCACCACGAAACGCAACGGGATCGGATCACACGCCAATACCTCCGCCGGCAGGTACTTGGCCAAGGCCAGTTGCGGCTCCACCACGTTTGCGTTGGCACAGATGACCGTGGCGAAACTCACCGTCGCACAGAAGCTCAGTTCCCCGGCCGCGGAGGTCGTGCCCAGGACGCGAATCAGCTCGGTGGCCCCGGGACCCAGCCGCGAAAAGCTCCAGGTCGCCTGCCCATCGTCATGCGTGGTGGCCTTCGGGCCCGACGCACGCGGCGTGAAGTTGGCGGGAAAACGCTCCGTCAGCACGACCTCCCGGAGCTCCACCCGCGTCAGGTTCGTGAGCTTGATCTGGTATTCCAGGTCCTGCCCTGCGCGCACCTCCCGCGGCGTAAAACGCTCCAGCAGCACAACAGCCGTCGCGCGCTCGCCCGTGGGATAGGCCATTTCCGTGCGGACCAGCGCCGCCGGTGGCGCCGCCGTCCGCACCGCGCGCTGCTGCGCGAACCCATTCATGGCCCCAGCCAACAAGACCGCCAGACAGCCCGCGACCCGTACACCCGTGCACATGTGTCTCTCCCACCTCGCCCCCGCGGACTTGCTGCCAGTCGACATGCACTCTGCGGATACCAACGAGGGGTGCCGAGCATCGCGCCCGGCACCCCTCTGAGGGTCTTCACCAGCCGAGCCCGCTATCAGTAGATATGCGTGCTCTCGGTCTCCTGCACTGGCTGAGTCGTGGCGTCGCTGTCAAGCTGAACCTTGAACCGCACGTCGCCTTCCTTCGTGCCCTTCACCACGACCTTGTAGGTGAGCTTGGCCTTCGGCGCCAGCGTCGCCACCGGCGCGAACTTCACCGTCTTGCCGGAAGCGGTGGCCTTGGCCGGGCCGTCGCTGGAGATGTACTCTTCCTCGGCCGGCAGCGTGCACTCGATCAGGATGTTCGTGTCGTCTGCCGTACCCTGGTTCGTCACGATGATGGTGTACGTCACCTGCCCGCCGACTTCGATCGGATCAGGATCATCCACGCACTCGAGCAGAATCGCCGGCACACCCTTGACCGGCATGCTCGTGTCGGCACTGGCCTCCGTGCATGCGGCCTTGGCCGTCGCCACGTTCTTCACAGTGCCAGCCGCCGTCGGCTTCAGCGTGACGGTGACCTTCTTGCTCGCGCCCGGCTCCATCGTGCCCAGGCTCCAGGTCACCACGCCACCCGCGAACTTGCCACCATCGCTGGCCTGCGTGAACTCCAGACCCGCCGGAACCGTATCCGTCAGCACCGTATCCCGTGCCGGGGCGTCACCCTTGTTCGTCACCGTGATCTCGTAGACCGCCGGTCGACCGAGGTACCGCATTTCCGGTCCGGTCTTCGTCACGACCAACTCCGGCTTGCTCACCACGGTCGTGCAGCTCGCCTCGGCCGTCAGACCACCGTCCGCCTTGGCCACCACCTTGTTCTCAAACTTGCCGACCTTGCTGGCCTTGGCGGTGATCCGGATTTCCTTCGACTGGCCGGCCGCGAGGTCGCCCACGTCGTTGACCACCGACTTGTTGCCATCGGTCGTGGTCACGCCATCCGGCAGCGTATCGGTTACCTGGACCTTGGTGGCCGGACCATCGCCGGCATTCCGCACCACGATCACATACTCAATCGGATCGCACATCGTCACGGCCGCCGGGCAACGCTTTTCGATCGCCAGCTTCGGCGACGTGACGGTTGTGCTCGCGCAGCAGCGACTGGCCAGATCCAACGCGCCCTTGACCTCGGCACAGTTCTCAAACTTGCCGGTCTTGGTCGCCTTGACCTGCACGCTCACCGACTTGCTCGCACCCGGCGCGATCGCGCCCAGCGACCACGACAGGGCCTGCCCGCGGGCGTCGGCCGACGGATTGCTCGAAACATAGGCAATCCCGTCCGGCAGGTTGTCGGTGACCACAATGTCCTTCGCCTCAACCTGCGACGGGTTCGTCACACTGATCTGGTACTCGAACTGCTGGCCCGCCAGCACGGCCGCCGGCGCGGTCTTGTTGCAGGCGATCTTCGGCCCGATCCAGGTCTTGGCGGTCTGACCCAGCGCAATGTGCGTCTGCGGCTTGCACTCGCCGCATTCCTTGCGCCAGATGTCGATCGAGATGTTGTTCGTGCCCTCGGCCGGCTTGACCTGCTTGAGCGTGATCTTCGCGACGCCACTGGCGTCCGTCTTCACGGTCGCGGTCGTGCCGCCACCCGGCTCGAACGTGGCCGCCGGGCCATCCACGATCTTGTACGTCACGATGTAGTCGGCCAACGGCGTACCATCGGAGTACTTCTTCACGACCGTGCTGAAGTCGTGCGTCGTGCCGATCGGGTTCGTCGCCGGCGGCGGGAACTGCCACTGCACGTCGTACCAGTGCTTGACCGCGAAAACCTTGTGCTTGCTCCAGTCGTAGATCCCCGGCGCATACACAATGATGTGCGTGTCGCCCTCGACCGGCGAGGTGATCGTGCACCAGGTCTGCCCGGGCTCGAGATGGATGTCGTCCGCCGGATCATCCGTGCCCCGATCCAGCACGTGCGCCCAGTTGTTGGTGTGGGACACCGCGAACTTCTCGGTGACCTTGTAGCCGCGGCTCGCGCGAATACCGCTCTCGTCCACCTCAATAATGTCGCCCACGCTGCCTTCCGCCACAATCCACTCGACGCGGCGGTTCGGCAACGGCTTGCCATCCTTGTCCTTCACGGTCGCGACCAGGACGTGCTGCGTGCGGACCGGATTGACATCCTCAATCGGTGTGACCTCGAGCGAGACCGCGTACGGATCCCAGTTCGTGTAGTACCCGCCCTCCGGCGGCTTGGCGTGCGTCTGCTGCACATCGCCTCCGGCCGGCCAAGTGAACGCATGCGGCATGTGCTCTCGGCAGCCCGGCATGGCGGCCAAAAACAGGCCCAACGCCAGCACGGCGAGAACTCCAAGTCCCGACTTTCTCATGATTGACTCCAGTGTGGGTACGTGCGTCCGTGCACACTCCAGACAGCAGTCGGGCCGTCCGCGCCCGCCGCTGGCCAACTCTCGATTCGACGTCCGGTACTCTACATACGAACAAAAACGACATGCGCCTTAGCACAACTATCGCCGCATTTTACGCGCGGCGATACCGCGACCCAGGAACGCCGCCAATATTGTTGCATATTCGGTGCGTCGGTCAAGATGGATGGAATAAATCTTGACAAAAGGCCGCACACTCCTCCTGGCTGCGCACCCGCGAAACCACCCGTTGTACAAATCCTAGATACGCCAGAGACCCCGGCCCGTCCCGCCGCGCCGCGCGACCCCAAGCGACCCACAGGACCGGCGACGTCCTTCCGTCCACCCATGCACCAAGTGCAGACGGAAATCCGCCACCAGCGACAACCCAAGCTCGTTCGGTGGTTTAGAACCCCGTAAGGCAGCACTACGTCGCGTGGCGCTCTTCCGGCCATGCCACCGCCGAACCTCGGCTTGCGCCGGCACACAAGTGTCCGCTGCCTAGCCGACAACGCCCCGACCCGCTCTGCTCGTCAAATGAAAACTGCGTGATCACCCATTAGCCAAGGTCGCCGGCGCAAGAAGCCTCCGCAATCCCCATCGCCAACTCGACGCGAGCCCTCGACGCCTCGTCAGCACCGCACGGTGTGAACACAGCAGCAACTCGGGTTGCTGACCGGGTCTGCCAGCTTCCCTCTGCACCCCCCACGCACAGGTCGCGCGCGGCCGGGTTTGCGCCGCACATTGCGGCCCGCACACCACCGCTACCAAGGCCCGCATGCCCCCCCTTGGTGCTCAGGGCTGGTATGATCCTATTTGTCTTCTTCGGACGGTCCCTCATCCGGAAGCCGTAGAACCATACCCTCACGCAACAGCGTCGGCGAATCGAGCTGGTCCCGGTTGAGCACGTAAATCTCCTGCCAGCGCTCCGGGTTCCCCCACAGACGCTGCGCAATCCGCCTGAGGTTGTCGCCTTTCTGCACCACGTAACGCGTCGGCCACGACACCGGCCCTGAACGCGCCGGTGCTGTGGCGGTCGGACTCGTGGCGGGTGCGGTGGCCGCGGTCGGGCGCGTCGTCGGAGCCGCGCCGGAATCGCGCGGCACCAGCCCGGTGCTCTTCACGTCTTCGCGTGTACTCCCCAGAACCGCGTCAATCTCGCTCCGCAATTCCTCGTCCGCCGTCTTTCCTTCGTCCCGATCCCCGTCGTTCGGCTCTTTCGGCCGATCGCGCGGTACGGGGTGCGGCCGGGTCGGCGGCGTGGTCGGGCGCGGTGGCGTCGGCCAGTCCCGCCCCGGCACGCCGGTCTTCGGTCGCGTGGCAGGCTGCGTCGCCGGCGCGGCATCCCTACCCGGGGTAGCCGCACTCGGGCGCGTGGTCGGTTGGGATGTGGGGGTCTGGTCCTTCCGCGGCGCCGCCGTGGTCGGCGGCGTGGTCGGCGACTTCACTGGCGGCTGCTCCTTGGGCGGGGCGGCCGCGCTCGGACGTGTGGTCGGCTGCGCCCCAGGCACTTGCTCCCTGCGTGTCGCCTCCGGACTCGGCCGCGTTGTCGGCTGGGACGTCGGCGGCTGGTCCTTACGTGGCGCTGCCGCGCTCGGACGCGTCGTTGGCTGCGTCGCGGGCGCCCGCTCCTTGGGTGGCGCCGCGGTGCTTGGACGCGTGGTAGGCTGGGTGGTGGGGGCCCGCTCCTGGCCTGTCTCCGACTTGCTCGGGCGCATCGTCGGTTGGGTGGTGGGAGCACGCTCCTGACCGCGCTCCGGTTTGGTCGGCCGCGTGGTCGGCTGGTTGGCCGGGACCTTGTCCTTGCCGGATGCCGCCTTGGTCGGCGGCGTCGGGGAGGCTGGGGGGCGGGTCGCTGCGACGCGCTCCGCCGCCGGAGGCACACCACACGATACCTGTGCCAGACATTCCCCATTGGCTTGGTACAGGCGAAACTGCGCGGAGACCGGCCAGTCGGCCCTGCGAATCTGCAGTTCTGTTGCCGGGATCGAAAGCTGCAGATTCTCAAACGTCGCCGGCGACTCGAACACCATCAGTGTCTTGCTCGCCGCTACCGCGCCCGCCCGATTCTGATAGCGCCCATCCGATGATCGTATCGGTTTGCCCGCCGCATTGTACAGGCTGACCTCGTATACCAACTGCTCGCCGACCAGCGCCCGCGTCTCCGCGGTCACCGTGAATGCGAGCGCATCGAGATGATTGTCCCGCTCAACCCGCCGACAGCTCGGGTTCAGCAGCTCTGCCTGCGGGGTCAGGCACCCCGTACTCAAGGCCGCCAGCAGGCACAAGCCTGCCACCCCTGCTAGACACCGCCGCTCCCTACCGTGCATGGTTTGCTTCCGCTGCCACCGGCGCAACCCCGTCAGCCCCGGCCACTCCAGGCTGCGCCACGGGCGACTCATTAGAACGGTATCGCCACTCATGCTGCAAGCATTTCGGCCACTTTTGCCCCCGACCCGGCTCGGCGCGCCCCGCCCCATCCATAGACGGTGACCCGTGCCCGGCGCTCAACCCTTGCGCCGCGGCGTGGCACGTGGCGCGGCCGGCGCGGTTCGCCGCGTGGCGGCACCGCGCCGGTCGGCGCGGCGTGCGCGCGGCGCTGCCGCAGGGAGCCCGCGCAGCGCCCCCAGTGCAAAATCCGCCACCTGGGTGATCAGAGTCGCTGTGTTCGGCCCAGGCACCGCCGGAAACATCCGCTCCAGCAAGTGCCCGTGATGCGCGTGAAACAGGCACAGGGAAATCACGCCGCACGCCGCCAGCATGAGTTGTTGCTCGGAGAGGTCCGGACGAATCTCCCGACACGCCTCCCACAGGTCCTGCGCCGGGTTCTGCACGAGATCGTGCAGCAAGTCCAGCGCCGGCGTCGGTTCGACGAGTTCCCGCCGCAGCAGCTTGCGGTGCCACGGCGGCCGCGTCGGATCGAACGCCGTGGTCAGCATCGCCTCGATCTTCTGGCGGACGCGCTCCTCCGGCGTCCCCGTGCGCGGCAGTTTCTGCAGGGCCCCGACCACACTCAAGTGAGCCTGCCGCAGGACCAGGGCATAGAGCTCGAACTTGTCGTGAAAGTGATAGTTGACCGCGGCGATGTTCGCACCGGCCCGCTGCGTAATGTCGCGAATCGACGCGCCGTGCAAGCCCTTCTCGGCGAAGATCTCGCCGGCCGCCTCGATCAGCTTCTCGCGAGTGACCGGACCATGACTGCGACGGGCTCCATCCATCCAACACCTGCCGCGCCGCATCACCCGGCGCTCGCTCTGCCCCCGCGCCCGTGACGAGCATAGTGGCGGCCGCCCCACATGTCAAACAGGATTTTCAAATTTCGGTTTGACCACCGCCCCGACCCCGTCTACACTATCCGCTGCGCTGTGCCGTGGATCAGCCCCCCGCCATCACGCTCGGGCCGACCGGCGCCGCCCGGAAAAGGATCATGAACGCGTGTCCGACCGACCTGCTCACACCGCCACGGCATTATCTCCGGCCAGTCTGGGAATGGCACCAACGATTCACGGTCGGCGCATCGTCACCGAGGAGTGCTCTATGAACGGGCATGCGCCCATTGGTCGCTGCTCCCCACTGCGCGCGCGGTCGCCAAGTCGCCAATCCGCCGCGCCGGCCGGCTCGCAGTTGCGCGCCGCGGCCAGTCGGCGTACGGGACGGCGCCGGACTGCGCTCCTGCTGCTGGGCGGCCTCCTCTCTGGCTGCGCCGTCGGACCCAACTACCACACCCCACAGCCCCAGGTGCCGGAGCAATGGCATTCCGACGCCACCGCCGGCCTCGCGCCGGGAGCCGCCGACGTGCAGACCTGGTGGCAGCTGTTCGCAGACGATCAGCTCACGCGGTTGATCGAACGCGCCGCTACCGGCAACCTCGACCTGCGCCTCGCCACGCTGCGCGTGCGGGAAGCCCGCGCGCTCCGCGGTTTGGCCGCTGGCGCGCTCCTGCCGACCCTGTCGGGCTCGGGCAGCTACCAGCGTTCCAAGGCCAGCGGCAATGGTCCCCTCGGCGCCGGGGTACAACCCCCCAGCCGCGGCGAGCAATTCACCGAAACCGTCGCCCGTGGCGTCGCCGGCAGCACGCTCGGCCAGGGCCTCGCCACCGCCTTCCCCGGCGCCACCGGCGTGACCACCCCGCTGGCCACCGGCCTGATCGGGCTGGTTCCGGTGCGCCGCCCGCTCGCAGATACCGACGACACAGATCTTTTCGCGACCGGCTTCGACGCTTCCTGGGAACTCGACGTGTTCGGTGGCGTACGCCGCAATGTGGAAGCCGCCGACGCCGATCTCGCCGCCATGATCGAAGACTACCGCGACGTGTTGGTCAGCCTGCTGGCCGAAGTGGCCGCCACGTATATCGATTTGCGCGCCTTGCAGAGCGAGATCGACGCCACGCGGCGGAACATCGAACTGCAGCAGCAGACCCTGGCGCTCACACAGGTCCGCTTCGCCGCACAACTCACCTCCGAACTCGACGTACGCCAGGCCCAGACCAACCTGGCCACTACGGAATCCGAGCTCCCCGTGCTGGAATCCGCCCAGACCCTTGCCATCTATCGCCTGAGCGTGCTGCTGGGATGCGCGCCCGCCACGCTGCAGGCCGAGCTCGCGCCATCACGCGAAATCCCCGATCCGCCCGCCCAGACCCTGGTCGGCGTGCCTGCGGACATCCTGCGCCGCCGGCCGGACCTGCGCGCGGCCGAACGCCGCCTCGCGGCCCAGACCGCGCGAATCGGCGTCGCGGCCGCCGAGCTGTATCCGCGCTTCACGCTGTCCGGCACTTTTGCGCTCCAGGCCACGGACATCAATCACCTGGCGGATGGTCGTAGCCTGACGTTCGGACTCGGTCCGGCCTTGCGGTGGAATATCTTTGACGGCTTGCGGAATCTCAACCGGGTCGCGGCGCAGGAGGCGGTCACGCAGCAGGCCTACGTGGCGTACGAGCGCACCCTCCTGCTGGCGCTGCAGGAGGTGGAAAGCGCGCTGGTGGCCTACAAGAGCGAGCAGGCTCACCGCGACGCTCTGCTGCGCGCCGTCGACGCCGCCCGCCAGGCTGTGCGCCTCGCCGAGACCCGCTACGAGGACGGCCTGACCGACTTTCAGAATGTGCTGACCGCCCAGCGCTCCCTCGTCACGCTGGAGAATTCCGTCGCCCGGAGCCACGGACAGGTGGCAGTCAATCTAGTGGCCCTCTACAAGGCGCTCGGCGGCGGCTGGTCCATCGACCAACCTCTGCCTGCGGAAGCGGTGGGGAATCCAACCGGCGTCTTGGCGGATCCCCTTCACTACTTTGTCTCCGGCGGACAGACTCCCTTGCCCTGGGAAGCCCCTCCGGAACCCGGCGCCGCCCCGCCCGCGCCGCCCGCAAACAAGGAGTAGCCGGGCAAGAGCCCCTCCGCGGACGACCTCTCGCCCCCGGCCGCATAAGCGAGGTATCGGATGTCAACACGCATCACCTTCCCACTTGTGATCATCCTCGTGCTGCTCACTGCGACAGCACTTCCGTCCGGCTGCAGCGCGCCGCCCCCGCCCGCCCGGCCGGCGCAGACCCCGGAGGTCGCTGTCGTCGTGGTCACCCCGGAACCGATCACCCTGACGACCGAACTCCCGGGCCGTACTGCGGCGTATCTGGACGCCGAAGTCCGCCCGCAGGTGAGCGGCATCATTCAGTCGCGCCGTTTTGACGAAGGGCAGGACGTCAGCGCCGGCGACATCCTCTACCAAATCGATCCGGCCCGCTATCAGGCGGTGTACGCCCAGGCCCAGGCCGCGCTAGCCGTCGCCCAGGCGCAGGTCCCCGCCCTGCGGGCACGCGTGGAACGCTACGCCAAGGCCCTGGCCGATCGCGCCGTCAGTCAGCAGGACTACGACGAGGCCGTCGCCGCTCTCAAGCAGGGCGAGGCGACCGTGGACCTGCGGGCGGCTGAGGTGGAAAGCGCCCGGCTCGAACTATCCTATACGCAGATCACGGCCCCCATCTCCGGGCGCATCGGCAAGTCCGACGTCACCGTCGGCGCGCTCGTTACCGCCAACCAGCCCAGTGCACTTGCCACCATCCGCCAATTCGACCCGCTCTACGTGGATGTGACTCAGGCCTCCGCCGAACTGCTGCGCCTGAAACGCAATCTCGAAACCGGCACCGTCAGTGCCGACGGTGATCAGCGCACCGTTCGTCTGCTCCTCGAAGACGGGACACCCTACCCGCTCGAAGGCAAACTGCAGTTCCGTGACATCACGGTCGACCCCAGCACCGGCTCCTACACGTTGCGCATCGTGTTCACCAATCCGCAGCACCTGCTCCTTCCGGGCATGTTCGTGCGCGCCATCATCCAGGAGGGCACGGTCGCGCAGGCCATCCTGGTTCCCCAACAGGCCGTCAGTCGCGATCCCCGGGGGCAACCCATCGCCCTGATCGTGGATGGCTCCGACAAGGTGCAGCAGCGCGCCTTGACCCTCGACCGCGCCATCGGCAATCGCTGGCTCGTCTCCACCGGCCTCGCCGCGGGTGACCGTGTGATCGTCGAAGGCGCCCTCCGGGTGCGGCCCGGCGCCGTGGCGAAGGTCGTTCCCTTTGACGGTGACCAGGGCCAGCCGGCTGCCGGCAACGCCAACGACCCGGCCGCCGCGCCCCACTAACGGAGTATCGCGGTGTTATCAAATTTCTTCCTGGACCGTCCGGTCTTCGCGTGGGTCATCGCCATCGTCATGATGGTGCTGGGCGCGCTGGCAATCTACAACTTGCCCGTATCCCAGTACCCGCCCATCGCGCCACCCTCCATCGCCATTGAGTCCTTCTACCCCGGCGCGTCCGCGGAAACGGTCGAGAACAGCGTGACGCAGGTCATCGAACAGAAGATGACCGGCTTCGACAACATGCTCTATCTGTCCGGCACGAGTGATTCGGCCGGAGCCTCGCGGATTGAGCTGACCTTCCGAGCGGGCACCGACCCGGACCTCGCTTGGGCCAAGGTGCAGAACAAGCTGCAGCTCGCGATGGCCAGCCTGCCCGAGGTAGTTCAGCGGGCGGGCGTCACCGTCAGCAAGTCCACGCGGAACTACCTGATTATCGTGGGCTTGGTCTCCGAAGATCGGAGCATGAACGGCGATGACTTGCGCGACTATGCGCAGTCCAATCTCGAAAAGGTCCTGGCGCGCGTGCCGGGCGTCGGCGAAGTCCAGAACTTCGGCTCGCAGTACGCCATGCGCATCTGGCTGAATCCCGACAAGCTCACCGACTACCACCTGACCGTGGAAGATGTGATCACGGCCCTGCGAGCCTACAACGTGGAGGTCTCGGCCGGACAATTCGGCGGCACACCGGCCGTGAAGGGCCAGCGCCTGAACGTCTCGATCGTCGTCCAGAACCTGCTCCAGACCCCGGACGAGTTCGCCAGCATCCCCCTGCGCATCAACGCGGACGGTTCGATCGTGCGGGTCAAGGACGTAGGCCGGACCGAACTCGGCACCGAGGTCTACGACATTCAGGCCTTCTTCAACGGGGCTCCCACCGCCGCCCTCGCCATCCGGCAGGCGCCCGGGGCCAACGCGCTGGCGACCGCCGACGCCGTCAAAGCCAAGATGGCGGAGATGAGCCGTTACTTCCCGCACGGCATGAAGGTCATCTACCCGTATGACACCACGCCCTTTGTCAAAGTCGCAATCGACGAGGTGGTCAAAACCCTCTTCGAGGCAATCCTGCTGGTGTTTCTGGTCATGTGGTTGTTCATGGGCAACATGCGGGCCACCTTGATCCCCACCATCGCCGTGCCCGTCGTGCTGCTCGGCACCTTCGCCGCGCTGGGGTTGTTCGGGTTTTCCATCAACATGCTAACCATGTTCGCCATGGTGCTCGCCATTGGTTTGTTGGTGGATGATGCGATCGTCGTCGTGGAAAACGTCGAGCGCATCATGAGCGAGGAAGGCCTGTCTCCCAAGGAAGCCACCCGCAAGTCGATGGGGCAGATCACCAGCGCGCTGATCGGCATCGGATTGGTGCTGGCCGCCGTATTCGGCCCGATGGCCTTCTTCAGCGGCTCCACCGGCGTCATCTACCGCCAGTTCTCCATCACGATCATCGCATCGATGCTCCTGTCGGTCGTGGTGGCCTTGATCCTGACCCCCGTGCTGTGCGCCTCGCTGCTCAAGCCCGTGCCCAAGGGCCACGAGCCGGCCGAGAGCGCGGTCTTCTTCCTGCGGCCGTTCTTCCTGTGGTTCGACCGCATCTTCTTCTGGATTCGCGATCGCTATGTGGGGGTCGTGGGACACTCGCTGGCCAAGAAACTGCGCTACCTGTTTGTCTACGCGCTGCTGGTGGGCGCGATCGGTTACCTGTTCCTGCGCTTGCCCACCGGCTATCTGCCGGATGAGGATCAGGGCATTCTCCTCGGCCAGATTCTGATGCCCACCGGGTCCACACAGGAACAGACCCTGGAAGTCGCCGACGAAGTCCGACGTTATTTCGAGACGCATGAGCAGGAGGCGGTCGAATCCTGCATGACGATCGCCGGCATCGGCTTCTCCGGGCGAGCCCAGAACAACGGCATGGTCTTCGCCAAGCTGAAGGACTGGAAGCTGCGCGACCGGCCGGACCTGCGCGCCAACGCCATTGCCGGCCGGGCCATGGCACGCCTCGCGACCCTGCGCAAGGCCATGTTCTTCGCGTTCCCGCCACCCGCCGTCGTGGAGTTGGGCAACGCGCTCGGAGTCGATTTTCAACTGGTGGACCGCGGCGGCCTGGGTCACGCCGCGCTGCTGGACGCCCGCAATCAGCTCTTGGGTATGGCGGCCCAGGACGCGCGACTCGTCAAGGTCCGCCCCAATGGCATGGAGGACGTGCCCGAATACCGGGTCGACGTGGACTGGGAGAAGGCGGGCGCCCTGGGCCTGCCCATCACCTCGATCCATAGCACCATCTCGGCCGCCTTCGGCAGCGCCTACGTCAATGACTTCATTCAGGGTGGGCGCGTCAAGCGCGTCTACGTTCAGGCCGACGCCCCTTACCGCATGCTGCCTGCGGACCTGAATAAGCTCTACGTCCGAAACACCGCCGGCAAGATGACGCCGTTTGCCTCGTTCGCGTCCAGCCGCTGGACGACGGGGTCCCCGCGCCTGGAGCGCTTCAACGGCTTTCCGTCGCTGAATATCTGGGGCGAGCCGGCGCCGGGCCGGAGTTCCGGCGAAGCGATGCAAGCGCTCGAGGAGATCGTCACGAAGCTGCCGCAGGGCATCGGCGGCGACTGGTCTGGGCTCTCCTACCAGGAGCGCCTCGCGACGGCCCAGGGCCCCGTGCTCTACGCCTTCTCCATTCTGGTGATCTTCCTCTGCGTGGCAGCGCTATACGAAAGCTGGACCATCCCCTTCGTCAACTTGCTGATGCTGCCACTGGGTGTGTTCGGCGCGTTGCTGGCGACGACCTTGCGCGGCTTCCCGAACGATGTGTATTTCCAGATCGGGTTCCTGACCACCCTGGGCCTCTCGACCAAGAACGCCATCCTGATCATCCAGTTCATCAAAGAACAGCGCCGACACGGGCTGGGACTGCTGGAGGCAACCCTGGCGGCCGTGAGAATCCGCTTCCGCCCGGTCATCATGACCTCGCTGGCGTTCTTCTTCGGCACGCTGCCCCTGGCCATCGCCTCCGGCGCCGGAGCCGGAGCCATGAATGCCATCGGCACGGCCGTCACCGGCGGAATGCTCTCCGCCACGTTCATCGACCTGATCTTCATTCCGATGTTCTTTGTCCTGGTCACGCAACTCTTTACGAAAAAGCGCGCCCCAGCGACGCCGGAGTAATCTGCGGGTGGCGCCACGCATCCCGCTGGCAGGCCGCGGCGTACGCCCGCCGCGGCTGCAAGCTGGGGTTATCAGGGCCGATTGCCCCGCCGGTGCCGCGCGACCCGCGTGCGCCCGGACGCGGCCGCACGGTCAGCACTGCCCCGCCGACCCACCCCCGCCCAAACACTGCTGAACCGCGTCGGCGGCGCGGCCCCGCACCACCTTCAGGCAGATCCGCAGCGCCGCGGCCGCCTGCTCCACCTCCGCCGGAAAACTCCCCGCCACGACGGCCTCGGGCGCGAAGCGTCGCAACCGCTGTACCAGACTTGCGGGTGAACACGCCACCTCGTACTGCACCGGGTGCAAGAACACGGTCGTGCGGCACGCCAGCGTGTCTACCGCCAGATAGTACGGCGCCGCTTCAAAGCGCGGGGCGACCGGGCCCCGCAGATGCGGTTCCTGTGCGGCGATGATGACGATCATGGTCCGACTCCCTGCGCGGCCGACCGCGCACCAGCGCGACGCTACAAGTGGAAATGTCCCGCGGCCTCAGGCTGGTAGAGCACCTGCAGCACGCGCACCGTCCGCGCACCGCCGGGGACCTGAAACCGGATCTCGTCGCCCGCGCGACACCCCAGGATCGCCGCCCCCAGCGGTGCCAGCACCGAGACGCGCTCGTGCCGCGCCACCGCATCCTCCGGAAACACCAGCGTGCACTGTAGCTCCTGCCGCGTGGCGGGGTCCATCAGGCGCACCTGCGAGTGCATCGTGACCACGTCCCCGGGAACGGCGTCCGGTTCGATGAGGTGCGCACGCTCCAGCTCACGCTCCAGCACATCCAGGTTCTCCCGGTCCTTCTCATGCCGGCGCCGCGAGATGCGCAGCCATTCCTGCAGGCGATTCGCGTCCTGCCGAGTGATGTAGATGCTTCGTCGAGCCATGTTGAGCCTCCGTCTGTAGCCGACCCCGTCCGCCACGGGACGCCCGCCACGCCGGGCGTCCGCGGTCTGCCGGAATCCAGGTGACACCCACGTCTTCCCCAGCGGGGCGAGCGCAAGATTCGGATTCAGTCTGCAGATCGCGCGCAGCAGCGACCACGCGCGGCCGGTGACGGAACGCTCCAGGCGGTGCGGAAACACGCTGGCGCGTCCGGTCGTGAAGTCGGCCAGCAGCACCCCGCGCAGCTCGTTGCGCCGCGCGGTCCGGGGCCGCCGACGTTTTCGGTTGTACCGGCCCAGTGCTGCCACGTCTCGCCTCCACGCCCCGGCCTCACCGCCCGCCTCAGGCGGCGGAACTCGTCCCCCGTACCTCGCGCGCACGTCGCCGCAGCATCCAGCGACGTCGCACCCGCGAGCGCACGCACCGACACGCTCGCTGTGCCGCCGCGCTCAACGCCGCCCCCGGTCGCCCGGCCACGGCCGAGACGTTGACCTCGCCCCGGGGCCGCAGCGCCAACTGAACGTGACACCGCAGGTCCGGCCCGCCCCGCGGGCCGTTCACGTCCTCGAATCGCACCACCACATCCGCGATGCGGTGCGCGAAGCGACCTAGCGCGAACTGCATGCGCGTGTGCACAAGCTCACGCAGGCCACTGGTCAGCGACAGGTTCTGCGTCGCAATCCGGATGCGCATCGCCGTCTCCTTTCTGGCGCCGCACCTGCCTGCGGCGCCCTCGCGCGGCGCCGCCGCCCCGACCACCGGGGCGCACCCGCCGCACCGTACCTGCCCGCCGGTCGCCGCGCGAACCCCGCCGGTCCGCGCGCCGCAACCCCGGGCGGCCCTGTCCTCTCACACCTCCTGTATAGGGACGCTGCCGATTGTTAACAAGACAGATAATATCGCATTGATAGTATGGTTTATTCGAACTGTGACGTGCGCCCGGCCCGCCGCCCCCCGGTGCCGGCAGCGCGCCGCGGACGCTCGGTACGCATTCGTAGAATGCGCTGCGGTGCCTAGCTCGTCAGCAAAGGCCGGCCTACACTGCCGGCATGGATTGGCTGAACTATCACCACCTGTTCTACTTCTGGACCGTCGCCCGCGAGGGCAGCATCGCCGCCGCCTGCCGCAAACTGCTCCTCTCCCCCGCCACAATCTCCGCCCAGTTGCGCGCGCTCGAACGCGCTCTGGGCGAAAGGCTCTTCAAACGCGTCGGCCGCCAACTGGCCCCCACCGAGTTCGGCCGCTTCGCCGCCCGCTACGCGGACGAAATCTTCGGCCTCGGCCAGGAGTTCCTCGACGTGGCCCGCGGCCGCACCCTGGAAACCTCCCTGCGCTTCCGCCTCGGCGTCGATGACGTGTTGCCCAAGCCGATTCTCGCTCGCATCCTGGATGCTGCGTTCCGCCTGCCCCAGGCCCTGCGCCTCGTCTGCGTTGAGGGCACCCAGACCCAGTTGCTACCCCAGCTCGCCGTGCATGATCTGGACCTCGTGCTCTCCGACGCCCCGCCCGATCCGTCGATCAAGGTCCGCACCTTCACCCACCTCCTCGGCGAAGCGGGCCTCACGCTCTGCGCTGTCCCCGCCCTCGCCCGCCGCCTCCGCCGCGATTTCCCCGCTCACCTCGACGGCGCTCCCGCCCTCCTCCCGACCACCAACACGTCTCTCCGCCGTACGCTCGACGAGTGGTTCGAGTCCGTCGGCGTGCGCCCCCGCATCCTCGCCGAGTTCGAAGACCAGGCGCTGCTGAACGCCTGCGGCCTGCGCGGCGCTGGGTTCTTCGCCGTGCCCGACCCCGTGGCGCGCGAACTCACCGCAGGCCACTACGTGCAGACCGTCGGCGACTTGGGCCCCGTGCGGGCCCGCTTCTACGCGATCAGCGTCGAGCGCCGCGCCAAACACCCTGTCGCCATCGCCCTCATCGAACACGCCGCGGCCATCCTGCGCGCGGCCGCCCCGGTCCACCCACCGCGTAGGCCACAGCGCTCGCGCCGGCGCCCGCGCACGCCCACGCCAAGGAGCCCCGCATGAACGCACGCCACATCTTCGTCACCGTGAGCGACATGGACCGCCTCGGACGCCTGTTGTTGACGGCCATCGGCGATGCCCCCGACCTCGCCCCCCTCCGCGCCCTGGACCGGGAACTCGATCGCGCCGAAGCCGTCCGGCCGCAGGAAGTCCCGCCGGACGTCATTACGATGAACTCGAAGCTGCGGCTGACGGACCTCGCTACCGGCCAGCAGCGCGTTGTGACTCTCGTCTACCCGGACCGGGCCGACACCGCGGACTGCGTTTCGATCCTCAGCCCGCTCGGCACGGCGCTACTCGGCTATCGGGTCGGCGATGAGATCGAGTGGGAAACACCCACCGGCCTGCTGCACCTGCGAATCGACGAACTGCTCTATCAGCCCGAAGCCGCCGGCAACTTCCAGGAATGAGTCGCTCGCGGCCGCCCGCAACGGTCCGCGCTCCGTCCGCCCGCGGGGTGCCCTCGTTGCTGGCACCGCGCTAGGGCCCGGTTCGCGCCGGCTGCGTGTGGGCCGCCGAGTGTGCGCAACCTGCTTGCGACCGACCCGCGCCGGCGTGCTGTTCCTCCACGTAGTGGATAAAGGCGACGTAGGCCGCCACGAACTCGCGCCCGGCAGCCACGTCACCTGCCTCGAACGCCTTCTTTGCTGTGACCCGCTCGAAACGTTGCCGGGCGCCATCGCGGGCCGTCGCCGGCAGCAGCTTGAGCACCTCGCTGAGGACGCCCGTTTCCACCGCTTTGTCCGCCGCGGGAATCGCCGGCCCCAGATCGCGGCCCGCCGGCTGCAGCCCGGTGTACGGGAAACCCTCACCGGCCCGGTGGACGCGCACCAGCGTCTCAAAGAACCACGTATCGGCGAGCTCCTGAGCCGCGCTGCTGAGCTTGCGGACCTTCAGCGTCTGCTCGAATGCCCGCCGAATTTCCGCCTCGTCCTTCTGCTGAACCCAGATCAGCGCAACATTCACGTCGCCCGCTGCCACGGCCTTCCGCGCTGCCCGCACCACCGGGCCGTCCAGACCATCGCAGTGCGCAAAGGCCGACCGGGGTAGCAGCAGCGCGGCACCCACCAGTACCAGTGTTCCCGTTAATGTTCTGCCATTCACGCTCATTGTTCGTGCTCCGTTTCTGGTGTAGCACACGCTCGCGTGCCTCGTTCAACTACGGCTCCCCGCGGACACCACGACCCACGGCACCGGCCGGGACACACCGCGCACCGCGATCCTGCAAATACTCCGCCAGCACTACGGCGCTGTTGCGGTCGCCGTCGCGCGCGCTATAGAGCAGCGTCACCGGCCCCCGTCGCGCGGCCGCCAGAATGCGCTGCCATGCTTCGCTCCGCTCGTCCAACTCAGCCCGATAGCGCCTGCGAAACTCCCGCCACTTTGACGGTTCATGCGCAAACCAGCGCCGCAGCGCAGTGCTCGGCGCCACGTCCTGCAGCCACGCCTCCAGATGCAGCGCCGCTCTCGTCACCCCCCGCGGCCACAGGCGCTCCACCAGAAAACGCAACCCGTCGCTGCGCGCCGCCGGTTCATACACGCGCTTGAGTCGGATCATGGCCGGCCCCCGACAAGAGCAATGGCGCGCTGGCCCACCACGCCGCCCGCGAACTCCTCAGCCACAGCCGGGGCCGGGCGCACTTCGATGCCCTCGTGCTGGATCGCCGGTACCCTGCGCGCCATGCCACGCCACAGGTGCACACCCCAGATCGCCAGACCAGCCACCTCCAGAACGCCGCTGACGCCCACCAGCGCGTAGGCCACTTCCGCGAAGTCCGTCGCGACCTGTAGAACCACCCGCAGCGTACACCCAACGTTGACCAGCACAAACGGCAGCCACAGCGACCGCAAGCCTCGCGTATCGACCCCGTTGAGCAGCGGCACGACCTTCGCCGCCATCCCCACGATCGTCAGGCTGACGAAACCCACGGTCACGGCATGGCGGATCGCCCCGTAGTAGGCGTGCGAGAAGCCGATCGTGATGGCCCGCGCCCCGGACGCCGACAACCACGGCGAATGCGGCAGGAACACGAACATGTAGAGCGGGGCAAGCACCAGCATGAGCATCCCGATATTCAACCACAGCGCTGCGGCCCGCACGAACTTGCGGCCACGCTCCGGCCGCGCCGCGCGTTTTCCCGGCAGCCAGCGCCACGTCAGGGCGCAGCAGGTCCCGGCCAGGACCAGCGCGGCCGCGTACAACGCCCCACCCCACGCATGTTCGCCGGTCAGCCGCACGAGCAGGAAGGAGGTCACCTCGCCGGCGATTGCGGCCAGCAGAAGGAACAAGCAGTTGCGCATCAGGCGCGGGCTGCGGGCCGGCAGGTCGAACAGCGGCGGGAACATGCGGAGGCCCACGCCGAGGATCATCAGCAGCGCAAAGCCATGGATCTGGATGTCACGGAGCGGGGCCTGCCAGGTCGCAATCACGTCGAGCAGCGCGGCGCGCGTGGCCGCGCCCGTGGTGGCCAACAACAAACCCCACTCGTACACGGCCTGGATGAAGAAGAACGCAATGGCCGCGAACACGTACCCGTCAGGCCAGGTCAGGGCCTGGCCGCTGCGCTGAATGGTGCGCACGATCACGAGCGCAAACAGGCCGCAGGCCACAACCTCGCTCGTCGCCCCGACCAGCGCCAGGGTGCGCAGGCCCGGCAGCGCACACAGCGGCTCGCCAACCATGCGGGCCAGGAGGCCCCCGAGCATGAGGTAGAACGTCAACAACGCCAAGTCGGGTCGCCACAGCACCCTGTGCCACATCCGCGGGAACACCTGATAGGCAAAGCCCATCACAAACAGCCCCACCCAACCGAAAATCTGTGCGTGTCCGTGCGCATTGATATCGTGGATGGAGATCGCGGTGAACGATCCGGCCCAGGCGGCGCGCCCCAGCAGCAGGGCCCCCCAGGTGGCCCCGGCCGATAGCGTGACGACGATGCCGGCACGGAAGAAGCGGCGGTAGATACCGTGGGCGCAATGGACCGGCAGTGGAATCGATCCGGCGTACCGCGCGGCCCCTGCCAGTGCAGCGGCGTGCCGTGCTGGCGGAGTGTGCATCTTCAGTCTCCGTTCCGCAGCGTGCGCCCGCGTGGTGCCGCCCCGGTGCGGCAGCGCTCCATGTCCCTGGCAGCGGGCATGAGGGCCGCAAGTTCCTGGGCGCGGGTCTGCTGGAGCCGCTCGTAGCACTCGCGCTCCTCCCAGCGAATGTGATGCTCCAGGAACGTGGCCACTTCTCGCATCCATTCGCTCTCGGGTTCAGTGGCCACGGCGCGCCCCGGCACCTCGCCCGCCCAGGCTCGCAGCTGTGCATGGTCCGCGAGCAGCCGTTGGCAGTCTTCCAGGCTCATCAGCGGACCCAACAGCCGTTCCTCGTCATCAAAATGCGCCGCCATCTCCGTCGACCAGTTCGCCAGGAACCCGGTCAGCGCGTGGCGCCGCCGCGGAGCATCTGCGTCCGCGGCCTGCCGCAGCCGCCGCACCTGCACGAGGCCGTTGAAATGCTCGCGCGACAGGGGCACCAGCGCCGGATGTCGCTTGAGCGGTGGGTATGTCATGTGTGTGAACCGAGATGCCTGCGGCGCTGGGATTGGCCCAGCGCCGCTGGCACTTGTACGTCCCTTGCTACGCATTTTCCATAACCACGGCCCCGGACACATCCATGGCGGTCTCCCGCTCCGGCGCGAGCGACCAACCCGTCTTCAGCCCCAAGACGAACCAACCCAGCGACAACACGCCCAGAGCGAAGATGCTGTCGCCGATGACGCGCAGCCAGCGCAGCCGATCCATCAGCGGCGTCTGCAGGAACTCCGCCGAACGGGCATACCACATACCATGCTCGACACTCGCCCACGTCTGCAGCAACCCCACCGGCAGCACGCTGATCAGCACCATCAGCGCCAGCCCGATGTTGATCGCCCAGAAGGCGAACGCAACACAGCCGGTACGCCACTTGTTGTGCACCGTCAGCCCCTTCAGGCAGAACAGCATCAGGCCGATGCCGAGCATGCCGTACACGCCGAAGAGCGCCGTGTGACCGTGCACCGGGGTCGTATTCAGGCCCTGCATGTAGTACAGGGCGATCGGCGGGTTGATCAGGAAGCCGAACAGGCCCGCGCCGACCAAGTTCCAGAACGCGACCGCGACGAAGAAGTAGATGGGCCACTTGTACGCGGATACCCAGGGCTGGGCGCGACTGCGGGTCAAGTTCTCATAGGCCTCGAATCCCACCAGCACCAGCGGCACGACTTCCAGGGCGCTGAACGTCGCCCCGAGCGCCAGCACTGCCGTCGGCGTGCCCGTGAAGTACAGATGGTGAAATGTGCCGATGATCCCGCCCGACAGGAAGATCACCGTCGAGAACAGCACGGCCGCCGTGGCTGTCGCCGCGCGCAGCAACCCCATGCGGGTGAACAGGAACGCGATCGCGACCGTGGCGAAGACCTCGAAGAAGCCCTCCACCCACAGGTGTACGACCCACCAGCGCCAGTACTCGGCGATGGCCAGGTTTGTCTGACGGCCCCACATCAGCCCCGCACCATAGAACGCCGCAATCGCTACCGAGGACAGGAAGAACAGCCCGAGCAGGCCGCGGTTCTCGCTGGCCTTGCGCAGGGCCGGCCACATCGCCCGACCCATGAGCGCCAGCCAGATGAACAGCCCGGCAAACAGGAAGATCTGCCAGAAGCGACCGAGGTCGACGTACTCGTAACCCTGATGACCGAACCAGAAGTTGGCGGTCAGACCCAGGCGCTGCTGGACACCGAGCCACTGACCGAACATCGAGCCGCCTACGATGATGAGCAGGCACACGAACAACACATTCACGCCCAGTCGCTGGAACTTCGGCTCATGCCCCGAAACCGCCGGCGCGATGAACAGGCCGGTCGCCAGCCACGCCGTCGCGATCCAGAAGATCCCGAGCTGCGTGTGCCACGTGCGCGTGACGGCGTACGGCAGCCACTTGGCCAGCGGAATGCCGTAGAAGCCGTTGCCTTCGACACCATAGTGCGCCGTGACGGCCCCGAGCCCGACTTGCAGCACGACCAGCGCCGCGACGATCCAGAAGTACTTCAGCGTCGCCTTCATCGACGGCGTCGGATTCAGCGCCAGGAGCGGATCGCGGCTTGGAATGGCTGGCTCCGGCTGCTCCTTGTGCTTCTGCACGGCGAAGTACCAGGCCAGCGCCGCAATGCCGGCCAGCAGCAAGACAAAGCTGATCACCGACCACACTACAATCGGGCCCGTGGGTCGGTTGCCGATCAGGCTTTCGGCCGGCCAGTTATTTGTGTAGGTAACGTCGCCGCCCGGTCGGTTGGTGGCGCACGCCCAAGCGGTCCAGAAGAAGAACGCGTTCAGCTTGTCCTGCCGCCCCGCGTCCTTGATGCTGTCCGCCGGAAGCGCGTAAGCGTTGCGCAGGCTGGACAATTCGGGATCGTGGCCGAACAAGCCGGCATAGTGCTGGCCGACCGCCGCGATCGCCTGCGCACGCGCTGGTGACACAACCAGATCACCGCTGTCGGCGGAATAGGTGTTCTCGCGCAGCCCGTCCTTCAGGCGCCGTTGCAGCGCCGCCTGTTGCTCGTCACTCAGCTTCGCGAACAGCGTGCCGTGCTCGGTCTCAGCCCAGTGGTCCAGGGTCCACACGCACTCCCGATGCAGCCAGTCCGCGCTCCAGTCAGGCGCCACGTATGAGCCGTGCCCCCAGATCGTGCCCAGCTCCTGGCCGCCCAGCGACTGCCAGACGTTCTGGCCATCGCGGATCTCCTGCCCAGTGAACAGCACCGTTCCATCGGTCGTGACCACACGCTGCGGCAGCGGCGGCGCTTGGCGGTAAATCTCGCGGCCGAAGTATCCCAGCACGAGGAATGAGCCCCCGATCACCACACCCAGCGCGAGCCATAGTCCGCGATTGCGCATGACTTCCTCCTCCGCTCTACTGGCTGACCGCCGCAGTCCCCACCAGTTCGTCTTCCAATACCACGGCCCGCGGAAACAGGATGTTGTTCTCCTTGTGAATGTGCTTGTGCAGGTCCGCCTCGAGCTCCGCGAGTCCGCTCACCAGCGCACGGTACGTGTTGCACCCATCCGCCGGCGCCGCATAACCGTTCGTCAGCGTGCGCAGCCGTAGCAGCGCCGTCCCGGCCGTATCGTGCTCATGCTCCATCACGCGAATCGGGTTCCGCACGGAACCGCAGTGCGCCGCGGCTACGACCCCGTTGGCCTCCATCGTGCGGATCAGCGGAAACAGCACCTGCTCCTCCTTCATCATGTGCAGTTCGAGCTCGGCCCGTAGGCCAACGTACACCTCCTGCACCTCCTGCAGCTCAGGATGGCGCGCTTCGTGCACCTCGCGCACCTTCGCGGTCATCTGCGCCAGCCGCGGCAATTCGCGCCGCAAGTACGCATGATGCGTGTCCACAATGTTCGCGCTGAGCTCGGCCAACGACGCAGACCGCCAGTCCGTTCCGCCCGCGGTTGCCGCACCGGCGTCGGCCTGCGCCAGGGCCTGGACGATCTGCTCAACGTCGATCCCGCCCGCCGCGCACGCCTCACGCAGCGGCACCTTGCCACCGCAGCAGTAGTCAATGCCGAACCGCTCGCAGACCCGGGCTCGCCTCGGATTCTCCGCCACGAGCTCGCCAACCGTTGTCATGGGGTCGATCGCGTTCATGCGGCCACTCCTTTCTGCACACTCAAATCGCCAGGCCTGCCGGCGTTTCACACCCGGCCCGCACCGGCCGAAACGCAAACCTGAACCAGAACGTTCAGGTTGACATTTTGAGTCTAGCGCACATAATCAGGGAGTCAAGGTCAACCCCGGGTTGACCCTGGCGGAAGCCTCCGAGGATTCGCAATGACCATTTCCCAAACCGCCGAATACGCCCTTCGCGCCATCATCTGGCTCGCCCGGGATCCGCGCACGCCCCTCGGCACCCCCCGCATCGCCCAGGCGACCCGGGTCCCGGCCGGCTACTTGGCGCGCGTCCTCCAGGCCCTCGCCCGCGCCGGTCTGGTCGAGTCGCAACCCGGCCGATCCGGCGGATTCCGTCTGCTCCGCGCGCCGCACGACATTTCCGTCCTCGATGTGGTCAACGCCGTGGACCCCGTGCAACGCATCGTGCGCTGTCCCCTGGGCCTCAAGTCCCACCGCAAAGGGCTGTGCCCCCTTCATCGCCGACTGGATGAGGCCGCCGCCCTCGTGCAGCGCGCCTACGCGGAGACTTCCATCGCCGAAATCCTGGCGGAGGCTTCCCCCATCGCGGCCTTGTGCGAGTCAGCTTGACCAACGCCCCAGCCGCGCCACCAAACTCCCCACCGCCACACGGCACGACCTCCGACCTCTCCAGGCGGGCCGTCAGCGCCAACGAATCCGTTGACCGCACCGCGCGAAGACCACCCGCAGCCACCCCAGTCACCCGCACCGGCCGAATGCCGCCTGCTGCACCGTATCCCCCGGCGCTCCATTGTGGTATATCAGCGACATCGCGGTGGCGGGAACACCGCGGCAATACCTGGGGAGTAACGCATGACGCTCCGCGGACACGTCCCCCCTGCAGGGCAACCTATGACGTTCCGCCTGACATTCGTGCTCGCGGCCGCGCTGCTCGCGCCGGCAGGCTGCAGGCAGCAGGACACCGCCACAACACAGCAGAGTGCGGTGACCACTCAACCCGGCGCGACAGCCACCCAGCCGGTTGCGGCGGCCACCCGACCAGCCCCCCCACCCGCCAGGCTGCTTCGGCGACGACAACCACCCGAGCGGCCGCGCCGACCACCGGCCCGGCCGATTCGCCCACGAGCACGGCGAGCGGCCTCGGTGAAGCGGAGCTGGCGCGCCGCCTGGCCACCCGCCTGAACGGCGGTATGCAGGGCTTCTTCGGCGACTTCGCCAACATGTTCATGGTCCTCAGCCGCCAGCAGCTCGGCTATAGCGTGGGCCTGGTCGGCGTGACGCCCGAGATCACGAACGGGGACTTGCAGTCGCCGTTCCCTTCATTCTACAAGCCCACCCTGCGCGAATTTCTGGACACGCTCGCCCTGCAGACGTCCTCTGCGTGGCGCTACGACGCCAGCGGCAAGCATTTGTCCGGCTGCGCCTTGCCGCCGGAAGAGCTGGTTATCTTCGAATTCGCGCCGACCCAGCGCGAGAAGCCGTTCCAGGTGACGCTGGCCGAGGGCTGGAAGGCCCGCGACCGGGGCAACTGGCTGATGCTGATCCCACCTACTTTCCAGGTGGGGCTGGACATCTACGAGTCGGGCGCCTACTCGGCTGACGACGAGACGGAAACCGCGGAGCTGCTGGCACGGGTACCCCGCGAGGTCGCGCTCGAATGGGCCCAGCGGGTCAAGCCGGAGACCACCGCCCAAGCCCTCCAGCCGGCCCGGGTCGGCGCGTTTGACGCGCTGTTCTTTGAATCGTCCGTGCCATCACGCCTCGGTTACGACCTGCATTGGCGGCACTGGGTCTTCATGCACGGCAACCACTGCTACTTCATTGTCAGCACGCTACCGCCGGACAAGGAAAGCGAGCTCCTCCCCGATGTCCAGGCCATGCTGGCGTCGTTCCGCATCAACACGCCGTAGCACGGCCACGCGCGCCGCGGACTAACGTGCCACTCGTTCAAGCTGCCAGCCCGGCGGCACGCGAACTTCCAGCGGCTCGCTGCTGGGGTCGTCGTCCTCCACGCGGATCCGCCGATCTCCCGCGGTCACGCTCAAAACATGATCGCGCAGGTGGATGCGCGTGATCGTTAGCGCCGGCCAGTCTCCCGGCAGACGCGGGCTGATCTCGCACCCGGTCACCGTCGGCCGAAAACCGAGAAAACCGTACAGCAGCACCTGCGGCACGAGGATGGACTCGAAGAACTCGCGGTCGAGGCCCAGCCCGCCAGGGACATTGCCCCCCTGCAGCGTGCCGCGCCCCGGCTCGTGGTAGTACGCCCGATACCCGCCCGCCGCCTGCACCTCGTCGAACCAGGTCGCAATCTCGCGCAGCCGCCGGGCGGCATCGTCCGGACCGGCCGCGCGCAGGCGGGCCATCAGGTCATGATAGGACCAACCGAGCACGGCCCCACCGTCCTGCACCTGGTCGCCAAAGGGGATCGACTCGGGCGCCGACCAGCCCCAGAAGTAGTAGTCGATGTTGCGCCGCGTCGTCGCGCGCGCCGCGAAGCGCCAATGGTAGATGTCCGGTCCCTGCGACGTGTCGCCCGCAACTACCCGTGTACCGGCTAGCCAGGCGTGGATCGCCTCGGCCTGCGCCGGCGTCGCAAAGCCGTAATACACGGCCTCATTGTTCAAAAACGTGAAGCCGTAGTCGTGCATCCCACCCTCCAGATCGACCGTGCCGAAGCGCCCCGTGGCCTCGTTCCAGAACCGCTGGGTGCCGTAGTCTCGGACCTCCTGCGCGTGGCGCCGCAGATCGGCCGGATCGCAGGCATCCGCCCCGGTGGCGACGTTCCACTGCGGATGTGCGGCGATCTGCTCCTCCAGGTCGGCGAGCGCCAACAGGGTATCGTAGTAGTAAATCGTGGCCAGCGCATCCTCGCCGCCGAACGGCAGCAGGTCCCAGTAATTGCCGCCGATCCCCTCGCCGGCAATAACCTGCTTCTGCCCGTCGACGTAACGGACGCCGCTGCGACCTTCATGTCCCGGCCACGTCGTGTACATGCACTTGCGACGGCGCGTGTCAAACTCGCGCATGGTGAAGCGCAGCGCCGTGCGCAGGCGCCCGATCTGCTCGCGCAGGAAGGCATAGTCCGCGGTCCACGCGAAGTACTGGCAGCAACCGCGGATGAAGTTGAGGTTGTTGACGCTGTGCCGCGTGTCGCATGCCGTGTGAAACGACTTCACCACCAGCGTCGCTGGACCACCGTTGTCGAACCCGAGCCGCAGTCGCGTGATCGTCCCTTTCCACTCGGCGTGGCGGTACATCGGGATCATGGTGCGCGTCTCGGCCGCGCCCAAGTCGGGCTGCACGGCACCGGACGCAGGTGGGCGCCGCGCGCCGGTCATGCGCGGCGGCGAGAAGTACACGCGGCGCTGCGGCGCAAACTCGGGCTGCTCACGCGTGACCCATTCCACGTAGCAATTGGCGCCCTCCAGCCCCGCAGCCCACCAGTTCAGCCGCAGCCACGGCGCGACGCGCGCGTCAACCGCGAAACCCGGCGTGGTCGCGAGCGCGCGCGCCTCGGTCAGCTCAACACTCCACCCCTTCTCACCAATTTCGCCGCCGCGGGCGCCCGCGAGCTGCCAGCCGTCCGGAGTGGCCGGCGGCCCGTCGTAACCCGCCACGCCAGTGCCCCGGAAATGCCAGCCGATGCCGCCGGCCTGCGTCCACAGCGGGAAGGGCCAGCCCTCCGCGTGAGCCAGTCCGTCGTGCTGATGCGTGTGCACGTAGCCTTCGGCATTGATCGCGCGGCTGGCCAGCGCCGCGGCCCAGCGCTGCCGCATCGCCGTCAGCTCACGCCCGCTGCCCCGCGCCGGCCACAGCGTGCTCATGGACATCCACTCGTCCCAAAGCGTGATCAGCGGACCCGCCGGCTGGTAGTGCAGCCAGAACAGCGCCCGTACGCTGTCCATCTCCGTCTGATGTCCGGGGACGACAAAACGCGGGAAATCCTCGGGAATCGCCGGGCCACTCGCGGGCGGCGCGGCCCACGCAGCCCCCGCCAGGTACACCAGCGTCCAGAGTAGCGCGCGCCGCAGGAACATCCGGGCCTCCTTCGCAGGACACGGGCTGACCGCCCGTCAAAAAAACCTGGCGTCGGCTCCTCGCGGGTCCCGAACGACTGTGCGGGCTGGCCGAGGTCCAGCGCGGCGAAACCAGCATCTGGCCGCACCCATCACGCTCCGTGCGCGGGTCTTCTAGCCGGCTGCGAACGCCGCGCCACAGTATACCGGGCCGCCTGCCCAGCAGAACCCGTTCACGCGCGCAGCCCGACCCGCACCCCAACCTCGACCTACCAGTCCCCTGCGCCCGGCTACCGCGTGATCGACACCGCCGGCGTCGTCGCCGGGTTGTTGCTGATCACGTGCAGTGGCTGCGTGTGCAGCTCCGTGGTGAACGGGAAGGACACCTGCGTCGGAATCATCCGATTGATGTACTGCTCAACGAAGCGGTTGATCCGGGTGATCGCCGTCTCCGGCACGTACACGATGTCAAACGGCTCCAGCCGCACGTCCGGCTCCGTGCCGGCGAGGATGCGGTCCAGGCTGGCGCTGAGTACGTACGTGGCGTCGCCGCGGCGCACGCGCAGAACCAGGACCTGATCCGACCTCCCGTGGCTGGTGACCCCCCCCGCCTCCAGCAGCGTCCGGGCCAGCGTCTGCTCTCCGTAGAGCGGCAGCGCCCCCGGCGTCCGCACTTCTCCACCCAGGTAGACCCGCCGCCCCGCCTCCTCGGTCACAATGACCGCCAGCACGACACTCTTCAGTACGTCCTGGTAGCGTTGGGTGAGTTCCGCCGTCAGCTCAGCCGGCGAACGCTGGGCGGCCGGCACGTCGCCCACATACGGCAGCGTGATCATCCCGTCCGAGCGGATGCGCGCTTCCTGGTTGAGACTCGCCTCGTCGGGAAAACGGACGAGCAGCTTGTCGGCCGGACACAGCACGTAGCGCGGCGGCAAGTTAGGGTCAAACGGCGAGCCGACCAGGGTCTCGGCCAACGGCGTGTCGCGCCGCGCCACGTGCGGCTGCGGCGCCTGGCAGCCGGCGGTCGTCACCACCAGCGCGGCCAGTAACGTGCCGATAAGGGCGCGCGCGTCTCGACTCACGGTGGTCAACATGCGTCCGTACTCCCTGATCCGGTGCACCCCGGTCCAGCGCCCGGGCGCAGCGCGGGTGTGCTGTCAGACCTGCTGAAAGAGGCGTTTGAAGAACTCGCTCAGCAGCGTGCTGATGATCGCCACGCCGCTGCTGCCGGCCACGCTGCTCCAGTAGTTGTCCGGCAGGCAACCGCCGCACGCCAACAGGAGCGCTCCGAGACTGGCCGCCCGCAACAGGCTTTTCATTGCAGATCCTCTGGGTTGGTGGTTCGTGGCCCGGCAACCGGCCGGCCGCTGACGGCGCCGCACACTGGCCCATGCTGCGCGGGCAAGCCGTCGATGGAGGGATTGTAGGCAGGCAATTGCCGGAAACCCAACACGATGGCCCGAGCTGGCCGCCTCGCCGCCCGTGGGCCGGCCACGAGGTGGGCTACTACCCCGCTGAGTCGGCAGCGTCGGCCCCCCGCTCGTCCCGCACGAGCGCGGACTGGCGATGTCGGGTGCGCCGCAACCTGGTTTCCGCGGTGCCGCCGTACTCCTGGCGGATACCCTTCAACGGGCTGCTACGGCTGGTCAGGGACCAGTTCGGACCAGGTCGTCCAAGTCGGCGTGGGGACGGAATCGCTGCGGCGCAAGAGGCCCATCGCACCGAAATACTGGGCCGTGTCGGGTGCACACGTCCCGCTGTAATCCGGGTCGTACAGGTGCGACCAGACCAGGAGAGCGGTGTCGCGCGGGGCGATCCGCGCGACGCGCGCCAGGAACGCCTCCTGCTCGGCCGGACTGCCACTGGGGAATAGCGCGCAGGCCGCAGCCGGATGCCCGAGTTCGACGAATGCGGCCGGCGGACCGCCGGGATACTGCTTGGAGATCGGTGCGTAGTAATCCGATGGCAGCTCGATGGTTGACAGGGCGGGGCCGGGGGGCGGCAGCGAAGGATAGGTGCTGAAGGCAGCCAGATCGCTGTTCTGCACGAACGGGCGGATCAGGTCCCACAGGTCGCGGGCGCCGACATTCTCGTATTGGTAGTAGACAAACACCACGAGGTCCGGGTGCCGGGCCTTGATCTGGACGCGCGCCGTGACGTACGCGTTGAGCACAGCCGTACGCTCGGCAGCGTCCACCTGTCGCAGGTATTCGTCGATTTCGGTGCCGAGGGCAAGGTAGTCCGGGTCGAAGTAGTCCGCCAGCCAGACACAGTCCGCGACATAGGCGGCCGCGACCTGCGGGTTCGTGAACGCCCTGGCACCGCCGTAAGCCGGCAGGTTCAAATAGCGGCGGTCGCTGGACACCAGAAAATCGAGCCAAACGGCCTTGCCGAGACCGTAATGGTCGAAGAGGTTGCGGTTGTCGTCCCAGCCCGGCACAACGAGGTAGTCGTATTGATCGTGGTATCCCAGGTGCGCCGTGTCACCGCGCAGATCGTCCCACGCCAGCGTGACCTGGAGCATGCCCACGTCGCTGACACCGGCCGTCCGCGCAAGCGCATCGCGCATGCCGGCCACGTCGTACGTGCGCGGCCAGAGACCGACGCCCGTTACGGCGCGCGGCGGACCCTGCGCGGGCGTCTCCTCACCAACCGGCGCTGCCACGGGACTATCCGGCTGAGGGATCACCTCCACATCGGTCGCCCGCTCGCCGCTGTCAGCACCCGGCTGAAGGGGCGCGGCCGTTGAGAGCGTCTTGTCCGGCTGTTGGCCGGAGCCGGTCAGGGAGGCAGACACGCCCGCGGTCGTGCCGGAAGTCTGCGCATCGCCAGCGGCGACCGGTCCGCACGCCGTGAGGAGGAGCGTGCCGAACGCGGCAAGCGCGAGCGAGAGGCAGGCTGGCCAAAGCGTACGAATCTCCATGTTGGCGCTCGTGCACCCCCAGAGGTCGTCGGGCCACCAAACACAAAGGAGCAGCCAGACTGCTGGCACTCTACAGCTAAGTATCGAAAAGTCCGGAGAACAAGGCAAATTGGGTAGGCTGGGCGACCTGGGCAGCGTCCGAGTAGGTGTCGCACGCCGTGCGGCCTGGTCGCAATGGCCGCGCGCGAGCGCCGCCACGCGGCCACGGGAGTTGGCCGAACTATAGTCATTGGTATGGACGAAACCGCAGCAACTACTCGGACGTCGCGGCCGGCAGTCATTGCGCATCGCGCGGTGGGACGCGCGGCACCAGAGAACACGCTGGCAGGTCTCGCCGCGTGCCTGCAGGATGGGCTGACGTGGGCCGAGGCGGACGTGCGGCGGACACGTGACGGCCGGCACGTCCTGTTTCATGACGAGACGCTCGAGCGGCTGACCGGCGCGGCCGGGCGGCTGGCCGACCACACCTACGAGGAATTGCGGGCGCTGCCGGTGCGGGGCGCGGCAGGGTCCCGGGCGCGCGTCCCGTTACTCCGCGAAGCACTCGACTTGGTTCGCGGGCGTGGAAGCCTCTACCTGGATTGCTGTGCGATCGAGCCCGGGCAGTTGATCACGGAGCTTCGCGCGGCCGCCTGTGAAGACACCGTGCTCGTCTGCGCGTACGGGCCGATGGTGGACGCTGTCCGCGCAACCGGTTCGCGTGTGCGCCTGGTGCTCGAAGCCCGCGAATGGGGCCCAGCACTGGCGCAGCATCTGGAGACCCTCGCGCCCGTCGTGCTGGAGGTGCGCGGCAATGGACTGACCGCGGAGTTGGCCGCCGGTGCTGCGGCCGCAGGGGTACCGTGGATTTGCCTCGCATTGGGCACCGCGGACCGGGCGGAGGTGTGGCGGCGCGCGGCGCAGCTCGGCGCGACGTGGATCATGAGCGATCGCCCGCTCGCGGTACATGACGAGTTGCACGGCGCGAATGGGGAGTAGACCCGTCGTCCCGTCCCCCGGGGCATCATGGTGGCCGCACTCATGCCAGTGGGTACAGGGAGTCGTCGCGCTATAATCTCCCGTGTTCGGGCACCGGCTTGGGTCCTTTCCATCGCGTCTCTGCGCGATGAATCGCAGGAGCGTCACCTATGAGCGTTCGCCGGGTCGTCGTCACGGGCGGCGCCGGATTCATCGGCTCCCACCTCGCTGAGGCGTTGCTGGCGCACGGCTGCGAAGTGGTCGTCTATGACAACCTCTCCCTGGGACGGCGCGAGAACATCCCGGCCGGCGCGGAGTTCGTCGCAGGCGACGTGCGCGACCCGGAGCGGCTGCTCGTCGCCCTACGCGGGGCACACGCGGTCTACCACCTGGCCGCGCGCGTGTCGATTCGCGACTCCCTGCCGCACTTCGCCGCGGACGCGGACATCAATCTGCTCGGGACCCTGCGCGTCCTGCAGGCGTGCGCGACGACGCGACCCGAGCGCTTGATTCTGGCGTCGAGCATGGCGGTCTACGCCGACTCCCCGCAGCCCGCTCCGGTGACCGAAACCTACCGGACGGAACCGATCAGCCCATATGGGATTGCGAAGCTGGCGGCCGAGAAGTACTGCCTGCAGGTCTGCCCGCAGATCGGCGTGCGCCCGATCGTGCTGCGGTTCTTCAATACGTACGGCACACGGCAGACGGACACGCCGTATGTGGGCGTGATCAGCATCTTCGTGCGGCGGCTCTTGCGCGGTGCGCCGGCCATCGTCTTTGGTGACGGCGCGCAGTGCCGCGATTTCGTGCATGTCAGCGACATCGTCGCAGCCAACGTGCGGGCACTGGAGGCCGACGTCGCGGCGTGCGTCTGCAACGTGGGAACCGGGCAGGCCACGTCGGTGAACCAGATCGCGGAGCTGCTGACGGAACGCATTGCACCGCACCTGACCCCGCAGCACGCGCCGAGCCAGCCGGGCGAGTTGCAGAACTGCGTGGCGGACGTGAGCCGGGCGGACCGCGTGCTGGGCTACCGACCGCACGTCCGGCTGGAAGAGCGGATCGGCGAAGTCATCGACTATCTGCGGGCGCAAACGGGGGTGCCGGTATGAGGGCGACGAGGCGGCGTGTGCCTGTGCTCGCAGGCGGGGCCGCGTGGCTGGTCGCGCTGTGCAGTTGCGGCTTGTTCGGCCCGGAGTGGGTCACGGACCCGAACCAGGGGCGCGTGGCCGTCGTGCTGACCAACACGAGCGACGATCTGACGCACGTCCTGCTCAGCGCGGTCAATCCGGCGGGAAAGACGCAGCAGTGGCTCGTGCCGGTGGGGCCGCACGGCTGGGAATCGCTCGTCCTCGACTGCGCCATGCAGCAGATCATCCCGCTGGGCACACTCGTGACGACCGCGGCCGAGCCGAACGGCGTCAGCGTTCCGTTTGACGGACAGGCCGTGACGCTGGGCAACGACTACCGCTGCGGGTCGGTGATCGCCGTCCAGACGACGCCGTCATTGGTGGCGACGGCCAAGCGGCCGGTACAGACGACGATGCGCGTCGCGCGGCGCATGATCGACACCACGGCACCGGGGGTAGACGGCGACGGGTTCGTCATCATCGACGTCCGTGGCCTGCCGGGCGTGCCGGCCGCAATTAACCTCGCCTGGGAGGACCCGAACTTCCACGTATACGAGTCGACGGTGACGTTGACCGGCAACGAGTCGGGGCTGGGGTTTCTGGAGCGGTGCCCGATGCTGCGTTTCGCCGCGGGGCACATGAGCGATCCCCATGCGCCGCTGGCGACGGTGGCGGGCCGGGACATCGTCGGTACGATGGCGCCGCTCGAGTCGATCACCTGCGGCAGCATCGTGACCGTGGCATTGCAGCACAGCCCCGCGGCGCCAACCGGGTACGAATTGCGCGTCTCCGCGGACAGTACGTCCGCGAGCGCGCTGACCCACCTGTTTGCCGATGCCCAGGCCGTGCTGCAGGGGGCCGCGGTGGCCATCCAACCCACGAACGCGCTGCAGCTCTATCCGGCGCCGCCCCCCGGGGTGCCTGTCGCCACGCCCTGACGAGTCCGCCCTGGCAGCTCAGCGCCTATTGCCGTCGCGCCGCGTGCCGTCGATAGCCCGCCCGCAACGCCAGCAATCCCACGCATGTGTTGAAGACCGGGGCCAGCCCCAGTGGACCGCATGCGGCGCCACACACGCCGAGGTTCGTGGCCGCGGGCAAGTCGTCCTGCAGCTCCACACGCTTGGTGGCCGTGGGCAACTTGAAGCCGGCAACCTCCCCATCCGCGCGGATCGTCACGGTCACACCGCCACGCCGGGGTGTCAGCGCGCCGGTCGCCGCGTCAATGGCGGCAGCGGACGGATCGCTGACCGACCACACCACCCCGCTGCGCACCGACTGCTGCGTCCCATCCAGGTACTGCACGACGGCCGTGTAGCGGAGTTCGCTTGCGGCTGCCGTGGCCGTCTTGAGCTGCAGCACCGACTGCCCGTCGATCGCCAGGGCAACCGGGATGGCGTACAAGGCTTCGGCCGCGACGGCCTCGCGGACCATCACGACGGCCCCGGTCTGCCGGTCGTTCTGCTCCGCGCCGTCCAGCACCCAGTGCCAGAAGTTCAGGCCGTTGTAGACACCCGGTACGCTCAGGCCGACTGGCGTGCCGGGGCGAAAACGGCGCACCAGACCGGCGTCGGACGGGCCACCGCCCTGGTGCGCTACGTCGTCCGGCACGACACCGATCGTGACGCCCGGGTAGTTGGTCGTGATCCGCAGCGTAGCGGTCGCGGAGAGATCCGTCACATCCGGGGCGGCCGCGCGGCGTGCGTACCAGATGTCGCTCAGTCCCTGACCGCCGTCGCGGATGCCGGTGAAGAACAGGTACTGCCCGTCGCGCGAGACGTACGGCTCCCGTTCGGAGCCGGCGGAGTTCACGTCCGGGCCGAGGTTGGCGGGCGTAGTCCACTGGCCGCTCACGTCGTGCGTGACCCACAAATCCGAGCTGCCGAAGCCACCGGGGCGTCCGGACGAGAAGTACAGCGTGTAGCCGTCGGGGGCGATGCACGGCTCGGAGTCGTTGCTCGCGGAGTTGACGACGGGCCCCAGGTTCTCGGGTGTCTGCCAGACGCCGCCGACGCGCCGCGTGACCCAGATGTCGCTGGCCCCGAAGCCACCCGGACGATCGGAGCTGAAGTACATGGTGTTGCCGTCCAGCGTGAGGCTGGGGTGCGCGGTGACGGTGATGGGGTCGGGATAGTTGACCGGCGCGCCCAGGTCGACCGGCCGTTGCCATCGGCCGTTGACGAGGTCGGCGCGCCAGATACGGGTCTGCGCCACGAAGATGCCACTGAGGATCGCGCGCGTAAAGTACAGGGTGCGCTCGTCGAATGCGACCTCGGGGGCACTGCGGAACGCGAAGAACTCGGTCTCCTGCGGAATGTCGAGAAACTGCGGCGGCTGCCACGCCCCGTCCACCAGGTCACTCACCATCAACCTGGGCAGACCCACGTAGTCGGGCCCGTCGGACGCAAAGTACAACCGCGTGCCGGCTGCGTTCAGCGCGGGGCCGGAGTCGCGGTTCACCGTGTTGACGACGGCGGAGAGCTGGCGCGCCTCCGTGAACAGCGGCTCGATCGGCGCGTTGCCGTCAAGCTGCCGGCCAACCCACGTCCTGGGCAGCGTCAGGTAGTAGTTGGCCACCGTCCCCAGGGCCTGCTTGGGCGTGCGGTCCTCGTACACCAGCCCGAACCGCAGAGCGGGAATGTGGCTGGGCAGGTGGCGATCGATGTCCGGCCAGCGGAGGTCCTGCCAGCAGTAGATCGACATGCCCGTGATATGCTCGTCGGCGTAGAACGGCAGGTGCGGCCGCCAGGCCTCCAGTTGATCGGCGATCGTGGCAGCCTGCTGCGCCTCGGTCACGTTCAGTGGGTCCCCTTGCGGTGTGATGATCACCGGACCGCGGTTGTCGCCCTCGAAACCCAGCTCCGCGAGCACGATCGGGAGGTCCTTGGGGAAATTCGTCCAGGCATCCTGCAGGAACTCCAGGTAGTACAGCCAGAACGTGACCTTGAGGTACACGTCGAGACCGGCAGCGCGGATGAACTGCGCATCGTCGTGCACCGAATTCGGGTCGTACGAGTCGTCGTCGATGACCCACGACGCCAGGCGGTTGCGGTCGAGGGACTTGGCGAGCTGCTGCGCCTCCTGGGCGTAGGGCACAGGCCGGGCGCGCGCGTTACCGGACAGCCACAGGATGACGGCCGGGTGATTCATGTCGCGGAGGATGAGCTCGCGGTACATGTCGTACAGACGCGTGCGGACCGCCGGGTCGAAGATGTTGGCCCAGGCGGGAATCTCGCAGGACACCATCAGTCCGAGTTCATCCGCCAGCGCCAGAATCTGTGGGTGCTGCGGGTAGTGAATCAGGCGCACGAAGTTGGCACCCATCCGTTTGATCTCGGTCATGTCGTGGGCCATCTGGTCGAACGTGCCGACGAAGCCGGTGTCCGGGTACAGATCGTGGCGGCACACGCCGCGCAGGAAGATCGGCTGACCGTTCAGGAGGATGTCGTTGCGGCGTACCGCGATGTCGCGAAAGCCGGTGCGCTGGCCGAATTGATCGACCTGACTGCCGCCGATTGAGGCTTTGACCCAGAGCGTGTAAAGCTGCGGATGATCGGGTGACCAGAGTTGCGGACTCGTCAAGCTGAAGTGCAGTTGTACGCTGCCCCGGCCGCCACTATCCAATACGATCGGACCGCTGGGCGCGAATGGCGCGGCGATCTGCAGGTCGGCGGGCGGGCCAGAGAAGATGCCGCCGTCGAGCGCGACAGATTGACCGGCGCGGCCAAGCAGGTCTACAGTGACGTCACCGTAAACCGCGCTGTACTGGGCATCGGCGAAGGTGTACTGCAGTCCAGCCCGGACGATCGCGGCGCCATCAAAAAAGCGCAACGCCACGTCCCGAATGATCCCCCCCGAATTCACCCAGGGAATGTCCTCGTAGGGAATCGTCGTGGCATCGCGATGGTCGTCAATGGCGACCTTGAGCACGTTTTCGGTGCCCGGGCCGTGCAACACGCCGGACACCTCGAACCAGAAGGGCGTGAAGCCGCCGTGACCGCCGAGCAGCACATCGTTGAGCCAAACCGTGGCCTGCCCGCTGACGCCCTCAAACTGCAGCAGGACGACGCTGCCGGCCGTGCCGGGGTCGAGGGTGAAGCGACGGACGTACGTGGTCACGCCACCGATCGGGTCAAAGCAGCTCGGGACACCGACGATGCGCGGCGTCTGCGCGCCAACGTACTGCTCCCAATTGCCGTTCAGCGTGATGGCGGACTCGGCCTGCGCCGTACCGGTGCCGCATGCCACCCACAGCACTGCGAGCACACCGTGAACCGCACGTAGCCACGGCCGGCCAGCATACCTTTTGAAACGCTGCAGCGCCATGCGTGGGCAACCCTGCTGCCCGGCGCAGCGCGCCGGGTGGTTATTCAGGAGATTCCAGTACGGCGACGGCCCGAATTCCACAATCTCTCCCGGTCCGGCGTGATTATAGACGGACGCGACAACTCGTCCGTCCCGCGCGCGGCTTTCCTTGATAACGCCCCGCATGCGCCCTATTGTTCAAGCGGTGTTCGCGTGTTCGGGCTTGCCGCAGACTGATCGTCCTGCTGGTCTGCACTGCGGAGTCTCAGGGAGCGTCACACCGTGCGCCGCGAAATCGAAACCAGCCGCGCCGCCGCGGAATCGCGCCTGCGCGCGTCCTATGCGGGCCGGCGCGTGCTCATCGTCGGCGCCGACGGCTTTCTCGGCGTGAATGCCACGCTCATGCTGCGCGGCTGGGGCGCCCGCGTCGCCCTCCTGTCGCGCCGGATGACGCCGCGCGCCGCCGGCAGCAGTCCCGTCTACCACGGCGATCTGCGCGACCGGGACATGGTGGCCCGCGCCGTGGCCGGGCAGGACATCGTCTTCGACTTCGCGGGGGCCACGGGTGCGGTCGACAGCAACAACGCCCCGCTCGACAACCTCGAAATCGAGATTCTGCCCCACCTGACCCTGTTCGACGCCTGCACGCGCGCCCGCCCAGCCCCGCTGGTCGTCTTCTGCAGTTCGCGGCTCGTCTATGGCCGGCCACAGTACCTCCCCGTCGACGAGCAGCACCCGCTCTGTCCGGCCAGCATCTATGCCGCCCACAAGATCGCCGCCGAGAATTACCTGCGTGTCTTTCATCAGACGCACCAGTTGCGGTACTGCGTCGTGCGACTCTCGAATCCGTACGGGCCCTACGACGAGCCGCAGTCGAAGACGTATGGCGCGATCAACCACTTCATCCGCCAGGCCCTGGAGCGGCAGCCAATCCGCGTGTATGGCGACGGAACCCAACTGCGCGATTATGTGCACGTGGACGATGCGTTGCTGGCGTTCTTCGCGCTGGCCGCCAACGAAGCGTGCCACAACGATGTCTTTAACGTGGGCGGACGACACCCCCTCGCCCTGCGTGAGGCCGTCGCGACGCTCGCGGAGCAGGTTACGGGCACGCGCGTCGAGTACGTTCCGTGGCCGGCCGACGCCCAGCGCGTGGAGACGGGGGATTACTGCACCGCACGGCACAAACTGGAGCGCGCGCTCGACCTGCCCACGCCGTACACATTCGCGGACGGACTGCGGCAGACGCTGCGTGCCATCGCCGCCCAGCGGACGATGACCTGGACCGGCGCACCGGCGGTGGCGCGGGACAGCGCACAGGCGGTGTAGCGTGTCGGCTGGAGCAAGTATGCACCGATGGCTTTGGCCGGCCCTCCTGGGCCTGACTCTCCTGGCGGGCGCCGGCCCGACGACCACCCGTGCGCCCGCTTCGCGCCCGGCGCACGTGGTCCGCTCGGTGGTACCGACGCCGCGCGACTGGCAGCAGCGCGACAGCATTGTCGACGCGTATAAGGTGGCCGCCGAACTCAACGACTGCATCAGTCTGCCCGACCCGCTGGAGTGGTGGTCGGCCAAGGGCAAGACGTTTGCGGCGTCGAAGGCGGGACAGGAGAGCGTGTGGCAAAAGGCGCTGCTGGCGGGAAAACGCTGCGACATTCTCGTGCAACTGGACCCCTACGGCTCGCCACGGACGGGCAAACTTGCGGCCAAGCTGCCGCCCGAACTGAAGGGGCAAACGTTCGCATCGCCCGGCGTACGTCAGGCTTTCATTGCCGAGGCCCTCGCCCGCACGGAGGCCTACGACGCCAAGTACGTGTGCCTGGGCATGGAAGTCAACGCGTACTACGAACAGCAGCCGGATGACTTCGACAACTTCGTCTCGCTGTTCGCGGAGGCTCGTGCCGCGATCAAGCAGCGCCGGCCAGATACGATCGTATTCGTGTCGTTTCAGTATGAGCAGTTGCTGGGGCGCTTCGGCGGACAGGCGGGCATGACGGTCCACCCGCCCCACTGGGAATTGCTCGCGAAGTTCGAACCCCACACCGATGCGATCGGATTGTCGTCGTATCCGTGGGCGAGTTTCAATCCCATCCGCTTCGGCGCACCGGAGGACCTGCCGGAGGATTACTACGCGCAGATCGCGCAGCACACGCGCAAGCCGATCATCTTCGCCGAACTCGGGTGGTCGACCGACCCGAAGTACGGTGGCTCCGAGGCCGCGCAGGCGCGGTTCCTACGACGCTTCGACCAGTTGACGCGCGGGTTGAACGTGCAATTGGTCAACTACTTCTTCCTGTACGACTGCACCCTGTTCGGGCCGGTCTTCGCGTCGATGGGCCTGTACGACAAGACGGGCCGCCCGAAGGAAGCGTGCGCCGTGTGGCAACACTTGTGGACGGAGCCCTAGCGATGCGGCCGGTGGTCGGCCTGGGTGGCGCGATTCTCGTCGTGATCGGCGCTTGGGGCGCGCTGCTGATCGGCGGTTGCCCGGGGGACTCCGGGAAGACCGCCGCCAGCCCGCCGGCCGTCGCGACGCTGGGCCTGCCGAGCGTCACGAGTGACGCCCAGGTGCGCTATGCGGCGCGGCGGTATCACCTGGGCTGCGTGCCGGCCGCCTTCACGGTGGATAGCGGCGACCAGGGCCGGCGCTTCTTCTCCCGTGTGGCCACCGCAGCGCACTACGGAGAGTGCTTTGTCGCCCGGCCACGCATGGACTGGCGGCGCTTCGGGCCCAACGGGGATGGCCTCCTCAACGAAGACATCGCCAACGCCGTCCGCGTCGCCCGTGAGAACGGCGCGCAGCTGGTGGTCATCGAGATCGACCCCGTGGCCGACCGGCGACATGTGGGGCTCCTGCCGCCCGAGCTGGCCGGGAAGGATTTCTCGGCTCCGGAGGTGCGCGACCCGCTCAAGCGCATGGCCGTCGAGGTGGCGCTGCAGTTACACCCGGACTACCTCTCGATCGGCGTCGAAATGAACGGCTACTACGAGGCCAATCCGGTCGATTTCGAAAACTACATCACGCTGCACAAGGAAACGTATGACTTGGTGAAGACGGCCACGCCGGACGTGCAGTTCATCGCCGCATTCAACCTCGAGGCGCTGCAGGGCTTCTTCGGCACACTCGACGAGTTTAGTAACCATCCCCCCCTGTGGTTCTTACTGGATCGACTCGAACCGAAGCTCGACGCAGTAGCGTTCGCGACGCTGCCCTTCGGCTTCTACCTCACCCCGCTTCAGCTTCCGGACGATTACCTGTCACGGATCGAACTGCACACGACGCGGGACATCCTCTTCACGGAGATCGGCTGGCCGGGCACGGACACCGACCCCACGTACACGCTCCAGTCCCAGGCCGCGTACATCAGCGAGATGGCGCGGCTGATTGATCGGACGACGCAAGTGCGGCTGGTCGTGTGGACGACGCTGTTTGACGGTGACCCCGGGACCACCGGTTTCGCCACGCAGGGCTTCCAGTATCTGGGTCTGTTTGACTACGTCAACCAGCCCAAACCCGCCCTCGCCGTCTGGAAACAGTTGGTCGACCTGCCGTACCAGCCGTGACGCGACGGCAGCGCCGCGGCTAGGCGACCGCGGCGGGGGCGTGCTGCTCGGCGTGCAGGGCGCGGTAGACGTTCTCGAAGTCGCGCACCATGCGCTCGACCGACCAGCGTGAAAAGGCGAGCTTGCGGGCACAGGTCCCCATGGCCTTGCGCCGCTCAGGGTTCTCGACCAGCTCGCGCACGCAGTGCGCGAGGGCCACGGGGTCGCGGGGCTCGACCAGCAGACCGCACTCGTTGTGGATGACGCTTTCCGCCGTACCGCCGACGTTGGTGGCAACCACCGCCAGGCCAGCCGCCATCGCCGTGATGATGCTGACCGACAGACCTTCCGACAGGGACGGGTGCACCAGCAGGTCACACGCCTCCAGAACGGCCGGCAGGTCGTGGCGATAGCCGATAAAACGGAAGCGGTCCGCCAGGCCGACGTTGCGGATGCGCTGCTGAAGCCACTCCATCTGCGGACCGACACCCACCATCAACTGCAGCAGGTCCAACCCGGCTGCCCGCAGCATCTGGTGCGCCTCGACGAGGTAGGGCAGACCCTTGTCCTCCATGATGCGACCGGCGAACACGCAGACCAACGCATCCTCGGGAATACCAAGCTCCGCGCGGACTTCGGCCCGCGACGCGCGGCGCTCCCGAAAGCCCGCCAGGTCCACGCCGCCCGGAATCAGTACGGTGCGCGGCGCCAGGTCCGGCCGCTTGGCCAGAATCTCGGCCTGCACGGCGCGGGAACAGGGCAGCAGGCGGTCGAAGCGGCGCATGAGGTGATCGTCCAGCATCTCGACATGCCACAGCCACCAGTAGCGGCGTAACGGCTGCCAGACGGAGGCAACGATCGGGGTGTGGCTGCGACGGGCCGCGAAGTAACCGATGAAGTCGGTGCGGTGGTCGTGTGTGTGCAGAATATCGACCCCGCGCTCCGCGAGGAGATCGGCCACATAGCGAATCGAACGCACGACATCGAACTTGCTGCGCGCGGGAATGGACGCGGTGGCGATGCCGTGCTCGGCGATCTGCTTCAGGAACGGCGAGCGGGCGTCGGCCGTCAGACCGAAATCCATGACGGTCAGGTCGAACGCGGTCCGGTCGCTGTACCGGGCCTGACTGACGAGCAGGTTCTCCGGGCCGCCCACGATCGGACAGGTCCGCCGAAAGGCCACAACCTTGATCCGTTCACTCATGACCGGCTCCCGCGCGCTGCCGCCTCCCGCGACGTCAGCCAGTCGCCGGCCGCGACCAGCGCCAGCAGCAGCCACCACTCCTTCTGATAGGCCGCGTGGATCAACACCGCGCTGGCGGCGAAGACGATTACGCTCACCCCCAACGACTCGTACGTCAGCGCCAGCACGCGCGTGGACGCGCGCCGCCGGGCCCGCTCCGCCGCCCGCCAGCCCAGCACGACCAGCAGCACCAGCAGGACCACGCCCTGCAGCCCCAGTTCCGCCAGCGCCTGCACGTACATGTTGTGCGCGGCGATCGCTTCGATCCGCAGCGTATCGGACACGCGCTCCGCGTAGTAGCGGACGTTCTCCTCGAAGTTACCCGGCCCCACCCCCGTGGCCATATGATCGCGGAACATCCACCAGCCCACCAGCTGCTGACCGATCCGCGTCACGCTCGACGCGCTGTGCGTGTAATCGAAGATCGAGACGATGCGCGTCTTGAGCGTGTCCGGCCACGCCGGCACCGTCAGCAGCGCGATTCCCGCGAGACAGGCGAGTAGCAACGGCCCCCCGCGCCGCCGCACGAGGATCAGCGCCGCCCCGAGGACGACCGCCAGGTACCCCATGCGCGAGTACGTGACCACCACGCCCGCCACCTGCACGGCGGCCGCTCCCGCCCATGCGAGCCGCGCCCAGCCGCGCGCCGTGATCCAGCAACGCACCAGCGTCAGCGGCAGTGCGATCGTCAGGTACAGCGCCAGCCAGACCGGGTGCGTAAACGGACCGGCTGCCCGGCGCATCACGCCGACCTCCTCCTCACTCACATCGACGACCGTGCCGGCGAGTGGCTGCCAATCCTCCGATCCGACCGTGGCCCCGAAGCGCCGCTGCACGAGGGCATACGCGGCCACCGCCGTCGCCACAATGATCCATACGGTAATCGCGGTCCACAGCCGCTGTGGCGTGCTGACCAGGTGCACCGTGATCAGGAAGAACGCCACGATCGTGAAAAAGCGGACACACTCGCGCACGCTGTCTTTCGACGGATGCGCCATCGTCGCCACGAGCGTCACTCCACCCAGCAACAGCGTCAGTATACTCAGCGGATGCAGAAGCCGGCCCAGCACGATTGGCCGTCGACGGCCCAGCGTGTCCCAGATCAGGCCGGCAAACGTGGCAACGCCCGCCAGCTTCATGACGGATAGCGCCCCCGCGGCATTCGGATCGCCGATCATGCCGACCGTCTCGAACGGGAGACTGGCGATCAGCGCGAGCAGGCCGACGTACGGATTCCACAGGATCACCACGCCGGCGCTCAGCCCCACCACGGCAACCGGGGCGCGATAGGAGTAGTTGACGATGCCCGCCGACAGCACGCTCGTCAACGCCACCACCACCAGCGCCACCAGCAGCCGCAGCCCCAGTGACGGGCCGTCCGCGCCCCTTGGGGCTGCGAGATTCGGGCTGTGCGGTTCGCCGGACAAGACCGCTACTCCTGGACCACCGGTACCAGCTCGGCTGGCGCGCCGCGGCGCTGTTGGAGCAAACCCACGACCCGTTCGGCTTTGCGCTGCATGCAGTGGTTCCAGTCGTGCTCGCGGGCCACTTCGAGCCGCGCGGCGCGCCCGCCCTGCGGATCAGCTAGCGCGGCCGTGATCCGGGCCTCAAACTCTTCGACGCCACCGGCGATGCCGAGCACGTCCGCGAACGGCAAGGCGGCGGGCAGCGGCGCCGAAACGACGGGCTTACCGGTCGCGAGGTACTCCATCAGCTTCAGCGGCGTGATGGAACGGGTGAACTCGTTCAGCGCGTAGGGGATGATCCCCACGTCGAAGCCCCTCAGGTACGCCGGCAGGTCCGCCAGCCGCTTCTCGCCGAGCAAGTGCACGTTGGGCTGGCTGCGCAGCGGACCCGGGTCGAAACCCGGCCACAACCCGCCGATCAGCACGAAGCTCCAATCGGGGCGCCGTCGGGCAAGACCCTCAATCAGCGGCACATCGAAACGGCGCGCGTCTAGGTTGCCGTAGAAGCCGATGATCGGCGGCGCGATGCAGCGCAGGTCCGCAGGCACTCCCAGGTCCGGGTTCATGGCTTGGCTGTAGTGCTCGTAGTCCACCGGCCACGGCAGCATCGCGATGTTCGGATTGAGCGGCTGTCGCGTGGCGTGCATTTGCGCGTTGGGTACAAACACGACATCCGCGCGCCGGCACAGGCGCGCGTCCAGCTCACGCACGTACTGCCGCTTGCGCGGATTCGTCGTGAAACCCGCCGCTTCCTCCAGACATTCGTACACGGTCACCGGCGGCCGCAGGGCGTCCACGATGCCCACCGTGTTGAACTGATAGACCCATAGCAGCGGATCGACCAACCCCATCTGGCGCATTCCGTCACGCACCATGCGCAGATAGGTCCATTCGATCGAGCGCAGAATCGCGCGGCTGTACGGCTGAAACGGCAGGAAGAGCGGCGGCACGTGGTAGACGCCGAACGTGTCGCCGAAGCGTTCGAGTCGATGGAACGGGCGCCGCAGCGCCGCGCGGGCGCCGCGCTGGTGCAGCACGCTGGCGGCCGAGTCGGGCGGCTCCATGTACAGCACGCGGTTCTGCTGCGCAAGCCGCAAGGTCGTGCCGTGCACAACTGTGAAGTGTGCGTCCCAGCGCTGGTGCCCGAGGACGAGGATGTCGCGCCCCCTCAGCACCGTGCCGCACGGCGCAATGCGCTCCATCCAGTGCCGGGTCTCAGCGCTATTCACGTGCCGCCCTCCGCACCGTGCCCAGCTCACGCCACACGCCGACCAGCAACACCAGCCCCAGCAGCACACGCGCGCCCAGGACGACCCACGCCGCACCAAGCGGCCCGGCCTGCGCGATCGCCACGTAGTGGCCGCCCGCGATGAGCAGCAACATGACGCCATCGAGCGCCGTGAGCAGGTGCGGCTTGCCGCGGGCGTAGTACAGGATGTGCAGCGGATGCGTGACCATGGCGAACAGCACGCCGAAGTACATGATCTTCAGCAGCGGCGCGATGCCGGCATATCCCGGCCCGACGATGCGCACCAGCACGCTGACGCCGGGGTCAATCAGGAAGTAGCCCGGCGCGAGCGGGAGCGCGAGCAGCAGCGAACTGGTCAGGGCACGGCGCACTTGCGCGCGCAACGCGCCCGGCGCCGTCTCGCTCGAAAACCCCGGCAGAAACACCGTCACCGCCGAGGCCGTTACCAGGTCGACAACCTGGATCAGCGCCAGGGCGGCCGCATACACCCCGACCGGCGGCCCCCCGCACATCCGGCCCAATAACAGCACGTCCAGCCGCGAGTACAGCAGGTAGAACACGCTCGACAGGACCGTCCAGCGGGCGAAGCGCAGCATCGCGGGCACGGTCGCCGTATCCCAGCGCGGTCGCCAGGCGTAACGCGGCCCCAGCCACACCCCCAGCGCGGCCGCCCCGAAGAACCCCGCCGCCGTCGCCAGCATGAGGCTGTTCACGCCCAGCGCCCCGACTGCGGCCGCACACGCCATCCCCGCCAGTTTCACGGCCCCGCTCGTGACCTGCACGAGCGCATACGGCCCAAACCGCGACTCGGACTGCAGCGCCGCGGACACAAACCCCCACAGCGAGGCCCCCGTCGCCCCCACGAACGCCAGCATCACCGGCACCGCGGAGGCCGACCCCGAGACCAGCACGCGCGTCAACGGCCCCGCCAGCCCCAGCCCGAGCACCAGGAGCAGCGCACAACTCGCCAGCTTGAGCCCGCACGCTGTGCCGAAGACCTGCGCGTGAACCTGCGCATCCCCCGCCGCACGCCCCAGGCACACCGCCGTCTGATCCAGCCCCTTGCCCGTAAACTGCCAGACAACGTACAGCACCACCAGCGCAACCGACAGCACACCATACTGCTCCGGTCCCAGCGCATGCATGGCCCAGATGTTCGTGACAAACCCCAGCAGCGTCGCCCCGACATTGCCACCAAAGACAGTGAGGATCTTGGCCAGCGTCCCGGCCGAGCGGCCGGCCGGCTGAACCGGCAGAGCGCCGACAGCCGGCGCGCGGGCTTCGGCGGCAACCGGCATCATAAGTGGCGGTACACGCGCGCTGGAATGGCGAACCGGCGCTGCGTCAGCACCACGCCCAGCAGTCGCACCCCGGCTTCGTCCAGCAGCGCCGTGCTCTGGGCAATGAGCGGCAGGCGCGTCCGTCCATACCGCACGGCGAAAATGGCCCCGTCCGTGCAGCGCGCGAGCGTCGCCGCGCTCGCCGCCGGCCACAGCGGCGCCGTATCCACGAAAATCCACCCGTAGCGCGGACGTAGGCCGACCAGCAGCGCCCGCAGCGCCTGGGCATCCGCCAGGCGCGCCGGGTTGTAGGGGGCGTCACCGGCGGTCAGCACGTGCACGGCGGGATTGTGCGGACTGGGGCGAATCGCCTCCTCGCAACGCACCCGCCCCACCAGCACGTCGGTCAGCCCCGGGCCGCGCGCTAGCCCCAGCAGCGTGTGCACCTGCGGCGCCATCGCGTGCGCGTCAATCACCAGCGCCGGACGGGTTTCATCCCCCGCCACGTCCGCCAGGTTCAGCGCCAGCGTCGTGCAGCCGTCGCCGGCCTGCGCACTCACAATCGCGCAGCTCCAGCACTCCTGCTCCGGCAGCAGCGGCACGACACGCTCAATGACCCGCACGCACGCCTGCACAAGTGCCTCCGGCGTACGGCCGCCCCCCAGCAGTCCTCGAAAACGCGGTCGCGTGCGCAGCATCGGACCACCTCCTGCTCAGCGGACCTGCGGAATGGAACCCAGCGCCCGCAAACCGGGCACGCGGGCCAGATCCTCCGGCCGCCGCACCGTCGTGTCGCAGGCTTCCAGCAGTGCACACGCCGCCAGCGCCAGCGCCAGCGCCGTCACGCCCGCCAGGGCCCGATTGCGCCACTTCGCGGGCCAGCCCGGTTCCCAGTTCGGCTGGGCCGGCGAAACCGCGCGCGCCTGCGCCTGCGTCGTATATTCCGCCGTCAGCGCATCCTCGGCCTTGCGCGCCAGAAACTTCACCATCTCCCCACTTTGCTCCTGGTCCCACACCAGTGCCTGGTACTCCGTGTTCAGCCGCGACAGCCGCCCCAATTCGTCCCGCAGACCCTGCAGCTTGGCCAGCAGTGCCTTCTTCAGGGACTCCGTGTCCGGCCCGGGCGGATCGTTCGGCTCCGCCCCGACACCCGCCAGACCGGCCGAAATCTGCCGGCGCAACTCCTCGACCGCGGCCCGCGCCGCCACGACCTTGGCGTGGTCCGGCTTGTACAGCGTCTCCAGCTCGGCCAGGTCGGACATCTTCGCCAGCAGTGCCGTCTGCGCGCGCAGCCCCAGATCCCGCTCGTTCGTCGCCTCCTGCCGCACCGCCTGCCACGTCGACAGCGTGCGGACCGACTCCTTCTGGCACACGTCCCAGTACGTGAGCTCCAGCATCGATAGCGTCTTCAGCGTCGCATCGACCTGTCCGTCAATGCTCGCGATCCGGTTCTCATCCTTGAAGTGCGCCAGGGCGTCGCGGGCCACATGCTGCTCCGGGCGCAGGATCGCGAGACGCTGCTCAATCGCCTCGAACGTGTCCCGCGCGCGCTGTTTGCGCATCGCGGTCTCGCTGGCCAGGTACACCTCCGCCAGCCGGTTGGCAATGTCCGCCGCCGCATTCGGATCACGGTCATGCACTACGATTTTGATGAGATCGGTGTTCAGCACGGGCTCGACGGCGACCGTCGCCGGCCGCTCCAGCTCGGCGAGCACTTCTTCGAAACGCGTCGGCGTGCGGGGCGCCGTGTACTGCCCCCCCAGGACGCGCTCGATCGCAAAACGCTTCGCGCCCTGCAGCGTATCGCGGATCGCCTCGCCCACGCGCGCAACCAGACCGTGCGCCCTGCCGCGCAAGTCGGGCGTAAACCGCGGCCGCTGATCCAGGCCCAGGTCCCGCGCGACCACCTCCAGGTTCGGGCGACGCAGGGCCAGCTCACTCTGCGTCTGCGTGATCTCGGACTTCTTGAAGACCAGCTTGTCGCGGGAAAAGGGCACGTCGAGTCCGACGGGCGCCTCGATGAGCAGGCTGGCCGTCGCCTCGAAGCTGGGATAGACATACCAGTTGGCGACCTCGCCACCCGCGATCATCGCCACGAGCAGACCCAGCACCAGCCTCCGCCGCCGATACCAGATGTCCGCCAGCCGGCGCAAGTCCACCCCACGCCGGCTTTCCACCGGCACCGCCGCGTCGAGTGGCTCCTTCGAGAGTTGCGCATCGGGTGTCATGTTACGTCCACGGCCCCGCTCGCCGGCCGGAGGCCGCTCCGGAACCGAACGCCAGTGCCTGCGCTGACATCGTGCCGACTGTTGGCCCGTATGACCTGACGCTGCCGCGCAGCGCCGCGGTGACACACCCAGTCGCCGTGTGTTACGTTGAGTCTAGTCGGCCCAAGGCTGGAATCAACCGACGCGCCCCAGGGCCGCCCCGCGCGGCGCCGTGCCGACGGTCTCGGCACACGCCGCCCGCGCGTCGTCCACCCGCAGTAGGTACACGTCCTGGGTCGGATTGCCCCGCGCCCCCTCGGGCAGAAAGTCGACCAACTCCCCCGGACGCGCCAGTCGCTCGCGCACGTAACGCTCCGACGCGAATGTCGTGCAGATGTTCTTGCCCGGCAGGTTCCGCCGCCGCACGACTAGTTCATGCGCGGCGAACCGCGCCTGCTCCTCCGCCGCGAGCCCGCCCAGGTACGACTCGCCGTGCAACGTGAAAAGGATGTGGCCGCCCGGCTTGCATACCCGCCGCAATTCATCCAGCCAGGCTTCCTGCAGCGGCTCGTCCAGATGCGTGAACACCGACAGCGCGTAGACCAGATCGAACCGGCCCGTCTCATAGGGCAGTGGCGGCGCCAACTGGTTCAACTCGAAACGCGCCGGCCGCAGGTTCTCCCGACACCACGCAATCGGCAGCGGGTTGTAGTCGCTGCCGTGCATCTGCACGCCCCCGCGCCGGACGAAGTGTCGCAGCACCCGCCCGCACCCACAGCCGAAATCCAGCACATTCCCCAGTTGGCCGATGTCGATGCCGTGCCGGGCGAGCGCCTCCTCGATCGCCGCCGCTCCGGCCTGCCCCAGCCGCAGGAACCACTCCACGCTGTACGACCCCGCCACCAGGTAGATCAGCCGGGCCGGCGGAATCGGCAGCCCGTCTGGCGCCCCCCGCCGTCGCACGCGCGCGTTGCCCAGCAGCGTCCCCGGCCGCGCCAGCGTCCCCAGGCCGCGCACTTCGTTCACCACCTCGATCAGCCCGGCCTGCTCACACCAGCCAATCAAACTGCGCTTAAGTGTCATGGAGCGCCTGCGTTCGCTCGGCCAGTGCCACCGGCGGTGCGGAGGCAAACCGGCCGACCTCATGCTCGAGTATCCCCGGATTCCAGCGCAGACAAGAGCGCCAGTGTTTCCATGCGTAGCGGCACATCGAGCGGTAGTGCATGAACCGGTGCCGAGTGAAGAAGCCGTTGTACTTGCCGTCATCGAGATGATGCGTGATGACCGCTGCCGGCACATAGTGGATGTCCCAACCCCCCTGCCGGCAGCGCAGACACCAGTCGGCATCCTCGCAGTACATGAACATCCGGTCATCGAGCCCGCCCACCGCCCGCAGACATTCCCGCCGCATCAGAATCGCCGCCCCAAACAGCCAGTCCACCGGCCGGCTCGCGTCGTGCGCCTCATCCGCCATCACATACTCCCGCGCTATCCGGCTGCCGCGCAGGAAGACGCGCAGGGGCGTCCGGCGCACCAGCACGGCCCCCACCGTCGGAAACCGCCGGCACGACAACTGCAGCCGCCCGTCCGGATAAACCAGCTTGGGCCCGCACGCCCCCACGTGCGGGTGCCGCTCCAGGTGCTCCACCAGCCGGTCAATCGCCCCCGGCTGAACCTCCGTATCCGGATTCAGCAGCATCGCGTAGCGCGCCGGTGAATCCAGGATCACCTGGTTATTGTTGGCCGCAAAGCCAAGTGCCCGCAGGTTCACGATCAGCCGGGTCTGCGGGAAACGCGCCCGCAGCAGCGCGGCAATTTGCGGCTCCCCAACGTTATCGACGATGGCCACGTCCAGCCGGGCGGCCGTGTGCCGAAACAGCGCCGTCAGGCACGGCTCGAGAAAACGATAGTGCCGGTGACTGACGATCGCGACCGTCACGTCCGCGGGACCACGGCGTGTCAGCGGGGCGGCTGCGCTCATGACACCTGCACTCCCTTCGCTCTCAAGAACGCCCGGCCTGCGCGACTTCCTCATACACCGCCAGCGTCGCGCGGGCCGTCTGTTCCCACGTAAACTGCGCCGCCCGCCTGAGTCCCCGGGCGCGCAACTGCTCCGCATACTTCGCGTCACCCAGCACCCGTTCCAGCGCGCCGGCGAACTCGTGCGGCAGGCGCGGGTCGGCCAGGATGCCACCGTCCCCAACCACCTCGGGGAGGCACGCCGCGGACGACGAAATGACCGGCGTGCCGCAGGCCATCGCCTCCAGCACCGGCAATCCGAAGCCCTCGTACAACGACGGAAACACGAACACCTCGGCCGCACAATAGTAGCGCGGCAATTCACCGTCTGGCACGAACCCGGCCCAGATCACGTCCTGCGCGTAACCGCTGCGCTGCAGCGCAGTGAAGATGGCCTCGTATTTGTACTTCGGCTTGCCAACAATCAGCAGCTTGTGCGGCAACCCGGTGCGTCGCCGGAACTGCGCGTACGCTTCGATCAGCGTAGTCACGTTCTTTCGTGGCTGCAGCGTCCCCACGTACAGAATGAACCCCGCCCCGGCCCGATGCCGCTGCGCCACCTCCGCTCGACAGGCCTCCCGATCCAGCACGCAATAGCGCGGATCCGCCGCTAGCGGAATCACGGCGATGCGCCCCGGCTCCACACCATAGACCTGCACCAGATCGCGCCGCGTGTACTCCGTATCAGTGATGACGCGCTGCGCCCGCGCCAGGGCCCGCGGCACCAGCGCGCCGAGCAGCACCCGGTCGCGCCACGTGAAATACTCCGGCCGTACCGCGTAGGAAATATCGTGAACCGTCACAACTACCGGGCACGGGCAGAGCGGCGGCACAAAGTACTGCGTGTGCAACACATCCAGCCCGGCACGCCGCAGCGCCCACGGAAACCCGATGGGATGTCGGAGCCAGATCGACGCCGGCCGCACCTGCCGGAATTGCCAGCCTGCCAGGTCCGGAAACTGGCGCGCCACTTGCGCGGCGTCGCGGACAAAAACGCTATACCGATTTCTAGAGTCAATTTGCCCGAGACTGCGGATCAGACTGGCCAGGTAGCTTTCATCACCCGTGCGCTTACGCCCCAGGGTATCACCGTCGATGCCAACCCGGAGCGTACACTGCGCCACACCTCCCGCCGGACCGTCCACTTCCCTGCCAACCCGTGCGTTGACGGCCACCGCCCGTGTGGTCGACCAGGTGTCGCGGTCTGGAGGTGTGGCGATCGTCATTCAACACCCGCTAACACCACAGTCGCGCTGCGCCGGCAACGCCCCCCCCCCCGGGGCCACCACGACTACCGGCGCCCGCGCCGGATCAGGACCAGCCCCGTCAGCGCAGCCAGGATGCCCGCCGGCTCGGGCGTCACGAGGATCCCCACCGCGCTCGCCGGCGCAAAGCTGTCCGCAGCAAATCCGATCGGCGCGCCGTCCAGTGTCCCACTGGCGTTCCCCGTCGTCGAGTAGGTTAGCGACAGCTGCGTGGTCGCCCCGGGCGTCGCGAGGATCGCCCCCAACGGGCCGGCTTCGTTGCTCAGCACGGCCGCCGTCGGCGTGACGGTAATGCTCAGGAAGTCGCCCGGTTGCTGACCGAACAGCATCAGCGTCAGCCCCGCATCGGCCGGAAAATCAGCCAGATTGCCCTGAAACACGAGCGTCGTGTCGTTCTGCCCCGATACCGCCACAGGCGCGAGAATCATGTCGCCGCCGTGCAGGTCGAGCAGCCCGCCAGCCTGCGGCCCCGGTGCCCCGGAGACGACACTCCAGGGTGGGGATTGGAACCCGGCGGCGTCGAAACCGTCGCCGAACACCGGCACCGCACCGTCAAACGCGATAACGAAGTCGGCTTGGACAACCGTGGCGCTGGCGCTGGCGACACCCAGCACAGCGCAGCAAATAAGGGGGTAAATACGCTTGGTCATGACTCGCTCCTCGTGATGAAGACCCATGTGGCGCTCGGTGCGTTCGCACCCGGCGCGCGCACAGCGGCTCGCCTTTTGGCCATCCCGGCCCGGGGATGTGGCCCTTGAACACCCTGCGGGCGATTCTAGGCCCCTCCGCGTCACAAGTCCACCGCGAATTCGGCCCAGTTGCGCTGGAGTCTTCCACGCGATTGGGCACAAGTCAAGTCATCCATAAATCTGTATATTTGTACACAATCGCTCCCGGGTCTGCGCCATTCCCAGAGGCCGCCTCTGGTGATGAGCGCCGCACTTCTCGACCATGCCCAACAAAATTCGCGGAATTTGTGGCCAACACCAGTTTGTCGCGCTACTGTAGTAACGTGCCCAACAACCGGGCACTGGGCCGAAGTCAAAACGCTGTAGCGCCTCGACAACCAGGAAAGTGTGCTCCGATGCTGCCCAAAGCTCATTTGCGCGGCCGGTTTATCGTATTGGATGGACCGGACGGCTCGGGCAAGACGACCGTTGTTCGACATCTCGCGGAGCAGCTCCGCGACCGCGGCTGCGGCGTTACCGTCTGCAAGGACCCCGGCGGCACGACGGTCGGCGACCGCATCCGCGGTGTGCTGCTCAATCACGACCTGCACGGTATGGACGCCGCCTGTGAAACCCTACTCTTCATGGCGTCCCGGGCCCAGCTCGTCGCCGAAGTCGTCCGCCCCGCGCTGGCCCGCGGCGACATCGTGCTCTGCGACCGCTTTGTCTCCGCCACCTGCGCGTACCAAGTGGCCGCCGGCTTCGATTTTGACGCGATCATCGCCCTCGCCCGGTACGCCATCGGCACGACCTGGCCGGACCTGACCCTGGTCCTGGACGTGCCCTGCGAAGTCGGCTTCGCGCGCGTCCAACAGCGCGCCCGCGCGCAGGCCGCCGCCGGGACCGCGGCACCCGCGCTCGATAGCATGGAATCGCGCCCCCGTAGCTTCCACGAAACCGTCCGCCAGCACTTCCTGGGCTTGCCCACGCGCTACCCTGCGCCGGTCGCCCTGGTCAATGCCTTGCCGCCCGTGGCGCGCATTGTGACCCAAGTGCTGGCGCACGTGGACGCGCTCGCCACGCCGCCCGCCCGCACTCGGGCGCCGGCGCTCCTCCCGGGCGCGTAGCGATCATGGCGCCCGCACCGCGCGGTGCGACCGACGCCGGACAGCGAACACCGCCGAGCCCGCGGTACCCCCGCCGGCCACGGCCCGGAAAAGAAACCGGTGTGCGATGTACGAACTTGAACCTCAACATGAGCTGCCCATGCTGGCCCGCGCCACTCCCAATCCGGACAGCCTCATCCGTCCCGTCCGACGCGTGCAGCTCTTGTTCCCACCCATGGTGTTTCCCCGTTTCCAGTCGCGCCAGACCGCCCTGTTCCCGCTCGGGATCGGCTACATCGCCTCCGTCCTGCTGCAACACGACTATGACGTCGCCCTGCTGGACTGCCCCAGCTCTGGCTACGACCAGATCGTCAGTATCGGCAAAGACCGCGCCGTGTACGGCCTGACGCTGGCCCAGATCCGCGCCCAGCTTGAGCAGTTCCAGCCCGACGCCGTCGGTATCTCCTGCCTGTTCTCCACCCTGGAGCGGCGGGCGCTCGAGGTCGCGCGCCTCGCCAAGGAGCTCAACCCCAACGTCGTCGTCATCTGCGGCGGCCCACATATCTCCGGCTACTACCGCCGCGTCATCCAGGATCCGGCCGTCGACTACTGCGTCATCGGCGAGGGCGAACGCACCATCGTCGACCTGCTGGCCGCCCTCAACGCCGGACGCGAGCCGAACGACACCGACGGCCTGTGCTACCGTCGCAACGGCCAGGTGCGCGTCTTGCCGCGTACGAACTACATCGAGAATCTCGACGAAGTCCCCTTCCCGGCGCGGCAACTGGTGGACCAGGAAACCTATTTCCGCATCGGCAAGACGCAGGGCCTGCGCCTGGACGGCGAGCAGCGCCAGCGCGTCATCCAACTCACTACCTCGCGCGGCTGCCCGTTCCAATGCTGGTACTGCGCCAAGGGCGTCACCTGGGGCAAGTCCTTCCGCACGCGCACGGCCAAGAACGTGCTCGACGAGATGGAGCACTGCATCGAGCACTACGGCGCGACGCGCTTCGCGTTCCAGGATGACAATCTCACCGCGGACATGGACCGCGCGGCGGCGATCTTCGACGGTATCGTCGAGCGCCGGCTCAACATCACCTGGGAGGCGCACAACGGACTGGGCGTGAACTTCCTCAGCCCGGAGCTGCTCGAGAAGATGAAGGCCAGCGGCTGCGTCAGCTTCACCATCGCCGTCGAGTCCGCCAACGCCGCGACCTTGCGCCGCGTGCAAAAGCCCAACTACATCCGCCTCGCGCCCCCCATCGTGCGCAAGGCGCACGAGCTGGGCATGGAAGTCCGGGGCTTCTTCATGATCGGCTTTCCCGGCGAAACCCTGCCCGAGGTGCAGAATACGATTGCCTACGCGCGCAGCCTGAACCTGGCGGTCGCCGCCTTCGCGATCGTCACTCCCCTGCCAGGTACGCGTCTGTTCAAGGAATGCGTCGAAGACGGCCTGATCGACGAGGCGACGGTCGACTTTGAGGACCTGAGCTTCGGGGCCTTTGACGTGCAGCTCTCGCAGGTCCCCGTCGAGCAACTCAAGGCGATTCGCAAGATCGAGTGGCTGCGCACCGTCCTGCTCGACCCGGACGGCGAGCTGAAAGCCAACGTCGCCCTTGACCCGCGCGATGCACGCGAGGAACTCGAAAACGGCCTGCGGCTCTTCCCGGGAGAACCGGAAGTGCAGCGGATCTACGAACTGGCCGCACGCCGCTACGGCTGGCAGCTCGCGCTGTCGGCCTGACTGCTGGTCGGATGGAACCCGTGCAAACCCTCTGGCACAACAAAGTGGCGGTCGTTACTGGCGCGTCCCGCGGCCTCGGCGCCGCACTGGCCACCGGCCTCGCCCGCCGCGGCCTGCGCGTCGCTCTGCTGGCGCGCTCGCCCGCGCCGCTCGCGGCCGTCGCCCAACACATCCGCACCGCGGGCGGCACAGCCTGGCCATATCCTGTCGATCTCTCCGACTGGGACGCCGTCGACGCCGCGTTCGCGGACATCCTCCGACAATGGGACCGCATCGACGTGCTGGTCAACGCCGCCGGGGCAAAGCCGGAAGGCGCGATAGAGGCGGCCACGCGGCCCGCTGCCCAGTCCGCGCTGGAGGTGAACTACCTCGGCGCGCTGGCGTGCTGCCGGGCCGTGCTGCCCGGCATGCGCCGCCGCGGCAGCGGGCACATTCTGAACATCTCGTCCGTACTCGGGAAGCGCGCCACGCCACAGCGCGGGCTGTACGCGGCCAGCAAGGCCGCGCTGAACGCCCTGACCGACGCCCTGCGTCTGGAAGTCGCCGACACCGGCGTGCACGTGACGCTCGTGTGTCCCGGACGTCTCGCGGACGGCGCGACTGCGCGGCAGCCCTTGGCGCAGTCGGTAGTGACGAGTGCCGACCGGATTCTGAACTGCCTGGATCGCCCGCGTCGAGAGCTAATCCTGACGCTGGCGGCCCGCGCCCTGGTGTGGGGCGGCGCGCTGGCCCCGGGGTGGCTGGACCGCATGTTGTTGTGGTGGCGGTACCGCGAGCGCCACCTCGACGAGCCGCGCTCCGTCGACCGCACCACTTGGCCGGAGGAAGCCCGATGAGTCAGGTGACCGGCGTCAACCCGGAACTGTTGGCGGATTTCCCCGCCCTCCAGGCCCCGGAGCAGGGGGCCACCATCCGCTTGCACTGCCCCGAGCGCACAGCGCGCTTGGACCGGCTTTTCGTTCGCTATTTCGCCGCGCGCCCGGCACCGACGCTGCGGGTCCGCGTCAATCAGGCCCTCAAACGCCTGCTGGATTTCGCCTTCGGCGCGCTGGGCGTACTGACCCTCTGGCCCCTCATCCTCGGTGCGGCCCTGGCAACACTCGGCGACACCGGTCTGCCCGTCTTCTACACGCAAACCCGTCGCATCCAGTTCGGCCGCAAGGCGCGCATCTGGAAAATGCGCACCCTCGTCGTCGGCGCCGATCGCTCGCTCAGCGCGCTCGTGAGCATCAAGCAGAACGGCCGCTTCCTCAACATCCAGAAGGACGTCTCCAGTTACACGCGCATCGGCCGCCTGCTGGAGCGCCTCTGGATCGTGGAAGTCCCCCAGTTCTGGTGCGTCTTGTGGGGTGCGATGTCCGTCGTCGGCAACCGCCCGATCCCGGACTACGTGATTGAGGCGCTCGGGCCGACACCCGACGTGCTCGCGCGTTTCGCCAGCCCGCAGGGTCTGACCGGTTACGTCCAGATCATCGGACGTGACAACGTGACCGATGCCCAGCGCACGGCCCTCGAGGCCCACTACTCCCGCATCTATGAGCACGGAAACGTGTTCATCGAGGACCTGCGCATCATCGCGCTGACCGTCCTGGCGTATCTCGGCCTGGGCCGCGAGCGCACGGTCGAAGACTTCCTGAATTCCGGTGCCGGCTTATGAACCTGCCGATTCTCCCCAACTCGCCCCCTGCCCCGCCCTCGTCCGCGGTGACAAGCCCCGTGGGGCTCGCCCCCCGCGCGCCCGCGCGCGGCTGGAGCGAGCGTTGGAGCCGCCTGAAGCACCACGTCCGCATTTTGCTGGGCGCGCGGACCCGCGATCAGGCACTCACCGGACCACTCTACGTCCAGGTCGGCGTGGCGGATGCCTGCAACTACCGCTGCCAGTTCTGTTGGGACCACCCGTCCTATGTCGAGGACGGCAGCCCCTACCCCGACGATATCGCGCGCATCTACTATGCCTCCCAGCCCGACCGCTACGACCGTACGCACATGACCTGGGAGATGTTCACCCCGCTCGTGGACGACCTGCACGCCCTTGGCACGCGCAAACTCAAGTTCATCGGCCGCGGCGAGTCGTTCCTCAACCGCCGCTTCGTCGATATGGTGCAGTACGCCAAACGCAAGCGCTTCAACTGCACCGTGACGACCAATGGCTCGCTGATGAAACGCGAAGACATACGCACACTCGTGCGGGCGGGCCTCAACGAGTTGTTCGTCAGCATCAATGCCGCCAGTCCGACGGTTTATAACGAGGTCCACCTGGGCACGAAACCCGGCGCATTTGAGAAGGTGACCGCCGCCACCGCCGCCGTGGCCGAGGAGAAGGCGCGCGCCCGTACCCATCGCCCGTTCGTCAACGCCAGCTTCGTGATCCAGAAGAACAACTACCACCAGATCCCGGACATGGTGCGGCTGGCGCACGCGGTCGGTGCGCAGCGCGTGCTCTTCAACTACATCTACGCCTACGAGGGCACACAGTTCCTGGTGCCGACGACCGCGGACAACACCCGCATCGACCGCGAACTGCTGCCGGAAGCCGAACGGCTGGCGGCCGAGTACGGCCTGGAAGTCAACGCCAGTCTCTTTCGGGATCGCTTCATCGCCCCGTCGCAATGGAAGGCGATTCACCAGAAAGTCCCGTGCTACGTGGGCTGGTACTTCGCCATCGTCCTCGCCGACGGCACCGTGAACCCGTGCTGCCAATGCCTGCGGACCGTCGGCTCGCTGAACACGCAGCGCTTCCGGGACATCTGGTATGGCGCGCTGTATCAGACCTTCCGCGCCGAGGCCAGCGATCTCGTCACCCGGCAGCAGGAAGTCCCCGGCTGCCACTGCTACGACTGCGGCATGGCCCCGCACAACCTCACGATGCACCGTGTGCTGCACCCACTCTCCGCGGCTGGCAACGGACACGCGCGCTTCGGACTGCGGGATTTGCGGCGCTTCATTGGACGCTAGGGACGGGCCGCGGGAGGCCGCGGCCGCTCCGACATGTACCGTCGGCCCCCCGCGGCCGACGTGGATGGCGGTGACACGCCGAAACGCTGGTCTCGCAGGGCCCTGACTGCGAATCCAGAAACGGCACACCGTCTCCGGGAAGCAAGGAGTCCCCACATGGCCTCGCACACGAGCGGCGAATTCGAAGGCATCATCCTCGCGGCCGGACGCGGCACGCGCATGGCACCGTTCTCCGAGCGCTACCCCAAGCCGCTCCTGCCCGTCGCCAACAAGCCGCTCATCCACCACCAGATCGAATACCTGCGCAGCCTCGGCGTGACCCGCGTGTTCATCGTTATCGGACACCTCGGACACGAGATCGCCCTCGACGTCCGCCGCGGCGAAGCCCTCGGCGTGCGCGTTGAATACGTCGAACAAGAACGCGCCCACGGCATCGCCCACGCCCTCATGCAGGTGGAAGCGCGTATCACCCGGCCGTTCGTACTCATCCTCGGCGACATCTACTTCGAGGTCGACGAGCGCACCAACCCACTCACCAGCATGCAGGCCGAAGGGGCCGCCGGCTTCCTCGCCGTCATGCGCGAGTCCGACCCGCGGCTGCTCCAGCGCAACTTCGCCGTTCACATGGACGACACCGGCCGCGTCCGGCGCGTCATCGAGAAGCCCCGTTTCCCGAATTCGCCCTGGAAAGGCTGTGGCATCTACGCGTTCGACGTGTCCTTCTTCGACGCCGTGCGCCGCACGCCGCGCAGCGCCGGCCGCGACGAGTTCGAGCTCACCAGCGCCGTGCAGATCTTCATTGAGGACGGCGCCCCCGTCATTGCCCGGCCACTCGTACAATGCGACATCAACCTGACGTTCCCCTACGACCTGTTGCAGGCCAATCTCCGGCGACTGCGCGGCGCGGACTCCCGCGGCCTGATCGCGCCGGACGCGGAGATCCACCCGGGTGCGCGGTTGAGTCGCTGCATCGTCGGCCCCGGAGCGCGCATCGCAACGCCGGTATCGCTCCAGAACACGCTGTTGTTCCCCGGCGCCCGCGTCGACGTGACCGAGCCGATCGACCGCGCGGTCATTACCGGTGAGCAGATTGTCGATTGTCGCTACTGGATCAACGACGACGGACTTCCTTCAGCCAGTGGCGCCCGGACCAATGGGCACGCCGAGAAGCCTGCCGCGCCCAGCCCCGCCCCCCTGGCCGCAATGCGCGGCGCCGTAACGTGGTCCGGACGCTAGACCGGATTCGCAAACGCTCGGTGGCTGCATAGCGCCAGGCCTCCGCCCGCCCCGCGCGCGGAGAGCCGCCGGGCGAGAAATGCCATCTCCTGCGCAGCGCGCCAGGAGCGAAACCGATCTAGCTGGGCGCGACGGTCTCGCCTGTCGCCGGCCGCCACACGTACGGAATGCTCGGATCGTCCGCCGCCAGCCGCCGCTCGTCCGGCTGAGCATGATCGTACGGCTCTGACAGAAGGCTGAGCACCACGGTCTCGTCTCGGCTCACGCCCTGAAAGCCGTGATACACGTACGGCGGAACACGAATCAGTAACGGCTCCTGCTCGCCCGTGAGAAACTCGTCGATCTCGCGATAGGTCGCTGATTCCGGGCGCGCATCAAACAAGGCCACGCGCGCCAGCCCCCGGATGCCAACCAGCGTGTCCGTCAGCCGCTCGTGACAGTGCCACGCCTTCACCACCCCCGCATACGCCGTCGCCAGGTGCACCTGCCCAAACCCGGAGAACAACGGCTCATCCCGACGCAGCACCTCCAGCAACCGCCCGCGGCTGTCGGCCACCATGCGCAACCGCTTCGTCCCAACACCTTCGATCACGCCCAGCACACCTCGCCTCCCCCCATGACCCGACAGAAGTATAGGCCCCTGCCCGGCCCCTCCCCACCGCAACACCGCCAACACCATCCCCCGCGGATCAAGCACCCCCGGCTCGTCGCGGGCCGCCAGGATTCTCGCTCGCACTCCGTCCGCGGGAGTCCGTTCCCGCGTGCGGGCGCCCCCGCGTATCCCTCTGCGCCTTGAACGCGAGTCTTCCCCGGTGCGGCCCGGCCGCGTGCCAACCCACGTCCTCCGCGCAACAAGCCCGCTGGCGACAACCCGGCTCCCCTGGCCATCCACTTCTCCCCCTTCGCGCCCGTTGTTTCCGCGCGGTGAACTACCGCTCCAGGATGACCGGACCGCCGTAACTCGCGGTGCACTTGTTCACATGGCCTCCTCGAACACTACCGGATACCGCACGACGCCACCCACCCCCGCTAACGCCCCTGCCTGCAGCTCCTGCACCATGAATGCTTCTTCCGGCACCGCGTATTCGCAGGTGATCCCGTACCGACTGGCCCGTACGAACCCAAATCGCGGGTAATACTCCGGGTGACCCAGCACATTGACGTTCGTCTCCCCTGCCGCTCGGCACGCCGCCAGCCCCGTTCGCACCAGCGCCCCACCCACACCACGCCTTTGCCACTCCGGCCGGACAGCCATCGGCGCCAGGCACGCGCTCGCCACCTGCTCCCCGGCCGCCGTGTGAATGTACACCCGTGTGAACAAAATGTGCCCCACGACGCACCCCGCCTCCTCCGCCACCAGTGACAACCCGGCCAGATGCGTCGGCCCCGCGCGCAGCGCCTCCACCAGCCGTGCCTCCGACTCGCGCCCGAAGGCCAGCGCGTTGATCTCAAACACGGCCGGATAGTCCGCCGGCAGTTCCGGGTGAATCTGGATCATGGCGACGATCCTACCGGCCGCACGGGCGAGGCGTGAGCGCGGCGCCCGGCACATTGCGGGCGTGCCGAGACAGGGCAAGTCTGGCGTTCTGCGAAGCCCCCCGCGCTCGTGCGAATTCCACGGATGCGTCCACCCCGCAACCTACTGTCTGCGTCCGCGCCTGGCCCGCCCCAGCCCGCTCCTCGTTCTGCGTAATTCCCCACTCTCCCTCCGCCGCGCCCCTTAATCTCTGCTTCTTCCCTTCGTGTCCTTTGGCCCTTCGTGACGTACAGCTGCGCCAGAATGCCACGAGAACACGGAACGCCGATGTGGGCTCCGTCTTCCTTAGTGCGGCTTCACGAAAGGTGCGTTGCCCCTAAGCGTCAGCCCTCCGCCTGCCCCGAACGACTCTGAGGGGCGCCTGACGAAGGCTGCCCATTCCGGAGCACCACACGTGAAGTGAAACCGCTCTGGCGTCCGCGGCAGCCCTGCCGCCGCGCAACGTCTCCGCCCCCGTCGTCACACCTCACGCCACCCGCACGTGCACCTCGTGCCGGCCCCCGGCCTGCGCCGGCGGCGCAATCACGTTGCCGCTTAGCCGCACGCCGTCCAACGCCACTTCGACGCCCGGCTTCGCGCCCGCCGCGGCCCGCTCAATCACAAAATGGTACGTGCTGCCACGGTACGGCCGCACCATCTCCGCGCGTGTCCACGCTGGCGGCAGACACGGCTGGACATGCAACCCGTCCCATTCCGTCCGCACGCCGAGCACGTATTGCGTCACCACGCGATGCAGCCACTGCGCCGAGCCCGTGTACCACGTCCAGCCCGCGCGCCCGTGGTGCGGCGAGTCCGGACCGTCCACGTTCCCCGGCAACACGTACGGCTCCGCCCAGTACCGTTCCGGATCCTTCAGCGCCGGGTTGATCGCGGTTAGCAAGTTTCCGACCAGCTCCGCGTCACCCGCCTTGGCCGCCGCCGCGATCGCCCACGTGGCGGCATGCGTGTACACACCGCCGTTCTCGCGCAGCCCCGGCGCGTACCGGGTGATGTACCCAACCTGCTCGATCGGCTCGTCGAACGCCGGCGCCAGCAGCAGCGCCCCCGCGGGCGAAACCAGATGGTCGCGCACCGCCTGCATGCACTGCGCCGCCCGGTTCGGCGGCGCGATATCGTTCAGAATCGCCCACACCTGCGTGTTGAGATACACGCGGCACACGCGATTCTTGTGGCTGCCCAGAACTTCGCCGTCATCGCGCGTCGCACAGATGTACCACTTGCCGTCCCAGCCGTGAGCGTTGATCGCCACGATCAACTTGTCACGCCGCTGCACGCAGTCCGCTGCCAAATCGGCTGCGCCCGTGCGGCGGTAGATCTCCGCCCAATCCGCCAGCAGCCCGGCCAGGAACTGCCCCAGCCACACCGACTCACCGCGCTCCTGCAGCCCAACCGCGCTGAGTCCATCGTTCCAGTCGCCGGCGCCAATATACGGCAACCCGCGCGGGCTGATCCGTCCAAACACACGCGCGAAGGCGCGCCGCACGTGCTCGCGCAGTGGCTGCGGCTGTGCGTCGTCGAGGAACGGCGTCGCGTCGTTCAGCACGTCGAGGTTGCCCGTCTCCTTGATATAGTTCGCCGTCACGAACGCCAGCCACAGCAGGTCGTCCGTCATCCGCGTGATGTGACCCTGCTCCGACAGCGGATGCCACCAGTGATACACGGAACCATCGGCGAACTGGTGCGCCGCGTGCAGGTTGAGCTGCTGGCGGCAACGCGCCGGGTCGATCGTCAGCCAGACCTGCGAGTCCTGGAGCTGGTCGCGGAAGCCGTACGCGCCGCTCTGCTGGTAGTAACCCGCGCGGCCCCACAGCCGCCCTGCGATTGCCTGGTAACGCACCCAGTCGTTCGTCAGGAAGTTCAGCGTCGGCTCGGGCGTGTCGATCCGGTGCGCCGCCAGGCGCCCCTGCCAGCCAGCACGCACCTCCTCCAGCGCACGGTCCATCTTGTCCACGTGCAGCGACTGGTCTAGCGTCTGCTCGACCTCCGCCCGTGACGAACCGACTGCCAGCGCATAGCCCAACGGCTTGCGCTGCCCCGGCCGCAACTCGATCACGCTGCGCAGCGCCGCAATCGCATCCTCGTGCCGCCCAAACTGCGGCTTCCACTGATCCTGCGAGATCGCCGCCGGTGAGCCGTACTCGCCGTAGCGTCCCAGGAACGCGGCCTTGTCACCCTGCGCCGCGGCAATCGGCTCGGTGCAGGCCAGCGCGCTGGTGTACGGAAAACTCACATTCCAGTGTCCGTACTGGCGTGAGGGGACCTCCCACATATGGTTGCGCGCGAAGATCGCGCGCCGGTCCGCAGCGAACTCCGTCTCGATGAACAGCTTGTGAAACTCGCGACGCGGCGACGGCGCGACGCCGCAACACCACTCCAGAAAGGCCGTCAGCTCCAGGCGCCGCGGACGATCCGTCAGGTTGTGCAACTCCACGCGCCAGAATTCGACGGTGTCGCGCGCATGGCAGAACAGCGTCCAGCGTGCGGCGATACCGAAGCACGTCGTACGGAACGTCGTGTATCCCAACCCATGCTGGCATTCGAACTGCTCGAACGCCGGCCAAACCGGCGCCGGCGACAGCGACCACACTTCGCCGCTGTCCACATCGCGCACGTACAGGAACTTGCCCGAACGATCCTGCGCTAAGTCTTGCTCCCAACGAGTAATAACGGCGAGCTGCGAATTGTCGACCCACGAAAAGCCACTGCCCGTCTGGCTCACCGCCAGCCCGAAGCGGGGATTTGCTACGAGGTTAACCCACGGCCGCGGCGTGCGCGGATCAGTGATGCGAAACTCAGTCCCGTCGGCGGCGAAGTAGCCGTAGCGGCTTGCGGCCGCAGGTGACGGCTGGGGCGCGCCGAGATCGGGAGTAGGCCTCACGACGGTACTCATATGGCACGGTCCTTGTGCAAGCAAGTGTGCTGCGGCCAAGACATAGCTGCCGCAACACTGAAAGCGCTTTCAAGAATACCCTACTCTGCAGCACAAGTCAAACTCTTTGTCGTGAGTTCGTCAGTTAGGATCGGGGGCGCTGGCGGGCACAGATGTGCCCTGCCCGGGCGTCAGCCGCAGGCGCTCGACAGCGCGTCTGGCCGTGTCACTTCCCATAAACAGCCGCCAGATAAGTCCGGTGCGCGCGTTTTCGATCGCCAGCAGCATCGGGCCGTGATCGATTCCGACATAATCGTCACAGGCGTACCGCTCTTCAAGATTGAACGCATCCACAAAGCCGTAGCCGCCTTCGGCCGGATCGCGCCACACGAGCGGCTTACCGCGTTCGTCGCGCAGCTGGCGAAACGCCCGTAGCGCGACCACGCTCTCCGCCGGTGTGAACATGATGGCCGAGCCGGCCGCGTACGGCGCAACGGTGCCCGCAAACACGTTCTCGTTGTTGCTGAGATTGGGGCGTACCTCAGGCACAATGTAGCCATCGCGACCGACGCAAGCACTGAGCCCCCAACGGTCGGCGCTAAGCGTCTTGTACTTGGCGCCGAGTTCAATGCAACGCTGCCGATGCGTCAGGACAGCACGGCGCGAGTTCTCAAACCAGTCGACGCGCGGCCTGTCCACCTTCAGACGACTGGGATCATCCGCGCCGAGTGTGCGGAAGTCGATCCAGCAGTGGCTGAAGAAGTACGTGAAGAGCGCGCCGGGCCAGGAGACGATGAACGGCGACATGTCCTTGTGTTGCCGCTCGAAGCGTTTGAGCTGGTAGTACATTTCCGGCGGAATCCTGTAGTCCGGGCGCGGGCTGCCAACGCCGAGAAAATAGATGAGCCGCTCTTCGTCGCTGGCGAGATCCCACTTCAGCTCGGTGAACTTGCCCGGGCCGGACAGCGTGTTTGGATCATCGGGAGCCCAGCCCATCGTAAGGTAGCCGCCGGGAGCAACCGCAAACGCTTTCCAATTCGTCTCGGCGACCATGCGGTCCGCAAGCGCTTTCACGTCAGAGCCAAAGTACTCGCCAGCGGTGATTGCACCCGCCAGCAACAGGGCATGGTCCACGGTGCTGGGGAGGATTTCGAAACCCTCTTTGGAGAGGCCGCCGGTGTTCAAATCTGGGTAGTGGATGTACACGCCGAACTTCTTGTTGTCGGTACGCTCAAGCAACGTGCGCAGAATCGTGCGCGCCCGCTGCTCGCCTTCCACGCGCGTGATCCACTTGCGCTCGACCCCGATCGCCAGACCGGAGAGCTGAAAACCCACGGAAGCGATGCTGGCCACCGGGGCCTTCAGACGGTCCTTTGCCAGGCCCGAGGGCGTGCCGACCTCCACCCAGAAGTAGCGAAAGCACGCCTGCTGGGTCTCGTCGAGCAGCTTCTCGTCGGCAGGGGAGAAGCGGTACTCCATGGCCGCCGTCGTCTCGGACGAACGAAGAATGTCGGCCGAAAGCGCGGGCACGACCAACAAGACCAGAGCAAAAACGCACACAAACGGTTTGCGGGCATGAAGTTGACAGCACATGAGCGGAACACTATCGTGCAGAGAAAGCGCTGTCAAAACGGAGTGCGGGAGGGTGGCTACCCCCGAGACCAGCGATGCCCGTATCGATTTCCGATGTCGCACGACTCGCCCAGGTGTCAATCAGCACCGTCTCACGCGTGATTAACCGCCGCGAGCTGGTGAATGAAAAGACGCGGGCCCGCGTGGAGTCGGCCATCAAGGCACTTGGCTACCAGCCCAACGCCTTCGCCCGAGGGTTGATGTTGCGGCGGAGCGAGATTGTCGGCCTGGTGCTGCCCGACATCCACGGCGAGTTCTATTCCGAGATCATCCGGGGCGCAAACGTCCAGGCGCGCGAGTCCGGGTACAATTTGGTCGTGTCGTCCGCGCGGGACGAAAGCGAGAGCCAATCGCTGCTCAGCGCCATGCAGCAGCGCACCCTGCTGGACGGCGTCGCCGTGATGGTGTCCGAGCTCACCGATCCGATTCAGGAAGTCCTCGCCAACTTCCGCATGCCTTTCGTCGTCCTGGACGGCGATATCGACGGCACGCCCCACGACAGCGTCGTCATCGACCAGCGGCAAGGCGCCGTCGCGATGATGCGGCACGTTGTGGAGACCTGCGGCGCCACGCGGGTTATTTTCGTCGGCGGTCTGGCCACCAACGTGGACACGATCGCCCGTCTGGAGGCCTACCGGCAGGTGCTGGCTGAGCATCATCTCCCGGCCGCGGCAGATGACGTATTCCACCTGGACTACCAGTACGAGACCGCATTTCATCTGGCGACGCAGCGCGTTCGCACCTGGGCCGGACCGCACACGTGCGTATTCGCCGCCAACGACGAGATGGCCGCCGGGATCGTCGCGGCTGCGAATGCCGCAGATGTGGCCGTGCCGCGCGATCTGGCCGTGGTCGGGTTCGATGATACGCGTGTGGCGCAGATGACGCGGCCCCCACTGACGACGGTGCGGGTGCCGATGTCGACGATGGGCGCACGGGCGGTCGAGCTCTTGTGCCAGCGCATCGCCGATCCGCAACGGGCGCCAGCGCGCGTATCGCTGGAACCTGCGCTGCTCGTCCGCGAATCGTGTGGCGCACCGCGGCGCGCGTAGCCACGGGCCTCACGACACCTGCGGGAAAGTCGCGTCAATCGGGGTACCGGCCAGCTCCACCAGGAACTTCGTCAAGCGCCCACACACGAGATCCAGGAAGCGGCGACCCTTCTCGGCCGTCGCAAGGCCAGGCTCGCCGACGGCACAATGGTCGTTGAGGCGTGCGAACTCCCGGCTGGCGTGCACCCAACCACGCTGCAGCGCCTCGAAGCGGAAGGGGCGCGGAATGCCGGGCCCCGCCTGCGCCAGCTCGACCAGTTCTGGGTACAGCGCCAGTGCCACCGACGTCTCCATCTCACCGCCGTGGTCGTCGGGCTTCTCAAAGATCTCAGCATAGTGATCGTTGGCCACGGTCCACCAGTTGCACACAAAGACGTGTACGGGCAGCTCGCTCTGCAGTTGTCGTGCCAGCGGGATGAACAGATTGCCGCCGTGCCCATTGAACAACACGATCTTGCGAATGCCGTGGTGATGCAGCGACGTGATGATGTCGCGGACCATGGCGTCGAGTGTGTTCTGGGTCACGTGGATCGTCAGCGGGAACGCCATCAGGTTGCAGTCCACGCCATACGGCAATGCCGGCAGGCAGATGACCGCGGGCGTTTGCGCCCAGGCCGCTTCACAACACCGACGCGCCACGTAGTGCGTTGCCAGCGTATCCTGCCCTTCCGGCAGGTGCCGGTTGTGGGCTTCGGTAGCCGCGACCGGCAAAACGGCCACTTCCAGCATCCGGCCCTGCAACCGGCCCAAGTTTGTCTTCAGCAAATCCCACTCGTCGATCATGCCGTCTGGCCTCGCCAGTAAGGTGACATCTCGCCCCGCCGGACACACCGCCAATCCGCGCCTCCAGCATTCAGGTCCGTGGCCCTGCGGAACACGCGTTCCTCAGCGCGGCCGCTCCTCGCGCGTACCCATTGCCAGTTCGCCTACGGTCTGCCACACCTGCTTGCGGAACTGCTCAACTTTGCCCGTGTCATCTGGATGTACGCGGTTCGTCAGCGCGATCACATAGACGCCGCGCTCGGGATAGATGCGCAGCGCAGTGCCGGTATAACCGGTGTGGCCATACGCGAACAGCGCCGCCACGCCGGTGTCATTGGGGTCCGGCACATACAGGTCCCACAGCAACCCGCGTCGGTCGGGCTTGCCCTGGGCGTTGACAGCCCCGGGATTCTGGACGCGGGTCATTTCCTCGATCGTCTCCGCCTTCAGCAGGCGTACGCCGTCCAGCTCGCCGTCGTTCAGCATCATTTGGGCCAGCCGCCCGATGTCCGCGGCCGTACTGAACAAACCGGCGTTGCCCGAGACCCCGGCCTGCATGGCGGCCAGTGGGTCGTGCACCTGTCCGCGCAGGAAGCCGCCCGCCCCGCGTCCGTAGTCGGTCTTCGTGGTCGGCACGATGCGGGGCAGTAACTCCGCGGCCGGATTGAACCCGCTGTCCGTCAGTTTGAGCGGCTGGGCGACCTCCTCGGCGAAGAAACGCTCCAGCGGCCGACCGGACACCTGCTCGATGATCTCGGCACACAACATCGCGTTCAGGCAGCTATACACCACCTTCTCACCGGGCGGCGATGCCAGCGGCAGGCTACGCACGTAGGCCCGCAGCGCGGCCGTACAGGGGAAGCCGTGTTTCTCACGTAGCGCTTTTTGTTGGTCGGCGAAGACGTATGCAGGCATCCCGGACATATGCGTCATCAGGTGGCGAATCGTGACGGCGGCCTTGTCGCCGGTGCGGAACTCGGGCAGGTACTTGCCGACCGGATCCTCGACGCGCACGAGTCCGCGGTCGACGAGAATCATGAGGCTCGTGCCAGTGGCGGTGGGCTTGGTCATGGAGGCGAGGTCGAACAAGGCGTCGACCGACATGGGGGTCTTCTGCGGCTCAATTTGCAGGCAGCCGTAGGCTTTCTGCCACGTGCGAAAACCCTGCGCGGTCTTCTGGCCAACGGCCAGCACGGCGCCAGGGATGTGCTCGTGCGCCAGCCACCCGGGCACGCGCGCGTCAAACACCTCTTCCAGTGCGGCGAGCCCGCCCCGCACCGGCTGCGCGCGAAAATCGAACGTCCACTCCCACTCGTTGAAATACAGGTTGTGGCCGTCGATTTCGACTTCGCCCCGCTGAAAGTCGGTCGGCTCGCTGCGGAAGCTCGTCTTGGGCGGGTCGAGCTCACGCCCATAGTCCAGGTTGACAATCATCCGATACGCATCGAGGTGCCCGCAGTAGAAGTCCTGCACGCGCGGATCGCTGTGCTTCTGCACGCCGTACGAGGGGTCAGCCGGCAGCCAGCCCCATGGCTCGACGTAGAACTCGGCCCAGTCGTGCATGTTCCAGTCCCCCGGCAGAGTCTCCCAGCCGGACTGCCAGCGGGCCGGTACTCCCGCCAGACGGCACATCGTGATGAACAGCAGCGCTTGCACGCCGCAGTCACCGCGGCGCGTGGCAAACGCCTTCGCGCTGATGCTGGGGATCGTGCTGTACTCCGCCTCCGCACAGTAGCGCACGTGCTCCGAAATCCAGCGGAAGATGCGCTGTGCTTTCAGCAGCGGATTGGTCTCCGGCCCGACGATCTCTTTCACGACGGCTCGCAGTTCCGGCCGAAACCAGATGTGCGGCGGCCGCTCGGAGATGTTGTCCATGTACACCGCGCTGCGCTGTTCGTAGGGTTGCACGGCATTCGGATCGAGTTGGGGCACATAGGCCGATGTGGTGAACTCAAACTCGGCCGCGAAGCGTGGGGGCTGGTTGGGGTCTGTGATCGTCTGCTCGAAATAGACCGTCCGCTGCGCGATTCCACTCGGGGCCGCCACGCCCCCGGCCGGCTCGGTCCGGACGAGACGCACGTCGCGCTGTTGGCGGTATTCCTGCGGAAAGGGCAGCCACGCACGCACCTTGGCGCCGGGCCGCAGCCGCGGATGACCCGGCTTGATACGGAGCTCGTAGCGCACCTGGTGCCGCAGCGGATGGACGAACCCGTTCGGATCATCCGGCGCTTCCTCCAGGAGCTGGGCCACGTGCCGCGGCAGGTCGAACTCACCCGCGGGCTTGAACGGGGGGACGCGCCGCTTGAGCGCCTCCTCGCCGAAGCGGAAGAGGTTGCCAGGCTCGCGGGCGAAGTAACGCACCTCGCCGTCAATGCGGCGGTACTGCAGTGCCCCTTGCGCACGCCAGCGCTCCAGGTCGTCCGCCGTGATGTCCGGGATGCTGCTGCGTACTTTCGCCAGCAGCTGTTCCGGCGTGAGGGCGTAGTCCAGGCGGATGCGCCGCAGCACTTCCAGCGCCGTGGCGAACTCGTCCGTCACAGGTGCATTGGGATCCGCCACGAGTCCCTGCAGCAACCGCTCGGCCTCGGCGAAGCGCCCGTCGTCCGTGGCCGCCTGCGCACGGGCGAGGATGTCCGCACGGTCCGGTTCACTCGGCGGCGCGGCCCGCACGGTGGCCACGAACCCTGCGACCACGAGAGTCCAGGCGACAAGCACAATCCGGGCGCAGCGCGTCGACGAGTGCTGGAACATGGGCGTCTTCCTTCCTGGCAAGTGCCAGGCGATCAGAATACCCCCCGCGAGGCGCCGGGTCGATACGGCGGCCTCTCACGTCTCCGCCGGTCCGGACGCCGGCGCGGTCGCCCACAGCCCACCGGTCTGCGCGAGCCACTCCGCGACGGCGTCCGCGGCGCGACCGACGTCGTTGTCCGACATGTCCATCCGCAGAACCGGCAGACGCGACCGGGCCAGCGCGTGGCGAAACTGGTCCTGCTCCTCGATGAACGCGTCGAGATCGTCGTATTGTCGTGGATTGCCCGAGACCAGCAGCCGCTCGGCTCGGGCGGCGGCGAACGCGCTGGGCGCCCGCGTGCAGAAGACAATATGGAAGCCCAGCGCTGCGAGCCGCCCTTCCAGCCAGGCGAAGTCATAGTGGCGCCCGTGCTCGCGCTGTTGATAGACCTGCGTCGAAATGTGGAAACGGTCGATGATCCACGAGTAGTAGCGCTGCAGCTCGAACAGACGTACCCAGGTGCGGTAGGTCTCGAGCGCCAGGGCTTCCTCGTCCGGGGCGAAGTTGATCAGGCCGCGGCCCCACGGAACGTTGGTGAAGGCGCACCATTCGCCGGAGATCAGCGGCGAGTGATAGCGGTACTTACGCGGTCCGACGATGCGCGGATGCTCGTTCAGTGCGAATGCCAACTCGGTCTTGAGGGTCAACCGCGTGCCTTCGAGGATCAGCTTGGGACACAGCTTGGGCATCGTACCTCTCCGCAGCGCCGTGCGGCGCGCCCGGCAGCAGCACGCGCACGGGGCCGCATACGCTGTCAGCCTACCCGGACCCCCCGGAGCAGGCCACGCCAATCCGCGTTGTTGTTCGCCCGGCGCCGCATTAGAGTGCCGCGCTGAAGTCCGGGTCATGCGGGACCGGCATCGTGCCGGCAGCGGCGCCGGCGAATCGTTGCGGCGCGGTGCCGGCGCACCAGGGTACGTGGACCGGACTGCCGGAATCGCACTCGCGACATTAACCGCCTATGCCACTGCTGTATCTGCTGCACGATCCACCGCTCGACGGCCCGACGAACATGGCCCGGGACGAGCATTTGCTGTATTCCGGGCGGCTGCGCCCGGCCGCGCTGCGTCTGTACGCTTGGACGCCGCCGACGATCAGCCTGGGGTATTTCCAGCGCTACGCAGACCTGGCGAACCTGCCGGAAGACGTGCGCGGGCTGGCGGTCGTTCGACGCACTACGGGCGGCGGCGCCATTCTCCACGACCGCGAGGTTACATACTGCCTGGTCGCGGATGATTCACTCCCGGTGGCTCGGCAGGCACCCGATGCCTTGTACCGACTGGTGCACGAATGCTGGCAGGCTGCGGTGGGCTCGACGGGGCCACAAGTCGAACTGGCACCGGACCATTTCCCGATGCCGACACCCCGGACCGGGCCGTTCTTCTGCTTTCAGAAGCCGGGCCGGACGGACCTCATCATCGCGGGCCAGAAACTGCTCGGCAGCGCCCAGCGCCGCATCCCGGGGCGCGTGCTGCAGCACGGGTCATTGCTGCTCGGACAGCGCTTTCGCTCGCATCCCGGCGCCAATCTCGGCGAGCCACCGTCCGCAACGGTTGCGGCCTGGACACAGGATTTCGTGGTGCGGCTGGCCGCCGGTCTGCATCTGACCCCCGCGGAAGCGACGTGGGCAACCGAAGAGCTGACCGATGTCCGTGTACGCCGGGAGAAGTACGCCGGCAACGAGTGGACGCAGCGGCGCTAGCGGCGCCGCAACCAGCGCGCGCCGCACCGCCGGGGAGCACCCACCCCGTCAGAACCTGTCGCCAGCGGGTTCAAAGCCGCTGGGCGCGGCCGTATGATGCCCGCCTATGGTGATGGAGGTCTATACGGGCGCGCGGCCGGGACGGCCGCGGATCATCTTCCTCCTGGCGGCCGGTTTGCTCGTGGGCATGCTGGCGCTGGCGTGGGCGCAGGTGCGCGGCACGCGCGCGCTGGGACCCGAGCAGCGGGTGGGCCAGTTGCCGCTCTACGTCCGCCTGCCTCTTAAGTGGCGCGGCGTTCCCGACCATCCCCAGACCTACGAACTCGCCGTCGAGGGCCGCGGACAGCGGCGCATCGAATTCGGCTATCGCCGCGCGCCTGCGTACCAATCGGTACTTTCGGTACTGCGGCTCTTGCGCCTGGGCGAATCCGCGCTCGCGCCCGAGGTGCGGCCGGCCCGGATCGGGCGCTACGACGGTGTGGAAGTGCACTACATGGAGGTCCGTCGCCAGTGGCGGCGCTACGTGAAGGAACGCGAGCGGCTCGTGCGCTTCGCCACACTGCCCAACGGACAACTTCTCTATGCCATCTACGAGCCGCTCGTGGACCTGCGGCCCGCGGACGAAGAGATCTTCGACGATGTCTGCCGAACGATCCGCACGGACGACCCGCTCCTGAGCGGAACGGCGGATGCGCATCTGAGCCGGGCGGGGCTGAAGCTGCCGCTGGAACCGGACTGGCTCGTGGTCGGGCCCGATTACGACGTGCCCGGCGTGTACCTCGGAGGCACGGAAGATCATCTGCCGGCCTGGGCCTTGGGCATCTTCCGCACCTGGCTCAGTGCGGGGCGGACTCCGCGCGACCTGCTCGCGGATTTCGCGGCGGAATACTGGCGGCAGTGGGACCCGCCGCCGGAAATCCAATCCGTCCCGCGCCCCGACGGGGTCACGTTGCTGACCATGCGCAATCCGCATTTTGGCCGTACCGAGGAGCCGATCCAAGCCGTGTGGATCGCGTCGCGCGCGCCCAATCTCACGGCGCTCATCTACGTGCAGGCCGGCGCGGCGAACGCCGAGCTGGCCGACGGGGTGGCCCGTCGTATTGCGCTTGATCTGGAACTGCAGCCGGTGGGGGAGTTCGCCACCCTCGCGGAACCAGAACAGGCGGGCCAGGCGCTGGCGGCCCAGTTGCGTACCGCCGGGCCGGTGGCGCGGTGGGGACGCGAACCAGTAGCGACGGACTACGGCGGACATGACGCGCTGAGCACTTTGAATGTGTCCGTGCTGCGACGTGCGATCCAGCGCAACCCCGAGCGGGGTTATGAGGGGATTTTCCGCATCTGGCGCGGCGGCACGCGCAACGGCGCCCCTGATGAAGAGCAGGAATGGCGCGTAGACGCGCGCGCCGGTGTCTACGATGTCAAGACCAGCTTTCTCCTGGCCGGTGTTCCCGTGAAGACGCGTGAACAGCGCCTGACGCCTGACGGCGACGTCACACGGCAGGTGGTGGTGCGTAACCAGGAGCAGACCTGGCGGTATCGCGCGGGCCCCGCGTTCGTTCCGCCTCCACTGGAACCCGTGGTTTGCGGCTGGGTCGCGCGCGCTGAGGCGCCCAGCGCCATCAGCGAATGGTCTGCGCCGGTCGGCCCGGGCACCTATACCGCGCTACTGCGGCAGCTCCCGGCGGACGGGAGGTTTCCGCGCGTCCTGGTCCAGGTCGACTACTGGCCAATCGGACATGTAGAGGCGTATGATGATGACCAGGCTGAACTGGTCTATCAGTTGTATCCGGCCGGCGAACTGCGGCGCGTCACGGAGGACGGACCCAGCCAGCCCCCGGACCACTGAGTCCGCCGAAATGGGTTGAGTGGACATCTGGACACACCGTACAATCGCGGTATCGGGCAGTAGCGGGCGCACCGCGGCCCTGCGTGACGGTGTGCTCGCACAAGCAGGAAACTCTCGTACGTGACGTTTTCCACACTGGCACCAGCCTCAGTCACGGGCAGTCCGACGGCCGGCGCACCAACCGCCGTCGCCCCGGCGGAGAGTTCGCTCGCGGGCACGTTCGACGGCCTGTCGTGGGTCTACCGCCCCGGCGGTGATCGTCTGCTGCACGCCCTCACGGTGGACGCCTGGCGTGATCCTGCCGCGCAGGGCTGGCAACGCGTCAAGCTGAACGCGCGCCGCGAGGTCTGGCGTGCCGTCATCCTGAATACGCCCTACTACCTGAAGTACTACTTCTGCCGCCCCGTGCGCGGCTTCTTCATGCGCCTGCTGGATCGCAGCGCCTGCCGCGACGAATACGATGGCGGCCTGTTCGCGCTGCGCTCCGGCATTCCGGCGGTACGCCCGGTCGCCTACACGCTCAACGCCCGTTGCGGCTCGCGGACCTGCGCCATCCTGATCACCGAGGCGGTGGAACCCGCGCTGCCGCTCAACGAGTTCTGGCTGCAACTGCAATCAGATCGGGACACACCGCGCCGCCGACGCGATACCGCCTCCTTGGCGGAGCTCCTGGCCCAGACGATCGCTCGCTCGCACCAAGCGGGTTTCGAACATCTGGACATGCACGTGGCCAACATCCTCGTGCAGCCCACGGCGCCGCGCCGCTACCGGACACTCTTCATAGACCTGCACAGTGCCCGCCGCGGCGTGCCGATCTCCGATCGGGCCGTCGTACGCAACCTCGCACAACTCAACCAGTGGTTCCGCAAGCACAGCACAACGGGCGACCGCCTGCGGTTCCTCCGCGCTTACCTGCGCTGGCGCGACGAGTACGAGCACACGTGCGAACACAGCCGCCCGCTGGGCCTCAGCTTCACCCAGCTCGTGACCGCACTCGACACCGCAGCCCGAAAGCACGCCCACAAGCTCGGCACAAGGCGCGACCACCGCGTCCTGCGCGACGGCCGGTACTTCACGAAGCTCAAGCTCGCCGGCGGCTGGCGCGGGATGGCGGTCGCCTGCTGCAAGCAACCGACCCAAGAGTCGGCGGCGTCACGCCTGGTATTCGAGCGCGACTGGTGGCAACGGCAACTGGCCGATCCACTCCGCTGGTTCAGGGAAACGCCTGAGGTGCTGACCTGCAAGGACTCGCACTCCGCGGCCGTATGCCGCGCGATCCTGCCGCATCCGGGCGGACCGGTGCCCGTCATCATCAAGCGGCCGCGGGCGCGCAACTGGCGCCGGGCGCTAGCGCGGCTCTGGCCGCCGTCGCGGAGTACACGCGGGTGGCGGATGGGGCATGCGCTGCTGCATCGGGACGTGGCCACAGCGCGACCGCTGGCGGTGCTGGAGCGGCGCTGGGGGCCCTTCGTGCGGGACAGCCTGCTAATTACGGAGGCGCTGCCGGACGCGGTGGATTTGGAGGCGTATCTCCGTCAGCAGGGCGCGCGACGTACGGCCGCCGAGTGGTACGCGCTAAAACGCGACCTGTGCGCGCGGCTGGTGGCCAAGCTGCAGCGGCTGCAGGAGCGCGGGTTTGACCATCGGGACTGCAAGGCCAGCAACATCCTGGTGCTGGCCAGTCCGCCGCGCAAGCTGATGTGGATCGACATGGACGGGCTGCGTTACGCGGGCCCGCTATCTCATGAGCGGCGCTGTCAGCCCCTGGTGCGCCTGCATGTGAGCCTGCTGGGCGTGCCGGGGCTGACGCGCACCGACCGCGTGCGGTTCCTGAAAGACTACTTCACGTGCTTTGGCTCGAAACCGGAGGCATGGCGGCAGGTCTGGCGGGAGCTGTCGCGCACCGCGGAGGAGAAGATACGAGCCAAGGCCACCCGCCGCGAGTGGAAGTTGAAACACTACGGGCGGGAATAGGGCTTCGGCCGCAGCCGGACGCGCTATCCCCGCCCGCTCTTCACTTCCCCCGATCCTATTGGGGGGTCGCGCAGCCCGGCTTGGCGCAACTCGGCGCCGGCGTCGGTAACTGCGCCAGCCCGTGCTTTGTCCGGACGTACTGGTCGATCGCCACGGCCGACTTCTTGCCGTCGCCCATCGCCAAAATCACGGTGGCGGAGCCGCGGACGATGTCGCCACCGGCAAACACGCCCGGCAGACTCGTCGCGCCGTGCTCATTGGCTTCGATGTAGCCCCACTTGTTGAGCTTCAGCGCCGGGGTGGCCTGCGTCAGCAGCGGGTTCGAACGCGTCCCAATCGCCATGATCACCAGGTCGCAGTCAATTACGTGCTCGGAACCCTTGACCGGCACCGGCTTGCGGCGGCCGCTGTCGTCCGGCTCGCCCAGCTCCATCTTGATGCACTCGACGCCGACCGCCCAGCCGTCCTTGTTGCCAACAATGCGAATGGGGTTCGTCAACATGCGGAAGTCGATGCCTTCCTCTTCCGCGTGGTGCACTTCCTCCACGCGGGCGGGCATCTCTTCGCGGCTGCGGCGATAGACCAACATGGCATCCTTGGCGCCCAACCGCTTGGCCGTGCGGACGGAGTCCATCGCGACGTTGCCACCACCCACGACGACGACGCGGTCGCCGCGAACGATCGGCGTGTCGGCCTCGGGGAACTCGTACGCCCGCATCAAGTTGCTGCGCGTCAGGTACTCGTTGGCGGAGTAGACGCCCTTGAGGTTCTCGCCCGGGATGTTCATGAACATCGGCAGACCGGCACCGTTGGCAACGAAGATCGCCGAGTAGCCTTCCTCGTTGAGCAGCTCGTCAATCGTGAACGTGCGGCCGATGACGACGTTGCAGACGATCTTCACGCCCATCTGGCGGAGCCGATCGACCTCGGCATCGATGATCTTATTAGGCAGGCGGAACTCGGGGATGCCGTAGGTGAGCACGCCGCCGGGACCGTGCAGAGCCTCAAAGACGGTGACGCTGTGGCCCTTCTTGGCGAGTTCGCCCGCGCAGGTCAGGCCGGCCGGCCCGGAGCCGACGACCGCCACCTTGATGCCTGTGGCGGGCGCGAGCAGCGTCTTCATTTCCAGGTTTTCGCGGGCCCAGTCGGCGACGTAGCGCTCCAGGTGCCCGACCGCGACCGGGCGGCCGTTCTTGCCCTTGGCGCGGATGCACACCTGCTCGCACTGCTCTTCCTGCGGGCAGACGCGGCCGGTGATGCCCGGCAGCGCGTTGGCGGACAGGAGCAGTTCGGCGGCGCCCTTCATGTCGCCCTCGGCGACGCGCTCCAGGAAGCCGGGGATGTCGATGCCGACGGGGCAGCCGTAGGTGCACTTGCCATCCTTGCACTGCAGGCAGCGCACGGCCTCGCGGGCGGCCAGCGCCTCGGAGAAGCCCAGGTTGACCTCTTTGAAGTCGCGATTGCGCTCGTGGGGGTCACGCTCGGGCATGTGCTGGCGTTCGATCGCCATACGCTCTTTGGGGGTCAGTGGCATTGAACATCTCCAACCGAATCGCGGTTCTGCGTTCGCAAGCGAAAGGGAAGAGGGGTAGGGACAAGTGTCAGGTGACAAAGGACAGGACACGCAGGACATTCCGTGCCGGTCACCTGGCACCGGCGCGCGTCACCCCAGTCCGATCTTGCACTCATGCTCGTAGCGGTCCAGCGCCGTCTTCTCCTGCGCCTTGTAGGCCCCGAGGCGGTCCCACAGCTCCGCGTAGTCGACCTCGTGGCCGTCGAATTCCGGGCCGTCGACACAGGCGAACTTGGTTTTGCCGGCGATGGTCACGCGGCAGCCGCCGCACATGCCCGTGCCGTCGACCATGATCGGGTTCAGCGAGACGATCGTCTTGATGCCCAGCGGACGCGTCAGCTCGGAAATCGCCTTCATCATCGGCACCGGCCCGGCGCAATAGACCACGCCGATCGGTTTCGCTGGGTCCGCAATCAACTCGCGCAGCTTGTCCGCCACGGTGCCCTTGAAGCCGTAGCTGCCGTCATCGGTCGTCGCGTAGACCGCATCGCTGACGCGCTTCAGTTCCTCTTCCAGGACAACGAGCTCCTTCGTCCGCCCGCCGGTGATGGCCGAGACGTAGCAGCCCACGTCGCGCAGGGCCTTGGCCAGGGGGTAGATCACGGCCGTCCCGACGCCGCCGCCGACGAGCACGGCGTGCCCGACCTTGTGGATCTCGGTCGGATGGCCGAGCGGGCCCATCACGTCGAGGATCGTGTCACCCTTGTTCTTGGCGAAGAGCATCTTGGTCGTCTTGCCGATGGCCTTGACGATCAGCTCGATCGTGCCCGCTTTCGGGTCGGCGTCGGCCATCGTCAGCGGGATGCGTTCGCCACCGTCGACGAGCCGCAGGATCACGAACTGCCCGGGCTGGCGATGCTTGGCGACGAGCGGTGCTTCAATGCGGAACCATTTGACGTCGGAGGCGAGTTGACGAGTGTCGAGAATCCGAAACATCCGTGGCTCTCTTGTGGGTCGATTTATCCGGTAGGCGCGAACGTGATTATGGCGGAATCGCCCCCCGAAAGCAAACGCGCCCGGCCGGCGACCAGCGGACACCTGCGCGGCGAGCGGCAGGGCCGACCGCGCTCGGGTCACGGCCGGCGTGCGCCCGGCACGTCGCACAGGCCTCGATGCGGGATGGATTTACGCTGACTGGAAGAGGGGGAAGACTGCCCGCAACGCGGCCACGGGCATCCCCAGGGCCCAAAGGAGCCGGCGGGTTCCTCCGCTGGGCTGAACAGCGGAGGAAACCCGCCGGGGATGAACGCCTGGCTGGGAACGACCGGCGTTCTACTCCACACGCGCCAGGAGATCGGTCCCCGCGCGGAGGTTACGGTACTGAACTGCCGAGTGCGATTCGAACCACTGGCACGAATGATGTTCCGGAGCTCCCATATGGATGGCCAGTGGAAGCCCTCGGCAGTTCGCGATTCCCTCTAGTTGTTGGCCGAACACGGACTCCGATCCGTCGTGCTTCTATTCGTAAGACGCCCCCCGTTATTCGAGCCGGACAGGAAATCGTGACGCCTATAATCAAGAGCCAAGTCGGCCGGTACGCTCGGTACCGCTCCGGAACGCCAGATCACCCCCCTGGAGACCACCACATGAGCCATTCGGCGACCACCCGCTTCCCCTTGCACGAACTGCTTCGGGAGCGCTGGAGCCCGCTCGCTTTCTCCGATCGCCCCGTCGCTTCCGATGTGCTCGGCAGCCTGCTGGAGGCCGCCCGCTGGGCTCCCTCCTGTTACAACGAGCAGCCCTGGGCCCTCCTCTTCGCGCAGCGCAGCGAGCCGGCTGAGTTCGAGCGATTGGCAAGCTGTCTGGTCGACGCCAACCGCGTATGGGCCGGGCGCGCGCCCGTGCTCGGCATCGCCGTGGCGAAGCTCAACTTCGACCGCACCGGCCAGCCAAACGCACACGCGTGGTACGACCTGGGGCAAGCCATGGCGCTGCTCTCCGTGCAAGCCGTAGCGCTAGGGCTATGCGTGCACCAGATGGCCGGATTCGATCCGCAGCGGGCTCGTGAGGCCTGTGCGATCCCAGCAACCCACGTAGCAGCCACGATGTTCGCGCTGGGCTACTATGGCAAGCCTGCCGATCTGCCCGATAACCTGCGCGCGCGCGAGGCCGCCGTGCGAGCGCGAAAGCGACTGGACACGTTCGTGTTCGCCGGCCGCTGGGGAGTGGTTCCCCCGCTGGCGACCCACTGAGTGCCGTTGCGTCCCGATAACACGACGAGGTCGGGGATTTCCTTGTTTCGCCACGCCGATGCCGGTACTGTGCAGGGAGGATAGCAGGGAATGATACCCGTGTGAGCGCGGGGCCATAGCCCGTGCAGACTGATTCGAATCGTTGGGGGCAGGAGCGTTGGGATGAAGTTGTCGGCGCCTTGGATACTATGCGCGGTGGGGTTGCTCGCCGTTGGGACGTGGGGAGGAACCGCTGCAGCCTGGGCGGCCGCCCCTTCGGCCCATGCGGGACCGGATCGCACGGTCATACTGACCGGAACGCAGGTCACGGTCTCGCTGAGCGGGGCCATCGCCGACGATGCCGATGGTTTCACGGGGCTGTCCTATGCGTGGACACCGGCCACTGGCACGAGCATCAGTTCCTGGACCGCGCGCACCGGCAGCGTGGTCACGACCAACGCTCCAGCGGCCGCGCAGGTGGTCCTGACGACGCCGGGCACGTATGCATTTACCCTGACCGTAACCGACCCGACGGCGCTGACGGCCACCGACACGGTGACGATCTTCGTGCTGACCGCGCCGGCCGCTTCGGTCTACGATCCGCCGGCAACGTATTACGATCCGGCGCGCCCGGGCGGCCTGTGGCAGACGGGCACGACCCTTAAGACCTCCCTGCGAACGATCATCACGACGGGCATCGTGTCGCGCAACTACGATGCGGCCCGGTACTCGCTACAACTGCTGGATCAGGACCCGGCGAATCCCAACAACGTCATCAACATCTACACCGGCACCTCGGTACTCGGAACCTGGGACAGCGGCACGACCTGGAACCGCGAGCACCTCTGGCCGCAGAGCCTGTTCAACAACGACAGCACTGTGGTCGGGGAGTCATTCAACCTGCGGCCGTGCAATCCGAGCGTAAACAGCTCGCGCGGCAACAGCCCGTACGGCACCAGTACGGGCTACTGGGATCCGGACCACGGTGCGACGCAGGACCGCGGTATCGTGGCACGGGCGATGTTCTTCATGGAAACACGCTACGCGCAGCTAACGCTAGTGAACGGACTGCCCTCTGTATACCACATGGGCGATCTGGCCTCTCTGCGGACATGGCATTACCAATATCCGGTGAACAATGCCGAGCGCCGCCGCAATCACCTCGTGTACAGCCCCACGGACAATCCTTCCTACTACCAGCACAATCGGAACCCCTACGTCGACCATCCCGAACTCGTCTGGGCCATCTGGGGCACAAGCCCGAACGACAGCCAGTTGTACGTCAGTGCATCGGCGCCGGCGGATGGCGCTTCGACGGCTCTGGTCGACCTGGGACGCGTCATCATGGGCGCGCCACTCTGGCCGGCGCAGACCGTGACGTTGCACAAGACCGGCACGACGCCGACCACGTACAACGTATACACCAGCGGCTCGGTTGTCGGTACGCCGGTCGGACCGCGGCAGGCTTTCGTCGGCGGCTCGGTCAACCGCGACATGCTGGTCGGGCTGACGAGCATGATGCTCACGCCCGGCGAAGTGACGGGGCAGGTCACGATCGACAACACCGACCTGACGTCGGCCGGTGCGGGGCAGGGCGCGGCGGACGGCGACGACGTCATCACGGTCGTCGGTGACGTGCTCGCGCATTCAGACGCCTCGTTCAACGCGGCGACCGATCAGAACACGCTGACGGTCGATTTCGGCACGGTGGCGGCGGGCAGCGGTTTGCACACACTGCCGGTGACGATCCACAATCGCGCGAGCGCGCCGGGCTTCACCGCGGCGCTTGACCTGACAGCCGTGACACCAGCAGGCCACACCAACGTGCTTAGCACGGACATCGTGCCGTTTGCCGGGCTGGCAGGCGGCAGCAACGCGAACTTCACGGCGACGTTGGATGCGGACGCCGCCATAGGCACGTACCAGGCGACGTACACGCTGGCGGTGGCCGACGAGTATCTGCCGGGGGCAACGGTGGGGGCGCCGCTGGTTTTGACGCTCACCGCGCAGCTCGCGCCCGCAGGTTGCCGTGGCGACGGGAATTGCGACGGCACGATCAACTGGCGCGACATCGACTACCTGGTCGCGGCCCAGAACGACAACGAGTCGGCCTGGGCGGCGTTGTTTGCCCCGCCGGGCCCAACGTGTCCGTTCAGCAACCTGGACACGAGCGGCGACGGCGCCGTGAACTGGCGCGATATTGACCCGTTCATCGCGCTGATGAATACGACGTGTCCGTAGACCGAACGGTCGGAGCAATTCAGCGAAAGATGAAGCGGTCCGTCGGGAACACCGGCGGACCGCTTTCGTTTCGCTGCACTTTGCCGGCAGGCGCTACCGGGTAATCCGCTCTCTCCCGCCCATATGCTTCCGCAGCGCCGCGGGCACCGTCACGCTGCCGTCCGCGTTCTGGTTCAGCTCCAACAGCGGAATCAGAATCCGCGGGCTCGCCACCACCGTGTTGTTCAGCGTGTGACAGAATTCCGGCTTGCCCGTGTCGCTGCGGCGATAGCGCAGGTTCAGTCGGCGGGCCTGAAAATCGTGGAAGCGGCTGGCGCTGTGCGTCTCGCCGTACGCCTCGCGGCTGGGCATCCACGTCTCAATGTCGAACATCCGCACCTTGCCCTGCCCCATGTCGCCCGTACAAACCTCCATCAGCCGGTACGGCAACTCCAGCGCCTGCAGCACGGCCTCCGCGTTCGCGATGATCGCCTCATGCCACTTCCGCGACTCGGCCGCGTCCGCCTTGCACAGGATGACCTGCTCCATTTTGTCGAAGAAGTGAATGCGGTAGAGCCCGCGCGTGTCCTTGCCTGCGGCGCCGGCCTCGCGGCGGAAGCACGTGCTTCGCGCGACGTACAGCTTGGGCAGCTCGGCTTCTTCGAGAATCTCGTCCATGTGATAACCGGTCACCGGCACTTCGGCCGTGCCGACCAGCGACTGCCCGTCGCGCTCGCAGAGGTAGACTTCGTCGCGGTGCAGCGGGAAGAAGCCCGTGCCTTCCATGAGCTTGTCGTTGACCAGCACCGGCACCGTCAGCGGCACAAAGCCGCGCTCCATCATCAGGTCCCACGCCAGCCGCAGCACGGCCTCGTGCAGCATCGCACCCGCCCCGCGCAGCACATAATTGCGCGCACCGGCAATTTTCACACCACGGTCCACGTCGAAAATGTCCAGCGCCGTGCCCAGCTCCAGATGGTCCTTGAACGGGAAACCGAAGTCAGCCTTGTACTTCGGCGTGCCGTGCCGCCGCACCTCGACATTCTCGCGGTCGTCGCGCCCGACCGGCACGCCCTCCTCGTAGGCCGGGATTTGCGGCACCAGCAGCATAAGCTGCCGCAGCTCCGCATCGGCCTGCTCGCGCTGTGCGTCCAGCTCCTTGAGTCGCTCCTTGATCTGCCCCATCGCCTTGGAAAGCTCTGCCTTCTGCTCTTTCGAGGCCTTGGCAATCTGCTCCCCGGCCTGCTTCTGCTGGAAGCGCAGCTCGTTGAACTCCGTCTCCAGCGCCCGCCGCCGGCGATCGACCTCCAGCACCTGGTCGATGTCTACCTTCATGTTCTTGTCGCGCGCCGCCCGCTTCACCAAGTCCGGATTCTCGCGAATCACCTTCAGATCGATCATCCCGCGATTCCTTTTTGGCCAACACGGTCGGAGCGTCTCCGGCCGGAATTGTCACGCCGGAGCATTCTAGCTGGACAGCGGGCATCCCGCGACCGACGGCGGACCGAGACGCCCATCCCGCCCCGACCGCCGCCAGGCGTGCCGCCGCGCTTGCACGTCCGCCCGCCGGCCGGGACACTATTCGGCGGGTCCGCCCTGCGAATACTGGCGTCGGGCGGTCTCCTGCCGGAGGTCACGGCCAGTAGAAATGGAGCCCCATGAGCACGATTCGACCGTTCTGCGCGATTCGCTACGCCACGACCGAAAGGAACCCTGACGTCTCCCGGCGCCTCGCTCCGCCCTACGACGTGCTGGATCAGCGCGGCAAGGACGCGCTGCTGGCCGGCGATCCGAAGAACTTCGTCAAGATCGACCTGCCGTTCGTCCCGCCCAAGTCCGCCGGCCCGGCCGAGGTCTACGCGGCCGCGAATCAGACGCTGCGGCAGTGGTTGCAGGACGGCACGATGCTGCGCGACCCGCAGCCGCGCATCTACGTCTACCACCAGCGCTACACCTACGGCGGCGTGAGCTACACCCGCAAGAAGTTCTTCGCCCGCCTGCGGCTCGAGCCCTTCGGCCAGGGCAGCGTCTATCCGCACGAGCGGACGTTCGGCGGCCCGAAGGAAGACCGGCTGGCCCTCATGAAGGCCACGCAGGTCAACCTCAGCCCGATTTTCGGTCTGTATGAGGACGCCAAGAACGAAGTCAGCCAGCTCTTGGAGCAGGGTCTGCCCACCCCCATCGCCCGCGGCACGCTCGACGGCGTCGAGAGCATCCTCTGGGGCGTCGTGGACGCCGCCAAGATCGCCCGCGTGCAGCAGCTCCTGCAACCCAAGCCGATCTACATCGCCGACGGCCACCACCGCTACGGCACCGGCCTGCTGTATCGCGACTGGCTCACGCAGCAGCAGGGTCCGCTGCCCGCGGAACACCCGGCCAATTACGTGCTGTGCGTGTTCTGCGCGATGGAAGACCCCGGCCTGCTCATCCTGCCGACGCACCGCGTGCTCGGCGGCGTGAAGCTCGGTCCCGAGGTGTTCGGCCAAGACGCGCAGCTCGAACTCAAGCCGCTCGATGCACCGAACCCCGATGCCGCAATCCGTAATCTCGCTGCGTTCGGCCCGCAGGCGCTGGGCCTGTTCGACGGGGCGAGCGGCCGCTACCAGGTCATCCGGCCGCGCGCGGCCGAGATTCTCGACAAGCTGGAACCGGATCACAGTCCGGCCTGGCGCCGGCTGGGGCTGGCGTTCCTGCACGCGTACCTGCTGGAGCGCGTCGTGACGCCGAAGGTCTGCGGCGGCAAGGAACCGAAGATCGAATACATCAAGTCGGCGCCGGACGCGGTTGCGGCCGCCAGGCAAAACGGCGGCACGGCATTCCTGCTGCAGTCGACTACGATGGAAGAGATGCGCGGCGTGTGCAGCGCCGGCGACCTGATGCCGCAGAAGAGCACCTACTTCTTCCCGAAGTTGGCGAGCGGCCTGGTCGTCAACCCGCTGGCGGAATAGCTCAATATCGCCGGTAGCTCGCGGCTGCGTAGCGTCAGCCCTCCGTGCCTGACGTCGAGTGCTGGCACCGGCGCACTGCGCCCGGCACGAAGCCGCTGCCGCGCGGCAGAACGAGCGCGGCATGAGCCGGCCGGCGGTGCTCCGCGGCCGGCTTCGCCGCTTTCAGGAGAACGAACGATGCCGCGGATTACGAAGGTCTACACGCGGACGGGCGACGATGGCTCGACCGGGCTGGGGACTGGCGCGCGCGTCCCGAAGACCGCCCCGCGCATCGCCGCCTACGGAACCGTCGACGAATTGAATGCGGTGCTCGGCGTCGTGCTGGCCGGCAGTGTCGCCGCGGAATTGGTCGCCCCGCTGCAGCGCATTCAAAACGAGCTGTTCCACGCCGGGGCCGAGCTGTGCATTCCCGAGGCGGATCGCCCGACGCACGCGGGGCCGCGGATCGAAGCGCGACACGTGGCCGCCCTCGAAACGCTCATGGACCAGCTCAACGAGCGGCTCGACCCGTTGTCCAACTTCGTGCTCCCGAGCGGCACGCCCGCGGCCGCGCATCTGCACGTGGCCCGCACGGTGTGCCGCCGCGCGGAGCGCGACGTCCTGCTGCTCGCGCAGCACGAGCCCGTCGGTCCTGAGCTGATCAAATACCTCAATCGCCTCTCAGACGCCTTGTTTGTGATGGCCCGGTTCGAGAACAAGGTGGCCGGCCGCGACGAGCCGGTGTGGGATAGTCGGGCATAGCGCCAGCACCGCCGCCACTCTCGTCGCGCAGACTTCGTCCGGACTCTGCAACGAACAGGATCATTGCCCTGAGTTGCGATGGGTCGTGTCGTCCGCTTCGCGCCGGTCGGCAAACCACTGCAGCAGGTAATAGAACACCGGCGTCAGGAAGATGCCGAAGAACGTCACGCCCAGCATGCCCGCGAACACGGCCGTGCCGAGCGTACTGCGCATCTCAGCCCCCGCGCCCTTCGCCAGCACCAGCGGCACGACGCCCAGAATGAACGCAAACGAAGTCATCATGATCGGCCGCAGCCGCAACCGCGACGCCTCGATTGCTGCGTGCCGTCGATCCAGGCCGTGTTCGTGCTGCTGCTTGGCGAACTCCACAATCAGCACGGCATTCTTGCAGGCCAGCCCCGCCAGCACGACGAACCCGATCTGCGTGAACAAGTTGTTGTCCATGCCGCGCGCGTACGCACCGGCCAGCGCACACAGCAGGCTCATCGGCACAATCATGATGATCGCCAATGGCAGCAGCCAGCTCTCGTATTCCGCGGAGTGCGTCAAGAACACGAACAGGATGCACAATGGGAAGATCAGGATGGCTGTGTTACCGGCCAGCAGTTGCAGTAGCGTGATCTCGGTCCACTCCGTGGCCATCGACGCCGGCAGCTCCCGATCCGCCAGCGCTTGCAGCTGCGCCAGCGCCTGCCCGGAGCTGACCCCGGGCGCCGGTGCGCCGTTGATCGCGGCCGCCGTATACATGTTGTAGCGGTTGATCAGGATGGGGCCGCTGATTTCGTTCACCCGCGCCACGGTCGCGAGCGGGATCATCTCGCCCGCCGCGTTGCGCACAAACAAACGCCCGACGTCCTCCGGCCGGAAACGAAATTCCGCAGCGGCCTGGAGCTTGACCTGCCAGGTGCGGCCAAATTGGTTGAAGTCGTTGACGTAGGACCCGCCGAGGTTGGTCTGCAGCACGTTGAACACGTCCGTCAGGGCTACGCCGAGCATCTTGCACTTGGTCCGATCTACGTCGACGTACAATTGGGGCGTGTGGGCGCGGAACTGGGAAAACAGCCCCAGCAGTCCCTCGGTGCGATTGCCCTTCTCCACGAGGTTTTCGACCTGGCCCTGCAGCATCGCGAGCCCGTTGGCCCCACGGTCCTCAACCATGATCTTGAACCCCCCCGCATTACCGAGGCCATCCACCGGCGGCGCGCCGAAAACGGCCACCTGGGCCTCCTGAATCTCGTGGTAGTATTGGGCACGCAGCCGGGCGGCGATAGCGTTCGCCCCCAATGCCGGATGGTGGCGATTGTGGAACTCGTCGAGCACAATGAACACGGAACCGAAGTTCGAACCATTGGCACCCAGCAAGAACGACTGCCCCGCGATCCCCACCGTGTGTTTGACGCCGGGAGTCCCGCGCGCGATCGCATCCACGCGCTGCAGCGCGTCCTGCGTGCGCTCCACGGATGCGGAATCCGGCAATTGCAGGTTGGCCATCAGATAGCCCTTGTCCTGCGCCGGGATGAAACCCGTGGGCACCATCCGGAAGCCGAAGTACGTTGCCACCAGCAGCGCGCCATAGACCAGCATCGTGAACGCGGCACCGCGCAGACAGAGCGTCACCAGTCGACCGTATACCGCCGTGCCCCAGTTAAACACGGCGTTGAAGCCCCTGAAGAACCAACCGAATAGGCCCTCGAGGACGCGCGTGAACACGTCCGGGCGAGTGCCGTGCGGGCGCAGCAGCAGCCCCGCCAGGGCCGGGCTGAGCGTCAGCGAATTGAAGGCCGAAATCAGTGTGGCGGTCGCGATCGTCAGGGCGAACTGCCGGAAGAACTGCCCCGTGATCCCCGCGAGAAACGCGGTCGGTACGAAGACCGCACTGAGGCCGAAGGCGATAGCGATGACCGCCACGGTCACCTCGTCCATCGACTTCTTGGCGGCTTCCCGCGGCGCCAGGCCCTGCGCAATCCAGCGCTCGACGTTCTCCACGACGACAATCGCGTCATCCACCACGATGCCAATCGCCAGCACCAGTCCGAACAGCGATAGGTTGTTCAGGCTAAAGCCCAGCACAGCCATCACGGCGAATGTGCCGACCAGCGAGACGGGAATGGCGATCAACGCGATCAGCGTCGAGCGCCAGCTCTGCAAGAACACGAGGATGACGAGGGCCACCAGCACGAACGCGTCCCGCAGGGTCTTGAAGACCTCCACGATGGACTCCCGGATAAACGGCGTCGTGTCATAGACGATCGCGTAGTCCAGACCGGCCGGGAAGCGTTGTTTGAGTTCCGCCACCTTCGCGCGCACGCCGTCGGCTGTCGCCAGTGCGTTGGAGCCCGGCAGCTGAAAGACCGCCAGCCCGACGGAAGGCTGCCCATCCAGGGTGCAGGACTGGTCCTGGTTCTTGGAACCCAGTTCGATCCGCGCCACGTCGCGCAGGCGTGTCAGCTCCCCCGCCTTGCCGGTCTTGATGATGATCGCGCCGAACTGCGCCGGCTCGGTGAGCCGCCCCAGCGTACTCATCGTGTACTGGAAGTCCTGGCCGGCTGGGACGGGCGGCTGCCCGATCTGACCCGCGGCAACCTGCACGTTCTGCTCCTGCACGGCCTTGACCACGTCGCCGGACGTCAGGCCACGCGCCCAAAGCCGCTCCGGGTCCAGCCAGACGCGCATGCTGTAGTCCTGCTGGCCAAGCAGCGCCACATCGCCGACGCCGGTCAGGCGAGCCAGCTCGTCCTTGAGCTGAATCGTGGCGTAATTGCTGAGGTAGAGCTGGTCGTAGCGACCGTCGGGCGCGAACAGGTTGACCACCAGCATGATGTTCGGCGACTTCTTCTTGGTGATCACGCCGGTCTGCTTCACCACGTCGGGCAGCGTCGGCAGCGCCATCGACACGCGATTCTGTACGAGCACCTGGGCCATATCCAGGTCCGTACCGAGCTTGAAGGTGATGTTCAGGCTATACGCGCCGTCGTTCGTGCACTGCGAGGACATGTACAGCGCGCCTTCCACGCCATTGACCTGTTGCTCGATCGGCGCGGCGACGGTGTCGGCCACGACCGTGGCGCTCGCCCCCGGGTAGCTGCAAGACACGCTCACGGTTGGCGGCGTGATCTCCGGATACTGCGCCACCGGCAACGTGAACACGGAGACGCCCCCCGCGATCGTGATGACAATGGACAGTACGGCCGCGAAGATCGGGCGATCGATGAAGAAGCGTGAGATCACGGCGAGTCCTCACTTACTGGCCGGCCGGACGGGTCGCGGGAGTCGTGGTCGGGGAAGCGCCGCGGCGCGTTGTGGCCGGCAGCGTCGGCATCGGCGCCGACACCGGCTTGACGGTACTGCCGGGGCGCACGCGCTGGATGCCGTTCACGATGACCCAGTCGTCGGCCTGCACACCCGCGGTGATGACGCGCAGGGCGCCCTCCAGGGGGCCCACCTGAACCGGGCGGTATTCGACGACATTCTGGGCATTGACGACCAGCAGATAACGTAGGCCCTGGTCTGAACCCAGGGCCCGTTCAACCACGGTCAGCGCCTGGTAGGGCAGGCTGATCGGCACGCGCAGGCGGACGAACAGGCCCGGCAAGAGCAGGCGTTGCGCATTGTCAAAGCGGGCCCGGATCTGGATCGTCCCGGTGCTGGGGTCCAGCGCGGGCGCAATGTAGTCGATGCGACCCTCATGTGGAAAGCCGGCTTCCGTCATCAGTCCGAGGTAGACGAGCGGCTCCACCTCCGGCTGGGACGCGGGCGACCCGGCGCGCGCGGCCTGCTGGCTGCGAACCCGCTCGCGCAACATCAGCACGTCTTGCTCACTGGCATTGAAGTAGGCGTAGATGACGTCGTCGTTCACCAGCGTCGCCAGCACGGTGCTGTCGGCTGTGACGATGTTCCCGGGGTCAACCAGGTTGCGACCGATGCGCCCGTGAATCGGGGCAGTGACCGTACAGAAGTCGAGATTGAGCTGCGCCGTGTGCAACTGCGCCTGCGCTTGCGCGATCTGGCCGATCAGCGAATCGCGTGTCGCCAGCGCCGTAGTCAGCTCGTCCTGGCTCGCCTGCCCGCGCTCCGCGAGGCCCTGCACCTTGCTCAGGTCCGACTTGGCTTTGACCAGTTGAGCCTGCAAAGCCGCCTCGGCACCGGTAGCGCTGTCGAGCGCGTTCCGAAACGGACGTTCGTCGATCAGGAACAACTTATCCCCGCGATTGACCAGGTCGCGCGGGCGAAAGCGAACTTCCTGCAAGAACCCCGTCACTCGGGCGCGGATCTCCACGGACTCCATGGCGGTCGTGGTTCCCGAATACTCCAGCGCTTCGGTCATTTCCTGGACCAGCGGCTGGCTGACGGTGACCTCGGCGAGCGGCGGCGGTGCCGTCGCCTTCTGCCGCTCGCAGCCGCCCAGCCCCAGTGCGAGCAGCCCGCCCAGAATCGCGACACGCCACATCGGAATACTCCTTGCTTGGTTCCCGGCACGCGCGCAGCGCGCACTGTACCGAACGGGAATTGCTGGCACGACCGACAGGTGTCTGAATCCGCAACGTAGCGCTACGGCGGTTTCGCCATAGCGCGCATTCTACGGCGCCGCGCGCGGGGGGCAACCGGTACCGCGTCTGACTCGGCGGCGCCCCAACCGCGTGAAGATCACCCGTTCGGCCGACACTTCAAGAGTGGGCGCCTGGCGAAGCGCCGCCGCCCGCCCCGGGCGTGCGTGCCACGGGACCGAGTGCCTGAATCCGCACGTCGCGCTGCGGACAGGCCAACTCAATGCCGGCCTCGCGAAAGGCCCGGTGAATGGCGCGATTCAGGTGATGCTGCACGTCTTGAGCGCAGTTCACGTCCGCAATGTACAGGCGGAGCTCGAATTCCAGCACCCCCTCGCCGAGCCGGGCGAAGACGGCCGAGGGTGGCGGCTCCGTCAGGATGTGGGGCGTGTCGCGCGTGACCCGCAGCAGGATCTGCTGCACCTGGTCCGGGTCGGACCCGCGCGCCACGCTGACCGGCACGACGATGCGCAGCATCGCGCTCGATAACGTCCAGTTGATGATCTGTCCGGTGATGAACTGCTTGTTGGGAATAATGAGTTCCTTGCAGTCCCAGTTGGTGATCGTGGTCGCCCGGATCTCGATGCGCGTCACCGTCCCGCTGATGTCCCCGACCGTCACGACGTCCCCGATGCGAATCGGCCGTTCGAACAGCAGCACCAGGCCTGCGGCAAAGTTGGCGAAGATTTCCTGTAGACCAAATCCCAGCCCCACCGTGACGGCGGCCGCCAGCCACTGCACACGAGACCACCCGATGCTCAGCGCCCCGCAGGCGCCCACGATTCCGGCCACAACAATCACGTAGCGGGCGACCGTCGTCACGGCGAAACGTCCGCCCGTGTCCAGAGGCAGCCGCCGTAGCAGCGCCATCTCGAGCAGCGCCGGAATGTCCTTGGTCAGCGCCACGGTGGCGACGACGATGAGCATCGCCACCGCGAGATTCGCCAGTGTGACGTAGCGCACGCGGGCCGCCAGCGTGCCACCCCCCCCGTCCGCTGCGTACGACCAGAGCGCCAGATCGCCGAGAAAACGCACAGCCGGCGCCAGATCCGCCCAGATGAGCCAGAGCCCGACGACCAACACGAAGATGACCAGGCTCCGCAGCAGCCGCACGGTCTGTGCACTGAGCCGCTCCGGGCTCGCCCCCGCATCGGGCGCTGGGCTGCCCGCGGGCACGGGCACGCACGGCGCAGCCAGCCGGTGCCGGGCCACCACCAGCCAGCGGACCAGCAGTGCGTGGCCAAGCAGCACGCCCAAAATGAGCCAACCGGTCCGCACCGTCAGACGCTGTCCCAGCACCAGCGCCGCCGAGTGGTATCCCCACGCGGACAGGGCCGCAAGAGCCAGCGGCGCGGCAACCGCCAGACCCAGCGTTAACTTCCACAGCCGCACACTCCACGGACCACGCCGCGCGCGCAGCCAGCCCGCCAGTACCCCCCCCTGGGGGTAGAAGATGCGCGCCAGGAAGGCCGTCAGCGTGAGCTCACCGAGCATGAAAGCCAGCCGGCCAAGCGAGTCGTACCAGATCCCCAGGTACCGCGCGCTGCTCACCGCGACAAACGCCGTCGGCACGGTGATGGCCATGACCCACACCGCGTGCCGACGGATCAGCGCCAAACCTGCCGGATTCCAGCCAAAATGCACCGCCGCCATGCCCCCTGGTCGACAGACTTGCCAGAGCAGACCCTGCGCGAACCAGAGCAAGGCCGCGCTGCCCAGGCCCGCGCCGCAGGCCTGCGCCAGCGCGTACGTCGTCGCATTGCCGCCGGCGGCCGCGGCCAGCACGCGCCACTCCGCCAGCCACAACAACGCCGGCCCGGGCAGGGTCAGTTGAACCGAACGAACCAGCGCCGCCAGCGTCAACTCGAACGAGTCTGTCGCCGGATTCCCCACCCGTGCCGCACCGGCGGCCAGCGCCCGCACCGCGTGCGGCCGCAGCGCCAACAGCGCCAGGAGCAGCAGCCCCGCGGCGCCATACAGGCCGGCGCTGGCGCGCAAGTCCGCGGCGAGCAGTCGGCCGAGTTCATGGGCTGGGGCCACCATCTGGGCACTGAGCTGTGGCCAGTGCAGCGCGGTCAGCGGTACCGCGCTGGGCACCCACAAACCGTGTTCGCGGGCGAACTCGCTCAACTCGCTCGCATGATCGCGCAACCGGGCGGTCTCGAGTTGGAGCTGGACCAGATCATTCGCGTAGTTCTCGTAGTCCTGGTCCAAGTCCGCCAAGAGTCTGTCGCGCGTCTCGAACAGCTCGCGGACGCGCGGCTCAAGTTCGGACAGGCTGCGCTCGGCCCCCGGAACCACTTCCGCCAAGGCTGCCTGGATGCGTCTCTCCGGGTCCCGTCCCTCGGCCTGCGACTCCGCGATCTCGGCGCGGCGCACTTCGGCGCGCGCCGCCTCCTGCTCGCTGGCGCGCTGCGCGTGCCGATAGCGACCCGTCTGGGCAGGATCCGCGTAGAGCCGCAGGATGCGTGCTCCCAACACCTGCGAGTCCCGCGCTTCCTGCAGGGCCCGCCGCAACCCCTCCAGTTCCTTGCGCAGCCGGAGGCTCTCGCGCCGCGTGTCCTCCAGGCACGTGGCGTTCGCCTGCATCATCGCGGCCAGATGCGTGCGCTCCTGGGCCAGCGTAGCGTTTCCCTCTGCCAGGTCACGCACACTCTGCGGCGCCCGCGCAAACTCAGCGGCCACGCGTTGCCGCTGTTGCTCGGCTTCAGCCTGGCGCCGCGCACGGACGGCGGCCTCCACGGCCTCCAGGTAGCGCTGCGCCTCGACGAGCGTCCGGGCCGCCTCTTCCCGACGCACAGTGAGCACCGCGCTCTGCGCCGTGTAGTAGCGCAGTTCCTCTTCGTAAGCCTGAACCTCCTGCGTTACCGCCCGGCGCTGCGCCCCGAGCAGAATGCGCTGCGCGGCTGAAACCTGCGCCCCAGTGTCCGGCGCCGGCGGCCTGTCCAACGTTGCGGCCAAATCCTCCAGACGCTTGTTGGCGCCCGCGAGCAGAGTCGGCAGCGCAGCTCGGCGGCTGGCCCGCGCCTTGAACTCGTCTTCGACTTGGCTCAAGGCCGCACGACGCACCTCGACTTGCGCCCCAGCGCTGTTCAACCGCTGGAGTAACTCGTCCAGTGGGGCGTCCGGCGGGAAGTCGCTCGGTGCCGAAGACGCGGGCCGCGTGCTGGTCTGCGCCAGGCGTTGCTGCGCGGCGGCGAGCTGCGCCGGGGCGTCGTCCTGGCCCTGCCGGTATTCCGCGGCGCGCTGCGCCCAATCGGCGGCCACGTTCAATTGGTCCAGCGCCTGCGCGTACAGACCGGTAAGCTCGGCCCTCAGCTCGTCGGGTAGCCCGCTGCTGTTGAGTTCGGCCAGGCTCGCAGCAATCGACTCGAAGCCCAGGGTGGGGGCTGGCTTGCGGTGCATCGGAGCGCTGGTCGGTTGGGTCGAAGAGTCCGGTTGCGCTACGGCCCACGTCAGCGGGCACAGCAGCACGCCCCAACAGGCCCACGCGCGCCAGGGGTGCATCCACTTGTATCGCCCGTGCTGGGGCGTCAGCATGGCCGACTCCGACATGCCCGGTTCGCACCGACGAGCGCCCCGCCTGCGTGCTGCGGGCCGGACCCGGGCGTCCGGGAACCAGCCCCTATTATCCCCATCGGGCGCCGCAGTGAAAGGCAGGCGCGGCCATAGCAGCGGAGTTCATCCGGCCACGGGAATGACGTGCCATAGTGCGGGGGGGACAAGCGCGCGAGCCCAAGCGGGGTGCTCGGGCTCGGCGTGGGACACCAGGGTGCTGGCGACAGAGGTGCTACTTGGCCGCTACGGTTTCGCAGTGCAGGTCGGCGTAGACAACGCGGAAGTGGCCGTCGGGGAGCTTCCAGCGGAGCAGCACGGCGCCGGCGTCACCCGGCGTGACGGCGTTACCGAAGTACTCCGGATCGGTCTTGTCGACCAGCAGATGCCGGTAGAACAGGGCGATTCCCATGATGCGCAGGCCCTGCTGCTGGCCGGCGCGGACGGCGGCCTGGTCGCCGGCCATTCGCGGCTGGGTGATCAACAGGGCGGTGAGGGCGGCGACCTGCGGGCCGAGGGCTTCGGCGTCGATCTGCGCGGGGAAGCCGGGGTGCATGTCGGCAAGGATCTTCCGCAGCGCGGGAATACCCGCTTGTGCCGGAGGCACGTCGCCGACCTTGCGCTCCAGGTCGTCCACCATGGCGTGCGCCTGTTGCAGCATTTCGCGATAGGCGACGAAGCCGTCGAGCAGGCTGGCCTCCGTTGGGGCGGGCATTTCCAGCGTAAGCGTATTGGGCTCGTTGGGCACGGTGGGCTCGGCCGGTGGTTCAGCAGGCAGCGTCACGGGCACGTCCCACTCGAACTGCTCGTGGACGACGCGCTGGCTCTGGCCCTGCCAGCCGGTGGTGTCGATCTCGTAGCGCAGGGGCAAGCGCGTGTGCACGTCCACCCACAGCCGCGCGACGGCGACCGGGGCGTCGGACGCGCCCTCGTGCGGGCGCGGGCCGAAGCCGAGCTTCCAGCCGGCGATCTCGAAGCCGACGGCGTCGTGACCTGCGATGGTCTGGCGACCGAGGGACTTGTCGGCGTCCTCACTCAGGTCGCGGAGCTGCTTGAGCCAGGCGTCGGGGCCGTGGGGGAAGAGGCGCGGATCGGCGTCGTTGAGCTTGATGCGAATCGCCTGATCGCCCTGCTGGTAGACGTACTCGCCGGGCGAATGGATGGTTACGGGGCCGCCGACGTTTTCATACATCACACCTTGCTGCGGGCCGTCGGCGATCAGGCTGAGCTGGCCGCGGAAGACCTTCTCGCCCTCTGGCGTCTGCAGGGTGGTCGTGACCTGGCAGGTCATGGTCTTGATGCTGCGCAGGCGCTCGATGACCTGGGCCAAGGCAACGCGGGGTGACGCGGTGAAGAACAGCACGAGGCCGGCAAGAATGCAAGCGGCCGGCAACAGGACGAGCGCGGTGCGCGCTTTGGCGGAGTTGAGGGACATCCACAGGCCTCCCAGGCCGCGAGCCCGACGACGTGCGCGGTCGGCATGGGCCGCCGCGGACGGTGTGGCGGGCAGTGCGGCGAGCAAATGCTCGCGCTGGCTGTCGTGTTGGCGGTCGAAGACCTCGTAGGCGCGGGCCAGGGCGACGTGCTCGCGACGAGCGCGGGCGAACTCGGCCCGGCAGGCGGCGCAGGTTTGCGCGTGGGCCTGCAGGGCGGCGCACTGCGCGTCGTCCAGCAGATTCATCGAGAGCGAGTCCCACTGGCTGGGATGCGGGCACATCATGGCCGCACCTCCTGTGCAATCAGCAACCGGCGCAGGCGATCCCGCGCGCAGGACAGCAGGCGATAGAGTCCGGAACGGGACAGGCCCAGCACGGTGCGGGCCTGTTCGGCGTCGAGGTCCTGCAGGTAGAAAGCGTGCAGGCTCAGACGCTCGCGGGCGGGTAGCGCACCGAGCGCGTCCCGCAGGAGGGTGAGTCGCTCGTCCGGCCCGGGGTCGGGCGGAGCCGCCAGACTATCAGGCAGATCTTGGCGGCTGCGGTCGCGGCGGCGCGCGCGGCGCCACTCGCGACAGACCTGGCGGGCGATGCCCACCAGCCAGGGAGCGAAACACTGCGGATCACGCAGGCTCTCGAGCTTTTTGTACGCCCGGAGAAAAGTTTCCTGCGTGAGCTCCGCGGCCGCGTCGAGGTCGTGGGTGGTGTCGTAGCAGACGGCGCGGATGAGGCGGGCCTTGCGGTCGTAGAGCTCGGCGAAAGCCGCCTTGTCGCCGCCGCGGGCACCGCTCACCAGAGTTCCGTCGCTCGCCGCCACCACAGGTCCTCCGACCGGCCAAGGGGATGGCCATCCGGATTACTAGTGAGCGCAGGGGGCGGTTTGTCCAGCCGAGATCCAAAAACTGGCAAAGGGACAGGGCAACCACAGGATAGCGGGGGTGTGGCGGCACCGGGAACAGGGACAAGTGCCAGGTGACAGGGGTCAGGGGGCAAGGGGGCGGGGGCGGGCGCGCGAAGCTGAGAATATGAAGATCGTAGCGACGGGGCGAGGCGGCGGCGTCAGTCGTCGCGGGCGCAAGCGACGGGTTGGCCGGAGCGGAACGCGACGCGGTAGACGCCGTCGCGATGCAGACCCCGGTGAGCCGATTGCGCTGTTGGGGCCATAGACGGCATGTCGTTGTGGGTAGCGCTACCGGGGTTCCGTGCGCGCTCCGCACTCCGGGCACCGGCCGCTGACGTTACCCGTGAGGTCGTAACCGCAGCGCTGACAGCGGCCCGGCGGGAAGCGCCGGGCGCGCCACCACGAGCGCGCTGCGGCCGCGAGGAAGAGCGCCGTTGGAATCCAGAGCGGCAATGACACGGCACCGCACTTCGCGTACAACTCGAGATCAGGGCGCCAGATCGGCCAGTCATCTCGGAGCAGAAGGCAGAGGTAATCGACGACCTCGCGATCCGCCCTGCTCAATCGGGCGTAGGTCACCGGGAACGACGCTGGCGAAGTCGCTCCGTCTACGATTGCATCCGCGGGTTTTGCTGGATCAGGCGGGTCCGTACGCCACCAGAGCAGCGCCAACACTCCTCTGTGCCCGTTGACCGACACGTTGCCGCCCACCCAGCGGTACTCCCAGTCACACCATGTTCCGGTGTACGTAGCGCCGCCGAATCCGGCGCAAGCCAGCGCCAGCGTCAGCCAGAGCCACATCAGCCGGCGCCGCGGCCGGGCGAGGCGCCTGCGTGAACGGTGTTCGGCAGGCAACGGGCTCTCATGCACGTACCCATCTCCTTCACACCGCACGATTCGTCGGCGTCGACACGCGTCAGGGCTGGGGCGAACGGTCGGCGCGGAGGTCGGCTAGAACACGGGCTGATGTCCCAGCCAGAGCACATCAGCAACATTCTTCAGTGACAGCATGGTGGCGGCAACCACTGCGATCACGGCTAACCCGCGGGCGACGATGCGGGACTCACGGGCGAACAGGAACGGCCACCACGCGAGGGCCAACACGAGTGAGCTGAACGGCAAGGCGTAGCTGCCCAGGTGTCCGCACGCACAGGAAAACGACGAGGCGACGAACGCCGCCGCGAGCAGGGCGACGAGCGATGCGATCCACAGACTGGACGTGGGGGCCACCCTCGTCGCCTCCGCGAACGAGCGGCCGCATTCCGGGCAGTCTTGTCCTTCGAAGAGCGCATAGCCGCATGCACAGCGCGCGGTCGGTGTGGAGCCGGAGGGCGTAGGGATCGGCGGCGGTGCTGCGGCGGGCATTGGGGCATTCTACGCGGCAAATGCGATGCGCCTACGGGGAGCGGTGCGCGGTGGAAGGAGGCCCCAGTAGCGCGGAGGCGAAGACACGGCCGCCGGGAGACGGGAATGGGCAGGGACGATGCGGTGCGGGCAGGCGCGTGATTCGCGCAGACGGCCAGGGTACGCGGCATGGGAGGGGATTCCCGTGGGGAGTGGGTGCGAGAAGGAATTCTCGCACCTAGCAGCCAGCCGAAGGGGATTCTCGCCCCGGCAGATCGCGCGTTTCGCCAACGCCCGTCGCGTACGAGGGCAGATTCCTCGGTCGCTGCGCTCCCTCGGAATGACGATCGATCGGCGCGCGGAATGAGAGCGACGCGGGAACCGGGATGACGATTGGCCGAGGCTCAAGGCGAGGGATGCGCGGGAAGTCGTCACGCTTCGGGGCGGAATTCCTGGACTTGGAAGCTCTTGCCGGCCGGGGTGGTGGCAGAGTGGGAGTGCAACTCGCGGTAGCCGCACGCAGCGGCGGCGCGGGTGAGGTCGGCGGGCGGAACGAGGTGCATGACGGGGGCGAGGCGCGCGAGGCTCGTGTAGGGAGACGGGGTGACTTCGGGCAAGGTCGCACACGGCAGTTGCACGACCGTAACGAGAACGCCGCCGGGGCGCAGCAGGGCGCGGATGCGGGTCAGCGCGGGGCCGAGGTCGACGAATTCGAGCACGAGGCCGGCGAAGATCAGGTCGACGGGGTCGCAGGGGAAGGTGTCGGTCTGCACGTTGCCGACGTAGAGTTCGAGGCCGGGGAGGCGCGCGGCGAAGCGGGCGCGGGCCTGGGCGATGTAGTCGGGGTTGAGGTCGATGCCGACCGTGCGCGGCGTGACGGCGGGGTCGACGCGGTCGAGGCCGTTGCCGCCGGCACAGCCGAGGAGGGCGGCGCTCGGCGGCTGGTGGCGCGCGAGCGCGGCGGCGAAGAGATCGGCGAGCAGCGCGGCCTGGCCGACGGCTGCGGAGGCCATGTGGGCTTCGTAGTCGGCGAGGGGGATGTGGAGCCAGGGATTGTCCATGGCAGCCTCCGGAAACGCGGCGACAGCCAGCGCACGATCCACAGAGAGGGATACGTACCGGCAACCGGACGGCGTCACGCCGAACGAGTGAAGCGTAGCACTCCAGGGTAGCTAGTGAAAGCTACGTGGAGATGAGCGTGCCGCTTTCGACGGTGCGCGGGCCACGCTATGATCCGACCAGGTTCCACGCAGAATCGAGGAGGCCCAGCATGCTATGTCGCTCCGCGCTCTGGATCATGCTCGTGTGCTCCACCGCCGGCATCGCACAGGAGGAGGATCTGCGTGAACGCTACGGCACGCGTGGCCTGTCGGCCGCGCAGCAAATCGAGCGCGGTCTGGAGCTGCTCGCGGCATCCAAGCCGCAGGACGCACTGGCGGCTTTCGACGCCGCCCTGCGTGAGGAGCCGGAATGCCAGTTCGCGCTTTTTCAGCGGGCCCTCGCGCTGGGTGACTTGGGCCGGATCGACGAGGCGATTGCCGCGTACGAGCAGACGTATGCCCTGCGGAGCGTGCGGCCCAGCAACGTGCCGGTGGAAGCGGCGATGAATCTGGGACTGCTGTACGCGCATCTGGATGATGCGGCGCGGTCCAACCTGTGGCTGACCCGGGCCATTCTGGCGGATCCGAGCGGGAAGTTCGGCCGCCTGGGGAAGGCCTACCGCAACCTGGCCGTGACGGCGCTGAAGCGGAACGAGTACCGCTCCGCGGCCGCCTGTGCGGCAATGGGGCGGCGCGTGAGTCCGGACGCGGTTGAGGAAGGGCTGTTGCAGGAGGCCAGTGATCACGTCACCGTGCGCGACGAGGTAGCGCGCGTCCTCACGCTGGAACTGCCCGACTGCCAGGTACCACAGCGCGCTGCCCCCACGCAGCTTCGGTCCGTGGAGCTGGCCGGGGAAGCGCCGCCGAGCAAACTCGATGACCTGCGGGCGCATGAGCGCCACCCGCTCGTATTCGGCATCAGCCGGGACCAGTCCTATTACGTCGTCATTGCACCGGGCCAGGAGCCGACGTGCCGCCAGGTGAAGGTCTGTGGAGCGGTGCAGAGCGCGGATCTGGTGGGCGACGACCTGTATCTGGTGGTGACGGAACCGCCGCGTCTGCTGAAGGTCCGCGCGGAAGATGGCGCGGCGCTGAGCGAGTATGCGCTCCCGGAATCAACGCGCTCGGTGGCCGTCCTGCCCGACCGCAATGAAGCTTACCTCGCGGGCCAGGCGCAAATGAGCATGCTGGAGATGGGCACAGGGCGCGTCCGCGAGGTGAATGCGCCCGGCCTGGCGGTCCGCGCCGATCCCCGCCGCAACCTGCTGTACAGCTATCACAAGGATCGCGGGCGCGACCGGTCTGTCGAACTGCTCGTGGGGGGGCAATTGGTGTTTATCCAGCCCCGGGACGTCGACTGGCACCAGACCGCTCTGTTCCAGTTTGCCCGTACCCCTGCGGGCCTGCTGCTGACCTGGTGCCGGACGTCGGCCTGCTCGAACGGCACCTACCTCGCCCTGAGTCCGGATGGACGTTGGACGGCCGTGGTTGGCGGGGGCGGCTGGCGCCCGGCGGAGGGTAGCCGCGGCGGCTACGGCGTGGCCGTACTATGCGCCACGGATCCGACGACTGTGCTGGGCTTCTTTCCGACGGGGCCGTCCAGTACCACGCAACGCGCGGACCCGGGACTGGTTTACCCGGTCGGTTGCGCGTTCAACGGGATTACCAACCAGATCGCCGTCCTGACGCACGACCGGGTCATGGTGTACCACCTGGCGGATTCCAGGGAGGCGGTGACGATTCAGGCGAAGCTGGGCGGTGCCTGCGCCTGGACGGCAGATGGTGCGTGGCTGGTGCTCGCTGGCGAGAAAGGCAACGTGATCCTGCAGGCCAATGAGCTGACCGAGGCCGAACAGGAACGCGGCAAGGCGCTCCGTACAGCAGCCACCACGCGTCCGGTGAGCACAGCGCCGGCGGGCGGGGCAGCGGAGCCCGTAGCGGAGCTGCGCGAATTCGCGCCCAGTTCCGATCCGAATGCGGCGCGGGCCCTGCTCGGCAGTGCCCTGCGCGAGGGACGCACCGCGCGTCCCCCCACCTGGCGGGAGTACCCCGCGTACAGCGCCGACGCCGCCGTGGCGGAGCGCATCCTGACGGATGTGCCCGAGAAAGAGAACGGCATCCGGGTTTATCGCCTGCGGCAGGCTCTGGAGAAGCAGCCGGATGCGCTGCTGCTGCGCTACCGCCTGGCCGAGCACCTGCGGATCAGTGGCCAGACCGACGAGGCCACGACGAAGCTGCTGGACGTGGTGCACGGGGACGCTGGCCGCACGGATTTGGCGGCGTTGGCGCTCCAGACGCTGGCGGATCTGCAGCTGACGCGCGGGGATGAACGCGGGGCGATCGAGTGCCTGGCGGCAGCGTTGCTGGCGGATCGCGAGAATCCGGCGGCGCGACGCGCATTGCAGCCGCTCGTGGCACAGCAGGGGTGGACGGATGAGGCGGCCAAATTGGGGCGGGAGGAAGCGGCGTCTTCGCAGCCGACAACCCGCGCGGCACGGAGAGTCCTGCCCGACCCGCCGGAATCGGGCGGGGTGCTGAGCGCCGCCGAGGTCTATGCGCGGGCCGCGCGCTCCGTGGTGCGGGTTCAGTCGGGCGAGCGCAGCGGAAGCGGCTTCTGCATCGCCCCTGGATTGGTGCTGACAAACGCACACGTGCTGGCGGAGCGAGGCCCGTTCGCCGTCCGCACGTATGAGCAGCGTGGGGAGCAATTCGGTCCTGGCAAGGTCGTGCCGGCCCGCGTCGTCTTCCGGGCGGAGGGAGAGGATGTAGCCGTATTGCGGCTGACGGATCCGCCCGCTGGACTCGAGCCGCTGCCGATCGCGCGGCACGATCCTGGTGTGGGGCAGCGGGTTTACGCGCTGGGGCACCCGGTCGCCGGCGACCAAGTTCTGGAGGCAACGCTGAGCGAGGGGTTGGTCAGCGCGGTGAATCGGGTCCTGGAGGGCAAGCAGTACCTTCAGCATAGCGCCGCGATTCACAGCGGTTCCTCGGGCAGCCCGCTACTGGATGACCGCGGCTGCGTGGTGGGCTTGGTGACGCTCAAAGCCGAGCTGGAAGCCGTGGGCTTCGCGATTCCGGCCGAACGGTTACGGAGCGTGCTCACCGGCCTGGAGAACTGACGCGACCTGGCCACGGGCAGGATCCCTGCGCCGCACGTCACGTCGAAATACCTGACGTTACTGATGATCGATGCGTCGGACACCCGCCACGGCCGGCAGGCTGCGGTCCGACGCTACTGCGGAGGGGTGAGTTGCTGCGCATGGCGGGCGACGGCCGGGCGCGCGTTGGTGTGCTGGCGGAGGATGAAGGCCACCACATCGGCGCGCGTCAGGACTCGTGCGCTGAATTCACCCGGCTCCCGCGCGACGGCGGCTGCATCGAGGGCGGCAAACGTGTCGAGGGCGTGGCCGATGGCGACGTTCCGGCATTCGGCGGTTTCGTAGGTGGCGCTCTCGACGGCGAGGATGGCAGGGATGATGCGGTCAACGAGGTCGGGGCGGGCCTGCGCAATCAGGCCGGCGCCCTGAATCGCGTTGGCAGCGCTGATGAGGTTGCCGCCGGTGATGAAGGCGAGGTACGTGTCGAGGTGGGCGTCAAGTTGACGACCGGTGTCGGCCGGCGCGAGTGCGGCGAGGACTTGCAGGGCGTTCCAGCGGACGACTTTGCTGGCACCGGCAAGGAGCGGCACGAAGGTGGCCAAGTGCGGGTACACGCGGGCGGGGTCCTGACGGGCGGTAGCAACGAGGGCCTTGCCGGCGGCGAAGCGGGCGGTGCCGGAGGGGGCGGCCATCGTGGCAACGGCGGCGGCGACTTGCGCGGGCGAGAGGATGCGGACGGGTTTCTTCGCGGGGCGCTTGGCGCGCGGCGCCGTTTTCGTAGTAGCGCGACGCGCGGCCTTGGTGGCGGCACGGGTGGTGGTCTGAGCGGTGGCGCGCGGTTTGGTCTTGCGGGCCGTGGTCTTGGTGCGCGAGCGGGTCGTCGCGGCGCGTGGCATGGTCGCTCCTTTCCGGCCAGAGGGCGAATTGCGTCTGGGCATGCTCGCGCGCCGAAAGGCAAGCGTCAATCGGCCGGGCAGGCGACGGATCGAGGGCGCGGTGGCTGCCGTTAACGCGGGCGCCCGGCGGAGAAGCGGAACGGTCCCGCTCCCCCACCGCAGCACCGTCCCCCTACTGCTACGGCACAGGCCGGTCCAGCAGCCTGTTGGGGAACTTCCGCGTTCGGCACGGCGATGCGCCAAAGTTCGGGGGTTGCCGCCGTCAATGTCGGCCATCCCTCACCTCCACTCGGGACAGGCGGGGAAGCCGACGCTACAGGCTGTTAGCCCGCGCCGACGCCGCGCTTGATACGACCGACCTTGCGACTGATGACAGCCTTGAGACGATCGAGCGCGCGGGCGAGCGAGGCCAGCACGTTCGAGTCCGTTTGATCGATGACGAGTTCGCCGCCGCGGCGCAAACGGACGTCGATGCGGCAGCGCTGATCGACGACGTGTTTGTGGGGTCCGGTCTGGTCTTCGAGGAGGACGGTGACCGCGCGGATGCGGTCCTGAAAGCGGTCGAGTGCGGCCGCGACGCGCTGGGCGGCCTGATCACGGAGGGTGGACTTGTCGGTGAGGCCCCGGACTGCAACGTGAAGGTTCATCGAATCCTCCTTGCCGGCGACACCGGCCCGGGCGCGAGACCGGCGAAAGCACGGGGGCGCCGGGCACAACACCATGTCGCTGTCCACTGGGGTATACGCAAACGGCGGCACCGAGGTTCGGGGTTCGCGCGGGTGTGGCGTTGTGGGAATTTGTGGGGCGGAGAGCCCCTGCCGGGGAGTTGTCGGTAGTTGTGCGAGCGTCCAGGAATGTGTGGCGTGTGCGGGGTGCAATCATGCACAGTGCGTGCTGTTTGCGGGGTGGCATGCGGGGCGCAGTCAGGTTGCGTTGTCCGGCTGGCGCGGGGCGGCGTCCTTGAGAGCCTGCACCTGACGCACGGCGTCCTCGAAGTGGCGCTCGACAGGACTGGGCAGCGCGGCCTGCTGCTGGCGGTAGCGCTCGTACTCCAGTTCGGCCTTGGCCACCGCGGCCTCGTGCGACACCTGGCCGGCGTGGGTGAGCACGTCGCGGTCGCTGAGGCGGAGGAAGTCGTCGAGCTTGCTGATCCAGTCGGCCATGTACATCGCCTTGCGACTGCGGGCCTGCAGTTCGGCGAAGTCCAGGTAGAACGACACGATGAGGTTCAGGGCATCGAGCTCTTCGTTCGTCAGGTAGTTCTTGGCGACGCCGACATCCGCCTTGCGCGGGCGATCTCCGGTCCAGGAGGTCAGGCCCATGTTCGGCTGCGACGCGTCGGCGCGATGGTGAATGACTTCGGCGGCGGTGTGGCCGTGGGCGGCCCAGTGCATCTTGTTCTGCACGGTGGCGAAGAAGTGGGCGGAGAGGCTGGCGTTGGGGTCGTAGTCGATGCTGGTGGCGTAGATGTCGAGGATTTTGCGCCAGAAGACCTTCTCGGATGAGCGGATGTCGCGGATGCGGGCGAGGAGTTCGTCGAAGTAGTTGCCGCCGCCGGCGCGTTTGAGGCGGGCATCGTCGAGGGTGAAACCTTTGACGAGGTACTCGCGGAGGCGCTGGGTGGCCCAGATGCGGAACTGGGTACCGCGATGGGATTTGACGCGGTAGCCGACGGAGATGATGACGTCGAGGTTGAAGTACTCCACCTGGTACGTCTTGGCGTCGCGGGCAGTTGTTGCAAATTCTGCAACAACTGGTCCACGGGCCAGCTCGCCCTCGGCGAACACGTTCGCTATGTGTCTGGAGATGACGGACTTATCGCGTTGGAACAGTTCGGCTATCTGGGTGAGGGACAGCCAGACGGACTCGTTGAAGACGCGCACGTCGATGCGCGTGAGGCCGTCTGCGGTCTGGTAGAGGATGAACTCACCCGGATCGGCGGGAAGCAGGGAGTCGGTCATGGTCAGCCCTCGATCGGTGGGTCGCTCGATGAGGCCGGTCGTACGACGGGGTCCGCCGCACCCGGCGGAGACGGACCCGGCGTGAGTCTACCGTAGCCCAGGGAGCCAAACAAGTACCTAACATTCATCGGGCAAACGCGTGTGCGGCAGAGGGTGTGCGGGGTTAGGGACTGGATTCCTGGCGCGGCGCTTGGCCGGGCGGCGTCATGCGGGCGGCGCGGGGGACAACGGTGCGCCAGAGGTGGCACGCGAGGTAGCGGAGGAGATAGAGGACGCCGCAATAGAGGAGGCCGACGAGCCAGCCGAAGAGCAGCCACACGCCGTCGAGAATGCCGGCCTCGCGCTGGGGGTCGAGGGCGGACAGGAGGACGCCGGCGACCGCGAGCGAACCCCAGACAACGAGCGTGCCGAGCGCCACGCCGAGGAGCTTCCAGCGCATGACGAGGAAGATCGGCAGCAGCGCGGCTATCGCGAGGCAGAGCAGATCGACGAAGTCGGCCACGAAGCGTCTCCGGAGGCACTGCGTGCGAGTCCGGCTACTTCGCACGCAGCGCAAGGCATACAGTCAGCGCGGTCCGCGCAGCAGCGACACCGCATGACAGCCAGCCAGCGCTCGTCGATATTCGGGCGAGCGCATGGGCGGACAGGCGAGCACGGCGGCACAGAATTCTTCGGGGGGCTGATAGTGGTGGGCATTGACGTAATGGACGATCAACTCCGGCGCGACGAGCAGGCGCTCGCCCGCCGGGATGAAGAGGTTGGCAGCACCGTGCGCCTCGCCCTCAAACTGGCAGAGGTCGCACGTGTGCACACCAGCGGTCAACAGGGGCTGCCAGGGGTCACGGCAGAACTCGCACAGTCGGTCGTAGACGTCGCGAGGCGTGGGGCCGGTGGGAAACGGCTGTTCGCGCGATAGCCAACCGACGGCGAGGAGTTGCACGCCGCCCGGGACAGGCAACACGGTGCACGGTTCGAGATCCCGTTGACTCGGCATGGGGTGCACTCCCGGAGTGCGGCATCTCGGCCCGCGGCGCGTCGAGCACCCGGTGCCCGACGCGCAGGAGGAACACGAGACCCGCGCGATGGACGTCAGTATAGCGGATAAGCGGGCACGCTGGTCGGTGAGAGCCGCTGAGAGCGGATGGAGCTCGGAATGTAGTCGGCGTGACGCGATCAGTCGAGGCGGCGCAGGAGATCGGCGATGAGGCGGTCGCGGGCGGCGTCCATGGCGGATTCGTAGGCGCCAAGATCGCGGGGGAACGGATCGGCGGCGGCGGGCGGCGGGCGGACCTCCGCGTAGGCGGCGGTGAGGTCTTCGCCGCGCAGGGTGAGGATCGCGTCGAGGGCGACATCGCAGACACGCAGGGCAGGTCCAGGGTAATCCAAATAGCCTGCCGCGATGGCGCAGCGCGAGAGGTCGAGGATGCGCTCGCGGCAGTTCAGGTAGGGCCGAAGGAGCGGGACAGCGGCGGGGTCACGTGTAAGTGCCAGTTGCCGGGCTTCGTTGACCCAGGTGATCGTCAGTTCGTGACAGGTCAGGTCTTCCGGGTGGCGGGTCAGGGTGCGTGCCCCTGCGATGACGCCGGTGGACAGGCGGGCGGGGACGGCCAGCCCGATGGGCCAATCAGCGTGGTGACTCGCGAGCACGGATAACGTCGTGCCCACGCTCAGACGCTCGAACTGGTCGAGCAGTGACGCGACCCAATTCGGATCCCAGATACGCGGTTCACGGGCCAGGTCCTCCAGGGCAAGATCGTATTCCGAGCGCTGCGGCGGCTGGCCGGGGCGCCAGGGCGTGGGGCCGGCGCGGAGGCGCGTGGCGTAGTAGTCGAGGACCGCGGGGTCGCGCGGAAAGCGGCGGGCGATTTCGGCGAGCAGTGCCTCGCGCCCGTCCAAGCTGCCGGTGCGTCCCGCGAGGCTGGCGAGCAGTTCGGCGGCGGTGAGGGTGTCGCCCACATTGGGGACGTTGAGCAGCACCTGCAGGATGTAGACGTGGGCGTCGTCGCGTGTTGGCGCATGGATCAGGCGGCGCAGGCGGGCGCGGAGCAGGTCGAAGCGGGACGGGTCCACCGGGCGCCACTCGAAGGTAAGGGGCACGCCGCGGGTCGGCGTGGAGAAGAGCCGCTGGCCGGCGAGTTCGAGCGTGAGATGGAGACGCGCCTCCACGGTCCAGCCCGCGGGCGGGGCCAGGCCGAGGAGTGCCGCCGAGTAGTCGCTGGGGTGCCGCACGACGCGGTAGACGCCGGGTTGGAGCAGGATCGGGGCGACGGGCGTGGTCTTCCAGGCGTCGGGGAAGAGGTCGTAGGTGTTGCCGGAGGCGAGGCTGCCGAAGGACACCGCGTGCCAGGACTGCGGGTCCAGGGTCGTGCGCTCGATACGGTAGTAGGCGTTGGTCACGCGCACGGGCTCGCGGCCGGTGTTTTCGAATTCGAGACTGAGCCACTCTTCGTCGCGGAGGGAGGCAGGGGTGAGGACGCGGACGCGGAAGATGAGGTCGCCCAAGCGGCCGAGGTCGACGGATTGCCAGGCGGGGGCGGAAGCGGTGTTTGAGGATGGTGGCGACGAGGGGGGCAGGGCGGTCGGAGAAGCGGCCGGGGCTGCGGCGGGCGGGTTCGGCGCCGATGGCGATGAGGTGGCCGGCGCGGTCGGCGGCGCCGTCAGGGCGAGGGCGAGCAGCAAGGCGACGAGCGGCATGGTGAGCCTCGATGAGCCGCGGGGGCGGGCGGCGCCGGGGCGTCGCACCTACAGGGAGTATGCCACCGCCGGGGCGGTGGGGTGTAAAGGGGCGGTAACAAGTGGGGCGACGGCAAGGGCTGCGGCGGGCTATGGCGGTTGGGTGGGCACGGATGTCGGTTGCGAGGAAAGGGGCGTCATCGGGTCGTGAGCGCCGGTGCTCTCGTAACCGGTCAGGACGCGGCCATCGGGCTGGATGGCGAAGATCCAGCCCTCGCCTGTCCAGAGGTCGATGTAGTGCTGCGCGTAGACGTAGGTGTGGCCGGCGAGGTTGAAGCGGAGAGCGGCCCTGAGGTCGTTGTGTCTGTGCCGCAGTAGCGCGGACTGGCCGGGGTGCAGGCAGGCGATGCGGTGCCGCACGAATTCCGCCCCAGTGGTGGCATCACGGAGCACGAGTTCGATGTCGTGCAGATCGGATGAGCAGTTGTTCTGAATCGTCGCGCGATTGAAGGAGTGCAGCAGGATGTGCACAACGGCACCGGCGAGAAGCGTGACCGCGATGGCGGCTGTCCATTTCAGCGTTCGACGTGTCACGGCGTGCTACCTCATAGTCGCATTCTAACCATCCGGCTTGAGCGGTTCACCGCACTCGGGACATCGCCCGCTGACGGTGCCGGTGAGGTCGTAACCGCAACGTCGGCAGAGGCCCCGCGCTTCTCGTTCGGCTCGCCGCCTGTTGATGCGCTTCGCGAGAACGTAGCCGCCGATTGCACCGAACGCCCAGCCGGCAAAGCCAAGCTGTGACCAGTGAATCCGCACTCTCAGCCAGTAATCCGTCGCCCCAATCGCCGTGATCATGGCCTCAGCGATCCCCGCCACGATGCCGAGGGCCGCGCCCCAGAGCACGAATTTCCGAACGCTTGCGTACTTCGGGCCTGACCGGCTCATCGCGTCTCCGAAGCTCGACGGTGCGCGCATTCTACCTGACCGGCGCACCCAGGGCGGACGCGCCGCAATCGTCAGCCTTTCGACCTTCCGTCAGTGTTTCGCGCCACCTTGCCGCCCACGCAGAAGTAGGGCTGTGAGGTGAGATTCCGCGCGAATTCAGGCACCTGGTCACCAGGCGGCGGCTTCGCGGCGTACGTAACGAGTAGATGGACCGACAGAATTGCGTGTGGACCAAGGCGCGTAAGTGGATCTACAACAACGACTTACAAGACATCAGCACAGACCTACTTTCTTGTGCTTGTGGCGTAATACAAAACGTAGTACAGCCTGGTACGGGAGGTGCTGACATGGCAGCCAAGGAAGGCGACGTGAGGCAGGTCGTCGCGGTGCGGCTGGCGGGCTGGGAGCTGTTCGCCCTCGACCAGCTGGCGGACCTGATGGACGAACATCGCTCGGACATGGTCCGGAGGTCGATCGCAGAGTGCATGCGCCGCGTGATGCGGGAGCATCCGGAGTGGCCGCTGCACCCGGCGTGGGCCGATGCCGGCGACGAGCGCTGGGTGATGACGAACTTCCAGCACTGGGCGTACGCAGTGGCCGACCTCGACCCGGGCAAGTACCTGGAGAAGGTCAAGCTGGATGGCGTGACGGCCTACCGCTGGCGCGAGGGGCGTCCCACGCCGAAACTGACCGAGTGGAAGGACCATGTTGCGCGCTACCACGCCCGAAAGGTGAAGGAGGCGCGATGAGCACAGCGGTGGCGGACAACATGTTGCTGGCCGCCGGAAGCGTGGAGGTCGCCGCCACGGCCGGCGACCGCCCCACGCCGACGGTCAGCATCATCGCGTACGGCGGCGACGTCATGACCGTGCCTGGCTGGGGCTCAGTGGCGATCGACCTAGCCGGTCTCGACGCCGGCGGCCAGATCCCACTCCTGGCGGACCGCGACGCCCGCGTCGGCGGCGTGGTGGGCCACGGGGCGGCCGTGGTACGCGACGGGCGGCTCGTCGTCACGGGCGTGGTATCCGGGGCCGGCGTGGCGGCCCGGCAGATCAACGAGATGTCGAAAGCGGGCTTCGCGTTCCAGGCCTCGGTCGGCGTCGAGCCCATCGAGTACGAACGCGTGCGGCCTGGCGAACGGGTTGAGGTGAACGGGCGGTCGCTGTCGGCAGCACGGGGATTCACCCTCGTGAAGCGCGGGCGGCTGCGGGAAGTCAGTATTACGCCGGTCGGCGCGGACGCGGCCACGCCCCGGACAAGCAGGGCCGCGCCGGCAGACAGGAAGATGGTGACCGGCGCGCCGATCATCAGGCTTGGGAAGAAGTCCCAGATCCACTCGAGCGTGGCTGAGCTCCGCACGCGGCCGATTTAACGGGAAGGCCCGTAGCCCCCGGCAAAGGCGAGACGGTGACGGACCGGGAATCGGTACGCGACGGACCCGCCGCAGAAGAGACTCGGGGCGACAGGCGTTGGTAGTAAACCACACCGCCGGGCGGCGTCTAAATGCGGTTCGGAAGGCGCTACGCGGGTTCTGGGTGCGCCGACGTTCGCCTTCCGCTGGGGGCCGGGCGGTATTGAGGACCTCGGGGGTGTCCAGTGAAGCACCTGGCCGCCCACGCCGAAGACCTCTGCCGCCGGTTGGCCCCGGACGCGGCCGCGGGGGCGTTCTACGCCGTTCTGCGGCCCGACCTGCCCCCAGAGTACCAGGGCGGCGACGACGGCCCGCTCGCGGCCACCACGCGGCACCTGGACCTGATCCTGAGGCCAACCCTGGAACACCAGCGCCGTTGGCACGGCCGGGGACCGGCCATCCTGCTCGACCCCGCGGCCATCGCCGCCAGCCTGGCGCGCCGCCCCCGGTCGGCCCGACGCCGGACGTTCCCCGTGGTTGCCACGGCCGTGGTACTCCACGAGCTGGCCCACATCATCGCCGCCGGCCCGCGTGACGACGCCGCACCCGAGCCGGGCCTGATCGAATTCGGCCGGCTGGTCCTGGCGGCGGACTTGACCGGAACGGTCCCCCCGACCAGCGGCCCCGACGCCGCCGTGCCGTGGTTCGGGCACGAGTGGCCGTTCATCCGCCTGACCATGCACCTGGCCTACCGGGCTGAGGCGCTGGGCTACGGCCTGGCGGCGACTGACATTTTCGACGCCGCGGCGCACGGGTTGTCGTTCTCGCGTCTGTACATGGCAGCGTTGGGCGATGAACCCCAGCGCCTGGCCGACCGGCCGATCACGACCATCGGCCGCGTGCCGCCGCCCCAAGCATTCGCCGACCTGTGGCAGGCCGACGTACAGGCGTGCTAACCCCTGACCGACTGAGTTCCCGCGGCGCCCGCACTGGGCGGGCGTCGCAACCTCGTTTCCCCAACACGAAAGGGAAGGAATGCTCGAAGTGCTCAGCGAACTGGAACTGCGGCGGAAACACCGGGCCGTGGACTTCTGGGCTGTGGCCCGCAAGCTCGCCGCCGGCGAGAAGGTCACGGCGGCCGGCGTGGAAGCGCTGCTGATCGAGAGCGGCAAGACGCCGGCCGAACTGCAGGCGGCGGTTGACCTGCTGGCCCAGCGCGCCCGCTGGCACGAGCAGCGCCGGAACGCGGCGGGGCTGGAGAAGGAGCAAACCTCGGTCCAGCGGCAGATTGCGGTCGAAGACCGCAAGCTCGCCACGGCCGAAGAGGCACACACCGAGGCCACGGCGTCGCTGTGCGCCCGCTTGCACGAGATCAGGACGACGGTCAGCGACGCGGGCGATGCCCGCCGCCGGCTGATCGAGACCTGCCCCGATGCGGGGCTCAAGGCCGAACTCGCGGCCGTCCAGGAACGGCTTGCCCGGTTGCGTGCCGAAGCGGCCTCGTGGCGCGACCGGACCGAGTTGACCAAGCGCGCCGACTGGGATGAGGAAACCGCCGACCGTCTGGCCGCGGGGCTCGTGCCGGGGGCCTCGACCGCGCACATCGACCGGTTGCGTGAGCAAGCGGTCCGCAAACGCGAGCTGGGCCGGCAGGCCAAGGCCGCGCTGGATGCGGTGCTGAAGCGGATCACCGCCGCCGAGCGTGAAGAGGAGGTGGTCTTCGAACGGATGACCCAGCCGTAGCCGCCTGGGGTTGGCCGGCGCCGGTGGAATCGCCAACGCGGTTCCGCCGGCGCTGGGGCGCCCGCCGGCGTGTGCGTCGCTGTTCCTGTCCCACAACGCTACGCGGCCCGCCGGACGAAGGTCCGCGCGAGCCGCGAGGGTCGGTGTTCACGTCTGTTTCGTGCGATCGTCATCTATCCGCGAGGCCGTCCACATTTGGGACCCGCGCTGCGTGGACCTGCGCGGCCGAACTCGATCACCGCGCGATCGTCCCAGCGGGCCGCGAGGGTCAGTTTTCACGCCTGTTTCCGGCAATCGTCATCTATCCGCGGGGCCGTCTACATTTTGGACCTGCCCAGGCTGGACCTGCGCGAGCTTGCTTCTGCGCGGGGTTGGTGTCCGGGCGCTAGTCATCTTGCCTCTCTGCTCCAAGACATGGAGAGCGTCTCGCGCCGTAGTCGGGTCCTTCGCCAAGAGTGATGCTACGCGGTTTGCTTTCCGCTCGCATCTCTGGGCATGCCGTTCTTTGGCACATGCCCTGAACACTCTTGCAGCGAGCCGAAGCGCAAGCGCATCGATTGGCCGCGTGTTCCCTACCCGGTCCAGATAGCGCTCCACCCAGACTAGTGCACGTCGTGGTCGCCGACAGTAGTCGAATTCGTAGCTCGCCATTCCATAACACGCCTCAATGTCGCGCCCGTCGAGGGCCAGCGCTGCTCGATAGCAGCTCAGCCACTTGTCTGCTCTGGCGTAGAAGTCGGCCAACATGTTCCACAGCGCAGGCGTTGGACGGCAACGGAGCGCCCGTCGAATCCTCGCTACTCCAGCCCGCTGGTACCTTCGCGCCCCTTCGACGTCTCCATCGGCCCGGCCAATGGAGTAGCGGAGGAGCAGCGCATAGATTTGCCTATATTCCGGGGGTTCCACGCCTACATTCTCCTGTTAGGCACTCCACGTAATCTTCGACAGCCTTCTCCACACGGTCCGGAACGCGTTCGATTGCCTCCGCAAACTTGTCGGCCTGCATCAAGACATACACGTTTCCATACACGACAGACATGCGACGATAGAAGTCCGTGCGGCAGTTCAGATTGTCATATGGCCTTCCGCAGCAGGTGAAATTGACCTGACTCCGCAGCGCTATGCCCTGATTCCATCCTCGCTGCTGCCATTGGTCCAGCGCACTATCATACGCCATCGCTTCTGCAGCGTACGCATCATTCAACATCAACTCAATGAAGAGCTCCGCCTCCAGGAACAGGACTTCCGTCGCCGCCATGCAGCACAATCCCTCGATGCTCGCAGCGGCCTTCCGTCCGAACTTGTTCTTGTATGTCTTCGCTTGTCCCACAACCTTCGCTGCGGCCTCGATGGCTCTGGCCTGTTTGATTAGCCTCTGCCGCTCTTTGATGGACTTTGCCGCACTGGCCAGCTCCCGGATCTTCTCGGCGGACTCGATTAGTGCTTTCTTTCCTAGTCCTGCTTTTCCAGTTACCTGGATTCCCTGATTGCACTTGCCAGCCATCTGCCCCTTCCCCATCTCGCCGAGAGAATCGTTGCACGCTGCGGGGTCATTCCTGCAATAGCAGGAGAGATTTATGCCGCCCTCCTCTTCAATCGGGTCCCTACTCATCCACCGTCCCATGCCGGGGTGGTAGTACCGGTAGCCCCAGTACCCCAGGCCGGTTTCGTTGTCGAATTGCTTCGTGCTGAAGCGGAACGGGTTGGCGGCCGCGTACGGCCCGCTCGCCTTCGGGTGGTTGGGGTCCAGCGTGTTCGGGTCGTTCACGTCCAGCAGGCTGCGGCCGTACGGGTCGTACTCGTACCGCGCCGCCAGCGCCGTGGAGAGATTGAACGTCTGCGCGAACGGACTCACCAATTGGCCCACGTTGCCGTTGGCATCGTAGAAGTAGGTGTATCGCTTGTCGTCGTACGGCGTGTTCCACGTGCCATTTGCGTCCAGCAGACCCAGCAATCCACCGATCCCGCCGGCGCCTTCCAGGCTGTTCACCGAGCCGTTCTGACCGGCCAGATCGAGACCCCAGGTGTACCGGCGCAGCGCCTTTTGTGCCTGACCGCCCGTACCGCCGGTGTCGAGGCCGTCCAGCTCCATAAGCAGGAGCCAGCCGCTCCACACGTACTCGCGCCGGGCCGTCAGGACCCAAGACCCCGGACTGCCCTGCCACGTGTAGACGCGCTTGTCCACGCGCCGGCCGAGATAGTCGTACCCCATCTCCACCTTCTGGCTCACGTCGACCTGCGGTACCCGCGGCGTCACGGCCGCCAGGCGGTTCTCCGCATCCCAGGTGTACGCGACCCACGGGCCGGAGGTGTTGGCCGAGCCGTAGTAGTAGTCGACGTCACGCCAGTTCACGTGCCCGTCGCCGTTGAAGTCGCCGTTCATGCAGTTGCAGTTCGGGAACAGCGCGTAGTACGCCGAGCAGTTGTCGTTCTGCGCCGCGACAAGGCCGTCAATGTCGCGCCAGTTCACGCTCCCGTCGCAGTTCATGTCGCCGGCTACGAATTGCTCACTGAGATTGCCGTCCGCGTCGTAGACCAGGTGGGCCGTCCCGGCACTCGTGGTGGTCGGTCGAATGTTGAAGTACTCATTCAACTCGTTCACCGAGTACGCGCGCGGGGCCTGCCCGGTTTCCGTAAACTGCGCGCGGTTTCCAATCGGGTCGTACGTATACGTCCAGTTCGGATCACCGCTGCCGGTGCTGTTCGTCGCACCGGTCAACTCGCTACGGGCATTATACCCGTACGTGCGGCTCTTGGCAGCCAGGAAGGCCAAGCCCGACTGGCCCATGTCCGTTCGACGGCCAAGGGTGTCGTTCGTGTAGTCGTAATGCGACATGGTGTACGGAGAGTTCGCATCGTTGGGCTGAACCAGCACATTGTGGATGCTGGTCAACGCGTTGCGATGCGGCTCATACGTGCGCGTGGTCTGCGCCCGCACGTTTCCGGCCGTCCCGATCGTCATCGTCCACACGAGGTCGCTGCCGGGCACGTAGCCGTACTCGGCATAGGCGGTGCCGCCGAGGTCCACGACGCCCGGACCACGCACCTGCCACATCCGGCCATCGTTGGGATCGTACGTGTATGTCGCGTTGTAGGGGTCATTCGTCCCGTCGACTTGCAGCCCGGTCAGACGCCCGTTCGCGGTGTCCGCAAACGTGCGCGTGACCGTCCGGCTGAAGAGCCCGGACACGGTTTCGATCACCTGCTCCGGAGCACTGGCGTAGTTGAATGCATGATCCGTCACGTTCGGATCCGCCGCGGTCACCGTCAGGATCTGTCCCTGACGGTTGTACGCCAGCGACAGGTCCGGGCTGTAGCTCGTGTCGGAATGGTCGACGGTCTGCAGCGCGGCCGTGTTCGGGTCATAGCCGTAGGTCGTCACGACACCCCGCGCCCAAGTCCGTGTAAGTTGCCGACCGTCGGCGGTATACGTGTAGTGGACGGTTGCGCTGGCCGCGTCGATCTTGTCCGTAAGCAGGCCGGTGGCCGGATCGTAAACCCACTGGGTCACATCACCCGTCACTGCGGCCGGCCAAGTCGAGCCGGTCCACGTCGTGGAGTTCGGATCGGCCGGCGTGCGATACGTGGTCAAGCTCACGCGTTCGTCATAGTTGGGGTCGTAGCCGATTTCGGCCGGCTGCGGCACGGCGCCCCACACGCGCCACGGCTGACCGTGGGCCGTGTAGTCGTAGTGCATGGTCTGGTTGAGCGGGTCCGTGACCGACTTCAACCGGCCGGGCAGCGGGTCGCTGGGACCGTAGTAACCGTAGGTCGTCGTAAGGCTCGTGGCCGTATTGGGGTCGAGCCCGCCTGAGGTCTCGGTCGAACTGACGCGATGGGCGGCATCGTAGTTGGTCTTCGACCACGTGCCCTGACGCGGGCCGTCGACGCGCGTTTGTCGTCCCAGACCGTCATAGGTGTAACGCGTCGTGGCCCCGCTCGCCGTCCGCTCGAGGAGCGTCAAGCCGCCGTAGCTTACACGCACGGCGCTGGCCGTGAAGCCGGCTTCGGTGCCCGTTTCCACGGTGTAGAGCGGGGAATTGGGGTCGTTCGCGTCTCCGTGGAAATACTCGACCTTACTGCTGCTCGACTGCCAGACGTCCGTGCCGTTCGACTTGTACGTCTTCGTGGTCGTCCGCGAGAGCGTGTCGTCGTCATCTTCGCCGGGGTACTTCCAACTCGCCTGCACCAGTCGCGGCGTATCGTTCCCGTCGAGCGGATACGTGTACTGCCGCGTGCACTGCGGCTGCTGCCAGAATGCAGAATCAAAGAACGTGACGGTCTTCGTGATCCGGTCCGTCCCCTCATCGATCTGGCCGTTGCCGTTGAGGTCGGTCGCTACACAGCTCGTGCGACCAGCCGCATCGTACTCGTACAACGTACTCGGCAGCCCCGTCGTGGTCCGCGACTTCAGCTGTCCGGCCCCGACACCCGTGGCCGGATAGTACACGTAGCTCGTCGTCAGCGAGCCGCCGCCGTACGCCGGCTGGGTCTCGCTGGCCGTGCGACCGAGTTGGTCGACGGTCGTCGTCTGAACGCGCGGCGAGTTTGCCGCCCCGGTCGCAATCGTCGTCGTGAACGGCCCGTAGCTGTAGTGTTTTCCGACAACGGCGCCGCCGGTCACGCTCTTCACGCGGCCGTCCCGATAGTACTCGGTGACCTCGTCGCGCAGACCGGGCGTGCCGGCTGTGGCGCTGAGCGGGTAGTCACGATAGATGGTGACCTTGTGGCCATCGTCCGTGTTCGCGTAGGCGTAAATCGTCTTGACGCTCGTGTTCGGGTCCTCACCCTCCTGCTCTTCGACCACTCGACCGGCACGATCGTAGCGGCGGATTGAGACCTGCTGGACGGTCTGTCCGGTGATGGTCGTGGCGACACGTTCCTGGCGCAGGTCGCCCGTATAGCTGTAGGTGCAGGTTGCCGTGAGTTCCGGAATGGCGTCAAACGTAACACTGTCCCACGTGAAGGAGGGCAGGGCGTAGCGAATCGTCTGCGTCAGGCGCCCCAGCTTGTCGTACGCGTAGTGCGTCTTGACGCCCATCCGATCGGTGACCGTGCGTCCGCCGCAGCACGACTCGTAGTCGGTGTGCTCCGTCGTTCCATCCGAGTAATGCGCATCCGTTACTCGCCCCAGGCTATCGTATTCGCGCCATACCCAGCCAATGTCATTACCTAAGCCGACGTTCGTTTCACCGACGTACGCGGTGGTGGTCTCCAAGGTCGGCCTTCTGAAGTCATCGCGCTGGATAGCTCGTTGCGTGTCACCCGGCAGAGGTTGGTTGGGTTCAATAACGGTTGTCCACGTGCCGAGGTACCGATAGTCAGTCTGTCGACCATCGGGCCCCAGGCGGTAGGTAATCCGATCTCCGTCGCCGTCGGCCTCATAGCCAGTCACGGTGACCAGCGGGTTCACGCACGTGGTTCCGTCGGTCGACGTGCAACGCCGCTCCGTCACTTGGGTCACGTGCAGGGCATCCGCACTGACCACGTAGTCATACTCCGTGCGCCCGACGACGACGCCGGCCGCATATTCCGTCACGCTGATCGGACGGCCGTGGCCTCCGTCGTAGCGCGTCACCGTCACTTGGGCGGTCGTATCGATCACCTGCAGGTTGTTCGGGTCGGTGGGAGCGGTCGTGCTCAACCACCCGCGATATTCGGTAACGATACGGTCCAGCGTGTTGGGGTCCTGCGCGTTCTGAGCGGTCGCGTACCGGTAGGCCTCCCAGGATCCGTCCGGATTCACCGTCTTGGCCAGCCGATTCTCCTGCTCCGGTCCGCCCTGTCCGTCGTCGTAGTAGGTGTTCAGCGTGGTCAGATTGAGGCCGTTGGGGTCGACCGTGCTGGACGTCACCTCCTCGCCCCAGCTGAAGCTGGTGCGAGTCTCGCGCGTGGTCTCCGAGAAGCCATCCTGCTCGATCGTGTTGGTTCGGGTGCCCGTGGCGGCCACCCAGGTCTCGGTCTCCGTTCGAACAACCGTATTGTTGGGGTCGCGCGTGATGAATTGCCACGTCCGGTCGCCACCCGAGCCGGTAAGCAGGTACGTGTAGCTAAGGACGGGATCAACCGGCTGCCCCAGCCAGTTGACGCTGGAGCACTTCGTAAGACGCACGCCCGCCGTGTAGTTCGGGTCGCCCACGTCCTCCACGAGCCAGGCCACGCCGATAGGATAATAGCCATTCTCCAGGAACTCGATCGAATACGAGTCAGGAACACCGGGATTGCCGACACTGATGTCGGTCAGTTGGGCAGTCAATCCGGACGGCCATGCTTGCACTGCGGTCAGCACCCCGTTGGGATCGTACGATCGCTGCAGGCCTTCTTGTGAGCTACTGGCGAAAAACGCCCCCGTGACCGACAGAGCTGACCGTCGCGCCAAGCTGAGCGTCTCCCCGGGCTCCAAGGCTGTCTCGGCAGTCTCAAACAGGTCGATGAAGCCGGCCGCCTTGCCCTTGGCACCATCACCCAGCGAAAACCCAACCTGCGGCCCATTCGACAAGCCGGCGGACGCGCCCCCAGCCTTGCAGTCCCCGCTGCTGCAGCCATCGCAGCCCACGCGGAGATAGTGCACCGCCACGCACTGCACCGGCGCCAGCCGGAACTTCACCGCCACCTTGCCCTTCGCCTTCTCGTTGACGCGCACCGTGATCGTTGAACTGTATGTGCCGTGATTGGGATCACCCGGGTCCGGATTGTACGTGTTGACCTGCTTGATGATCTTCAGCACGCTCTGATTGAGCGTCCATACCGCAGAGTCACCGGGCTCGGCATAGTATCCCGACCCCGTAAACTGAATCTCCGACCCGGGACAGGCCGTAGCCGGACCACCGATACCGGGGCCGCACCCGCAATCGCAGGTAGCCCGGAAAACGTGCGTGACGGAGTTGGGCTCGTCGTCCCAAGTACACACAACCGACTCATCGGCCTGGAGGCTCACGGCGTAGTACCCGCGTGCCAACGGCCGGATCTTGCGCACCTGGGGACCATCCGTCCAGACGCTGCAGTTCTGCGTCGGCATGGTCCACGTGTAGGTCATGGGGTAGAACCAGGAGTCCCCCTGGTAGATGGGGACGCAGCAAGGCAATTCTGTCGGGCAGTTCTCATGGGGTACGCAGGACTTAGCTGCCGTGCTGTCGCACACCGCGTCCGTATTGTCGTCCGCATAGCCCGTCACCGTGAAGCGGTAGCCCGCGCAGGTCGGATTCGGCGGAAAGAAGTCGACATAGATCGGATCGCTGGGACCACAGGGCAGCGGTGGCGGGTCCGGGCAGTTCGGCTCGGCAAGCACCGGGACCGCCAAACCCACAGCGACGGCAACCAATAGCACCGCGGGTCCCGACTGCCGGAACCCACGCGACATTCTCTCTCTCCCGTTCATCCAACACCTCCGTTGTTGTTCACGTGTCGCGGCGGGCACCGCATCGCCGCGGCCACACATTCCATTGGCGTCCCGATCATCCACAAGGCGATACATCAATGGGCGCAGTGCAGCCTGCCTTGGTCACGCTCTCTCGACCCAGAGCGCAGTTCATCTGTCGCGCTGGAAGAGCTCGGCCTCGGCGTGCTCGCTTACGGAAACCCCAACAGCATCCCACGACCACCCTCAAGACACTCTCGCCCGCATGCGGGCCGAGACACTCGTTTTCGCTGCAGGCAACCCCAGTTGCCCCTCACGTTGTCAACATCGTAGCGGTTCCTGCCTGAGGGTCAATGCCCAAGAAGTGGTCAGTGCTCGCCGCGCCCGTGTGGGCGTCCTTGCGCGCATCGACAACCGTAGGGCATGTGCCTGAGTTGCGTCGTCGAAACGCCGGATGGTTCATAAGCGCAAGCGCTACGCGATCACTTCGCCGCATCGCGCAACAGCAGTCTCGGCGGGCGGGTTGGGCCGCTCGCGAGGGCATTCGCCGGGCGCCCCGGTGGAATGCGTCGCTAGGACTGAACCGTATCAGATTGAACCCGCCGGACCGCTCGCGCAGCTGGTTGTCGCGTTCGACGAATGGACCGGCGCGCTAATGCGGACCGGACTGGTCCGGCGCGCCAAGGGTCCGGACGATCCGGACCAGCCCGTCCTGGCCACTACGGAACTTGAGCCGTTCCACCAAACGGCCAAGGACATCATTCTCTGCCTGGAACTGCACGGTCGCGACGCGGATGCGGCCCGGGTGGAGGGCGCGCTGGCAGTGCTGCGGGCCGTCGCCCGCGCGTACGATGCGGGCGAGTTGCATCCCGTGTTCCCGACGTACGCTGACGAGCCGCTCACGCCGCGGGATCAACCGATTGACGCCGCCACCGAGACGAGCGGATGCCTGGAAGACCTGCTCGACGAGTTGCCCGCCGACGTGTGGCAGGGGTTCGATGATGCGTGAGCCCTGGCCGGAGCAGGTTCGCCGCCTGCTCGAGGCCTGTCGCCAGCACGCTGGCGGCGATTGGGCGGTTTCGGGCCCGCGTGTCCAGGTCGGCAGGGGATGCAGCCGCTTTGCAGAGTCCTGGCGAAGAACCAGAGCCGGACCCAGACGCTGGGAAACCGTCCCGGACGCTCACGGTTGCGACGTTGCTGGAATGGACGAACCGGAGCCACACGGCGCTGAACAAATACGCCAGGCTCGCCGGTGTCCAGACGCCGCGCCGTGGCCAGCGGAACTTCCGATCTGGTTGGGGGGACGCGCAGGAGATTCTGGCGACGGTCAGCGCGAATGCGGGTGATCGGCGGATCCGCAACAAGTGCCGGGCGGCGTTGGGAAGTCCCCCGGAAATCACGTAGTCATCGCGTCCACACGCACAAATCGCGCGCCGCACAAATCCCGGCCCAAACGCCGCGTTGGCGGCGTATGTAACTAAGGGGGGGACAGCGCGCGCGGCGCGGCGATCCGGCCGCCTGGCTTCGGCGCCAGGCCCGGCTGGCTGCGGGCCTTGATCATGGGGCCTTGGCCTGCGGCGACGGATTCGCGTCGCACGCAGATATAGAAGAGCCGAGGAAGAGCGCGCCGGGCGAGCGGAACATGGGCGTCACGAACCTGATCTGAACAGAATCATTAATCAACCGACC
>CAZGAQ010000015.1:0-99248 GCA_964523405.1 uncultured Planctomycetales bacterium
GCGGGTTTGTGGCGGCCATGGCACCCACCGGGAAGCGCCGGGCGGCCCGGTTCGACGAGGGCGTTCAGGGATCGGAGGTACATTCCTCAGTCGCCAAGCTCCTTCGGAATGACGGCGCGGAGGCGGGAAGGGATTCCTGCGAGCACGGGTGCGAGAAGGGATTCTCGCACGAGCAGTCCGCTGGGACAGGCGGGGGACGCACATGGTCCCCGGCAGACGGGCCGGAGGCCCATGCTCCCCGGGGACGAACGGGACGCCCAGGGGCGGCGGGTGAGACGCCCACCCCACCCGGCTTATGCGCGACTTTTCGTGAGGCAGTACACTAGTCTTCGGGCTCGAGGACGGTCATGAAAGCCTTCTGGGGGATTTCGACGTTGCCGACCGTCTTCATCCGCTTCTTGCCTTCCTTCTGCTTTTCGAGCAGCTTGCGCTTGCGCGTCACGTCGCCACCGTAGCACTTGGCCGTCACGTCCTTGCGGTAGGGCTTGATGCTCTCGGAGGCGATGACCTTGCTGCCGATGGCGGCTTGCAGACGCACCTCGAACTGGTGGCGGTCGATCTCGCGGCGGAGCTTGATGAGGAAGCGGCGGCCGCGGTGCTCGGCCTTGGTGCGGTGGCAGATGAGGCTGAGGGCGTCGACGGCCTTGGTGTTGATGAGGATGTCGAGCTTCACGAGATCGCTGGGGCGATAGCCGACGACGTGATAGTCCATCGTGCCGTAGCCGCGGGTGATGCTCTTGAGCTTGTCGTAGAAGTCGTAGAGGATTTCGTTGAAGGGGAATTCGTAGGTCAGCAGCACACGCTGCGGGGAGAGATACTCCTGCCGCTTGAATTCGCCGCGGCGCTGCTCGGCGAGCTGCATGATGTTGCCGATCGAGTCGGCCGGGGTGATGACCTGCAGCTCGACGATGGGCTCGCGCAGCTCCTCGATCTGGCTCATGTCGGGGAGGTCGCCGGCGGACTCGACGTGCTTCAGGGTGCCGTCGCGGAGGGTAACCTCGTACGTCACGCTGGGCGCGGTCTGGACGACGGAGACGCCGCACTCGCGTTCGAGGCGCTCCTGCACGATGTCCATGTGGAGGAGGCCGAGGAAGCCGCAGCGGTAGCCGGGGCCGAGGGCCTCGCTGTGCTGGGGGGTGAAATTGAACGAAGCGTCGTTGAGGCTGAGCTTTTCGAGGGCCTCGCGCAGGGCGTCGAAGGTCTCGCCGCTGGAGGGATAAAAGTCGCAGAAGACCATGTGCTGCGGGGGCTGGTAGCCGGGCAGCGGGTGCGGCGCGGGGTGCACGGCGTCCGTGATGGTGTCGCCAACGGTGACGTCGTAGAGGCTCTTGATGCTGGCGACCATGTAGCCGGTTTCGCCGGCCGACAGGGTGTCGCAGGCGGTCATGTGCGGGGTGAACTTGCCGAGTTCGGTGATGAGGTAGGTGCGCTGGCGGCCCATGAGCAGGATCTTCTGGCCCTTGCGCACGGTGCCCTGCATGATTCGCAGGTAGCAGATGACCCCGCGGTAGTCGTTGTACTCGCTGTCGAAGATGAGGGCCTGCAGCGGGGCCGCGACGTCGCCCTTGGGCGGGGGCAGGTACTTCACGATGGCGCGGATCAGCTCCGGGACGCCCAGGCCGCTCTTGGCGGAGACGAACTGCACGTTTTCGGCGGAGATGCCGAGGACGTGCTCGACTTCGAGGGCAGTGTCTTCGGGGGAGGCGCTGGCGAGATCGACCTTGTTGATGACGGGAATGATCTCGAGGTCGTTGCCGACGGCGGCGTAGGCATTGGCGACGGTCTGGGCCTGGACGCCCTGGGTGGCGTCGACAACGAGGAGGGCGCCGTCACAAGCGGCCAGCGCGCGATCGACCTCGTAGTGGAAGTCGACGTGGCCGGGGGTGTCGATCAGGTTGAACATGTAGTCCTGGCCGTCGACGTTCATGATGACGGTGACGGCAGAGGCTTTGATGGTGATGCCACGCTCGCGCTCCAGGTCCATGTCGTCGAGGATCTGCTCCTTGAGATCGCGTTCGGAGACGGCGCCGGAGACCTGCAGCAACCGGTCGGCGAGAGTGCTCTTGCCGTGGTCGATATGGGCGATGATCGAAAAGTTGCGGATGTACTTCTGGTCCATCGTGTTCCCGTCCTTTGCCGGGGGCGGACCCTGGGGGGACGCGTGCCAACCGCCCAACCGGCCCGGACAAGCCAAGTTGCCAGTATAGCACGATTTGCGCTCGGGGGCGATGCGGGGCCGGCGGGCGGGAATTGGGCGCGGAGGGGAGCAGGCCATCAGCCGGAGGGGGGAGAGACATGGCCGCTCGGAGACGCGAGCGTGCCATCGTGGGCGGGGCAACAGCTAGCTGAACCCTGGCACGATGGGCCCGGGCTGGCAGGCGGCGAGGCCACCTGACGCGACGGGACGGAGGACACAGCGGCTCCAGATCCGCAAGCGGCCGTGGCACCCGGGCGGGAACGCGGGCACACCAACCCGTGCGTTGACTCGAGGGGTAGCGCAGCCTACATTCGGCCCCGGATGTCCGTGGGGTTGGGCCGCAATCGAGGTCGCACGGCGACCCCCCGTCTGGTGCCCCCCGCGGGCCGGCAGCGCAACTGGGAGGTGTCGAATGCAGCGATTGTCTCGTCTGGCGAGCGGGGCCGCCTTCGTGGCTCTGCTGGGCGGCGTGGTGAGCAGTCTGGCAGCCGGAGCGATTCCGGAACTGGTGCGCAGCGTGCCGGCCGACCGGGCCGCGGACGTCGCGCTGGACGTCGGTGTGCTGCGGCTGGTGTTCGACCGCGACATGCGGACGGATTCGTACACGTGCTGGAAGTCGGAGCGCGGTCAGTTTCCACCGGTGGTGAAAGACGGCGGGCAGTGGAAGGATGCGCGGACGTTCGAGCTGAAGCTGGAGAAGCTGGCGCCGGACACGGAGTACTTCGTGCAGCTCAACGCGGAGCAGCGGCAGGGCTTTCGGGCGGTCGAGGGGGACACGCCGCTGGCAGTGACGACGATCCGGTTCAGGACGGCGGCAGCGGAAAAGGCGCGGCCGCGGCAGGACGTGTACGATCCGCAGGCCGAGGAGAAAGGGGACGCCAAGCCGGACAAGACCAAGCCGCGCCAGGACGTTTACGACCCCAACGCGGAGAGCAAGGCTGGGGACAAGCCGCGGGAGACGGCGCGCGCGGCAAGCCCAGACCGTGGCTGTCGGCTGAAGTGGCGGGCGCAGGAGGGGCAGGCGAGCCGGGTCGTGCAAAACGGGCGGCTCGGGATGAACATCACGGCGGTGTCGGGCGCGGAGACGCAGCAGCAGACGGTCGAGCAGGCGTGGAAGACGACCACGCTCAGTACTGTACTCGCGGCGGACGACGGGCATCCGACGCGGCTGCGGCAGCGGGTGGAGGCGGCGGAGATTCAGGCGCGTGACCCCCAGACGGGCCAGATGCGGCGGCAGGACGCTCCGCAGGCCGGTATGGAGGCGGAAGTGCGTGTGCTGCCGGACGGGCATGTGGAGGTGGTCGAGGTCCTTCGGGGTGAACGCGAGCTGGTGGCGGAACTGGCGAAGGAGGCGCGCTACTTCACGCTGGAGCCGGATCGCGAGGTAGCGGTTGGGGAGTCCTGGAAGCTGACCGGAAAGCAGCTCGACGCATTCCTGGGGGCCATGAGCGCCAAGGAAGGCGAGCTGACAATGAAGCTGGTGCGGGTGGAGCGCGATGCCGCACTCGGGCAGGATGTGGCGCACCTGGAGGGACGCTGGCAGACGAAGATGGCACTGGAGATGGGGCTGATGCCAACGGCGGAGGGGACGGTGGCGGCGTCGTTCGCCCTGGGGCTGGGGCAACCGGTGCGGCAGCAGTTCCGGGCGAAGCTGAAGATGGACCAGGTGCTGGAGGCCAATGGCGAGCGGGTGAAGGTCACCGGCGATGGTGAGTTCGAGCTGACCGAAGAGCGGACGGTGCTGAGCGGGAGCGGCAAGGACGATGAGGCGCCGGCGCCGCGGGATTCGTCCAAGCCGGACGCGGGCAAGGAGTGCAAAGACAAGGCGGATACGCCGGCACCGGAGCGCGCGCGGGAGAGCGGCGCGGCGCGCGAGGCCACCCGCGACGCGGGTGCGGCGGGCAAGGCGGCGGGCCGGCCGCGGACCGTGGCGTTCCAGCGCGTCGAGGAGCCGCGCGAGCGGGCGTTCAGCCTGCTCGCACCGGTGGGCTGGAAGGTGGAGGGAGGGGTGTTTCGCGTGGACCCGGTATCAACGGGGCTGCACGCGCAGGCGATCGCGGCGAAGTGCAACATGGCCGTCAAGAAGGACGAGGCGGGAACGGTGGAGCTGCACTTCTTGCCGGGGATTCTGTACGCCGACACGAGCGCGATGCCGGCCGGGAACATGTTCCCGCCGGGCACGGTGTACAACGGGTGTCCGGTCGTGTACCGGCTGACGGCGGAGGACTACCTGACCAAGGCGGTGCTGCCGCAGCTCCGGCCGCAGGCACGGGACGCGCGGGTGACGGACACGAAGAAGCTGCCGAAAGTCGCGGAAGCATACCAGCAGCGTTGGGCGGCCATTCCGCTGCTCGGGGCGCGGTTTGAGTTTGACGTGGCGCTGGTGACGGTGGAGTACGTCGAGGGCGGGACGCGCTTCCGCGAGCGGCTGTTCACGGTGCTGCAGTACTACCCGCGTGAGGTCGGGCTGTGGCAGAACAACGACACGGTGTCGTTCCGCGCGCCGACAGGCGAATACGAGGGCTGGGAGCCGGTCGGGCACACGATGCTGTTCTCGGCCAAGTTCAACTCGCAGTGGGTGCAGGGTGAGATTCGCGGACAGGCGGAGCGAGCGGGCATCGTGATCCGCACGCAACAGGAACTGCAGCGCATCGAGCAGGAGATTGTCGCGCACCGCCAGAAGACGAATTCCGAGATCAACAACGACATGTACCTGACGCTGACGGGACAGGAGGAATACGTCAATCCGTACACGAAGGAGGTCGAGGTGGATTCGGGGGACTGGAAGTACCGCTGGGTGAACGCGGCCGGGCAGATCGTGTTCACGGACGATGGGGACTACAACCCGAATCACGACCGCAATCCGCCCTTCAACCGGACGGACTATCAGCGCAGCCAGGTGCGGCCGCGAGGTCAGTAGGCGACAGGTGGCGACGCCCCGGCCGGGCGGAGCGCAGAGCACGGGCCGGCGACCCGGAGGTTCCCGAGTCGCCGGCCCGTGTCTTGGCCCGGTCACTCCGAAGCGGAGGCGTCTCTGGCTACGGCTGACTGCCGGTCGCCATCAACTGCAATTCGGCCAGATCGTGCAAATCGGTGTCGCCATCCAGGTCAAGCTGCGCGGCCGAGCACTCGGAATGGGGGGCGACATCCGGCCCGAGCAGGCACGGGCGAAGCAACGACAGATCGTTGGCATCGATGTCCCCGTCGCCGTCCACGTCACCCCGCCAACCCGCGCATGCTCCGCTGGAGATATGCGTGCCGGGCGTCGTCAGGGTGAGCAGGAGTTCGGTCGAGTTCAGCCCCGCCAGGCCGTTCACGCCGCCGAAGAACCACTCGGCCGGATCGAAGCTCCGCCCGAAGCCGCACGTGCAGCCCGCCAGACGGTAGGCGTAGCTCTTCGTGTACTCCCAGGGATGGCCAGTGCCGTCGACGCCAAACTCGCCGTACATGTCCAGAATGCGCGAGGCATCGTTGCGATCCGTCAGGATGAGACGGTCGTCGCCGTAGCCGAAAGCCGCGTTGGTGTACAGGTCGGCATCCTGGCCGAAGATGGCCGGGAACGCGCCGGTGCAGGCGCCGGCGGCATTGGAGGCGATGACGAAGGACTCGCCCGCCGGAATGACGACGTTCGTCAGGTCCACATCGATGGTCAGGTCGCTACTGGTGGCGGTCTGTACGATGAGGCCGCCCTCGAAGAACGCGAAATCATCCACGCCGGTGTTGGTCAATTCGATGAAGCGCGGGCAGTCGCCGCTCTCGGCGCCCTGCACGACCTCACTGATGATGACGCAGCCCGGCCGGTACGGCAGGCACGGGTTGGGCTCGCAGTCCGTGCCGTTCCCCATGAAGATGCCGCCCGTGGTCACGCATTCGGACTCGTACAGCAGCGTGCACGTTCGCCCGCTACAGCAGGCACTTGGTTGGGCACAGGCCGCGGCGTTCGAGAGGTTGGACTCGGCAAAGTCGGAAGGCGTTCCGCCGCCGTTGGAGAGCCCGGCGATACCATCCGTCTCGCTCAGCGTCAGGTAGGTAATGTGGATCTCGCCGTTGTAGAACATCTCCACCTGGAAGGTGTTCTGCCCGCCCGTATTCCAGTGCGGCACGTTGAGCCACGTGACGGCCACACGATCGGTGAGCTTCTTCACGCTGACCTGGCCGCCGGCGGCCGGGTTGAAATCGTTGAAGAGCGGCGCCACGCGGGCACGGGAGAAATGCGCCGTGAGCGTCTCAGAGGAGGTCCCGTCCCCGCTATTGAAGGTGATGTTGCCGTTGGAGTTCACGTAGATGGTCGAATAGGTGGCCCCGTAGAGCTTCACGGGCGTGGTCAGCGTGACGGGCTGGTTGCCGTCGTCGGAAAGGGTCAGCACGGTGCCACCACTCGGGTCGGTCGGCAGGGCCGTGGCGGTCGGGCCACACAGGCGGTAGTAGTTCGCGCTGCCATCCGGAATGTAGCAGAGCGTCCGGTTGCCCAGGTCGAAGGTCTGACCGGTCCCAAAGCTCTCCGTGAAGTAGTCGCGCTGCGTCACCGTGGTGAAATGCCAGACAGTCGAGAACTCGCTGCTGCCGCAGCCGTTGCTGCCACGCACGCGCCAGAAGTACATCTGCGAGGGGTTCAGCTCGGCGGTCAGCGTGATGGTCTTGTCCGTCAACGTGGCGCTGAAGGCCAGCGTGGTGAAGGTCGAACTGGTGGAAACCTCCACGTACGATTCGGCCGTCTGGGCGCCGGTCGTCCAGACGAACGTCGGCGTGCGCGAGATGCCAGTGGCATCGTTAGCCGGGCTGGTCGGCGAGGGCGGTGCCGGGATCTGGCTGGACACGGTCAGCAGCACGCTGGCCTGCTCGTCCTTGCTGACCGAATGGCCGCGGATGATCAGGTTGTACGTGCCGGCCGCGACGTTCGGCAGATTGCCGACGGTGAGGGTCGTGGTGAACGGGGGGGCCACGTCGTTGGTTGAGAAGGCGGCGGTAGCGCCGGCCGGCAAGCCGTCCACGCTCACCGTCACGGGCTCGGCAAAGCTGCCGAAGCGCCGCCCGACGATCGAGAAGAGGGTCGCATTCTCACTGGGAATGCAGACCTGGCGGGCGGCCGGGGTCGGTTCGAGGCGGAAGCCGTCCGGTTGCGGCAGTTGCAGGGCCGGGTCGCCGAACAGGACGAACTCCTCGAAGAAGTTGCGAATGATGTCGAGGTTCTGCGTCGGCAGGCCGCCGGGGGTGGCCGGGAGGCCGAACTCGTTGCAGAAGCGGTACAGACCCGCTTGCCAGGCGGGACCGACGCGCCACAGGTCGTCCTCGAACAGCGCCGCAAAGAACGCCTTCTCGAGGATGCCCGAGGGGCGCCAGGCCTCGGTGCTGCCCCAGTAGATGTACTGGGAAGCGGAGATGTAGGCCACGGCCCCCTTGTTGGCCTGGCGCACCCAGGTCTCCCCGTAGACCTCGTCGGTGTACTCGAAATGCGAGGTGCTGCAGGACCAGCCGAGGACGAGCGGGTACTTGTTGGCGTTGGTCAGACCCTGGACGTCGCTCTGGTTGAAAGCAGGCTCCCACCAGCCGCCGGTACCGCTGTGTCCCATGTAGGTGAGAATCAGGCAACCGTTGTTGACGGCATTGCGCACATGCTGCGTCGTGCCGCCCGCGGACGCGAAGATGGGCATGCCTTCATACGCGTTGGGCTGCAGGTAGGTGCTGATGACCGCGTTGGCGGTGTTCTCGCCCGTGCTGTAGGTGTCCGAGTTGACGGAGAACGCGATGCGGCGCAGAGCATTGGGGTCCGCGGTACCGGATTCGACATACACGGTCTTGCTGACCATCGCCTGCAACTGCGTCAGATTGGCCACCGGAAAGCGGCCGATCGCAATCTCGGGATACCAGTCATCGCCGGTGCCCATGCAGGCGTACGGCAGGTCCGTGGCCGCGGCTTTGCTGCCGCCGCCCGTCCAGTGTGGAATCCCCGTCGCCGACGAAGTGCCGGTGCCGCTCGTGTCGGCGGCGATCAGGATGTAACTGGGCCGGTCGGTTGTCGCCCACAGGCTCTTGATATAGGCTTTGATCGTGTCCCGGGTGGTGCCGGCCGGCGGGGTGTAAGTGATCACGTTCAACCCCTTGCTCTGCCGGTGGGCCACCAGTTGGTTGATCGGCGCCGTGCCGGCGTAGGACGGGGGCACGATGAGCAGGTAGTTTTCCGGCGGCGGGCTGGGCATCTGCAGCGTCGGATCGCCCAGGAGGTAGAACTCCTCCGTGTAGTCCAGGGAAATGGGCTCATCGGGACCGTAGAACGTCACCAGGCGCCGTGCGGCGGCCTGATAGGCGGGGCCCAGTTCGCGCGTGCCGTTCGTGTAAATCGCTTCGAGGAAGAAGTCGTACATGTGTTCCCAGTCGACCCACGTGTACGGCGACTGCCAGACCACCGGTCCGTATCCGGCCACCGCCCCCTTGTTCGGGACCAGAACCCACTTCTCCAGCAGGCCGGGGTTGCTCAGGTAGTGCGCCAGGTAGTACTGGGCGGGGCTGCAGCTCAGGCTCACGACCAGGGGGTAGGCGTTCGTGTTGGTGAGGGCCTCGATCTCGGGGAAGCCCCAGACCGGCGAGGCCCAGGACTGGAAGCCGCCCGCGTGACCGAAGTAGGTCACCAGGAACGTGCCCGCGTTAACCGCATCGCGCAACTGGTCCGGACCGTCGCCGTGCGAGGCCACGTAGATCTTGTTCACGTCGATGCGATTCGGCACCATGTACTTGTTGATCATGTAGTCCTGGCGAGGCTCCGCGCCCGCATCCGACTCACCCGAGGCGATAAACACGGCGCGCCGCGTGTAGGACGGGTCCGCGTAGTTGCCGGCTTCGACATAGAGCGTCTTGTCCACGACGCTCTGCAACTGCTCCGCGGAAATCACCGAAAAGCGCGCGATCGGAATATCGGGCTGCCAGTCGCCCGGGCCATCCATGCAGACCAGGGGGATATCCGTGTGCATGTCGCGCGGATTCGTCGCGTGGTACGTGCCGATGACGTTGGTCTTGACGGTCGTGTCAATGTCGCCCCGCGCCACGATCAGAATGTAATCCGGCTCGCTGGCTGTGCCCCACAAGCTCTGGATGTAGGTCTTGATCTGCCCCACGGTCGTCCCCACCGGCGGCGCGTAGACGCTCACAGTGTAGCCCTGTGCGGTCTTGGCGTTGACGAACTGCACGAGCGGCGCACAGCCGACGAAATCGGGCGCCGCGATGATCAGGTAGTTTTGGCTGCGCGCCTTGTCGCGCCCGCCGTCGAACGGCGGGTTGAGCACGACGCCCTGCAGATGTGCCGGACGGGACACGGTCGCCGCATCCTCCGCGCCGCCCGCAAAGCTCAACTCGACGTCCATTTGCGGCCAGACCAGCAGCGTATTCCCGGCGGCATCACAGGCAACGGGCCGCAGTTCCACGAGTTGCAGGGCGTAACCGCGGACGATCCCGACGGGGGTGATGCGGACGCGCTCATCGGGCGCGCTGGCGGCAGCGCGCGCATAGGCGCCCGCGTCGTATTGCGGCACGTAGTTCGGGTCGCGCATGGTGCTGTAGTACGCCGCCATCGGCTGCACCGGCGCCGCGATCCCGGACTTGGCCAGGTCCAGCGTCACCGGAGCCGCGGTCCGCACCGTGGCGGTCACGGTCGCCCCGGGGCGCGTGGCGATCATGCGCCGGACCACCGGCAGCGCCGGTCCTCCGGCGACACCAGCCAGCGGCTCGTCCGGACAGGTCAGTTCCACCAGCGGCTGCTCCCCGGCCTGGATCAGCTCGAGCTGCAGCGCGCGCAACTCGCAACTGAGCGAGATCCCCTGGTCATCGAAGCCGTGCACCAGGACCTGCGCCCCTTGCGCCGGACCGGTCGCGGACCATTGCAGCGAACCATCCGCTTGAAGGGTTACCCAATTCCCCGCGGCAACAACCGGTACCAGGAGCAGAATCGCCACGACCGACGCCCCGCCGTTCATCCAGCGCTGCATGAGCAACTCCTCGCACGTGGTCCGCGGACGATGAGCCGTAAGTGCATGCGGCCCATGAGGAAAGCGGCCTTGCCCAGCGCAGCGCCGCGCCTGTTGTCCGCCGACGACCCCATTTTTGCATCGTACCCCTGTCGCCCGTATAGACGCAAGCCTTCCTACCGCCAGATGTTACAGAACCGCAACGGTGCGGTTAACTGGCCTGGTCCGCCGACGCCCGCGCCCGGGCCGCGCTGGTTCCACGGCCGGTCGACTCGCGCGCGCGGAGCGCCTCTTTCGAGCGCGGGCGCGCCGCCCGACCGCGCGCGAGCACAACAACCGACAACCGCCGCCTTTTCGCTTGGTCGGGACTCGGGCATAATCCCCGACGCCAGCGGTGCTCCCGGCGGCGGGCCCAGCGCGCCGCAAGGACGTCCCAAGGAGACCCCGTGTCCGACGCCCTGATTCTGGAAGGCATCACCAAGCGTTACGGCCAGTTCACGGCCGTGGACGATTTCTGCCTGCGTGTACCGACGGGAACGGTACTCGGCTTCCTCGGTCCGAACGGAGCCGGCAAGACCACGACGATTCGCATGGTCATGAGCATCCTGTACCCGGACAGCGGGCAGATCACGGTGCTGGGGCACCCGCGGGCAGCGGACGTGAAGGATCGGATCGGATACCTGCCGGAGGAGCGCGGGCTGTATCGCAAGATGACGGTGCTGGAGACCCTGCGATACTTCGGACGTTTGAAGGGGCTGCACGGCGCCAGGCTGCGGGCGCAGGCAGAGCGGAGCCTGGAGCAGGTCGGTCTGGCCGCCTGGGCGCGGAAGCGGGTGGAAGCCTTGTCCAAAGGCATGTCGCAGAAGCTGCAGTTCGTGTGTGCGGTCCTGCATGAGCCGGAGCTGGTCATCCTGGACGAGCCGTTCTCCGGGCTCGACCCGCTGAACGTGGACATGCTCGAGACGCTGATCGCGGACCTGCGGCAAAAGGGCACGACGGTCATCTTCTCCACCCACCAGATGAATCAGGCCGAGCGCATCTGCGACCGCATCGTGCTGCTCAACCGGGCGCGGAAGGTCATCGAGGGGACGATCAACGAGGTGCGCTCGCAGTTCGCGACGCGCGTGCTCATCATGGATGCCGAAGGCGACCTCGACCCCGTGGCGCAGCTGCCGGGCATCGAGCGGGCGCGCATCACGCTCGGGCACGCCCGGCTGCAACTGACGGACGACGCGGACCCGAACGCGATTCTGGAGCGGGCCCTCAAGCACGTGCGCGTGCTGCGCTTCGAGATTCAGCGGCCGGACCTGCAGGAAATCTTCGTGAAGCTGGTCGGCGGCCAGCGCCCCGGGGCCGCGGCAACGACGGCGGAGGTGGCGCATGGATAAGGTGCTGGCCGTCGCGCGGCGCGAATTTCTGGCCACCGTGCGTACGAAGGCGTTCATGCTGAGCGCGCTGATGATGCCGTTGATCATCGCAATCTCCGTCTTGGGCACAACCAAGGTGCAGGCGCTGGCCAAGCAGGAAGTCATGCCGACGCGCCGGATCGCCGTGCTGGACGAGACGGGCGTCGTGTATCCCGAGTTCACCGCGCAGGTGGCGAAGTGGAACGAGGCTCGGCCGAATCAGCGCTTCGAGACGGAGGCGGCTCCGGCGGGCGCGGACCTGACGGCGCTGCGGGCGCGGGTGAGACCGGAGGAGCTGTACGCGTGCCTGGAGATTCCGCCGGACGTGGTCGACGGTGACGGCCAGGCCCAGCTCATGCGCCGCGACAGCCACCTGGAGACTGGACGGCGGCTGGCCGACATGCTCAACGAGGCGGTCACGGCGGTTCGCTTGCAGGAGCGCGGCCTTGACCCGCTGGAGCTGGCGGTTCTGCGGCGGCCGGTGACGTTGGTGAGCATCGATCCGCAGACGGGTCAGCAGGTGAAGAGCAACGAGACGGCGCGGTACCTGATGCCGTTTGCGTTCATGTTTCTGCTGTTCATGGGGACGTTCGGCATCAGCCAGGGCCTGTTGACGAGCCTGATCGAGGAGAAGGGCTCGCGGGTGATCGAGGTGCTCCTGTCGGCGGTGAGTCCGACGCAGCTCATGGCGGGGAAGATTCTGGGGGCGGTGCTGGTGGGCGCGGTACTGCTGGGCCTGTGGAGCGCGTGCGGCTACTACGGTGCGCACCGCTACCACGCCGAGGAACTGCTGAGCGCGTACCGGTTGGGCATCGCGACGTTGTACTTTGTGCCGGGCTTTCTGCTGATCTCGGCGATCCTGGCCGCGATCGGCTCGGCGTGCAACGAGCTGAAGGATGCCCAGAGCATGGTCTTTCCGCTGTCGCTGCTCACGCTGATTCCGATGCTGTTCTGGTTCTACATTGTGGAGAGCCCGAACTCGGCCATCAGCCTGGCCCTGAGTTTCGTCCCGCCGATCACGCCCTTCATCATGATCCTGCGGATTTGTGCGGACCCAGATACGCCCGTGTGGCAAATCGCGGCGTCGCTGGTGCTGTTGTGGGCGAGCGTGCTGCTGGCGATCTGGGCGGCCGGCAAAGTTTTCCGCGTAGGCATCTTGATGTACGGCAAGCCACCGTCGCCGCGCGAGTTGCTGCGGTGGGTACGGTACTCGTGAACCGATTTAGCGACGGGCCCGGCGGCACCCGGCGAGGCGTTGCCGGCGCAGGGGTCTATTGACCCGCTGCGCGGCGGGCGATTACAAATCCGAGATTGCGGTGTGACCGGCGCCCGTGCGGGGGACGTCGGCCCGGCACCTAGACGGAGAAGCGGCAATGGCGAAACCGAAGGTCGGCGTGGTTGGCGGCGGCGTGGTTGGCGGGGCGACGGTCAAGCTGTGTGGGCCGGACACGGTCGTGTACGACCCGTACAAACCGGAGCTAGCCGGCAACAAGTCCGCGATCAACACGTGCGACGTGGTGTTCATCTGCGTGCCGACGGCCATGCAGCCGGACGGGAGCTGCGACACGAGTATCGTGGAGGAGGCGGTGAGCTGGGTCCAGGCCCCGCTGATCATCATCCGCTCGACGGTGTCGCCGGGGACGACGAAGCGGCTGTGCGCGAAGTACCACAAGAAGATCGTGTTTCAGCCGGAATACCTGGGCGAGACGGTCGCGCACATCTTCGGCTCGATGGCCGAGCGCGAGTTCCTGGTGCTGGGCGGGGAACCGGACGCGACATCGGCGGCCGCGGACTTCTACAAGCACTACTACAACTCGATGGTGTACATGTACTTCGCGGACGCGACGACGGCCGAAGTATGCAAGTACATGGAGAACGCGTTCTACGCCGTGAAGGTCACGTTCGTGAACGAGTTCTACGACATCGCGAAAGCCCACGGGGTCGACTTCAACCAGCTTCGCGAGCTGTGGCTGGCGGACACGCGCATCAGCCGGGACCACACGTTCGTGTACCCGGACAATCGCGGTTTTTCGGGCAAGTGCCTGCCGAAGGACTGCAACGCGATCGTGTATTCAGCGCGAAAGCAGGGGTATGAGCCGAAGCTGATGGCGGCGACGCTGAAGATCAATGACGAATTCCAGGCGCGGAACGGGAAGCGCTAAGCGGAGCGGCAGGTTCGACAAGCTTGCGGCGGTGATCGGCGCGGGCTTGCCGCCTGGGGGAAGCCCATGTGGAGCACGAGGTCCACGTCTCACGTGCGGCGGCTCGCGCTGATTGGCGCGATCGGCCTCACGGCGGTGTCCATGACTGCGGGAGCACTCAGCGGCTTCTTTACCGCGTGCTTGTTCGGGGAACACGGGCAAGCATGCTATGGCCTCGGTCGCGGAGCCGTGTTCATTGGCTGGCTCCACCCCATGACTCCGGCGTGGAACCGCTTTGGGATCCGCGACGCGGAGATTGGGGATCTACGCCGGTGGGAGTGTGACTGGCACAGCTTCGACCAAACGTGGTTGCCGCACCGGCGCCTGGTGGCTCTAACTCCGGTTCGCCCAACGGACAGACGCCGCACCTTCATCATGGGCATGTATGACTGCATCCTCTTGCCGTTGTGGCCGATCGTGGCTGGCTCGTCGTTGGCGACTATGTTCCTGTGGCTCCGAAGGCGGCGCCTCATTCCCGGACATTGTGGGGCGTGCGGCTACGACCTTCAGGGGAACGTGAGCGCGGTGTGTCCAGAGTGCGGGTCTCCGGTGGGCGCGATTGCGTTGGGCGGCCGCGAGCGAGCGCGCCGTCGACGGTGACTGCGACATACTCGGGGCGGGTTTGGGCCTGACGGCACCAACGTCGGCCACGGAGGGCCGACGCTACGCGCCGCGCGGCGGCCGACGGTACGGCTGCTAGGCAGAGCCTTGCAGTACTTCGAGCACGGAGGCCTGACGCTACGTGACGAGGCGGCGGCTACTGCCCAAACGCCTCCTGGAAGCCCGCCAGGTCCGCCAGATCCACGTCGCGGTCGAGGTCCAAGTCGAACGCTTCGTACGCTGGGTCGGAGTACGTGTTGCTCGGGCCTGTGACGCGCGTGGGCAACGCCAGGCAATCCGTCGCATCCACGTGTCCGTTGCCGTCGGCATCGCCGGTCGGCCACCACGCCACAAACGCGAGCTTGACCGCATCCGTGTAGACACGGTAGTTCCAACTCGGGCTCGGCCGACCGGTCACCGTCTCCTCCGATACGTTGATCGAACCGCCATTCAAGGTCTGGCCGGCAGGGAACCAATACTGCCCAAGGGAGATCCAGGTGTTGTAGTTGGCGGCCTCAGGGGCGCCGGCCGCGATCTGGTCGACGAGCAGTTGCGTCTGGCCGTGGTAGTGCCGGACGGTGTAGAGGGCGTCGTAGCAGTTGGCGCCGTTGGCCCAGGTCGCGAAGACCTCGTACTTGGCGGGCGTCGCGATCGGCGGAACGAACGTCGCATTGTCGGTGCCGGTGTTGGGGACTTCGTAGACGATGAAGCGGCTGCCGGCGCCGGTCAGGCCGGCGGCCGTGCTCTTCACCGAGCTGTTCGCCCAGGCGCCGCTCTCGACGTAGGCCGGCGCCGGGGTCAGCGCGCCGCTCGCATCGCGTGCTTCGACGACGATGTCGGCCGGCGGCAGGACCGGCTGCTCCGGGTCAAGCCCGAAGAAGACCAGAATGGCATTCATGATCTCGATCCGCCGGCTTGCGTCGGTGATCGCTTCGAACGGGAACGCGAAGTGCACGACGCGGAACGCACCGTTGTAGACCACGCCGGCCGTTCCGCCCGCGCCTCCCACATACGTGAGGGCCGCGGTGCTGCCGCCGAGGGGGTTGATCACGTCGGGGTAGTCCACGTTGTAGATCGCGGTGCCATCGTCGAAGTTGAAGGCCGCGATGCCCGCGAAGATCGAGCCCGCCGCGGGCGTCACGCCGTACGTTCCCGCGTCGTCCGCAACGAAGTCCGCCTTCAGGTAGTTGTTGTAGAAGGTGGCGCCGTGGGCGAGGCTGTCGAGGTCCCAGCCGATTTCGGAGCCCGAGACAAACAGCCGCCCGCCCGCGTTGAGATAGCTCGCCACGCGCGTCTGCTCCGCCATCTCGAACGTGCTGGTTCCCGAGGACTCCTCGCCGCACTCCCAGATGACGGCCGGGTACGCACCGAGGCTCACGTCGCCGTCGCGCACGGCCTCGTTCGCGCACGAATCAAACGCGAGACCGGTCGGATCAAGCGCCGCGGCGAAGGTGCGGATGTAGCCGTAGTGGTTCATGCGTTCGAGCCGCTCGCGCAGCATAGCCTGCGTATCGTAGGGATCGTCTTCGGCGAGCATGGCGCCGCGGTCGAGCCGATCGAAGCCGTTGACGACCAGGAGGGGCGCCGCGCCGCTCGTGGCCAGCTTCACGCCGCCGGTTTCGGTCGGGAACGACTGGCCGCCCGCGTTGGTCGCGATGACCCGGAAGTAGTAGACCCCCCCGAGCGTCAGGCCGGAGAGGTCGAGATAGGTGTTCGTGGTCGCCGTACCATTGCTGAAGCCCAGCCCGTCACGGCTGGACTGCACGAGGTAGCCCGTGGCGGCGTCGCCGAGCAGACCGTTGCCGGTGTTGTACGGCGGCGGGCGCCAACTCACGCGCACGGCACCGGGCGCGGTCTGCCGCACCGCCAGGCTCGTGGGCGGCTCGGGCAACAGCGTGGGGCTGGGGATCGGCGTCGCGGACGGCCCGTCCGCGTTGTAGTACCACCACTTCACGATGCCCTGGTAGCAGGCCCGCGCGACGAGATCGCGGAACCGCGGGTCGAGCAAAGACGGCTGGTCGGTCGCGCTGTCGTGGTACGCAACTTCCAGCAGGCACGCCGGCATCTCGTCGTTGTTCGACGGATTGAGCTCACCGAAATAGGCGGAGTACTTCCCGCCGGGCCAGGCCGAGTCCCAGTCGACATGCAGGTCGTTCATCACCTCGTCGAAGATGCGCGTCGCGAGCGTATCACCGCCGGCAACACCGCCGAACGCACTGAACGGCCCGGGCGGCTCCTGGCCCGGCGCGTAGACGTAGAGCTGCGTACCATGGCTCGTGTGCGCGCCGGTGGCGTTGCTGTGCCAGGAAAAGTAGACCGAGTCTTCCCAACTCTCGCTCTCCCACTTGGCGTACTTGGGCATGCCGTTCACCGTGCCGTACGGCGCGCCGGCTTGCCCCATGAAGACCGGGTAGTAGCTGCCCGACTCCTCCCAGCGCGGCCAGCCGCTGACCACGCCGCCCTCGACGTAGTCGCCCATGCCACCACCGAAGCGTACCGCATCGGCCACGACGAACTTCGTGGAGTCCGTACCTTGGTTGGAGATTTCGACCGCCCCACTCGTGGCATGCCGCCCGGCCGCAAAGTAGTAAACGCCGAGGAAGCGCCACGTGTTTCCATCCCGCTGCAGGTTGAGGACGTGCGTCGTGGTGCCGCCCGTGTGCTTCACGCGCACGAGCGCATCCGTGGCGCGGTTCGCGGCGGCGGGCGTCCACACGTAGACCGCGTAGTAATCCGCGACCGGCATGTCCGGGGCGTACGTGGCGACCGCCGTCTCGGTCGCGCTGACGGCGGCGTACTGGTAATTGCTGCCGTACCACGTGCCGGCGCCGGTGCTATTCGTCCAACTGCCCGTCGTCGCATACGCCGGCGCCGCGTCGGTGTTGTCCACGATGACCATGTGCGTGTTGAAGTCACGCTCGCGGCAGGTCCAGACATTCGCGCCGGCGTTGTGCAGGTAGCGCGCCAAGTGATTCAGCACGGCCTCGCCGTTGCTGAGGTCCTCGATGACCCCGCCCCAGTTGCCGCGCTGCGTCGCCCACCGGCCGAGGGTCGACGCGTAGTACCAGCCGTGGCCGGGATTGAGGAACACGGTCTTGCCGGACAGCACGCCAGCCGGCCGACCCGGGTCGTAGGTCGGCAGGCCCCCCGCGCGCACCTCCGCCCCGCGCTCCCAGACGTCCGGTTCGGGCTTGTTGAGCTCACCGGTGGGGCGCGGCAGGTAGTCGGGCAGCGGACGATAGGTGGCCTGGGGATCACTCGCGGGCCGCGCGAAGATCATGAACGTGTTCAACGCATCCACGTCGCGGAGCAGCTCCACTTGCGCGCGGACGATGTTCTCGCACGCGATATCCGACAACCCCGCCAGGAATGCGTCCGGCAGAGTGAGCCAGAGCCCCACCCACGGCCCCGCGGTGTCCACGCGGTCGAGCTGGGTCCCCGGGGGGAGGACGGCCGGCGCCGCGCGGTCCGCGTCCAGCGTCCGGGTCCCGTCCACCCAGGCCCGCGCCAGCGCAGTGACGCGCTCCGCTTGCGCGGAATCCGCCCGGGCGGGCGCCGCCGCTACCACGACCAGGTACAGCGCTCCGATAGCCACCCCGCGTAGCCAGCCGCGTGCCACCATGTCCCGCATCTCGCGCCCTCGCTGCCAGTGGGTTTGCTCGCGACGCGTCCGCCCGGCTCCGCAGGTCCGGCGCTCGGCCACGTCGCATGGCTGAGGGGGTTGCCCACCCCATTCGTCACCCGCATCCCAGCTCGCGCCATTGTACACAATCGCGGTCTATATTCTGGATCGGAATTGTCCGGGCGAGGTCTGATATCCCCCGGTCGCGGTGCCCCAAAACCGCGCGTGCCCGGCGCGGGTGAAGCCCCGTCGTCGCGGGCAGCACCGCCGCGCCGCTCAGTGGCTGGGCGCGGGGGCGATACCCACCTGCTGCACTGCAGCCACCTTCTCGGCCAGAACGCGGCCGAGCTGGATGCAGCGGTCGGCGTCGCGGTTGGTTTGCGGTGAGCCCTCGCAGCTCACGCTGTCCGCCACGCGGTACAGCTTCAGCTCGCGGGCCAGCGCTTCCATCGCCGGCAGTGCCTGCCCCCCCCCACCGTGACTCTCGAAGCATACGCACGGCTTTTGCAGCGTATGTTGTCCACGCCAACTCGCCATCAGGATGTCATCAAAGAACTGCTTCACCCCGCCAGCCATGTACCCGAAGTAGTCCGGGCTGCCGAGCGCATAACCGTCGGCCTGCTCCGCCGCGGTCATCGCCACGCGCGTCTCGTTGGCGTTGACGAGCTGCGCGGCCACGCCGGGCACCTGGCGACAACCCTCCGCAACGAGCTCCGCCATGCGCCGCGTGTTGCCTTTTTCCTGCGAGTGGTAGACGACCAGAATGTGCTTCACGGTGGCCTCCAGTGGCCGCAGGGCCGTGGTAGACGGAGCACCGGCACCGGCGATGTGAAAAAAGCGCACGGAGCCCCATTCATCAATAGCATATCACAAATCGGTGGACGCGTCAGCAGTCTTCCCACGCGATTCGGCGCGGGGGCGAAAAAAACGGCCGCGGCACGCGACACGAGCGCCAGGGCAGGAAGAATGAGAGTCGAATAATCAGTGTGTCGGGGTCGTGCGCGCGCCGCACGCGTCGCTGGCAACTCCCGTCGATACGCGACCTACTGCTGCTCAGCGTCCTTGTCCATGTCCTCGCGAGCCCGCTTCTTGGCCTTGAGCAGGCGTGACGTGTAGTCTGCTTCGGACTGCGCCGGCTTCTTGCCGGTTGGCTTGGCCACGACGGGAACATCCTGCTGTGTCGCGCCGCCCAGCGCTTTACCCAGCTCCTCGCTGGCACGCGCGTCGGGCGTACGGGCTTCGTAGCGCGCCGTGGCCGGCGGACCGGTGCCAGTGACGGCCTCCCCACCGGCGGCCGACGCGGCGCTGCGCTGCTCGTCGCGGACACGCTCGCGGGTGCCCTTGAGTGTCGTCAGGACGGCCTCCGTTGCGACCGCCGGTCGACCGCGCCCGGCGATCTCCGCAATGAAGCGGCGCAATTTGCGGTAAACCTCGATCGGGTTGACGGCGATGCGGCGGATGGCCACATCGATCAGGAAGAGCACAAGCATCCAGCGCAGCAGTTGTTCCCACATGGCGCGGCGCGTCTCGGCCGGACGCAGGCCGCTGCGATCAAAAACGGCTTGCGGCTGGTCCGCGGTGAGCTTGCGGCCGTGGGTGCGTTCGCGCAATTCGTCGAGCAGGGGGAGGTTGGCGCGGAGCTGGCTGTACTCGGGGGAATAGGCGACGGTGACGCCGGTCTGGAGCGTACCACTCTGCGCCGCGGCGCCGCGGCCCATGGCGTACTGCAGGTTCATGATGTAGTTCCCGCGATCCCGGGCGTCGAACTCCCCCTCGTACCGGCCGGGGCCGGTCTGCGTCAGGCGCAGGGGCTGCGATTCCTGGCCCGGGGTGACGAGCGTGCCGGCGACGTCCATGAAGTTGACAGCTTCCGCGTCCTTGTTGAGGGCGTCGATGCGGACTTTGGCCTTGCCGCCCTGCACGGCCGTAGTGACATCGAAGGCAGCAGATTCGGATTGTCGCGAGGCCCAGCGGGCAATCTGGGACCACAGCTTGCTGAACTTAGCCCAGGCGGTCCAGTCGGGCCCCCACTTGGGCCACATGCCGCTGGTAAAGGCGACGGTCTTGCCCAAGCCGACCTGCCAGTGCGCGAGGATCGGGTCGTCACCGTCTTCGGACTTACGGACGATTGGGATGGTGGCGGCGGGCTTGGCGGTCGTGAGGACGAAACCGCGGAGCTGCGGCAGGCGCTCGCCGGCGAGGCCCGGCACCAGGGGGGAAAGCGTGTTCACCAGCTTGGGGTCGAACACGCCCTCTTGCACGAGCGAGCGGCGTACTTCGCGCGATTCCTTGATGAAGATCTGCGGCAGCTTGCTGTGATCGTTCGTGCGGTAGAAGCGGCCGCCCGTCGACTCGGCGATCCACTGGGCTTTCGGTTCGTCGATGGGATGCCCGCCGTAGCCGATGGCGATGGTCGTGCACGTGATGCCGTTCTGCTTCATTGCCCGGATGAGGTCGTCGCGCGGCGGCTGCGGATCGAAGTCGGAGACGACGATCATGTGCTTGGGGCCGACGTCCTTGCGGGCGATCAGGGCTTCGACGCCCGGGCGCATGACCTCGTCCAGGTCGGGCAGGTCGCCCATGTTCATCTGGCGAATGCTATTGATGATGCGGCTCTTCTCGCCGACATCCTGGAGCGGCACGACCCAGTGTCCCTGCTGTCCGCCCTGCCATTTGTAGGCCAGCACGCCGACCAGGTCGCGCGCGCTGAGGGCCTTCACCGCTTCGATGGCACAGCGCTCGCCCAGGCCGTTCCCGTCGGGCACTTCGCACGCGTGCATCACCAGCACGAGGGCACCCTTGAGAAACTCCTTCTTGTGCTTCACGTCGAAGCTGACCGGCATGACCTCTTCGACCGGGCTGCCCAGCCAGCCACCGGCACCGAAGGACTCGTCGCCGCCGATCATGATCAGCCCCCCGCCCAGGTCGCGCACGTACACCTCCAGCGACTTCTTGGCGTCGTCGCTCAGGTCCGCGGCCGACACGTTGTTGAGGATGACCAGGGAGTACTCCAGCAGCCGCACCTGGTCGAGCGGGCTTTCGCCGGGCGTCTCGACGTCGCAAACGAGCTTCTCCGCCTCCAGCGCCGACTTCAGCAGCAGCGCCGCGGGCTGCGCCGCGGCGAGATCGCTCGTGCTCGTGAGAATCAGGATGCGTCCCTGTCCGGACACGACCGTGAACGCGCGGCCGAAGTTGTTGTCCTGCAGCGTATCGACCCCCTCGGTCTCCGGCACAAACTGGGCCTCGAAGCGGTGCGCGCCGGCCACGCGCAACGGCACCGGAATCGTGAAGCGATTCGGGCCGGCGTCGAGCTCCACCGGAAAGCCCACCCCCGGCGCGGCGCCATTGAGGTCGATCAGCGTGAGGTCGTTCCGCCCGAAGCCGTGCCGCAGGAGCACCTGCCCGCGCGCCGGCTTCTGTGAACGCAGGATCATCTGCAGGTTGACGGTCTCGTCGGCCGTCGCCGTCGGCGGCGCCTTCAACTGCTCGAAGACCACCTCGTTGTCGTGCTCGTACTGGATCGGCAGGATATCGACGGGGATGCCCGCGGCGCCCAGTTGGCGGGCCTCATCCAGCACCGCCCCCACGTTCTCGTTGCCGTCCGACAGCAGGACCAGCCGGCCGGTCGTGTCCGACGGCAGGAGCGCCAGCCCCAGGCGGGCGGCTGCGGCGATGCTGGTCTGGTCCGGCTCGCCGGGCTGGGTAATGCTGCTGACCTCGACGGCGCGCATGGGGAGCTGATCGACGCTCGCGACGCCGTCGAAACTGATGATGCCAATCCGATCGTCCGGCTTGCGGGATTCGTCCGCGCGCGTCGCATACTTGAAGGACTCCCGCTGCAGTTCGGCGGGCACGCTCTTGGAGCGGTCCATCAGGAAGATCACGCTCAAGTCGCGAATGGTCTGCGTGCGCTGCGCGCCCGCCAGCGCCGCGACCATCAGGAGCACGACCAGACAGCGCGCCACGATCGCCAGCCAGCGGCGCCAACGTCCCAGTCCCGCCAGCGACCGGAAAGAGAGCGCAATGAGCAGGGGAATGAGGGCCAGCAGGGCGAGATACCCCGGCGACTCGAATCGCAGCCACGCCAGCATGCTCATGCGCACTCCGCGCTTGCGACCGCCACGCGTCGGTCCGCCCCGCAGCAGAGCCGGCGTGTACATACACCCCAGACTCGGCGCGGCTCACGGCCGGCACCGGATCGCGTCACCGCCGACCGGGCCGGTCGGCAATGCCCGCAGGCGTACTTCTACCACGAAGTCAGGGCTGCTGCCACGTGTGCGCCCCGCGACCGGCGATGATCTGTACGCGATTGTTGCCCGAGTCGAGGACGTAGAGCCGATCGTCCTCCCCCGCCGCTACCGCCCATGGGTACGCCAATTGCCCGGGTGCGCGCCCGGACGCACCCCAGGTGCCCAGCGTGCGGCCCGTCCGGTCGAAGCGCTGCACGCGATTGTTGCCGTACTCCGCCACCACCAGGGTCCCGTCCGACAGCCAGTCCAGCCCGTACGGAAAGCGCAATTCGCCGGCCCCCGTACCGCTCTGACCAAAGCTGCCCAGTAAACGGCCGGCGGCGGAGAAATGACAGATGCGGTGGTTGCACGCATCCGCCACCCACAGCGAGCCGTCCGGATCCAGCAGCAGGGCCTGCGGCCGGGCGAGACGGGCTTCGCCGGCATCCGGACCGCCGAAGCTGAACAGGAACTGGTGGTCGGGGCCGAATTTGCTGACGCGGTCGTTGCCGCCGTACTCGCCGACATAGAGGCTGCCGTCCGGGGCGACCGCCACGTCGGTGGGCATGATGAACTGCCCCGGACCGGTGCCCTTCGAGCCAAACTGCGCGAGCAGCGTACCGTTGGGATCGAAGATGACGACGCGCGCGTAATGCGTGTCGGCCGCGTAGACGCGGCCATCCGGACCGATGCCCAGACCGGTCGGCTTGCCGGCGCCCCACTCGGGCATGCGCCAGGCGCGGACGAACGCGCCCTCGGCATCGTAGCACTGAATGCGGGCGGCCTTGTCGACAATGTAGAAGTCACCGTCGCGGCTCCGGGCGATGGCGCGCGGATAGCTGAATTCCTTGGGACCCAGGCCGGTCTGGCCGAAGATCGCGAGCAGGCCGGGCACGTCGTGCGCCGGGGGCGCATCGCAGCCGCCGAGCCAGCCGGCCGCGAGCGCCAGGAGCCAGGTGACGCGCAGGCGCCTGTTCATGGGGTCGAACTCGGCGCGGTGGTGGACGCGGGGAATGCGCCTGCGGCGGGAATCGTGGTGATGCGTGTCGGAGCGGGACGCGACGTCGGCCGGCCGGGGCGGCGGGCGGGCTGCGAGGTCAAGGGAGGCGGCGGCAATACGGGCACCGGCGCAGGGGCATAGCCGCCCATGTCGAGCTTGTAGCGGGCATCCCGAATGTCCGTCAGCAGTTGGTCGCGCGTCAGGGGTGGCTTGCGCATGGCGAGGACCTGGCCGTCGGGAGCAAGGAGTACGTAAGCGGGCACGGCATCGATATCCCACTGCTCCGCGAGCACGCGGTCGTAGTCGAAGTCCAGGGGGATGTTCACCATGCTCGTCGTCTCGAAGAGCACCTCGACGTCCTTGAGCGTCTTCTCCTCGAAGTTCGTGCACTCAATGGAGTACCAGTTGCGAAAGTACACAAACGTGACCTTCCGCTGCTGGCACGTCCGCGCGAAGACTTCCTGAAAGGCCCCCATCTGCCAGCGCACTCCCGGCGTGCAACCGCCCCCGAGCACCGCCAGCAGCGCCAGCGCGGCCGGGACCCACCACCGCGCGCGCGGGGCCCACGCAATCGCGACCGGCCTGCGCCGCGCCGCCAGAACTCCGCCCGGCCAACACACCTGTTCTGCCAACCCGCACCGCGCCTTCCGCCGCCCGCGCGACCCGGCCCGCGCCACCCGTCCAGGAGCGCGCACCCGAGTCGCACCGGACCGGATCTGCCCGGCACGTTACCACATTTAGAGGGCCGTCGCGAGGGGCCGACCGAGCCGCGGCGGGTTTCGGCACAGCGCGCGGCTGCACCGGCCGCAGGCCAGGTCGGGCGCGACGAGCCGCTGCCCCCTCCTTAGGGCTTGGCCTCCTTGCGGTACTTCACCGGGCAGCCCCACGCGGCCGTTTCCGCCACCGGGACCGGCTTGCCGGCCAGCACCGCAGCGACGGCTTCCTCGACGTAATTGCGAAACTCGTCCTTCGACTTGGTCCCCTGCTGATCGTTGTGCAGGCCACCGGCGTAGACGAGCTTGCCCTGGTCGATCACGAACAGGTGGGGCGTGGTCTTGGCGCCGTATAGGTGGCCAATCTTCCCGTCCTCGTCCATCAGGATCGGGAAGCTCAGCTTCTCTTCCTTCTTGTACGCCGCGTCGTCCGCGGCTTTGCGCCCATATGTGCTGTCGATACCGATCCAGACGATGCCCTTGTCCTTGTATTTCTCGAGCGTCTTCTGCACGAACGGGCGGCCCTTCACGCTCCAGGGGCACTCCTTGTTCAGCCATTCGAGCACGACGACTTTGTCCTTCAGATCCGACAGCTTGTGCTTGTTGCCTTCCGTGTCCAGCAACGTGAAGTCCGGCGCGGCCGCCCCCACTTTCGCGCTCGCCGCCGCCTTGGCGCTGTCCTGCGGCGCGCCCTTGGGCAACCCCTTGTCCGCGTGCGCGGCACCCGGCGCGTCCGCCGCCGGCTTCTGCGGCTCCTGCTGCGCCAGCGCGACCGAAGTCACCAGCACCAGCCCCGCGACCACACCGCCCCAGCTTCGTCGTGATTGCATTGTCATGATCCTCCGCGCACAATCCGGTCCGGCTCGCTGTAACGTTGACAGACTATGGTGGATTGTAGACCGGTGCGTGCGCGGCACCAACCGCGCCCGGAGCACACAGCCGACCATGCCCGACTGCGTCCCGTTGACTGCCGCTGACCTCGATGCCGTCCTGCCGCACCTGCTGGCCACGCCGGATCGCCTGCGCGCCACGCCCGAGCAGGTGCGCGGGTTCCACGAGTACCTTGCCGATGGCGGGCTGGGGTGGCAAGGCTGGTACAGTGGCCCCCTGGACGCGCCGCGCGGGGTGTGCGTAGCACTCCTGTTGCCGGGGCGCACAACGATCGTCATGGTCCCGTCACCCGACCTGGGGTCAATCGAGCCGGCCATCCAGACCAACGTGCTGCGGGCGGGCTTGGCGCAACTTGCCCCGCAGGCATTGCACTATGCGCAGGCCCTGGTGGAGCCGGGGGAAACCGCGCGGCGCGACTTGCTGGACGGCGCCGGGTTCACCTACCTCGCACCGCTGATCTATTTGGAGCGAGCGACGGTCTATCCATGGGCCGAGCCACCCCCCGCGACGGCGGCCACGTGGCGCGCTTACGGCCCGCAGGAGCACGCGCGCTTCGCCGACGTGGTCCTGGCGACGTATGCGGATAGCCAGGACTGCCCGGAGCTGACGGGATTACGTCCCATCGACGACATTCTGGCGGCGCACCGTGCCACGGGGCACCACGATCCGCAATTGTGGGAGCTGGCGCTGGTGGACGGAGAGCCGGCGGGGTGCCTGCTGCTGGCAGCGCTGGCGGACAATCAACTGCTGGAAGTGGTTTACATGGGCGTGGTGCCAGCGTTCCGGCGGCGCGGCGTGGGCGCCTTGCTGCTGCAACGCGCCCTGGCACACGCACGGCGGCGCGGCGCGCGGCGGCTGACGGTGGTCGTAGATGGGCGGAACGCGCCGGCGCGGCGGCTGTACGCCCGCTTCGCGCTGGCCCCACTCGCGCAGCGCGACGCCTGGTTGTATCGCTGGGAGCCTGCACGGCCTGTGCACAAGCCGAGTGCGAGTGGCGCACAACCGGTGGACAACGTGTGAGCGGACAGGAATTTTCTGAGCACCAGCGGTTGATAGTACGTGGCTTGCGCGCTTGTGACTAAGTTTGGCTCAAGCTGCCGTTGCGTCACTTTTTTCAGCGCGTTAAGATTCCGCTCGTGAGTTGCGAAGAGGGCGTTCAGTTTCAGTAACCCCCGTTCATCGTTTCTTTATAGCGTGCTCGCCGAAACGCTCGCGAAGAGGTCAACCGTGGATTCTGCGGTAGCGGAGAAGGTCTGCGCGATCCGCGAGAAAGTGGCGGATCGAATCGGTGCGAATCGCTTTCGCACGTGGTTCGGGGAATCAACCGGGTTTCGCCTGGACGGCCAGCAGCTCGACGTGACGGTCGCCAATACCTTCGTCGGCAACTGGATCAGTAACAACTACATGGTCCACTTGATCGACGCGGTGCGCGAAGTCGTCGGCGCCGAGCCGCGTGTGGCCGTGCGCGTCGGCACCAGCGAAATCAGCCTCGACCCGGGCACAGCGCCAGCCGCGCACTGCCCGGCGCCGGCGATCTTACCACCGGCCCGCGTGCGGACGCGCCCGGAGCGTCCCACGCTGCGCGGTGAGCTGGCCAGCTTCGTCGTCGGCCCGTCGAACGAGTTGGCGTACTCGGTCAGCTTGGCCTTGGCCAGCGCGCCGGGCAGCGCCTTCAAGCACCTCGTGGTGCATGGCGGTTGCGGCCTGGGCAAGACCCACCTGCTGCAGGGCGTCTGCAACGAGCTGGATCGGCGCCACGGCGATCGCGAGTGGCGCTACCTGTCTGGCGAGGAATTCACCAACGAATTCATCTACGCCGTCAAGAGCGGCCACGTGGACTCGTTTCGCGCCCGGTTCCGGAACGTCGACGTCCTCGTGATCGACGACATTCACTTCCTGGCGAACAAAAAGGCGACCCAGGAGGAGTTCCTGCACACGTTCAATGCCATCGACGCCTCCGGCAAGACGGTCGTGCTGTCGTCCGACTGCCACCCGCGCAGCATCGCGACGCTATCCGCGCCGCTCGTCAACCGGTTGATGGCCGCGATGATCGTGGAGATCACCCCCCCGGATTACGCGACGCGGCGGGAAATCCTGCGCCGCCGCGCCGCGACCATGCAGTGCGAGCTGCCCGCGGACGTGCTGGACTTCCTCGCCCAGCGCCTGCAGCGCAACGTGCGCGAACTCGAAGGCGCGCTCTACAAGCTGGCCGCGTTCTCCGCGCTGACCCGCGAACCGCTCACCGTCGACCTCGCCCGCCGCACCGTCGAGGACTACATCACCGCGGGCCAGCCGCCGGCCGCCACGCATATCGAGCGTGTTGCGGCCGCGCATTTCGGCGTGACGGTCGAGGCCCTGCACTCGGCCTCGCGGGACCGCACGGTCACCGCGGCGCGGGCCGTGGCCGTGTTCCTGATCCGCAAGCACACGCGGATGAGCTTTCCCGAGATCGGCCGCTTCATGGGGAACAAGCAGCATTCGACGATCCTGATGGCGGTGCGGCGCGTGCAGGATGCCCTCGACCAGCAGGGGCAACTCACCTGGAAGACCCCCGCCGGTCTGCGAGAAGTGCCCGCCCGCGAAGTGCTCGACGCCCTCGAGCAGCGGCTTGTGCAGCGCGGCGAGCCCCAAGCCTGAATCAGCGGATTGCGACGGCGGCACGGAGGCCGCCGAGCGATCCTCCCGCCCGCCCCTCTCCCCCACTGACCCCTGTTCGCTCGCCACACCCGGTCGCGATCCCACGAGCACGAGACGGGCCGGTCGCCGGAATTACGCCCGCCAGTCCGCGCCGGGCGCGCGTTCTTCTCACGCGCTGAGCCCGCCCGTATAATGGCCGGCAGGTGAGCGGACCGGATCGGCGGTGGTGCTGATCGGCGCTGACCCGCTGGGGGGCTGGGTGACCGGATGTTGCGCAAACACCTGTGGCGGCGCTGGTACCTGCTCGCTCCTTCGCTGGGCACAGTCTTCGTGAGCGGCTGTCTGGCGGCCGCGGAGAACAACCTGGACATCCTGCTATCGCCCAGCGCCATCTCGAATACGCTGGCGGCCCCGTACAGCGCTGTGTACGGGCTGCTGGAGTTTCTGCTCCGCCTGGGTCTGGGCCGGTACTAACGCATGCCGAGCCTGCTCGTTCACTATCCGAATCGCGCCGCGCGGCGGGTTGAGCTGGGGCCGCACCCGCTGAGCTTCGGGCGCGCCGATCACTGCGACGTCAATCTGCCCAGCGACGAGGTCTCGCGCGAGCACGCGCAGGTGTGGCTGGACGAAGCCGGGCAGGTCCTCGTCGCGGATCGCCGCTCGAAAAACGGTACGCGCGTCGACGGTGGGGAGCCTTTTCGCAACGAGGTGCGCGTCGCCACTCAGTCGATTCGCATCGGCGAGTTCGAGATCGAGGTGGTCGGCGCGAGCCGCACGCTCGAACGCGACGCGGGCGTACGCTTCCGCCCCGATCTGCCCACGCAGGTCGGGCAGCGCAGCTTCTACCCTTCCAGCCGGCAGATCGATCTGAATTCACAGCGTCTCGGGCTGCTGATCAGCCTGACCGAGCGCATCGGCGGGGCCTTCGAGCGCAAGCAACTGCTCGAACAGGCCCTCGATGCCTGCTGCGAGACGCTGGGCTTCGAGCGCGGTCTGATCGCGCTGAAAACCCAGCGCGGCGACACCGAGCTGCCCGTGACGCGCAACGTGCAGCGCGACGCCACCGGGGCCTACACCGTCAGCCGCACGCTGATCAACCGGGCCCTGGTGGATGGCGACTGCGCGGTCGTGAACGATCCGGCGGTCGATCTGGTCGGACAGATGACCGAGAGCCTGGTGCGGTTCCCGATCTGCTCCGCGCTGTGCGTGCCGATTCCGTACCGGGATGAGATTCTGGGGGTGATCTACGGTGATCGCGTCACGCAGGGGTTGGCCTACACGACCGAAGACAAGGACTTCCTGGTCGCGATCGCGTGCCAGGTCGGCGTGGGCCTGTCCAATCTGCGCCTCTTCGAGCGACACCTCGACATGCAGCGCATGTTGGCCGAGCTGCGCCAAGCCCGCACGATCCAGCAGCGGCTGCTACCCGCCGAGCCGCTGACGGCCGGACGGGTCATCGTGGCCGGCTACAACGAGCCGTCGTCCGCGGTCGGCGGGGATTACTTCGACTATCTGCCGCTACCGGACGGACGCATCGGGCTGGTGATCGCCGACGTGACGGGCCACGGCCTGCCGGCGGCGCTGATGATGGCCAATTTCCAGGCGGCGGTGCACGTGGCGCTGACCGATGACAGTCCGCTGCCGGCGGTGGCGGCGCGGCTGAATCGGCTGATCTGCCGCAACACGGCGACGAGCGTGTTCATTACGACGATTTTCGGACGACTCGATCCGCGCACGGGGGCGGTGGAATATGTGAATGCGGGTCATCCGGCCCCCCTGCTCCTGCGGCGCGGGGAAGTGGTGGAGCTGCCCGACGGGCAGTCGCTGCCGCTGGGCATCGAACCGGGCGAGCAATACGCCGTGCAGCAGATCGAGCCGACCGCGGACTTGGAAGCCGCGCTGTGGTACACGGACGGGCTCATCGAGGCCCCCCGTGCCGACGGCGCGCTGTTGTCGCTGCCCCCGCTCATCGCCGCCCTGGAACGGACCCACCCGCGCACCGTGGACACGCTGCTCCAAGCGGCACTCACGGTGGTCAACGACCACCTCGGCGACAGCAAGAACCCTGACGACCTGACGATTCTCGCGCTCCAGTACCAACCCCCGCTGTAGCGCGGACCGCTGGGCGGTATGCCGGGCGCCGCGCTCCCGCGCGTTTTGCCGCGCCGGCCAGTCGTCCCGGCGTCAGGTGTTCTGCTGGTACTTGTTCGACTCGCGCACTTCGCCCGCCTTGTCCTGCAGCCACCCCGCCCAACTGCGGAGGCGCGCATCGTCGGGGGCCCGTCCTGCCCCCAGACTCGTCAGGTCCTGCGCCAGCTCCTGCAGCCCCTCCGCAAAGCCCAATTCGCGCACGGTCAACTGCTGCTCCACGTCGTTGGCCCAGGCCTCGATGTTGGCACGCTGCTGCTTGCGCTTCCGCGCCTCGGCCTCGTCCCGACGGCGCCACAAGGTCAGTTCGCGCTGCACGAGATACTCGCGTTCACAGACGCACGCCACGGACGGCAGCATCAGCCCCGCCGCCACCACGCCGAGCGGGCCGCACAGCAGACCCAGGATCAGCCCCACGCCCCAGCGGCCGCGGTCGAAGCCAATCCAGGTCGCCAGCAGGATGCACGCCAACCAGACACACAGACCAATGAACGTGGTCATGGGCACCCCTTTCGCGCTGCAAGCTCCCGCGACTCGAAAGTGCTACAACGCCTTCAATCTAGCAGGCCTTGACGGGGTGTCAAAGCGGGCGCGACCCAGGATCGCCAGGAAAACACGCATGAAAGCGTTCATGGCCCGATAGCCCGCGCCGCGATCACAACCGGCCAACGCCGCGCCATGCTTCGAGCAGCGTGCACACCGCGCGTTTGTCGGGAATCTCGTAACCGCGCGCTACATCCGGATCATGGTGAATCGCGATGCGCAAATTGGGCGGCGCCACACACCCGGGGCAACCGCCATCGCACGGGCAGCCGCGCACGATCTCGTCCGCCAGTCGCAGCAGCTCCTCGCCGCACTCGTACGCATGCCGCGCGTAGCCAACGCCACCCTCGTAGCGGTCATACACGATGATCGTGCTGACCCCGAATTGTGACGAATTCACCACGCCCCCGATGTCATAGCGGTCGCACATCGCCAGGGGCGGCAGCGCCACCATCAGCAGGTTGCGCACGCCGCTGAGCGCCTCGTGTACCTTCAGGCCGGCGTCGCGCGTCGCCGCCAGCGCGGCCGCGGGTGGCTGGAACCACGCCCCGCTCGTGTTGATTTGCTGCGCCGGCAGGTCGAGCACCGTCTGCCCGATGAGCTCCTGCGTATAGAGCTTGAACTTGCGGAACGCGATCGTCTGCCACTTTACGGCCACATCGCCGAAGAACCGCCGCCCGCCGAGCAGCTCGCCCGTCAGACGCTCGCCGGTCACCTTGCACTCGTCCGCCAGCACCGGCTGCGTGTAGTAGTCCGCGTCCAGACGCGTCACGCGCGCCAGCCGCGCGGGCTGATCCAGCTCGCGCACCAGGTAGCTCTCCCCCTGGTGCAGATACACGGCCTCCGGATACACGAGTTCGGGCGCCGAGATCGAGTCGACCTGCCCAATCACCTCGTTGCGCCCCTCCGTCGTGTCGACGATCGCGAAGGTCGCGTTGCTGATCGTCCGCAAGTTCACCTGCGCGGCCGCGAATTCGGACGTCGCCCAGTAGTCGCGGTCCGCGGTATGACGCAGCTTGCCCTCGTCGCGCAACGCGGTCGTCACGTCGGGTGCCAGGCCGCCGAATTCCGCCACGTCCGCGGCCGTCAGCGGCAGCTCGAACGCCGCACAACCGAGCTGCGCCGCCAGAATGTGCGGGTTCTCCGGATCGATGATGGCCTGCTCCAGCGGCTGCCCAAAGACGAAGTCCGGGTTGCGCATCAGGTATTGGTCGACGGGGTCGTCATACGCGATGAAGACGGCCAGCGACTCGTCCTGCCGCCGCCCGGCGCGCCCGGCCTGCTGCCACAGGCTGCACAGCGTGCCCGGAAAGCCGACGATCAGCGCGGCATCGAGCGAACCCACGTCGATGCCCAGCTCCAGCGCGTTCGTGCTGCACACGCCGAGCAACGCACCGCTGAACAGCGCCTGCTCGATCTCGCGCCGCTCGTGCGGCAGGTACCCGCCGCGGTACGGCCGCACGCGCCGGGCGAGGTCCGGCCGGCGCCGCTGCAAGCCCGCGGTCACGTACTTGTAGAGCAGTTCGGCCACCACGCGCGCCTTGCAGAAGGTGATCGTGCCGGCGTCGTCTTCCAGCAGTCGCTGCATCAGCTCCTGCGCTTCGGCATTGCCGCTGCGGCGCGAGACCTGCACGGGCTGGATCGTGACGCCGGCGCGCGGCGGCGGCTTGATCGGCTCGCGCGGCTCGTCGAGGTACGGCGGGTTCCACAGCACGAAGAGCTTGCGGCCGCGCGGCGAGCCGTCCTGGTCGATGAGCGTAATCGGCCGGCCGATGAGGCGCTGGGCGAGGGCCTGCGGGTTGCCGAGCGTCGCGGAGCAGCAGATGAATTGCGGTGTTCCGCCGTAGTGCCGGCACAAACGCAGCAAGCGCCGCACAACGCCCGCGACGTGACTGCCGAAGATGCCGCGATAGGTGTGAATCTCGTCGAGGACAACGTAGCGCAGACTGCCGAGGAAGCTGGCCCACTTGGCGTGGTAGGGCAGAATGCTCTGGTGCAGCATGTCCGGGTTGGTGAGCAGGATGTTGGCGCTGCGGCGAATGCCCGGACGTTTGTGCGTGGCAGTATCCCCGTCGTAGCACGCCGGCCGCGCGACGGCGCCCAGCCCGCCATCCTCGACCATCCGCTGCAGGTTGCCGAGTTGATCATAGGCCAGCGCCTTGGTCGGAAAGACGTATAGCGCGCGGCTCGCGGGGTCCGCCAGCAGGCGGTCCAGCACCGGCAGGTGAAAGCACAGGCTCTTGCCGGAAGCCGTGCCGGTCGAAATGACGACGTCCTGGCCGGCCCGGACGGCATCGAGCGCGTCGGCCTGGTGCCCGTACAGCTCCTGGATCCCGTCCTGGGCGAGCAGGTCCTGCAGGGGCGCGGGCAGCGGCGCTGCCGGCGCACGGAGGACGGCGGGGCGCTGCGGCAGCCAGCGCAGGGCGGCGATCTGTCCGCGGTAGTGGCGGCTGCTTTGCAGGCGGGCAAGAAAAGCCTGGGCATCCATGCGCGTCGTCTCCGGTGGCGCGGCGGCGGCAGTATAGCGGCGCTCCGAACACAAGCCAAACATGCCGCGCGGCCCCGGAAAGGATCGGATGCCGGAGCATGCGAATGCGCGCGACCGGCCTTGACACAGGGCCGGCACATTCAGCAGACTACAGCAGCGCTGGCACGCGGTCTCTCGGGACCGATCCCGGCCTAGTCCGCGAATGTCGCGGCCGGCCCAACACGTCGGCAAGCGCTGGAGTGGTGGTCATGTCGTCCAGACCGCACCGTCCCCGGGGGGCGTTCACGCTCATCGAGTTACTGGTGGTCATCGCGATCATCGCGTTGCTGCTGTCGATCCTCCTGCCCGCGCTGTCCGGAGCGCGCGAGCAGGGTCGTCTGGCGGTGTGCCTCGCCAACCTGCGCACGCTGTCACAGGCGGCGAATCTCTACCTGGTCGAATACAACGACACGTTGCCGTTCATCATGAAGTCGCAGACGACGGGCGTCTGCAGTTGGTACTACGGCGGGAAGACGAACGACCTGTACTGGTCACAGGGCACCAACGCGGTCTTTTTCATTCCCTCCAGCAAACGCCCGCTGAACAAGTACATCCTGGGCAGCACGCCGGAGCCCGACATCTGGGAAGGCAGCCAGATTCTCAAACGCACCGAGATTCCGATGCTGCGCTGCCCGGCGGACAACCACAGTTGGCAGCGCAACTTCTCGCAGCCGGCGCGTCCCGAAGGTCCACTCAGCACCTACAACGACGTCGGCACGAGCTACCACTACAACCTCGCCGTATATCTGCGCTTTCGCATGTGCGACGTCGAGAAGGTCGGGGTCAGCAATCAGGTCGACTGGCTCTGGAATCGCGGCGGCTGGGACGAGCTGAACCGCGCGCTGGTGCGCGACGTCTTGAACACACAGGCGTCCACCTTCGAGGTCTTCCATGAAGACCCCATGGACTGGGGCATGGGCGTGTCGCCGCGCCTGCGCACCATGGGCAACCACCGCCAGTTCTCCAAGCACGCGATGGCCTTTCTCGACGGCCACGCCGCGTACCTCATGGCGGACACGCGCAAGTTCAGCGGTCCGGGCTGGCGCGCGATCAACGAGCGATGGATCCGCTACCCCAACCGCCAGCTCCCCGAGCCCTTCCGCTACTCGCTCTATGAAGGACGCAACCTGGACTAGCCGTCGGCCCCGGTCCACCACGGGCCGCGCCCCCGCCCTCGGAAAGGATGCCATGTCACGGTCGCTCAAGAACATCCTCCTCGGCACGGTCGTGCTGATCCTGTTGGGCCTGGCCGGTTTCCAGTACCTGCGCCACCGGGCCGCGGGCGCATACCCCGATGACCCCACCGAAACCAGCACCTGGCTGTGCGCGCAGTGCGGACGCCAGATCGCGTTGACGCCGCGCCGCCTGCAGGAGTGGATCGAGAGCCCGGACAAAATCTGGCGCGATCCGAATGCCCCCGCCAAACAACTCGTCTTCTGGTGCGACACGTGCAAGGCATACACCGTCTGCGGCGCAGAGCAATGCCCGCGGCACCAGACGTGGTACCTCCCGTTCGGCCCAACCGGCGACGCGCGGCAGTGCCCGCAGTGTCAGCCGGCGACGACCCAGCCTTAGTGGCCGCCCGCATCCGGCGCGGCGCGCCGCCTGCGCCCTCGGCCACGCCGCCGGCTCGCATACTACCGGCCGACACCGCCGCCACCGCCAGCCGCGGACGCGCGCGCCGTCCCTATTTCCGCACGTAGATCGTCTGCCCGCTCACCGGCGCAAGTCGCTCGTCGCACACCGCCTCAATCACCGCCGCCACCGCATCCGGGGCCAGCGTCTTGTCCGCCGGAAATGTCGGAAAGGCCGCCCGCAGCAGGCCGGTCTCCACCGCGCCCGGCGCGACCGCGTACACGCGGATGCCGTGCGGCTTGCCCTCCCCCGCCACGGCCTGGGTAAAGACGTTCACCCAGGCCTTGCTGCCCCCGTAGACGGCGAAGCCGGGAAACGGGTCCGCCGCGGCCGCCGACGAGAGGTTCACGATGACGCCTCCGCCCTGCCGCACCATGATCGGCCAGACCGCCTGCGTGGTGTGGAACACACCGCCGATGTTGACCGCACACACCTGCTCGAGGTCCTCGACCTTGAATTGCTCGATCGCTCCCAATGGCGCGCAGCCGGCGTTGTTCACCAGGACATCCACCCGCTCGAAACGCTCGACGGCCGCCGCGACGATCTCGCGGGCGTCCTCCGCCCGACCCACGTCCGCCACGATCGCACAGCACGCCGCGCCCGCGTCCGCAAACTGCGCCAAAGCCGCATCCAGGTCTTCCTCGTTGCGACCGGCCGCCACGATGTTGCAGCCCGCCCTGGCAAAACGCAGGCCCGTCGCCAGGCCGATGCCTCGACTCGCCCCGGTGATCACCACGGTCCTCGCCGCCATTGTGCACCTCCGCTGAAAAGCCTGCCTGAGAGTAGGCCGCGGCGCGCGACCGGTCAAACCGTCATCGCCGCCGCGGCCCGCGCGGCGTAGAATCTGCACGATGATCCGCCTGACCCGCGAAGTGCGCTTTTCGGTCGACCGCGACTGGGCGGGGCACGTGGAGTTCACGCGTCCCGTCACGAACTCCTGGGCGGGCTGGCCCAGCGCTGTCGGCGTCGTGCCGTACCTGCGGCTGCGCGCGACGGTCACCGGCGAGCCGGACCCGCGCACCGGCTACCTGTGCAATATCGCCATCCTTGACGATCTGCTCCGTCGGCACGCGATCCCGTTCTCGGCGGACGCTCTCCGCGAGCACGGCTGGCGCATGCCGGCCGAACACCTGCTTGAGCACATCTGGCACGCCGTGCTGCCCGCGCTGCCGCCGCACGCGCCGCTCGCGGAACTGGAGCTCGCCGTGACGCCGACGCTGCGCTACACCCTGCAACGGGAGAACCCGACCATGGTCCTGCTGACGCAGCAGTTTGAATTCGCGGCCGCGCACCGGCTGCACTGTCCGGAGCTGACAGACGCGGAAAATCGGGCGACGTTCGGCAAATGCAACAACCCGCGCGGGCACGGGCACAACTACCTGCTCGAAGTCACGATCGCCGGTCGGCCGGAGGCGAGTCAAGGGGCCGTGCTGCCGCTGCCGCAGTTTGAGCAGATCGTGCAGGAGCGGGTGATTGCGCGGCTGGATCACAAGCACCTCAATGACGACACCGAAGAGTTTCGTGCAGTGAACCCGAGCGTGGAGAACATCGCGCGGGTGGTGTGGGGGCTGCTGGTCGGGCAGTTCGCGCCGGCCACGCTGCAGCGGGTGCGCGTGTACGAGACGGCCAAGACGTGGGCGGAGTATGACGGGCACTAGGCTGTGCCGGGCGGATCAAAAACCCCTACGCCGCGTTCACCGGGCTGCTGCTGCGCCTGTTGCTCACCACGCCCAAGGCTGCAACGTGCGGATGCTTCGGCGACCTCTTCAGCGACCTGGCACCACGCCGGCTCTGGTATCAGTGCGGCTTTGACGTGATCATGCTGACGCTGCTGGTCGCCTACATCCTCCTCGTCCGCGCCGCACGAGCGCCGGCGGCGCGCGGCGGGGTGTGGACGTAGGAGGCAGGGGTCGCGTTATCGGGCCTTGGCGCAATCTCGACCCCGGCGCCTCGCGACGCGCTGGCCCTCGACCGATCCAGCTTCTATGCTCTGAGATGTCGCTTCTGGGACCGGACCCACCGGGAGGCCCGCTATGGCCGTGTCGCGTACCCGTCCAGCCTTCACGCTGATCGAGTTGCTCGTCGTCGTAGCGATCATCGCGCTGCTCGTCAGCATCCTGCTGCCGATGCTGTCCGGAGCCCGCCAGGCCGCCCAGGGCACGAAGTGCCAGGCGCAACTGCACGTGCTCGGACAGGGTTTGACAATCTACGCGAGTGAGTTTCGCGACGTGCTGCCGCCGGGGCGACTGCCGAAGGATCCCACCAGCAGTTGCGCTCCGACCGCCCAAATCGCCGGCGGACGCAAGTACCGCCCCACGTTCGTCGCGATGATGAGTGTGGCCGTCGGCGTGCCCCCATTCGCCGATCCGAAGGGCTGCAAGAACCACACCGACCGCTTCGGCGAGCCGGGTGACATGCAGAACTACTCGTATAGCATGTACTACTGCCCCACCACCCCCGACTGGACGGACGAGCGCAACGGCAGCTACGGGTACAATTACCAGTTCCTCGGCAATTCGCGCCTGACCGCAGAGAGCATCCCCGACTCCTATAGGAACTGGCCGGTCCCCATGGCCCAGATTCGCCGTCCAGGCCAGACCGTAGCCGCAGGAGACTGCATGGGCACGGCCGCATCCTTCCCCAGGGTGCAGCGTGAAACCTACGTGGACGACTCGCGCGACGCGTTTCGCTTCGGCAATGAAGGCTTCAACCTCGATCCGCCACGCCTCGATCCGGTGGCCGGCGAAATGGCCAGCGCACCCGAGCACCGGACGGCCATCGATCCGCGCCACCGCGGCAAGGGCAACGTGCTGTGGGTTGACGGGCACGCCGACGCGCAGACGCTCCAACAGCTCGGCTACGAAGTCGCCCCGGACGGAATCGTCCGGCTGGGTGACGCGGTGGGCTCGCCCGCCTGCAACGCGCAGTGGTCCGGCAACGGCAGCGACCTGCCGTGGACACCGCAGTTCGAGCGCTAGCCATCTGCCTCAGTACCGCCCGCACACGATCGTCAGCGGCGCAAGCTCGGCAACCCGCCCGGAGTCGGCCGTGCGCTGGGGGCCCCCGACATCATAGCAGCGGAGGCAGCGCCCGCTCTCACGGGCTCTGCCTCCGCATCGTTTGTCCGGATACTCCTGCTGCGTCTTACGCGCGCCGGCGGAGACCCGCCACGGCCGCGAGCACCAGCAGCCCGAGCGCGCCCGGTTCGGGCACGGTGAAGCGCACCGTATCCCAAGCCACGGTCTCGACCTGATCGGCGATGGCATCATGCATGACGACGCGGCCGATCGGCACGTCCGAGATCAGTCCCATGAAGAAGTTCCCATCCGTGCCGTTGTTGACGTAGTCGGTGCGCGGCATCGGAACGCTCGCGATGAGCTGGTTGGCGGCGTCGAAAAAGTCCACGCTCTCGGCAAAGCCGGGCGCCGTGAACTCGCTGTCAATCAGCCACAGGCTGACGGCCGGCCGAGCCGGGGTGAGCGTCACCTGCAGATCCTCGTCACCCGCGACGGTGCCGGCATCGGGCCCCAGAACGCAGTGCGGCGAGCGCGACGTGAAGGTGGTGTAGTTCAGATCGCTGGCGATCCCCAGCTTGTTCTGGGGATTGTAGAACACGGCGCCCAGCCCGGCGTACTCGTTCCCGGCCAGGTAGGTGTTGTTCGGCCACTCGTCAAACCCGATGGTCGTCAACGGCCCGGCGGCCGCCAGGAAGGCGTTCTCCTGCGCCTCCTGGTAGGACACGCCGATCGTGGGATCGACGTAGACCGTATACCCCGCCTGCGCCGCGGCGGCCGCGACGCACAACACCAGAACCGCGCTTAGCCAATTCACCCTGCGCATCACATCCTCCTTCCGTTGGGACTGTCATCTCGGGCATGTGCCGAACGAGCCCCATGCGCACGGCACACTAAAGAAGGGGCCCCATGTGCTTCTATTATAGCCCCATAACCCGATCGCACCAGGGAAAAGCGGCCGAAATAGGGCTTACTCAGGGAAAACCAGTAGTTACCTTCGCGAAACGCGCGCAGACAAAAAGGTCCCTCGGCGCTTGCGCCGCCGGGACCTCACAGCTTGATGATGCCCCAACTACTCCCAGCCGCCACCGGCCGGTCCGCCATACAACACCTCGTCGCGGACCGGCGCTTCAGCCTCCAGAGATGCAGCCGGTACTGCTAGCGCCGCCGCCAGAGCAGGAAGAGCGCCACCGGAATCGCGTAGAGCGAGTGCGGCTCGGGCAGGATCGATGCCTGCGCCAGCGTGTTCTTCGCGCTCCAGCTCGTATCGAACCAGCCGTTGGTGACCAGCGCCGTCAGCGCGCCCGTCAACGCCTGCGGATCAAACTGCGAGTAGTCCAGACTGAACGAGCCCCCGTTCGGGCCGTTGAACATGCCGTCCCCGCTGAGCGACACAAGGGTCACGTGGCTGATCTGCGCTCCGAGAATCGCAAACGGGGCGCTGCGCACCCATGCTCCGCCGAGGTTCCCCTGAATCATGTCGCCGTTCGCGTCCGTAATCACGAACTGCCCGGCGGCGTTCGCGGTCGTCGCCGTGACACCGGTGATCTGGAGTTCGAGATCGAAGTTGGCCACCGCACCCGTGAAGTCGTGCTCGAACAGCGCAACCTGGCTGCTCGGTATGAGGCGCGTGACGTCGCCATCCGTGATCACATCCGCCATGGCCATGTAGATGCCGGTGTTCGCGTCGTAGCTGCCGGCCAGATCCGTAAACCCAAATGTCGTAATCGGGATAGAGTCGGCCACGGCGGGCAGCGCCAGTACCCCCACGGCAATCACGACTAGGCCGCCTACCCGACGCGAAAAGCTGGTCATGCGCATCGTTCCCTCACTCCGACGCTTGGCGTCATCTCGCTCGAATGCGGCGGCTCCGTCCAGGGACACCGCCGTCTACCCGGTTTTAGGACCCCCTTTTGCGGAAAGTCCAGCCGCTGACGAGGGGAACGCCGGTCGCGCGACGATCGCTCCCAGGCCCCAATTAGGACCTAGCCGCGGCGAAGGTGACGCACCAGGGCGGCTGCCCCCACCACCAGCGAGGACAGCACGACGATCGTGGCCCCGGTGGGCAGATCCACGAGTGCCGCCAGCAGAAAACCAACCAGGCTGGTCAGGCCCCCCAGCACCACCGCAATCGCGAGGGTGCGATCATGGCCCCGGGCCAGTTGAAAGGCCGCCACAGCCGGATTCGTGATCAGGCTATAGATCATCAATCCGCCGACGGTCTGGAAATTCACCGTCAGCACGACGCTCGCGAGAATCAGAAAGCCGGTCCAAATCAGGCCGACCGGTATCCCCGCCGCGGTCGCGTGCAGACGCGAAAACAGAATCGCCCGCATTTCCTTGCGAAAGGCCAGGACGAACAGCCCCAGCGCCGCCGTCGTGCCCGCCATGATGAACACGTCGCGCCAACGGCAGAAGCTCAGGCTCCCCCACAGCAGATTGCGCACCTCGTTATCGGACCGACCGTACACGCCAAACAGGCCAATCCCCAGAAACGCCAGGCCAAGCGAGAGCGAGAAGAGCACCCCGATCAGGATGTTGGCGTCCAGCCGCAGGCCGCGGTATTCCAGCAGCCCCAGCAGCAGCGCCATTCCTACCGCCGCCAGGAGCGCCGGCAGCATCATCGCCGCTCCGCTCAGCCCGAAGAATACGCCAAACACCGCCCCCGCCAGCGCCGCATGCGCCACGCACACCGCCAGAAACGGGATGCGCATCCCGACGATGTACACACCCAATCCCGCGGACGAAGCGCCGGAGAGGATCCCCGCGCACATCACCGGCAGCCAGAAATAGAGGTCGATCATGGCCGCGCCTCCCCGCTGCCGGTCGGCACGACCGCGTGTCGACCCGCCGCATGCACGACGCGCAGACCCGGGCCATACAGCGACAGCAGGCGCTGCGGCGTGAGCACCTCCTCCGGAGTGCCGTCCGCAACGACACTGCCGTGTTGCAGCAGGATCAGCCGCCGGCAACACGCGGGCAGGACTTCCAGTTCGTGGCACACGAGGATCACCGTGGGGCGCTCCGCGGCACACAGTCGATCCAGCGTGGTCACAATCTGCTCGCGCCAGCCGAGATCGAGATAGGCGGTGGGTTCGTCCAGCACGAGCATGCGCGGCTGTTGCACCATCGCCCGCGCCAGCAGCACCTTGCGCTGTTCCCCACCCGAGAGGTGCACGAACAGCTCAGCGCGTAGTGTTTCCAGCCCCAGACGCGCAATCCAGGCGTCCACCTGCGCCCAGTCCGCCCGCCCCAACGGATGCAGCAGGCCGGCCAGACCGGTGCGCCCGATCGCGACGACCTCGCGCACGGTCAGCGGCATCTGCCCGTGGTCGACCTGCTCTTGCGGCACGTAGCCGACCTGCCGCCGCAGCCGTGTCAGCGCGAGCGCGCCCAGCGATGTGACCGGTTGTCCGAGCAGCGTCACCCGCCCCGCCGCCGCGCGGCGCAGCCCCAGGCACGTCCGCAGCAGCATGGTCTTCCCCGCCCCATTCGGTCCCACGATCGCGACGACTTCGCCCGGTGCCACCGAGAGCCCCCCCACCGCCAGTAGCGTCCGCCGGCCCGCGTCCACGCGCAGCGCTTCAACAACGAGATCGGGCGTCATGGCGCGACCACGTCGAGCAGCCGCTGCACGTTCTGCCGGTACAACTCGTCGAAACTGCCGCGGTGGTGCTCCGTGTCGGGAAAGTTGTCAAAGACGACGACCGGAACGCCGAGGCGCTCGCCCAGCGCGTCGGCCAGACGTCGGCCTTCGGGCGCATTCGCGATGATGGCACGCGCGGCGGTCGCGTCGGCGATGGCGCGGCTGAGGTCGCCAACCGAGGCGAGATCGGCGCCGGCGAACGTGGCCAGCACCTTCAGGTCGAGGAACCGCGCGAACGCTTCCTGATGCACGCCAACCAGCACCGGAAGTTGCTGCAGATTCTTGTCCGCCAGCGCGCGGTGCGCCCACTCCGTCAGCAGACCCATGCGCTGGGCTACCGCCGCCATCCGCTCATCTGCGTGGGCTTGTGTCACCAGCCCGGCCGCTACGGCCGCCTCGGCGACCTGCTGGCAGGTCGCGATGTACGCGTGCGGCTCGCACAGCCCGTCATCGACCCGGAGTTCGACGACGCGGAGGCCGTCGCGCGCCAGCGGCGCGAGCTTTTCATCCAGCGCCCGCTGGAAGTCGAACCGCAGCAGCAGCCGGCAATGGCGCAATTGTTCAACCTGACTGGGACGAATGTCGAAGTGCCCCGGGCAGCTTCCGGGTTCCGCCAGGGCCAGGGCCGGTGGCGTGCCGCCAAGCACGTCGGCGACGGCGGACCCGAAGTAGCTGTTCGAGACCGCGACGACCGGCGCCGGGGCCGCGGGCGCGGAACGTTCGCACCCGCCGAGCAGCGGGAGCAAAGCGGCCAAGCCGGCCGCGACGAGCGCTCGGATTGCCAGTCGCATGAGAATCTCTGGCAGGCGGCAGGTCCCGATCCGCTTGACGGCGGCGGGCCGACACACGATCCTGTGATTCGTAATACTCGCTGACCGCGCTGAACGCAAGGCATGCGGCGTGGCGGTACCCATCGTAGGAGGAGGTGTGCGTGTCGGCGCCTGATCCACGTCTGGCTTTCTTCGAGCGTCATGCGCCGAAGTGGGACACGTACGGTCCGCCGCCCACGGCGATTCTGGCGCGGCTGGACGGGCTGCGGGACGATCTCCAACTCGCAACAGGGCAGACGGTGCTGGAAGTCGGCGGCGGCACGGGGCAGGTCACGGCCTGGCTGGTAACGGCCGTGACGCCGGGGCGCGTGGTCTCGGTTGATTTCTCCGCGGCCATGATCACGCAGGCGCGCGCCCGCGTGCCGCAGGCCGAGTTCCGCTGCGCCGACGTCTGCGCGGACGATCTGGGCACCGCGTGCTACGACATCGTGTGGTGCATGCACGCTTTCCCACACTTCCGCGACCAGGCGGCCGCCTTACGGAGCTTTGCGCGCTGCCTGCGTCCCGGTGGGCGGTTGCTCGTCCTGCATCTCATCAGTTGGCAGGCCGTCAATGCCATGCACGCCCGCGTGGGGCATGAGGTCGCCGGCGATTGCCTGCCGGAACCGGCGCGCTGGCAACAGCTCTTGGCCGCCGCAAAATTCGCCCCGCCTCAGATCATCGCCCGCGACGACCTGTTCCTGCTGACGGCGCGGCGCGACTGACGTGGCCGCGCAGCGCATCGGCCCGCCGCGCACACCCCGCCGTATTGACGCCACGCACGCCCCCGGCCCTAATACCGGTCGGCAGCCCCCGGTGGCAGCGGTCTGACACCGGCTGGAGTCGCCCGTACGGCGAGCGAGTGCCCATGACTGACGCGCGCAGCGCCAAGCGAATTCGGTTCATCGTGATTCTCGCCCTGGTCCTGGTCGCCGGGATCGTGACCTGGCGCGTGGCCCGGCCGAAACCGGGCAACATCCGCCAGCTCAACGACGCCACGATTACCAGGATCGACGCCGGCGCCGGGGCCGCTGAGATCGAGTTTGTGCATCCCAAGACGGGGCAGACAATGCGGCTGAGCGCGACCGTGGGACCCAACTGCAGCATCACCTTGGACGGCAAGCCGGCCACGATCCGGGACCTGCGCGTCGGCGACAAGATCGACGTGCGCGGGGTGGTGAAAAAGGACTTCTTCGGGGCGTCCGTTGAGCCCCAGCAGGTCACGGTTCGGCGCGGCAACACCGCGACGCCGGCCGCAGCCACTGCGAGCCAGCCCGCTGCAACGGCACCGGCGCGCTCCCCCGCGACGGCCCCCGCTGCCGACCAGCCGTAAGACATGGACATGCCTTCCGCCAGCGCCGAGCCCGAGCCGCCTGCGGCAACCCCGCGTGCCCGCGGTCTGGGGGGCGTCGCGCTCGCGCTGCTCCTCGTTTCTGGCGCGGTTCACCTCGGCTACCTCCTCTGGCAGTGCCCGCTCGACCTGTCCGGCGATGAAGCCCACTATTGGGAGTGGTCGCGACACCTGGACCTGAGCTACTACAGCAAAGGGCCGCTGGTCGCGTACCTCATCGCCCTCGGCCGGCTCGTCTTCGGCCCGTGGTCGCAGCAGGTCTTCGGTAATGACACGCTGGCCGTCCGCGTCCCGGCGATTCTGCTGTCCATCGCTACCGGCTTCGGCATGTACGTTCTCGGCGCCAAGGTGCTGAAGCAACCGCGCGTCGGGCTCGCCGCCGTCGCGCTCACGCTTACCGTCCCTGTACTTGCCGTCGGCGCAATCTTGCTGACCATCGATGCCCCGCTGGCCTGCTGCTACGTCTGGACGCTGATTGCCTGCGCCCATGGCCTGCGCACCAGCCGATTCTGGCCGTGGCTTGTTGCGGGCCTACTCATCGCCATCGGCATTCTGGCGAAGTACACGATGGTGCTCGTGTTCCCGGTGGTCGGGCTGGCACTGCTCACGGAGGCCCCCTACCGCACCAACCTGCGGCGCCCGGGGCCGTACGTCGCCCTCTTGCTCGGACTCGCGGGGCTCATCCCGATCCTGGTCTGGAACGCCCAGCACGGGTGGGTGAGCTTCCACCATGTGGCCGGACAGGCCGGCGTGGAGAACCGCAGCGGCTTCAATCCGGCCGGCGTGCTCGAGTTCTTCCTGGGGCAGGCCGCGGTAATCGGGCCGATCTGGTTTGCGCTGCTGCTGTGGGCCGTCATCGCGCTCTGGCGCCGGCCGCAAGCTCAGGTGGGCGAGGCGCACGATCCCGCTGAGCTCAAGCTGCTGCTTTACGCGACGGTCGTGCCCTGGGCCGTGTTCCTGGCCTTCAGCTTCATCACCAAGGTACAGCCGAATTGGCCGGTCTTGGCCGTGCTGCCGGGCTTACCGCTCTTGGTACTGTGGCTGGCGCGGCGGATGCGAGCCAACGAACCGGGGCAGCAGCGCACGACGCGGCGGCTCACCGTTGCCGGCATCATCCTCGGCGCAGCCAGCGTCCTGCTCATGCACCGCACGGAAGTGCTCTACCCGCTCTTCAACCGCGTGCTGCCACCGCCGTCTGCGTTCAATCTCACCCCGGCCGCCCGGCTTGACCCGACGGCGCGCCTGCGCGGGTGGTCGCAACTCGGCGCCGCGGTCGGCAAGCACCTGGCGGCCGAGCGTGCGGCCGGGCGCGAGCCGTTCATCGTCACGGACGATTACCAGGTCTCCAGCCAGGTCGCGTTCTATTGCCCCGGCCAACCCGTGACGTACTGCCTGCAAGCGGTGCTCGGGGCCCGACAGAGCCAATACGACATCTGGCCGAACCCGATTCGCGATCCGGACCGGTTCGTCGGGCGGCCGTGCTTGTACATCGGGGCCCGCAAGGCGGAGCTGTTCGGCGACGGCAACACGGGGCACGTGGCGCTGCGCGGCACGCGGCTGCTGGAAACCGTCGAGCACCGCGTGTGCCGCCAGCCGGTGCAGATCTGGTCGATTTACGCCGTGGACGAATACGCCGGTCTGCCGCCGGAGGTGATCCAGCGCAGCGGGCAGAAGTTCTAGCCCGATTGAGGTCTGGGGCAAGCGGTGATCGCGCGCCGCGGCTCTGTGAGGCGCCCGGAAGAAGACGCCACTGCTGACACGGCAGTGGCACACCGGGCGTCATGCACAGGCTACTGCCGACGCAGTGGCATACTGGGAGTGCGGCATGTTTGTGCCACTGCTCTGTGAGCAGTGGCGCGTGTGCTAACGAGAGTGAGGCATGGCAAGTCAGCTCTCCGAAAACAGCAGCCCGAAGCCCGCAAGAGCGACGACGTTCGGGCTTATCGCCTTGGCCGGCGGGATCGTCGTGGCCGGCTTCCTCGGCCTGGATCGCTGGTTCTACGAGCACGTGTCGTGCGTGCTCAATCACGAAGACCGTCCCTTCGACCGCACCTTCTACACGGCCACCAAACCCTTCTGGCTCGCTTTGCGCTACAGCTTCGGATACCTCTACGGAGCCGGCGTGCTCTATGCCGTCGCCTTGCTGTGGAAGCCACAGCATTGGCGGCACTACACGGCCGCGATCGTGAGCGTGGCCGTCGCGGCCTTCGTTGCGAACGTCCTGCAGGGGGCGATCGGGCGGGTGCGTCCCAATCAGGCGGAGACCCATCTCGCCTTCGTACCCCCCTTCTCCGAGTTGCTCACCAAGGACCGCGTGTGCTTCCCGTCCGGCGAGGCCGCAACCGCCTTCGCCCTGGCCTGGATCGTCGCCAGGTTCGTGCCCCGCTGGCGGGCCGTCCTCCTGGCCATCGCCGCCCTGACCGCCATTGCCCGGCTGATCAACGGGGCCCACTACCCCAGCGACATCGCGGCCGGGGCGGTGTTGGGACCGCTGGTGGCGGCCGGCGTGTGGCGGCTGGCGACCACAATCAGCCGGACGCCGGCCGCAGTCCCCGAACAGCCGGACTAGCGGCCGCCGCGCACGAATCCGTTCAGCAATCTTCGGGCCTGGACGCAATTCCCATTGACCGTCCGAAAACGTGGTATAATGTGCCGCTTGTGTCGGCCGGTCCCCAGCGGGCCTTTCACGGGCTGCGGCAATGTCACGCGTGTCCAGCGCGTCCCGCGGCTGGGCAGGCCAGGTCGGCGCGCGAGACCTGCGCGGTGTTAGAGCGTCTCCCGCTGGAGATCCTTCCCCAGCCCAACGATACTACGTGCGGGCCGACCTGCCTGCACGCCATCTACCGGTTCTACGGCGAAAGCGTCGAACTACGCGACATCATCGCCGAAGTCCCGGCCCTCGAAGAAGGCGGCACGCTCGCCGTGTTCCTGGCCGGCCACGCCTTGCGCCGCGGGTACGGCGCCACGCTCTACACCTACAACCTGCAGGTCTTCGACCCCACCTGGTTCGCCAAGCCCGGCGTCGACCTCCCCGCCAGGCTCACGCAGCAGCGCGACCACAAGACCAACCCGAAGCTGCGCCTAGCCACCGAGGGCTACCTCGAATTCCTGCGCCTCGGCGGACACGTGCGGTTCGAGGACCTCACCCTCGCGTTGATCCGCAAGTACCTCACCCGCGGACGCCCGATCCTCACCGGCCTCTCGGCCACGTATCTGCACCACAGCATCCGCGAGTACGGCCCGCACTGCGATGACGACGACATCCGCGGCGAGCCGATGGGCCACTTCGTCATCCTCTGCGGCTATGACCGCGAGCATCGCGAGGTGCTCGTGGCCGATCCGCTGTATCCGAACCCGCTGGCCGTCACGCACATTTACTCGATCGGCATCGAGCGCGTCCTGGGGGCAATCCTCCTGGGCATCCTGACCTACGACGCCAACCTGCTGATCCTCGAACCGCCGAAAACCCGAAAGGACCCCAAGGTGCCGTCGTGACGAACCTGATCGTCGTGGACAAACCGAAAAAATGGCCCCTGCAGATCCCGGACGTCCCCATCGTCTCGGCCCGGGCCTACCTGACCGAGCCGCAATACAGCGAGATGCGCAACGTCAAGGTCTTCAACCTCTGCAAGTCGTACCGCTACCAGAGCTCCGGCTACTACGTCTCGCTGCTCGCCATGGCCCGCGGACACAAACCGCTCCCCAGCATCACAACCATCCAGGACCTCAAGACGGCCTCGATCGCCCGCCTCGTCGCGGAAGACCTCGAGGACGTCATCCAGCGCAGCCTGCGACCCATCCAGTCCGCCAAGTTCACCCTCAGCGTCTACTTCGGCAGCAACCCCGCCAAGCGCTACGAAGAGCTCTGCTCCCGGCTCATCCGGCTGTTCCAGGCCCCCCTCCTGCGGGCGGAGTTCACCAAGCAGGACGGCGTGTGGAGCCTGCACGACATCGGCCCCATCGCCGATAGCGATATCCCCCCCAGCCACCAGGAATTCGTCATCGAGGCGGCCTCGCGCTTTTTCGCGCAGAACCGCCTGCCGGCCCGGCGCCGCGCCACGACGCAATACGATCTGGCCATCCTCTATAACCCGCAGCTCGAGCGCCCACCCTCCAACCGCCGCGCCCTCGGCAAGTTCGCCCAGGCCGCCAAGCGCTACCGCCTCGGCGTCGAGCTGATCAAGCGCGAGGACTTTGGCCGGCTCGCGGAGTTCGACGCCCTGTTCATCCGCGAGACCACCGCCGTCAATCACCACACCTACCGCTTCGCCCGCCGGGCGGCCGAGGAGGGCCTCGTCGTCATCGACGACCCCGACTCGATCGCCAAGTGCAGTAACAAGGTCTATCTGGCTGAGCTGCTCGCCCGGCACGCCATCCCGGTGCCGCGCACCATGATCGTCCACCGCGACAACCGCGATCGCGTGCGCGAGCAGATCGGGTTGCCGTGCATCCTCAAGGAGCCCGACAGCTCCTTCTCGCAGGGGGTCGTCCGCAGCGAGGAGCAGAACCACCTCGACGAGATCATGGACCGCATGCTCGACAAGTCCGAGCTGGTCATCGCCCAGGAGTTCATGCCCACCACGTTCGACTGGCGCATCACCATCCTCGACAACGAGCCCCTCTTCGCCTGCCGCTATTACATGGTCAAGGGCCACTGGCAGATCGTGCAGAACAACCCGGACGGGTTCCGCTATGGCGACGTGGAGCCCGTCCCGGCCGACCTGGTGCCCAAGCCCGTGCTCAACGGCGCTCTCCGCGCTGCCCGCGCCATCGGCGATGGGCTGTACGGCGTGGACGTGAAGCAGGTCGGCAAGAAGGCCTACGTCATCGAGGTCAACGACAACCCCAACATCGACGCCGGCTACGACGACCGGCTGCTGGGCGACGAACTCTACGACCGCGTGATGCGCGTCTTTCTCAAACGCATTCAAGCCAAGAAGAACGGCATCCGGCCGGAGCACGCATGACCGCCAGTTATCACCTGTTTGAGCGCTTCGGGGTCGAACTCGAATACATGCTGGTGCACCGCGATTCGCTCGCCGTGCTCCCCGCGACCGACGAGGTCATCAAGAGCGTCGCCGGCGCCTACGACACCGATGTCGACGTCGGCGAGTTGACCTGGTCCAACGAGCTCGTCCTGCACGTCATCGAGCTCAAGACCAACGGCCCCGCGCCGACGCTCGACGGCCTCGCCCCACTATTCCAGCGCGACCTCCAGCGCATCAACGGCATCCTCGCCCCGCGCCATGGCCAACTCATGCCCACCGGCATGCACCCCTGGATGGACCCGCTCACCGAAACCAAGCTCTGGCCGCACGAGTACAACGCCGTCTACGCCGCGTTCGACCGCATCTTCAACTGCAAGGGCCACGGCTGGGCCAACCTGCAGTCGATGCACCTGAACCTGCCGTTTGCGGGGGACGAGGAGTTCGGCCGGCTGCACGCGGCCATCCGCCTGCTGCTGCCGATCCTGCCGGCATTGGCGGCCAGTTCGCCGGTGGTGGACGGGCGCCTGACGGGTGTGGCGGACACGCGCCTGGAGGTGTATCGCTCCAACGCCCGCAAGATTCCGTCCGTGTCGGGCAAAGTCATCCCGGAGCCCGTCTTCACGCGGCACGACTACGAAGCGCAGATTCTGAAGCCCATCTACAAGGACCTCACACCGTTCGATCCGCAGGGTGTGCTGCAGCACGAATGGGCCAACGCCCGGGGGGCCATTGCCCGCTTCGAGCGCGACACAATCGAAATTCGCGTGCTGGACATTCAGGAATGCCCGCGGGCGGACCTCGCGATTCTCAAGCTGATCGTCGCGACGCTGAAAGCACTGGTCGAAGAGAAGTGGTGCACGTTCGAGCAGCAGCGGCAGTGGCCCGTCGCCCCGCTCGAAGACCTCTTCCTGGCAACCGTGCGCCAGGCGGACCAGGCCCACCTCACCGACGAGGACTACCTCGCCCTGTTCGGCTTCACGAAGCAGAAGCACTGTACCGCCGGCGAATTGTGGGCGCACATCTACAAGTCCCTGTTCACCGCGGGCCAGCGCAAGACCGTGGCGCTGGCGCCGCTCAACATCATCCTCAAGCAGGGCTGCCTGGCGCGACGGATTGAAAAGGCCCTGGCCGGCGACGACCGGCGCGCCAAGCTCACGAGCGTATACGGCAAGCTGTGCACGTGCCTCGCGGAAGGGCAGATGTTCGAGCCGTAGACTCCACACACCAGCGGGGACGCGCCATGGACGAATCCGGCCTGCTGCGGCTCTGCCCGCTCTGCGACTACCGGCTGGAGGGGCTGCCGGTCGAGTATCGTTGCCCGGAATGCGGGTTTGAGCTGGATAGGAGGTGGGAGGTGTTTGGGGGCGGCAAGCGGACGCCGGCGAGGCGCCTGACCCTATGGCTGCTGCTTGCAACGATCATCTCGGTGCTGATCGGCAGCGTTGTGGTCGCGCTACTGCGTAAAGCAACGCCGTGGTTTCCGCTCATGCTGACTCCCACTGTCATCGTGATCCTGGCAGGCCTGCGGCCGCGCCGGCACTTCTACGCGCTGGGACATTTGGAGTTGCGCGTCTACCGTGCGCGGACCCTCGTGGCCACTTATCCGCTGCAGCGGATTGACCGCATCCAGCACCGCTACCTCCGCCAGCAGATCTGCATCGACGTTGCCGACCAACCGATTACGTGGCCCGACTCGTGGTTCTTTGTCAATGATCCGGGCGAGCCGCACCGGCTTGTCCTCGCTGTGCAGCAGCGACTGGCGCCGTTTCGACGCCGCCGCGCGCTACAGGAAGAACTCCGGCGCGCGGCATCAGGCAGGCGATAGACACGCGGGACGGCTGCCAACTGGCGACACGAACCTACCCCGCCCTGTACCCCTCCACCAGCCCGTCCATCCGCTGATCCGCCTGCAATTGCCGCACGCGCTCATAGCCCGCGACCACCAGCGCTTCCTCGTACTCCGCCAGCGTGTAGCAGTTCCCGCCCTCCGTGCCCACCAGCATGTTGATCGCAAACACCGCCCCGCCGCGCGGCTGCGTGCGGTCCGGGCTCTGGATGTGGTCGCGGATCACCAGCCGCCCGCCCGGCACCAGCGCCCGGTGAATCTTGCGGTACAGGTCGATGTTCTGTCGGTGGCTGTTTTGATGGATGATCGCCGACAGCAGCGCGAGGTCGTGCCCGCCCGGCAGCTCGTCTTTGTAGAAATCCCCGCCCACCAGCGTCGCCCGCTCCGCCATCCCGACGGCCGCCAGATTCGCGCGGGCCATTTCGACGACGGCCGGTTGGTCGAAGATTGTCGCCTGCATCTGCGGCGCCTGGCGCAACAGCGCGATCGTGTACGTGCCCGGCCCCGCACCGACGTCCAATAGCCGCCGCGCCGCACCCGGCTGAATCGCCCGCGCGATCGTCTCCGCCTGCGGTGCCGATACGACGTGCATCGCCCCGATGAACGCCCGCATCGCGGCGTCATCCCGCGGCGCGCGGGCCCGCGTTCGCGCCGCCGCGTCGCCGCGCGCGATGCCGGTCAGCTCCGTCCAGCGCTGCCACAGCGACGCCGAGTGCAGCACCATCGGCAGCACGCCCTGCGGCGCACCCGCCGCCAGCAGCGCCGCCATCTCCGGCTCGCAGCGATACTGCCCGTCGCGTTTGGACAGCAGTTCCATCGCCGCCAGCGCATCCAGCAGGATCGTGAGCGCCCGCTCGTCGCCGTGCACCCGCTGCGTGACCTGCGCCGCCGTCAGCGGCGCGGGCGCCAGCAGCGAGAACAGATCCAGCTCCGCCCCCGTCAGCAGAATCCGGCATTCCATGAAATTGCGGGCCAGCGTCAGCAAGGCGTCGCCGGTGTACATAGGCACGGCATGTCTCCTGATCGTGATCGTCCAGGTGTGTCAGCGCTGTGTCGACCGCGCGATATCGGTGTAGCGTCAGGCCTCCGTGCCTGGCGTGGTAGTGTGCCACGGCCGTGTCAGCCGTGGCCTTGAGCCGCATTACGCGGAGCGCTCCCGTTCGCCCGCCGCGGCGGCTGCGCCCGCAGCAACTCCCGCACGGCTGCCAAGATCGTCTCCGGCTCGCTCATCCGCCCCGGCCCCACCGTCCCGCACGCCAGCCAGCCGTCCTCCGGCCCCACCAGCGCGAATCGGTGCTCCCGCAGAAACGCCACATTCCGCTGCACCGCGGGATGCTGCCACATGCGCGTGTTCATCGCCGGCGCCAGCAGGACCGGGCAATCCGCACCGAGCAGCAGCGTGCTCACGAGGTCGTCGGCAATACCGTTGGCCAGCTTCCCCAGCACGTTCGCCGTCGCCGGCGCGACCACCAGCAGGTCCGCGGTCTCGCTCGGCCGCAGGTGCTCCAGCGCCCCCGGATCGGCCGCGTGCCACAGACTGGTCAGCACGGGTCGCCCGCTCAGCGCGCGAAACGTCGTCGGACCGACGAGCCGCCGGGCGCTGCGCGTCATGGCGACGGTGACGCCACAGCCGTCCTGGACGAGCCGGGACACCAGCGTGCACGTCTTGTAGGCGGCGATTCCCCCGCTCACGCACACGAGCACTTCATACCCGGCCAGCGGCGCCTTCGCGGCGTCCGGCCGGCCGGGCTGCGGCTCGCGCGGCGGCTCAGCGCAAGAAGGTGTCGGGTTCGGCAATCTTCGAAGCCTCGTAGTCGATGCCGATCTTGCCTTGGACGATCTCCTCGATCACGACTTCCATCTCGGTCTTGCCGCTCGTCTCGACCAGCGGGCGCGCGCCGCGCATCAGCTCCAGCCAGCGCCGCTGGATGAGGCTCGTCAGCTTGAACCGGCCGCCCACCTTCTCGATGATGTCGTCATCCCGCAAAGCTTCGATCATCTGGTCGTCTCGCGCTCGATAATCTCAAGGACCCGTTCGACGGAATCTTTGAGTATATCGTTCGTGATGAAGTACGGATAGTACCCGCTGCTGCGGGCAAACGCGATTTCGCCATCGGCCTCCGCAAGTCGTTTCTGCTGCAGGAGTTCCGTCTCCGTCTGCCGACCAGCTAAACGGGCCTGCAGGGTCTCCATGGTCGGCGGTAGCACGAAGATCCGGATCGATTCCGGCACCTTGCGGGCGATCTGCGCGCCCCCCTGCACGTCGATCTCCATGATGATGATCTGGCCCGCCGCAACCGCCGCCTCCACCGGCGCACGCGGCGTGCCGTACCAGTTCCCCAGGTACTGCGCATGCTCCAGCAGCTCGTCCGCCGCGACCATCCGCTCGAATTCCGCCGGCGTGATGAAGCGGTAGGCCTTGCCATCCACCTCCTGCCCACGTCGCGCCCGCGTGGTCACGGACACCGACCAGCGGCTGTTGGGAATGCGTCGGAGCAGCTCGTCGCAGATCGACGTCTTGCCCGCTCCCGAAGGCCCGCTGATGATGACCAGGGCACCACGTTGGTTCTTCGGACTCATGAAAGGCCCATCCCTGCCGCGCCGCTCATCCGAATACCTTCGCCACCGCGTCACCGATGGTCGCCGGACTGTCGCTGACCGTGATACCGGCCGCCCGCAGCGCCGCGATCTTCGACTGCGCGGTCCCCTCCCCACCGGAGATGATCGCCCCGGCGTGGCCCATCCGCTTGCCCGGCGGCGCCGTTTGCCCGGCGATGAACGCCACCACGGGCTTGGTCACATGCTGCTTGATGTAGTCGGCCGCCTTCTCTTCGTCGGTCCCCCCGATCTCGCCGATCATGACGATCGCGTGCGTCTCGGGGTCGGCCTGGAACAGCTCCAAGAGCTCGATGAAGTTCAGCCCCTTCACCGGATCGCCGCCGATCCCGACGCACGTCGTCTGCGCGTAGCCGCGCTGCGTGCATTGCCACACCGCTTCGTACGTCAACGTCCCCGAGCGGCTGATGATCCCGACGTTCTTTGTCCCCTTGGCCGGCGGCTTATGGATGTATCCTGGCATGATGCCGATCTTGCACGCGCCGGGCGTAATGATCCCCGGGCAGTTCGGCCCGATCAGCCGCACGCCCTTGTCGTCCAGGTACTTCCGCGCCTTCACCATGTCCAGCGTCGGCACGCCTTCGGTGATCAGCACGACCAGGCGCACGCCGGCGTCGGCGGCCTCCATCGCCGCCTCGGCCGCAAACGGCGCCGGCACAAAGATCATCGTCGTGTCGGCCCCGGTCGCCGCCAGCGCCTCGTGCATCGTGTTGAAGACCGGCAACCCGTGCTCGGACTTCTGGCCCCCCTTGCCGGGCGTGCAGCCACCGACAATCTTCGTCCCGTATTCCAGGCACTGCCCGGTATGAAACGCGCCGGCCTTGCCGGTGATCCCCTGGCAGATGACCCGTGTGTTGGCATTGACGAGAATACTCATCCGCAGATTCTCCCTCGCCCAAGCAGGCGACGCCGCGCGCGGCCCCAGGACCGGCCGTCCTGCCGGGCTACGGCTGGCCTCGCGCCGGAGCAGGCGGCTCATCGAGGCGCTCCGGCGGCGGCTCATCATAACCCGGCGGCGTCTTGATCTCGAACAGGCCCGGCGGCAGTTCCCGCTCCAGGTTCGCGTCCGTGAACGCGATCGTGATGTACGAATCCAGCGTACCGGTGCCGCTCAGCTTGGCGACCTGGACGCGCACCGGCAGGCCTTCGGTCGGCCCGGCCTGCGCCACCCAGAAGTCGACCTGCTTGTAGCGTTCGGCCGTTTGCGTGCCCTTGTGCGGCACCAGGCGGAGGTGATCGGTGCCGGGCGGATCGTCCGGCGCGGGACTGGCACGCGTTACGTCGAACTCGCGCAGAATGTCGCCTTTCTGCTGCCCGAACGGCAGCGGGAACACACCCTGCCCGACCTTGTACGGGTCGCTCGGATCGTTGGGGCGGCGCACCTCGCGGCGCGTGACGGTCTTGGTGCGCGACTGTAACTCCACGTACCATTGTCCGTCGAACAGGTGCCGCTCATCGAGCTTGTCCGCGCGCCCGCCGGCCACCTTCTCCGTGAAGTGAATCAGGAACTTGGCGGTCGGCTTGCCCTTCTGGTACCAGATCTCGCCCGTCTTGGTCACCGCTTCCTGCTCGGCATCGATGACGTACCGCTGCCGCCAACTCAGCCGCGCGTGCAGATTCGTTACGTCGCGCTTCTCCAGCCGCGTGAGAATCTCGTCCACGCGGGCGTCCAGCGCCGGCGCGGACTCCGGCGCCGGCGCGCTGCTCGGTGAACTGGCCGTCGGAACGCTGGCCGGGCTGCTCGCCGGCCCGGTCCCGGGTGGCGACACGGTTTGGGTGCACGCCTGGCCGCACAGCGCGCCGAGCGCAAAGCACACGTAAACGGCGCCGGACGGTCTTGTGTCCATCGTCGATTGCTCCTAAAACAACGCCACGTGGAATTCTAAAGGCGCGCCGCGAGCGAGGGAAGCCGCCCCGCCATGTCCGGTTCTGCCACCAGGAAACCATGAGCCTGCTCTTCGATCTGATCTATGGCCTGGCGGCGCTCGTGGGCTGGCCGTACCTGCTTTACCGCCGCATCACGCGCGGGCCGTCGTCCACCCCGCTGGCGGAGTACTTCGGCCGGGTGCCGTCGCGCCCCGTCTCGGCGCACTGCGTCTGGATTCACGCGGTCTCGCTGGGTGAGATCAACGCCACCCGCACGCTCGTCGCGGAACTGCAGCAACGCGCGCCGGACACGATCGTCGCCCTCAGCAGCACCACCCGCACCGGGCTCGATCGCGCCCGGCAGCTCTACCCGCAGCTCATCACCTTTCGCTATCCGCTCGACTTCTCCTTCGCGGTCAACGCCGTGCTCGACCGCATCCGCCCGAGCGTCATCGTCCTCATGGAGCTCGAGGTCTGGCCCAACCTGCTCCACCTGGCCCAGGCCCGCGGCATCCCGGTCATCATCGCCAACGGGCGCGTCACCGAGGAACGCACCATGCGCCGCTTCCGCCACCCGCTCCTCCGCTGGGTCGGACGCCGCATGTTCCGCCAGCTCCGCTGGGTCGCCGCCCAGGACAATACCTACGCCGCCCGCTTCGTCGAACTCGGCGTGCCGTCCGAACGCGTCGCCGTCATCGGCTCGATCAAGTACGATGCCGCCGACACCAGCGACCGCATCGGCGGACAGGATGAGCTCGCCGCCGCGATGGGACTCGACTCGGCCAAGCCCCTGCTGGTTTGCGGCAGCACCGGCCCCGGCGAGGAGGAGCTTCTGCTGACCGCGTACACGCGGCTCCTGGAGCATTTCCCCACGCTGCAAGTGGCGCTCATCCCGCGCAAGCCCGAGCGCTTCGACGAAGTCGCGCAGCTCATCGTGCAGCACGGCTATGCGTGCCTGCGCCGCAGTACCGGTGCACCGCTCCTGCCGGCCGGCGTGAACGAGCCCCGCCCTGTGGCGCTCGGCGACACGATGGGCGAACTGCGCAAGTTCTATGCCCTCGCGACGATCGTCTTCGTCGGACGCAGCCTCGTGCCCATGGGCGGCTCGGACGTCATGGAGGTCGCCGGCCTCGCCAAGCCGATCCTCGTCGGCCCGCACACCGACAACTTCGCCGAAGCCGTCAGCCTGCTGCTGGCGGAAGGCGCCTGTCGGCCGGTGAACTCGGTCGACACGCTTGTCGCCGCTGTGTCCGACTTGCTCCGGCATGACGAGCGCCGTCAGAAGATGGGGGCGGCCGGGCGGGCGGCAATCATCAGTCGACGCGGAGCGACCGCGGCGACCGTCGAACGGGTGTTGGAACTGATGGGATAAGGCCCCCCCCCCCGCCACACCCCCAGCGCAAAACACAGGGCCTGGACAACGGGTTTTCCGAACCCGACCGTCCAGGCCCCTGGCCCCCTCGCTTTACCTCCCGGCCCCCACTCGGCGCAACATCAACGCCTGCGCGGCCACGCCCACGGGCCAGAAACAGGCGACTCCTCCTCTTCCTTGCGCGACCTTCCAGCCAGCGCTTTCGAGCCATTTCAAAGTATAAACATTGATAGTCCCCTGTGCAAACAGAACTTCTCCAGAAACGGCTCGCCCGCTGCACCCGGCCCCGCCCGGATCGCGTATCATATTCTGCGGGACGTATTTATGACGATCGCCCTCGCGGATGGATTTCATGCGTAGTGTCTTGGAAGACCGCTCGCTCGCCAGCCTCGCACTGCCGCTCGGTCTGGTCCTGACCCTGCTGCCCCTGGCCGGCTGCCAACACCAGCACCTCGCCCAGGAGCGGGCCCAGACGCGCCTCGACCGGTTCGCCAGCACGCCGGCCTATCTGGCCGAGTCCGAAGCCGGCCGACCCCAGCGCTTCGTCGGAACCGCGGACTACTTTGGCTGGTACTTCCGCCATCAGACCGAGGAGTTCGGCGCCAACGCGCAGGCCGCCGGCCAGTTCCTGGGCCGCGATGTCCAGCGCGCCGGCGAACGTCTGCCCGCGGACGGCAAGGAGGCGGTGCGCATGCTGTACGGCCGGCCCGAGCGCATCGAGGAAAACGCCATCCTGCTGTTCTTCTGATCTGACCGGCGCACCCGCCGGCCGGCCGTGCCCCCCGCTCTGCAACCGGCTATTCCCGGCCCGCCCCCAGCTTCTGCACGAACCGCACATACTCGCGGGCCCGCGCTTCCCACGAGTTCTCGCGTGCGAATGCCACCCGCGCGTCACGCGCCTTCACGCGCGTCAGCCCGCTGCTCGTCGCTTCGCCGGCGAGAGCGGCCCGCAGCGCCACGACGATCTCGTCCGCACTACGCCCGACCGCCAGCAGCGCCCCGAACACGGCCGTGTCGGCCACGGGTGTCGTCACCACCGGCTTGCCCAGTGCGAGGTATTCGTAGATCTTCACCGGGTTCGCCGCCGCCCCCACCGCGTTCTGCTTGAACGGCACCCAGCACACCGTGCAGCCCGCCACGTACGCCGGCACCTGCGCGTACGGGCGCGGCCCGAGCAGCCGGACGTTCTTCAGCCCGCCGAGCCGCTGCATCTCGCTGCGCCCGTCGTGCGGCCCAACGAACACGAAATCCGCTTCCGGCAACTGCCGCGCGCACGCCTCGATCAGCGCCCAGTCGATCCACTCGTAAAGCGCGCCGACGAACCCGATGATCGGACGCTCCGTCGCGGGCAGGTCCGCCGGACGCGGCGCCGTCGTCGCAATGGTCTGGAACCGCTCGACATCGACGCCGTTGCGAATCAGGGCCTGCGGCAGATCGCCCCGCCGCTGCCGCAATCCCGCCCCCAGCACCTCCGCTGTCACCACCGCCGCATCCGCCCGCGCGATCAGTCGCCGCTCCCAGTCCTGGTAGAGCGGCAGCAAGTCCGCCCGGGGCACCTGCACCCCGAGCTCGTCGATGCAGTCATAGACCACCCGGCCAAACGGCAGTTCCTCCAGCCACGGCGTCCACACGGGCGTCACCACCAGCGCCACCGCCGCGCCCCAGTCCACGAGACGGTTCAGTTGTCGCCGCAGCTCGCGCGCCCGCCGCCGCATCGCCGTTTCCACCCGCTTCGGTCCCAGCCGCCGCCAGCGCCGCGCCGGCTGCGTCGGCCACGGCCGGACGATCGGCACCGACTCGCTCGTGCGAAATGGCGCCAGACAACGCTGGAGCGCCGTCCGGTACGACGGCACCTGCACAAAGACCGTCGGCTGCTCCAGTCGCTGCCACGCCTCGGTGAGCATCCGCGTCCGCCCCACGAGCTTGAAATCCCAGGTGACCGCGGCGAGCGAGACCAGCGTCGGCCGTGCCGGTCCGCCGGGGGGGCGCCGCGCCGCGCGGGATTCCTCGACACTGCCTTGGGGCTCAGTCTGCGTCACAGCATCCTCGGGTCGTCCGTGGGCCGCCGGCCAGCGCTCATCCCTCGCGCCGCGGACCCACCGTCGCTCCAATCTTCCTCGAACATCAGGTAGTCCGTCTGGGTCATGCCGAGCCGGCGGTAGACCTCCTGTGCTCGCGTATTGCGGCGCTCAACGTACAGCCGCAGGCCGCACACGCCGGGTGTCGTCCGCGCGGCCTGGGCGACATACTCGTGGAGTTGGCGGAATACGCCGGCGCCGCGTGCGGGAACGGCGACATAGACGCTCTGAATCCACCAGAATACGCCGTCCCGCCAGTCGCTGAACTCAAAGGTGATGAGAAGTTGCCCCAATACTCTCCCCTCTTGCTCGGCAACGTAGTACACTCCTTGAGTTGGGGCTGCCAGCAGCCGCGCCACCGCCCGCGTGACGATGACCCGGTCGAGGTGGCGCCCTTCCGTTTCCAAAGCCATCGCGAGGTTGAACTCGGCGATGGTCGCGGCGTCCGCGGACGTCGCCCGACGAATGGTAATCGGCGTTGCGCTCATCAAGAGCGTATTAGGCCGACCGGAGCCGATCTTGGCAACCGGCCGCCCGGCTGGAGGTGTCACGCAGTGGCGTTGATCAAGAGCTGGAAGAACAAGCGCGTGACGGTCATGGGGCTGGGGCGGTTCGGGGGGGGCGTGGGTGTCACGCACTGGCTGGTCGCCAACGGCGCCAAGGTCATCGTCACCGATACAGCGCCCGCCGAGAAGCTCGAGGACTCCGTCCAGCAGCTCGCGGGCCTGCCCATCACGCTCCGGCTCGGCGGACACAACGACGGCGACTTTCGCTCCGCCGATGTGATCGTCGTCAACCCCGCCGTCCCGGACAGCTCCCCCTTCCTCCAAACCGCTCGCGCCGCCGGTGTGATGGTCACGACCGAGATGAACCTGTTCGTCGAACGCTGCCTCGCCCGCTGCGTCGGCATCACCGGCTCCGTCGGCAAGAGCACCGTAACCGCGATGACCGGGCACATCCTCACGCGGACGTACTCCGGCGGCCGCACGTGGATCGGCGGCAACATCGGCCACAGCCTGCTGCACGACCTGGAGCAGATCCAAGCCGGCGACCTCGTCGTGCTGGAACTGTCGAGCTTTCAATTGCAGCGCACGTCCGCCGTGCACTGGAGCCCGCACATCGCGGTCGTCACGAACCTCACACCGAACCACCTCGACTGGCACGGTAACTTCGCCGCGTACGTCGCCGCCAAGCTGCACATCGTCCGCTTTCAGGTGCCGGGCCGCGACTACGTGATCGTCCAGGACACCGAGGACCTGCGCCGCATTTTCGACCACCTGCACGGTGACGTGTCGGGCGTGTGGCGCTACAGCCTCGACGGCGACGTGCCGCAGGCCGTCATCCAGTCCACGGCCGCCGTCGAGTGCGACGACCAGAAGCTCCGCTGGCCCACCCTGAAGCTCCAGGTCCCCGGCCGGCACAATCGTCAGAACGCGGCCGCCGCCCTTGCCGTCGCCCACGCCCTGGGCATTGCGGACGACGCCGCGGTCGCCGCCCTGGAGAGCTTCGAGGCCTTGCCGCACCGCCTGCAGAAGGTGGTCGACCAGGGCGGCGTCGCGTGGTATGACGATTCGAAGTCCACCACGCCCGAAGCCGCACTGACCGCGCTGCAGGCGATCGACCAGCCGATCCTGCTGATCCTCGGCGGCTATGACAAGGGCAGCGACCTGAAACCGGTCGCGCAGGCCGCGGCCCAGCGGGCCAAGTTCACCGCCTGCATCGGCAAGACCGGGCCCGGCATCGCCGAGGCGATCCGCGCGGCCGGTGGACAGACCGAGTATTGCGCGGACCTCCCGCGGGCCGTGGCCGCGTGCCGCCAGCGCGCCCAGGCCGGTGACGCGGTGCTCCTGTCGCCCGCGTGCGCATCGTGGGACCAGTTCGTGGATTACCGCGTCCGTGGCGCGCAGTTCGCCGAGCTCGCGCGCGGGGAAGCATGACTCCACCGCGCCGCCCGCAGCGCGCCGGTGCGCCGCAGCGCGCCCCGCGCCGCGGTCCGTCGAAGTCTGCCCCCGAACTGGCCGCGCTTCGTCGCGCGCTGCTCCGCTGGTATCGGGCGACCGCGCGCGACCTGCCCTGGCGCCGCACGCGCGCGCCCTACCACATTTGGCTCTCCGAGATCATGCTACAGCAGACCCGCGTCGAGACGGTCCTGCCCTACTACGCCCGCTTCCTGGCCGCCTTTCCGACCGTCGCCGAACTGGCCGCCGCACCACTTGACCGCGTGCTGAAACTGTGGGAGGGCCTGGGCTACTACGCACGCGGCCGCAATTTGCACGCCGCCGCCCAACACGTCATGTCCGCCTGTGACGGACGCTGGCCGCGCACTGCGGCCGAATGGAGCGCCTTGCCCGGCATCGGGCGCTACACCGCCGCGGCCATCGCCAGCATTGCCGCCGGCGAGCCCGTCGCGACCGTCGACGGCAACATCACGCGCGTCCTCGCGCGCCTGTTTCGCGTCGAATCGGACGTCACCGCCAAGCCGACGCGCGACCTCATCTGGCAGCACGCCGAAACGCTGCTCGACCGCCATTCGCCCGGCGATTTCAACCAGGCGCTGATGGACCTCGGCGCCCGCATCTGCACGCCGCGCACGCCGGAGTGTGCCGCCTGCCCCTTAGCGCAGGGATGCGCCGCCCGCGCCGCCGGCCGTAGCGCCGCGCTGCCGCGGCACAAGCGGCGCACGCCCCCGCTGCAGATTCACGCCGCCGCCGCGATCGTGTGCGCGGACGCGCGTTACCTCCTCGTGCAGCGTCCCGCGCATGGACTACTCGCCGGATTGTGGGGCTGGCCGACCATCGCGTTGTCCGACGGCACATCGGCAGCCCCGCGCTTGCGGGCGCATTTGCGCGCGCTCATCGGCCGCACGGTGCGACTCACCGCCCCCGTGGCCACGCTCGAGCATGTCTTCACGCACCGCCATCTGCATCTCACGATCTTCGCCGCCACGCTCAAGACGCGGCAAATCCCGGCACTTTCGCACCCTGCGGCGCGCTGGCTCACCCGCGCGCAGCTGAGCGCCGTCGCGCTCGCGACGGTCGATCGCAAAGCCCTGGCGGCCGTCGTCGCGCGGCGCCGCAGGGCACACCCACCGACGCGCAAGGTTCGCGCCACGCGCACCGCAGCGCGCGTCCCATGACTTGTCGACAAGATTTTTGTGATTTTGCTCTTGCACGAATGCCCGCACTTCGCGCAAGATTTGTGTACACGATGACGATCATCGTGTGCACAAGTACATGAGCGGCCGCAACTCGGTCGCTGCAACCGATGGAAGGTCGACCCGCGCCACGGCTGGACCTTCCATCTTTTTTTGCGCGCGGCGCGCCTAGCATTGAGACATGTTCACACAGACGATTCAGCCCCCGGCGCGCCAGCAGATCGAACGCATCGCGCGCCTGGTCGCGCGCCGTGACGATGCCTGGGCCATTCCCCGGATTTCGGCCGAAATCCTGCATTCCCTCGTGCTAGCCGGTGGATACCGCCGCGGCCTCGAAGTCGGCACCAGCTACGGCTACAGCGGCCTGTGGATCGCCACCGCGCTCCAGCACAATGGCGGCACGCTGACCACGCTCGAGCAGAATCCCGCGAAGGTGGCCGCCGCCCGCGCGACGTTCGCCCGGGCCGCGCTCGGCGACACCGTGACCGTCGTCGCCGGCAGCGCGGCCCAGACGCTTGCCGCGGTGTCGGGCCCCTTCGACTTCGTGTTCCTCGATGCGGACAAGGAGAACACGCGCCACTATTTCGATCTGGTCTGGCCCAAGCTCGCCCACCGCGCCACGCTGGTGACCGACAACGTCACGTCGCACGCCGCCGAACTCAAGAGCTTCGTCACCTATCTGCGCCGCCACCCCCGACTCGTCAGCATGTTGCTGCCGGTCGGCTCCGGCCTCGAGATCACGGTGAAGCTCGATCCATACCACCCCACGGTCACGCCCGACGGCGCCGACTGGGTGATCTAGCGCGGTTTCACAAATGGTGTGTTGCCGGGTAGCGTCGGGCCTCCCCCTGCCCCGCACACATGGGAACGGTGCCTGACGTTGCGTTGCGCTGGGTGGGCAACGCCGCAATCCTGGACCCGCTCTCGGCTGCCATGAGCATGGCAGCCGCGGTCGCTACTTCCGCGCCAGCTCCAGCACCTGGTCCACGAGCTTGCGAATGCCCTCGTTCACGGCGGCCGGCCCCGGCCCGAGCATGTACGCCGGCGTGCTCACGATGCGGTGCTCCCGGTCGACGGCGATCTCGTTCACCGCATGGTCCTCGTGCACGCAGCCCATGGCGACAATGGCCTGCGCCGTACCGGGGTCGCGACCGATCGTCAGGCGGGCCCGCGTGCCGTGCTGCCCCAGGATGCGCGCCAGTGTCGCCGGCGCGATGCAGATCGCCCCGACGGGTTGGCGCGCCGCGACGCATTCGCGCACCAGCCGTTCGACCTCCGGATGCACGCTGCACGCCGCCCCGCGCTGCGCAAAATCGCTCAGGTTCGTCGCCGCCCCGAACCCGCCCGGTAGGATCAACCCGTCCAGATCGGCCGCGTGCAGCCCCGCCACGTCCCGAATCTCGCCCCGCGCGATGCGGGCCGCCTCGTGCAGCACGTTCCGCTTTTCCCCCGTGGGCTGCTTCGTCACGTGATCCACAACCGCCAGCTCGCAGTTCGGCGCGCAGCACACGGCCGTCGCCCCCCGCTGATCCAGCGCCAGCAGCGTCAGCACCGCCTCGTGAATCTCCGCCCCATCGAACACGCCGCAACCCGACAGCAAAACACCAATCTTCGGCATCGGAAGCTCCTTGTCACGGCCCAATCCGTACCGGCCCACCGCACACCGCCCCCGGCCGCTCACCCGGGGATTCTAGCTCCGTCCGCGGACCGGCGGCACTCCTCGCCTGTCCCCTTCGGCCGGTCCCGCTATCATACACGCGCATGTCTCCCGCGCCCGGCCAGCCCGATCGCCAGCAGGAGCGCACGCTCATGGTGCGCGAGCAACTCGTCCAGCGCGGCATCGCCGCGCCCGCCGTGCTCGCCGCCCTGGAGCGCATTCCCCGCGAGCTCTTCGTCCCGTCGCAGGTCGCGGACCGCGCCTATGTCGACAGTGCCCTGCCGATCGACTGCGAGCAGACCATCTCCCAGCCCTACATGGTCGCCCACATGACCGAACGCCTCGGCCTGCAACCCTCCCACCGCGTGCTGGAGATCGGCACCGGCTCCGGCTACCAGACCGCGATCCTCGCCACCCTCGCCGCCCACGTCTACACCATCGAATGGCATCTCAAGCTGCTGAACCAGGCGGCCACCCGTCTCGCGCACCTGCACCTGCACAATGTCACGTTCCGCTGTGGCGATGGCTCCCTCGGCTGGCCCGCCTACGCCCCCTTCGACGCCATCCTCGTGACCGCCGGAGCACCCGACGTGCCGGAGCCGCTCCCGGAACAGCTCGCCGTCGGCGGCCGCTTGATTGTGCCAGTCGGACCGCTCGAGGATCAGGTGCTCGCCTGCGTCGAGCGGACCGCGACCGGCTATACCCGGCACGAGGCCTTGCGTTGCAGATTTGTTAAACTGTGGGGGCAAGCCGGCTGGCGCGCGTAGCCTGCCCTGCGGTCGGCGCGAATCCGCATGCTTCCCGGTCCCGTTTTCACGGCCGCCGAATTGCGATATGCTGGGACCATCGACCGACTGGTGCAGCACCGCCCCTTCGTCCGATCCACCGGGTCTGCCGGAGTCCCTGGATTGAGTCGGCTCACGTCGCGGGCTCCGCACCAGTCCACGGAGCAGCACGGATGAAGAACGAGCTATTGCTGGGCGACGAGGCCATCGCCCTGGCCGCGATCCACGCCGGCATCGGCGGGGCCTTTTCCTACCCCGGGACCCCCGCGACCGAGATCTTCGAGTACATCCAGGCGTGGTCCACGGCGCACGGCAAGATCGCCGCGCGCTGGTCCGCCAACGAAAAGGTCGCCTACGAAGAAGCCCTCGGCATGTCCTATGCCGGGCGTCGCGCGATCGTCTCCATGAAACACGTCGGGCTCAACGTCGCCGCCGACCCGTTCGTGAACTCCGCGCTGACCGGTGTCAACGGCGGGCTCGTCTTGGTCGTGGCGGACGACCCCGGCATGCACTCCTCGCAGAACGAGCAGGACAGCCGGTATTACGCCGAGTTCGCGCAGGTCCCGGTGCTCGAGCCGGGCACGCAGCAGGAAGCGTACGATCTCGCGCGCGAGGCCTTCGAGCTGTCTGAGAAATTCAACCTGCCCGTGATGATCCGCATGGTGACGCGTCTGGCCCACAGCCGCTCCAACGTGCGCGTACAGCCTCCGGCGCCCGACGAGGAGCGTCCGCGCCTGCCCGCCCCGGACCCGAACAACTGGACGCTCGTGCCCGCCAACGCGCGGCGCCGCTTCCGCCAGCTCCTGCATATGCAGCCGTTGCTGCGGGAATGGTCCAACAAGAACCCACGCAACGAGCTGTCCCTGGCCGGCAAGCGCGGCATCATCGCGGCGGGCCTGGCCTACAACTACGTCCGCGAGGCCCTCGGCGCCCACCCCGAGTTCTCGCTGCTGCGCGTGAATACGTACCCCCTGCCCATCGGGCGCATCCGCAACCTGGTCGACCATTGCGAAGAGATTCTCGTCTTCGAGGAGGGCTATCCCTTTATCGAAAATCGCCTCAGCGGCCTGCTCGGTCTGCCCGGCAAGGCCGTGCACGGTAAGCTCAGCGGACATCTGCCGCCCGACGGTGAGCTGACACCCGACATCGTCGCCGCCGCCCTCGGCCAGCCCGCGCATCAGCATGCCGCCGCCCTCGAGGACCTGACCAACCGCCCGCCGGCGCTGTGCCGCGGCTGCCCGCACGCCGACACGTTCAAGGCCATCATCGACGCGACCGGGGCCCAGAGTGGCGCGCTGCTCTTCAGCGACATCGGCTGCTACACGCTCGGCGTGCTGCCGCCCTATCGCGCCGTGCACTCCTGCGTGGACATGGGCGCCTCGATCGCGATGGCCCACGGGGCCGCTCAGGCCGGCGCCCACCCGGTCCTCTGCACCATCGGCGACTCCACCTTCACGCACTCCGGCATGACCCCGCTGATCGGCGCCATCCGGGCCAATGCGAACATGACCGTCTTCATCCTCGACAACGAAATCGTCGCCATGACCGGCGGGCAGGAAACCATGGCGGCCGGCGGGCAACTCATCCAGCTGCTCCGGGGCCTGGGCGCCACCGACGCACAACTGCAGCTCATGGAGCCCCTGCCCAAGAACCACCAGCAGAACGTGGAACTGATCCGCAAGGCCATCAACCAGCGCGGCCTGTCGATCATCGTCGCGCAGCGCGAGTGCATCCACAATCGCCGTAAGGCCAAGGCCGCCGAGAAGCCGGCGGCCACCCCGGCCGCGCCGACGTGCCAGGCGTGCGGAGCGTAGGGCGTGCGGGATCGCAGGATCAAGGGTTCAAGAAGACGCGGGGACGCGGCGTGCCGCGATAGCGAGGAAGCCCATCGTGGAACAGAATCTGATTCTCGCGGGTGTCGGTGGCCAAGGCATTCTCTCCATCGCCCGGGCGATCTCCATCGCCGCCCTGCGGCGCGACCTGCACCTCAAGCAGGCCGAGGTCCATGGCATGTCCCAACGCGGCGGCGCCGTGCAGTCCCACTTGCGCATCGCCGACCACGAGCTGTTCAGTGACCTCATCCCCGTCGGGCAGGCCGACATCATCTTCTCTGTCGAACCGCTCGAAGCCCTGCGCTACGTGCACTTTCTCAACCCCGGCGGCATGATGGTGGTCAGCACCAATGCCTTCATCAACATCGAGAACTACCCCGCCATCGAGCAGGTCCTCGACCGCATCGCCGAGTTCCCCCGCCACGTCCTCATCGACGCCGATACGCTCGCCAAGGCCGCCGGCTCCGTCCAGGCCGCCAACATCGTCACCCTCGGCGCCGGCTCGCTCTTCCTCGAACTCGACGCCCGCGAGCTCGAGGACGCCGTCGCCGAGATGTTCGCTGCCAAGGGCGAGAAGATCATCAACGTCAACCGCAAGGCCTTCCGCCTCGGCCGCAACGCGGCCGCAGCCTATCGCGATGGCCTGCAGCGCGGCGGCACCTCCCGCGCCGTCCGCAGTTGGATCGACAGCCTGCCCCCCGACGCCCTCCTCGGCGACGAGCCCCCGCAACCCCCCGCGTTCGACGACATCGACCTCGTCACCAATCGCCTCACCGGCGCCGAAGCGACCGCCTTCGAGCGCACGCTGCTCCGCGCGTACCAGGAAGACCGCCGCCCGCTCTACGAGCACGAAGTCTACATGCTGGTCGAGCTCGTCGGCGCCATCTCGCCCCCGCGCTACGTCTTCGTCCCACGCGACGGCATGATCGCCCCCGAAACGCTCGAGCGCTTCCCCGGCCAGCGCGTCGTCCTCAAGCTCGTCTCGCAGGACGTCACGCACAAGACCGACGCTCAGGCCGTCGTCTTCGTCGCCAAGGAATACGAGCTGGTCCGCCGCGAGATCGAACGCCTCATCGAGCGCCAGGCCCCCGCCGCCCGCATCGCCGGCGTCCTGGTCGTCGAGTTCGTCGAACGCACCCAGGCCGGCTTCGGCAACGAGCTCTTCGTCGGCGTCCGCGCCACCCGCGAGTTCGGCCCGGTCATCGCGGCCGGCCTCGGCGGCATCGACACCGAGTACCTCGCCAGCAAGATGAAGCCCGGCATCGCCGTCGCCAAGGCCTGCGCCATGGACACCTCCGCCGAGGAATTCCTGGAGCTGTTCAAGCAGACCGCCGCCTACGACGTCCTCGCCGGCCGCGCCCGCGGACATCGCCGCATCGTCTCCGACGGCGAACTGCTCCGCTGCTTCCGCGCGTTCATCTCCATCGCCCGGCACTTCTGCGTCGACCGCGGCGCCGAAGGCCCCGACATCGCCGAGCTCGAGGTCAACCCCTTCGCGTTCCGCAACGAACGCCTCGTCCCGCTCGACGGCCGCGGCCGCCTCGCCACCGCCGCCAAGCGCCCCGCCGCGCGGCCCGCCGACAAAGTCCAGCACCTGCTCGAGCCGCGCGCCATCGCCGTCCTCGGCGTGTCCTCCACCAGCCGCAACTTCGGCCGCATCATCCTCAACAATATCCAGGGCTGCGGCTTCCCCGCCCAGCACCTGTACGTCGTGAAGGACGGCGAGCAGACCGTCGACGGCGTGCCTTGCGTGCCGTCCGTCAGCGCCCTGCCGGAATTCGTCGACATGCTCGTCATCGCCGCCCCCGCCGCCGCCATCCCACAGCTCACCGGCGAGATCACCGCGAGCGGCAAGGTCGGCGCCGCCATCATGATCCCCGGCGGCATGGGCGAGACCGAAGGCACCGAGGAAATCGACCGCCAGATTCGCGCCGCCATCGCCGCGGGCCGCAGCGCTCCCGGCGGCGGCCCCGTCTTCCTCGGCCCCAACTGCATGGGCATCCAGTCCCGCCCGGGACACTACGACACGTTCTTCATCCCCGCCAAGAAGCTCGACACGCGCTGGAGCGCCCCGCCGCGCCGCGTCGCCCTCGTCTCCCAAAGCGGCGCCTTCATCGTCAGCCGCCTCAGCAATCTCGCGACGCTCGACCCGGCGCTGACGATATCCCTCGGCAACCAGATCGACCTGACGATGGCGGACTTCCTCCGCGCCGTCGGCCAGCGCGACGACATCGACGTCGTTGGCGTCTACGTCGAGGGCTTCAACAACCTCGACGGCCTCGACTTCGTTCGCGCCCTCCGCCAGGTCGCCGCCGCCGGCAAGGTCGTCGTCTTCTACAAAGCCGGTCGCACCCCCTCCGGTCGCACCGCCGCCGCCGGTCACACCGCCTCCGTCGCCGGCGACTACGACGTCTGCCTCGCCGCCGCTGCAAATGCCGGCGCCCTGGTGGTCGAATCCTTCAAGGAGTTCGAGCAGCTCGTCGAACTCGCCACCGCCCTGCACGGCAAGCTCATGCCCGCCAACCTGTCCACCGTTCCGCGCCTCGGCTGCATCTCCAACGCCGGCTTCGAGACCGTCGGCATGGCCGATGCCACGCTCGGCGCCGACTACCACGTCGAGTTGCCCCCGCTCCCGGACAGCAGCAAGCAGCGCCTCGCCGGCATCCTCGCCCAGCACAAGCTCGACAAGCTCGTCAACGCCCGCAACCCCCTCGACGTCACGCCGATGGCCAGTGACGCCGCAATCGGCGATTGCGTGCAAGCGCTGCTGGACAACCCCGCGGTCGACGCGCTGATCACGTCGTTCGTGCCGCTCTCGCCCGCCATGCTCACCACGCCCGACGAAATCGGCCGCCCCGGCTCCATCGCCGAGCGACTCATCAAGCTTTTCAGTGCGGCCGCCAAACCCATGATCGTCAGCATCGACTCGGGCGGTCTCTATGACGCCTTGGCGAACGAGCTGCGGGCCGCGCGCATCCCCGTCTTCCGGTCGTGCGATCAGGCCATGCGGGCGCTCGGCCGCTACCTGTGCCACCGCGCCCCGCGTCCGGGCACCGTCGTCGCCTCGCCCACCGAGCGCGTCGTCCCGCTGCCCGGCAGCGCCCCGCACGGCGTCGCCCCGGCCCAGACGTAGCCTGTGGCGTCAGGCCTCCGCGCCCGACGAACCCGGCCGCTTCGTAGCGTCAGGCCGCCGTGCCCGACGTCCGAAACGCTGTGTCTGATCCTCCTGACGCGCGACACGCCCCGGCACCCGATGCCCCCGGGTACCTGCCGGCGCTCACCCCGAAGGGGTGGCTGGACCATAGCCACGGGTGGAGCGCAGCGACACCCGTGGATCACGCGCTCTTTCCCAATTGCACCCCGCCAGGGGTGCGGGAGCGCCTCGCCGCGTCCCTACGGCATCGGCCGCCGCGCAAACATGAACGCCTTCGCCCACTGCTCGTTGTACAAGGGATCCGCCGGCTCGAAACTCGAAACCTGCACCTCCGGCGGACTGCTATGCACAAATCGCTGCCCGCCGAGCGACACGCCCGTGTGAAACACGTTCCCGCTGTCGTCGCAGAAGAACACCAAGTCGCCCGGCAGCAGCGCCCCGCGACACCACGCCGTACCCACCATGCGCCCCACGATAATCTGCTGCCGCGCATCCCGCGGCAACGCCACCCCCACCGTCGCGTACGCCACGCCCGTGAGTCCCGAGCAATCCAGCCCCAGCCGCGTCCGCGCCCCGAACATGTACGGCGTCGTCAAAAACTCCAGCGCCTTCTCCGCCGCCCGCTGCCCCGGCGGGATCAGCTCCGGCAGCCGCACGTTCGCCCGCGGCACCTCGACCACCGCCTCCCCACCCCACGCCGCAACCCCTTCCGGCAGCCGGACACGCACGCTCTCCGGCCCCAGCGCCTCCATACGCAGCACCGCCCCCGTTGGCAGCCGGAAGCCCTTCCACACGTAATCCTGCGTCAGCGTCACGGTCTTGGCCTTCAGCCACTCACCGAACGCCGCCGCCTCCATCCGCACCACCGCATCCTGTCGCACCCAGCCGACATACCCGTCGCCCGCATGCACCAGCAGGAACCCCCCGTCGCCCGTCTCGTCCAACAGCCACACCGGCTCGCCCAGGAGCAGTTGCGTCTGCGCCGCCAGCCCCTCGCGCGGCTCCGGCCACGTTAGCGCCATCGGCATCCCGACCACACCGAAGCGCTTCTCCCCCAACTTCGCGCTCGGCAACACCTCCATCTCGTTCCGCACGTTCTCGCACCCGACCGCCGCCAGCACGCGCGTCGCCATTTCTTTCAGCCGCGCGTCGTTGGCCGCACCACGCAGCACCAGCGCCGTTCCGTCCTGCTCCGCCCGCACGCGCGCGTAGAAGAACGTCTGGTCCGTCAGCATCCGCCGGAAATACTGCTGTACAAGCCACTCCGCGTCGCTCGGTTTCTGCGGCGGCTGCTCCGCCAGCCACAGACTCCGCGCGATGCGCGTCGTCTTCGTCGTCGCCTCTTCCTTCGTCCGCGCCGGCTGCGTCTCGACCGGCTCGGTCCACTGCACACCCTTGCTCTGTGAACCGGCCGCAGCGCGCCGCGCCTCCAGTTCCGCCCGGTGCTCCCCCCATAGCCGCGCGACGCCCTCGTACACGCCGCGCGCGACCTCCCGATGCGCTCCCCGCCTCCCGGCCCAGCGATCGAACTCCGCGTCCCCCAGCGCGCCCGGATCCACGATCACACTCGCTGCCACACACTCACTCAACAGTGGCCGCTTCCCCTGCTCGTGCCGCCACCCCGCGCCGTGCGGCACACGCTGCTCGACCGCCGTGCCCAAGCACTCGGCCAGCGCCCCCTCCAGCCCCGCCCCGCTGTCTCCCGGCTCCGCCGTCACCACAACCACCCCGCTCACCTTGTCGTGCTGCGCCTCGCCGCAGCGAATCGAGATCAACAGGTGTGCGTGCGTCCGCGCAGCCACCCGCGCCCGCGCCGCATCGTCCGCCCCGGCTTCCACGCTGCCCACGACGACGCTGCGGTCATCCCAACGCGTGAAATGCACCGTCGCCCCCGCGCGGTGCAGGTAGCGGTTCAACTCGCCGGCCACCAGCAGATTCAGGTCCGCGGGACGCAGGTCGCTCTCCACCCCGTGCGCCGCATCCGCCGCCGTCCCGGTGTCGGGCCCGCCCGCCCCCGGATCGAGCACTACCACCAGGCCCGCCAGCGGCTGCCCTTCCGGCAAGAACGGCTTCTCCGCCTCGACCTTCACCATCTGCGCCCTCCCAAGCGGCGCCAGCGCCGCGGCGCACACCCCCGCCCAGAGCAACTGCCTGCGCATGAAACCTCCTCACTCACTCGCCCGCGCTCCCCTGCCGCGCACTACACGTGCACGTATTGCCCGCTCTTGGCACCGCAAATCGGACACGTCGCCGGCGGCTGGCCAAACTCGATATGCCCGCACACCGGACACAGGTAAAACTTCGCCTCCGTCAGGTCCTGGCCCTGCCGCGCCGCCTCCAGCGCCCGCTGGTACAGCGCCGCGTGCACCGCCTCCGCCTTCACCGCGTAACCAAACATCCGCTGCGCCCGGTGCTTCTCCTGCGCCGCCTGGGCAACCATCGGCGGGTACATCTGCGTGTACTCCTCGGTCTCCCCACCGATCGCCGCCTGCAGATTCTCTGCCGTCGTCCCCACCGCCCCCAGCGCCGTCAGGTGCCCCTCCGCATGAATCCGCTCCGCTTCCGCCGTCGTCCGGAACAGCCGCGCAATGTTCGGCAGCCCGTCCTTCTCCGCGCGCTGGGCAAACATCTGGTACTTCCGGTACGCCTGGCATTCCCCCGCGAACGCTTCCTTCAGATTCTCGGTCGTCGCCATCGCATGGCTCCTGCGCCCCCGTGCCCGCCGACCGCACCGCCGCCTGCGGCACCAGCCGATCCACGGCATCTTCGCCGAGCGCCCCCGACTTCGCCACCCCCCGCCACCCCCGACAACACCCGAGGCGGCGCCGGCCGCTCGGACCGCCACCGCCTCGCACGTGGGCCGCCGGATCCCGGGGCCGCTTCGCTCTAGAACGAAAGCCCCCCACGCAGCTCGCGCTTCCGCCGCCGATCCGGCTTCGCCGCGGGCATCTCCGGCAGCGCCTCCGCCGCCGGCGCCTCGGGCTGCGCCGCCTTCATCGACAGGGAAATCCGCCGCTGCTCCGCATCCACGCTCAGCACCCGCACCTGCACCACCGCCCCCACCTGCACCACGTCCGTCACCGCCCGCACGCGCTGGTTCGAGAGCTGCGATATGTGCACCAGGCCTTCGACGCCCTCTTCGAGCTGCACAAACGCCCCAAAATTCGTGATCCGCGTCACCGCCCCGCTGACCAGCGCATCGGGCTGGTAGCGCTCCGTGACGTTGTGCCACGGATCCTGCCCGAGCGCCTTCAAGCTCAGGCTGATCTTGCGCTTCGCGATGTCCGCCCCCAGAATCACCACACGCACCGCGTCCCCCACCTTCAGCACGTCCTTCGGGTGCATCACGCGCTGCGTCCAACTCATCTCGCTGATCGGGATCAGTCCCTCGATCCCCGCCTCCAGCATCACGAACGCCCCGAAGTCCATCAGCTTCGTCACCTTCCCCTCGATCGTCGCGCCGGCCTGGTACTTGCCCTCCGCCAGCGTCCACGGATCGGTGGCGAGCTGCTTCACGCCGAGCGAAACCCGGTCCTTGACCAGGTCCACCTTCAGCACCTTCACTTCGATTTCGTCGCCGACCTTCAGCAGCTCCGACGGATGATTCACCCGCCCGTAGCTCATGTCGCTGACGTGCAGCAGCCCGTCGATCCCGCCGATGTCCACGAACGCCCCGAAGTCCGCCAGCCGCCGCACCACGCCCTTGCGGACCTGCCCCTCCGCGAGCTGGAAGCGCAGTTGTTGCCGCTCTTCCTCGCGCGCCCGCTCCAGCACACGCCGCCGGCTGAGCACCAGGTTCTTGCCGCGCCGGTCAATCTCCGTGACTTCGCATTCCAGCCAGTGCCCCATGTACGACGCGAAGTCCTCGTGCCGCACCAGGTCAACCTGGCTCATCGGCATGAAGCCGCGCAGCCCGTGCACGCGCAGCTCCAGCCCGCCGATGTTGCTCCCCGTCACGCGCGCCTTCACCACGTCTCCCACCCGCAGCGTGTCCAGGTTCGCCTCAACCTGCGCCTCCCGCCGCGACAGCCGCATCAGCCCCGATTCGCGGTCGAACCCGTGCGGCACCAGGTGCAGCACCTGCCCCACCGCCGGCGGCTCATCCGGCTCGAACTCGTCCAGCGGCACCACCCCCTCGGCCTTCCCGCCCACGTCGACGAATACGTCGCCGCCATGGATGCTCACGACCCGCCCCGGAATGCGGCCGCGCTCCTCCGCGTTCACGGCGCGCGGCGTGGCCCCCGACATGCGGGCCAGGTCCTCGGGCGTCACCCCGCCCAGTTGCGCCTCCAGGTCCCGCTTCAGCTCAGCGTCATCCAAACCATGCGGATCGATCGACACAGCGACACCCTTCACAATGGAGCTGCATTCCCGGTGTACGGCACCGGAATCAAGTATCGTATGGCCCCCCGTGCGCGAATACAACCCGTTTTGCCGCACGATTGCCCCGTCCGCGCCCCCCGCCGCCCGCCCGCCAGCGCCCCTCCGTGCGCCCCGCCGGCCTTCGCTCCCCGCGCACAGAGAAGGCGGGGTCCAGTCGCGGAAACCCACGACCCGACCCCGCCCTGGGATCACCAACCCAATCGCGTTACGGGACGATGATCGAATCCGTGTTCGTCAGCGGCCCGAACAGGTTGTTCGGCGCATAGCCCAGCAGCGAATCCTTCAGCAAGTAGCTGACGCCACCACTGGCCACGCCCTGGCCCGTGTAAATGTTGTCGAAGTTCACGCCGATGATCGGCTTCTTCTCAAACATCGCGTGACCGTCCTGGTACAACGCGTTCTGGCCTTCCTGGCTGTGGTTGCGGCTGTTGTACGGCCGCCACTTGTCCGTGTCGAGCTTCAGAATCGTGTCGTCGGTCGTCGCGCCGGTGATCGTAATGGCCCCACCCGGCGAAGCCGGCTTGTCGCTCGGCTTGTCCGGAACGTGCCCGTCACTCGCGGTCGCATCGGCCTGCGAGAAAGGCCCCTTGTCCGCCATCACAACCATGCGCGAATCCAGATTCTCCGTCGGGCGGCCTTTGTTGCCGTACGGGAGCTGCATGCCGTAGCTCAGATACGGCCAGCCCTTGAAATCGTAGCGGTTGATACCCGGCTGCGACGCGACTTCGGTCGTACCCGTCTTGTTCCGCAGATCGTCCTCGCTGTCACCCGAGCTGGGGCACATGAACTGCTTCGCGGTGCACGTGCCATCGATGACCAGCATGAACATCGAGCGGCTGGGGTGCGCCGCGGTCGAGGTCGTGTAGCCCGCGCTGCCGTACTGCACGGTCATGTTGATACCCATCTGCCGCAGGAACGTGATCGACGTCGCGTTCGCCGACGTGCTGGTGGCCTCCTGGAACGGAGAGCAGGGGTAGCTGTCATAGTTGTCGTTCGAGTACACCTTCATGCCCTGGCCGATACCACGAATGTTCGACGCGCACACGGCACGCTTCGTGATCTCGCGCGCGCGGGACAAGCTGGGCAGCAGAATGGAAATCAGCAGGGCGATGATCGCCACCACCACCAGCAGCTCGATCAGGGTAAACGCCTTTCTCTTGCTCACGAAAACCTCCTGGCAGTTCCTTCCCATGCACTCATTTTCGACCAGCGTTTCCAGCATGCCGGACGGCTGCCTTTGACGCATGTAAGAGAGCAACACGGTCCGCACGTTTCTCCTGTCCGGCCACTCCGACACGCTGGTGAGCCCATAGCTCCCAGTCACTGATCGCCGCTCGCACTCCGGACGTACACCATCCGGACTGCTTCGTGGCCGCATGGGAAATCAGCCACGACGCGGATGACTCTCGGGTAATGTGATGTTGTCGCCCGCACCAGGCAGCAGAATGGCTCGCTTCAGCGCAGAATCAGAGCCGAGCCGCGCACTGGACGGACTTGGACGGTGGGAACGGTCGAGGGAGGTGATGAGGAGGGACGATACGGAACGATGAATCGCGTTACCGGAAAGAGTCTATGAAAGAATAAGTACTGCGTATCGATCGGACCCTCATCCGATTCCCATATTCAGTTGTCCTACTACAAATAGGATAACACCACCCGAAGCGGTGTCAACGCCAATTTGGGCGCAAAAGCTGCCACCCACTCAGCCCCCATGCGTGACCGGAATCGGGTCCAGCTCATGCCGCGCTCCCCGACCAACCCCCGCGCGCATCGCCGCCTCCAGGTACGGAACCTCCACCGCCGCCTTCAGCCCCACCTCATTCCGCACCATGGTCAGGTACTCGCGGCCAATGACGTCCACCGCCACCGGATCGAAGCCCATCAGCAGATGCCCACACTCCACCGTGTCCTCCCGCCGCGCGTCCGGACCGTTGCGGACCACAACCCGCAGCGCGTTGATCACATGGAGCCGCAGCCGAGTGCTAACTTCTTTTTGAGAAATGACTTGGCCGACAAACGGCGTACAGCCGTTGGCGTGCATGCGCGCCGGATGACGTACGATCCCGTGCGAAATGTTCTTCATTGCCCCCGACATGCCGGCGATCTGGTGCGTCTTCAGCAGCCCAACATTGATGACGGCATCCGCCTCGTAGAACCAGTTCGCGACGTCGTCCCGCGCATCGCCAATCGCAATCGGCTCACCCCAGCCCGGCGTCGGTACGCGCGTCGGTCCCCGCACCTCCGCGTCCACCTCGATAAGCGCGACGCGATCCTGACTGTAACCGGCCGACTTCAATGACCTTAGCAGCGACCGCGCCATGGGCTCATTCGTGTTCAGCACATCCGCCCCCACGTGGTTAAACTTGACCGCAATCTGCCGCGCGTCGCCAAGTATCGCCCGCCACGCTTCTTCGCTCGTGCGCGCTCCCGTCAGCACCTGAATACTCGTCTCAACCATCTCCGTCAGCGCCGGCTCCTCCACCTTGCGCTCCAGCAGAACATGCTGGCTCTGCACGTGAACGACCCGCGAGCGCGGATGCTCCGGGCCCAGCCACCACGGTGATGTTGCGGCCGCTGTACTGGCCGCGGACGCCGGCTGTGTGGCGGGATGCGACGTTGCCGCCGCCGCTGTGCTCGTCGGCGGCGCGCCATCCTCCCCGCGGACCCGCGCCACCAGCGCCCCCAGTCCGGCGGCGGCCGCAGCGCGTAGCATCTCCCGGCGCGTTAGCCCAGCCCCCGCGCGCGCTTTGACCTTGCGTATCGCCACATATACTTTATCGCGTTCCGGGGGTGCCTTGGGTTGAGGGAATTGTGCACCATGGCAGCACCGACCGAGCGCTACGCGGCCTATCAGACGAAATTGGCCTCTTTCGGCCAGTCCCACCTGCTGGCATTCTGGCATGAACTGGCCGACGCCCAGCGCGACCTGCTGCTGAACGATCTGGACCAGATCGACTTCGCCCGCTGCCAATCGCTCGTGGAGCCCTACGTCCGCAACCGCCCTGCGGTCGCGATCCCGGCGCACATTGAGCCGCCGCCGAGCTACGCCGCCGACCCCGACCCGCAACACCGCGACCTGTATACCCGCGCTCGCGCCGCCGGCGAAGAGGCCATCCGCGCTGGCCGGGTCGCCGCGTTCCTCGTCGCCGGTGGTCAGGGCACGCGCCTCGGCTTTGACGGTCCCAAGGGCACCTTCCGCATCAGCCCGATTCGCAACGCCCCGCTGTTCCAGCTCTTCGCGGAGAGCCTGCACGGCACGCAACGCCGCTTCGGCCGCCGCCCGCGCTGGTACATCATGACCAGCCCGGCCAATCACGAGGACACGACTAACTACTTCCGCGATCAGGGCTACTTCGGCCTGCAACCCGACGAAGTCTTCTTCTTTCAGCAGCGCCAGATGCCGGCGTTTCTCCCCGATGGGCGCATCGCGCTCGCGGAAAAACACCGCATCGCCCTCTCCCCCGACGGCCACGGCGGCAGTCTGCGCGCTCTCGCCGAGAGCGGCGCGCTCGACGATATGCGCCGCCACGGCATCGACACCATCAGCTATTTCCAGGTCGACAACCCCCTCGTCCGCACGGTCGATCCGCTCTTTGTCGGCCTGCACCTAGTCACCGGCTCCGAGATGTCGAGCAAGGCGATCCCGAAGGCCCACGACACCGAGCGCGTCGGCAACTTCTGCCTCGTCGACGGCAAAGTCACCGTTATCGAGTACAGCGACCTGCCCGACAACCTCGCCCACGCGAAGAACGCTGACGGCACGCGCCGCTTCGACGCCGGCAGCATCGCCATCCACGTGCTCAGCCGCGATTTCGTCGCGCGCCTCACCGCGCCCGGCGCCACGCTGCAGCTCCCCTGGCACCGCGCGGACAAGAAAGTCGCGACCGTCGACGCCCAGGGGAACGCCGTCAATCCCGACCAGCCCAACGCCGTCAAGCTCGAGATGTTCGTCTTCGACGCCATCCCGCTCGCGAAGAACCCCTTGGTCCTGTTCACCAAGCGCGCCGAGGAGTTCAGCCCCGTCAAGAACGCCACCGGCGACGATTCCCCCGCCACGACGCGCCGCGACCTCATCCGCCGCGCCGCCCGCTGGCTCGAAACCTGCGGCGCCCGCGTCCCCCAGGGCCCCGACAACGAACCGGCCGCGGTCATCGAAATCAGCCCCGCCTTCGCCCTCGACGCCGCCGACTTGCAGCAGCAATTACAGCAGCACCTGAAGCGGCCCCCGACGATCGACCCCGGCCGCCTACTGCTGCTGGCGTAGCGATTCTGACAACCGCCGCGTCTAGCTTCCGCACGTCACGTTCATCCGCGCAATGAACGGATCAATATCCCGCCAGTTCACCTGCGCGTCCTCATTCACATCAAGATTCGTAAACGGACACTCGGGCCCCCCCGCCCCGAACAGCTCACGCCACGCCGACTCGTTGTCATTCTGTCCCGCAATCAGGTAGTCAATGTCCCGCCAGTTCACCACCCCGTCACAGTTCCCGTCCCCGCTGCACAGCCCGCCAACAACCACCGCAAAGTCACTCGTCTGCCCGCTCGTCCCCGCCGCCGTGTCGGCCGGCGTCACGCGCACCCGCACGCTCGCCGCACCAGCCACCCCCAGATCAGCCCCGGCGTTCCACAAGAACGTGTGCGCCGTCCCCGTCAGCGCACTCGCCAGCTCACTAACCCCGTCGCCCCCCGGCCCCGCCGTCGCCGCGTGCCAGCTCGCCCCGCCGTTCACCGAGTACTCCACCGCGACGCTGCACGTATCCCCATCGATGTCCCACAGCCGGTAGCTCAGCGGCACCAGCGCTCCCTGCGCGCCTGCCGGCGTCATTACCTGTACTCGCGGCCGATGCGGCAAGGTCAGGTCGACCGCCCAGAGGTCGGCCTTGTTCTCCTCGCCGTCCGCGCCCGGCCCGCGTCCGCCCAGCACGTACAGCATGTCGCCCACCACCACCGCACCATGCGCGCTGCGCGGCGCCGGCAGCGGGAACCCGCTCGTCCACGCATTCGCGACTGGATCGTAAACCTGAATCCGGTCCGTACTCCCGCTCTCCGGCACCAGCCCGCCCACCACGTAGATTTTCCCAGCATGCACGCACGACGCCGCCCGGTTTACCCCCACCGGAATGGCCGCCCGCGTCGTCGCATCCCACGTCCCCGCCGTCACGTCGTACGCGATCACGCGCGCCGCAAAATCCACGGTGTCCTGCTGCCCCCCGATCAGGTACATGACTCCATCCACAACCTCGCCGCAGTGCTGCTTCATGCGCACCGGTCCGTTGGCACGCTGCGTCCACGTGTCGCTCGCAATGTCGTACACGTAGAACCCGTTCCCGTCCGGCCCGTTGTACTGCCCCCCGTACACATAGGCGCGCCCCGCGTATTCCAGCGCCGTCGCGAAATACGCCGCCAACAGCCCGCCCGTGCGCCCCGCCGTATGGCTCCAGGTGTCCGTGTCGGGGTCATAGACCGCGAACCAGCCGTCCCAGATCGGATACCCCGCCAGCACGAAGACTTCTTCCGTGCCGTCGTCGTCCCGGTCATAGCCGAAGCACTGACTATTGCCCGTGTACGCCCCCTGCCCCCGCGTCGGCCCGGCCGCACCGCTGGAGTTGTTGTACCCCGTCGGCCCCGTCCCGTCCCAGCGCGCGGACTGCCACGTGCCCGCCGCCAGGTCGTAGATACTGAAGCCCGCCTGCCGGTTGATTTCGTACGCGTTGTCGTTCGTGTCCATGTACAGCCGCGGACCGTAGCCACCCGCCGAGTACACGTGGCCATTCGCGGCCACCACGCTGATGCTCGAGCGCGGCCAATAATCGGGCGTCGGCGGGGTCTCCACGTCCACGTAGGGGAAGTACGCGGGATCGCTCGCGAGGGTCACCCAGGACACCGCGAAGCTATACGCACTGCACGGATCGGAGTGGTCGGCCACTTCTTCTCCGTCCGCCACGCCGTCCCCGTCGCTGTCCGCGTTGTGCGGATCGGTGGCGTGCACATACTCCTGGCCGCTCGCGAGCCCGTCCGTGTCCGGATCGCCGCCCGCGTCGTCCGCGCGCGGATCAAGGTCGTGCGTCACCTCCCACCCGTCCGGCATCCCGTCGCCGTCACTGTCCGGATTCAGCGGGTTGGTGCCGCGCTGCAGCTCGGCCCCGTCGTTGAGACCGTCGTCGTCGCTGTCCGCCCGCGTCGGATCCGTGTGCGTCGTGTGCACTTCCACGCCGTCATCCAGTCCGTCCGCATCCGTGTCGCGCCAGGTCGGATTCGTGCCGGCGATGTACTCGGCCAGGTTCGTCAACCCGTCCTCGTCCGGGTCATCCCCCGCCCCCAGCGCCAAGCTGAAGAAATAGCGCTGCTCCCACTCGTCCGCCAGCCCGTCTTGGTCCGTGTCGATCACCGGCAGCAGCGGCAGGCTGTCGCCGCCCACCGCAATCCCGCCACTCGACGTGTGCGGCAGGCGCGTGTCGCCGAGAGCATCCCCGTTCGTGTCCACCCCCGCATAGTCCGACCAGTAGTTCCCGCCCAGGAACGGCTTGCCCAGAATGTTCGTCCCCGCCGTCTTCGCGATGTTCCACGTGTTCGCCAGCGTCGCGCTCGCGTTCAACGCGTTCTGGAAGTAATTGTCGTAGATCGTGTTGCCCGTGCTCGCGTCCAGCCGCATTCCACACGCGCTGCTCGTGCGAATCCAGTTGGCGTGCACCAGGCTGTCGGTCGTCTTGATGAAGTGGATGCCGTAGGCGTTGTCGTCGCATTGATTGCCGTAAATCGTGTAGTCGTAGCTCAGCCGGTTCGCGTCCACCGCCTCGCACCGCATGCCGCGCGCGTTGCCGGTCAGCGTGTTGTTGCGGATCGTGTACCCGTGCGAGTCCTTGCACTCCGGATACGCCGCCACCAGGCTCGCATCATCGTCCGTCCACAGCCAGATCGCATCCGCATTGTCGCGCAGCGTGTTGCCCTCGATCGTGTTGCTGTAGCCGTGCTCAATCGCGATGCCCGCCGTCGTGCACGCGTTCGCCTGGTTGTTGCGCACCGTGTTCGTCGAGGAGTACCCCAGCCAGTAGCCGTAGTTGCAGTGATCCGAGACGTTGTCCTCGAACACGTTGCCCTGGCTGAACGTCCCCTCAAAGCCGTTGTTCGGACTGCCCGAGCAGTCGTTGCGCGCGAAGTAGTTGTTGTTGTTCGGCCGCCGCTGCAGGCTGTGCGTCGCGCCCGCCAGGAACACCCCGTCCCCCCCGCGCAGCAGCGTGTTGTCCAGAATCTGGTTGTTGTCCGACCCGTACACGATCAATAGCGCCGCGGCGTCCCCGCCGTTGCCCCACGAACCGATCCGCGTGCAGTCGTTCGCGGTGTTGAACTGGATCGTCGCGTTGTCGACGTTGTACAGCGCAATGCCCCAGCCGTTGTTGTTCGACGCCTGGTTGTGCTCCACCAGCGCGTACGTGCAATCAAACAGCCCAATCCCGTTCTGTTGGCTGCCGACCTGGCACCGTCGCACCGCCGCCCGGTCGCAGTAGCGCAGCCAGATCGCGTAACCATAGCTGCCCGTCGGCCCGTCGAAAATGTTCAGAAAACCGCTGGTGTCCTGATACGTGCCCTGCACCGTGCAGTCCTCGATCGTCAGATCGTCGCAGTCGCTCAGGTGCAGCCCGTGCTTGTAGCCGCGAATCACCAGGTTGCGGATCGTGACGTGGGACCGCCCGCTGGCGGCAACGGCGTACCCAGTCGTGGTGTTCTGGAGAATCGTGCTCGTGCCGGTAACCGTGACGTGGCTCGCCCCGATCGTGATGCCGCTCGGCAGGTTGTACAGCCCGCCGCACAGCGTCGTGTTCTGCGTCAGCACCATCCCGTTCGTCGGCACCACGCATTGCCCCCACGCCGCCCCCGCGATGCTCGCCACCAGCCATCCTGCCACGAGCCCGCTGACCAGACCGCTGCCGCGCTGTGCCACGTTCGCTCCTCCGGTGTCAGGCGTGCCGACCCACGCGCCACGCCCGGCCACCGGTCGCCACGCGTCCGGCCAATCCGAGCAGGTGCGCTAAACCGCTTCATTTCCGAAGCAGATGGCCATTTCGATCCTATCGGTTTCATCCCCCCGCGGTCAAGCCGATCTCGCCCCACACCCCTGCCATCCGGTAGGCTGGGCTGAAGCCGGCCAGTGCGCCCCATGCGCGTCCACCGCGCCCCCGGCTTCAGCCCTGCGCCCCCCTCATCACCAGCCCGGTCGGCGCGCCGCAGCGCATGTGCCGATTGTTCTCCGCATCACCGCAACCCTATGTCTTCCGGCCCCTTCTCGCCGCCCTGATGATCCTCGTCACGCACGACCGACACAGGGAACCCACGCCGCACGTTCCCCGGCTGATCCGAACGCGTGAGGCGAAGACTCCGGTGGCCCCGTGCGTCCTCTCGCACTCTCGGATCAACGAGAATCGAAACCACCACCAGCCCCATCGCACCCAAAAGTGCGTAGAAGATCAGGCGGGATGCTGCATGCACCCCGCAAGCCTCGCGTACGAAGACCAACGTCCAGACCGCACACGTCAGCGCCCAGGCAATACACGTGAAGCGCGAGGCCGGCACCCGATTCCCGCGCCGTGACCCGCAAGAGCGCGCCTCCCGAGGCAAATACGCCTGCCAGACACATGTCCCCGTCGCCACTCCTGCGATGATCGCCCCAATCGCCGCCCCCACCGGGCTCAGCGGCTCTCCCCGTGACCCACCGATCGCGGTCATCAACCCCACATACGCCGCAGCTGCAACATCTTCCATCTCACCTCCCCGTCCGCCCGCGCGCCCGCCTCCGAGCGCGCAGCCTCCTTAATCCCTCAATCCCTCAATCCCTTAATCCCTCAATCCCTACTCTCCCCCCTTCTCCACGTTCTCCTTCGTGAACACGCGCGTCGGCAACGTCACGCGTTTGTCCACCTTCTCGCCCGCCAGGATCTTCATCGCCAGCTCCAGCCCCGCCTCGCCCGGCGTCGGGTACAGCAGCGTCGCCGTCAATTCCCCGCTCTTCACCCACCGCTGCCCCTCGTCCGGCAGCGCGTCGATCCCGATGAACTTGATCTCTTCCGCCCGCCCCGCCGCCTTCGCTGCCTGGAACGCCCCATGCGCCATCGGGTCGTTATGCGCGTAAACCAGGTCGATCTCCTTATTCGCCTTCAACGCGTCCTGCATGATCGAATGCGCGCGGTCCTTCTTCCAGTCCGCGTCGAGCCCGCCGATGACCTTGATTCCCGGCTCCTTGTCGACCACTTCGTGGAACCCGTCGCGCCGCTCCTGCCCCGGCGTCGACGCCAGCCCGCCGCAGATCTCGTAGATCACGCCCTTGGCCTTGCCCGGCCCGCCAAGCATGTCCACCGCCACCTTGCCGGCCGCCCGCCCGATCACCTTGTTGTCCCCGCCCACGAAGGCCGCATAGTCCTGGTACGTCACGTCGCGATCGAGCACGATCACCGGAATCCCCGCCTCCGTCGCCTCCTTCACCACGCCCGCCAGACCGGCCGACTCCTTCGGGCTCAGCAGAATCGCATCCACGCCGCGCCGGATGAAGCTCTTCACATCGCCGACCTGCTTCTCCGTCTTGTCATCCGCGTCCAGCATGTCGAGCTGCACCTGCGGGAACTTCTTCTCCGCGCACTCCTTCAGCCGCTTGTTGAACTCGACGCGCCACGGCTCTTTCACCGTGCACTGCGAGAACCCGATCACGTACTTGTCTTTCTTCGGCTTCGCCCCCACCTTCCCTGCGTCACCCGGCTTCGCGTCCGCCTTGCCGATGTCCGCCTTCCCCGCCTCCGGCTTGCCGACTTCCTGCTTGCCCGCCTCCGGCTTCACCGGCTGCGGCTTACCCGGTTCCGGTTTCACCTGTTCCGGCTTGGCCGGTTCCGGCTTCACCTGCTCGGGCTTGCCCGGTTCCGGCTTTTTCTCCTGCGCCGCCGCCGTCCCGACCACACCCAGCGCCAACACTACCGTCGCCAGTCCGAGCCAACGCGTCATCGTATGTCTCCGTGACTTGCGCGACCGCCCCGGCCGCGTCCCCCTATTTGACCGCGCCCGCCGACGCCTGGGAAGTGCCTGCACGCTCCGGCCCCCAGACCTCCTCGTGTGGCACCGGCATCTTGCCTGTGAGGTCCCCTGTGGCACAGGTATCTTGCCTGTGAACGGGCGCGCGCCGTCCCGTACTGCATGGCTCTGCCTTGCAGCCCGTAGGGCAGGTTGCGCGAACGCCGGCAGAACTCCGCCGCGCCCGCCACGCCCCCAACCACAAACAGCCGCAACCTGCCGCGCCCACTCCATACACAGAGCTTCAGACCCGGAACTCAGGACGCCGGACTCCCTCTCCCCGTCATTCCGAGCGCAGCGAAGAATCTGCCCTCACTCGCCCCCGCCCCTGGCCGCTTCAGCGGCCTACCCCGGCGCAGCCGGGCTAATAGGCCAGCCCTTTTAGGGCTGGTACCCCGCCTCTCCCATCTCTCCTCTCTCGATGTCCCAGGCCGTTTCAACGGCCTTCCCCCTGTCCGGCCACCCCGCGCCGCGCTCCTCCCCGCTATCATGCCCCCATGCCCTCCGCGCCACCCGGGAACTGCCCCGTCTGCGACCAAAACCTCCGCGGCTTGCCGCCCGCGCACCGCTGCCCGGAGTGCGACTTCGCCTGCGACGAGTTCACCCGCATCTGGCGCCGGCTGCACCCCAACCGCGTCTACCTCACGGTCGCGGCACAGATCCTCCTACTCGTCGTGCTCCTGGCCCTGCTGCTCGTCTTCCGGACCGGCTGGGACAAGCCGTGTGGCGCCGGAATCGCAGCCCTAGCGTTGATACTCCGCATCTCCTCCGCCTTCCGCCTCCGTCCCCGCCGCGCCTTCCTCGCCGTCGCGCCCGCCGGTGTATTCATCCGGAACGACTCCCAACCCATGCGTCACTTCGACCACTTCGAGTGGGACGAAGTCGGTCCCTTCCATCCTGACACGCGCTCCTTTGAGTTCGGGCCGAACGATGACCCTCAACTCAACGCGACCTCGCCTCCCGACGTGGCCCCATTCGTCGAGTCCTACTTGCTGGACGCCTTCCTTAAGTCGGACGCCGACGCCGCCGAGTTCGCGGCTACCCTCGCCGCCGCCCGCGCCCGCTACGCCCCCGAAACGAACGACGCACGGCACACCACGCCGTTCACGCCTCACCCGCGCTGCGTCCATTGCGATTACGAGGTCCACGGCCTGCCCGCGGGCGCCGCCTGCCCGGAGTGCGGCCTGCTGCTGGACCGTTCCCCACAGCTCGCCGACCTCGGCTTCACGTCCCGCTCCGTGCGCACCCTGCAGTGGGCCGTCGGCCTTGCCACGCTCGGCGCCGTCACGCCGCTCGCCGCCCACGTCCTGTCGCTGTTCACGTCCGTCTCCCTCCGCGACGCCCTCGCCATCGCGGACTTCCTCCGCTACACGCTCCTCGCCATCGCCGGCCTCCTGCTCGTCCGCAACGCGCCGTCGCGCCAAACCACCATCGCCTCAATCTGCCAGCGTGTCCTGCAGGCGCTGAGCATGATCCTGCTCTTCTTCGCCCTCCTGGCCGCCTTCTTCATCGTTATGTACCTGCTCGGCGGCGCCGATCCCTTCTGGGCCAACCAATTCGCACGCCCCCTACATCCCGCCGCCATCAACTCTTGGCTCGTCGAAGCCCTCCTCGAAGCCGCTTTCTGCTGGTATCTCTCCCTCCGTCTCGCCGCGGCCGGCCGCGCCCGCATGCTGCCCGTCACGGCCCTCCGCGTGCTCACCTTCGCCGTCCTCCTGCGTCCGCTCATCTGGCTCACGGTCGCCCCCGACGCCGCCCCGCGCTTCTTTGCGACCGCCCAACTCGTCGATCCGCTCCTGCTCGCCGTCACCTTGACTCTCGCCTTCACCGCCGCCCTCCGCCTCCCGCGCAGCCTCTTCGCTCCCTATCGTCATTCCGACGGAGACTAGCGCCGCAGCAAACGACCGACGACCGGGGCGCTTCCTCGACAATTCTCGCTGTCGCGGTCTCCCCACTTTCGACCTGGTACACGGTTCTCTGCTCTCGCCTCGCGACCAAGGAACCGGCCTCCAGACGCAACGTACTTCGCCCAAGCCGCCCCGCCCCCACCGACCCCGCACGGCGATGCGTACCCGCCGTCTGCCGCGCTGCGCGACTCAGGTGGCCGCCACACCGCTGAAACGCGCAATTCGCCGGTTCTTCGCCCCGCGACCATCCCGCGCTGTAGCACCGCCTGCCCGACGAACGGTAGAATTCGGTGCGAGCACGTCGTTCTGTGAGGGCAGAGGTGAGTCATAAGCGCCCGGGCCATTTCAGCAACGTCACATCGACGTTGGATCCTGCGCGGTCGGTACGACAGGCCTCAGGGTGTGTCTCTTGTTGCCGCTCTTCCGCGTCTCCGGTCCGGAAATGCGAGTCCGTCGTCGCGGCGCGGACGGAGCGCACTTCCGGCGTTCCCGCTGGCGGCGCACGGCCTGCTTGCCTTCACCGCTGAAGGCTCGTTGCGGCCCGCTGTCCGAGGCGCCGCCTCAGAGGAGTTTGGGTATGGTACGTCCCCGCGTCTTCATCGGCTCATCCGGCGAGAGCCTGGAAATCGCCTACACGGTCCAGGAACTGCTCGAGCACCAGGCTGAAGTGACGGTCTGGGATCAAGGCACTTTTGATTTGTCTGCCTACACACTTCCCGCGCTGCTATCCGGCCTGGAGTCGTCCGACTTTGGCGTGTTCATTCTCGCTCCCGATGATGTCACGCGAATTCGCGGTCAAGAACTTGCCACGGTCAGAGATAACGTCATCCTCGAACTGGGGCTGTTCGTGGGGCGCATGGGACTCGAACGCAGTCTCATGATCGTTCCGGACACGCCGAATCGACTTCATCTGCCCACGGACCTGCTGGGACTTACAACCGCCGGCTACAACCCGCGCCGCGACGATGGCAACATCAAGGCCGCCCTCGGACCGGCCTGTCAGAGTGTGCGTCGGCACCTCCTCCGCGTGGGCCGGCGCGCCGAGCCCACCGAATCACTGCCGCGCCCGACGCTCGTCCCCCGGTCTGAGTTCACGGAGTTTCTGCTTGCCGGACTGGCCAGACCTAACACGCACCTCACGATGGTGACGTATACCGGCGAGGTTGACACGGCGCTCATCGACCCCTATCACACCCGCCATGGGACAACGATCGAAGTTCTGAAACGCTCGATCCTGGACGACCTCGCCGAGCAACAGGAATGGAACATGCGGCGCCTCGCCGCCGGAATCACCGCGCGACGCTGGAACAAGCGGCTCAAGTCAATCAAAGTCTCCGAACGACTCACCCACGACGTACCCGCAGGCGTAACCGTCCGCCAATACCTCTACACGGCCCCTCCGTCGAAACGCATCTACCTCTTCGATCAACGGGAACTGATGTACGCCGCCTACCAGGTACTCGACGATACGTCCTGTGAGGGCGGCAGCGCCTACCGCGGGATCACCGATTCTCCGGCCGTACGTGTGGGCCCCGAAGACGACTTCGGCCAGTTCGTGCTCGCGGAGATTCGCCACTATATCGCGAGCCTGAAACGCGTGAGTCGAACATGGGCGGACGAACGGGCCATCTTGCTGGAGCGCGCACCGTGGTCCGGGACGGGGCGCCGTCCGTGTGTCTGCCCCCGCGCCGCATTCTTCGACGTCGACGGTGTCTTGCTGGATTCCGCGGCGCGTTACGCCCAAGCCTGGCAGGCGGCTTTTGCGCCGCACGGCCATACGATCACCGAACTGATGTCCTACTGCGAGGAAGGGCGACGCACACCCGAGACGATCCGCCGCTGGCTTGCCACGTTCGGCCATCCGCGCGCCGACGATGCCTTCGTGGACTCCTTGGCGTCTGTCAAGCGGCAGACCTTCGCACGTCTGGGCGCACCTCCGGTCCTCACTGGAGCCCATGAGCTGCTGCAGGTGGTAGCGGAGTCCGGCCTGGACATCTGGGTGGTGACTGGCTCCTCGGACGACCTCTTGGCGGAGCGGCTGGCGCAGTTGTTCCCGAAACTCGTTCAGGCCGACCACGTCATCCAGACCAAGCACGCCAGGCAGGGCAAGCCGAACCCGGACATGTACTTGCTGGCCTGCGACCGGGCCGGCGTGCATCCCCACGAAGGCATTGCATTTGAGAATGCGCCCTTGGGCATTCGGGCCGCCGACGCTGCGGGCCTCTTCTGCTTGGCTGTGAATACCCATTTCTTCGAGTCGCAGGAGTTCTATCGCCTCGGCGCCCGCGCGATCTTCAGGTCTTGCACGGACCTCGCCGCGCTGTGGCCCGAAGCAATTACCATCCTGCACGAGTGACCCCCGACGGCCACACGCGAACCGCGCACATCACGGAAGCCCCCCGCTGCATCGTTATTGGCGTTGACTCTTTTCGTTATTCGCCATACTTCGCCATTCTCTTCCCGCCCCCAACTTCCGACCTCTTGCTTCTGACTTTTCTCCGCAGAATCCACCATTCCCCGCCTCAACTCGCTTCTCGCTACTCCTCTCCCCGCCCCGCGTGCTACCCTTCTTCTATGAATGCGCACCTTCCTAGACCGCGCGTTGGTGTCCGGCTGATGGCTGAAGACTGAAGGCTGAGAGCTTCCTCATGAACGCGTGCCTTCCTAGACCGCCCTCCGCCCCCCTGTCCCATGTCACCTGTCACTTGTCACCCCCAACCCCCGCCCCAACTCGCTACTCGACACCCGCTACTCTCCGCTGTCTCGGCTGCCGACTTCATCCTTCTGACTTCTTCCTTCGCGTCCTCGGCGTCCTTCGCGGTGAAAGAGAGCGCTCTTCCCCGCCAGACTCCGCCCCAATTCGCTACGCGCTACTCGAAACTCGCTGCTCTCACGCTTCTCCGCCCACGCCCCCCATTTGCGCGCCATCCTTCCCCTATGGCGACGCACACTCCATCGACGTCGGCGCCCCGCCACCTGTCCCCTGTCACTTGTCACTTCAGACTTGTCCCCTGCCCCCTGCCCCGCGGCCCCGACAGCCCGCCCCGCCTCTTCAACTCGCTCCTCGCTACTCGCCACTCCGCCTCTGCCGATCCCCGTTCCCAGTTCCCCGTTCCCTCTCTTCTCAACTCGCTGCTCGCTACTCGAAACTCGCTACTGCCCCTCTGCCGTTCCCCGTTCCCTCGACCCGGCCCCCGTCCCTGTCACTTGTCACTTGCCACTTGTCACCTCGCGGCCGCAAGGTCCGTATATCGAAGATGCTCACTTAGGACGCGAGCAAAACAACATCTTGATCACCTTCGGCTGGCGCGCCACGAACCGCGCACGCTGTACCTGGATCCCTCGATCCCTTGCTCCCTTGATCCCTGCCTTGATCCCTGCCTTGATCCCCTTCGACTGGCGCACCGCGAACCACGCACGCTCCCCGCGATCCCTCAACCCCTGCGCACCGCCGCCGCCCGCTTCACCATCCCCACCAGGTCCCCGCTCTGCGCCAGCGCCGCCCCCACGATGATCACGCCCTTCAGAATGTCCTGGATTTCGCTCGACACCGCCTTGAGCTGCAGGATGTTCGTCAGGTACCCGAAGATCATCACCCCAACCAGCGTCCCCAGGATGCTCCCGCGCCCCCCCATCAGGCTCGTCCCGCCGATCACCACCGCCGCGATCGCATCCAGTTCCTTGCCTTGCCCCGCGTCCGCCTTGCCCTGCGTGTACTGCGCGCAGTACAGCACGGCCGCGAGGCCGGCCAGCACGCCGCTCACCGTGTACACGAACGTCTTCACCCCCGCCACCGGCACGCCCGCCAGCCGCGACGCCTCCTCGTTGCCGCCGACCGCGAAGACGTACCGCCCCAGCGCCAGCTTGTGCAGCACGAACGCCGCCCACAGCCACGCCCCCAGCAGAAACAACCCCGGCACCGGCACCAGCTTCAGGTCCCGCACCTTCCCCGTCCGCAGGGTCTCGTGCCCGACCGTCAGGATCGTCGCCCCGAGCTGCTCGAACGACGCCGGCGCCCCGGCCCGCTCCGCGTCACCGCGATAGATCGCATGAATCTGCCCGCCGTTGCCCGCGATGTACTTCGCCAGTCCCACCGCCGACACCATCATCGCCAGCGTCACGATGAACGGCTGCAGCCGCGTGCGCGCCACGAGGGTCCCGTTCACCATCCCCAGCGCTCCGCCAACCACCGGCACAACCAGCAGCACGCCCCACGTTGGCAGCCCGTGCCCCGCGGCCAACGCCAGGAAGTCGATCGCCAGTGCCGTCACGCCAAGCCCCATCAGCAGACCGACTGCCGCCCAGGCGCGCCGCCCTCGCTCGCGCAGTCGCCGATACAGCGCCACGCTGCCCAGCAGGCCGAACGCGCCGATCGCACACCACGCCATCCACACCGCCCGTCCGCCGCCATCGCCCCGCTCCATCAGCAGCATCGCACACACGACACTGCACAGCGACAGCAGGCTGCTGACCGACAGGTCGATCCCACCCGACAGGATCACCAGCGTCATCCCAACGGCCAGAATGCCGTTGATCGACACCTGCCCCAACACATCGCGCTGATTGTCGATCGTCAGGAATTGCGGATGCACCAGCGTGCCCACGCCGAATAGCGCCGCCAGCCCCCCCAGCAGCGTGACGTACCGCACCAAGGTCGACCAGCGCGCCGCGCGCCCCGGCCGCGCCGCATACTTCGCCGCGGGCGGGGGGGATTGTGATTCGGATGGACGGAGGTTCATCGCGGAAGAATGTTAACCGGATGCCGCATGGCCTGCACGCGGCCGACGGTCATCCTCCCTGCCCCGGCCTCGTCATCAGGAAGTCCGTCAGCGCCCCGCCCGGCACGCCGCGGTGACACAACACCGCCACCGCGCACACCGCGAACAGCGGCCCCGCATTGACCACGCCCAGCACCGGCAACTGCAGCCAACCCCAGCCTGCCACGGGACCGTCGTGCCCGGGTACGCCGTGCACCGCGAAGACCACATGGTTCGATGCCAGCACCAGGGCACTGAGGATGATCCCCAGTGCAGTGATCGGCCAGCCGGCGAACCCGCCCGCACTCTGCACCGTCCCCAGCAGGATCCACACCAGCGCCACGCCCAGCACAATGCGCACCAGCAGCGACATCAGGATCGCCGGGGCAAACCAGGCCACCGGCGCCAGGAGCGCGGCCAGCACAGCCGCCGTGCCCACACCCCAGATCGCCGCGCGCACCAGCCCCTGCTGCGGCGTCCATTCCTCGGGGTCGCAGTGGCGGCGCGGCTCGAGGTCCTCGTTGTCAGCCATGGACGAACCTCCCGTAATACGTGTCTCGCCGCATCGTACCGCCGCCGCCCCTTGGCCACCAGCCGCTCGCGCCGTATCATGCCGCCGGTGCGCCCACGAACCGGCAGTGAACCGGTTTATTCGGCGCGGCCCCGAGAGGCTGGGCTCATGGCCGACGAACTGCGTACGATCCTCGCCACCGACTGTGGCTCCACCACGACCAAAGCCATCCTCATTGAGAAGCAGGGGGACTCCTATCGCCTCGTGTGCCGCGGCGAAGCCCCCACCACGGTCGAAGCACCCGCCGAAGACGTCACCCGGGGCGTCCTCAACGCCTTCGGCGAGATCGAGGACCTGACCGGACGCAAGTTCATCAAGAACGACACCGTCTGGTGCCCACGCGACGGCCAGAACGGCTGCGACGCATACGTCGGCACGTCTTCCGCCGGCGGCGGCTTGCAGATGATGGTGGCCGGCGTCGTCAAGAACATGACCGCCGAAAGCGCACAGCGCGCCGCCTTGGGCGCCGGCGCCGTGGTCATCGACGCCCTCGCCACCAATGACGGCCGCGCAAACCACGAACGTATCGAACGAATTCGCTCCATGCGGCCCGACATGATCCTGGTTTCCGGCGGAACGGATGGCGGCACGATCAAGCACGTGGTGGAGATGAGCCAGCTCATCGCGGCGGCCGATCCGAAACCGCGCTTTGGCGTCGGTTTCCAGCTCCCCGTCATCTTTGCCGGCAACAATCAAGCTCAGCCCGAAGTGCAACGGATCCTCGGGGACAAGGCCGCGCTTTACCTCACGGACAATCTCCGCCCGACGCTGGAAGCCGAGAACCTCCGCCCAGCGCGCGACCGCATCCACGACCTGTTCCTCGAGCACGTCATGAAGCAGGCCCCGGGCTACGGCAAGTTGCTGACCTGGACACGCGTGCACCTGCCGTCCGCCGAGCCGCGCCCGGTGCCGCTGATGCCGACGCCCGGTGCGGTCGGCCTGATCATGCAACTCATCGCGGAGCGCGAGGGGATCCAGGTAGCCGGTGTCGACATCGGCGGCGCGACGACCGACGTGTTCAGCGTCTTCCGTAGCGACGCGGACGACCCGCGCTCTGAGAAGGTCTTCAACCGCACCGTCAGCGCCAATCTCGGCATGAGCTACAGCATCTTTAACGTGGTCGCGGAGGCCGGCTTCGAGAACATCGTCCGCTGGGTACCACTGGATCTCGACGATCGCGACATTCGTAACCGTATTCGCAACAAGATGATTCGGCCGACAACGATCCCGCAGACGCTCGACGAACTGATGATCGAGCAGGCCATCTGTCGTGAGGCACTGCGGTTGGCGTTTATTCAGCACAAGCAGATGGCGGTCGGGCTCAAGGGCGTGCGGCAGCAACGCTCCATCGCGGACGCCTTTGACCAGCAGATGTCCGGGCAAACCTTGGTCGACATGCTCGGGCTGGACATGATCGTCGGCTCGGGCGGCGTGCTCTCGCACAGTCCGCGACGCAGCCAGGGGGCGCTCATGATGCTGGATGGTTTCCAGCCGGAAGGCTTCACCGAGCTGACCGTCGACTCGATCTTCATGATGCCGCAACTAGGTGTCCTGAGCACGGTCCATGAAGAAGCGGCGCTCCAGGTCTTCAATCGCGACTGCCTGGTCCGGCTGGGCTGGAGCATCGCGCCCCGTGGTGGAGCCAAGGTCCGCGGCGGACAGCCTTGCATGACCGTCGAAGTACGCGCCGCTGGCGGCTCCAGTCGGCATGAAGTGAGGGTCGGCCAACTCGTTCTCGTGCCCCTGGCCGAGGGAGCCCGGGCAACCGTAACTGCCTCGCCAGCAAGAGGTTTTGACGTCGGTGGCGGGCCCGGGCAGGCAATCACACGCGAGGTTACCGGCGGGGTCGTCGGTTTGATTCTGGATGGCCGCGGCCGACCCCTGCAGATCCCGACCGATCCAGCGGCTCGCGTCCGTAGGCTCAATGAATGGAATCGGGCCCTGGGAATTTATCCGGAACAATGAAACGCTTCTCCGGGGTTAGAAAGCCTTTCATGTTGTCGCTTAACCCGCTACAATTCGTTCATCCGATTTGTAGTAAAGCGGGGCCCGCATCCGGCATGTGGTTTGTTGGGTGCGAATGAAACGGTTAATCTGGCGATCTCGCTCGGAACGTGAGTAATCTATGAATACCGCTCCCTCGGCCGCCACGCTCATTCCCACGAACGGTGGGCTTGTCATCCGCGAGAACACGCGTCTCGAACCCGGCGTCTACTATCTGCCTGAGGGCATCACCATTGAGGCCCCCGGCGTCACGCTGGACGGCAATGGCGCCACCATTCTCGGCGACAACCGTCAGGGTGTCGGAGTGTCCGTACTCGGGCAGACGGGCGTGACCGTCCGCAACCTCCGCATCCGCGACTACTATCACGGCATCGTGGCCCGCGGCGCGGACGGAATCGTGATCGAGCAGAATCAGATCACCTCCACGGCCGAAGTCGGCGCCAACACGATCTTCCTGGACATCTGGCGCCCGGCCAATGATCCTTACGGTGGCGCGATCCTCCTCGACCGCGTGGATGGCGCGGACATCCTCGACAACGACCTGCAGCACCAGCTCAACGGGCTGCTGACCTACCACTGCACGCGCTTGAATGTGCGTCGCAATGTGGCCAGCTACAACAGCGGCTTCGGCTTCCACCTGTTCAATACCTGCGAGAGCGTGTTCGAAGAGAACTGGGCGGACTTCTGCTGCCGCTACGAGCCGCGCGACAAGGGCCGGGTGGTGGTCGGGGCCGGTTCCGTCGGACACATGGGCGCCGATTCGACCGGTTTCCTCATCATCTACGGTTCCTGCCGCAACGTTTTCCGGAAGAACTTCGCCCGTCTGAGCGGCGACGGCTTCTTCCTGGCCGGACGCAATCCCGCCGGCGAGGATGTCGGCTCGAACGACAATCTCTTCGAGGAGAACGACGGCTCGCTCAGCCCGAACATCGCCTTTGAAGCCACCTTCAGCAGCGGCAACATCTTCCGCAACAACTGGGCGGATCGCTGCAATTTCGGCTTCTGGCTCGGCTACTCCAGCCGCAACGTGCTGGAGGGCAACCGCATGCTCTTCAACCGCCAGGCCGGCATCGCGGTCGAGCACGGCGTGGATTTCGAGGTCCGGCGCAACGACTTCCAGAGCAACGGGCACGGCATTCTGCTGTGGACGCGGCGCATCAAGGCGTTCTGGGATGACGCGCACACGAACCGCACGATCCGCAACTGGCTGATCGAGGACAACCGCTTCCTGCACAACGACCACGCCATTGCGATCCGCGCGGATCGGGACCACGGCATCCGTCTGCTGCCCGAGGCCGAGCGCGGCTGCGAGGATGTGCGGCCCCGCGACGTGACCATCCGCGGCAACGATATTCAGGACAACCGCGTCGGCATCCACGTGCACCACGCGGACCACACGGTCATCGAGAAGAACAAGATCAACCGCAACGTCGAGGCGGACATCCGCTGCGAGAACGACCGCCACACGGTCCTGGGCCACAACCTGGGCCTGCGCGGCGCGTACCTGTAGACGACGCCTGCGCGGCGCGTCGGACGAAAAACGAAACGGCCCGCCGGTTCCGGCGGGCCGCGCTGTTTTCAGGACTGTGCTGGCGGTAGATGCGTCATGGCGCCGGCCGCGGCGCGGGCATCGTCGTCGGCTGGGGCGGCGTGGGCGGGGTCAACTTCGGCAGCGGGGCCCCCGGCGCGGACGTCGGTGCAACCACCGAGTTGGGCCGGGCCACCGGCGCGGGCGTGCGCTTCATGACCGGCACTTCCAGGCGCTTGTACGCGTCGGTCTGATCGGACGTGAAGATCTCAATCTTGGCGCCGTCGGGGATCTGCTCGAACGGCGGCAGCGAGACCCGCACCTGGTAAAAGCCGAGCTTGCCACCGGTCGGCTTCTGCGTCGGCATCAGTTCCGTCTTGATGCTCTCCACGCTCGACTTGATCTCGGTAATCTCGATCGGAATCTCCAGCCGGTACTGAATCGTGATCGTCTGCTGGCTCGGCTGGGTCGCGGCCGGGCTCACATACAGGCTGAAGGGATTCACGACGACGCGCGGCTGCGCATTGGCCGTCAGCGGCACCGTCAGCGTCGGCACTTCCCTGGCATCCGTCTCCAGCACGATCTCGGCGCGGTTGTAGCCCAGCGCCAGCGGCGGCTTGGTCTTCGCCTTGAGGTCGTACGACTGGCCTGGCTCCACCTCTGTCAAGGTCACGTCGAAGCGCCCGAAATCCTGCCCGTCCTTGATCTTCAGCTTGACCGGCCGGCCGAACTTGTTCTCCATCTTGATGCCCTGCTCGGCATTTTCTTCGATCATCAGGCCGACGAAGGCGATCTGCTCCGCCGGCTTGCACTCGAAGACCGGCTTGACCGTCCCGATGACCGGGATCGTCGCCTGCGGCTGGGCCGGATCGTTCGAAGTGATGATGACCTGCTTGTTGGCCGTACCCGCGCGCTTCGTGTCGTACGTGATCGAGAACGTTGTGGATTCGCCCGGGGGCAACGGCGACTTGGGCTGCGTTGGAACGGTGCACCCGCAGGTGCCCCGTGTGGACAGCGTCAGGTCGGCTTGGCCGGTGTTCTTGATGGTGATCTCGACTTTCGCGGGCATCCCCACCCAGACATCGCCGAAATTGAACTCACGTGGCGAGTATTCCAGTTTCGGCTGCGGGCCCGTCGGTTGCGTCGTCGCGGGCACATTCGCGGGCGGCGGAACGGGCGGGGCCGGTGTCCGCGTCTCGGGCGGGGGCGCGGCCAGACACGCACTACCGATCACACCCAACACAAACCCCGCGGTCCATTTTCCCAGCCTGAGCGTCATGGCGACCAGCCTCCAGTTTCCCTGCGACCATCTGGCAACCGCCGATCGGCGGTCGAGTTACGAACCTTTAATGCGAGCGGGGCCCCGCGGCCGCGGCACGGCAGACCCGGCCGCCACCCCCGTGACCGCGGATTACCTCCCGGCGCCGGCTGCGGCGCCGGAGCCGGCACGACCGGAGCCGCGCTCGTCGGCGGCGTGGCGCCGGGTCGCGCCGCCGCCGCAGGCGTCACGCGCTTGACGATCGGCACGACCAAACGCCGATACTCCTCAGACTTCGCCGTCGTCAGGATCTCGATCTTGGCCCCCTCGGTGAGCCCTTCCGCCGGCGGCAACGTCACGCGCACCCGGCGAATGCCGAACTTGTCGCCGCTGGCCGCCGGCCCCGCGGGCATGAGTTCCGCCTCGATGCCCGGCCCGTTCACCTGCACTGCGGTGATCTCCAGCGGGCTCTCCAGCCGGTATTGCACAGTGACGATCTGTTTACTCGGTTGGGTCGCCGCCGGGCTCACGTACAGGCTGGCCGGATTCACGGACACGCGCGGCTGCGCGACGGACATCACGGACACGGTCAGCGTCGGGATGTCCGCGTTGTCCGTCTCGAGCAGCACGTCCACGCGACTGTAGCCCGTCGCCAGAGGCGGCTTGGTCTTCGCCTGCAGCTCGTACACCTGACCCGCCTCCACCTCGACCAGCATCACCTCAAAACGGTCGAACTCCTGCCCCGCCTTGAGCTTCAGCTTCAGCGGCCGGCCAAACTGATTCCGCATGCGGATGCTGCGTTCGGCCAATTCATCGGTCAAAACGCCCGCGAATTGGAGCTGGTCCGCCGGCGTGCTTTCGAACGGCGGCTTGACCGTGCCGGTCACGGCCAGCGTGACCTGACGTTGCGTCGGGTCATTGGTGGTCAAGGTGACATGCTTCTTGACGGGACCGATGCGCTTCGTGTCGTATGTAATCGAGAAGCTGGTGGTCTCGCCGGGCGTGAGCAAGCCCTTGGGCTGTGTGAGCACGGTGCAGCCGCACTCCGCGCTGGCGGACAGCAGCAGGTCGGCCTGCCCTTCGTTCTTGAGGGTAATCTCGATCTTCGCCGGCATCCCGACCCAGATCTCGCCGAAATTGAACTCGCGTGGGGCGTATTCCAGCTTTGGCTGCGGCCCCGTAGAACTGGAGGTGGACGTTGCGGGCGCCCCCGGGCCGCGGCTCGGTGTCTGCCCCGCCGCCATGAGCGCAGCGCTCAGTGTCAATCCAAGCGCCCAGTGAGCCCCCCGCCAGCCCAGCCGCATTCCCATGACCGTCAGCCTCCAGACTCACCGCCGACCGCCGTCCCGGGCCTACGCCGGCTTGCGCGCCTGACTTCTCATCGGCAGTACGAACTACAGTACCTCGCGGGTGGCCCCCAGCTCTGTCGGAAATTGTCGCCTCTCGTGACACCCCCCAATTGCGCACGAAGCCCGCCGACTTGCGGCGGGCTTCATGGAGACGACCGGGATCGAACCGGCAACCTCCGCATTGCGAACGCGGCGCTCTCCCAATTGAGCTACGTCCCCAGCAAACACCATTATATTGCGCGTCGGCCCGGCCGCAAGCGCGAGCGCTTACGCCAGCGCGCGAATCCGCGCGGCCAGTTCCGCGAGCTGCCTGGCCTCGCCGGGCTGCGCCTTCCAGCGGTAGCCCAGCCCATCCCCCGAGTGCCGCGGGATAATGTGGAAGTGCACGTGGGGCACTTCCTGGCTCGCGACCACGCCGTTGTTCAGCAGCACGTTGTAGCCCGGAGCCCCCGTGGCCGCGACGATCCGGCGCGCGAGTACGGGCAGTTGCCGCCCCAACTCGGCCGCCTCTTCCGGCAGAAGGTCTTCGAAGCGTTCGACCGCGCGCTTCGGCAGCACCAAAGTATGCCCGACCGCGAGGGGGTTCACGTCGAGGAAGGCCAGGACGACGTCGCTCTCAAACACGCGGTGACACGGGATCTCGCCCGCAACGATCCGCGCGAAGATCGACATCCCCACCGCCATGACGCTACTCCGTCTTCGGGGCCTCCGGCTTCGCGGCGCCGCTCTTCTTCGCCCGGCGGCGTGTCTGCAGCGCCCGCGGCTTGCCCGCATACACCGAGTATTTCACGCGCGCCCGGCGCTTGCGCTCGGTCTTGGCCGTGCTCTTCTCGCGGGCCTTCTCGTCGTCTTTCACGAGTTGCAGGATGGCGAGCTGCCCGCCGTCGCCGAGGCGGCGCGTACCCAGCTTGATGATCCGCGTGTAGCCGCCCGCGCTCTTGAACGCCTCGTTGCGTTTCTTCATCCGCGGCGCAATGTCCGCGAAGAGCTTGTGCAGCACCGACTCGGCCGTGAACTTCATCCCCGGCCGCGCCGTATTCTTGCGATAGCGCCGCCCAGAGCGTGACTGCAGCACCTTGGTGCGCTTGGCGTCGCTCATGCGGTCATACTCATCCCGGTTCTCGGCCGGAATGATCGACCGGTCGGTCAGCACGGCCTCGGCGCGCTGCCGCGCCGCCAGGCTGCCATCCAGGGCCAGTGTGATCAACTTCTCCGCGAAGGCCCGCACTTCCTTGGCCTTGGGGATCGTCGTGCGGATCTCGCCGTGCTCGAACAGGCTCTGCACCAGATTCCGCCGCAGGGCCAGGCGATGGCTAGCGGTACGAGCCAGCTTGCGACCGCGTACACCATGTCTCATCGTACCACCTCACCAAACCTAGAGCGTCGGCAGCGCGTCCGCCGGAGCACTTGCCCCCGGGGCGTCGCCCGACCGCGTAACCAGGCCTAACTGCAAGCCGACCTTCGCCAGCTTTTCCTTGACTTCCATCAGTGACGTCTTGCCGAAGCTGCGCAGCTCCAGCAGGTCATTCTCGCTCAACCGCACCAGCTCGCCGATCGTGTTGATCTTGGCCGCCTCGAGGCAGTTGCTGGCGCGGACCGACAGTTCCAGCGTCGAGATCGCGCGCTCCAGCTTCTGCCGCAATTCGTCGTCCACCGGGCTCGCCGCGGGCTCCGGCCGGGCGTCCGCCGCCGTCACCTGCTCGCCCAGTTCGTAGTACTGTACGAACGGGTTGAGGTGCTTGCGCAGGATCTTGGCAGCCTCGACCAGCGCGTCCTCGGGCCGCGTCGCGCCCTTGGTCCAGACTTCCATCACGAGCCGGTCGTAGTTCACCTTCTGCCCGACGCGCGTGTCCTCGGTGCGATAGCGCACGCGCGTCACCGGCGAGTACAGCGCATCCACCGGGATCACGCCGATCTCGTCGTTCTCGCTGGTGTGCTCGACCGCCGGCACATAGCCGCGGCCGCGCGCGACGGTCAGCTCCGCCGAAAAGCGGATGTCATCCGTCAGCGTGGCAATCAGCAGCTCCGGATTGGCGATCGTGATGGCCGCGTCCGCCTCGAAATCACCGGCGCGGATTTCGCCGCGCGTGGTGCGCTCGACGCGCATCGTCTTCGGCGTGTCGGCGTCGAGATCGACAACCAGTTGTTTGATGTTCAGGATGATGTCGGTGACATCCTCGAGCACGCCGGGCAGCGACATGAACTCGTGGTCGGCGCCGGCGATGCGGACGTGCGTCACCGACGAGCCTTCCAGGCTCGATAGCAGGATGCGCCGCAGGCTGTTGCCCACGGTGGTCCCGAAGCCGCGCTCAAACGGCTCGATCGAGAAACGCCCATACGTGTCCGTGCTGACCGACTCATCCCGGACGACCCGGGTCGGCAGTTCAAGGCCCAGCCATCTGATCCGCATCGGTGTTCGCCTCCCGAGGCACACGGGCGCGTGTGCCCCCGGTTCCAATCCTGTCCTCTAGCGCGAGCAGAACTCGACCACGAGCTGCTCTTCGATCGGGATCAGCACGTGCTCCCGACCCGGCAGCGCGATCACGGTCGCCTCGAGCTTGCCCGCGTCCACCTGGAACCAATCCTGCGGCGGCGGATTCGACACGCCCTCGAGCAGCGCCATCTGGGCCCGCGCATACTTCTGCGACTTCTCGCGGTTGCGCACCGTGATCTTGTCGCCCGCCGCAACCAGGTAGCCCGGCCGGTCCACCTTGCGCCCGTTCACGAAAATGTGCCCGTGCACGATGGCCTGCCGCGCGCCGCGCCGCCCTGCCGCGAAGCGCAGCTTGTAGACAACGTTGTCCAGCCGCCGCTCCAGAATCTGCAGCAACGCCTCGCCCGTATTGCCCGGCGACTTCGAAGCCAGAGCGAAGTAGCGCCGGAACTGCTTCTCCAGCAGCCCGTAGTGCCGCTTCACCTTCTGCTTCTCACGCAGCCGCACGGCATAGTCGCTCGACTTGCCGCGC
>CAZGAQ010000016.1:0-92826 GCA_964523405.1 uncultured Planctomycetales bacterium
TGATACGAGAGGGTGCCGCCGCTGGCGGTGACGTTGAAGGTCACAGACTGGCCGGAACAGCGTGTGGCGCTCTGCGGGTGCGCGCTGATCGACGGGCCGGTGCAACTGGTGAGGCCCCAGATCTGGACGTCATCGATGTTCCAGCCGCAGTAGGTCCAACTGCCGTCTGTCGAGCCCATCACCCAGCGGATGTAGACGGTGGGCTGGTTGTCGGCGTACGCGGAAATGTCGAAATCCTGCAACGACCAGGCGGTGTCATTGAGGGTCGTGGTGGAGTTCTGCCAGAGGGTGGTCCAGGTCGTGCCGTTGCTGCTGACGCGGACGTAGGCGTGATCGTAGGTGGACGATTCGACACCCAGCCAGCGGTAGAACTTCAGGCGCGTCTGCGTGAGGCCGGAGCAGTTGATCGCGGTGGTAGTCAGATTCTGCTCGGTCATGGAGTTGGCATAGCCGCCAGCGGTGCCCGTGCCGAGGTTGTAGCCGTAGACCTTCGTGCCGGTGTAGCCGGAGGTGGGATCTCCGGTGCCGTGGTCGCCCGCGCCACCCTGGGGCGTACCCCAGACCCAGCTTCCGGTCGTGGTCCACCCGGGATTGGTGTCGAGGTTCCACGTGTAGATCACGCCCGGCACGCCGACGACGAGCTTGGCCGTGCGCGTGGTATTGCCAACGCCGTCGGTGACGTTGGTGAAGGTGATCGTGTCGGTGTAGGTGCCGTTGGACAGGCTATTGGCGGCCGCGGTGAGCGCCACCGTGACGGTGACCTGTGCTCCGGCGGCCAGCGTGCCGCCGGCGTTGGTGAGCGAATTCCACGTCTGGGTGTGACCGACCTGGTAGCTGACCGCGTAATTGCCGACGTTCTTGACAACGTAGTCGATGCTGGTGGGCGAGAACGGGCCGCCGGTGTTGCCGGCGGAGTCGAGGCCGGTGGAGGGCGTGACCTGCAGGCCGGCCTGAACGTTGTAGTAGAGGTAGTCGAGCGTCGTGGCGCCGGTTCCGCTGGGGTCGAGCCAGTTGCTCAGCCGCGAGGTATTGGCGCCACCGCCGGTCCAGGAGCGGTAGACGCGGCCGTACCAGTCGCGCATGTCGCTGTTGCCGCAGGCGGAATAGCCGCCGTGGAGCTGGCCGACGATGCGGTGGGCGGGGTTGAAGAGCGGCGAGCCGGACGAGCCCGGCTCCGTGACGCCGAGGTCCCAATCGGTCTTGAGGTGCGTGCCGTCTCCGGGCGAGGTGTTGCTCAGATAGGTCGTGACCGGGCAGGTGCCGTTGTCAAACGAGATACTCTTCTCGTCGCAATTAGGATGGTGAATGCCGACGGCGCTGGCCGGGGCGGTATCGGTGCGGTCCCAGCCGGCGAAGACGACGTCGAAGGCCGCCGAGGGGGCGGAATTGAATTCAATCAGGGTGAAGTCGGAGGTTGAGTAGCTAGCCCGCCACGTGGCGCCGCTCTGGTACTGGCTCAGCGAGCCGCCGCCGTGCTGGCCGCAGGTGGGGCTCTGGAAGTTCCAATAGACAACCACCGAGCCCGCGTTGCTCGAGTTGACCGAGCAATGGTTCGCGGTCAGGAAGAAGGGGCGTTTGTCCTGGGCGGTGTTATTGATCAAGGCGCCGGTGCAGGTCCAGGTGCCGTTGACGGTATACACGCCGACCGACTTGATCTGGGCTTCCCAGCCGGCCGACTGGGGGCAGACGACGTCGATGTTACAGGTGCCGGCCTTCTCGTGGAGCTGACCGAAGCCGCGATAGCCGACGTTGATGGAGCCGAGCTCGAGGACGAGCTGGTTCAACTGCTTCTGCGGAATGCGGAGTTCCAGGACCATTTCCGGCCCCGGGACGATCGGGGTCCACAGCTCGCCGTCGTCGCGGTTATCGGCCGCCGTGAACGGGCCCACGACCGTCTGGCCGTCCGCGGAGTAGATCGTAAGCTGGCCTTCTGACGGCATGTAGAAGCTGGTGAAGCCGAGGTTGAGGGAGAGGGCCTCGGGCGAGTTTATCCGCAGGCGCCACAAGAGGTTCTCGTTGTCCAATGCCTCCCATTTTCCATCGCTGTCTGGGGTGAGGGCCGTGGGGTTGGGCACGGCGAAGCGGGGCGGCTCGCCGGCGGCATCCCGCGCGGCGTCTTCGACCTGCAGGGCAGCCAGATCGGGCGTCGCGACGAACTTGATGGGTACCGCCGCCAAGTCCGGGCTGGGAGTGGGCGGCTCCGCCCAGGCACCAGCCGCGAGAGCGATCACCAGCAGACCGATTGTCCATTTACCTGTCATGAGTCTTTTTCCTCCGGCGGCGACGCAGCCTGGCGTCCCGCGCCTGCCTAGCTCCCAGCGCGCACAACCGCCGCGCGAAAACGTCCCCCAGGACGTCTGCGCCCGGCACCATTCCTGTTCCCAATCGTGATTTCAGCAGACCGTCTCAGCGCAGTGCACCGCTTCCCGAGCCGGTCGCGGTGACTTTCCACTCCAACATTCCGGGGCGCGCGGGGTGTGGTTTGACCAGACAGGAGGCCTATGCGGCCGCAGACGCCACCCAGCGCATCCAACAGCATTGAGCATAGTCCTCTCCGAAAACCAGTTCAAGGAATTTATCGGGGCGGGCAGGGTGGCGAAACGGCCGCGCTGGTGTGCGGACGCAGCGCGCGGGGAGGTCGCGCCGCGGCTCCCCGGGCGGGCGGGACGGGATTACGGGACGCGCGGCGGGCGGGCACGGTGCGCGGGGCGCCACCGCAGCGCCGGTGTTGCCGAAACCGGGGTGTGCCTCTAGGATGCCCGTGGACACATCGAGCCGCGCCGTGTCGCGCCCCCGCACCCGGATGGTGTGGTGCCCGGCGGGGTGCGTCCGGCAGGATCACCCGTTGGCAGGTGGGCGGCTCCGGGCAGCGCAAGGAGGTCAGGCGATGGCGGAAGAGGGCGAAGAGCTCAAGACCTGCGAGGAGTGCGGTGCCACCATCTACCCGGAGCACATCAAGAAGGGCATGGCGGAGGCGTGGGAGGGACGGCTGCTCTGCGTGCACTGCCTGAAGGACAAGCGTGCGGCCACGGGAGTGGCCGAAGGGGATGCGCCGGTTGCGCTCGACGAAGGCGGGCCGGGTGGGGAGGTCGCCGTGGCGTACGACAAGAAGCCCACGGCGATCCGCTCGTTCGGCAGCCGCGCGGGCGGGATCACCGAGGTAGCGGGGGTGAACGAGGCGCATCTGCGGCGGGCGCTGCTGCGGGACGTGCCCAACGCGACGCGCTGCCGGGTCTTCCACTGCAAGCTGGCCGACGCGGCGATGAACTACATGTGCGAGCAGATCAACGATTGGGCCGATGCCAACGAGGATGTGCAGATCAAGTTCGCGACGAGCTGCATCGGCGTTGTTGAAGGCAAGCATGCGGACCCGCACCTGATTGTGACCGTGTTCTACTAAGGTCGCTTCGGGCGGGAGCGCGCTGGTTGGAGCATCGAGCCGCGGCCGGTGAAGGGTCTGGAGATGAAGCTCGCGCGATTTGTTGCCAGCGATGGCCGCGAACTCACCGGACGGCTGGTCCATCCGACGGCGGTCCAGCCGCTGGTGGGGGAGCTGTTCGGGCGGCTGACGTTTGCAGACGAGGTGGTGGCGGTGCAGCGTTTTCTGCCGCCGGTGGCGCCGCCGAACATCTTTGCGATCGGGCGCAACTATCGCGCGCACGCGCAGGAGACGGGGGCGCCACTCCCGGAGCGTCCGCTGATCTTCCAGAAAGCCACAACGGCACTGCTCGGAGACGGCGGGACGATCGTCTTGCCGGCGAGCGCGCCGACGGAAGTGGACTATGAAGCGGAGCTGGCCATCGTGATCGGGCGGCGGGCGCGGTGCGTGGCTCCGGAAGGGGCGCTGGACTACGTGCTCGGGTACACCTGCGCGAACGATGTGTCGGCCCGCGACTGTCAGCGGAATGACAAGCAATGGGCGCGGGCGAAGGGCTTCGACACGTTTTGTCCGCTGGGTCCGTGGCTCGTGACGCCGGACGAGATGGACCCGGACCAGTGCCGGGTGCGCAGCCGACTGAACGGGCAGAGCATGCAGGACGCAAGCACGTGCGACATGGTGTTCTCGTGCCGTCACCTGATCAGCTACCTGTCGCACCAGTTCACGCTGCTGCCGGGGACGGTGATCCTGACCGGCACGCCGGAGGGGGTGGGCATGGCCCGTACGCCGCCGGTGTTCCTCCGGTCGGGCGACCGGATCGAAGTGGAGATCGACGGTATCGGTACGCTTTCGAACGCGGTGGCGGCGGAATCGCCCGGTTAGGCGCTGTTGCCGGGGCGCGGCGGCAGGGGTAGACTACGCCGTGGAAGGTGTGCTGGGGCGCCCGCGCTGGTCAGCGCCGCAGCCTGCTGTGAAAGCGGGGTTAGGCTTACATCGCTGTTCCCGAGCGGCCGATCGGCCGGGGGCCGCACGAGCCTGTCATGGTTGCAGCGCGTTGACCCCGTGACGCGCCGTATCCGGAAACCCAGATAACAAGAAGTACCCTATGGCTGAAGAGAACGGAGTTGGCAGCGCGGCACCCGGAGCGAACGTCGCGGAAGGCGTGCTGGAGCTGGATTCGCAGGGGGCCGGGTTCATCCGGTCCCCCAAGCGGCATTTGGCGGTGAGGCCGGACGATCCGTACGTAACCCTCGACGCGGTGCGCAAGTTTGGCCTGCGAGGCGGCGAGCTGTTGGCGGGGCCGGTGGCGGCGGTGGATGGGAAGGGCAACCGGCGGTTCAAGCTGGCGCGGATCGAGACGATCAACGGGATGCCGGTGAAGGACTGGCTGCCGCCGACGCCGCTGAACGACACCACGGCGATCGATCCGACGGAGCGGTTGCGGTTTGACACGCCGGGCGGGCCGTTGACGATGCGGGTGGTCGACCTGTTCACGCCGATCGGCAAGGGACAGCGCGGGCTGATCGTGGCCCCGCCGCGCACGGGCAAGACGATCCTGCTGCAGCAGATGGCGCACGGGATCGCGACGAATCATCCGGAAGTGTACATGATCGTGCTGCTGGTGGATGAGCGGCCCGAAGAAGTGACGGAGATGCGTCGCAACGTGCGTGGCGAGGTGATCGCGTCGAGCAACGATCAGGACGTGGCGTCGCACATTCGTGTCGCGCGGCTGGTCATCGAGCGGAGCCGGCGGCTGGTGGAGCTGGGGCAGGACATTGTGATTCTGCTCGACTCGATCACGCGGCTGGCCCGGGCGTTCAACACCAACGTGGGCAGCAGCGGGCGGACGATGACGGGCGGGCTCGACATCCGGGCGTTGCAGGAGCCCAAGCAGATTTTCGGCTCGGCCCGGAACGTGGAGAACGGCGGGTCGCTGACGATCATCGCGTCGGCGCTGATTGACACGGGCAGCCGGGCGGACGAGTTCATCTTCCAGGAGTTCAAGGGTACGGGCAACATGGAGCTGGTGCTCAGTCGGGACCTGGCGAACCTGCGCATCTGGCCGGCGATGGACCTGCAGACGTCGGGGACGCGCAAGGAAGAGAAGCTGCTGGCGCCGGACGTGCTGCAGAAGGTGTATATGCTGCGGCGGCAGCTTAACGACCTGCCGCCGGTCAAGGCGATGCAGGCGCTGCTCGACCGGATGGGCAAGACGAAGACGCAGGAGGAATTCCTGGCCTCGCTGCGGAGTTGAGGCGGAGGGCGGGGTGACGGCGCGGGAGCCAACGGGATGCGGCTGGGAATCCTCGCGGACACGCACGGGGACACGCGGCGGACGGCGGCGGCGGTGCGGCTGCTGCGCCAGGTGGGCGCGGAGGCGCTGGTACATTGCGGGGACATCGGCGGGGCGGGGGTGATCGACGAACTGGCCGGCTGGACGGCGTGGCTGGTCTACGGCAACACCGACTATCCGGATGGGCGACTGGAGCAGTACGCGGCCAGCCTGGGGGTTCAGCTTGTGCCGCAGGCGCCGGCGCGGCTGGAACTCGACGGACGCGTCATTCTGGCATTCCACGGTTGCGAGCCGGAGTACGAGCAGCTGCTCGCCGCGACGGCGCGCCGTGGAGGTGGGCGCCCTTCGTCGGATCATGTTGAGTATGTTCTGCACGGGCACACGCATGTGGCGCGGGACGTGCGCATCGGGGGGCGGCGGTTCGTTAACCCCGGCGCGCTGCATCGGGCAGCGGTCCATACGGTGGCGACGCTGGACTTGGCGACGGACGCAGTGGCGTTCTGGCAGGTGGAGCTGGGGGCGCGCGGGGCGGCGCCGCGGCAGTACGAGCCGCAGTAGCTGCGGCCTGCCCCCGACGGCGGGGGCTGGGCGGGCTGGATCCGCACGAGCCGGGCGCGGGGGGGGGGCGGGGACAAAAAAACTGCGCTGCCCACGGCCCGGTCAGGCCGGTGTGCAGCGCAGTTGTCATGCGCCTAAGCCAGGTCTCAGCAGACCCAACTATGCGGCGCGGACCCGCAAGGCCCGGTGCCGCAGAAACTGCATGAGGGGGGAAGATAGACTCGGCTGTTTCGTCAGAGCCGTGCGACCGGGGGTTCTGTCAGTGACCCGCGTGCATCGCGGGTCGGGTCGCACGTGTGCCGCCGTGGCGCTTGGCGGGGCTACATGCTCTTGCAGCAAGCCCTCTTCGCGGTCTTCTTCTTCGCGGTCTTCTTCTTGGCGACCTTCTTCTTCGCAGCCTTCTTCTTGGCCATCTCGGGCTCCTTAAAGGGATGTGAAAGAAACGAACTGCACAACGCAGCAGAGCATTAGCAAATCATCGGCAGCGCGTCAAGCGCTTTGGAGCGAGAATGCGCGAAAAGATGAAGTTCCGCGCGCGATGCGTGGGAGTGCGCCGCGCGCGGCAGGCCGCGTGATCCGCGTCGGGCGGCGCTAGCGCCGCGCGTCAGGGTCGGGCCGGCTTGGTGAGTTCGAGGTACTTCTGTGTGCGCGGATCATCGGGGCGCGCGCGGTCGGCCTGCTGGAATGCGGCATGCGCGGCGGCGTACTGGCCGCGCTGGAACTCAAAAAAGCCCAGCAGGAAACACGCGTCCGCTGCGGGCGCCGGTGCCTGCGCAACGCGCTGCGACAACGCCGCCACGTGTGCGTCGAGCTCGTCGGCCGTCGGGTAATACTGCGGCAGATCGAGATGCGCGGGCAGCAGACGAGGCTGCAATTCGAGGGCGCGGCGCAAGGCTTTGGCAGCCTCGGCGTCGTGCCCCAAGGCCGTCTGCGCCAGGGCGACGTGCAGGCGCGAGGCCGGATCGCCCTGATTGAGGTCGGCGGCGCGAGTGAAGGCGATGAGCGCCTTGCGGTACTCGCCGGCCTGCATCAAGACGACGCCCTCTTCGCGGGCCTGCTCGCTGGCGCTGAGCAAGTGGTTCTTCCGCCGCGCCCACGCGCGATCGGCTTCACGCTCGGCCCGCGCCTGACGCTGCTCGGCCCGCTGGGCCTGCTGCAGCTCGCGCCAATTCTGCGCGACCGAAGGGTTATTGAGGTCGACGTTGTAGATGTAGTAGCGCACCGTGCTGTCGGCGTCGGGCGTGTAGGTACGCACCAGACGATATTCCGGCTCCAGGCACGGGGAGCCGTCCTGGTTGAAACGCAGAGCGTCGCGCGCCACGGTGGGTGCGGCCTGGCGCAGCGCGTCGGCGGCCAGACTGCGCTCCGTGCCGCCGCGCGTGGTGGCGGACGCGTCACCGCGGGCAACGGCCGGGTCTCGCTCGCGGCGCAGGTACGGGACCTGGTGCAGCCCGCGCGGCTCGACAATGTCGCAGCGCGGCGGCGTGTCGGCCGGGCCGTCGTTCCAGACGCGCAGGACCAGCACGCCGGGGCGGACAGCCTGCTCACCCGGCAGGAGCACCGGGAGGGGGGCAGCGGGGGTGTTGGCCGGTTCCGCCGGCCGATTGGCGGTGCGATAGGGGTCGTTGCTGAACGCCCCGGACGCGCTCTTGGGCGAGTGGGCGGCACAGCCGGACCAGAAGGCGAGGGGCCCGCACAGGAGGATGGGGAGGATGGCGGTTGCACGTCCCGTACGCATGGCTGCTTCTCCACCAGGAAGATCGGAACACGCACACCTATATGATACCGCGGGAGGCGGGGCCCAGATGCACGCGCGCGCTTACAATGCGCCGTGGCCGTGTACCACGTGGTCGAGGTAGCGGACACGGGTGCACCGGAGCGGTCGCGAGAGGGCGTGAGCGCGAGACAGTATGGCGACGTACAAGTGCGCAGTCTGTGGAGCGGACGTAGCTTACGAAGGGGCCTTGCCGCGCCTGTACCCGTTCTGTAGCCCGCGCTGCAAGATGGCGGACCTGGGGCGGTGGCTGCGGGAGCAGTACACGATTGACCGGGACCTCACGCCGGAGGAACTCGACGACGCACCGCCGGAGCGGCCGCGCCCGCGGCGCGAGGATGCGGGGGAGTAGGGGCGGGTGACGCACCGAAGGGCCGCACGTTGGAGGCCGCTTGCTGAAACGGATGTCCTTCGTCAGGCACGGAGGCCTGACGCTACGCCGCACCGCCGTCCCTGAGTCCGCGCTAGTGCTTAAAGTGCCGCGTGCCGGTGAAGATCATCGCCACGCCGCGCTCGTCGCAGGCCTCGATGGTGTCCTCGTCGCGCTTGCCGCCGCCGGGTTGGATCAGGGCGGTGATGCCGGCGTCCATCAGCACGTCGGGGCCGTCACGGAAGGGGAAGAAGGCGTCCGAGGCCGCGACCGCCCCGGCCAATTGCTCCGCATGGCCGTTCTCGCGGGCCAGCCAGGTGGCGATGCGGCAGCTCATGACGCGGCTCATCTGCCCGGCGCCGTTGCCGAGTAGGGCGCCGTCGCGGCAGATCGTAATCGCGTTGCTCTTGGTGTGCTTGCAGACCAGCCAGGCGAGGCGGAGGTCGTCCATCTCCTGCTGCGTTGGGCGGCGCTGGGTGACGACACGCCACTGGTCCTCGTTGAGACCGACGAGGTCGCGGCTCTGAATGAGCATGCCGCCGGAGATGCGCTTGTAGTCCATCGCCTCCGGATTGGGCTCCATGGACATATCGCCGACCGTGAGCAGACGCACACGTCGGCCCCAGTCCTTCTTCGGGACGGGGGGCGTGCCGGCCGCACCCAGCACGGGCTCGTGCGCCTCGGGTTTGGCGCGAGACGCATCATACGTCCCGCGGATGACGGCGATGGCGTCGGAGGTGAAGTGGGGGGCGATCCACACCTCGACGAAGAAGCCGCCCGGGGCAAAGGAAGCCCCAGCGTCCTTCAGCGGTTTGCCCCAGCGGGCGTAGGTTTCGAGCACGGCCGCCGCGAAACCAGCGTCGACGGGGAAGTTCACGGCCAGGATGCCACCCATGGCGGCGTTGGGGTCGCCGAGGTACGCGCGGCGGTAGGCTTCGACCTGCGCGGTGCGGGCCATCCCAGGGCCGGGAGCGTCCGGTACCACGACCGCGGAGCCGCACGCGTTCGTGTGCTTGATGAAACAGACGGCCGGACGAGACAGCACCGGCGGGATACTCAGGTTCGCCCGCGTGAGCTCCGCGCACAGTTCGTACGCCGCGCTGGCATCGAGGTAGTTGTTGAACGACAACTCGACTTCGGCGTCCAGATTCAGGCCCCAGTTGGCCCAAGGCAATGGACGCGGCAACCAGGTGTGCAGGGCGTGGCCGGGGCGGGGTTCCGGTTGCGGGCCTTCCTGCGGGGCGGTGACGCGGCCGGTCTGATGCGGATTCTCGCCGTAGCGCAGCTCGCTGAGAACCTGCAGGTGCAAAGCGTGGCGGCCGTGCTTCGATAGCCACGCGCTGACGCAGGCGTCATACCGGCTGGTGGTGCTGAACGCGAACACTGCATAGTCGCGGCGCACCTTGGCCCAGCCCTCGTCGGAGAGGCCGCCTTCCGGATCGCGGAGCCACGTCAGCACATTGTGCCAGTCTCGGCGGTCGCTAAGGACAAGCACATGGCGGTGGTTCTTCGCGGCCGCACGCAGGAGGCACGGGCCGCCGATGTCGATCATCTCGATGGCTTGCTCGAACGTGCAGTCGGGGCGGGCGATGGTCTGCTCGAAGGGGTACAGGCTGACGACGACCATGTCGATCGGCTGGATGCCCTGCGCGGCGAGCTGGCGCATGTGCTCGGGGTTGTCGCGGTCGGCCAGGATGCCGGCGTGGATGCGCGGGTGCAGGGTCTTCACGCGGCCGTCCATCATCTCGGGGAAGCCGGTGACGGTCTCCACGAGCGTGACGGGAATGCCGGCGTCCTGCAGGGCTTTGGCGGTGCCGCCGGTGGAGAGAATCTCGATCGCGAACTCGTCGACCAGCGCGCGGGCGAAATCCACGAGCCCGGTCTTGTCGAATACGCTGATTAACGCCCGTCGAATCTTCGCGGCCTCGCTCATGCACGCTCCTCGGTTGGCGGGTCGTTTTGTGAGCCGGCGCCCTCCGGCAAGCACCGCACTCTCGCGGCCCAAATGAAACGGCACCGGCCAGTGCACCGGTGCCGCGAATGTCGGTTTGGCGTTCGCAGCGGAGGACCGACGCGACGCGCTCGCCCGGACGCTACGGCTTCTCGTTGCCGCTCTCGCCCTTCTCGTAGCCCTTCGAGATCTTCGACTTGCCGCCGGCGGGCGGCCCCGACCGCCGTGACTTGAGGTAGTCCTCGACGGCCGTGCTGGGTTTCGAGGTCGGTTGCGACGTGGCGGCCTCTTCGCTGCCGGTCTGGGCCGGGCGCAGGGCCTTGAGCACGTCGTCCTGCCGCAGGAAGGGCACGCTGGTCGGGCGGGCGCAGAAGAGCCGGCCATCCGGGGAAACGAGGAAGAGCGTCGCGTCCTTGGCGGGGATGCCGAGCGTGAGGCCGTTGCCCGGGATCGTGTACGCCACTTGGCCGTCCTTGCTGCGCACGACCAGCAGATCACCGCTCGTGGACAGCACGTATACGAACTGGCTGTCGGTCGTGAGGGCCTGGCGGCCTTCCGGGAGCTTCCAGCGGACGCGCTCGTCGATGTCACCCGTCACCGCGGTCGTGACGGCGGCCAAGCCCTCGGCGGCGCAGTACTGATAGGCCGTATCGGCGGTGACCAGCGGGGGCTGATAGAGGGGGCCGGCGAAGCGCACGCGCCAGCGGGTCTGGCCGTAACCGAGGTCGAAGAGATACAGCGACTGGTCGCGGCTGGCGACATAGACGCCGGATTCGTCCGCGACGACGTCGGCGGTGATGGAGCCGACGGTGCTGGCTTCCCAGAAGAAGGCCTTGTTGGTGCGGGTGGCGGCGTAGAGGTGGCCGCGTTCGGTGGCGACGAGGACGCGCTCGCCGAAGAGGACGGGGTTGGCCTGGATGGGGTCGCCGACGAAGAGGCGCCAGTCGAGCATGTGCGAGGCGAGGCTGAAGGCATAGAGGCGGGCGTCGAGGCCGGCGATGTAGAAGCGTTGGTCGTCGGCGACGGCACCGGAGCTGGCGGGGAAGCGGAGCTGGCGGCGGGCGCGGGGTTCGCCGGTTTTGCGGTCGTAAATCTGGAAATCGACTGGGGTTACAAAGATGACGTCCTCGCCGGCATGGGCGGGGAGGCGGACGTGGTAGCCGGAACGGGTGATGGGGCGCGTCCAGCGCAGCACGCCCGTGAGGGCGTCAATGCAGAAGACGTACCCATCGTTGGTGCCCAGGTAGAGCGTATCGTCGACGAGGTACAAGTCCCGGAGCTGCTGGTCGGTCTCCAGGGGCACCTGGAGCTGCCAGAACTTGACCAGTCCGGCTTCGTGGAGGGCGTCGGCATCGAGGAAGTCCGCCGCGGCGAGGGCCGCCGGGCACAGCAGCGCGAGGCAGGTCAGTACAGAAAGGCGGCGGCGCGTCATGTTTTCGGTTCCCGTATACTCCGTCGGCGCGCCGGCGACCCGGGCACAGGCAGACCCGCAGCCGCCGCGCGGCGGATGATGGCAGAGTAGTCGGGACGGCGGATTCCGTCAACGGCGGGGGTGCGCGGCTTGCAAGTGCGGCGGCGGCGTCCTATTCTGCACGCCGCACGGGCGGGCGAGCGCGGCGCCCGGCTGCGAGCGGAAGCGAGAGGCATGGTGGCCTGAGCAATAGCTGCGTGAAAAGGAGATCACCGATGAGGATGGCGCGGCAGGCGTTTGTCGCACTTGGCGGGTTGGCGGTGGCATTGGCGGCGGCAACGGGGTGCGGCCCCAATCCGACTCAGATGCAGTTGGAGCAGCTCCAGAAACGGAACCAGGAGCTGGAGCAGGAAAACACCGAGCTGCGCGCCAAAGTGGCGCGGCTGACAGCGGAGCGCGATCAGGCGCTGGCGCAGTTGCGGCAGGCGCGGCAGATGATCCAGGACCTGCAGAATCAGCTCAATCAGGCGCCGGTGGAGACCGGTCCGAAGGGTTGGGAGACGTCCGGGCCGTACGCGTGGGTGAGCGTCGGGACGGACTTCCTGTTCGACTCCGGCAAGGCGACGCTCAAAACCGAAGCGCGCGCGAAGCTGCAGGAGATCGTCAGCACGATCCAGACGCGTCCGGAGTTTGCGGACAAATTCGTCTGGGTGCTGGGTCACACCGACACGGATCCGATCCGCCAGACGAAGAACCTGTGGCAGGACAACCTCGATCTGAGCTGCAACCGCGCGATGACGGTCTACCGCGAACTGATGGCAATGGGCATTCGCCCCGAGCGCATGATCGCTGGCGGGCAGGGCGAGTACTTCAAGCGCGTCGGCAATGACACGAAGGCGGGCAAGGCGCAGAATCGCCGCGTCGAGATCATCGTGGTTCCGCCGCGTGCGGCGGTCGGTACGCCGGCCGGCGAGACGCCCGTGGAACCGGTGACTTCGGAGCGCGTCCGGCCGATGACGCCCGCGGCGGAGCCGACGACCACGCCGCCCGCGGCGGATGGTTCGCTGGTGCCGATGACGAACTAACCAGCGGCGCAGGCCGCGAGGTTCAGACAGAACGCGACACGGCCAGACCCGCATGGTCTGGCCGTGTGCGTTGGGGTGCTCGCGTGCCGGGCGGTGCGGTACGTCGGGCGCGGCCGGAGCCGATGCGGTGCGCCGGCGTTATCATGGACCCGCGTGCGCGACCCGGAGCGTGGAGCCGCACCCGACCGCGAACGAGAGGTGCCACGATGGACATCCTGCCGGCCATCGACCTGCTTGGGGGCAGTTGTGTGCGTTTGGTCCAGGGGCGCTACGACCGGGTGATCGACTATCAGAGCGAGCCGGTCGCGGTGGCGCGACGGTTTCGCGACGCGGGGGCGACGTGGCTGCACATCATCGATCTGGACGGGGCCCGCAACGGGCGCATCGAGAACCTCACGGTGCTGCGCGAGATTGTGCGGCAGACGGGGGCCCGCGTGCAGTTCGGGGGCGGTGTGCGCGATGAGGCGGCCGTGCAAGCGGCGTTGGAGGCGGGGGCTGAGCGGGTGATCATCGGAACGCGGGCGCTGACGGATTGGGACTGGTTCGCGGCGCTGGTGCAGCGCCCGCAGTACGCAGGCAAGATCGCCCTGGGGCTCGACGCGCGGCTGGGGCGGCTCGCGGTGCAAGGCTGGACGCGGGACGCGAACTGCACGGCGCTCGATGTGGCGTGCGATGCGGGGGGCTGGCCGCTGGCGGCGATTGTCTATACGGACATCGGGCGTGACGGGTTGCTCCTGGGGCCGAACATCAAGGCGGTCGAGCTGATGACGGGGACGGCCGCGGTGCCGGTGATTGCGGCGGGCGGGGTGTCCGACCTGGAGGACGTTCGCCGGCTGGCGCGTCTGAAGCTGGGCGGAATCGTGATCGGGCGCGCGATCTACGAGGGCGCGGTGGACCTCGCGGCGGCATTGGCCGTCGTGGTGTAGCCACTGCTCAAGGCGATTCGCGGCGCGATGCGCTGCGGTGCAGCGTGGCCCTCGTCAGGCATCCCGCCCAGCCGTTCGGGGCCGGTGGAGGCCTGACGCTATTCGGCGGGGGGGCTCGCCTGGCCCGTCGCGGGGAGCGTCTCGACGCCGCACACGCTGGCAAGAGCGGTGAGCTGCATCTGCCGCAGGGCGGGACCAGTCAGGCCGCCCATGCGGCCGAGAACATAGGCGCGGCAGACGCGGACATGGAAAAGGGGCTGGCCGGTCGGTCCGCCGACGCGGAGCAACTCGCGTTGCTGGCGCAGCCACGAAATGGAGCGGCGGAACCACTTGGCGGCTTCCTGGGGGGTCATGAGTTCCTGAGCGAAATCGAGCATGCGGCCTCCCGCGGGGCGTGTTGTCGGGCCACCAGGGAGTATAGCGGGCGGGCGCGGACAATGCAAGATATTCTAGAAACAGAGCCGGCCGCCCGGCGCCACCCACGTCCGAGCGGGGTGAAACCCCTACGCCTGGGCAGGCGGAGGTCCCCGATCCAGGGCGGGGCGGCGGGGCGGCCGGGTGGCAAACCAGCCGCTTGGGGTATGAACTAGGCGCCGCGTTCGAAGCGGACGCGATCGCCGTTGCCCATCTTGATCTCCAGCACGTCCTGCTGAGCGCCGGCGGACTTGAGTTCGATTTTGGCCGAGCGCCGCGGGATGCCGTTCGGGTGGGTCGCGCCGTGATTGCTCGAGGCCGGGGGCGGGGGGAAGTCGAGGTAGTCCCCGGTATAGACCCACTTGCCGGTGGCGGTCTCGGCGGGTTCGAGCGGCTTACCGTCCACGGCGCAGATGACGGAGGTGTAGGTGCCATCGGCGTTGAAGGTCAGTTTCACACGGTGCGTCAGCTCGGTGGGTGAGATCGCGGTTCCTGACGGCCCCTGGCTCTGGGCCCGCGAAGCGCTTTGCAGCCAGGTGCCGGCGAACTCCGATTTCTGGGCCCCGCCCGATTTGCCGCCGCACCCGCACAGACCGGCCGCCGCGATCAGCACTAGAAAGAACCCGCACCGCCCAGCGTTGCTCCTCATGGCGCTCTCCTTTTTGATGAGATGACCGTGGATCAAAGCGCCCGGATCGTACCGCGCCGTTTGCGGGGGGCAAAGGGGCCGGTGCCGTTGGTGCGCCCGCGGCGAACGGGGATGATAGTGGCCGCGGTGTGGAGCCGATGACCGCGCGGCGGTCAATGGACAGGTCGGTGTGTTTTCGTTGCGGGGCTGACCGAGCGTGCCTACACTCAGGCACACGGACATGGAACACGACGCGCTACCCAACCTGGTTGCCGCCAGTGAGTTCACCCCGGTGGGCCTGCTGGTGCTTGTGGCCACCGGCCTGGCCTTGGTGATCCTGGTGCTCACGCACAGGATCGGCCCGAAACGATCCGGTCCGGTCAAGGATGCGACGTACGAATCGGGTATGGAGCCGATCGGCGATACGCGCCGGCGCTTCAGCGTGCGGTTCTACCTGATCGCCGTACTTTTCCTGGTCTTTGACGTCGAACTGCTGTTCCTGTATCCGTGGGCCGTGCTGTTTCCGCGGATGGGGTCCACGCAGGGTGCGGACGCTGCGTGGGCGCAGCAACTGGCGCAGGCCGGCTACTCGCCCCTGTACGTGCTTGCGGGGGTAGGCGTGTTCTTCGTGCTGCTCCTCGTGGGGCTGGTGTACGAGTGGCGTCGCGGAGTGTTCAAGTGGAACTGAAGCGCACCGCCGAAGTCACGGGCAACGAACTGGGCGGGTCCGAGGTCACCGTCACGCGGCTCGACCATGTGGTGGGGCTCATCCAGAAATACGGCCTTGGCTGGGTGCGGCGGAACAGCTTGTGGCCCATGCCGTTCGCGACGGCGTGCTGCGGCATCGAGTTGATGGCTACGGGCGCTAGCCGCTACGACATCGCCCGGTTCGGGGCGGAGGCAATGCGGTTCACGCCGCGGCAGTGCGACTTGTTGATCTGTGCGGGGCGCGTCGTAAACAAGATGCTGCCGGTGTTGCAGAAGATCTACATGCAGATGACGGAGCCGAAGTGGGTGATCTCGATGGGGGCGTGTGCCTCCACGGGCGGCGTGTTCGACACGTACGCGGTCGTGCAGGGCATCGACCAGTTCCTGCCGGTTGACGTGTACGTACCGGGTTGTCCGCCGCGGCCCGAGACTCTGCTGGAAGGCGTGATGTTGATTCAACGCATCGTCAGCGCGGGCGGTGCGGCGGATAGTGCGCAGCGCGGGCGCGGACTGCAACTGCACGTGCAGCCGCCGCGGGTCCCGGCGGAAATGGGGCCCAATCTGGCGGAGGCGATGGCGCGCTAGGCGTCACGCCGCAGGACGGGTCGAGTTTCTTCGAGTTTGGACCGGGAATCATGGCCACGACGGACGCCATCACTGCCCTCACCGAACGCTTCCCCGAACTGGGCTTCGTGGCTCGGCCGCTTGTGACCTATGCGGATGGGCGTACTTCAGATCAGCTCTGGGTGCGGGTGCCGGCGGGGCGATTGCTCGAAGTGCTGGAGTTTCTGCGCGACGACGCGCGCACGCGATTCGAGCAGCTTTGCGACGTGACGTGCGTAGACTATCTGGGCTACCCTGGTGCGGATGATCGTTTTGGCGTGATTTATTCACTGCTGAGCGTGACGCACAACCACCGGCTGTGGGTGAAGGTCTTCGTGAATGATCCGGAGCCGGCGGTGCCGTCGGTGACGCGCCTGTGGCGCGGCGCGGAGTGGCCCGAGCGCGAGGTGTTCGACCTGTTCGGCATTCGTTTCACGGGGCATCCGGACCTGCGGCGGATTCTGATGCCGCAGAACTTCACGGAGCACCCGCTGCGGAAGGACTATCCGCTGCGTGGCAAGGGCGAGCGGGAGGATTTCCCCGTCGTGACGCGGGATTCGGCGTAGAGTCCGGGCCCCGGCCCGGTCGTTCAGGAGAGTGCAGTGCCGGTCAGCTATGACTTGATGCGACCGACGACAGTCGAGCGGGAGGGGGGCGCCGAGGACCGTTGGACGCTCAACTTCGGACCGCAACATCCGTGCACGCACACGACGTTGCGGCTGGTGCTGGAGCTGGAAGGCGAGCGCATCGTCAACTGCATTCCCGATATCGGCTTCCTGCACAGCGGCTTCGAGAAGCTCGGCGAGCACCTGGACTGGAACCAGTACGTCACGATCGTCGAGCGCATGAACTACGTGTGCCCGATCTCGAACGACATCACCTGGCACATGGCCGTCGAGAAGCTGTTCGGTATCGAAGTCACGCCGCGCTGCAAGGCGATTCGCACGATCCTGACCGAGCTCGGCCGCCTGCAGGACCACATGCTGAACGTGGGCGTGCAGGGGCTCGACCTGGGCGGGTTTACGGCCTTCCTGTATGGCTTCAACGAGCGCGAGCTGATCTACGACTTGATTGAGCAGATCACCGGGCAGCGGTTCCATCCGAGCTACACGCGCGTCGGCGGGTTGGCGCAGGACGTGCCGCCGGGCTGGACGGACCGCGTGCTCGACTTCGTGCAGAACAAGGTGCCGGCGGCGATGCGCGACGTCGAGACGCTGCTGCTCCGCAACCGCATCTTCGTCGAGCGCACCAAGGGTATCGGCGTGATCAGCCGGGCGGACGCGATCAACTGGTCCTTAACGGGGCCGGTGGCGCGCGGCAGCGGCGTGGCCCGCGATCTGCGCAAGGACGAGCCGTACCTGTGCTACGCGGATAACTGGGACGCCAAGGGGGCGCCGGCCGTCCAGTTCAAAGTGCCCATTGCGCACGCGGGCGACGTGTATGCCCGGTTCCTGGTGCGGCTGGAGGAGATTCGCCAGTCGTGCGCGATTATCGAGCAGGTGATCGCGATGCTGCCGGAAGGGCCGATCAACGTGCTGGCGGACGAGAAGGTGATGCTGCCCGAAAAGCGGGAGACGTACTTCTCGATCGAAGGGCTGATCCATCACTTCGAGAAGGTGATGACGAATCGCGGCCTGCAGCCGCCGGTCGGGGAGGCGTACTTCGGGCAGGAGACGAGCAACGGCGAGCAAGGCTTCTACGTGGCGAGCGACGGCGGACGGCTGCCGTGGCGGGCCCGTTGCCGGCCGCCGAGCTTCATCAACTACCAGGTGTTCCCGAAACTCGTGATCGGGCACCAGATCAGCGATATTCCGGCCGTGCTGAACAGCTTGAACGTGATTGCGGCCGAGTTGGATCGGTGAAGGCGTCTGCTATCACCACGAAGGACACGAAGGCCACGAAGGAAGAACAAAAGGGTAGTTGGCAAGGGCAATTGGCGGCAATGCGGCAGCACAGGGACCGAAACGGCGAAGACGGAGCGGTGAGTGGCGGGCTCGCTCAGGTAGTCCGCAGCATCTTGTCGGCCTTCGTGTCCTTCGTATTCTTCGTGGTTGAGAATGCGTCATCCGTGACACGAATGGCCGGTTGAGAAGGGAACGCGCGTGACGTGGCGGACGATTGAACGAAATACGCTGGACCCCGCGGAGGCGGGGCCGGCGCTGCGGGCGGCGACCTTAGAGAAGATCCGCTCGTTCTTCGGGCGGTATCCGACCCGGCGGGCGGTGCTGCTACCGGCGCTGCACATCGCGCAGGACGAGCTGGGGTACGTCTCGTTGACGGCGATGCGGCAGATCGCGGAGTTGCTGGAGCTGACCCCGGCCGCGGTGATGGATGTTGTCACGTTTTACACGCACTTCTGGACGCACCCGAAGGGCCGCAAGACGATCGTACTGTGCCGCTCGCTGACGTGCGAGCTGATGGGCGGCAAGCAGCTCCTGGCAGCGCTGGAGGAGAAGCTGGGGATCGGCGAGCACGAGACGACGCCGGACGGACGCTACTCGCTGATGACGGAGGAGTGCCTGGCGGGCTGCGATCACGCGCCGTGCATGCTCATCGGCGAGAAGATGCACAAGTGCGTGCAGTTGGCGGACCTGGACCGGATTCTCGCGGACGACAAGAACGACCAGGTCACGATGCCGCGCAGTGACCTTTTCGATGCGCCGAGATCCTGATCTGCAGCGTGAAACCGGACGTACGGATTCACCACGAAGGACACGAAGGGCACGAAGGGAAGAAGAGAGTTGTGGGTGCCGGCAAAGACGCGCGGGTGAGGCCCGTGGTGAACGTGCCGGAGCAGAGCCCGGTCTGTGAAGGACTGGCACGCGGCTGGAGCGGTGCACGATTGGACGGTATTTCGTCGGCCCTCGTGCCCTTCGTGTCCCTCGTGGTGAGAGAGAAGTTCGAGCAAGGCGACCAATCGGCGACAGGCGAAGCGAATGGCGTTTGAACCGGTACTCATGCGACACGTCGGCGTGCCCAACAGCACGTCGCTGGCCGTGTATCGCCAGGCGGGCGGATACGAAGGGGCCGCGAAGGCCCTGAAGATGACGCCCGACGAGCTGGTCGAGCTGGTCAAGCAGGCGAACCTGCGCGGCCGCGGCGGGGCGGGCTTCCCGGCCGGCATGAAGTGGTCGTTCCTGCCCAAGGATCGGCAGGTCACGTACCTGTGCGTGAACGCGGACGAGTCGGAGCCGCCGACGTTCTGCAATCGCATCACGATCGAGAACGACCCGCACATGCTCCTCGAGGGCATCCTGATCGCCGGCTACGCGACGCGCACGACGACTGCGTACATCTACATGCGCGGCGAGTTCATGGAGCAGTTCCACGTGCTCCAGAAGGCGCTCGACGAAGCGTACGCCGCCGGCTACTTCGGCAAGGACATTCTCGGCAGCGGCTACGACCTGGAGTGCTACATCCATCGCGGGGCGGGCGCGTACGTCTGCGGCGAGGAAACTGGCCTGATCGAATCGCTCGAAGGCAAACGCGGCTGGCCGCGAATCAAGCCGCCGTTCCCGGCGATCGAAGGGGCTTTCCGCAAGCCGACGGTCGTGAACAACGTTGAGACGCTGGCGTGCCTGCCGCACATTCTGACCCGCGGTCTGGCGTGGTGGAACGCGATCGGCACGGCCAACTCGAAGGGGCCCAAGATGTTCTGCATCTGCGGGCCGGTGAATCGTCCGGGGTGCTACGAGGCGCCCTTGGGCCTGTCGGTGCGCGACCTGATCTACAGCCCGGCGTACGGCGGCGGCATGCGCGGCGGCAAGAAAGTGAAAGCCGTCTTCCCGGGCGGGCTCTCGATGGGCGTGCTGCGCGGGGACCTGTTCCCGAAGAACCCCGAGGCCGGCAAGGTCGACTTCGCCAAGGACTATGACGAGCTGGATTGCCTGCTCGACTTCGACGACGTGCGCAAATACGACCTGCTGGGGCTGGGGACCGCGGCGGCCGTGGTGGTGCCCGAAGACGTGGACATGCGCGACGTGCTCGTGAACATCACGCGCTTCTACGCCTCGGAGTCGTGCGGGCAGTGCACGCAGTGTCGCGAAGGCACGGCATGGATGGACAAGATCGCGCAGCGCATCCGGGCGGGTGCCGGCCGCGTGCTGGACCTCGACCTGCTCGACGAGACGGCGCGGAACATGGGCATGATGCCGGGGCTGTCGATCTGCGGCTTGCCGGATGGGGCGGCGTGGCCGATCCGCACGGTGGTGCAGAAGTTCCGGCGCGAGTTGGAGCGGTACATTGCGGCCCAGCCGGCCGGCGCGGTCGAGCGCGCGGTCCGGCGGGTGAATGCGGCCGCGTACGAGTTGCCGGTGGTGCAAGGCCGCGCGACGGCGTACGTCGGCGGGACGTTCAATATTCCGGAGAATCATCCGCAGCGGCGGTAACGTCGGGCGTTGTTTGACGCGACGGTGAGGCGCATGCCGAAGATCACGATAGACGGCAAGACGGTCGAGAGTCGCCCGGGCATTTCGGTGCTGCAGGCGGCGCTGGAGGCGGGCTGGGACGTCCCGCACTATTGCTACCACCCCGGGTTGACCGTGGTGGCGAGCTGCCGGCTGTGCCTGATGGAAATGAAGATGCCGCACCCGAAAACCCAGGAGCTCACCTGGGCGCCGAAGCTCTTCCCGTCGTGCCAGACGCCGGTGAAGGACGGCTTGGAGGTGCGCTTCGATTGCGAACCCGTTCGCTCCGCCCGCAAGCACGCCCTCGAGTACTACCTCCTGAATCACCCGCTCGATTGCCCGGTCTGCGACAAGGCCGGCGAGTGCTATCTGCAGGACTACACCGAGGAGGTCGGGCCCGCGGCGTCGCGGATGATCGAGGAGAAGCAGAAGAACCCGAAGAAGGACGTCGGCCCGCACACCTTGCTCTATCAGGACCGCTGCGTGCTGTGCACGCGTTGCGTCCGCTTCTGCAATGAGATCGCGGGCACGGGCGAGCTCGCGGTCGTCAATCGCGGCAGCCAGAGCGAGATCGATGCGTTTCCCGGGCAGCCCTTGGCGAACCCGCTGCAGGGTAACGTGGTCGACCTCTGCCCGGTGGGGGCCTTGCTCGACAAGGGCTTCCTGTTCAAGCAGCGCGTTTGGCTGCTGAAGTCCGTGCCGTCCGTCAGTCCGGCCGACAGCCGCGGCCAGACCATCTGGATCGACAGCAACGAGCAGGGGCTGCACCGCATTCGGCCGCGCTTCAACGAGCAGGTCAACGAGTGGTGGATCAGCGACGAGGCCCGCTTCGGCTGGAAGGCGTACCAGCGGCCGGACCGGCTGACGCGCCCGCGCGTGCGCGGAGCGGACGGGCTGCGCAGCGAGCGCTGGGAGGCCCTGGCACCGGCGCTGTGGGCGGGATTGGGCGCGAACGGGCGGGCGCTGGTCGAGCGGCCGGGGCGTTTGGCGGTCGTGTTGAGCCCGATGCTGAGTTGCGAAGAGGCGTGGATGCTCGCGAAGTATATCCGTGGGCTGGATCCCAAGGCGCTGCTCGTGTCGGGGTATGTGCCGACCGTCGGCGAAGACCGCACGTTTCCGAAGGGCTTTGTGATCGCCGCGGAGAAGTGCCCGAATCGGCGCGGCATCGCGACGTTGCTGCAGCACTTCGGCGGACCGACGGCCGACTGGCAGACCTTCCTGGGACAGGCGGTCGAAGGTCGCTTTGCGGCCGCGTACGTGACGGGCGGCTATCCGACCGAGTGGGTGACCCCAACGGTGGCGGCGGCGTTGGCGAAGGTCCCGTACCTGGTGGTGCACGATCTGTTCCCGTCGGCCCTGGAAGCGACGGCGAGCATGGTCATTCCCGGCGCGACGTGGTGGGAGCGGGAGGGGGCGTTCATGAACAGTGCCGGACTCGTGCAGGCGTTTGCGCGCGCGCTGCCGCCGGTCGAGGGCGTGAAGGCGGACGGGCAGTTCCTGCTGGAATTGGCGAAGCCCGTGCTGCCCGGCGGGGCGGAGGCGTGGGGCGGGCTCTACCGGGCGGAGCAGGTCCGGGCGGCGTTGGGACGCGAAATCCCGGCGCTGGCGGACGTGTTTGTCCCGCGGCCGATGCCGGAGCATGCACACTGAGTAGGGATTCAGGGAGCAAGGGATTAAGGGATTGAGGAAATAGGCAACAGGGCGTAGCGGCGAGAGAGACATGGCGGACAAGGACGTACAAGTCATCGAGCGGCGGTTGCGGAGCCCGTTGGTGCTGGTTGCGGCCGGCATCTTGGGCGGCGTGCCGGCGGTCGCCATCCTGTGGCTGCTGTTCCCCTACTACAAGGGTGTCTTGGCCGATCCGTTCTGGTTCCCCCTGATCGTCATGGCCGCCATGCTGGGCATCATCATGTCCGGGACGGCCGTGTGCATCCTCGCGGAACGCAAGATCGCCGGGTACACGCAGGATCGCTACGGGCCCAATCGCGTCGGCTGGTGGGGCTTGCTGCAGCCGATGGCGGACGGGCTGAAATTCCTGCTCAAAGAGGACATTACGCCGGCGCACGTGGATCGGCCGCTGTTCTACTTGGCGCCGTGCCTGGCGCTGATTGTGTCGCTGATCGGCTTCGCGGTGATTCCGTGGGCGGGTGATGTGCGCTGGCCGTGGATGGACCCGAGTGCCCCGGCGATTCGCACGCAGGTCGCGAGCCTTAACGTCGGCGTGCTCTATCTGATGGCCGTCGGCTCGCTGGGTGTGTACGGCATCGTGCTGGCGGGCTACGCGAGCAACAACAAGTACTCGTTCTTCGGCGGTATGCGGGCGACCGCGCAGATGATCAGCTACGAAGTGCCGCTGGGACTGGCGCTACTCTGTCTGCTGCTGGTGGCGGGGACGTTGCGGCCGGAGGAGATCGTCAACCAGCAGGCCCGCAGCGGCGTGTGGTACGTGTTCCTGCAGCCGCTGCCTTTCCTGCTGATGCTGGTGAGCGCGTTTGCGGAGACGAACCGCACGCCGTTCGACCTGGCGGAGGCGGAGCAGGAGCTGGTCGGCGGCTACCACACCGAATACAGCTCGATGAAGTTCGCGATGTTCTTCCTGGCGGAATACGCCCACATGATCACCGGCAGCGCGCTCCTGGTGGCGTTGTTCTTCGGCGGCTGGGCGCCGCTGCCGTTCACGTCGATGCTGGCGGACAGCACGGCGTGGTGGGCGATGCTGGTGAAGCTCGCCGTGTACTTCGCGAAGGTGGGCGCATTCATCGGTTTGTTCATGGTGATTCGCTGGACGATTCCGCGGTTCCGGTTCGACCAGCTCATGCGGATCGCGTGGCTGGGCATGGTGCCGGCCGGCGTCGCACTGCTGGCGGGGACGGCGTTTCTGACGGCGCTAAAGCTGCAGCACAGCCTCATCGCCAGCCTGGGACTGAACCTGCTCGTGCTTGTCGGCATGCTTGCGTCGGCGGCACGCTCGAAGCGACCCGTGACCGGGCGCCAGGAGTATTTGCGGGACGCGGACGTGGCGTTCGAACGACGAGACTAGGATTGTCGTAACCGGCGCAGACGCGCCTGCGGCTGATTGCGGAATGCTGAGCGCTGAAAGCTCCTATGAAGCCTGAAGACATCATCGAGTTGAAGGAACCTGCGCTGACAGCCGCGGAACGGTTGTACCTGCCGCAGATCGTGGACGGCATGAAGACCACGATCCGCCACATGTTCAGCCTCGAGCGGCGGCACGCGGTTGTGCGGCAGTATCCCGAGGACACGCGCGAAGGTCGCGGCGAGCTGCGCGACGCGAACTTCCGCGGCGTGCACCGGCTGAATCGCGATCCCGACGGACGCGTCGCGTGCGTGGCCTGCTTCATGTGCAGTACGGCCTGCCCGGCCCACTGCATCCACATTGAGGCGGGCGCGTCGCCGTGGCCCGACCGCGAGAAGTACCCGGTCAAATTCGAGATTGACGAACTGCGGTGCATCTACTGCGGCATGTGCGAGGAGGCCTGCCCGGTCGATGCGATCGAGTTGACGCCGCATTACGAACTGGTCGGTCAGACGCGGGCCGAGCTGATCTTCGACAAAGAGAAGCTGCTGAGCGTGTTCGATGCGACGAAGGAACGCAAGCCGCGCAAGAACCCGCCGGTGACGGACTATGGTCTGACCGGGGGACAGTCGCAGGAGGTAGCGCAGCCGAACACGGGACCGAAGGTGTAAGGCGCCGCCGCGTTGCCGGGGCTTGTGGGCTCTGGCGAGGTACGCTGGGTGACGGTACAACGGGGCCCGCGCGGGGCGCGGGCATGAGCAGGTCGCACGGCCGCCGGCCGGGCGACGAGTCACGAGAGTGGAAGGCCACAGGGCATGTCCGGAATGCAGATCACGCTAGCCCTCGTCGCGATGCTGGTGGCCGGCGCGCTCGGCCTGTTCCTGGCGCTGCCGGGTGGCCGGCAGGCGCCGGGACGCGCTGGTTGGGTCGCGCTGGCGGCCGCCGGCGGCGTGTTGGTCGCACTGTTGGCCCATTTTGCCGGCGGGGCCGAGGCACGCGGGGTGTTCATTGTCTGTGTTCTGGTGGCGCTGTTCGGGGCGTTGCGCGTGATCACGCATGCCAAGCCGGTGTATAGCGCGTTGTACTTCGTGCTCGTCATCATCGCCGTCACGGGCCTCATGGTGCTCATGGAGGCCACGTTCGTCGCGGCGATTCTGGTCATTGTGTACGCGGGGGCGATCCTGGTGACGTACGTCTTCGTGATCATGATGGCTCAGCAGTCCCGCCCGGCGCCGTACGACGCCCGCGCGCGCGAGCCCCTGTGGGGCGTGCTGGCGGGGTTTGCCCTGCTCACGATCCTCGCGGTACAAGTGCTCAGCACGGCGCCGCGGGCCAGTCCGGCGGCAGAGATGGCAGGGCCCATCGCGACCACCGCTGCGACGGCCGCGCTCGATGCGGCTGCGGCGGGCACGGTGGAGCACGTGGGCACGCCGCTGTTGACGCATTACGTCATTGGCGTGCAGATCGTCGGGGTGTTGCTGTTGGCGGCGCTGGTGGGGGCGATTGCGATTGCCCGCCGCAAACCGGTACCCGCATCGCTGGAGGAGGCCGGCTGATGCTCGTTCCGTACCTACTGGTCGGGGCCGTGCTGTTCGTGCTGGGGCTGATCGGCTTCGTCACGCGCCGCAACCTGATCGTCATGTTTCTGTGCACGGAACTGATGTTCCAGGGCATCATCGTCACGCTGGTGGCCTTCGGGCGGTATCCGCTGCGCGGCGCTCCGACTTTCGACGGGCAGGTGTTCGCCCTGTTCCTGGTCGCGGTGGCGGCGGCGGAGGCGGCACTGGGGCTGGCGCTGGTGGTGCTGCTGTTCCGGCATCGGGACACGTTGGACGCGGGGGCGTGGCGATTGTTGAAGGACGAATAGGACGCACGACGCGACGTTTCGGTTCCCGCGCTCTCGAAGAGGATGGCGAACTTGCTCCTGGCGGAAACGACAACGACGATTCTAAGCCCGGCCGTGTACGCCACGCTGCCGCTGTGGCCGCTGGCGGGGGCGGCGCTGGTGGGGCTGCTGATCGCGCTGCGGGCACGTGCCGGCGCGGCACACTGGCCGGTGGTATTGGGCGTGGCGGCGGCGGCAGTGCTGGCGATCGTGCTGTTTGTGGACCTGCGCGGCGCTTTGCCGGAAGTGGGGAGACACGCCGCGGCGACGACGAGCGTGGCCGCGCATGCGGCGCCGGTGGCGGGTGAAGCCGCCTATGCAGCGCCCCCAAACGCGTTTCGCGCTCCCGGCTTTACATACACCGTCTACAACTGGATTTCGCTGGGCGCGGCTGAAAGCATCGGTCGGAACCAGTGGCTCGCCTGCAACTTCTACTTCGACGGCCTGGCGGGCATCATGCTGCTGTTCGTTACCGTCGTGTCGACGATGGTCGTCATCTATGCGGTCGGCTACATGCGCGACCACCACGGCCACCCCGAACGCGGTTACGAGCGCTTCTTCGCGTTCCTCGGTTTGTTCGTGTTCTCGATGCTCAGCCTGGTGATGGCGGGCAATTTCGTCCTGCTCTACCTGGGTTGGGAACTGGTCGGCCTGTGCAGCTATCTGCTGATCGGCTTCTACTACGGTAAGCCGGCGGCGGCCGCGGCGGCGAAGAAGGCCTTCCTGGTCAACCGCATCGGCGACCTGGGTTTCGCGTTGGGTATCTTTTGCATCTATTGGTACCTCGCGCCCTACGCCCAGCCCGGTGAGAACCCGCTCGACTACACGGTGGTGTTCAAGTACGCCCACCATCTGACGGCCGCCGGCGTGGCGGGGATGTCGCAGGCGACGGTCGTCGCGCTGCTGCTGATGTGTGGGGCGGTCGGCAAGAGTGCCCAATTCCCGCTGTACGTGTGGCTGCCGGACGCGATGGAAGGCCCGACGCCGGTCTCCGCCCTGATCCACGCGGCGACGATGGTCACCGCGGGCATCTACATGGTCGCGCGCTGCACGCCGATCTTCTGGCTGTCCGACACCGCGCTGAACGTGGTACTCGTGCTCGGACTGATCGGCGCGGTGCTGACCGCGACGATGGCCATGGCGCAGTACGACATGAAGCGCATCCTGGCATACTCGACGATCAGCCAACTCGCGTTCATGTTCGTCGCCTTGGGCTGCAAAGTGCCCGATTCGGCCGTGTTCCACGTGTTCACGCACGCATGGTTCAAGGCCCTGCTCTTCCTGACGGCGGGCAGCGTGATGCACGCGATGGGGGGCGTGATCGACCTGCGGCGATTCAGTGGGTTACGGCACATCCTGCCGCGGACATACGTGCAAATGCTCATCGGCTGCCTGGCGCTGGCGGGGGTGCCGCTGCTGGCCGGCTTCTGGAGCAAGGACGAAATCGTCCACGCTGCCTTTGAGCGGAACGTCGTCGTCGGCGTGATCCTGCTCGCGACGGCGGGGCTCACGGCATACTACACGTTCCGCATGTTCTTTTTGTGCTTCCATGGGCCGACGCGCTTGCCCGAGGAAGCGGGAGCCCATCCGCACGACGCGCCGGCCGTCATGACCGGGCCGTTGTGGGTACTCGCGCTCGGCGCGATTGCGGCGGGCTATCTCGGTGTCACGATCGCCCCCGGCGGCTCGTTCCTGGGCTTCCTGCAGCCGCACGGCATGTTCCATCAGTATCTCGGACACAGCACGATCGGGCATCCGGAGCATGGACACGGCGGGGCGTGGATCATGTACGCGTCGGCCGTCGTCGCTCTGGGCGGCATCGCCCTGGCATGGGCGCGGTATGGCAAGGCCCCGGAAATGGACCCGGACGCACGTGCGTTGGGTCAATTGTGGCAGGCCTGGCACCACAAGTACTGGGTCGACGAATTCTACGACGCAGCCTTCGTCCGGCCGCTGCGCAACGTGGCGCACACTTTGTTCGCCGTGGATCGCGGTGGTGTGGATGGGGCGGTGAACGCGGTGGGGGCGTTGCCGCGCGGGCTGGCGTTTCTGCTGAGCTTCCTGCAGCGCGGGGCGTTGCAGGCGTACGCGTTGGGGATGGTCGTCGGTGTGGTCGTCCTGCTGCTCGTCTGGGGCTGGCTGGGCAAGGGCATGGTATGAGGGCTTGAGACGGTGGCGGCATTCGGCCTCAATCTGGTGATCTTCCTGCCGCTGGTGGCGGCGGTCGTCATCTGCCTCCTGCCGGAGCGGCGGGCGGGCGGCGCGGCTAAACTCGCGCTGGCGGTGGGGGTGGCGACGTTTCTGATCGCACTCGGGTTGTGGGCGGAACTGCCGGGCACGCTGCAGGCGCGCGGCGCGTGGGGGCTGGTCGGCGAGACGAACGTCGCGTGGATCGCCGTCGGTCATCACGCGGGCAGCGACGACCCGGCGCAACTGCGCAGCGGCCTGCTCCTGCGCTACCACGTCGGCCTTGACGCAATCAGCATGCCGCTGACCGTGCTGACCGGCTTGCTTGTCCCGTTGTCGATCTGGGCGAGCTTCACCGCGATTCGCACACGCGTGAAGGAGTATTACGCGTGGCTGCTAGCGCTGACGGCCGGCATGTTCGGCGTCTTCGCCGCCCGCGACCTGCTCCTGTTCTACATCTTCTTCGAGTTCACGTTGGTCCCGCTGTACTTCCTGATCGGCATCTGGGGCGGTCCGCAGCGGCGCTACGCCGCCAACAAGTTCTTCCTGTTCACGTTCGTGGGCAGCATGCTCACGTTCGCCGGCATTCTGTATCTGGGCGTGCGGGCGGCCGCGCTCAACCTCGACAGCGTGGTTCGTTTCGACCTCAATTTGCTCTCGACGCTGACGGGCCTCTCCGCGGCGGAGCAGAGCTGGCTGTTCCTCGCGCTGTTCGCCGGCTTCGCGATCAAGGTCCCGTTCTTCCCGCTGCACACGTGGCTGCCGCTGGCGCACACCGAGGCGCCGACCGCGGGCAGCGTGCTGCTGGCCGGCGTGCTGCTGAAGCTCGGTACGTACGGCTTCCTGCGCTTCAGCCTGCCGCTGGTGCCGGCCGGTTCGGTCGCGTGGGCGCCGCTGATGGGCGTGCTGGCGGTGGCGGGGATCATCTACGGGGCCTTGTGCTGCTGGGTGCAGCGCGACGTGAAGAAGCTCGTCGCATATTCGTCCGTCTCGCACCTGGGCTTCTGCATGCTCGGGATGTTCAGTCTCGTGCCGGTCGGCTTGTCCGGCTCCGTGCTGTACATGGTCAACCACGGCCTGAGCACCGGGGCGCTGTTCCTCGTGGTCGGCATGCTCTACGAGCGGTACCACACCCGCGACCTCGACGAGATCGGCGGTCTTGCCCGCAAGATGCCGATCATGGCCGCGTTCTTTATGCTGTTCGTGCTGTCGAGTATCGGCTTGCCGGGGCTGAACGGGTTCATCAGCGAATTCACGGTCCTGTTCGCCGCATTCAACTCCGATATCCTCGGCCGCTGGTACGGCGTGCTCGGCGCGACCGGCATTCTGCTCGGGGCGATCTACATGCTGTATGCGACCGGCAAGGTGCTCTTCGGCCCGGTGCGGGAGCCGGAGCACACGCCGGACCTGTCCGCCGGCCTGACACGCGACCTGACGCCGCGCGAGATCGGCATTCTGGCGCCGCTGGCATTCTGCGTGATCCTGCTGGGCGTGGCCCCGCGTCTCATCACCGATACGCTCGACCCGGTCCTGCAGGAGCAGGTGCTCGCCCGCGTGCGGACGGAGGCTGCGCCCGTACCGACGACGGCGGATTCGTTTGCTCCGACCGAGGCAGAATCCGGTTTGCCCAGCGCGCCGCCGGCAGCCGCACGAACGATTGTCGAGTCCGCCATGGTGGCCGCGAATACGGCGTGGGGGCATCCGGATTGGACCTGGCCGGCACAGGGCGAAATGCCCGTGCGGCGCGAATCGACGGGAGGACGCTAGATGCCGCTTGCTCCGCCGATTCCGTGGTCCGCCTTGCTGCCGGAGACGGTCCTGCTGGTCGCCGGCTGCGCCGTGCTGCTGCTCGGACAATCGACGCGGCACAGGTGGGCGCCGTGGGTCACGCTCGGGTCGCTCGTGGTGGCAGTCGTCCTGGCGTGGATCGGCGGCCAGCGCGGGTCCGAGCCGACCGGCAGTGGTCTGGCGTACGGCTCGCTTGCGGCCTTCGTCCGCCTGGCCGCCCTGGAGCTCGGCATCGTCCTGACGCTGGCGAACTGGTCGCAGGCCCGCAGCAGCGAACGCGGCGAATTCCTGGCGCTCATGCTCTTTTCGCTTACCGGCCTGCTGCTCGTCGGCGCCGCCGACAACCTGCTCATCCTCTTCCTCGCCCTGGAACTCGTCAGCATCCCCGGCTACATCATGGTTGTGCTGGGGCGGACGAACGTCCGTGCGGTCGAGGCGGGTACAAAGTATTTCTATCTCGGCGCGTTGTCGGCCGCACTGATGGCCTACGGCTTCGCGTTCCTGTACGGCGTCGCCGGCAATGCGGAGTTGAGCCAGGTTCTGCCCGCGGTGGACTTGGCGCTGCACCATCCGGGCACGGTGAGCGGCGGGCTGGCCGTACTCGGCATCGTCCTGTCGCTCGCCGGACTGCTCTTCAAGCTGGCGGCCGTGCCCCTGCATTTCTACATCGCCGACGTGTATCAGGGGGCGGCGAGTCCGGTGGCCGGGTTCCTCGGCTTCGTGCCGAAGCTGGCGGGTCTGGTGGCCATCTTCAAGCTCGTCCTGCTGACGGGGTATTGGGGCAGCGGTGGGGCGGCCGTGTACTGGCTGCTGTGGATTGTGGCGGTGGCGAGCATGTGCGTGGGGAACATCCTCGCGCTGCGGCAGACGAACATCAAACGCATGCTGGCGTACTCCGGCGTGGCACACGCGGGGTACATGCTGGTTGGCGTGGTGGCCGGTCCGGAGGCGGGCAAGGCCGTGTCCGGCAGCGGCATCGGCATCATGGGCGACGGCGCGGCGGCCGTGCTGTACTACGTCGTGATTTACGGCCTCGCGAATCTGGCGGCCTTTGCGGTGCTGGGGCTGCTGCGGACGTATCGCCGCCCCGAGGCGCGGGCGCCGGACATGGCGGCAAAGCAAACCAATGACTTCGACAGTGGGGCGGGCGTGACGGATGTGCCGTGCGAGACGTTGCGCGACGTGGCAGGCTTGCTGCGGCGCGAGCCGGTGCTGGCGCTGCTGCTGGCGCTAGCGATGTTCACGCTCATGGGCTTGCCGCCGACGCCGGGGTTCTGGGGCAAGCTCAATCTCTTCGGCAGTGCCGTAACCCTGTCGCAACTGACGGGCAACACGTCGCTCGTGGTGCTCGTCGTGATCGCGGTGCTGAATTCGGCCCTGGCAGCGGCGTATTACCTGCGCGTCGTGGCGGCCGTTCTGCTGTACGACAACGACCGGCCGGCCTTCGCGTTGCCGCGCGAGGCGCAGAACATCGGTGCCCTGCTGTGCGGTTTCCTGCTGATCATCTTCGCGTTCTATCCCGGTGGTCTGCTGACGGCCGGCCGGACCGCGACGCGCGAGTTGCGGGCTCGGACAGCAGTGGTGCAGACGCCGTCGCCGGCCCCCACCGACATCCGGGTAGGCCGGGCTAAGGCCGGCCAAGAGCACTCGGCAAGCCGGTAGCCGTTCGACCGGCCTTAGCCCAGCGCTCGGCGACACGCGTCCCTCGAACGTAGCGTCGGCCCCCGTGGCCGACGTAGAGGCCGGACGGGACACGAACGCCAACGTCCGCCACGGGGGGCGGACGCTACGCGCGGCGCCGTCATTCGGCGTGGGGCTCGGAGGCAACCCGCCACGCGTACCGCCGAACGCCCCCGTTTGCCCCGCCAACGAAATCGCCCGCACGGGTGTCGGTGCGGGCGATTGTGCAAGCTGCTTCGTGGTCTGGTGCGAGCGATTCCGATCCTTACGGCCGCGGCGCTGGGGGCGGCGTCGTCGGCCGCGGCGCTGCGCTCGGGGGCATCCCCGGCGGCAGGCCCGGGCCGCCCTGCATGCCCGGCGGCAGGCCCGGCGGCGGTGCCGCGGGCTTGTCGGACTTCACGTAGTCGTCGAGGCCGCGCACCAGCTTTTCCGCATCGGCCGCACGCAGGCGGAAGATGCGCTGCTGGGCCGCGAGCGCGCCCTGCACCGGCGGCTCGCCGTCCCTTTCGGCAGCCAAGCGTGCGATGATCTCGGTGCCGTCGGCCAGCTTGACCGCGAGTTGCGAAGTCGTGTCCGCCAAGCCATGGGCTGCGAGGTCGCCGTTCTGATACGCGACAAAGCGCTCGACCTCGAGCTGGGTGATGTCCTTCACCAGCGTGCTGACCTTCGCCTGATCCAGCTCGACGAACGGATCCGCCGCGTACTTCCACTGTTCGCCCGTCTTGGTGAATTCCAACGTCTTGCCGGCATGGACGATCCTCACGTCCACGACGCTGTTGGGGTCGAAGGCGAAGAGCTTCGGCGCGATCAACTCCTGCGTCAGCACGCTGTACACGGTTTCGTCGACGACGAACACGTAGGGCTCGTCATCTTTCCGTCCGAATGCGGCACTGGGCGTGTTGACCACCCGCAAGGTATGCGACTCGGCCGCGACGGCACCCGCGGGCTGCGTGGCCGGCTGGCTGGTGGTTGGGGGCGCGATGTCGAACTGGATCGTCACGGTCGGCTGGCTGAAGTTGACCGCGGCCAGCTCGTCCTTGGCGACGATACGTTTGGCCCGTAGATGCGCGAGGTCCGTGGCCAGCGCGCTGGCGTTCGCCTTGGCGAGCGGCGCGTTCGGCTCGATGAGCTGCCAGAGGCCGTGCTGCTGGGTCAGCTTGTACGTCGTGCCGTCGCGCTGCAGCGTCAGGTGCTGCAATTGCTCGGGCGCGAAGTCGAACACCTCGCGTGACCGCAAGCTCAGGCCGTTAATCGCGAGTCGTGCGGCCTGTGCCGCGCTGGTCACGATGACCGGTGCCTTAGCGTCGCCGGCCGCGGCCCGCTGGACGTACGCGTTGCGTCCGCTGGCCGTTTCCGCGCCGATTCGCAGGGTGAGCGGCTCGGCCGCACCGGTCGTCGTCACGGTGAGTATTGTCCGCGGCTGCGCCAGTCCGTACGTCGCGGGCGCCTCGGGCTGGTCGAGGTAGTCAATCGCCTTGAGCTCCTCGAGGGCGGCGAGCACGTCCTCGACCGCAGCGATCTCCAGGTGGACCAGTTCGCCGGAGCCCTGCCAGGTGCCGTCCACCTTCTTGAGCGCCACCGTGGTGCCGCCTGAGGTGACGTCAAGGGCGGTGATGTCGGCGGCCTTTACCCGCAGCACGCGGGCGTCGCGCAGCTCCTTGAGGTTGGGCACCAGGCCCTTCACATTCGTCTCGCTGACGATGACGGCAGCGCCGGTCTCGCCGAGGCGGGCGTAGCGCTTCTCCGATTTGAGATCGGCGAAGCCGCCTACGGTCAGGGTGCAGGTCTCTTTGGTCGGCGGTGGGGGGGCCGCGTTCGGGTCGGCCGACGGAGCGGGGCGCGTTTCGGTGGTGACGCTCATCGTCAGGTAGGGCGTGGCCAGGCCGGCGGTACCGGCGTCGCCATCGGCGAACTCGTCCGCCCGCAGACCGGCCAGGCGCGTCAGCAGGCCGCGGACCTTCTCGCGGTCGGCGTTCGCACGGAGCGGTTCTTCGATGACCCATTCGCCGTCCGCGCCGCGGGAGAAGGCGTACTTCGTGCCCGCGCACGTGACCTGCAGCGCGACCGCGTTGTCGACTTTGAAATCCGCGAGCTTCTTGGAGCGGTACTCGCTCAGCTCCTTCTTGATCAGCGGGGCCAGGTCGCGCTTGGCGATTGCGACCTGCTTCTCGCCCGGGACGCGGACATACGTGTCCTCGGACATGACGACCTTCTTGCCGATCTCGAGGGCGTACGTCTTGCCATCGTCGCCGGTCATGGTGACGGTTGCCGCAGGGGGTTCGAGTCCCGTGTCCATGAGGGCGGGCTGGTCCTTCGCGCCGGGTTCGAAGCGGTCGCGGACTTGCAGACTGGTCAGGGCTGACGTCAGGCCGCGGAGCACATAGGCTTCGACCGGACCGGGGGCCGGTTCGACCAGTCGCCACTGCGGACCGCCGGGGGCGGGGGGCGTATTGGGTTCCGTGACGATCCGTTCGAAGACCATCCGCGGCTTGCCCGCGGCTTCCACGACGACGCGGGCGAGCTTGTCGGGGTCGGGCTGCGGCGTGAAGACGTATGCGGTCTTCTCTGGCGCCGGCGGAGCGGCCGTTTCCGGCAGCGCCGGTTTGCCGGTGTCGCCGGGCACAAAGAAGTAGAGCGCGCCGCCGATCAGGACCAGAACACCTACCAGCAGAATCGTCGTCTTGAAATTCATCGGCCGCTACCTCCGCCGGAACAACCACACGCAGCCACCGACCACCAGCACGAGCCCCGGCCAAGTCCCGACGAGGAACACGCGCCAGAACGTGAGCCAGCCGTCGTTCTTCAGGCGCGTCAGGCGCGGCAGCTCCGCCTTCTGGGCGCTGACCGAGATCCGCTCGGCGTCGTTGGTCAGCCAGTGCAGGGCGTTCAGGAAGAGATCCGCGTTGCCGGGATACGCGGCGTAGCTCTGGAGCCCCGCGCCGGTGACCATGATGCCGCCCGGCATTTCCAGCATGCTATTGTTCACGAACGTCTGGCTGGCGAAGACGACGATCCGCTGCCCGGCGGCCGGTGCCGAGCTGGGGGCGCTGGTCGGCGTCGCGGACTTCTCGGCCGCCACCACGACGGCGAACGGTGGGGCCACGTCGTCTTCACGGCGGAACGTGCCCTTCTGCGTGCGGAAGTCCTGGTTCAGCCGCATGATGTCCTTGAGGGCCCAGACGTCGGACGTGGCCTTCACGACGGCGACCGGTTCGATCTTCACGCCGGCTGGCAGCTTGTCGCTCGGCACGGTCCGTAGCGGGCAGGTGACGTCGAACGCCGTGTTGGTCGCAGCCAGCGGCTGGCCGATGGCGTGACTGGTGAACGATACGATCGGCGTGTCGATGATGGCCCGCTGCGTCTCCTGGGTGGGGATGAAGAGCTGGGGATTGTCCGGGGACGGGCTGAATCCCAGCACCACGTAGTTGAACAGCGGGTCGATGCCCCACGTGCTGGTCAGGTACTGGGCGTAATCGTACTTGCTGTCGGCGGTCAGGCCCATCTGGCCGCCCTCGGGCGGCTGCCAGCCGACAAGGAAGACGCCCATGCCGGCCTTCTCGATGGCGCCGGTGACAAGCTTGATGTCCTCGGGGGTCATGCCGGGTGGGGGCGGCGTCGGCCGGCGCGGATCCGGCTGTGGCGGCGGGGCTGGCGGGAACACGACATAGATCGTGCGGACCGCGTCCTCCACCTGCGGCGGCTGCTTGTCCTTGGAGACGTCCCAGTCCTGGGTGACGAAGTTCTCCTTGCCGAGCAGATCGTTCAGCGCGCCATAGGGTGCCCGCGGCATCTGCCGCATGTTCATATTCATCTGCGAGAAATCCGGCGTGATCGGCGAAACACCGCCGAAGCGGGTGAAGACGACCGCTGTTTTCTCCTTCTGGGTCAGCTTCAGGATTGCCGACGAGACCGCCCGCTCGCCGGCGAACTCATGTTCGTCCTGCTGGCCGGGCACGGGCTCGGTGCGGTAAGGCCACACGTCGGCGAAGGGCACGATCTGGGCGCGTTCGTTCGTTTCGACCAGGATGGGTGGCGCGGACGTCCAGCGGCTGAGCTGGCCGGAGATCTCCTCCAACTCGACGGGCTTGAGGCCCTGCGTGCGCGGCGTGAATGCACCGATCTCGGTCATCAGCGGCTGGCTCTGCTCCCGCAGGGCCTGGAGGTAGGTGAGTCCCTCGGGCTTGAGATTGCGATCGGCGGGGGCCTTGTTCTGGACCCAGTCGGCGACGGCCTGGAGGTAGGATGAGGCCGTCTCGAGGTACTTGCGGGCCTCTTCGACCGCTTGGGCGTAGCGCGGAATGTCCTCCGCCTGAAGCTGCTGGATGGCGCGGGCCGCGTCATCGCCGCGCTTGCGCAGCCGGGTCAGCTCGCCGCGGATCTCGCTGATGACCGTGGGCTTGGCGCCCTCCCCAGCGGCCAGGGCTTCGGCGCCGCGCAGCTGCTCGTCCAGGAAGGCGGCGATCTTCGTGCGCAGCGGCTCGAATTCGCCCAGCAGCTTCACATGCTCGGCGGCTTGGTTCTTGTACGCCGGCTTGTCGCGGAGCCGCTTGAGCAGCGGCGGGAGCTGCAGCTTGTCCTTAAGCGGGTCGAGCATCGCGACGGTGATCTTGCCGCGACTCGTCGATTCGTACAGGGTCAACAGGTCGTTGACCGTGTCGTGCCGTTTCTTTGAGTACTTGTCGAGGTTCTCGTCGATCAGGGGGTACAGCGCGGTGATGCGCACGTCCTCGGGGAGGTGGCGCACGAGCTGCAAGGTTCGATCGCCGAGGCTGTTAATGCCGGTGCGTGTCAGGTCCGCCTGCCGCTTGTAGCGCTGCGCCAAGTAGATGACGCCGACCACGACCAGCGCCACCAGCACGACCTGGATCACGACGTTGGCGCCGTACACGAAACGGCGCCGACCTGCGCGGGTGCCTGTGTCTACCGCCATCGCCGGGACTCCACCACTTTGACCGTCAGGAACAGGAAGAGCACCGTCGTGCCGAGGAAGAACACCACGCCGTCGGTGGTGATCAATCCGCGACTGAACTCGTCAAACCGCCCAATGACGTTGATCTGCTGGAATACGACCCGCAGCCAGCCCTGTACCAGGCTGACGACGAAGTACGCGATGCAGGCGAGCAGCAGCAGCGGGATCCATCCGAGCATCCACGCCACGACCTGGTTGCTGGTCAGGCTGCTGGCGAGCAGGCCGAAGGCGCAGAACGCCATGCCGATCAGCAGCAGCCCGAGGTACGTCGCCAGCGTGGCCCCGTAGTCCGGGTTGCCGTAGACGCTCATCAGCACGACGTAGACCAGCGTGGGGGCGAGCATGACCACAAAGAACAGCAGAGCCGCCAGGTACTTGCCCAGCACGAGCTGCAAGTCGCTCAAGGGCGCAGTCATCAGGGTCTCGATCGTCCCGCTGCGGTACTCCTCGCTGATCGCCCGCATGCAGATGGCCGGGACGATCACCGTGAGCACCCACGGCGTCCAGAAGAAGACGTCCCGCAGCGCGGCGGGCTTGCCCGGGGCAAAGCTGCCGGTCCAGAGCACCGACGCGCCCGTCAGCAGCAGGAACCCCGCGATCACGATGTACGCGATCGGCGAGCAGAACAGCGACAGCAGCTCGCGCTGCATGATCGCCAGACAGTTTCTCATGGTTGGCACCCTCGTCTGTGGCCCAGTCGGCGGCCCTTACCCATGGTTCTGGTGCGCGCCCGATACGATCCGCACAAAGAAGTCCTCCAGCGTGGCGATCTCGCGCCGCAGTTCCCGCAGCGGCCAGTGCTTCTCGCTCGCCAGCCGGAAAATGTCCTCGCGGACGTCGCTCCGCGTGGCCACGGTCACCCGCGTCCAGCCGTCATGCGCCGCGGCCGTCACGTTCGTCACGCCATTCAGCTTGCGCACCGCGTCGGATACGTCTTGGGCGGGGCCCCTGAGCTCTGCGATCAGGTTGGCCTCGCCCGTCACGCGCTCGCGCAGCTCGTCCGGCGTGCCACTGGCCACGATCTGCCCGCGGCTGATGATCACCAGCCGCTGACAGGTCGCCTCGACCTCGGGCAGGATGTGGCTGGAGAGAATGACCGTGTGCTGCTGGGCGAGCTCGCGGATCAGACTGCGGGTCTCGCGAATCTGCGTCGGGTCCAGCCCGACCGTCGGTTCGTCGAGCACCAGCACTTTCGGGTCGTGCAGCAGGGCGTCGGCCAGCCCCACGCGCTGCCGAAAACCCTTGGAGAGCTGTCCGATCGGGCGGTCGATGACGTCCCGCAGCCAGCAGCGCTCGGTGACGCGGCCGATCGAGGCCGTGCGCGTGGCCGCGCCCATGCCGTGCAGTTTGCCGCGGAAGTTCAGGTACTCGCGCACCCGCATCTCGGGGTACAGCGGCACCGACTCGGGCAAATAGCCGACTACGCCGCGCACCTGCATGGACTGGGTCAACACGTCGTAGCCCGCAATTCGCGCCGCGCCCGCGGTGGCCGGCATGTAGCCCGTCAAGATGCGCAGGGTCGTCGTCTTGCCCGCTCCGTTGGGGCCCAGAAAGCCGACGATCTCGCCCTCGGCCACGTGGAACGAAATGTCGTTCACGGCCTTGTGGGCGCCATAGTGTTTCGAGAGGTTTTCAACTTTGATCACGCGTCAGTCCTCCCGGCTATCGTGCTCCCATACTGGACGGCCTGCTGCTTGAATCCCAGTCCGATTCTCGATCGCTCTTGTTTCCGCCGCGCAACCTGGTGGACCGCGGCCGGGCGCAGTCGCAGACCTGCCGGCGGACACACCGCTTGCTCGTCAGCAGACCGGGGATTCTAAGTAGCTCGCAAGCGGTGTCAAGAGGGGTGGAATGTATGTAAGTGTAGGCATGGCAAGGGGAAATGGCGCGCACCCAGATCACGCGCCGCGCGCCGTCGGCTCGGCGGTCTCGTACGCGGCGATGTCGGCCAGGCTGGCGGCGCGTGGCGCCGCTGCCGGCTCCCGGTAGTACGTGCGGTACCACGCGGCGGTTCGACGGACGGCCTCCGCCACGTCCCAGCGCGGTCGCCAGCCGAGCTGCGCGATCGCCTTGTCCGGACAAAGTCGCAGGATGGCCGTCTCGGCCGGCTGCCCGGGCGTGCCCACGTCCTCCCAACTCCCGCGCCCCCAGGTGGCGATGAAGCGGTCGACCAATTCCTCAACCCGCACATCATCCCCGGCGAGCGGCCCGAAGTTCCAAGCGCTGCACCAGCAAGCGGCATCGCTCGCGGATTGCGGGGCGCGAGTGGCTTCCACGAGGCGTGCGGCCAGCAGCAGGTAGCCCCAGAGGGGCTCCAGCACGTGTTGCCAGGGCCGCACCGCGCTCGGATTGCGAACCGGAACCGGCTTCCCGGTCGACAGACTGGCCACGATGTCCGTTACCACGCGGTCGTGGGCCCAGTCGCCGCCGCCGATGACGTTGCCGGCGCGCGCGGACGCCAGCGCTACGCCGTGCTCCGCAAGAAGCCGCGGCGGAAAGTAGGAATCCCGATAGGCCGCCACGACCAGCTCGGCCGCGCCCTTGCTGGCCGAGTACGGCTCGTGTCCGCCGAGTGGGTCGCCCTCGCGAAAGCCGGCCGCGGGGATCGCATCCGGCGCGCCGCTCGCATAGCACTTATCGCTGGTCACGACGACGACGGCGCACGGCCGGCCAGCAGCGCGGACCGCGTCGAGCAGGCTGACGGTGCCGATGACGTTGGTCTCGAAGGTCTCGCGCGGCCGCACGTACCCTGCGCGCACCAGCGCCTGGGCGGCCAGGTGGAAGATCACCTCGGGCTGCGTCGCACGAAGGGCCTGTTCCAGCCGGGCGCCGTCGCGCACGTCCGCCTCCACATGCCCGGCCAGCAGTTCCTGAATCTGCGCCAGCTCAAAGTGACTGGGCTGCGTCGGGGGTGGCAGCGCATAGCCGTACACCCTCGCGCCCAGCCGGTGCAGCCACAGCGCCAGCCACGAGCCCTTGAAGCCCGTGTGGCCGGTGACGAGCACGCGCCGCCCGCGAAACGTGCCGGCCATGTCCGCGCTCATTTCCAGACCTTCCACGGAGCCTTGCCGGTGGACCACAGCTCATTGAGCGCGAGGTGGTCGCGGTAGGTGTCCATTGCGAAGAACGACCCCGGATGGCGGTAGGCCATGAGCTGGCCTTCCTGCGCCAGTCGCTCCAGGGGCTCGCGCTCCAGGATGCAGTCGTCGCCCGGCAGGTAGTCGAACAGCCGCCGGTGGAACACGAAGAAGCCCACGTGGACCCATTGGTCCAAAACGGGCTTCTCCTGGAAGCGCTGCACCCGCCCATCGTTCGACAGTTCCACCATGCCGAAACGCGACTGTGGGCGCACGGCCGTTAGCGTCGCGAGCTTACCGTGACTGCGGTGGAACTCCACCAGCGCGTGCAGGTCGATGTCGGCCACGCCGTCGCCGTACGTGACCAGGAATGTGTCGTTGTCGATGTAGCGCTGGATGCGGCGGATGCGGCCGCCGGTCATCGTGTCGTAGCCGGTTTCGGCCAGCGTGACGCGGAAGTCCTGCTCGCCGTGTTCGTCGTGATAGGTCGTGATGCGCTGGTCGCCGAGGCGAATCGTGAAGTCGTCGTTCATCGCCTTGTAGTTGAGGAAGTACTCTTTGATCATGTTACCGCGATAGCCCAGGCACAGCACGAAATCCTGATGCCCGTAGTGGGCGTACAGCTTCATGATGTGCCACAGGATCGGCCGGCGCCCGATCTCGACCAGCGGTTTGGGGCGGAACTCGGTTTCCTCGCGCAAACGCGTGCCCAATCCGCCGCAAAGGATGACAACTTTCATCAGCCCGCCTCCGGGATTCACATTGCCCGCGAGTCTACCCCCGCCACCCGCGCGGGTCGAGGGGCTGCCGCGCCCACCGCCTTGCGGACGCCCGCGCGCGGTCGGATAATCGCCGCCCGCCAGGGTGTGAGGACGGAATGAATCCAAGGGACGCCATCGTGCCGACCGCAGTGCCCGAAATCAGCATTGTCGTGCCGTGCTATAACGAGAGCCCGGTCTTGCCGCTGCTCTATGGCCGCCTGCGCGCCGCGCTCCAGCCGCTCGACGCCACTTACGAGCTGATCCTCGTTGACGACGGCAGCCGCGACGGCACCGGCGAGGCGATCACGAGACTCGCCGCCACGGATCCCGGTGTGCGCGGCGTGCTGCTGAGTCGCAACTTCGGTCACCAGGCGGCCGTCTCCGCGGGCTATGACCACGCGCGCGGCCGGGCGGTGATCGTGATGGATGCCGACCTCCAGCACCCGCCCGAACTCATCGGCGAGTTCCTGGCGAAGTGGCGCGAGGGGTATGAGGTCGTGTACGCCTATCGGCGCAATATGCCGACGCGGCTGGGCTACCGCGTCCACAACTGGCTGTGCAACGTCAAGATTCCGCACGAGGCGGCCGACTTTCGCCTGCTCGACCACAAGGTCATCGACGCGTTGCGGCGCATGCCCGAACGCCACCGCTTCGTGCGCGGCCTCGTCGCGTGGCTCGGGTTTCGCCAAATCGGCATCCCTTACGATCAGGCCGAGCGTCAGGCCGGCTCGCCCGGCTATACGCTCCGTCAGCACCTGAACATCCGTTTCGACAGCGTGTTCGGCTTCAGCACCTTGCCCCTGCGCATCAGCGTGTGGGTGGGGCTGATCACGCTCGGCCTCGGCGTCCTGTACGCCCTGTTCATCCTCGGCGTGCTGCTGTTGCGCGGGCGCGACGGCGTGCCCAGCGGCTGGCCGGCCATCATCATCACCGTGCTCGTGCTGGGCGGCGTGCAGCTTGTGTGTCTGGGGATGGTGGCCGAGTACGTCGGGCGCATTTACGAGGAAGTGAAGCAGCGCCCGCTGTACGTGGTGCGCGAGCTGGTCGGGGGCGAGCAGCCCTAGGGAAGCCCCAGCGCTATGGCGACACCGCCGCAACCCTGTCCAACCTGCCAAACGCGGGCGTATGTCCCGTACCGCACCGTGCGCGACACGGCCCTGTATCGCTGCACGACCTGCGGGCTGGCGACGTGGGACTGGAGCGGCTTCGACTTCGCCGCCTTCTATGATGCCAGTTACTGGCAGAGCTCCGACGTCACCAAGGGGTACGCGGACTATTTCTCCCTGGCCGGCGCGATGGCGGCCACGCGCCGGCGGCGTCTGCGCTGGATTGCGCGGACGCTTGATGTTGCGGGCGATGCGGCCGGCGCGAATTCGGCCCGCCTCAAGCTCCTCGACGCCGGCTGTGGCCCCGGTTTCTTTGTGCAGGCAGCGGGCAGCGCCGGTTTCGCCGCCACCGGCGTGGAGGTCTCCGACTTCGCCGTGTGCTTCGCCCGCGAGCAACTGAAACAGGACGTGTGGCTGGGGCAGGTGCGGCGTGAGGACCTGCGCGGTGGGCCGTACGATGTGATCACCCTGTGGGACGTGATCGAGCATCTGCCCGATCCGGCCGAGTCGATCCGCGCCATCGCCGACAATCTCCGGCCGGGCGGTCTGGTGGCCGTCAGCACCGGTGACCTGGCGACGCTGGTCGCGCGTTGCAGCGGGTCGCGCTGGCACCTGTACAACCTGCCCGAGCACCTGTGGTTCTTTACGGCCGAGAGCCTGCGGACGCTGCTGCGCCGCGCGGGATTGGAGCCGGTCGCGAGCCGCTACGAAATCTGCTGGTATCCCGCCCGCTATCTCGTGGAACGTCTGGAATCCAGCTTCGGCCTGCGCCGCGGCGTGTCGCGCTGGCTGGGACCCTTGGGGCGCATCGCGGTGCCGGTGACGCTTGGTGACATCGTCACGGTTCTGGCCCGGCGTACCGCGGCGAGGGCGCGCTAACCCGCGCTGCCCACGGTATTTGTCATATTCGGAGTTATTTCCCTGATTACAAACATTGCCGTTGGCCCGGATGCGTCTACCATCTGTTTACGAGCGCTGGCGGCGCGGTATTATCCGGCCTTGTTTCAGGCCAGTAACAATCGCGAGCGCTCGGCGACGCAACCCTGCGGGTGCGCGGCCCGCAGGTGGCTCAGCAATCAGGTGGTCCGATGAACCTAGATCCGGTCGTGCTGGCACGTGTGCAATTCGCCCTGACCGTCGCATTCCACTATCTCTTTCCGCCGCTGACCATCGGGCTGGGCCTGCTCATGGTCGTCATGGAAGGGGCGTACCTGCGGACGCGCGATCGCCGCTACGAGGCGATGGCGAAGTTCTGGACGAAGATTTTCGCGCTGATCTTCGCCATGGGTGTGGCCACCGGCATCGTCATGGAGTTTCAGTTCGGGACGAACTGGGCGCGCTATTCCCGCTTCGTCGGCGACATTTTCGGCGCGGCTCTGGCGGCCGAGGGCATCTTCGCGTTCTTCCTCGAATCCGGCTTCCTCGCGGTACTCGTCTTCGGCTGGGATCGCGTGTCGCCGCGGATGCACTTCTTCTCCACGTGCATGGTTTCGCTGGGCTCCGCGTTCTCGGCCATCTGGATCGTGGTGGCGAACTCCTGGCAGCAGACGCCGGCCGGCTTCAAGCTTGTCGGCGAAGGCCTGGCCCAGCGGGCGGAACTCGTCGACTTCATGGCCGCGGTGCTGAACCCCTCGACGCTGCACCGCCTCGGTCACACGCTCATCGGCGCCGTTGTGGCCGGGACCTTTTTTGTGCTGAGCGTGTCCGCGTTCTACCTGCTCAAGCGGCGCCACGAGTGGTTTGCCCGCCAGAGCTTTGCGATTGCCCTGCCCGTGGCGGCCGCGTTTTCGCTGCTGCAGCTCTGGTCGGGGCACGGCAACGGCCAGATGGTCGCCCGCACGCAGCCGAGCAAGCTCGCCGCCTATGAAGGTCACTTCAAGACCGAGTCCGGTGGTGCGGCGCTGCACCTGTTCGGCATTCCGGACACGCAGGAGCAGCGCGTCAAATACGGCCTCGCGATCCCCGGCGGTCTGAGCTTCCTGATCTGGAACGACTGGAACAAGCCGGTCACGGCGCTGGATGATCCGAACATCGTGCCGGGTGGGCTGCCGCCGGGGAAGACGGTGCGGGATTACTGGCCGCCGATTGGCTTCACGTTCCAAACGTACCATCTGATGGTCGCGCTGGGTATGCTGCACATCGTCCTGACGCTGCTGGGCCTGCTGCAGCTCTGGCGCGGACGGCTGTTTGGGCAGCGCCGGCTGCTGGTCGCGTTCATGCTGGCCATCATCGGTCCCATGGTCGCGAATCAGGCCGGCTGGGCCGCGACCGAGGTGGGGCGGCAGCCGTGGATCGTATGGGGGATGCTCCGTACGACGGACGCGATCTCGCCGACGGTATCGCCGGCCGAGATCCTGACCTCAATCGTCATGTTCGGCCTCATTTACCTGATGCTGTTCCTGGTGTGGCTGTACCTGCTTGACAGCAAGATCAAGGCTGGTCCGGAGACGCCGGAGGAGCTGGCGCAGGACGCGCAGCGCGCGGGCCCGCACGGGTGGCTGGCGACCGCGACGGAGCGGACGGACCCGGCCTCGGACAAGTCCATGACCAACGCCCGCGGCAAGTCGCCGCGGCAGAAGAAGCGGGAGTCCTGACGTGGATCTCAACCTGCTCTGGTTCATCCTGCTGGGCGTGCTGCTCGCGGGCTACGCGATTCTGGATGGCTTCGACCTGGGCGTGGGCATCCTGCACCTGGGCGCCAAGACCGACCGCGAGCGGCGTCTGTTCATCAATTCGATCGGGCCCCTGTGGGACGGCAATGAGGTTTGGCTCGTCACGTTCGGCGGCGCGCTGTTCGCCGCGTTCCCGAACGCGTACGCGGCCGCGTTTCCCGCGTTCTATCTGGCCTTCATGCTGCTGCTGTTTGCGCTGATCTCGCGGGCCGTGTCCATTGAATTCCGCGGCAAGAGCGAGTCGCCTGGCTGGCGGCGCTTTTTTGATTACGCGTTTTGTGTGGCCAGTACGCTCGCCACGCTGCTGTTCGGTGTGGCCGTCGGGAACTGCATGCAAGGCATTCCGCTGAGCCCGAGCGGCGACTATGCCGGCCGCTTCGTGGATCTGCTCCGCCCCTACCCCGTGCTCGTCGGCCTCTTCACCGTCGCGATGTTCGCCATGCACGGCTCGATCTATCTGTACCTGAAGACCGAGGGCGAACTGCAGCAGCGCATCCACGGCTGGATGTGGACCACATTCGGCCTGTTTTTGATCTTCTACCTGTGCACGACGATCTTCACGCTCGCCGAGATTCCCGGCGCCACACGCAACTTCAGAGACCACCCCTGGGCGTGGGGCGTGGTCGTGCTCAACGTGCTCGCCATCGCGAACATTCCCCGGGCGATTTACCTTTCGCGGCCGTTCTACGCCTTCATCTCGTCGTGCTGCTCGATCGCGGCGTTCGTGTTCCTCTTCGGCGTCGCGCTGTACCCGTACATGCTCGTCTCCAGCCCGAATCCCGAGCACAGCCTGACGATCTACAACGCGGCTTCCTCGGCGAAAACCCTGACGATCATGGCCTGGATCGCCCTCCTGGGCATGCCGTTTGTGCTGGCCTACACGACCATCATCTACTGGACGTTCCGCGGCAAGGTCGAATTGGGCAAGTTCAGCTACTGATTCACGTTCGTTACACACTTCGAGTCGCATCAAGTCGCAGTGGGCAGCGCGGCGCATTGCGGACCGCGTGAGTCTTGGTACACTACGCCGTCCGGGCCGGAAGGCGAAAGAAGCATCGGCCGAAGGCCCCGTTTTTGATAGCGATCCGGGAGGCGCGGCGCGGATGGAGTCGGAGCTTGGCCTGGTGCCAGGTGCCCAGGTCTATCGTCTGCTCGTTACGCTCGATCACGAAGAGGTCATCTTCGCCGCGCCGCTGTTTCGCGACTTCAAAGAAGCCCGTGGACAAGTGGGGGCGGCCATCTGCCGCCACGCCCAGAGCGGTGTCGTGCGACGCGTCGTTCTGCAGGGGGGCACGCCGGTGCCGCTGGCCAATGCCGTGCCGGACCGGTTCGAAGCGCCGAGTTCCGCGAGCGTGCCAGTCTTCCGCTGGCGCGACGTGGCCGCCTGGGATGGCGAAGTCGTTGCCCGGGTACTCGCCCAGCGTCACTTGGCCGTGCAGTTTGGGGCGGGTGCGACGATGGCGACCCGTGCGCTGCCGCCGGCCGCGCGCGGTGCAGCGCGCACTCGCGCGTTGGGGCCATCCGCCGCCGCCCCGCGCGGCTCGTCTGCCCTATCCGACGCCGCGGCAGGCGAGATCGCATCGGCGGCAGCTCCGGGCCGACCCGCACTCCCGTCGCGCCCGTCGCACTTGGTGTTGGGACCGCCGCACCGGCCGATTCCGGCGCCAGCCGCGGCGCGCCCGCATGGGTCTGGCAGCAACGGGCATGGCACGCGGGCAGCCGGGGTTTCGGACGCCTCCGCTGCTATGGCGTCGCCCGCTCCGAATCGGCAGACCGTGCACGGCGAGTCGGCGGTGGCCGTGTCGCCGGCGAAGCTTCCGGTCGCCACGGATGACGGCGGTCGTCAACTGGCCCCGCATCGCCACGCGCGTAGCCGTTATCGGCGCAACGGCTGGCGGATGGTGGTGGTCTCCGCACTGCTGATCGTGTCCTGGTTGGGGATCGCGTATCTGCAATCCGGTGAGTCTCCGCTACAGGTCCTGCGCGGGGCGGGGGCGTCGCAACCCGCTATGGCGAATGAACTTCCGTTTGAGGCGCCGCAGCGCTGGCGCCCGGGGGCAAGTGGCGGGACGAGTCAGCCGGTCGCGACGCGTGGGGCAGCGCAGCCTGCCAAGGCGGCTTCGCAGCCGGTGGTGCGTCCGACATCGCAGCCCGGGACGGGTGCTCACCCGAGCATGGACCGGCCGTAGGGCGGGGCTGTCGGGAAGTTCGCTGCGGGCTGGGGGCGAACCGAAGATGCGGGAGCGTGCGGCCCCCTAGCGCGGGCCGAGCGGCGGGTAATCGTACCAAAACGACATGGTATGTGCTGCTGGAGCGCGGCGGTGCAGAACGTGGGGCGTTGGGGAGAATTCCTGCGCCGCCGAGGCCGTCAACAGGGTAGGATCAAGAGGAGTGCGGCGATGAAGACACGTCTCGCGATGATGTTGACGGGGCTGCTGGCGGCTGGCGCCGTCGGCTGCGGCGATCTGTTTGTCGATGGACTGGGGGGTACCCTGCGGATTCTGGAGACCGGCTGCGTGGACTGTTACGACGCAGTGGCGGTGTCCGATCTGGACGAAGTGTGGATCGACGACGGCTACGGCGAGTACGTCGACGAGGTGTGGTACGAGGAGGAGTACGACTACTGGGGTGGCGACGTCGAGTACGAGGAGGAGTACGACGACGACCCGTACTACGACGACGATTGGGGCTACTACGACGACGCGTATTACGATGACGACGCGTACTACGAGGACGGATACTACGAGGACGAGTACTACGACGATGGGTACGACTACTACGATGACACGTGGTGGTACGACGAAGCATGGGGGGATTAGCGTGCTTTCGCTAATGGTGCGTTGCCTCGTAACATCAGGCCTCCGCTTGCCCCGCGCGAAGGAAGGGGTGTGTGCCGAAGAATGTCGGCACTCCAGCACCGACATTCGTCGTCAGGCACAGAGGCCTGACGCCACCCGGCAACACACCATGTGTGAAACCGCGCTAGCGTAAGCCGTGCAGCCGGGGCTTGAGCAGCCGCAGGCTCAGCAGCATGATCAGCGTGGCGGCGGCGGTCAGGGCGCCAAAGATCATGAAGTACTGGGTGGGGGTCATGGTGCCCCACATTCCGCCGATCGAGTTGGCCGCGTAGTTGGCAACGCCGCCGGTGGCGAGGAACCACAGCCCCATGAACAACCCGACGTACTTGGGCGGCGTGGCCTTCGTGACGAAAGACAAGCCGACAGGCGAGAGACACAGTTCGCCGATCGTGACCACGAGATAGAACAGAATCAGCCACAGCACGCTGACGCGCAGTGTCGAGGATTGCTGGTACAGCGAGTCCACCGCTGTGCGCAGCTCGCGGGGCGCGTGCGCGGCGAGGAAAGGCAGGCGCACCCGCTCTGCCACAATCGTGCTGGGCAGCGTGAGTTGCCGCGTCTGCGGATCCCAGGTGGCATTCTCCGGCAGGGCCTCGCGACGTACGCCGGTCGCGACATCGTCGGACAGGGTGACGGTGGCCGTCTCCGGGAGCTTGCCGCCGGCGTCCGGCGCTTCCAAACGCTTGAGTGCCGGGGCCATTGCGCCCGTCAACGGTGATGCATCGGCCAGGACGCGCAGCCGATCAATGTCGGTCAGAATGCCGTTCATCCGGAGGAGCTTGGCTTGCGCGTCATAGCGCAGCCGCGTGGCGCCGTATTCCTCGAACTTCACGTTGGGCGGGGCCGCGGCGAGGGGAGCGCTCGTCGGCTGATTCTCCCGCGTGGCGGCGGCCAGCATCAGGCCGTAAGCGAGCGTGACGAAGAACAGTCCGAGCGTCATTTTCAGCGGCGTCGACGGCTGGAGCTTGCGCTTGTCGAGGAAGATCCACAGCCAGGCAAACACCGCGGCCAGCGTGATGATGAAGAGCGGATTGACGGACTGCAGTTGCTCGGCGCCGAGCTGGAAGCTCGTCCACCCGACGGCGGGCCCGGTGGCCGGTGCCGCCGCGGCGGCCGCGGCGTCGCCCGGCAAGGGGGGCACTACGGCGGCGGGGGCCTGCGCGCGGAAGACAAAGAGGTTGGTGTGCTTGTCGGCCCAGAGGTTCATGACGTTGGCGGCCTGTTCAAACGCCATCCAAAAGACGATTGCGAACACGAACATGATCAGCATGACGATCATGCGATCGCGGTAGACGTGCGCGGGCGTCGTTTCCGGTGTGTCGTCCTGATTGAGCGGTGTGCCTGCCTGGGCCGCGATCGCCTTGGTACGGCGGACCACGGACCGCATGCCGAACAAGTAGACGATCAGGCCCAGGACCATGCCGACGCCGGCAGCCGCGAAACCGTAGTGATAGCCATAGCGCACGCGCAGCCAGCCGCAGATGATGGGGCCGAGGAAGGCGCCGGAGTTGATCCCCATGTAGAAGATCGTGAACGCGCTATCGCGCCGGCGGTCGTCAGGGTGATACAGCGCGCCCACCTGCGTCGAGATATTCGGCTTGAGGAAGCCGCAGCCGACAATCAGAAAGCCCAGTCCGGAATAGAAGAACGGGAGCGGCTGAAAGGCCAATAGGAAGTGCCCGATAGCCATCAGCACACCGCCGATGACCACGGACCAGCGGGCCCCGAAGACGCGGTCGGCGAGCAAGCCGCCGAACAGCGGCGTGAAGTAGACGAGCCCGGCATACCAAGCCATGACCCGGGAGGCGTCTTTCTGCGACCACAGAAAGAAGTTCACCATGTACAGGATCAGCAGCGCCTTCATCCCATAGAAGCTGAAACGCTCCCACAACTCGGTGAAGAACAGGGTGAACAGGCACTTCGGGTGCCCGAGGAGCTCGTCGGCGGTGTGATTTCTCACGGGGATCACGTCGGTCGGCGGGGGGGCGGTTTGCGTCGAACTGGCCACTTTGCTCTCCGGGCGAAGGCAATAGAGATTCAGGGCTCATGACCCCCGGCGCCGGCCTGGCACCGGTGGCGGCACTATACCGGAAACCCGCCCGCCTGCCATCGCAGAGGCTGCCCCCTCCGAGGTTAGTCCGCGCGGGCGGCGGGGCGGCCGCCGGCCGGCAAGTCCTTGTTCGGCACGATCGTCAGGTAATCCGGCTTCAGAATCCCCGCCGACATGATGGCGCGGAAGGCGTCTTCCACGCTCCAGTTGACTTCGGTGATCTCACCGCGACGGAAGACCTGCAGAAAGCCCGACGTGGGGTTGGGTGTGGTCGGGATGAAGATCGTGCAGAGGTCTTCGCCCGTGACACTATCCTGAAAGACGTTGGTCACGAAGCCGATCGCCCGCATCTTCTCCGTCGGGAACGGGACTATCGCGACGCGCTGGTAGCTGTTGGCCTGGTCGCCGGAGAACGTGCTGAGCATCTGCTTCGTCGCGCGGTACACCGTCTTGATGACCGGCACCCGCTCCATGAAGTGGTCGAACGTGTCCAGCGCCCGCCGCCCGAAGATGTTCGCCGCGAACAGCCCGATGATGTACAGCAGGAAAAACGTCAGCAGGACGCAGAAGATGTCGATGCCCCAGTCCAGCACCGGGTGCGACTTCAGGAAGGCGTATAAGTTGAGGGCCTGCCCGTCCTGGGACTCGTAGTGCCAGACGGTGCGGGAGAACCAGTCGCTGTCCAGCAGGGCGACGACCACCCACAGCGACGCGTCGCGCAGCCACGAGAACACGATCCGCAGGATCCACAAGGTGATCAGGATCGGCAGGACCACGATCAGCCCGGTCGTGATGCGCGTCCGCACCAGGGCGCGCAGTGCGGCCCACAGGCGGCTGGGACGGTGCCGGCGACGGTGCGGCCGCGGCGCTTCAACCGGGTTCGTGCTCATGCTGCTCCTTGCATCGGCTGGGGCCTGTGCCCGCTGCGGTCGCCCCCGCGTTCACCGCCGGCGCCGGCTGCTCACGCTGGCGGCGCGCCCGGCGGACGCGAAAACGCTTCCGGCCGCACCAGCGCCTCACGCAGCCGTAGCGACTGCGGCACGCTCGCCTGCGGCGGCATCAGAATCCCGCCGGAGATGATCACCTTGACGGCCTCTTCGACCGACCAATCCAGCTCGACAATATCCGACCGCTTCATGATCAGCACGAAGCCGGTCGTCGGGTTGGGAGTCGTGGCGTAGAAGACCGTGACGTACTCCTCGCCGGACTGCGCATCCTTGAAGATGTTCGTCACGAATCCGAGCGAGTAGACGCCGGGTGCCAGGAACGGGATCATCGCGACGCGCTGGAAGTTCTGCGTCTGATCGGCCGAGAAGTTCGCGAGAATTTGCTTGAGTCCGCGATACACCGTCTTGATCAATGGCACGCGGTCGACGAGCTGCTCCAGCCACAGGATCAGGCGTCTGCCGAAGATATTCGCGGCCAGCAGCCCGACGAGATACAGAAAGAAGATGGTGAGGAACACCGAGAAGATCGCGATCGTCCACTGAATGTGCCGCGGCATCAGTTCGAAGAATTGCTGCTGCCGCACGAGCAGCCCGAGGTCTGCGAGGCGTTCCCAGCGGTCGAAATCAAAGTGCAATTGCTCCAGATACGGCTTGCCCGCGGGGCTGAGCAGAAAGCCCTTTACCGCCCACCCGGAAGCGTCGCGCATCCAGCCGAACACCAGCCGCACCACCCACAGCGTCACCAAGATCGGCAGGATCGTGATGATGCCGGCCGTCAGGCGCGTACGAATGAGGGCCCGCAGCGTCGCGCCGAGGCGACTGGGACGGGGAGGCGAAGCAGAATGCGGCAGATCGACCTGCTTTGCGGTCATCGGAGGCCCTGTGGAGATCAGCCGGCCGGCCCGCGCCGGCTCCGGGCAGTAACCATACCACGGCGGCGCGGGGGGGCAAGGTGCGGGGCCGTCACGGTGCCGGTCCGTGGCACCCGACTCGGGCTGAGGATGCCGTGAGCCGATGAGGCCTGACGGAGTCAGCCGCGGTCGTCTGGTGCCACCGCAGGCCAGGACGCCGGGCACGGCTGCGACCCGGGCTGACGCTCAATCAGCGTGCTGGTTCGTGAGCTGACGCCCCGGCTATGTCAGGGGGCGGGTCGGGCCGGAATTCGGACCCACGGAGCACGAACCTCCCAACCTGTCCTTGCCCTGGAAGGCGGAAGGATCGACGGGTGAACGTAGCCCGGGCTAGCGCGGTTTCCCTGATTGTGCGTTGTCTCATGGCGTCAGGTCTGGGCCCGCCCCCCACAAATCGAAGGGGTGCCTGACGAAGACTGCCCGCTGCCGAGCACTACAGGTAACGCGAAACCGCGCTATGACCGCGCCAGAGCGCTCGACGGCGCGCTGGGCGTCGCGGCCTTAGCCCATCGCGCCGATTGGTTCAGCTTGCTGCGTGCGACCTAGCTCTTCAGCACGCTGTCCATCTCATCGAGCAGCTTGCCGAACAGCTCCATCGTGGCCTGGATCGGCTTGGGCGTGCTCATGTCGACGCCGGCGCGCTTGAGGATGTCGATCGGGTAGTCGCTGCTGCCGGACTTGAGGAAGCCCAGGTAGTCCTGCAGGGCGTTGGGCTCCTGCTTGAGGATGCGGTCCGCCAGCGCCACTGACGCGCAGTAGCTCGTCGCGTACTTGTACACGTAGAACGCGCGGTAGAAGTGCGGGATGCGCGCCCAATAGCCGTCGACCTCGACGTCGTGAGCGTACGCTGGGCCGTAGTACGTCTTCACCAACTCGGCGTAGATCTTGCCCAGGGCCTCGTAGTTGAGCGGCTCGTTGCGCTCGGCGGCGGCGTGGACGAGCATTTCGTACTCGGCCCACATGGTCTGCGTGATGACCGTACCGCGGATGCTCTCGATGGCCATGTTCAGCAGGTACAGCTTCTCGGCTTTGTCCGCGGCATTCTTGCGCAGGTAATCGCCCAGGATGACCTCGTTGCACGTGGAGGCGACTTCAGCGAGGAACGTCGGGTAGTCGCCGTACACCGGCGGTTGATTGTGCTGGGTGAACCAGGTGTGCATGGAGTGGCCCATTTCGTGGGCGACGGTGAACATCTCCTCGTACGTGTTGTTGTAATTCAGCAGCATGAACGGGTGCGTCGCGTACGTGCCCATGCTGTAGGCGCCACTGCGCTTGCCCTGCGTCTCGTAGACGTCGATCCAGCCGCTGGAGAAGCCCTTCTTCATCGGCTCCAGGTACTCCGATCCCAAGGGCGCCAGGCCTGCGATGACCTTCTCGACCGCGGGCTCGTATTGGATCTGCGGCGCTTCCCCTTCGATGAGCGGCACGAACAGATCATAGATATGGACCTTGTCGACGTTCAGCTTCTGGCGCCGCAACTCGTAGTAGCGATGCAGCTTGGGCAGGTGCTCGTGGATCGTCGCGATCAGGTTGGTATAGACCGCTGGCGGAACGTTGTCCGGCTCGAGCGCGGCCTGCAGGGCGCTGTCGTACTTCCGCGCCCGGGCCGTGAACACATCGCCGTTCACCGAGCCGGCCAGCAGAGCGGCCAGCGTGTTCTTGTACTGCAGGTAGGCGCCGAGGGTGCCTTTAAAGGCCCGCTCGCGCAGCGCGCGATCCGGTGACTGCAGGAAGAGCTGGTAGCGTCCTTCGCTCAGCTCGACGTCCTTGCCGTCCGCGTCTTTGATGGTCGGAAACTTCATGTCCGCATTCGTCAGCATGCTGAACGCATCGTGCGGAGCACCCGCGAGCTTGCCGGTCATCGCCAGCAGCTCTTCCTCGCGCGCCGACAGCACGTGCTGCTGCTGCCGCACCAGGTTCTCGAAGTGGTGCCGGTAGATTTTCAGCGGCTCGTTTTCCTGGCACCACTTCAGGAGCTGCCCTTCCGGCAGGGCCAGAATCTCCGGTTCGAACCAGGAGAGGGCCTCGCCGAACTGCACGGCTACGTTGCGGGCCCGTTCCTTCAGCGCCTGACTGCGCGATTCGCGTGTGTCCTGGTCATTGAGCATCTGGGCGTAGGCAAAAGCCTTTTCCAGCCGTACGCCGAGATCCTCGCGCAACTTGAGGAACTCGGTCAGCGCCGCCGGCGTCTGGCTGACCTTGCCTTTCATGCCCGCCAATTGCGGCAGCCCCGTTTCGACCTGCTTGATGTCGGCCTCCCAAGCCGCCGCGTCGGCGTACATGTCCCGCAGGTTCCACTTGAACTTGTCCGCGATGGCGGAACGATCCGGCACCTGGCCCGTGCCCTGCGGATCCGCGGCCAGCGCAAGCGACGTCCAACTCCACATCGACATAACCACCATCCCAGTTAGCCAACCCGTGTGACGCGTCATGACCTGTCCCTGTGCGCGGGAAGCAGCCCTCGTACCCGGTGTAGCCCGCGTACTCCACCGGCGCGAACACTACGAGGGTAGCCCGGGCGGTGCGCAGGGACAAGTCCGGGGACGCGCGGGCGGCCGAATTGACGAAAAGCGACCGTGCGGACGTGAGGCGCGCCGCGCGCCGGTGGCGCATGAAGCGGACGAGGAGGCGGCCTCGGGGGAGGGATTCCGGCGGGGGCGGACGCGCCGTAGGCGACGTGCGCGGAGCCTACGGGGTGTCCACTTGCGCGCGCATCGCGGTGCACACGCGGGCATATTCCTGTTCCAACTCGGCCAGCAGCGCTGCCGCACCGTCGCACTCGCCGGCCCGCCCGCTCTTTTCCAGCCGGAGGCTGAGTTCCGCTAGGCGTGTGGCGCCGAGATTGGCTGCGCAGCCCTTCACGCCGTGTGCGGCGCGGCAGAGGGTGGGGGCGTCGGACGCGCGCGCGGCCGCGCTGATCGACGCCAGCAGCGGGGGGATCTCCGCCTGGAACAGCTCCAACAGGGAAGCCACCAAGGCCTGGTACTCGGCCGGGTCGGACCCGCGCAGCTCCTCCCAGCGCGCGGCATCCAGCGCCGCGCTGGCATCCTCCGTCGGCGGGCCGGCGGCCGCGGCGGGGTGGGCACGATCGTCCGCCGGCACGCTCCGCTGTTTGACGCGCGCGCCGCAGCGTTCCAGCACGGCGCGCAATTCCGCCGGGCGAAAGGGCTTGGCCAGATAGTCGTCCATGCCGGCCGCGGCGCCCGCCTGCCGGTCTTCGTACATCGCGTTGGCGGTCAGCGCGACGATCCAGGGCCGCTGCGCGGGCGGTACGGTCGCGCCGATGCGGCGCGCCGCCTCGAGGCCGTCCATTTCGGGCATGCGCACGTCCATGAGCACGATGTCGTAGGGACGGCACTGCACCGCCTCCACGGCCTCGCGTCCGTTGGCGACGACGTCCGGCCGATAGCCCAGTCGCTGCAGCATCGCGACGACGATCTTCTGATTCACGGCCATGTCTTCCGCGAGCAGAATGCGCAGGGGCAGGCGCCGGGAGAGCTCGGCGTCGAACGGGGACTCGGTCCGGCGCAGCACGACGCGGACGGGACCGGTCGCCGGGGCCACGAGGACGGTGAAGGTGAAGGTGGAGCCCACCCCGGGGGTGCTCTGCACCCCGATGCTGCCGCCCATCAGCTCCACCAGGCGCTTGCAGATCGCCAGGCCCAGCCCGGTGCCGCCGTACTGGCGGCTCGTCGACGGTGCCACCTGGCTGAAGGACTCGAACAGGCACGCGAGCCCGTCGGCCGCTATTCCGATCCCCGTGTCGCTGACGGCGACCTGCAGTTCGATGCGTGCGTCGTCGCGGTGGCGTCCTGCGACCTGGACGGTGACCTGGCCGCGCTCGGTGAACTTCACGGCGTTGCCGACCAGGTTCACGAGAACCTGGCGCAGGCGGGACGGGTCGCCGACGACGGCGGTGGGGACGCTGGCGTCGATAGTGTACGCCACTTCGAGACCTTTGCTGGTTGCCTGCGGGAAGAGGTCGAGCGCCGATTCCAGGCAGTCGCGCAGGTCGAACGCTTCGTTCTCCAGGGCCACGTGCCCAGACTCGATCTTGCAGAAATCGAGGATGTCGTTGATCAGGGCCAGCAGGGCCTCACCGCCCGTCCTGATGGTCTCCACATAGTCGCTCTGCTCCTCGGTCAGCGCGGTTTCGAGCAGCAGCCCTGTCATGCCAATGACGGCGTTCATGGGCGTGCGGATTTCGTGGCTCATGTTCGCGAGGAACTGGCTCTTGGCGCGGTTGGCTGCCTCGGCGCGCGCGGTGGCCTCGGCGAGCGCAGAGTTGGTGGCCGTGAGCGCCTCCTGCTGAGCGTGCATTTGCTGCTTCTGGGCCTCCAGCTCCAGGTTTGCCGATTTGAGGGCGTGGTTGGTCGCGGCGAGCTCCGTGCGCTGGGCCTGCAACTGCGTATGCTGCTGCTCGAGGCCCACGTTGGCGTCGCGCAGGGCGGCGATCGCCAGCGTCAGTTCTTCCTGCTGCGCGCGGAGCTGCTCTTTCTGGGCCCGCAGAACCTGGTTGGCGGCCGCCAGCGCCCGGGCCTGCTCGGTCAGTTGTTGCTCGGCGCGCTTGCGCTGCTCGTTCTCGGCGCGCAGCGCCAAGTTGCCCTGTTCGAGCGACACGCGGGCCGCGGAGCTGATCAGGGCTCCGGCGATCAAGCTCGCGACCATCGTCAGCGCCAGCAAGTCGACGCCGCGTTCCGCCGGCGGTTGGGGATGCGCTGCCAGCACCAGGCCCAGGTTGTGTACGGAGTCGGGGGCGCCGTCCAGCAGCGGTGCGACCAGGAAGGACTCCGGCAGCCCCATGGCGCGGGCCGCCGCCGACAGGTCGTCCGTGAGTTCCTGCGTCCGCACGACGCCACAACTGTCCACCGTGGCGCACAGGTGCTCGAGCAGGGCGTGCCCGCCGCGCCAGTGCTCCCGGGCGGCCGCGTCGACTCCCAACACGCGCACCACGCGCTGGGCCGCCGCGCGCCCGGCGATGACGGCGACCAGAGGATACGACAGGACGGTGGAGACCAGGGTCGCGCCGGACTCGGCGATGCTGGCGTCGTCCCCGTGCGCCAGTCGCGTGAACGACTTGCTGCAGAAGCTGAGCATCTCGAAGACGCGCAGGATGTGACGTTCGCGCTGCATACGTTGACTCGGGAAACACGGTCGCGCGGCATGCCGTCCCGCGCGGCCGCGGGCCGGGGCGGACACGGCCTGTGCGGGCTTTTGCTCCGTCTATGCTTTCGGCCAGATCGGCCTGTCTCAACGCTTACGGCAGGCGCGCGGCGAGGGCGGTGTTACCGGACTGAATGCGTTGGCGAAGATGCACGCCGCATCAGCCGATACAACCTGCGGCCGGCAGGGAGGAGTGAGCTTGGGTCGGTGCGCCGCCTGTGGGGCGCGCCTGCGGCAACGAGAGCGATATGCGCAAATTGCGGCTGGACGATGTGGCCCTGGGCCGGCTGTTGAATGAACTCGACGCGCAGGAAATGCGAGTTGAGGGCACGGAACCGCGGCCCGATCTGTATTTCTCCTATCGCATCCCCGGTCTGCGCGTGGATCTGGACGTGTCGCGGGATGAGTCGGACTCCCTGATTGCGCCGTCGCGGAAGCTCGGTGCCCACGGCATCTACTTCCTGGTCGGCAACCTGGTACACGCCAACTGCACGTGCCGCATACATCTGGTGACCGTGCGCAACAACTGGCAGACCGTCAACGGGACGGTCGAACGCTGCCGCTATCTCCCGGGTACGACCGGCGTGCATGAGGTGTTCGTCCGCTTTCAGCGGCCGATCGACCCGGCCTCGTTCGCGCCCGCCGCCACCCGGGCACGCATCCTGGCAGCGGACGACAGTCGCGTGTCGCTGAAGCTCTACGAGCGTCTGCTCGACACCCTGAACGTGGACCTGACCTGCGTGTCCAGCGGGATCGAGGCCGTCGAGCGCGCCGTCGCAGGAAACTACGACCTGGTCCTGATGGACGTCGAGATGCCCGGCATGGACGGGCTGACCGCCGTACGCATGCTACGCGACAAGGGCTACGTGCGCGCCATCGTGGTCGTCTCTGCCATGTCCTCCCCGGAAGACCGGGAACGCTGCCTCAGCTCGGGCTGCGACGACTTTCTGGGCAAGCCGCTGACCCGCGAGACGCTCGCCAGCGTGGTGTACCGCAACCGCTCGGAGCCGCTTGTCAGTGCCATGCTGGATGATCCGGCCATGGTCGACCTCATTGATGGATTCGTGCTCAACCTGACCGAGGCGATTGCCTCCCTCGAGGCCGCCTATGGCAGCCGTAACCTCGATGAACTCGCCCGGCAGGCGCGCGCGATCAAGGGCGAGGCCGCCGGCGTCGGCTTCGGCTCCATCACCGACGCCGCCAGCGTGGTGGAGAGCGCGGCCAAGCGTGGTGACGACATGCCGACGATCCGCGGCAAGCTCACGGAGTTGATCCGTTTGTGCATGGCCGCGCGGCCGGCGACGAGCCGCACCTCGGAAGAGGTGGGAGAATTGGCGGACGGCGCGCATAAGGGCAAGCCCGGCGACGCCATGGTGAACGGCTCCACGAACTGACGCTCCACGCCGTGCAGTCCCGCCCCGGGGGCCCTCTGCGATCTTTGACGTGCCCGGCAGTACGGGCCCGGTCCCGCCGCGGACTTGCTTTCAGCGCGGTCACCTCTAAGCTCTACGTACATGACGCGGTTTTCGGGCTGAGGAGACCACCGTGAAGGATATTTCACTGGGTTTGATGAACGGCAAGCGGGGGATCATCTTCGGCGTGGCCAACGACCGTTCGCTGGCGTGGCACATCGCCGAGCGCCTGCACGCCGAAGGAGCGGAGTTGGCGTTCACACACCTGCCGCCGCCGAAAATGGAGCGGCGCGTCCGCCTGCTCGCCGAGCCTCTGGGGGCCACCTGCATTCTGCCCTGCGATGTGACCGACGATGACCAGGTCCGCCGGACCTTCCAGGAGTGCAACCGCCAGCTCGGTCCGCTGGATTTCGTGGTGCACTCGATCGCCTACGCCAGCCGCGCGGCCCTCAGCAACCCCTTCTTCAAGACCGCGCGGGCGGACTTCCTGCAGGCCATGGACATTAGCGTGTACTCGCTGATCGCGCTCTGCCAGCACGGACTGCGCTATCTCAATGAAGGCGGTGCCGTGTTGACGCTCTCTTACCTCGGCGCCGTCAAGATGGTCCCGGGCTACAACGTCATGGGTGTGTGCAAGGCCGCGCTCGAGTCGTCCGTGCGTTATCTGGCCGGCGAGCTCGGCCGCGAGAAAGATGTCCGCGTCAACGCGCTTTCGGCCGGTCCGGTGCAGACGCTGTCGGCGGCGGGCGTGTCCGACTTCGACAAGATTCTGCGGCACTATCCGAATAAGGCGCCGCTGCATCGCAACATCAAGGCGACCGAGGTTGGCACCAGCGGCCTCTACCTGCTGAGCGACCTGGCCAGTGGTGTGACCGGCGAAGTGCACTACGTTGATTGTGGCTACAGCATCGTTGGCTGGTAGGGCGGGGGCCATGCGGGTCAAGCAGGCACGCGCGGCGGCGCGGCGGTTAGAGCCCCGTGCACAAGTGCACGATCTCCAGCGGCATCTGCGGCTCCGCGCCGGGCGTCAGTACGGAAATATGGTCGCCCGCCTGCAACACCGTTTCCCCGGTCGGCAACACACTCGCCCCGGCCCGCTCCACGCAGACGATCAGGCAGCCGCGCGGTAGCCCCGCGCGCGCAATCGGCTGGCCGGCAAGCGGCGAACCCGATTGAATCCCAATATACACGGTGCGCGGCGCCGGCGTCTGCCGGCCGTGCCCGCAGCGCTCCAGATCGGCCTCGAGCAGGGCATCATAGATGGGTCGGCTGCGCAGGCCTTCGCCGACCAGATAGGCGGCCAAGCCTGTGATGCAAATCGGGAACAGCAACTGGTAGCCCCCGGTCATCTCGCTGATCAAGACGATGCCGGTCATCGGGGCGCGCACGGAACTCACGAAGAAGCCCGCCATGCCCAGCACAGCCAGAATCTGCTCCTGCCGCCCCCAAGCCGGCACGACGAGCGCCACCGATTTTGCGCAGGTGGCTACGCACAGGGCCCCCAAGAGCAGCATCGGTGCGAAGATGCCGCCCGGCGCGCCCGACCCGTAGCTCAGCGCTGTGAACGCGAACTTCAGCACGAGCAGCACGGCGAGCGTTCCCAGTCCGGCCCCCAGCGTGCCGCCCAGTACCTGCTCGGCCACGGCGTGCCCTGCGCCGATCGCCCCGGGCATCCACCACGCGGCCAGCCCGGCGAACATGGCCACCAATCCCGGCAACAGCCATCGCGGGAATGCGCGCTGCGAAATCGCCGTTTCCTGTGTGGTCAGGAGGGCCCAGTTGAACGCGACTCCGCCCAGCCCCGCGATGACACCGATGCCCGCCGCCATTGGCAGGGATCCCAGCGACATCGCGCCCAGGCCGTGTATTTCAAACGACGGCGTGTCGCCGGCCAGCCAGTGCGTCACCACGGTGGCGCACACCGCCGCCACCAGCGCCCCCGTCGCGGTGCGCGCGGAAAGCTCGCGGTGCAGCTCTTCAATCACAAACAGCAGCCCCGCCAAAGGCGCGTTGAACGCCGCCGCCAATCCGGCGCCCGCACCTGCGGACAGCAACTGGGGCAAATCCGCTGGTGGGGTCCGCAGGGGGCCGGCCAGCGCGCGCGCGATGGCCGCCCCCATTTGTACCGTTGGCCCCTCGCGTCCGAGGGATAGTCCCGATCCGATGCCGAGCACTCCGCCCAGGAACTTCACCGGGATGAGCCGCTTCCATTCCAGGGTGCGTACGTGCAGCAACACCCCCTTGAGGTGCGGAATGCCGCTACCCGCCGCGTCCGGGGCGAAGCGCCGCGTACACCAGCCTACCAGGCAGCCGACCACCAGGCCGATGCTGGGCAGGACCGCCCAACCCCAGTGCGGACAGGCGTGCAGGTGGGCCAGCAGGTCGGTGCGCAAGGACTCCGCCCAAGCCAGCGCGTGACGGAAGGCAACGGCCAGTATTCCCGCGCTCAGCCCGACGACGGCCACGCGAAGAAAATGATCCCGGCGCGGCGCGCGTTGGGACGCGTGTTGCGATGAACCGACAGGTCGCGGGACGGGGTGAGGCAACGGTTTCTCCAAGGATCCCAGCATGGCCTGTCGCGGGTCCGTTGTCACGGCGTCAACGGCGAAAGCGCGACGGGAACGACCGGCCCAACGCGGTGCAACCGTATGGTGGCCCTACGGCTTGTGGATCCGCGCCACGCAGAACAGGCCGTGGCCGCAGCCGACTGCGTCGCCGTAGGACTGCTCGATGCTGCGCAGGACCAGGGCGACCTGGGGCCCCACGATGCTGGCCCAGTAGTCGGCCACCGGGAAGCGTTCTCCATTGCGACAGAGCCACGCCAGCATCTTCAATTCGTCGGCCAAGGGCGGCTCGGCCGCTTCGATCAGTCGACGAACCGCATCGTCCCGGCGTTGCATCAGGGCTTCCAGCAGTGCGATAACGGTGTTCCAGCGGCGGGCGTAGTCGCTGATGCGCTCCCAGGCCGCGGGGGCCGCCGCGCGCCACGGTTCCAGATGGTCCAAGGTGATGCGGAGCTGCTCTACCTGGCCACGATAGCCGTGATCCAGCAGGCGGTTGACCTGATAGCGCCACGGGTGTGGGTGCGCGTTGAACAGCCCGGTGTCGATATGACGGCCCACGAGTACGGCGCGGTCGGCCATCACCTGAATATCGATCCGGCACTCCGCCTGTTGAGCCGCCTGCGCGAGTAGGCCGCGCAGCTCAGCGGCGGTCCAGAAGCAACAGTTGAACCAATTGATCTGATCCGGCGTCCGCTCCTCCGCTTTGAGCAGGTAGGCCATGTTGTACGGCTGCACCGCCGGGGCCGGCTCCCGCCAATACTTGGGCCACTCCGGCGACAGCTGGCCGAGCAGGTCAAACACCATGAACGCCTCGCGGTCCACGTGACGTGCGATCTGGTTGACCAGCCGCAGCAAGTCCGCGGGCGTGAGATGGGACAGCGAAGCATAGGACGAGAAGTAGAGGTCGAACGGCGGCTGGTCCGCCAATGGGAAGCCCTGGGACAGGTCTCCTTCGATGAACTGAGTCTGGGGGTAGGCGGCATGGTTCCGCTGGCCCTGGGCGACCATGCTGGGCGAGAGGTCGAGGCCGACGTAGGCGCCCACATCCGTTGGCAGCAAGAGGAAATCCCGCACCTGCGGCGCGCCGTGGGGGTGCGCCGGAATATGCGTCAGCAGCGCAAAGCCCTCGCCGCTGCCGCAGCCCAGATCCACCACGCGCAGCGGGCCGCGCCGGGTGCGCAGGTCTTCGAGCACCTCGCGCAGGCTCAGTTTGATGGACATATCCTCCCAGAACTTGCGGACGTTGTCCTTCTTGCCTGTCAGGCTGCTGTCATCGGGTCCGTAGAATCCGGCTCCAACGGCAACCTCATAGAACTCGGCACGTTCAATCATGCTGCACCGCCTTCCTGGTTGGGTCGGACGCCCGCGCCGCCGCCCGGCGGAGGAGCGCGCGTACCTGCGGTTGTCAGGCCGCGCGCTGCAGGGTGCTACAGCCGCTCCGGCCCGGTTACGAGGTGCGGCGAGGCATCGAGCCCCTCCGCGTCCATCATCGCGGCAACGCGCTGAAGCGTTGCCAGGATCGAGGTTCGTTCCCATTCGGGGAGCCGCGCCAGGTTGGCGCGCAGGCGATCCTGGAGCAGCGGTGGGGCCGTTCCCAGAAGAGTCCGCGCCGCGGGGGTGATGTGCACATCGACTCCGCGGCGGTCTGTGCTGCTGCGGGTCCGCGTCACCAGGCCGCTGCGCTCCAGACGTTCCAGAATGCCGGTTGTGGTGGCTTGGCTGATCAGCAGGGCGCCGGCCAGTTCGCCGGCGCGCAGTGGCTGCCGGCGCGCGATCTCGTGGAGCGCGGCCAACTGCGGGCCGGTCAGTCCGTACTCCTCGGCGAGCCGATGGGAGTAGAGATCAACGGCGCGGATGATGCGACGAATTGCGGCCAGGATGCGCTGGTCATCTGGCAACACCGTCACCGACGTCTCCATGACCGACTCCTCCAGTGCGTTCGACATATTTTTAGCACACGAACTACAATTTGGATATGGGTGGCGAGACATATCCTGAGTACGTGGCGTTTTCGGCCATGATGTGCCCATGAATGTACCTGATGAGAAGTATTATCAGACCTATTAATCCAGTGCCGGTCTTGAAACATGTTAGTGTGCGTTGCGGCGGACGGATCGGACACTCCCGATCGGCGCGCCCGCCTCGGGGGTCGGTCGCGTGGCGTGTGGGGAGGTCCGGTAACGATCGTGGCGGCCGCAGCACGTGTTGGTGCGCCCTGCCGCGGCTTTCGCCAGCGACTTCATGCTGATTTCATGGTCTTCCCGCTAAGAACGCATGTACGACCCGAGAGTCGCGAAGCTTGGGAAGGCATGTGCGCACGCCAGGCAGCGCTCGCTGGCCGGCGTTCGTGCTGCGCGGCGGCGCGGAGTCGTGTTGTGGCGTTGGATGGGTTAGCGGCCAGGGGCCCGGCGCTGGGCCTCTCAGCAAGGAGACTCCCCGTGTCGAATACCGCGAAGTGGGCGGCGCCAGCTCTGGTTGCGCTGGCCCTGCTCGCCGGCCTGTGCCTGCCGCAGGCGCTGGCCGCGATCTACATCAACGAGTTCATGGCCTCCAACCAAACGGGCATTCAGGACCCATGCGAGCCCGGGGAGTACCCGGACTGGATCGAGCTCTACAATTCCGGCACGTCGGCCGTCAGCCTCGCCAACATGTACCTCACTGACGATGCCGCCGAGCCCACCAAGTGGCGCTTCGTTGCGGGCGTCACGATCCCCGCGCAGGGCTACCTGCTGATCTACGCTGACGATGACGGTACGCAGGGCGCCCTGCACACCACTTTCAAGCTGAGTGCCTCCGGTGAGTACATCGGCCTGTACAACACCAACGGCACGACAGTCATCGACGCCATCACGTTCGGGGCGCAGACCACGGATGTCTCCTATGGTCGCTATCCCGACGGCGGCAGTTGGCGCGTCATGGTGGCGCCGACGCCGGGCTGGAGCAATAACAACCCACCGCCCGTGATCGACAACACCACGCACTCGCCAGCCTACCCGACCGCCCTGTATCCGGTCTGGGTGACAGCGACGATCACGGACGATGTCGGTGTGTCCGGTGCCACGGTGACCTACAACCCCGGTAGCGGGGCGGTCAGCCTGCCGATGTACGATGACGGCCTGCACCATGACGGCGCCGCGGGCGATCACGTTTACGGCGCGCAAATCCCGGGCGTGGACTACGACAACACTGTCGCCTACTACGTCACGGCCACCGATGCCTACAGCTCCGCAACCCACGACCCCATCAGCGCACCGGCCGCGCAGTACACGTACTACGTCGGCCGCGCGGTGTGCGACTTCGAAGCCGATGGCGACGTGGATGGTACCGACTTGGCCACGCAGGCCCTTTGCGCGATGGGCCCGGCCGTCACGCCGGGCTGTACGCCGCAGCCGGACGGCTATGCCCGGCCCGACCTCGACCAGGACGGCGACGTGGATCTGGCCGACTTTCTGGTGCTCCAGAGCTGTGCCACCGATCCCGGCGGCCCGGCGGATCCGGATTGTGGTCGCATCAGCACCGGCACCGGCCCGACGCAGATTCTGCTCAACGGCACCGCGATCCTCGTCCACGGCCCGGGCGTTATCGTGAACGGCACGATTGCCAACATCATCGCGGCGGGCACGTACAACGTGAGCGGCACGCTCTCCGACGGCCAGCTCTTCGTCAACACTGAGGATGCGGCGCCGGTCCAACTCAATCTCAACGGAGTCGACATCACGAGCACCACGTCGGCCCCGCTCTATGTCGCCAAGGCGCAGAGTGTCGCAATCACCCTGGGGGCGTCGACCGTGAACCGCCTCACGGATCCCACGACACACACGGACCTGACCGAGGCCAACGCGGCGCTGTTCAGTGACGCGAGCGTCACGATCAACGGCAGCGGTGCGCTCATTGTCGCGGGGCGCTACAACGACGCCATCTCCAGCAAAGGCGTGCTGACGATTGCGGGCGGCACCATCACCGCGACTTCCGTCGACGACGGTATCCGCGGGAAGGAGAGTCTGGTTATTACCGGCGGCAATATCACGGTGACCTCCGGCGGCGACGGGCTCAAGTCGGACGACGACTCGGGTACGGGCTACGGGACCGTGTCGATCGCGAATGCGACGGTGCAGGTCACGTCCACCCGAGATGCCATTACGGCGCAGACGGTTGTGAGCATCACGAGCGGCACGTTCACGCTGACGGCCGGCGGCGGCAGCAGCGCCGTGCTGCCGACCGATGTATCCGCGAAGGGCATCAAGGGCACAACGCAGGTCAACATCTCGGGCGGCACGTTCACGATCAACGCGGCCGACGACGGTGTGCACTCGGACGTCAACGTGACGATCGGCGGCGGCACGCTGAACATCGCGGTAGCGGACGACAGTCCGACGACGACGGCGGATTCGGACGCGATCCACGCCGACAGCACGATTGTGATCAACGGCGGCACGATCAACATCACCGAAAGCTATGAGGGCATCGAGGCGTCGGTGATCACGATCAACAACGGGACGATTCACCTCGTTTCCAGCGACGACGGCGTGAACTGCTCCCAGGGGACGGCCAACCACTTGTACGTCAACGGCGGCTACCTCTACGTGAACGGCAACGGCGACGGCATCGACGTGAACGGGGCGATCAACATGACCGGCGGGACGGTGATCGTGTGTGGGCCGACGGGCGACATGAACGCCGCGATCGACTACGACCAGACGTTCAAGATCACCGGCGGGTTCCTGCTGGCCGCGGGCAGTGCGGGCATGGCCCAGGCGCCGAGTACGAGCTCGACGCAGCGTTCGGTGAAGATCACGTTCAGCAGCACGAAGGCGGCGAACACGATCGTCCGCGTGCAGAAGGGCACGTCGCCGAACATCGTCGACCTGTTTACGTTCAAACCGGTGAAGCAGTATCGCTCGGTGGTGTTCTCCGCACCGACGCTGCTGTCGGGCACGACGCACAACATCTATACCGGCGGCACGTGCACCGGCACGGTCTACGATGGGCTCTACAGCGGCGGGACGTACACGCCGGGCACGGCCGGCAACACGTTCAACCCGACGAGCATGGTGACGAACGTGAGCTCGAACTAGGACGACGAAGGAACGGGAAGTCGCTGTCCGCGTCCGGTGGCCAACTGGCGGCCGGGCGCGGCCTTGTTTCCCCGCTCCCGGTACTGCTGTGCTGGCTGACGTCCAGGGGGCACGCGCGTAGTTTCTGAAGGCGGGCGGGTCGCTACGGGCACGTCTTGTTCATCTGGCCGACAAACGGATCGATGTCCCGCCAATTCACGTGCTCGTCGCCGTTCGTATCCAGGTTCCAGAAGTCACAGGCCGGACCTGGTGCGGGGAAAAGACTCTCCCAGCCCGTGGTGTTGTCGTTCTGGCCCGCGATCAAGTAGTCGATATCGCGCCAGCTGATGACGCCGTCGCAGTTGCCGTCGCCGGCACAGACGTCGCCGGTGATCGTCCCGTTGCACGTGCGGACCTTCAGGCGGGCGGGCGTGCTCATGGCCATGCACGTATCGTAGTACACGAAGACGTCATACACGCCGGCATCCGTGGTTTGCGCGGCCGGAATGCGGTAGCACGCGCGATTGGCTCCCACAATATTGATGCCGTTCCTCCGCCACTGGTACGTGACCCGCTCCGCGCTCTCGACGGTGACGCCAAACACGGCATCGCTGCCGGCCACCACGGTCGTCGTGACCGGCTGTTGCACGAAGACTGGGGCCATGGAGCTCAGTTCCCAGGTGTCGTTCGACGTGCCGGTGCCGTTGTTGCCGCCGAAAAAGATCACTTTGCCGCGCGCGCTGTCGTAAGCCACAGCGGCCGCCAGGCGCGGGCCGGGGTTGGGGGTGTCATCGCTGGACGTCCAGGTTGTGCCGTTCCACAGCCAGGTGGCCGTGTCCGGCGTGCCGGAGCCGAGCACAGCTCCGCCCACGAGCACGGTCTTGCCCTGCAGGCCGTACGCCATGGCGGGAGCTTGTCGGGCGGACGGCGCGCTGGCCGGCGTCCGCTGGATCCAATTGGTTCCGTTCCATTCCCAGGTATCGCCGAAGCTAGTACCGGTTACGTTTGACCCGCCGAAGAGGACCGTGACGCCCCGCGCGCTGTCGTAGGCCATGGCGTGCGTCTGTCGCGCCGGAGGTGCGGTGGCGGGCGTACGTTGCGTCCAGTTTGTCCCGTTCCATTCCCAGGTGTCGGCGACGACGGCGGGCGAGCCGTTCATGGCGACGCCGCCGAAGAGGACCACGACACCGCGGGCGGAGTCAAAGGCCATGGCGTGAGCTGCACGGCCGGGCGGACTCGCCGCGGGGGTGCGCTGGGTCCAGTTGCTGCCGTTCCATTCCCAGGTATCGTTGAGCGGGGCGGGACTGGTCGGGTTGCTGATGCCGCCGAAGAGCACGGTCACGCCGCGGACACTGTCGTATGCCATGGCGGTGGCGTAGCGTACCGACGGGGAAATCGCCGGTGTGCGCCGTGTCCAGTTCGTCCCGTCCCACTCCCACGTGTCGCCCAAGACGGTGCTCGTGTCGAACGCCCCGCCGAACAAGACCACGACCCCCCGCCGGCTGTCATAGGCCATCGTGTGAAAGTAGCGCGCCCCGGGGGCCGTGGCCGGCGTCAGTTGCTCCCAACCGATCGGGCACGCCGCCTGCGCGGCGCCGCCGCTTCCGAACAGCGCGGCGAGCACAGGGACCAAGCTGGAAGCGGTCACGAGCACGCACGCACGACGAGATCGCGGAGTCATGTTCGGGGTCCTCTCAAGATCGGAACGAGGAGATGGGTTCTGGGCCACATGCCAACCCGACTCTCGGCGCGCCCATTGTACTGCGCCCTGTCCGGCATCCACAGACACCGTCCGGCCCGGCACGCCTACGCTGGCCCGCGTCCTCGGATGTATCGGCCCCGTCCAGGCGGTTATTCAATCCCGCGCGGTCGCCGCGCCTGACCGCCTACCCCCCGCGCCGGGGCGGTCTTATAATGCCACTCCCGGCGGATTGCCCACGTGGACGACCCATCCCGGGACGCCGCCTGCCCGGCCCCGCTGGCCGCGGTGGGCGGACGAATGGTGGACAGCGCGGAGAGCAGCACCATGAAGATCCTCATCGCCGACAAGTTCGAAGCCGAAGGTGTCGCCGGTCTCAAGCAGATCACGCCCGACGTGTCCCCCGAGGCCGGCCTCAAGGATGAGGCCCTGACCAAGCGCATCGCCGAGTACGACCCCGCTGTCCTCATCGTGCGCTCGACGAAGGTAAACGCGGCCGCGCTGGCCGCCGGCAAGAGCCTGAAGATGGTCATCCGCGCGGGGTCCGGGTACGACACGATCGACGTGAAGGCCGCGTCGGAACGCGGGATCAAGGTCGCCAACTGCCCGGGCATGAACGCCGTGGCCGTGGCCGAGCTAGTGATGGGGCACCTGCTGAACGCCGACCGGCGCATCGCCGCCAACGTGGCCGACCTGCGGGCGCACACGTGGAACAAAAAGGAATACAGCAAGGCCCGCGGGCTCAAGGGCAGCATGCTCGGCATCATCGGCGTGGGCAACATTGGCAAGGAAGTGGCCAAGCGCGCCCTGGCGTTCGATATGAACATTCTCTTCTTTGATATCCTCCCGAACGTGAAGCCGGCCAACGACCCGCGCTGCCGGAAGGCGGACATCGACACGATCTTCCGGGAGGCCGATTACGTGACGTTGCACGTGCCGGGCACCGGTGACACGAAGCACCTCGTCAACGCCGCGCGCCTGGCCACCATGAAGCCGCACGCGGTGCTGATCAACACGAGCCGCGCTTCCGTCATCGACGAGGCGGCTTTGATCACCGCGCTCAAGGAAAAGAAGATTCGCGCCGCCGGCGTCGACGTGTTCGAGAACGAGCCGGCCGCCGATGCGAAGGAATGCACGTCGCCGTTGGCGGACCTGCCGAACCTGTTCGGCACGCACCACATCGGCGCGTCCACCGACCAGGCCCAGCTTGCCGTGGCGGAAGAGACGGTGCGCATCGTCCGCGAGTTCAAGAACACGGGCAAAGTGCTGAACTGCGTGAACCCGTAACCCGCGCCACGAACCTGCATCCCGCGCGAGTGGTTTCGCGGCTATTCCCCTGTCGGCCCCGTCCCTTTCTCTTTCTAGGGAGGGGGGCGGGGAGGGTCGAGCCCCGCCGGCTGTACCCCGCGCTTCACCCCAGGCGCAACCGCTCTCGCCCAGCGCCTTCCTCTCGCCATCAACCCAACTCCCCCAGGAGCCCGGGCGTGCGCTCCACCACGCGCCGGGCCGACAGGCGACACCGTGCTTCCACCTGCGGTGGTACAATGCCTCCCCAGGTGTGGCCATGGGCGACCAACCTTGCCAACCCGTGCCGGCCCCACACGCGGGCACACCCGTCGACAGTGTTCTCCCGACCAACTCCGTCCCGCATTTTCGGAGTCGGCCGCTGCTGCTGCTCGCGGCCTGTGTTCTCGTCCTCAGCCTTCTTCTGCACTTTCGCACGTTCGTGCCGGCGCGCCGCCCGCTACCCGCCGATGAGCACGCCGCCGTCCAGCCCGCCTCATCGCCCGCGAGCACTCAGGCCACGACCGCCACCGCCCCCGCAACGCGCGCCGTGCCCCCGGCCCTGTCCTGGTCGCGACCCCGCACCGCCGCGCGCCAAGCCGAGCGCGATGCCATGGTCGCCCAACAAATCGCGTCCGGCGACCTCTACCGTGATCCGGTTCGCGACGCGCGGGTTCTCGCCGCCATGCGCGCCGTCCCCCGCCACGAGTTCGTCGCCGCCGACCGCCAGGCCGGCGCCTATGCCGACGGGCCGCTGCCGATCGCGTGCGGCCAGACGATCTCGCAGCCCTACATCGTCGCTTTGATGACTGAGTTGCTCCAACTCCAGGAGGGCGAGCGCGTCCTGGAGATCGGCACCGGCTCGGGCTACCAGGCCGCCGTCCTCGCCGAACTCACGCCCCACGTGTACACCATCGAGATCATCGCTCCCCTGTGCCAACAGGCGACCGAGCGGCTCGCACGCCTCGGCTACGCGACCGTGCAGGTGCGGCGCGCCGACGGCTACGACGGTTGGCCGGACGCCGGACCGTTCGACGGCATCATCGTGACCTGCGCCGCGGGCCATGTGCCGGCGCCGCTGTGGGAGCAGCTCAAGCCCGGCGGCCGGATGGTGATCCCCATCGGCGGCGTGTACGAGACGCAGCGGCTCGTCGTCCTCACCAAGCAGGCGGATGGCGGACGCCGCAGCCGGTCGGTCGTCCCGGTGCAGTTCGTGCCCATGACGGGCAAGCTGCGGGATCAATGAGCCCGGCCCGCGATAGCCGCGGTGTCCCTGCCGCCTCGCTCGCCCCGGGCGTTGCCGTGGCGCTGGTTAGCGCCGCGCTCATCGCCTATGAGATCGTGCTCATGCGGCGTCTGCTGCTTGAGCACTGGCACCACTTCGGCTACCTGGTCATCAGCGTGGCGCTCCTCGGGTTCGGGGCCAGCGGCAGCCTCCTGGCGCTCTGCGCCCGCGCCGTGCGAGCCCGCCCGGAGCGTGTCCTGTTCGGGCTTGCCGTCGGCCTCGCGGTCGCCCTCGTCGCCATGCCCCGGCTGGCGGCACTGCTCCCCGTCAGCGCCCGCTTCCTCCCGGGCGACGTGTGGAGCCAGGCGCGCTGGTGGGGGCTGTACTGGATTGTCACACTCGTGCCCTTCTTGGTGGGAGCGCTGTTTCTCGGGGCGGCCCTCCTGACGGCCGGCGCCCGCGTTGGCCGCGTCTATGCCTGCAACCTGTTCGGCAGCGGTGGGGGGGCGGCGCTGGCCGCGGGGCTCCTGTCCCGCTGCGTCGTGGAGCGGAGCCTGTGGCCCGTCGTGGCGCTCGCGTCCGGCGCGGCGCTGACGCTGGCCTGGACGCGGCGGAGCGCTCGGCTGACGCGCGTCCTGCCGGCCATCGCGCTGGCCGTCGGCGCGCTGGCCGTCGAATGTGTCTGGCCGCTTCCGCCACGCTACGGCGAGCACAAGTATGCCGCCCATCTCGAGCGCCTGGTCGCCCAGGGCTCCGCCCGGCGCGTGGACCGCCGCGCCGATCCACGCGGCGATGTCCAGCTCTTCGAGAGCGACCTGTTCCATGACCTGCCCTTCCTCGCCCTGCGGCAACCCCCGCCCCCCATGTACGGCCTCGTGGTCAACGGCGACCCGGCCGGCTCCGTCCTGCGCATCACCTCGCCAGAGCAGGCTGGCGTAATGGATGACACGCTCATGGCGCTGCCGTACCGCCTCCTGGGCGCCCGTCCGCGCGTGTTGCTGCTGGGCGAGACCGGCGGGGCGAACGTCTGGCTGGCCCGGCGCCGGCAGGCGGCGCGCATTGACGTCGTGCAGCCCAATGCCGGTCTCCTGGCGCTCGTACGCCGCTGGGGCGGCGCCGTGTTTGCGGACCCCTCCGTGTGCGCGGTCGCGCAGGACCCGCGACGCTTCCTCGCGTCCGCGGCCGCGCCGGGCTACGACCTCATCCAGATCGTCTCCCTCGAGGGCCTGGGTGTCGGCGGCACCGGCATCCACGGGTTGGCCGAGGATCACCTGGTCACCGTCGAGGGCCTGGCGGCCTGCCTGCGCGCCCTGGCGCCAAACGGCGTGCTGGCCGTCTCGCGCGGCGTCGAAGAGCCCGCCCGCGTGAACGTCCGCCTGTTGGCCACCCTGGCCGAAGCGCTCGAGCTTGGCGGTGTGACCGACCCCGCGCGGTACCTGATCCAGGTGCGCGATTACCTCGGCGTTTGTACGCTTGCGGCCCGGTCGCCGCTCGGTGACGAGCGCCGCGAGCGCCTGGGCGCCGCGCTGCGCGAGCTGAGCCTCACCCCGGTCTGGTACGACGGTCTGCCGCACGCCGCCGTGAACCGGCCGGACGTCCTTGGCGGTCCCCCCGGGACAGACGTGGACTGGCTGCACTACGCCGCCGCCGAAATCCTCTCTCCGCGTCGCGCGCAGTTCTACGCCTCTTGGCTGCTGAACGTCCGTCCCGCCCATGACGACCGGCCCTTCTTCTGGGACTTCTACCGCTCGCAGGCCCTCGGCCCCCTGCAGCGCGCCTACGGTGACCAGTGGCTGACCCGCGCCGAAATCGGCCGCCTGCTGCTCTATGCCTCCCTGGTGCTCGGCGCCGCGGCCGCCCTCGCGCTGATCCTCGCCCCGCTGCTCATCGGCCACCTGTGGCGACGCCTCCGCCGTCGGACTACGACCCGCGCCGCGGTCGCCGCGCCGATGGCGGCTCGCCCGCGGGTTGGCATCCTCCCGGTCATTCTGTATTTCGGCGGCCTCGGCCTCGGTTTCATGGCCATCGAAATGGCGCTGCTCAGTTGGGCGACGCGCTGGCTCGGTGACCCCGTCACCGCCGGCGCCGCCGTCATCGGTGGGCTCCTCGTGGCCGCCGGATGCGGGAGTCTCACGGGCACACGCCTCGTGGCCGGCCGTCTCTGGCTGGCGCCGGCGATCGTCGCCGCCCTTGCCGTGTGCCTCCGGCTGGCCGGCTGGCAACCGCAAATCGGCGGGACCGTCGGGTCGTGGCTCGTCGTGATCGGCGCGCTGCCCTGGGCCTACTTCATGGGCGTGCCACTGCCGTCCGGTATCGCCTTCCTCGAAACACACCGCCCGGAACTGGTACCGTGGGCGTGGGGCGTCAACGGCGTCGCGTCGGTCCTCGCCACCTCGCTGGCGCTGGTGCTGGCCATGGCTGCCGGCTACGGCGCGGTCCTGCTGCTCGCGGCGGCGGCCTACGTGCTCGTCGCCGCGCTGGCCGCCGCAGCGCGCGCCGCCTGACGAAATCGCCTTCCCCCGCGCCGCGGCCTCCCGCCTCGCTGCTCCGTCGCCTCAACCTTCCTCCGTCTTCCCCGTCCGCCGGTCGAGCACCTCCCGCACGCGCCGCAGCAGGTCACGTCGCGTGAAGGGCTTCTCCAGGAACTCGACGCCTTCGTCGAGGACGCCGTGATGGGCGATCACGTTCGCCGTGTAGCCGGAGACATAGAGCGTGCGCAATCCGGGCTGGCGCTGCGCCAGTTGCCCCGCGAGCGCGCGTCCATTCATGTCGGGCATGATCACGTCGGTGACGAGCAGGTCGATTGACCGGCCGTGTTCCGCGGCGAGTCTGACCGCCTCCGCCGCGCTGGCCGCGACGAGCACCTGGTAGCCGGCGCGCCGCAGGAAGCCCTCGGCGACCGTGCGGACCGCCATATCGTCTTCGACCAGCAGCACCACTTCAGCGCCTTCCGGCGTCGCAACTGCTCCCGGTGCTTCCGCCGGGACCGCCTTTCCGTCCGTGGCCGGAATGTACAGCTTGAACGTCGTGCCGACGCCAAGCTCCGAGTACACGGTGACATGCCCCCCGGCCTGTCGGATGTTCGCGTAGACTGTCGCGAGTCCCAGGCCCGTACCCTGGCCCATCGGCTTGGTGGTGAAGAACGGCTCAAAGATGCGCTCGCGGGTGGCCGCGTCCATGCCGCAGCCGTTATCGCTGACCGTAAAGAGCACATGCGGGCCGGTGCGCGCCTCCGGGTGCAGCGCGACGTAATCGTTGTCCAGCACGACGTTGCGTGTTTCCAGTGTCAGCATCCCGCCTTCGGAGAGCGCGTCGCGGGCGTTCACCACCAGATTCATGATGACCTGCTCCATCTGGCCGACGTCGGCGTAAAGCGTGGCCACGTCCGGCGCCAGGCGCAACGTCAGGCGTGTGTCCTCCGTGAGGAGCCGCCGCAGCATTTGCTCCATGCCGGTGATGGTGCGGTTCAGGTCCAGGGCCCCGGGCTGGGTCACTTGCCGGCGGCTGAACGCCAGCAACTGCCGCGTCAGACTCGCCGCGCGTCCGGCGCTCAAACTGACCTGCTGCAGGTGATTCCACGCCGGGTCCGCCGGGGCGATACGCGTACTCAGGCCGTCGGTAGCCAACTCGAGGCTCCCCAGGATTGCCGTCAGAACGTTGTTGAAGTCGTGCGCTACGCCGCCGGCCAGCCGCCCGAGTGCTTCCATCTTCTGCGCCTGGCGTAGTTGCAGTTCCAGCCTTTCGCGCTCTTCTTCCGCGCGTTTGCGATCATCGATGTCGGTGCACGTGATGGCGAAGTGCCCAGGGGCCGGGCGATAGGCGTGCACGAGGTACCAGTGCCCGGTGCTCTCGTGCCGGTGCTCAACGCGTGTGGACTGCCCGGTCCGCACGACCTCATCGAAACGCTGCAGCCAGACCGACTCCGTCTGCGGCCACAACTCGCGTAGGCGCTTCCCGATCATCTCGGCGCGCGTCTTGCCGACGTAGTGCTCAAATGCCGGGTTCACTTCCAAGTAGCGGTAATCGACGAGGGTGCCGCGGTCGTCGCAAATCGCCTCGTGCAGGGCATACCCGTCGAGCATGCTGTCGAACAACTCACGATACTTGGCTTCACTTTGCCGCAGCGCCTCCGTTGCGGCGCGCCGTTCGGTAATATCGGTGAATGTCGTGCACACGCTGCTCGGCCTGGTCTCACCGGGGCGCAACCCGGGAACGGCGCTGATCAGGATCCAGCGCGTGCTGCCGTCGGCCAGGTGCCGAATGCCCATGAGCACGTCACGCACCGCGCGCCCGGTATGCAGCGCCACCATGGAGGGGTGCTCGTCGCCCGGGAACGGTGTCCCGTCTTCGTGTATGGCCTCCCAACTCGGGTGCTCCGAGGTCATCCCGGCCATCTCCGCCGCGGACCGGCCGAGGATCCTCTCTGCCGCGGGGTTCACAGCCGTGATCAGGCCCTGCGCGTCTTGGTATACCACCCCCTGTGCCATGGTTTCGAACAGCGCCCGGTAGCGCGCCTCGTTCTCGTGCAGAGCCGCCTCGGCCCGCCGGCGCGCCGTGACATCCGCGAAGATGCAGTGGGTCTGGCGGAAGTGTCCGCTTGCGTCCTTGCCGACGCGGCCATCGAACACGGCAGACACGGACTGGCCATCCTTGCGGATCAGCTCGAACTCGATGCCGCGAATCGCCCCATCGCGCTTGAAGCACGGAAAGTTGTGGCGGAAGGCTTCCAGATAGCGGGGAGCCAGAAAGTCTCCGAACCAGCGTCCGACGACTTCGTCTCGCGTGTAGCCCAGTGTCGCCAGCCACGCGTTGTTCACTTCAACGAAGCGCCCGTCCGCATCGAGGGACTGGTACGGCAGGGGGGCATCTTCGTAGAGGGCGCGGAAGCGGCGTTCGTCCGCCCACAACTCGGCCAAGTTTCCTTGAGCGCTGTTGACGCGCTCGATTTCGGCGATGCGTTGGCGAAGACGCTCGACTTCGAGCAGCAGACTGGCGGGGATTTCCGTCGGGGCCTGCGACATGCGTACGCTCCCGGACAAGCGGAGTTGACCGTCCGCAACACGGCACCGCCGGCGGATATCTGCCGCCCTCCCGCCGCATGCGTGGGGTAGCTGCTCATAGTATAGCTCCGGAATGGACATGCTACCAATGGGGGTACGACGTGCTTGCCCGACCGGCCCTGCATTGCAGGCCAAGGGTTGGTCGGGCTGGACCGACCGGTCTACAATCAGTCGCGTTGGCGCAGTTCCAGGGCCAGATTCGACGCACCGTCCAACGGAGCGAGGTGACCCGTGCCCCGTGAGTCCGTCCCAATCGCCCGTCGCGTGGAGCGGCTATCCGTCCTGACTGCCGAAGGGCAACTCGACGACAGCCTCGAGCCGCACCTACCCGTCCCCGACCTCCACCGGCTCTACAAAACCATGCTGGCCGCGCGCCGCCTCGACGAGCGCTGTCTCCAGCTTCAGCGCCAGGGCCGCATGGGCACCTACGGCCCGAGCAAGGGCCAGGAAGCCGCCTCCCTCGGCGTCGCCTACGCTCTCCACCAGACCGACTGGCTCGTCCCCACCTTCCGCGAGGTGGCCGCGCTCCTCTGGCGCGGCTGGCCCATGCACACCTGGATGCTCTACTGGGGCGGCCACGAAGCCGGCAACCTCGTCCCGCCCGGTCTGCGCGACCTCCCCGTCTGCGTGCCCATCGCTTCGCAGTGCCAGTACGGCATGGGCATCGCCTGGGCCTGCAAGCTCCGCGGCGAAGGCCACGTCGCCGTGGCGTTCTGCGGCGATGGCGGCACCTCCGAGGGCGACTTCCACGAAGCGCTCAACTTTGCCGGTGTCTACAACCTTCCCCTCGTCACCGTCGTCCAGAACAACCAGTGGGCCATCTCCATCCCGCGCAAACGTCAGACCGCCAGTCTCACCATCGCCGAAAAGGCTGTCGCCTACGGCATGGATGGCGTGCAGGTCGACGGCAACGACCTCCTCGCCGTCATCGTCGCCACGCGTGAAGCCCTGGAGAAAGCCCGCACCGGCGGGGGGCCCACGCTCATCGAGGCCGTCACGTACCGCCTCTCCATGCATACCACCGCCGACGACCCCAAGAAGTACCGCAAGGACGAGGAGGTCCGCGAGTGGGAGCCGCGCGACCCGCTGCCGCGCCTGCAGGCCTATCTCCACAAGAAAGGCCTGCTCGACGACAAGGTCCAACGCGTCATCGACGAGGAGATCGCCGCCGAGCTCGAGACCGCCGTGCACAACTACGAGACCTATCGCGCCGATCCGGCCGATTTCCTCCGCCACGTGTATCAGACGATGACGCCCGAGTTGCAGCGGCAGCAGGCCGAACTGCAGGCCCTGCTCGCCGCCCGCCAACCCGCTCCGACGCTCGCGCCGGTTTCGTGACTTTCGACCCCGCACAGCCCCGCGCGTTTGCCGCGCGACCCGACTAGAACGGAGGCTGCCGTGGCCCAGCTAACGATGGTCAAAGCCCTGAATCTCGCCCTCGCCGAAGCCATGCGCGAGAACCCCCATGTGCTCCTGCTCGGCCAGGACGTCGGCCAGGACGAAGGGGTCTTCCGCGTCTCCGAAGGCCTGCTCCAGGAGTTCGGCCCGAGCCGCTGCATGGACACGCCCCTCGCCGAGGCCGCCATCATCGGTGGGGGGGTCGGCCTGGCCATCGCCGGCTTCATCCCTATCTGCGAGCTGCAGTTCGACGGCTTCTCTTTCCAGGCCTTCCACCAGATCGAGAACCACGTCCGCCGCTTCCGCTATCGCACGCGTGGCCGCTACACCTGCCCGATGGTCATTCGCATGCCCTATGGCGGTGGCATCCGCGCTGTCGAGCACCACAGCGAGGCCCCCGAGGCGACGTACGCCCACCTCGCCGGCCTCAAGGTCGTCCTGCCTTCCGGGCCGCGCAACGCCCGCGCGCTGCTCCGCGCCGCCATTCTCGACCCCGACCCCGTCATCTTCTTCGAGCCCAAGGCCATCTACCGCTCGTTCCGCGAGGAAGTTCCCGACACGCCCGAGACGCTGCCGATCGGGAAGGGCGTGGTGGCCCGGCCCGGCTCCGACGTCACCCTCATCACCTACGGCGCCATGGTCCGCCCCGTACTCGAGGCCGCCGAGGAATTGGCCGAAGAGCACGGCGTCAGCGCCGAAGTCCTCGACCTGCTGTGCGTCGCCCCGCTCGACGGCGCCCTCATCAACACCAGCGTCCGCAAGACCGGCCGGGCCGTCGTCGTCCACGAAGCCCCGCGGCACTGCGGCGTCGGCGCCGAGATCGTGACGCGGATCGTCGAGGACAGCCTGCTCTACCTCGAAGCCCCCGTGAAGCGCGTTACCGGCTATGACACCGTTATTCCGTATTTCCAGAACGAGCTGACGTATCTGCCCGACGCGCGGCGGGTCGTGGCCGCCACGCTGGAGACCATCCGCTTCTAGGCGGCTGGGCGGCGCGGACGGGGCGCTAGGCGCCGAGCCACGCGGCGATCAGGGCTACCGCGGCCAGGGCGTCCTTGCGATGCACCGCCTCGGTGATCGTGTGGATGTACCGAGTCGGCACGGAAATCGTGATGGTCTTGATGCCGGCGCGCGCCTTCTGCACGGCGCCCGCGTCAGTGCCACCGCGCGGCAGGATCTCGCGCTGGAAGGGGATGCGCTTCTTTGTGGCCAGGGCGACGAACTCGTCGAAGAGTCCGCGGTGACTGATGCTGGCGCCGTCCATGACCTTGATGGCGACGCCCTTGCCGAACTCGGTGATGGCCAGGTCCTTGCCGACGCCGGGGGTGTCGCAGCACAGTGTCGTATCGATGACCAGTCCGATGTCCGGGTCGATCCCGTAGGCCGCGGCTGTCGCGCCGCGCAGGCCCACCTCCTCCTGCACGCAAGCCACGAAGTAGACGTCATGCGCCAAGCCGGTCGCAGGAGTGGCCTTGGCGCGGCGCGCGGGGCGGGCGGGCGAGGCGGCCGCGCTCGTGGCGGGTTCGATCGGGACGAGATAGTCGAGGCCGCACGCCTGGCGGATGGCGTTGATCCCGACCCACAGGGCGATGCGGTTGTCCATCGCCTTGCCGCAGACGGCGTCGCCGATCAACTCGGTGGATTGGACGAGCGTGACCGGGTCGCCGATTTCGACGAGCTTGAGGACTTCGGCCTTGGGGCGGCACAGGTCGACGCAGAAGTCGGTGATTTCGGGAATCTTCTTCTTGTCCTCGTCGGAGGCGATGTGCACGGGCTTGCCGGCCGGGTTCAGGATGCCCAGCAGGTCCTGCTTACCGTGGACGATGACGCGACGGGCGAAGAGGTTGCGGGTGTCGAAGCCGCCCACGTTGTGGATGCGAACAAAGCCGTTCTCGTCGACGTGGCGGACATAGAAGCCGATTTCGTCCATGTGGCAGGCCAGCATGACGCGCAGCGGCCGGTCGGCGGCGGCGCGGCCCTTCTTCAGTATGCGGGTGGCGCGCTTCAGGCAGATGAGATTGCCCATGGGGTCGACGCGGGTCTCGTCCCACAGGCCCTCGGTCTGGACGAGGATCAGCTCACGGACGCGCTCCTCGCGGCCGGGGATGCCGGGCGTCTCGTTGAGCTGCTTGAGGAACGCAAATGGACCGAAGTCGGCGGTGATCTTCATACGGCACCCTGAACGTGAGAATGTTTCGGTGCGCACCACGAATGCAGACGAGACGCAGTGTACGCGCGGAAGCGGACCATCGCCAGAGGGGCTGCGGCGCTCCGGTCGTGGGTGCATCCGCGCGCGCGGCACCGCGGTATAAGGGCCGGATATGCTGCGCGCCCCCCGCGCCAGTTGCGTGCCGAATTGGCCGCCGGGACGATGCCCGTGAGGTGCGGTGCGCGGTAGGATGCCGCGCCGTCGTCGGCGGGTATCGGTCGCGTGCGGCCGTCCAGACAAGGCGGGTGTGCATGAAACCGGGCAGCATCTTGATTGCGGCAGTGATCCTGGCGGCGGTGTGGGCGAGCGGGGCCGCAGCGCAAGAGACTTCCTCCCGACCCGCCTCCAGCGCAAGCGCGCCGGCCGCCCAGGCGCGGCCCCGATCCCGGCCGGCGGCGCAGTCACCCCCGGTCGAGCGTCCAGCGCGCGGCCGTTCGCCCAAGGTTGCACCGCGCGTCTCCACGGCGATGCTGTTGTGGCCCAGCCTGGACGGCACGACGCTGGCGTGGTTCGGCGCGATTGTGATTCTCGCGCTGACTTTGCGGCTGAAGCCGGTGCTATGCACGCGCAACCTGGACGGCATCGTGCTGGCGGGAATGTGCATTCTGTTGGCGCTGCGGGGCGCAACGCACGAGCCACACGGCAGCGGGCATTCCGGCCAGTGGTGGGCCTACGCATTGCTGGCAGGGACAGCCGTGTACTGGGCGGCGCGGGGGGTCTACGTGCTTGCCGGGCGGCGCCTCGCGGCTCCGGAGACGGCCGTGCCGAGCGGTGCCCTGGCCGTGCTCCTGGCGGCCGCTCTGGCCATCAACATCGTCGGTATCGCGCTGGCGCCGGTGGCACCGGGGGCGCAGGCGGGGTTGGTGGGCGGTCTGCATCTGGCGGATACGGGCAAACTGCCGTACGGGGAGATGCCGCAAGCGGACGCCTACGGCCCCTTGCACTACGCGCTGTACGCCGGAGCTCTCCAACTCCCGCTTGCACACCACGTGAGCGACAGCCAGGCTCAAGAAGTACCCATGCGGTGGGCCAACCGCAGCGAGTGGATGCAGGGCACGTGGTGGGAGGACAATGAGCTGCCGGTGGTGCGCGTGGTCAATGCCGCCCTGCTGATCGCCCTGGTGGCAGGGGTCTACGTGCTTGGACGGCAACTCAGTTCAGCGGCGACGGCGCTCACGATGGTGGCGCTGTTGGCCGCCTTCGTCGGAACCCTGGAAGGGCTGGTCCGTCCGGAGGTTATGTTGCCCGGCGTGCTGCTGACGTGGACCCTTGTGTGCGCTCTGATCCCGGGCATCGGGGGGTTGCTCAGTGTGCTGCTGCTGGTGGCGGCGGGGCTATGCTGGCCGTGGGCGTGGCTGGGACTCCCAGCCCTGCTGGCCTGGCTCTGGCGGCGCGGCGTGGCCGCGCTGCTGGGCAGCGTCCTGGGGCTGGTGGCGGGCGCGGCGCTGGCGGGGCTAGGCGTGCTGGCGTTCGTCCAGCCGGCGTTGCCGCGTGCGGACGGTGCCCTTGCCCTGGCCGATCAGCCGGCGAAATACGTAGCCCGGTTGCAGGACGACGGCACGCTGGTCGTCGATCGCGCAGCGGCGCAGGTCCCGCTGGCGAACCCGCGCGTGCTGACGCGGCCCGGTTGGCGGTACCTGCTCAACGCGGAGACGACGGACCTGCGCAGGACCGCGGCTGGCGCCGCGGGGCTGGCCATTGATTGGCCCAACGGGGTGGCTGACGATGCCATCCGCTTTCGCGATGTGCAGGCAGAGGGGGATGCCGCGCCGAAGCTCCAGTCCGCATACCGTGCGGCCGTGGCGGCCCTGCCGGCCAGCGCGCGCCTGCTGGTGGCCCTGCGGACGCTGCTCGAAGCCACCTGGATGCCGGCGCAACCGGCCAGTGCCCCGTTCAAGACGGCCTGGGCTGTGTGGAGCGGTACGGCGACGCTGGAGAACCCGTGGCTCTGGATCCGTCGTGGCAGCAAGGTCGCGGCGGCGATGCTGGTGTTCTGGGCGACCCTGGCGATCTTTCTGGGGCGGCGGACCCGCCCGCGCAGCCTCATCGGTGGGCTGCTGATTGCGCTGGCGGCGGGCCTCGTGGCTTGCGAGGCCGGTCCGGTGATGAACTTGCTGTGGCTTTTGCCGCCGGTCCTGGCGCTGTGGGCGCTGCCGGACGAGTCACCCGGAGTGGGTGTGATGCGGCCGTCGGCCGTGGCGGTGCCGCCGGTGCCGGTGACGGCTGGGCCAGACTCCGCGGAGCCAAGGATCACGGTGGAAGGGCGGCCCGGCACGGTTTCCACGACTTAGGCGGGCCGACAGGGGCGTGTCGGCGGTTCGTGCGCTGTTTCGGGGCCGCCCGGACGATGCGCGGTTGACGTGCGGGATTTGACCCGCGTGCGACGGCGCGGTATCGATTCCACATGGAACCGCGTGAAACGATCGCCATCCTCGACTTTGGCAGCCAGTATTCCCAACTGATCGCGCGACGGGTGCGCGAAAACCACGTGTTCAGCGAGCTCCTGTCGCCGGACGTCAGCCCGGCACGGCTGCGGGCGCTGGGGATCAAGGGCATCATCCTCTCGGGCGGGCCGTCGAGCGTCTACGCGGCGGGGGCGCCGCGCTGCGACGCCGGTATCTTCGAGATCGGTGTTCCGGTGCTGGGCATCTGCTACGGCATGCAGATCGCCTGCCAGCTCCTGGGGGGCGAGGTGCGCGCCGGGCAGACGCGCGAGTACGGCCGGGTGCGGCTGCACGTCGACACGCCCGCGGGCGTGCTGGCCCACATGCCCGCCGAAGCCTTCGCCTGGATGAGCCATGGCGACGTCGTGATGCAGATTTCGCCGGACTTCGAGGCCCTGGCCCACACCGCCGCCTGTCCGCTCGCGGCCGTGCGGCATAAGACCCGTCCCGTGTTCGGCGTGCAGTTCCATCCGGAAGTGACGCACACGCCGCAGGGTGAGCAGATTCTGCGCAACTTCGTGTACGACATCTGCGGCTGCAAGGGCAACTGGCGCGTGCAGAACGTGATCGAGGCGTCGGTCGAGGCGATTCGCCGCCAGGTGGGTCCGCGCGACCGCGTCATCTGCGGATTGTCCGGCGGGGTGGATAGCAGTGTGACGGCCGCCCTCGTGCAGCGGGCGATTGGGGAGCGGCTGGTGTGCATCTTCGTGGACAACGGACTGTGCCGACGGCGCGAGGCGGAGGTTGTGGAGATGACCTTCCGCGACCACTTCGGCATGGATTTGCGCGTCGTTGATGCGGCCGACCGTTTCCTGGACAAGCTCGAGGGCGTGTTGGATCCGCAGGTCAAGCGGCAGATCATCGGACATGAGTTCATCGCCGTGTTCAAGCAGGAGGCGACGCAGATTCCCGGGGCGCGCTTCCTGGCGCAAGGCACGATCTACCCGGATGTGATCGAGTCCGGCCACGGCGTGGCGGGGCATGCGGCGGTGATCAAGTCGCACCACAACGTCGGTGGGCTGCCGGCGGAGCTGGGGTTCGAGCTGGTGGAGCCGCTGCGCGAGCTGTTCAAGGACGAGGTGCGCCTGGTGGGCGAGGCGCTGGGGCTGCCCGAGGCGCTCATCTGGCGGCATCCCTTCCCGGGGCCCGGGCTGGCGGTGCGCATCGCGGGCGAGATCACGCGCGCGCGCCTGGAACTGCTGCGGTCTGCGGACGAGATTCTGCTCGAAGAGCTGCTGGCCGCGAACTGGTACCGCAAGGTCGCGCAGGGGTTCGCCGTGCTCGTGCCCGTGGCGAGCGTGGGCGTGATGGGCGACGGCCGATCGTACGAAGGGCAGCATCTGTGCGTGATCCGGCTGGTGGAGTCGAAGGACTTCATGACGGCGGACTGGGTGCGGATCGACAACGAGGTGCTGGCGACGGTCAGCAACCGGATCATCAACGAGGTGCGCGGGATCAACCGCGTGGCATACGATATTTCGAGCAAGCCGCCCAGCACGATTGAGTGGCAGTGAGCGCCCGTGCGAAGCGGGGTGTAATTCCTGCAGGCAGACATCAGGCGAGAAGAAGCATGAGTAAACTGCGTTTCGGCATCTGCGGACTGGGTTGCATGGGGCGAAATCACTTCCGGCGTGTGCAGCAGCACCCGCAAGCGCAGGTCGTGGCCGTGTGCGACAACGATGAGCGCCGCCGGCTGGGCGACTGGAACGACGCGCTGGGCAACCTGGATGCCGTGACCACAGACGGCGGGCGCGTGTCGATGGCAGGGATTCAGGCGTATGCGACGCCCGAGGAATTGGTGCGCGATCCGAATGTGGACGTCGTGCTGGTGGCCCTGCCGACCCCGTTGCACGCTCCGATTGCGGTGGCGGCGCTGGAGCAGGGCAAGCACGTGCTGACCGAGAAGCCGATGGCGTACCGGCCGGGCGAATGCAACCAGATGATTGCGGCGGCGGAGGCGGCGGGCAAGACGCTGATGGTGGCGCAGTGCATCCGCTTCTGGCCGCAGTACGAGCTCATCAAGCAGTATGTGGACGAGGGGCGGATCGGGCGTGTGCGCTTTGCGGTGCTGCGGCGGCTGGGCAGTCCGCCGACGTACTCGATGGGCGACTGGCTGCTGGACGGTCGGCAGAGCGGCGGAGCGATCCTGGACCTGCACGTGCACGACATCGACTTCGCGCAGCACCTGCTCGGTATGCCGCACACCGTCTATGCCCAGGGCGTCCCCGGCGCGACCGGCGGGATCAACCACATCGTCGCGACCTACGGCTACCCGGATGGGCGGTACGCGGTGATCGAGGGCGGGTGGGCGTTCGCGGCGCCGCGGCCATTTGAGATGGGCATCGCGGTCCACGGCGAGCGCGGCACACTGGAATGGAACTCGCTGCGTGGCGACGACGTGCAGTACTACTCCGGTGGTAGAGAGGTGCAGGCGCTGCCATGCCGCGGCGACGCTTACGAGCGCGAGCTGGACTACTTCATCGACTGCGTGCGCAACGGTCGGCCGGTGGAGCGGTGTTCGCCGGCGTCCACCCGAAACAGCATTTCGTTGGCCTGGCTGGAGCGGCGCTCCGTGGAACTGAACCGTCAGCTCAACGTGAATGAACGGCTGCGTGACGCGTGGGGGGACTAGCGCGACCGGGCAGGCTGCCGGCTGCGGCGCCGGTCGTGCGCGTCCCCCGCGCGTTTTCGGACGCGGCGGCGGCGTGGCCCAGAAAAGGTGGCGGTGGGCCGCGCCGCTCGCGATCCGGAAGTGCGGCGGTTGACTGCGCCGGCGGTGCGGCGGCTAGCATTGGCTGATGCTGAAGGTCTCACTGACTGTCGCCGTTTCCGCACTGGCGCTTCTCGTGACGACGGGTTGCGCCTCGGACCGCACGGCCGTGCTGGTGGCATCCGCGATGGCGCCGCGTGTGCCAAATCTGGCGCTTTCCCCCCAGCCGGACCGGACGTTGCTGGCGATGCAATTCCCGCGCGACGATTGGCCGGCCATGGAGCGTGGCTACCGTTTTGAGGACACGATTGAGTACAACGTGTTCGGCTACGAATACCAGATGAATTTTGACGAGAACGGGGGGCTGTTCTGGGGGTCCGAAGTCGTCGGGTCGGGGGCGCTGGTGCGCTGAGTCAAGCCGCACACGCCGTATCGTCAGCGGGGCGTCCACGTCGCACAAACAGATGACAGCCGCGGGTCGAGACTTCGGCGGAAAATCGTGGAAGCAGTAGGCGCAACGCGGGGCATTTATACACTAACGCACATCGGGTCGGCGGTACCGTTGGGCCGGGGCACCGCGGCAGGTCTATTCCAAGGCAGAATGGGAACCCACTTCCCGCCGTGCAAGTCCATACTGCGCGACCGGTGACGTAGCCGGACAGCGGCCGGCGGGGTTCGTCGGTCGTTCCGAGCATACGCGGGGTCCGTTCGCCAAGGGAGCCTGGCCAGGCCGGCGATCGCATGAATCCGCGCCACGGAGCAGCGCGGCGTCGTGCTGCTGATGGCGGCGAAGGGGCTCGGGGCCGCTAGGGCTGTCTCGGCGGCCGAAGGAGGAAACACCATGTATCCGCGAATCCACGGGCAACTGTGGGGAAGAGTGTCTGCCGGCGTGCTGCTCATGAGCGTGTCGTGGGCATGCGTGGGCAGGGCGGACGTTGTCTACTCCAACAACTTCTCCGGCAGCGTAGGGCCAGAATGGACCGCGACCGGTGGAGTACCACTGATCACGACGGCTCCCTGGGGGCAGCGATTCGTGGGGATCGAATCGGCGTACGGTTTTCGCTGGGACACCGCCAACCTGTCGCTGAACGGTCTGCCGGAGCACCGCGCCGTAACGGTGAGCTTTGACCTGTACATCATCCGCTCCTGGGACGGCGACGACACCGTGTACGGCCCGGACCTCTGGCGCGTGCAAGTGCACGGTGGCCGGATGTTGCTCGACACGTCTTTTTCCAACGCGGCGACAAACCAGTCTTTCCCGGGTGCGTACCCGGCCGTGCCGAACTATCCCGCGGGGACGGGGGCGGCTGCGCACAACTCGCTGGGCTACAACTGGGGCTGGTACTACGGTGATTCCACGTACGCACTGACGTTTACCTTTGCCCACCATGGCGGAACGCTGGTCGTGGATTTCACGGGCACCATGTACACCGAAGCCGGCAACAACTGGGGCATCATGGATGAAAGCTGGGGGCTGGACAACGTCGTCGTCGCGACGCTGCCGTACCTGCCACGATGCCCGGGCGATGGCGACTGCGACGGTGCCGTGAACTGGCGCGACATCGACTACCTGGTTGCCGCGCAGAATGATAATGTGTCGGCTTGGACGTTGCTGTTCACCCAGGGGGAGCCGGCTTGCGCGTTCCTGAATCTGGACACGAGCGATGACGGGCACGTCAACTGGCGTGACATCGACCCATTCATCGCGCTGATGAACACGACTTGCCGCTAGGCCGGGCCGTCACGGGCGCACACCGGCTGCATGCCGGTAGATGAAGACGGGCTTGTTGGCCCACGAGATCGGGCTGAGGCTGGCGGGCGGCGGTGGGATGCGCTGTACGAGGCGGTAGTGCGGCTGCCACCAGGCGTCGGCATGGACGCGCTCGTCGTCGGCAGTGAGGACCAGCCAGTCGGGCAGAGTAGTCCGTACCGCAGTTGGCGCGGTCGCGGCGCCTCCGGGAGCGGAATCGGGGGACACGGGCGGCTCGGGCGGCAGCCACAGCACCGTGCGATGTGCGAAATCCAGCGGCGGGATCGCGTAGGGGGCGGGCTCCTGTACGACGCCGAGCGTGTCCGCCGGGCCGAGGTGTTCGCGCAGGTACACGGCCGCGAGATAGCGCGACTCGTGCGTGCCGGCCGTATCTGCGGCGAACGCGTGGATGTACGCCGGCGTGCGCATGGTGAGGAGCACCGCGAGGGTCACGACGAATCCTGTCAGCGCGCGGCGCCGCAGCAGCGCCGCCAGCAGCACGCCGGCCGAGGTCGCAAGCAGCAAGACGGGCAGGATCAGAAAGCGGCCGAATTCCGCCGGCTTGCCCGCGCCGGTGAGGACGGCCATGAGCAGCATGGCGGCGCCGACGGAAGCGGGCAGGAGTACTTCGCGGGGATAGCGGCGCCACAGGAGGACGAGCCCCAGGCCGCCGGCTACGAGCAGGCCGGCGCCGCCCGCTTCAACCAGGAGTTGACCGACGCGGACCGCACCCTGGGCCGCGCGCGCGACCTGGTTGGCGTACATGGCCGTCGAGTTGGCGACGTTGCTCCCCAGCGCGGCGCGATTGAAAAGTGCGTTGTAGGGAACATACGGGTTGGCGAGCAGCCACACGCCGGCGGCCAGCGCCACGGCTCCCATCAGATGCCGGATGTTGACCGGGCGCGGTCGACCGCGCGGGGAGCGCCGCGCGCCCGCCCACACCAGCGCCGGTGCGAGTGCGGCCGCCACGATGCCCGTCAGCACCAGCGCAAAGGCATAGCCGGCCAGCAGGGCACTGCGCACGAGGTCACCGACACGGCGGCGCGCGAGATAGTCCAGGGCGCTGGACGTGGCCCACAGGAGCACGCACGCGGAAGGCAGGTGCGGCTTGGCCTCCAGGACGCCGGTGATGAAGCCCGGCGTGAGGGCGGCGCAGGTCAGGGCGATCCACCCGGCGGTCCGGCCGCCCGCCCGCCGGGCCAGGCGGTACACAGCCAGCAGAGCCAGCGCGCCGCACAGCAGCGACAGACTGCGCGCGACGACGTAGAAGCGCGCGAAAGCTGCGGGATGGTCGAGGTAGAAGGCTGCGTCGCTAGTGATCCTGAGAAAGCCCGTCAGCGCCGCCGTGCCGAGCGCGGCGCCGACGGCGTAGATGTACCCGCCGCCGTACTGGTACAGGCGCGGGTCGAAATCGAGCTTGCGCGGGTTCATGCGCTGCAGCGCCCGGAGCGTGATCATCTCGTCGGGTTGGCGTGAGAAGAGCCGATAGCGACGCAGAATCTCGACCCGGGCGGCGTCGTCCGCAGTGAGGTTTACGATCTGGTCGCGTTGCGTCAGCGGATTGAGGTCCGTGTCCGCGCCGGCTTGCCGCGCGCGCAGTTGGGCCAACTCCGCATCGATCTGGTAGCGCGCTGCGGGCCAGGGGGGCTCACCGCCGAAGAGCAGTTCGTCGTCGCGCGAACTCGGCAGACCCCACCACAACAGCGGCGTCATTGCGACCGCCCACAGGAGCACGACACGTACCGGCCAGGACCGGCGGCGGCGGTGCGGGCGGGCGGCAGCAGGACATGCGTTCATGTCCGCAGGATATCGACAATACCCAGGGCGGCCAACAACAACCCGACCAGGCCGTTGACAGTAAAGAAGGCGACGTTGACGCGGCTGAGATCGCGCGGGGTGACCAGGGCGTTCTCGACGGTCAGCAGCACGGCGGCGCTGGCGACACCCGCATAGTAGAGGACTCCGAGCTGCGCCGTCAGCCCAACGCCGACGAGCGCGCCGACTGTGAGGGCGTGGAGAACACGGGCAAGCCAGAGCGCGGCCGCAACGCCGAGGGACGCGGGCACGCTGTACAGGCCATGCGCGCGGTCAAACTCCACATCCTGGCAGGCGTAGATCAGGTCGAAGCCGGCGACCCAGAACGTAACCGTCGCCAGCAGCAGCCACGCGGGCGGGCCGAGCGTCTCCGGGCAAACCGCGATCCACGCGGCCACGGGCGCCAGCGCAAGGCTTGTCCCGAGGAACATGTGGGACCACCGCGTGAAACGCTTGGTGTAGGAGTACAGGCAGAGCCAGCCCAGGACGGGTGCCGCGAGATAGGTGGGCCAGGGATTACCGGCCAGCCACCAGAAGCCGCCGCAGCCGGCCACGAACGCGGCAGCGGCGCCGGCGAAGAAGAGCCACGCCGCACGGCGGCTAATGAGCCCGCGCGGCAGGGCGCGTCCGGCCGTGCGTGGGTTCTGGGTGTCGATGTGCGCGTCGACGATGCGGTTGAACGTCATCGCGGCGCTGCGGGCGGCGACCATGCAAAGGACGATCAGGCCCAACTGGGTGAAGGTGGGGTGCTGCGGGCGGGCGGCCAGGAAGGTGGCGAGGACCGCAAACGGCAGCGCGAAGACAGAGTGGGCGAACTTGATCATCTCCCCCCAGGCGCGGACCGTGCCGACGAGGGCGGGCATCGCTCAGCTCTCCGCGGGGGGCAGGCCCGCGGGCGTCTTTCCCGACCAGCGCACGTGAAGCGCGTGGGGCACGCCGAGCAGGTCCAGTACGCGTGCTACGACGAAGTCCACGAGCTGATCAATCGTGGTCGGCCGCAGGTAGAACCCCGGAGCCGCCGGACAGATCAGGCCGCCGGCCTGGCTGACGCGGAGCATGTTGCCGATCTCGATCTGCGTGAGCGGCATCTCGCGTGGCACCAGCACCAGCCGCCGGGCCTCCTTGAGCGTAACCAGGGCCGCGCGCGTGATGAGGTTGTCGGCCGTGCCGGCCGCGATCTGGGCAAGCGTGTTGCTGCTGCAAGGACAGATGACCATGCCGTCGGTGGGGAAAGAGCCGCTGGCGAGGCGGGCGCCGATGTCGCGATAGGGATAGAGCTCCACCTGCGTTGTCGGCGCGCCCAGCAGGGCCGCGGGCGTGGGGGGGGCGATGTCGAGTTCGTCGTGCAAAAGCCGCGCGCCGTGTGGCGAGATCACCAGGTGCAGCTGCACGCCGCTCTGCACGGCGACCTGCGCCAGCCGGCGGGCGTACACCGCCCCGCTGGCGCCGGTGATAGCCAGCACGATTTGTTTCACGGGGCCACCACGAGCGGGCGGGTGGCTACATCCGCCGGCGGATTGAAGACGCGCAATCGCTCGGCCGCCAGACCGGCCCAGCAGGTGTTGCCAAAGCGGTCCACGATTTGGCGAAAGCGGGCGATGCCGGCCGCCCGGCGGGTTTCGTCACCGGTGCCCAGGGCCTGGACTTCCAGGTCCGCGAGCTGGAACATCGCCTCGGGCAAGGCATCCTGGTCGGGGAACTCGGCAATGCGCTCGAGGCACGCGCGCAACTGGAGGAAGCGCGTCTCGCGGTCGGTCTGCGCACTGGCCCAGCGCACCACCAGATTGTCGTACAGCAGGCTGTCGGGGTACTGGCTGGCGAGCAAGGCCAACTGGTCGTGGTAGCCACGGCGGTGCGGGTCCAGGGCGGCCAGGGCTTGCAGGGGCTGCGTGCCGTACTTCGGGTCCGCGCCGTTGTGCACGATCAGTTCCCGCAGGCGGCGTGCCTCGAACAGGTACGGCTCCGGCTCGAAATCGAGACTGCTCTCCGGCGCCCGAGGCTTCAGTAGCGGTCGCCTGGCCGGTTGCGTCTCCGGCGTGATCAGCGAGGCGCTGGCCGGCGGCGACAAGACGGCCAGGGCCCCGGCGGCGTCGTCGGCCCGGAGGCGCAGCTGGGCCACGCGCAGGCGGGCGGCGACAGCCAGCGGTGACTGGGGATACTGGGTCAGCAGATTCACCCAGATCGGCTCGGACTGGGCATGCGGGTAGTCGGTATACAGCTCGCGCTGCGTGGTTGTGCCGCCAAAGCGCAAGCCGTCGAAACGCGTGTCGAGGGCGCGGGCCTGCACGTACAACACGTTGGGTACGAAGCGACTGTTGGGATGGTCGGCGATGAAGGACTTGCAGGCTTCGTAGGCCCGCTGGCGGTCCCGCATCAACTCCAGCAGCAGCCGCACCGCGATCCGGTGCTTGGCGGCCGCGATGTGCTCCGCGGGATGCTCGGTCGACAGCGCCTCCAGGACCCAGCCCTGTCCGGTGGGTCGCTCGGCCTGCCGGCGCATGAAATCCAGGATGAACTCGGTGGCGTCCTGCAGCGGCTCGAAGCGCTTGGCGCGCGGCCCGTAGTCCATTTCCAGGACGCGGTACGCCAGTTCATCCACGCCCACATACTGGTGGAACAGGATGGCCGGCGTCGCGAACATGACGGCCATCAGCGGCGCGACCGCCCCCGGGCGGAAGTTGACCAGCCGTGCCACGATGATGATCAGCGCGAGCATGACGCAGGCGGCCAGAATCGCCAGCAGCCAGGGATAGGTCAACAGCAGCTTGCGTTCGGGCGAGATGCTGGCCGCCAGCGCCTCCGTGGAACCGCGCGTGGCGAGGTACAGGTACAAGAGCACCGGTAGGAGTCCCGCCAGTGCCGATCCGAAGCGGAAGGACATGCGGAACGGCTTCACCGAGGCCAGGATACAGCTGCCCACGAGCGTGAGACCCATCCACGGCATGTGCGCGAAGACCAGGACGGCTGCGCAGAACGGCAGGGAGCACGGGAAGCGATACAGGATCGCCACGCCGATGGGAATGGCGACAATGGACGCCACGAGCAGCCCGACCACCACGCCGTAGATTGGCGTCTGATCGACGCTGATGGGGTAGAGCACGAAGTCGTACAGACTCTGCGTTTGCGGTCCCCAGAATCGCAACGGCCGCACGTAGCTGTCGAGAGAGAAGTCGAACGGTTGACCGACGTGGAGCCAATGTGTGAAGACGCACAGGCCGCAGAATAGCGCCAGGTTAATGAAGAGGAAGAAAGTCGCCCGGACGCGGTACTTGGGCTCGGTGCGCGACCAGACATCCACGATCGCTGGCCGGCCCCCCGCCTCGGCACTAGGTGGCACGGCGGTGGGCGCGGTCGGCGCTTGCGCGACGGCAACGGGAGCGGCCGGTGGCGCCCCGGCCGAGGGGCCGCCGGCCGAGCTGCTCATAGTCACGGGCTCCGGCATACTTGAGCATGCTAACCGCCGCACGGGGGGATGCAATCGGGTGCCGTGCGGCCGGGAGCGCCGCGCGCGGCGCTATTCAGGCGGGATGGTGCCAGTCCACCACCAGAGCTGCTGATCGGGGAACTGGTAGTGATACAGGTCGGCGGCGTTTTCGTTGCAGAGGTAGCAGATGTACTTGCGGGTCCGCACATCGTAGCCGTAGCAGGCGGTCTTGCGCCGCGGCTGCTCGCCCTTGACCTGCTTGATGGTCTTAACGCGCTGCACGTGCCCGTCCAGGGCCGTCATGTTGATGGCGCCGACGTGGCGCGCGGTGATCCAGGTGGGACTCGTGTACCAGCCCGTCCGCATCCCGTCATTCCAGACGAGCCGGCCACCATCGCGCCAGGGGCGTGCCAGCGCGGATTCGACGCCGCCTTGCAGGAAGCGCAGCGGCGGGGCTTCGTCATCCGGCCCGACCTCGGCCAGCAGGAGCGTGCGTGCGGGCCACATTGGCGGGTAGCGCTCCGTGTCGAACAGGTAGCTGCGGCTCTTGTAGGGCGTGGTGAGCGGGAAATGGCGGAGGAAGTAGTTCATGCCGTAGCCGCAGGCCGCCACGGTCGGATCCTCGCGCCGCTCAAAATCGAAGGTCTTGCGGAATGGGTCGCCGGGGCACGCGAGCGCGGCGGGATTGCTCAAGTACTTGGGCACCAGCGCGTAAAACCATAGCTCGCGCTTGGGGCAGCTCCAGGCGGCCTCACTCCAGGCGCTACCGTCGTAGCCGCCGGGCGCGTAGGTGTAAGGCAGGCAGCCGCGATGCTCGTCCTGGTAGAGCCGCAGGGCAAGCATGAGCTGACCCAGTCCGGAGCCGCAGGCGACCGCCTCGGCCTGCTTGCGTGCCTGCCCCAGGGACGGGAGCAGGATGGAGACCAAGAGGGCGATAATGGCGATGACGACGAGGAGCTCGATGAGAGTGAAAGCTTTCAGTCTCGGAGCCAGACGCCATCGACCGGACATGTAGACTGCTCCGATTACGCCGAGAATCACCCGCCCATTTGCCGTAACCCACGTTCCCGGCGGGGTTCGAACCCACAACCTTCGGCTCCGGAGGCCGACGCTCTATCCAGTTGAGCTACGGGAACACGCTCTTTGTGCCGATCTGCCGAGTGTATCGCCGCAGGCCGGCCAGTCAAGCGGGGGGCTGTCGACGTCCCGCCCGCGGGTACAATGTTCCGCCGGCTGCGGCACCGGTCCCACGGCCAACGGGAACCGGGCCCGTGCCGCCCGGAGCGGCGGCGACGCACGGAAGACGCGTATGGAAATGATGCTTGCAGAAGCGGGGCGGCTTCTGGCGGCGACGGCCGCCGGAGCGATTATCGGCCTGGAGCGGGAGCTCGCCGACAAGCCGGCGGGCTTTCGCACGAACATCATGATCTGCCTGGGGGCGGCGTTGTTCACGCTGGTGTCCGCGGAGATGGCGGGTGACAGCGACCGGGTCGACCCGACGCGGATTGCGGCGCAAATCGTGACGGGCGTGGGCTTCCTGGGGGCGGGGGCGATCATTCAGCATCGCGGCAACGTGGTGGGGCTGACAACGGCGGCCACGATCTGGGCGGTGGCGAGCGTGGGCATGGCCTTCGGGGCGGGGGAGTACGAACTGGGGGCGCTGGGGACGCTGCTGACGACGGGCGTGCTGTTCGGGCTGGGGGCGGTGGAGGCGCGGATCGAACGGTATCGGTCGACGGCCACATTCGTGCTGGAGTTTGACCCGCACAACGGGGCGCAAGAGGTGCTCCGCCGGACACTCAAGGCCTGCGGCGTGAAGCGGCGTTCGACGCGGATGGCCAAGACGGCGGAGGGGATCACGTACACGATGAAGGTGGCGGGTCCGCCGGACAGCCTGAACCGGCTGGAACACGCGTTGCTGGCGGAGGGGGCCATTCGGGGGCTGAAGCGGCTGTGAGGGGGGAGCAACAAGGTGACCAAGTGACAAAGTAACAAGGGGGAGCGGGGGCGGCAGCGGGGTGAATAGCGAATGGCGAAGAGCGAATAACGAAAGGAGAGCCGTCGGCCTTCGGCGCTTGGCCGGAGGGATGCCGTGGGCGGAGGCAGATTCCTCGGTCGTCACACTCCCTCGGAATGACAGCCGCGACTCTTCCTCGAAATGACAGGCGAAGGCGTGGGATGGCGGGTGCGGGTGCGCGGAGCGGCGCAGGCGGCCTTTGCGGGTGGGCGGGCGCCGGGTATGCTGGCGTTGGGCCACGCGCGGCGTCGCGAGCGGGCGAATGGAGCACAGAAATTGGTGGCTGTCCCTAGTTCCTTGCGCGGCGGTTTATTTGCGCTGTCGCCGGCTTTTGCGTGCGCGGATCAGCCACCTACAGCTGAGCCGACCTATCCGCCGGCGCCGTTCATCCCGGCTCCAAGATGAAGGATGGTGATCGATGGCCACTGTGAGAGTCCTGGCTGGGGTATTGTCGCTGATTGCGGTGACCGGGTGCCGGAGTCCGCAAGAGAATTGGGGGCAGGCAACACTGCGGTTGCGCTTTTCGGCGCAGCCGCGGTTGGCGCTGGGCTGCTTTGAGTGTGAATGCGCCCCGGCAGGCCGGCCATGGAATTGCCGTGTTGTGGCGGAGAAGTCGGAAACGGTCCACTTCGAGATACCGCCACGGCGGTTGGGGGCGGAAGCGCTGTTTGAGCGTTTGGGGCCTGGGCACGCCTCAGGTTCCGGACGTCCCCGCGAGTCTGACCGCGTTTACATCGTCGACATCACGCTAGAGGGCTGCGGCGGCGCGAGACAGAGGCGCATAGCGGGCTCACTGGAGGACGTGCGTGCGGCCTTCGAGCATGATCAGGATGTCGCATCCTTGTACCAGGACATTGTAAGCCGGGCACGCCTTGCGAAGATGTACTGGTTCCGCGAGCTTGTTCGCGATCCGGACTACGACGCTCTCGGGGAAATGGGAACGTACTACCCCGAAAAATAGGGACAGGCACCTATTTCCGGAGTGAACCGAGGCTTACGTCGCGGCCGGAGGCGCCGGACCGCTCGACCGATGAGTGACATCCGCCCCAAACAGGCGTGAAAACGGACCCTCGCGGCTCGCTCGGATCATCGTTCGGCGAGCCGCGTTCGCTCTTGCCAGGAGTGAGAAGGTGGGAAAGTGGGGAAGTGGGAAAGGGGCGTCGC
>CAZGAQ010000017.1:0-90607 GCA_964523405.1 uncultured Planctomycetales bacterium
GTGTGCGTCGCCATAGGGGAAGGATGGCGCGCGTTGGGGCGTGGGGGGAGGGCGGTGCGCTGGAGTGGCGGATTTTGCGGGGGGAGGAGCGAGTTGGGGCGGGGGATGGCGGGGAATGGCGAATTGCGAAGAGCGAATAACGAAAGGAAAGCCGTCGGCCTTCAGCGCTTGGCCGGAGGGATGCCGTGGGCGGAGGCGGATTCCTCGGTCGCTGGGCGCCCTCGGAATGACAGGCGAAGGCGCGGGATGGCGGGTGCGCGGAGTGGCGCGGGCGGCCTTTGCGGATCGGCGGGCGCCGGGTATGCTGGCGTTGGCCCACGCGCGGCGTCGCGAGCAGGCGAATGGAGCACGGAAATTGGTGGCTGTCCCTAGTTCTCCCCCTATTTCTCCCTAGTTCTCCCCGGTTTCAAGGAGTTGTGCACCGCATTAAAGGAGAAGTGCTGGTTATGACTGGGCGAGCGTATCGGCTTCTGGCGATTCTGCTGGCACTGGGCATCGCCTATGCGGGCGCCTTTTTGGTTCTCATTCGATGGACTTTCGTTGAGACGGTGGGCGGACCACCCTGTCTATATAGCTTGAATTTGAGCGTTCCACAACAGTGCGCTGCACGGACGGTCTTCTGGCCTCTGTGTACTGTGTGCGAGATCGCTCTGCCTGCGGCTTTCGTGGATATGTCCGGACATGAGACATGCTGGTCAGGGGGAGTGGAACTTGTTTTCTACTTGCTCAAGAAGCGTGTCGGATTTCGAGTGTTTGTGTTCCTTGTCGCATCGGTGCCTGTCGCCACGGCAATCGTCGCTCTGATCAAGCGGAGATACCGGCGCAGGGACGGCGCAGAGACGTGTGTGACCTGCGGTTACGACCTCACAGGTAATGTGTCCGGGGTCTGTCCGGAGTGCGGATGTGTCGTGCGACCGCGCGCTGGCGCGCAGGTCCAGCCCGGGCAGGTCCCCAATGTCGACGGCCCCGCTGATAAATGACGATCGCCCGAATTAGTCGCAAAAACCGACCCTCGCGGCTCGCGCGGATCACCGTCCGGCGTAGGTTGTCGCGCCTACCAGCGTGCAGAGCGGATCTCACTGACACGTCGCGTCGCTGCTCATGCTGCCCGCCGGCCGCGCGCCTGCGAGGCACGTAAAGCCCGAGTCCGCTCCAACGAGCAGGATCGCAGAGTTTCTTGGGCAGGTCGGCCTTGCGGACTTCCGCAGGAGATTTCGTAATACACAGTAAGAGTGCTAGTTGGCGCGTTGCCCAGCGAATCCGCGTCTGCTCGGGAGAAACCACGGTGTCGAATCGAATTCGGGTGCGAGGCGCTCCGGTGCGCCTCGGAATTGGCCGCCGGCACGGGCAGATTCTCGGCTTCACGCTGATCGAGCTTCTGGTTGTTGTCGCCATCATTGCCGTTTTGATCTCAATCCTGATGCCCGCCCTGGGACGCGCCCGCCAGCAGGCCCGCGCCGTCCAGTGCCTCGGCCAGTGCCGCCAGCTGGCTCACGGCATGACCCTCTACCACAACGAAAACGGCAACTACCCGACCCATCAGTGGTATCTGCCGAACAACGTGCGGTTGCGGTGGTTCAACGCGATGGCGGCGTACCTAGGCGGAGCGCCGCCGACGGGTTCGCTCAGTGCCGACCTGCCCCGGCGCGCTTCGGTGCAATCTTGCCCTGCCACGCCCGACTGGGATGTCGGGCGCAACAATTCGTATGGGTATAACTACAAGTATCTCGGCAGCACGCGCGACCAGGTGGAACCGGGTAATCCGTATCGCCCTTTCGAGACATTTCCGGTCAAGGAGCTGCGCGCGCCGGGCCGCACGATTGCGTTCGCCGACAGCGATGGCACGGGCTGGACGCTGCCTTGGGGACCGGAACGGGGGCCGGACTACCCCACTGCCGATCACAATCCGGACCGGCTCGGCAATCACGGTTATGTCCTTGATCCGACATACATTCCGCTGCGTAGCCTGGTCTCGTATTCCGACGGCCAGCTTGAGCCGTACGCCTGGAAAACGCGGCGGACGTTCCTGTCCGACCGGCATCTCGGCCAGAGCAACGCCATCTTCGCCGATGGACACGGTGAGCGGCTCGATCCGCGAAAGGCGTACGAGGACAACTCGCTGTGGAACGGCCTGGGTTTCGAAGTGGGCTGCGACCCCGAGGGCCCGAGCTTTCACCTGGACCCGCACGTGGACTACAAATGGGATGCATCCAGCGGTCAGGCGTGGAGGTACTGAATCAGGCAGTCCGAGCGAAATGTGCGAGTCTCAGGCTGACCGAAGCGAGGTCACGGACATAACCCGACATCAAGTCTCAGAGTCGCTTGCACGCGGTGACCAAGCCTAGTGTAGTGCCTCACAAAAAGTCGCACATAACCAGGGTGGGGTGGGCGTCTCGCCCGCCCCGTGGCGGCCAAGATGGCCACCCCACCCACGCGCAGGTAATTCCGAGGCAGTACACTAGCCCATAGTCTGAGTTTATGTTCTCGTGGCGAGACTCTCGCCGAAGAGGGTCGCGTCCCCTCTACTTGAAACGTCGTATCGAAACGATGCGACCCAGGATTTGTGACCCAACGCCCAGACAGAGACGCCTGGGCGTTGGCGTTTCTATCGCGAGTGTCCGCAAGTACTTAGCGATGATGTCCGATGGCCGCTGGTCTCTTCCGGCGTGGCACGCGCGCTCACGGGTGGGCCCTTGCCGCCGCCGCGGGGGCTCGGCCGGCGAGAGTCTCTGAGTCTCTCGTCCGTTCTGACCGCGGGGATCAGTCCCACATATCGCCCAATGTGTATGAGCGCGTGAGCCACGGAAAGAGGTAATCCAACCCTGGCTCGCCGCCGGGCGTGGGCGGAGACCGTTCGAATGTGGGCGGCTCAACCGACATCCTCTCGGTCCGTCTTCGGCTGGGATGTCGCGCGCCGGGCGACTCACATCTCCGGCGCCATTACACCTCGGAAGCCCAAGCGCTGCAATCCTGTGTCCGCGAACCGGACGGCACTCGGGTCATCCCGAGTCCGGACGCTCGGCCGAGAGAGCGGGGCTCGACGGATCGCTTTTTATCATCTGCGTCGACCACCGTGCGACGGCGTCGCCTGGTGGCCGCCGACGCCGCGCGACGAGTTTACGCGGGCCGCGTTGCGTTCACCCCGCTCGCGGGTCGACGCCTGGCGCTGCAGCTCGCTAGTCTGCGGCGCTGTCGGCCGCCGGGACGCATCGCGGGCCGCCGGGCGCTCGGCCTCTGCGGCACCAGGCCGCGGAGGTGGCTGGTCTGCGCGGGCGTTGCTCCGCGCCGGTGTTGCCTCGCGGCGCAGTTGCTCCCAGCCGTCGTCCGTCTTCTTGTAAACGTGGCCATCCTTGCCGGCGTAGAGGTCGCCCTCCTGCGTGCGCGCGACAGTCGCGCCGTTTCCGTAGCGGCGCTCGGCGTGTACGGCACCCGCGCCCTCGGAACCGTGGACGGCGCCGACCGAACCGCGGGGCCCAGACTTATAGCCGGCCCGGACCCACTCGTCGCCGTTGGTCACGCCCGCGCGGCCCCACGAGCTATACGCGTTCGTGCCACCCGCACGATAAGCCGCGTTGCCGGTGGTCGGGTTGTAGGCCGCACGATAGCCCGCCGCCCCGCGGGGGCCGTAGGCGTACGCGCCGCGGGAGTAAACCCCCGTCGCCGGGTTGTAGGCCGCATAGCCGCCCGCGCCGCCGTAGGGACCGTAGACGCGTCCGCCCGCGAAATAGCCGCCGTACGCGCCGCGGTAAACCGCGCCGCACCCGTAGGAGAAGTAGCAGGCCGGATAGTGATAGTGCCAATAGTCGTCGTCCGCGATGGCCGCGCCAACCAGCACACCCGCGCCGAACATGACGGCCCCCGTGGCGGCGACGACTTCGCCGTAGTACCCGGACGTGTAGCCGGTTACCACCGTGTCCGGCGTGGACTCATACACCGTAACGTACGTTACGTTGTAGTCCGGGCTGGTAGGCGGAATCGAGTAGATCGCCGCGGGCACTGCGTCGCAGACGGCCCAGGCGCCCGTGGGCGTCGGCGCCACGAACCAGACCGCGTTGTGGCAACAGTAATACTTCCCGTCGACCAGAAAGATGTTGTACGGCGAGTTGTACGCGTATTGCACCGTCGTGGACTCGATTGGCCGGAAATCGGGCGCGCCGTCGTAAGTCACATTCACGGTGACCTCCTTGCGGTTCACCGTTGCCTTCTGCGGGATCGACGCGAGGATGATGGCGTCCTTGGCGGCCTGGGTGCCGGGCACGGCGGCGAGCACATCGCTTGTGTCGGAATCGTCGGGGATCTTCTTGAAGTCCTCCGGTAGCGAGCTGCTGGCCGCAACCCAGGGTCCGGCCAGCTCACCGGTCTTGAACCACCGGCCCGCCGCCAGCAGGTAGTACTGTTTCTCGAGCGTGTTGTAGAACAGGTCGCTTTCGGTGTTCGCCACCAGCATGAGCTTCGTGCCGGGGATCGGCTGGAACTCTGGCGCGCCCTCGGTCACGACCAACTCCGTGGGCTCGTATCCGACGAAGACGGCGGGGCTTTGCTTGGCGGGAACCAGCGGGATGGCCGCCCGCACATCGCTCCAGTTGTCATCCGACGGAAGCTGGCTGAGCTCGGTGGGCAGCGCGGTCGCCGCGGTCCACGACCCCTTTTCCAGGCTGTCGGTCACCAGCCATGCCTTATCGTTGAGGAGGTAGTATCGTGACGTAGCCGGGTCAAGGAACAGGTCCCAGTTCGTGTTAATCGCGAACATGAGATCGGCACCGGGGACCGGCTTGAAGCGCGGTTTGCCCATGAAGACGACCATGATGGCCGGCTTGTCGCTGGCGATGATCTTCGGCGGGGCGATATTCACGTCCACCCGGCGGACTTTGACCTGACTGGCGTCGATCTGGGGGAGGAGCCGGTCCAGCGAGACGGTCATGGGCCGGTCGGGCGGCGCGGCGGCCAGCACAGCCGCTTTCAACCGCACCGCTTCGGCCGGGTCGGCACCGGGAAACGTCAGCTCGATGCTGCGGTCGAAGAGCAGCACGAGCCGATCCGCGAGGGCGACGTTGCTGGCGGCACTGACGCGCAGGATGCCGTAGCTGCGCGCCTCGTCACCCTTCCTCCCGATCGAAAGGGCTGCGAGGAAAGTGATCCGCTCAAAGTCGGGCCATTCTTCCACTTGCGGTTGGTGGACAATGATCTCGTAGTCGCCGGTCTCAAACTTGCGCGGCCAGCCACGGTCCTGGGCTTCGTCTTCCGGACCGGGCGCCTGACTCTTCACGCCCGGCTGGCCGGACGGGGCGGGTGAAGGCGCGACTGGCTCCTGCGCGCAGGCCACCGTCTGGAGCGCGAGCAAGATCGGCAAAACGCTGATGTGCCGCAGGCTATCATGTCGGATTGTGGGCTTGATGGGCATTTTGGCACCTGTCCTTTCTTCTCGATGTGAACGTGCTGACCAGGCGCCGCCGCAATGTACTTCGATCCGGTCGCGGCTGTCGAGCGCCGTTTCCGGGGATCCTCCACCCGCCCAGGGTGATTTCCGCCTCAACGTCCGGTGCGTGACCGACGAGTTGAGCCGTGCGGGCAGCAAAGATGTGGCAGAAGAGCGCGCGGCGCGCACGCGATGAGCCACGCGCGGAGTTCGGCTTGTCCTTGCGTCACAAGGCTTTACGCGCACGCAGGTCCAGCGAGGGCAGGTCCAAAATGTAGGCGGCCCTGCGGATAGACGACGATTGCCGGAAACAGACGTGAAAACCGACCCTCGCGGCTCGCGCAGACCCTCGTTCGGCGGGCCGCGGCGTTGAGTGGCGAATAGCGAAGAGCGAATAACGAAAGGAGAGCCGTCGGCCGCCAGCCCTCGGCCGGAGGGATGCTGTGGGCGGAGGCGGATTCCTCGGTCGCTGGGCGCCCTCGGAATGACGGGCGCGCGACTCTTCTTCGGAACGACGGGGCGGCACGCTTTCGGGATGACGGGTGCGGGGGCGCGGAGCGGCGCGGGCGGCCTTTGCGGGTCGGCGGGCGCCGGGTATGCTGGCGTTGGCCCACGCGCGGCGTCGCGAGCGGGCGAATGGAGCACTGAAAGTGGTGGCTGTCCCTAATTTTGCCTAATTTTGACGCATGTGTCAGGCGACGACAAGACACCACTGCCAGTGGCTCCATGAGCTGGGCGAACTCGGAAGGAGGTAACGCGTGCCGCAAGAACCCCATGAGTTGTACTTTCCCAGCGACAGTGATGGGCACGGAGTGCGCATCCGTGTTACAGCTACAGAGGATTGGGTCGTCGAAGCCGATGTATTGATTGAGCTGCCTGCACTGACCATTACTGCCGGTTCGTGCCGTTTTTCTGGATATCACATGGCGGCGTTCGCAGAACAACTAGGTACCTGCCACGAGAAGATGGTCGGGAGAGCCGAGTGCTCCACTTTTGATGAGTCGCTCAGCGTATCAGTTGCCCCGCTCGCTGATCGCGCTGGTTGGTTTAGCGCGGCTTTAGCGTTGCGGCGCACGATTCACAGTGTCGAAGGGGATGCGACGGCAGTGACACTAGTTGTGGACAGAATCACGTTCGATCAGTCGTATGTTCCGCTTGTCCGACAATCGGTGCTAAGCATGTTGCGTGAAACAGACGTTAACACCAACAATCCATGGGGCATTTGAAGTTGATGTTGTGACTAGATGGAGCGCCTGCTGGCTGGTACGGCAGTTCACCCGACGTTTAGGGCGTGCATTCTGATCCACGAGGCAATACACACCTGCGGCTTGTGGAAGGGGGAGGACGCTGGTGTTGCGGGCCAGGCCGCGTGCGCTGCCGATATTCAGAGTTGCTTAGACAGGCTCGCTCCACCGATCAGACCCGCGCAGGTCCAGCCTGGGCAGGTCCAAAATGTAGGCGGGCCCGCGGATAGATGACGATCGCCCGAAACAGACGTGAAGACCGACCCTCGCGGCTCGTCCGGATCAGCGACCGGCGGGCCGCGGCGTTGAATGGCGAATAGCGAAGAGCGAATAACGAAAGGAGAGCCGTCGGCCGCCAGCCCTCGGCCGGAGGGATGCCGTGGGCGGAGGCGGATTCCTCGGTCGCTGGGCGCCCTCGGAATGACGGAAGCGTGCCGCGGCCGCTGGCTTCGACCCTCCCCCTGCCCCCTCCCTAGTGTACTGCCTCGGAATTACCTGCGCGTGGGTGGGGTGGCCATCTTGGCCGCCACGGGGCGGGCGAGACGCCCACCCCACCCTGGTTATGTGCGACTTTTTGTGAGGCACTACACTAGGAGGGAGGGGAGTTGTGCGCGGGCGCGGCGCTTCTTCGGAATGACGGGGCGGCACGCTTTCGGAATGACGGGGCAACCCTCCTTCGGAATGACGGCGCGGGTTCTACGGACGTGCGCGGGGGAGGGCGCGAAGGCGCGGAGGAAGTAGGGGGCGCGCGGGAATTGTCGGCGATAAGCAGACTTGACGCGCCCGTTTGGAGCCCGGATGTCGCTGGCCCCTCTGGAGCAGGTAGAGCGGCCCCGCGGATCGGGGCCCCAGACAAGGAGGCCGGTCATGTTGCTGCAACAGTCCCGTCATCGAACAGCCGTTTTCACCATGAGCGTCGTGTTGGCCGTGTGTGCAGGCGGCCAAGGAAGTTGGGCGAACATCATTCCGGTGGGGCCGTTGTCGTACCGTCCGCGGGCGGAGTGCCCGGGGACGCCCGGATACACGGAACTCGAGCCGCTGACGTGGATCTCGACTGCGCAGCTGATGGTTTCCGGGGGCTGGGACGAGATCATGTGGCAGACCTTCGGTGAGTTTGGGCCGGAATGGGCATATCAACTGGCTCCGTCGGGAGCGCTCAACGGGCTGCTGTGCGTGGAGCGGTATGAGGCCTTCGACGGTCCGGGTGCGTGCCAGCATGGAGGCCGCCTGTGGTCGCGATTGAGCGGAGTGGGCGGATTGCCGCCGGGAGAGACGCTCAACTGGTTCCAGGTCTACCGCGAGTGGGGGAACTCGGTGTCGCGCGGTCACCGGGAGGGTGACTGGACGATCGATCCGGGGCGGCGTGAGGTAGTTGGCGGCACACCCGAGGACGACGCGCCGTTCTACTACAATGAGAGCGAGCAGTTCTACGATCCGAATTCCGGTTGTTGGATCTTCCGCGATGCGCCATCCGACCGGATTCCCGATGCCCGGGTGCCCCACAGCGGCGGCATTGACTTTGTCACGCTGATCGCCAGTTGGGATGGGAACTACAGTCCCGGCAACGGCGGCCCGGGTTCCCACATGGTCACCATCTACGGCGGGCTGTGGTGGGGGTATGACTACCTTTGCACGCCGGAGCCGTCGGCGCTGTGCCTGCTGGTGATCTCGGTGGTCATGGGCTGGCGCCGCGTGCGGTTGCCACAGGGCGCATGAAGAGACGCCACTTGCCCCGACGGACCCGGTGACCGGGCCGAGGCTACATGTGCCCCGGCCAGGTGCCGGGTCCCGCGGCGCCGGCGGCGGCGAGGTAGCCGGAGGACCAGGCCCACTGGAAGTTGTAGCCGCCGATGCGGCCGTCGACGTCCAGGATTTCGCCGGCGAGGTAGAGGCCGGGGCAGCAGCGGGACTGGAGGGTGGCGGGGTCGACTTCGGCAAGGGGTACGCCGCCGGCGGTGACTTCCGCGTACTTGTAGCCGCGGCCGGCCGTGACGGGCAGGGGCCACTCGGTCAGGGCGCGGATGAGACGGCGGCGGTCGTCGCGGGGCAACTGGGCGAGGGGGATGTGGGCGAGGTCGCGCCGGGTGGCGGAGGCGGCGTGCGGGTGGGCGGAAGATGCGGAGGGCGCCGGGTGGCCCGCGGCCGGCGCCGCGCTGAGCAGCGCATCGGCGACGCGGGCGGGGAGCCAGCGGGCGAGGGCGCTGCGCAGGGCGAGACGGGGTTCGGCGGTGGCGAGGGCGAGGAGTCGCTGCTCGGCAGAGGCGAAATCGTCGCCGGGGAGGAAGCTCAGCGAGACGCGGGTGTCGAGGCCGGCGGCGCGCGCGCGGTGCCAATGGCGTGAGGCGTTGAGTGTGACCGGGCCGCTGAGGCCAAAGTGCGTCCAGAGCAGCGCACCGGAGAGTCGAACGGGCTTGTGGCCGGAGGTGTGAACGGTGAGCTCGGCGGGGTGGCTGACGCCGGAGAGGGCGGCGTGGAAATCGCCGGCGAGGAGGAGTGGATCGAGGGCGGGGGTGGTAGGCACGATGGAATGGCCGAGGCTGCGGGCGAGGTCGTAGCCGGTGCCGTCGCTGCCGGTCTTGGGCAGGGAGAGACCGCCGGTGGCGAGGAGGACGCGGGTGGCGCGGATGAGGCCATGGGACGTGTCGAGCATGAAGGCGGTGGCGGCTGGAGGGGTGGAGTTATCGGTGGGCGCGGCGTCGGCTGGGCACGGGCGGCCGGTCGCGTGCAGGGTGTGATCATCCGGTGACGTGGCGAGGCGGATGGCGGTGACGCGGTGGCCGGTGCGGAGTTGGACATTGCGTTCGCGGGCTTCGGTGAGGAGGGCGTCGAGGACGGTGCGGGCGTGGTTGGTGTCGGGGAAGAGCTTGCCGTGTTCCTCCTCGTGCAGGGTGACGCCGAGTTCGGCGAAGAAGGCGATGGTTTGCGGGACGGTGAAAGCGGCAAGAACGCGTTTGATGATGTGCGAGCTGCCGCCGCAAAAGTCGGCGGGCGTCACTGTACGGTTGGTGACGTTACAGCGGCCACCGCCGGCGACGAGGATCTTGGCGCCGAGCTTCGTGGCGCCGTCGAGGGCGCAGATGGTCCAGTCGGGGCGCCGGCGAGCGGCCCAGATCGCGGCCATGAGGCCGGCAGCGCCGGCACCGACGATGGCGAGATCGCAGGTGGATGTTGCGGGAGTGTCGGACACGACGGGATGGTAGCGGGGGAGGGGGGAGTTGCGAATAGCGAGGAGCGAGCGAAGGCGGGAAGGAGCATTGCGAAGAGCGAAGAGCGAGCAACGGAACAGAAGCTGTCAGCCGTGAGTTGTCAGTCATCAACCGGGGGGCTGCCGTGGGCGGAGGCAGATTCCTCCGTTGTCGCACTCCCTCGGAATGACGGGGCGGGGGGGGGCGGAATGGCGGCGCGGGAGGCGGAAGGCCGGGCGATGGTGTGCCAAGCCGGTGGCTAGGTCTGGGGCAGGTGCTTGATGGGGGTCAGGCCGGGAACATCGGGCATGGGGGGGGCAACGGGGACGGCCTTGGTGCGCGGGGCGGTGGCGCAGGACTGCTGCGCTGTCGCGGTGTCGAGGGCGTCGGGCGTATCGGACTCGAATTTGATCGCGATGCGACGTGTGAGGCCGATGGACTCGTCATGGCGCAGGACGCGGCCGAAGCGGGGGAGCGGGGGCGCGCCCTCGCGGACGGTGCGGTCGTGGGTCTGCATTTCGGCGAATTCGAGGCGCTGGCCGACGGCGGGGGTTGTGTCGCTTGGGGTGAGGAGCGCGGCGCCGCCGGCGGCGATGTCGAGCATCCAGCCGCTGGTACGGCGGGGGCTCTCGGCGGGGCGGAGCCATACGGCGAAGGCGGCGGGGACGCGTGGGTCGTGGCGACGCTCGGGGTGGCGGGCAGCAGGTTGCGACACGGCGCACGTTCCTTTAGAAAGGCCAGCGTGGGGCCGGTGGACCGGCCCGTATGGTTCTCATCGGCCGGCCGCGCGCGTGTGCTTCAGGACGGGCGGGCGCGAGCCGGTGCGAGCGTGAGTGGGCATGGAGAGTCGGCCGATTGCCGTTGAACTGGGGGAACTCCAGGGCTTGGCCTGGGCGAGTTTTTTTGGGAACTCCCGGCCGGTGGAGCTGGAGGTAGGCACGGGGAAAGCGGCGTTTCTGCTGCGTCGGGCGCGCGCCCGGCCGGAAAGGAACTTCCTGGGGATTGAGTGGGCCAACGAGTTCTACAAGTATGCAGTGGATCGGATGGAGCGGTGGAAGGTGCCGAACGTGCGGATGTTGCGCACGGACGCGACGCATTTTGTGAGGGTGGTGTGTCCGCGGGAGTCGCTGACGGCGCTGCACGTGTATCACCCGGACCCGTGGCCGAAGCGGCGGCACTGGAAGCGGCGGTTCTTTCAGCCGGTGGTGGTGGAGGCGGCGGTAGGGTGTCTGGTGCATGGAGGGCACTGGGCGGTACAGACGGATCATGCGGAGTATTTCGAGGTGATCGGGAGCCTGCTGCGGGGGCACCCAGAGCTGGAGGAAGTGCCGTTTGACGATCCGGAATTCGGGGTCGAGGCGGCACGGCTGGGGACGAACTTCGAGATCAAGTACTTGAAGGAAGGGCGGCGGATTTATCAGATGGCGGTGAAGCGGCGGTGAGACGGCGCGCGGCTTCGCGCGGGGACGGCTTTCGCGTACAATGCATGCTGGAACAAGCCTTTACGCGGAAAGGGAACGGCCTATGTCGGGACATTCACACTGGGCTCGGATCAAGCGTGCCAAGGGTGCCAACGATGCGAAGCGCGGCCGGCAATGGAGTCGGCTGTCGCGGGCGATCATCGTGGCGGCCCGGGCGGGGGGTGGGGATCCGGACATGAATCTGACGCTGCGGTACGCCATCGACGCAGCGCGCGATGCCAACATGCCCAAGGACACGATCGAGCGGGCGATCAAGAAGGGCAGCGGTGACGGCGGCGGGGTGGCATACGAGGAACTGATCTTCGAAGGGTACGGACCGGGTGGGGCGGCGATCCTGTGCATCTGCCTGACGGACAACCGCAATCGGACGGCGCCGGAGATCAAGAAGATCTTCGAGATGCGCAACGGGAAGCTGGGGCAGGCGAACTCGGTAGCGCGGATGTTCACGAAGCGGGGGGTATTCATTGTGTCGGCCGAGCAGGCGGACGAGGACACACTGACGAACATCGCGCTGGAGGTTGGCGCGGAGGACGTGAAGTCCCTGGGCGACGCGTTTGAGTTGACGTGCGACCCGGGTACGTACAACAAGCTGCGGCAGGCGCTGGAAGCAGCCAAGATCAAACCGGAGAGTGCCGAGCTGTCCATGATTGCGTCCACGACGGTCGAGCTGACCGGCGGCGACGCCGAGAAGATGCTGAAGCTGATCGAGGCGCTCGAAGAGCACGAAGACACGCAGAACGTGCACAGCAACTTCGGCATCTCCGAGGAAGAATTGAACCGGCTGGCGGCGCAGTAGCCAACCGGCGCGGGCCTGGGCGGGTGTTTGGCGGCCGAGCCCGGTGGGGGACGGGCGGCCGCGGGTGCGGCAGAGGGTGCGAATGCGGAGGGTAGCGCGATGGCGTGGAAGGTGTGGGTCGGGCTGCCGGTGCTGACGGTGGCGGCGCTGCTGAACACGGGGTGCTTCACGCTGGTGAAGCAGGCGTATAGCGAGGTGCGCGGGGCGCAGGGGGATTTCCGACTGATCAGCGAGCGGTCCGGGCCAGGGCCGGGGGCGGTGGAGTTTCGGCCGATCACGACGACGCTGGGCCGTTTGACGCCGGCGGCGGTGATGCGGGCGTACGACCGGTGCGCGAACCTGGCGGCGGCGCGGCTGCGGGGCGGGTCGGGGGAGGAGCGCGCGCGGCTGATCGTGGACAGCGAGCTGGTGTACTTTCAGCGGAAGGGGCTGCTGAGCGGGGCGCAGCTGCTGGTGCGGGTGAGGCTGCAGAGCGCGGGGGAGGGGATCATCGATGGCCTCGTGGTGGCGGAGAGCAATTCATTCCGCGAAGGGGACGAGGATGCGTTGGCGCAGGCGGCGGTCGACGCGATCAGCCGGTACCTAGCAGCGCGACGCCCGGTGACCTCCGGCGAGCGCGAGCGAAGCACATCACCATAGCAGCTAGCGCCGGCGCAGGGCGACGAGGTAGGTGGTGGAAGCGGGGCGGTCGCAGCGCCAGCCGGTGAAACGCTCGAGGTGGGCGCCCGCAAGGTCGGGGGCGAGATCAGCGTACTGCGATTCATCGAGGATGAGAGCGTCGGGGGTGCCGGTGTGCCAGAGCATGCGGGCTTCGGCGATGCGGCCGGACTGTGCGACGTCGGGGGAGAGGGGCGGGGGACTCTGTGATTGGACCTGGCGCACGAGCGACGCGAAGCGGAGGTGCCAGAGGTCGGACCAGTCCATGACGAGCGGGGGACGGTCGTCGTCGCTCGTGACGCCGAGCTCACGCCAAGCCAGGCCGGCCCGTGCGAGATAGAAGGGCAGGCTGGGCGCGGAGACGGGGCAGGCGACGATGACGGTGGTGGCGGTGGGGACGTGGGCGGCGACGTACTGCGCAACGCGGCGCGTGACGGCGCGCTGGGACTCGAAGCCGGGGATGACGAGCAGCCAGATCAGGATGTACGACGCGAGCGTGCCGAGGAGCGTGGCGTGCAGTGCGGCGCGCGGCGCGCTGCGCGTGTGGAAGTACCAGACGAGGGCGCCGGTGGTGACGAGCGCCGCGGCCGGGACGAGGCCGACGAAGCGGGCCCAGGGCGCAGCGAGCAGGACCGTGGCAGCGCTGACTGCGACGGCGGCGACGAAGGTGCCGACGAGGACGATCGTTGCACCGGCGCGGAGGGTGCGGCTGCGCGACCAGGTGAGGCGGCCGGCGAGGGGCTGGGCGAGGAGCAGGGCGAGGGGGGGGAAGGCGCCGAGGATGTAGGTGGGGAGCTTGCTCGTGGGGAGTTCCCAGAGGAGCCAGCCGCCGAAGAGCCAGCTTGCCAGCAGGACGTAGCGATGTTGGCGGCGGCGCAGGCCGCGCCAGGCGGCGCGGAGGCCGGGGAGGAAGTAGGTGGTCCAGGGGATGAGCAGGCCGAAGAGCAGGAGGAAGTAGGTACCCGGTGGGCCCTGCTGGCCGAAGACGGAGCCGCCGGCGCGGCGAAGGATGTACCACCAGGCGAGGAAGAGGACGTAGCGCTGCTGGTCTTCCTGCCAGGCGAGCCAGCCCCAGACGGCCAGCGGTGCGAGGGCCAGGGGGAGGCCGAACCAGGGATGGAGGTGGATGAGGTTGCGGCGGCGCGGGTGGAAGATGAGGAGGAAGAGGAACATGCCGCCGACGAGGATGAGGATGGGCGGGCCCTTGGCGAGGACGCCGAGCGCGACGGCCATCCAGAGGATGGCGGTCATGGTCCAGGCGGGGCGGACCATGGCGCGGAGCAGGGCGAGTGCGGCGACGGTCTGGCAGAGCAGGAGGACGCCGTCGGTGAGGGCGATCTTGCCGAGGGTGAGGACGAAGGGGAGGGTGGCGAGGATGAGGGCGGCGAGCTGGGCGCCGCGCCGGCCGGCGAGGAAGCGGCCGCCGTAGGCGACGACGGCGAGGGTGGCGAGGATGGCGAGGGTGCTGGGGAGCCGCAGGGCGAATTCGTTGATGCCGAAAACGGTGTAGGAGGCGGCGATGAGCCAGAAGTGGAGCGGGGGTTTGCGATGGGGCTGCGAATTGGGGAAATCCGGGACGGTCCAGTGGTCGTTGACGAGCATGTCGCGGGCGAAACCGGCGTAGGCGGCCTCGTCCTGGTCCCAGACGGCGGTGGTGGCGTTGCCGAGGAAGAGGGCGAGGGCGAGGAGGGTGAGGACGGTGGCCCAAGCCCAGGGGGTGGCGAAGAGGGGGGGCGCGCCGGATGCGGCGGGCAGTGCCAGCGGGCGCGGGGATGTTTGGTCGGAGACGCTAGCCATGCGGGCAGAGTACGGTGGGCGGGTGCGGGTGGGCAAGGTGCGCAGAGGAGGCCGGGAGCGGGCAAGGTGCGCGGGGGAAGCGGGCAAGTGACAAAGTAACCAGGTGACAAGGGGGAGCGTGCACACGGGGAGAGTGAAAACGTGCAAACGTGAAAAGGTGAAAACGACCGCAGCGCGGACCGTGCGCGGTTCGCGTTGCGCCAGTCGAAGATGACCAAATGTTTCCTTGGGGGGAGCCCTACTTGGTCATCTTCGATATCGGGATGTTGGGCAAAAGAAGTGACAAGGTAGGCAAGTAACAAGGTGACAACGGGAGCGCGGCCGGAGGGTGGCGAGGTTGGCAAGGTTGCCAGGCGGGGATTGAGGGACTGAGGGATTAAGGGATTGAGGGGCAGAGCGTGCGCGGTTCGCGGGGCGTGAGGGGAAGGTTGCCAAGATTGCCAGAGTGCGCGTGCCCTAGTTGGCAACCTTGGGTTATTGGGACGCGGCAATCGGGTGGGACGGTGGGGAGGTGGGAAGGTGGGAAGGGAGCCCGAAGTCAGAAGTGCGAAGGTGGAAGTCAGAAGTTGGGACGGAGAGGAGTACAAACGTGCACCGGTGAGAACGTGAAGACGGGGGTTGGGGGCGGGGGGGCGTTCTAGGACGGCACGAGTTCATAGAACAAGGATGACACACGGATGGGACGCGGGCGAGGGCGGAACGGGGAGTTGCGGGTGGCGAGCGGCCAAGGGCGGGTTGTGGCGGAGGGTGGCGGAGAAGGCGGCGGGTTGCGGGTGCGGAGCGGCGGGCGGAGAAGCGGCAAGGGGGCGGGGATCGGCGGGCGCGGGCGTTGAGCGCACGGGCTGCTTGTGGCAGACTGGTTGTGACGTACGAGAGGACCGGGAGAGAGCAGGTTCGGACAACCCGGGCGGTGCCCGTGGGGGTAGCCCGCAGAAACGCAGGAGAACCGTGTCATGGCATACCGCAAGCTCAGCCTGGTTGGCACGGTCCTGCTGCTCGGGTTCTGTGGCGGGTGCGGCTCGGCGAGCACAAACACAAGCCCTGCCGCCCGGTCGGTCCCTTGGGTGGGGCGGGGCGGCGGGTTTGCAGAATGGGGTTGTGGTGGCGACTTCGTGTACGCGCAGTCGCTCGAACCGCCTGCACTGGAGGTCATGCAGTGGCGAAATGGGACGCTGGAGAAATGCGGTGAGCTAGCGTTCGAGCAGCGCATGCATCCTGTGTGCACTGCCACTGCGCGCATGGTGTGCTGCAGGCTGGGCCAGCCCGTCGGCGCGCCGGCGGTGCTTGAGATGAGCAACTTGCCTGATGGGTCCACTTGCGAACACGTACCGTGCCCCGGAGGATGGCGCTGCCCCGTCATGAGTCCCAGTCGCAACGGGGTGTACGTTGCCATGGCGAGCCGAGAAAGAATATCGAGGCCCCCTCCGGAACACGATCCGAAGAAGGAGCGAATGAACGTCGGCCTGATCGGCCCCGGTATCGATAGCGTCTGCTGGAAGGTGATCCTGTCGGGGACAGGAGCAGAGACCGACATCCGAAGTGCGGTTCCCTCGGATGACGGCACCTTCGTCGCAGTTGCAGCTTGGGAGGGCGGTGTCGCGATGGTCGATATGCAGGCGGGCCAGGAGTTATGGAGTATCAAGCCCGGCTCGAACGCCGTGCAGTACGTAGCCTTCTCGCCGGACAGCAAGATCGTGTACGCCGGCGGCACTGAGGGGGTTGTCTACGGCATGGATATTGCCACCGGTAAGGTGCTGTCGAAGTGGTATGCGACGAGCAGTGGGCGTGAGGAGTACGGCGAGCGCATCTCCTGCCTGGCGGTCAGTCCGGACGGGCGCTGGGTGGCGGCCGGCACGGGACCGAGTGGACTGGTCTACGTTGGGTCCACGGCGACGAATAAGCTGGTTCGCGTGCTGAATCACGGCGGAGGCACAATCGCCTTAGTTCACTTTTCGCCGGACTCGCAGGCGCTGGCGTCCTTTGTCCCGGGCGCGCTGAAGGTCTGGAAGGTCAGCGAGTGGAAGTAGCGGGGATTGGGGTACGGCGCGTGAGGGGGTGTGACGGGGGGCGCACGGATGGGGAAGGCCGCTGAAGCGGCCTGGGCGTTGGGGGACGAGGAGGAGATATTGGGGGGCGGTGCACCAGCCCTAAAGGGCTGGCCTATTAGCCCGGCTGCGCCGGGGAAGGCCGCTGAAGCGGCCAGAGATCGGAGCGCCCAGTTGAGGACCGGGGTCGCGGGGAGGACCGAGCGGCCGATTGGAGACCGGGGGCACAGGGACGACGGAACGCCCGGTTGAGGACCGGGGTTGCAGGGAGGACGAAGCGGCTGATCGGAAGGCGGGCCCGCGCGGGGGCGAAGACATGGCCGCCGGGGAGCGGCGCGGGCAAGGTGTGTTCGCCGCGGGCATGGGAGTCTGTCCGGCGGTGGAAGCGGGTTGGTAGGCGGCCATGGCACCCGGCTGCTTCAAGCCCCGAGGCGGAAAAGTAGAATGTCCCCTTTACCCCCCCCTTTACCCCCCTTTACCCCTTCCCTTTACCCCTTTACCTCGGCGAGCAGGCGAGCTTGTTCGGCGGACGAAGCGGGTTGGCAGGCGGCCATGGCACCCGGCCGGTCATGTGGGTTTAACGATCATTCGGGGGAGTATGGCACGTTGCACAGGTTGCTTTGCGGCGCTCTGGTGATGTGGGTTTGGTCATCAATCGGGGGAGTACGGCAGGTTGCGCGATTTGTGCTACGTCCGCTGAAGCGAGCCGTCCGCTCTCAGGCGGAGAGTGGTCCGGGCGAAGACATGGCCGCTCGGGGGCGTTGCAGCGTGAAGCGGGTGTCTTGCGAGCAAATGAGTTGGTGCAGGTTCGAAGTTGGATTGGCAAGCGGCCATGCCACCCGGCCGCTCTGGTGATGTGGGTTTGGGGCTCAATCGGGGGGGTATGACAGGTGGCGCAACTTGCGCTGCGTCGCTCCGGGGGTTCCGCAGGAGGTGCGTGCTTGACGGCGTTGCGGGCGGCGAGTAGTACCCGCACTCGGCATTGCCACGCGGCTGCGCGCCGACGCGCTGCAGGGCGGTGGTTTCGCCGATGGATTCCCCTTTGCCGGGAGGCTGACCATGAGCAAGCGGCACATCTCGCGGCGGGACTTCATGCAGGCGGGTGCGGCGGCGGGCGCGGCCTGGGCGGGCGGCGCACTGCCGGGCTTCGCGCAGGTCGTGGCGGGCGGCGCGGACTCCAGGCCCGCGGCCGGGGCACGCATCGTTCTGACCCGTGTGACGATTGTCGCCGATCCGGCGGCACCCGCTTACGTGCAGCGGCGCATGCAGGATCTCCGCGACTATCTTGCGGAGATCACCGGCACCCCGCCTCCGCTCGTGCCCGCGCTGCCGGAGCAGCCCGGCACGTACATCGTCGTGGGCGCCAAGCTGGCCGAGCAAGCGCTGGGCAGGGGACTAGCGCAGCACAAACTAGGCGACGAGGGCTTTCTCATCCGGTCCCAAGTGCGGGACGGGCGAACCTGCATCGCGGTTGCCGGCGCTGCGCCGGCGGGGACCAAGTTCGGGCTGGCCAGCCTGGCCGGGATGATCTCGGCTACGGACACGACGCCGTTCATCGCGGGCCCGCTCGATCTAGTGAGCCGGCCGAGCTTCGCCAAACGCGGCATGCACCTGAACGGCTGGCCGATCGGCTACCCGCACGGTTTCCGGAACTGGAAGGAGGCCGACTGGAAGCACTACCTCGACATGCTGACGTACCAGGGCGTGAATCTGTTCTATCTCTGGCCGTTCATGGAGATCATGCCGGTTCCGCTGTCGCGCGAGGATGAGGAGTACCTGCAGGAGTGCCGCCGGGTGGTGGAGTATGCGCAGCAGCAGCAGGGCATGGAAGTCTGGATCATGCAGTGCACGAACCGCGTGGCGAAGGACGACTGCGGCGTGCGCGATCCGCGCTACCGGCCGTACTGGCGCCCCACGCAGCAAGACCTGAAGCCGGGCAATCCGGAGCATTTCGAAGCGATCGTGACGTCGCGCACGGCGCTGTATCGCGCCCTCGACAACGTGGACGGCGTCTGCAACATCGACTCGGACCCCGGCTACGGCGACGGCAGCACGCTCGCGGAGTATGTCAAGGTGCTCAAGGCGTGCCGGGAGGCGCTCGACCAGCACAACCTCCACGGGCGCGACGCGAAGCTCATCAACTGGATGTGGATGGGCTGGGGGGACTCCGGTCCGGACCGAGTCGAGCACCAACGCGAGACGATTCGCCTCCTCAAGGAAGGCTTGCCGGAGCCGTGGTTGCTGGTCAGCGGCCTCTTTGACTATCTGCCGATGTGCCGCGAGATGGGCGTGCTCGGGAAGACCATCCTGCTGCCGTATGGCGCGATCGAAGACGAGCCGTCGTATCCCACGACCAATGTGAACATCGATGCCGTACACGGGGCCATCGAGCGCATGCTCCCGTTTGCCGGCGAACTCGCGGGCGTGATGGGCAACGTACAGACGCCGCTGCTGCAATTCCCGCACGTGTACGGCTACCTTAGCGCGCTGTGGAATCTGGAGGCGCGTCACACGCCGCAGCGCGACGTGCTGCTGCAGGTGGCCGCGCTGTTGTATCCGGAGCGCAAGGAGGTTGTCGCCAACGCCTGGGTCGCGCTGAGTGAGAAGGACGTGACCAAGCTCGCGGCGGCGGCCGCGCAGTTGGAGAGCGTCGTGCAGCCCGACAAACTGGGGCGGCGCGGCGTGCTGGCCCGGCACGTATTTCCCGAGACGCGCGCCGCGGCCGAACTGCTGCTGGCGCAGGTGAAGTACCGGGCAGCGCGCGAGGCGCTCTTCCAGACGCTGACGCCGACGACCGACGCGGCCCGTTGCGAAACACTGCTGGCGGACTTCCTGGACGCGTTTCTCGCGTGGGACCTCAGCACCGGCTGGCAGAAGCTGTGGGGCTACGGGGCGCCGTGGCAACTGCTCGGCTCGTTTGGTTCCGACCCGGCGTTCGGAGTCGTGGTTGTCCGACTCAAGCTGGCGCTGGGGAGTGAACCCGCCGTCACCGCCTGTTTTGACCGGATCGGCAAGACGCTCGTGGCCAAGCACGGCGAGAAGATCGCGCTGGAGGGTTGCGTCGAGCCGTTGCGGAAGGCTGTGCTGGCGGTCAATCCGGTGCACACGCTGGCGCAGACTGCGAAGGCGAGCGCCTCGGTGGTGCCCGATCCGACGCGCTACCCACCCAGCGCGGCGGTCGACGGTTATCGCGAGACCCTGTACTGGCCCGGCGGGCTGATCCAGGACAACACCGAGTGGCTGCAACTGACGTGGGAATCGCCGCAGACGTTCCGGCAGGTCATCGTGCACTTCCTGAAGCACGAGTCGATGGTCGGCCGCACGATCCACTTGCAGAAGCCAGCCACGGGGGAGACCTGGGCAGACTTCGCGACGACGATCGTGCCGAAGCTCGGCGAAGGGCCGCACGCGGTGGCGACGTTTGATCTGCCAGCGGCCGTCACGCTCGACCGCTTCCGGATTGTCAACCTGCTCGACTTGTTTGAAGTTGAGGTGCGTTAGCCGGAGGAGACGCCGGGCGGGATGCGGATGGTGCGTAGGGTGCGAAGGGTGCGGCCGGAGAGGTAGCGGCCGTGCTCCCGTCCGGCCGTAGTCTCACGGCGCCCAACCCGTGTACATTGATCCCCCACGACACGTCGAAGAGAGTTGGCGCGCGGAGGTTACCTGTGCGGCGAAGCACCGTGGCCGGCGGGGGCGTATGATGGGGGCGCTCAGGTTCCAGATGGGCTCGCGGAGATGGGTGACGTGACAGAGCAGGTGATGAGGCAGCCGTCGACGACGCGGGATGGTGGGCGTGGTGGCGCGGGAGAGGCGACGCGGGGCGGGCGGCTGCTGTCGGTGGACGTGTTTCGGGCGGTGACGATCCTGACGATGATCTTCGTCAACGACGTGGCCGGGGCGCGGGGCGTGCCGGCGTGGATGAAGCACTGCCCGCCGGCCGTCAGCGGGATGACGTTTGTCGACCTCGTGTTCCCTGCGTTTCTCTTCATCGTGGGCATGTCGATTCCGCTGGCGCTGGAGCGGCGCCGGGCGCGGGGTGAAGCGGTGTGGCGGACGCTCGGGCATGTGCTCCTGCGCGTGGGCGAACTGCTCGTCATCGGCGTGTTCATGGTGAACCGCGGTGGGCTCAACGCGCAGGCGACGGGAATGAGTGGGAGTCTGTGGGGGCTGCTGTTCTACGTGGCCGTGATCCTCGTGTGGAACCGGTATCCGCGGAGCCGAGGGCCCGCTGGACACGGAGGTCCAACGCTACAGGGGCGCGGCCGGGAAGACGCTGGACGCCCACCACGGCGGGCAGGCTACGGTCGAGCGCTACAGGGGCATGCCGGGGCGCGCAGGGCGGCACACTGGTTGCGGTGGGGGCTGTGGGTGGTGCTGCGGGCGGTGGGGGTGGTCGGATTGGTGGCGCTGGCGGCGGTGTACCGCAGCGGGCCGGCGGACGCGATCGGGTGGATGCACACGAGCTGGTGGGGGATTCTGGGGCTGATCGGGTGGGCGTACCTGGTGGGGTGCGTGGCGTACCTCGTGACGCGCGAGTCGGCGACGGCGCTGATGGGGGTGTTGGGGCTGTTGGTGCTGATGTACATCGGCGACAAGAGCGGGGCGCTGGGGGCGGTCGCGCCGCTGGCGTGGGCGGGCCAGTATGTCGGGCTTGGCGGACACATCGGCGGACACGGGTCGGTCACGGTGGCCGGCGTGGTGGCGCTGCTGCTGGTGCGCGGGGAGCGCGGAGAGGCGGGCGGCGCTCTTGGGGCGACGGCGATGTCGCACGGAAGCGGCTCCGCGTCAGCCGGGCACGCGGCGACCGCGGGTGCGGCCGCGCGCGGGATTGGCCGCGTGCTGCTGTTCGGCGCGGGGCTGGCGGCGGCGGGCTATCTGCTGCAGCCGCTGTATGGGATCAACAAGGTGGCCGCGACGCCGGCGTGGTGTTTGTACAGCGCGGCGATTTGCTGCGGCGTGTATGCGCTGCTGTACTGGGTGATTGATGTGCACGGTGTGGCGGGATGGGCGCGGCCGCTGCAGCCGGTGGGGGCGAATCCGCTGCTGGCGTACATTCTGCCGGATATCTTCTGGGCGGCGTTGGGGGTGGCAGGGGTGACGTTGCCGGCGGCGCTGGGCGTGGGCGGCGTGGCGATCGTGCGGTCGGTGGTGTTCGCGGGATTGATAACGGGGCTGACGTGGGTGCTGACGCGGGTGGGGGTGCGGTTGGGGTTGTGAACGAAGCCTTCAGCCTTCAGCCGTCAGCCATCAGCCGGATTGTGGGCGCCGGCGGAGGGCGCGTGAGCGGGGTACAATCCCCGCATGTGGAGTAGTAAGGCAGATGGCGCGTCCGCGGCGCGGACGGTGGCGGCGGCGACGAGTGGGCAGGCGGGTGGGGCGGACGGCGCGCGCGTGCCCGAGGGGCCAGGCGGTGCGCATGAAGGCGATCGTGGGGGCACGGGCGGCGGGGGCGGGCGGCGGCCGCACGAGGGAGGCGGTTGTCCGGGCGGGGCATGGGAGATTCTGCGGGCGCTGCGGAGCCGGAACTTCCGGCTGTTCTTTCCCGGGCAGGGCGTGTCGCTGATCGGGACGTGGATGCAGCGGATCGCGATGCAGTGGCTAGTGTACCGGTTGACGGGATCGGCCGCGATGCTGGGAGTGGTCGGGTTTGCGGGGCAGTTGCCGACGTTTCTGATCGCGCCGTTGGCGGGGGTGCTGTCGGACCGGTGGAATCTGCATCGGATGGTGGTCGTATTGCAGGTGCTGGCGATGTTGCAGGCGCTGGCGCTGGCGATCCTGTCGTACACGGGCGTCATCGCGGTGTGGCACGTGGCGGCGCTGAGCGCGATCCTGGGGGTGATCAACGCGTTCGAGATTCCGGCGCGGCAGACGTTCGTGGTGGAGATGCTGGAGTCGCGGGAGGACTTGCCGAACGCGATCGCGCTGAACTCGTTCTTGGTGAACGGAGCGCGACTGGTGGGGCCGTCGCTGGCGGGCATCCTGATTGCGTGGCTGGGGGAGAGCTTGTGCTTCCTGTTGAACGGGGTGAGTTACATTCCGGTCGTCGCGGCGCTGCTGGCGATGCGACTGCCGGCGCGAGCGCGGAGTCACAAGCCGGCGCGGGTGTGGGCCGACTTGCGCGAGGGGTTCAAGTACGGGTTTGGGTTCGCGCCGATTCGGGCGATCTTGCTGCTCCTGGCGCTGGTGAGTCTGGTGGGGATGCCGTACGCGGTGTTGATGCCGGTGTTCGCGGACCAGATTCTCCACGGCGGGCCGCACACGCTGGGGTTTCTGATGGGGGCGACGGGGGTGGGGGCGGTGCTGGGGGCGTTGTACCTGGCGGCGCGGCGGAGCGTAGTGGGGCTGGGCGGCGTGATCGGGCGGGCAACGCTGCTGTTCGGTGCGGGGCTGATCCTGTTCGCGGGGTCGCGCACGTACTGGCTGTCCCTGGTGTTGCTGGGGATGACGGGGTTCGTGATGATGCAGCAGATGGCCGCGAGCAACACGATTCTGCAGACGATCGCGGACGAGGACAAGCGCGGGCGGGTGATGAGCCTGTACACGATGGCGTTCATGGGGATGGCGCCGTTCGGGAGTCTGCTGGCGGGTGGGCTCGCGGAGTGGGTGGGAGCGCCGTGGACGCTGGTGATCGGGGGCGCGGCGTGCATCGTGGCGGCGGCGGTGTTTCTGGTGCGGCTACCGGCGCTGCGGGCGGAGGTGCGGCCGATCTACGAGCGGAAGGGGATCATCACAACCAGGGCGGCGGCCGGGGAAGTCGCGAGTGAGGGGTAAAGGGTGCGGGTCCAAGGTACGCGCGCCGGGTGCGGGGATCCGAGGCGCGCGGATGGCCTTGTTGTGCGGCTCGCGCTGCGCGAGCGTGCCATTTCCGGGGGATGACGTGCGCGTGGTCCGGGACGGATAGCTGACGGCCGAACGTGCGACTCTGCGCTGTTTCCAGCGCGGACGCGTGCGGCACTCGCATCGCTATCGCGCTCCCGGGGACAACTCAAGGGGGGAATTTCTTGTCGGGGTGCTGCTCTGCGGCATACTTATCGAAGAGGCAGCATATCGGGTGTTCGCCCTCTGTTGCGGTCGGATGGCTGCGCGGTCGCTCCGCGCCGGTGCTTCTGCTCTATGCGGGCTCCACTGCGCGGCCGGTGCTGCTCGCGGAGGAGCGGTGATGCGACCCAGGATGTCCCTTCTGCTGACGGTGCTCGCGGTGACGGTCGGCGCGCCGGGCGCGGCGGCCGCGACCGCTCGGGGAGTCTCTTGCAGCATTTGCTGCGGTGCGCATGTCGAAGCGGGCTTTGCCGGAGACGGATGGGCGCTATGGGGACAGAGCAGCGTCGCTACGGTGGCTGCGCAGGGCACGCTCTGCGCGTTGGAAAACGGCGCGACCGAGTACGAGTGGCGCGCCAGTGAGTCGGAACTCGTGGGCATGGTCGTGCCGGGGAGCAAGGTGGATTGTCCGTCGGACAGGGTGGTGGCGGCGACGTGGGGCGGGCGGTCCGGGTGGGACGGGCAGTGTGACCTCAGGCATGACAGCGTGTCCGCTCCGTTGGTGCGGCCATTCAAGTCCACGGCGGGCAGTGCGGGATATGGCGGGGTAACCGAGGAGCGCGTGTGTTTCGAAGCGCGCGCGGTGGGTGCGGCGTCTGCGGAAGGGAGTGGGTGTGGCTACGCCATCACGCCCCAGTTTGCGGTGGCTCCCGACCCACCGACGCTGCTGGTGCTGCTCCTGGGAGGCGTGCTCTTGACGCTCAAGCGGCACTAGGGCGCGGGGCCCGCGAACACGTCAGCAGCGGGGCGTGCCCGCAGGCCGGGGGAATGCGAATGACGATCTGCAGCGGGCTGTCTTGGTCTGCGGCCAGAACGCATCTGGTCGAAGGGGCGGCGGAGCGCGCTGAATCGGCCAGACACGCTCCGGCCGCCCTGTCCCCGGGCCATGAACTCCGTGCAGCCAGTGCGTCAGCGGTGACGACGACCGGCGCGGCACCAGGGACGGGCCTTGCGGCCGGCGAGTCCGAGGGCCGTGAACCGCACGCCGTCGCCGAGGCCGCGCCGTGTGGTGGGGCGTGCGGAGTGGCGTTCGTCGTGAATGACGCGAGCTTAGCGCACGTCTGTGGGTCCTAGCCCTGGGATGGGTAGCGTCTGAAAGAAAACTGGTCGGGGACGCGAGCATACCGGCGCGTCGGCGGACGGGTGGCTCAGAACACGGGGCTAGAGGAGCCGCGTGTAAGCGGGCCTTCCTTCGCACGTGGGAGCGCCTAGACTGTTGAGGGTCGCCGCAGGTGCGGCGCGGTTACGGGCCACAGACGAAGGATGACTTATGACGAGTCGCAGCGCGGGTCGGATGGGAGCGTGGTTGTTTCTGGTCACCCTGGCTGGTGCACTGGGGGGCTGTCCGGCGCCGGAGAACAAGCCGCGCGGGACGGCGGTCTACGTGACGATGCGTGACGGGACACGGATCGCCATCGATGTGTGGCTGCCGGCGGGGCTGGCGGCGGACGCCAAGGTGCCGACCGTGATGCGGATGACGCGGTACTGGCGGGCGGCGGGGCTGGTGAACTACGACGAAGCCGACGACGGGGCGGCGTACGAAGCGGGGTTCTACAATGCGCGGGGGTATGCGTGGGTCAGCGTGGATGCCCGTGGCACGGGGGCGTCGTTCGGCGTGAGCACGAGTCCGTGGTGCGCCGTGGAACTGGCCGACTACCGCGAGGTGGTCGACTGGGTGATTGCGCAGACGTGGTCGAACGGGCGGGTCGGGGCGGATGGCATCAGCTACGAGGGGAACACGGCGCTCTTGCTGTCGGCGTTGGGACATCCGGCCGTGAAGGCGGTGGTGCCGCGGTTTTTCGATTTCGATCCGTACGCGGCGCCGGCGATGCCGGGCGGGATCTTCGACGACAATTTCATCCGGGCATGGACGGCGAGCAACGACGCACAGGACCGCAACGACCTGTGCGCGATGGCGGCGCTGGCGGGGATTGGCTGCAACGTCTTGAAGAGCCTCATCACCGGTCCCAAACCCGTCGATGCGGACACGGACGGGAGCCTGCTGACGGCTGCGCTTGCCGAGCATGCGGCCAACACGGACGTGTACGCGGCGCTCAAGGCGATAACGTACCGCGATGATCCGTTCGACGCGCAAGGGGTGACGATGGCGGCGATCAGCCCGTACAGCTTCGGGGACGCGATCAGCGCGGGGCAGACGCCGTGGTACTCGTGGGCGAGCTGGCTGGACGCCGGGACGGCCGACGGGGCGCTGGCGGCGTACGCGACGTGCACGAATCCGCAGAAGGTGATCATCGGGCCGTGGAGTCACGGGGCGGCGTTCGATGCCGATCCGTTCCATGCCGCGGACGCGGCGGTGGCGCCGACGGAGCAGGAGCAGTTCGACGACTTCATGGCGTTCTTCGACACATATCTGAAGGCCGACGTGACGATCGAGCCTGTGCGGGAGATCAAGTACTACACGCTCGGCGAGGGTGTGTGGCGAACGACAAGCGTGTGGCCGCCGGCGGGGACGACGCGGCAGACGTGGTATTTCCGGGAAGGGAACACGCTGCAGACGGAATGGCCGGACGCGGTGGAGGTGAGCGATACGTACACGGTGGACTTTACGGCGACGACGGGCACGGCGAACCGGTGGCAGACGCAGAAAGACGGGGGCGACGTGGTATACGGGGATCGGGCGGCGGCGGACGCGAAGCTGCTGACGTACACGACGGCGCCCTTGGCGGCGGACCTGCGGATCGTGGGGCATCCGGTGGTGCTCTTGTACGTGAGTTCGACGGCGACGGACGGGGCGTTCTACGTGTACCTGGAGGACGTGGGGCCGGACGGCGTGGTGACGTATTTGACCGAAGGCGAGCTGCGCGGCTTGCATCGGGCGGTCTCTGGCCACCAGCCGCCGTATAAGCAGTTCGGGCCGTATCACAGCTTCGCGCGGGAGGAAGGACGACCGCTGGTGCCGGGCGAGCTGACGGAGCTGCGGTTCAAGCTGCAGCCGACGGCGGCGCTGGTGCGGGCGGGGCACCGGTTGCGGGTGGCGATTGCGGGACACGATGCGGACACATTTGTGCGGATTCCGGCGGAGGGGGACGTGAGCATCACGGTACGTCGCGACGGGGAGTTTCCGTCGGGGATTGAGATTCCGGTGGCGGGGCAGTAGCGACGGTAACGTAGAGACAGTGAAACAGAACGAGCGCCGGACGCGTGCGGAGGCGGCCGGCGCTCGTCCTCTTGTTGCGGGGCAGCAGAGACGGCGCTTACAGACTCTCGATCTGTTGCATGGCCGCTTCGATGAGGGGACGCAGAGTGGCCTGCGAGAAGTCGAACTTGCAGCCGGCGGCCTTGAAGAGCTCGGGCAGCGGGCGGGCGCCGCCGAGGGCGAGGCCCTGGCGGTAGAGTGCGACGGCCTGGGCGTAATCGCCGAGGGAGTTCTTCCAGACCTGCAGGGCGCCGAGTTGGGCGATGCCGTACTCGACGTAGTAGAAGGGCACTTCGAAGACGTGCAGCTTCTTTTGCCAGGCCTGGCGGTCGTGGCGCTCAAGGCCGGTGAGGTCGAGTTCGGAGGCGAAGCGCTTGGTGAGGGACTGCCAGTGGTCCTTCCAGGCGTCGATGCCGGCGTCGACATGGGTATAGACGTAGTGCTGGTAGGCGTCGATGCAGGCCATGTAGGGGAAGAAGGCGACGATCTTCTCGAAGAAGCGTTTGGTGGCGCGGGGGGTGTCGGGGCCAAAGAAGGCGGCGGTGTAGGGCAGGGAGAGACACTCCATGCCCATCGAAGCGACCTCGGAGAATTCGGTCGGGGCGCCGCGGTAGGCGAGGAAGGGCTCGTTGCGGCAGGCCCAGGCGTGGAAGGCGTGGCCGCCTTCGTGCAGCAGGGTGCGGACGTCGCCCTCGGTGCCAACGGCATTCATGAAGATGAAGGGAACGCGCTCCTCGGCGTAGGTCACCTGATAGCCGCCGGGGGCCTTGCCCTTGCGACTGCCGAGGTCGAGGAGCGTGCGCGTGCGGAGCGTGTCGAAGATTTGGCCGAGTTCAGGATCGACCTGGTGGAAGATCTTGCTGCAGCCGCCGGAGAGCTCGTCGTCGGTCTTGAAGGGACGCAGAGGCGGCTTGTTCTCGGGATCGACGGCCATGTCCCAGGGACGCAAGGTGGCGAGGCCGAGCTTTTGTTTGCGCTGAGCGGCCATTCTCTGGACAGCGGGGACGCAGACCTGCGCGATGGCGTCGTGGAACGCGAGGCAGTCGGCGGGGGTGTAGTCGAAGCGCTCCATAGCGCGGAACGCGTACTCGCGGAAGTCCTGGCAGCCGGCATTGCGGGCGATCTGGTGGCGGATCCCGACCATCTTCACGTACAGTTCGTCGAGCTTGGCGCTGTCCTGCAGGAAGCGTTCGGCGCCGCGGCGCCAGGTATCTTCGCGTACGGCGCGGTCCGGCTCCTCCTGGTAGCGGGCGAGCTGCTGGAGGGTCTGCTCCTGGCCGGCGTAGGTCACGGTCATGGCGGCGGTGATGGCCTGGTACTCGGTCTTGAGCTTCTGATCCTCGACCATCAGGGGGATGTTCTCGTCGCGGTAGAGCGCGATGGCGTTGCGGACGCTGCGGGCGAGGACCTCGTAGCGCTGGGGGGGTAAGGTGAGGCGCGTGGCGAGGTCGGCGAACTTGCGGCGGAGCTTGTCGCGCCAGGGCTCGGCGTGGGGTTGGACGTTTTCGATGAAGTCGAGGTAGCGCTGTTGGCGCTCGGCGTCGTCGGTTTGGCAGGTCATGGCGGTATAACGGCGCGTGCCCTCCTCCTCGAAGGCAGCTTCGAGCTCGCTGCCGTCGATGAGCCATTTCTCCAGCTCCGCCACGCTGGTGATCGGGCGCCCAAGCAGTTCCTGGTAGTACGGTTCGGCCGTCGTGAAGCTGTCGAAGACGTCGGACGGCTTCAGGTAGTGACGGGGGAACTCGGCGGACGACGTAGCGGCCATGCGAACCTCATTTCCATTGGGCAGCCGGGGGCTGCGGGTGAGCGGATGCGCGAACACCCCGGATTATTTGGGGGATTGTCGCGTGGGGCAAGGGCGGCAACGGGCGAGAACGCGGGGAAGTGGGGAGGTGGGAAGGGAAGGAGGCGCGGCGAGGTGTATCGAATTGTCGGGGCGCGGGCGGCGGCGGTTGTCACGCGAGCGCGGGCCGGGATAATCGGGCACAACGGCCGATGCGAACGGTGATTACGCAGGAGCAGCTCATGCGGCGCATACATCTGGCTCTGATCGCGGTGGCGATATTCGTGCTGACGGGGACGGCGTGGGGCACGACGCTGGGTTACTACCGGCAGCCGGCGCTGCACGGGGACACGCTGCTGTTCGTGGCGGAGGGGGATTTGTGGAAGGTGGCGGTGGCGGGGGGCGTGGCGACGCGGCTAACGAGTCATCCGGGAACGGAGTCGACGCCGGCGATCTCGCCGGACGGGAAGACGGTGGGGTTTGTGGCGGAATACGAGGGGCCGGCGGAGGTGTACACGATGCCGCTGGACGGGGGGCAGCCGACGCGGCGGACGTACGACGCCGGGCGCGTGGCCGTGGTGGGATGGACGCCGGATGGGCGGCTGCTGTACGCGACCAACGCGTATGCGACGCTGCCAAACGCGCAGCTGGTGGCGCTGGATGTGCGCGCGGAGGGTGGCACGGGGCGGCGCGAGCTGCTGCCCCTGGCACAGGCGGCGGACGGGTGCTTCGACGACGACGGGGGCGCGCTGTACTTCACGCGGCTGCCGTTTCAGGGCAGTCACACGCGGCGCTACATGGGCGGGACGGCGCAGAACATCTGGAAGTTCGGTGCGGGTGACGCGGAGGCGCGGCCGCTGACGGCCGATTACGCCGGGACGAGCAAGCGGCCGATGTGGTGGCAGGGGCGCGTGTACTTCGCGAGCGACCGCGACGGGACGATGAACCTGTGGTCGATGCGGCCGGACGGGAGTGATCTGAAGCAGCACACGCGGCACGTCGGGTGGGATGTGGCGACGCCGGCGCTAGAGGGCGGGCACATTGTGTACCAGCTTGGGGCGGACCTGCACGTATTCGACATTGCGAGCGGGCAGGATCGGGCGGTAGCCATCACGCTGGACTCGGATTTCGACCAGACGCGCGAGCACTGGATCGCCAAGCCGATGGAGTACCTGACGGCGGCGCATGTGTCGCCGGATGGGGAGCGGGTGGCGTTGACGGCGCGCGGGCAGGTGTTCGTGGCGCCGCACCGGCAGGGGCGGTTGGTGGAGGCGGCGCGGCAGCCGGGGGTGCGGTATCGCGACGCGCGGTTCATGCCGGCCGGGAAGACGCTCCTGGCGCTGTCGGACGAGTCGGGCGAAGTGGAACTGTGGACGTTACCGGGCAACGGCGTGGGTGCGGCACGGCAACTCACGAAGGGTGCGGAGGTGCTGCGGTGGGAGGGCGTACCGGCGCCAAACGGGAAGCTGATCGCGCATCACGACAAGAATCTGAAGCTGTTCGTGCTGGATGTGGAGACGGGCGAGAACCGGCTAATTGACGCGGCAACCGTCGAGCCGTTCGAGGGCTTGGCGTGGTCGCCGGACAGCCAGTGGCTGGCGTACGCGGTGCAGAACGAAAACATGTTCCGGGTTGTGCGCGTGTATGGCGTGGCGGATCAGCAGGTACACGCGGTGTCGACGGAGCGGTACGAGAGCTACAGTCCGGCGTGGAGCCCGGACGGCAAGTGGCTGTACATGCTGTCGGACCGGAACCTCAAGTCGGTCGTCCACAGCCCGTGGGGGACGTACCAGCCCGAGCCGTTCCTGGACAAGAAGACAAAGATCTACCACGTGGCACTGGTGCCGGGACTGCGTTCCCCCTTCGCGCCGCGGGACGAGCTGGCGGACGCGGAGAAGGCCCGGGAGAAGGACAAGCAGAAGCCGGAAAGACCGGAGCCGCCCGAGCAGGTGCAGCCGGCGGAGAAACCCGGGCCGGAACGCAAGGAGCCGGAGCCGGCCAAGCCGGATGAGGAAGAGGAGGATGACACGGCGGTGCTGATGCGAGCGGGGGAGGTCGGCAAGGCGGAGGAGCCGAATGTGCCGGCGACGACGCCGGCGTCGCAGGGGGCGGACCAGAAGGGGCCGGACGGCAAGGACAAGATACCGGTCGTGAAGATCGAGTTTGAGGGGCTGTTGGGGCGGCTATACGAAGTGCCGGTGCCGGCGGGGAACTACAGCGATTTGCGGGTGACGGAAAAGGCTCTGTTCTGGCTGCAATTGGGGTCGGGTGACGAGAAGCGTGCGCTGGTGGCGGCGGCGATTGCCCGCGAGGACGTCGAGGTGAAGACGGTCGCCGCCGACGTGCGTCAGTACGAGCTGGCTGCAGACGGGAAGAAGCTGCTGCTGCGGAAGGGGGACAACCTGTACATCGTAGAGGCGGCAGCGGCGCCGGCGAACCTGGAGAAGAAGGCCGTGAACCTGGCGGGGTGGGCGCTTTCGGTGCAGCCGCGCGAGGAATGGCGGCAGATGTATACGGAGGCGTGGCGGCTGGAACGCGACTATTTCTACGACCGGGGCATGCACGGCGTGGACTGGGCGGCGCTGCGGACGAAGTACCTGCCGCTCGTGGATCGCGTGACGACGCGCGGTGAGCTGTCGGACGTGCTGGCGCAGCTCGTGTCCGAGCTGTCGGCGCTGCACATCTTTGTATATGGGGGCGATCAGCGCAGCGGGCCGGACGCGATTCAACCGTCGTCGCTGGGTGCCGTGCTGGAGCGGGACGCGACGGCGGGCGGGTACCGCGTGGCGCACATCTACGCGTCCGACCCGGATGAGGTGGACCGGACGAGCCCGCTCGCGCGGCCGAACGTGAACGTGAAGGAGGGGGACGTGATCGAGATGGTGAACGGGACGCCGACGGTGGGCGTGCCGGACATTCAGGCGCTGCTGCGGCAGAAGGCGAAGCAGCAGGTGCTGCTGCGCGTCAAGCCGGTGGCGGGCGGGGAGGGTCGCGACGTGATCGTGACGCCGCTGACGGCGGACGCGGCGGCTGACCTGCGCTATCACGAGTGGGAGTACACGCGGCGGAAGCTGGTGGACGAGTGGAGCGGAGGGCAGATCGGGTATGTGCACCTGCGCGCGATGAGCGGCGGCAATTTCACGGAATGGGCGAAGGGGTTTTACCCGGTGTTCACGCGGCCGGGACTGATTGTGGACGTGCGGCACAACAACGGCGGGAGCATCGATAGCTGGATCATCGGGCGGTTGTTGCGGAAGGCGTGGTTCTTCTGGAGCCAGCCGGTGGGGCAGCCGCCGTCGTGGAATATGCAGTACGCGTTCCGCGGGCATGTGGCGGCGCTGTGCAACGAGAAGACGGCGTCGGACGGGGAGGCGTTTGCGGAGGGCATCAAACGATTGAAGATCGGGAAGGTGTTCGGGACGCGGACGTGGGGCGGGGAGATCTGGCTGTCGAGCAGCAACTTCCTGGTGGACAAGGGCATCGCGACGGCCGCGGAGAGCGGCGTATTCGGCCCGGAAGGGGCGTGGCTGATCGAGGGGCGCGGTGTGGACCCGGACGTGGTGGTCGACAATTTGCCGCACGCGACGTTCAAGGGCGAGGATGCGCAACTCAAGGCGGCGGTGGATTACTTGCTGCAGGAGATCAAGGACAAGCCGGTGCCGCCAGTAGTGGTGCCCAAGTACCCGGACAAGGCGTTGCGCGCGCCGCAGAGCCGGCCGTAGGGATGTCGGTGCGACGGCGGGGCGACGTGCGTATGGGCAGTGCACGCGCGCTACGGAGGCGGCGCGGTGCGCAACATTGGCCGCGGAGGGCCGACGCTACGCGCGTGTCGTGATGCCGGCGTAGACGTCGGCGTACAGGGCGCGCAGGCGCGCGGGCGCGAAGAACTCGGCGGCGCGGGCTTGCGCGGCAGAGGCGCGACGGCGGGATTCTTCGGGTTGCTCGAGGGCGGCGAGGATGCCGCGCGCGGCATGGGCGGGACTGCGCGGGGGGCAAAGCCAGGCGCAGGGGCCGGGGGTCAGGATTTCGCGTAACGGGGCTACGTCTGCGGCCAGCAGCGGGCAGCCGCTGGCCAGCGCCGCCACGAGTGCACCTTGAGGGGCGTCACCGGTGGGGAGATAGATCGCGAGGTCGGCGCTCGCGAGCAGGTCGGCGCGCGGCAAGCCGGGCGGGGCGAAGCGGGCGACATGCTCGTGGCGGCACGATTCCATGAGACGGTGGATGCGCAGGCGCTCGGGGCCGTCGGGGGGCAGAAGCAGGCGGACTTCGGGGCGGATCTTCTCGGTGAGGAGCGTGCCCCAGGCGGCAACGAAGGCGCCGGTCTGACGCGTGAGCGGCGCGAGGGGGAGAATGGCGAAGTCGCCGTTGGCGAGGTTCAAGCGCTCGCGGAGGGCGGCACGTGCGGCGCTGGCGCGAGTATTGGGGATTCCGGCCGGGGCGGAGGTGGGGCGAATGACGGTGCACAGGTCGTCGGGGACACCGCGTTGGAGGACACGCCGGCGGGCGAAGTCGGTCTGACAGATGAAAGTCGGAACTGCCGCGCGACGCCCGGAGGGCGGCCAAAGCACGGATGCGAGCGCCGCGTCTGCGGTCTCGATCTCGACGACGACGCGACAGCCCGGTCCGGCAAGGGGGACGCAGGCGCGGGCGGCCGCGGGGGACCAGGCGTGGAGGAGCAGGTCGCGAGCGGGCCAGAGGTTGCGGGCCTTGAGATGGCGGCGCAGGATCTGGGCGGCAAAGGGGGCACAGAATGGGGGCAGATGGAGGCGCGCGAATTCGGCAGGGGATCGCGCGGCGGGGCGGGCGTTGGTTGAGGAAGGCATTGACCCTCCCCCTGCCCCCTCCCTAGGAGGGAGGGGAGTTGGGCCGTCGATCCCAGGCGCACAGGTGGGCATGCGGAGTGCGCCGGGGCCGAGGTGGATACAGAGCGGCTGCTCGGCGAGGTCGGGGGTGGAGCGCAGGAGGGCGAGGCGCTCGACCTGGAGGGGCGAGGTATCGGACGAGACCACGTGAACGACGAGCTGGCGCGCTGCGGGCATGCCCCCATTCTGCGGCAATGTAGGCGCCCTTGGCAACGGGGCGGCCGGGGGTGCGTGCCGACGAGGGAATCAGTCGGTGGTCGTAAGGGCAACGCGGCGCGCCGCGACGGACGGTGGGGCGCCGTGGCCGGCGACGACAGCTAGCAGCTCGGGCAAGGCCGCGGACGGATAGCCGGCGGCGGTGAGGAGTTCAATCGCGCGGCGGTCTGCGGCCAGTTCGACGGCGAGGGCGGCCGAACCCACGGGTGGGGGCTTGAGGCTGTCGTGGGCTTCGAGGTGGGCGAGCTCATGCGCGATGGCCGCGGCGAGCAGCGCTTCGCGCGGAAGATGATCGTACAGGCCGCGCGTGAGGTAGAGGCGCGCGGGTGGGAGGCTGAAGGCGTTGAGCTCGGCGGACGCCAGCAGGACGACGGTGTCGGGCGGTGGGGTAGTGGTGTGCGCGACAAAGCGCGCGACGATGGCGGCGAGGCGCGTTGTGGCGGCCGCATCGCGAAACGTGCCGCCGCAGCGGGCCTCGAGGTCGTGGGCGGCCTGCGTGCCGGCGAGGGCTTCGGCGCGGGCCGAGGCCGATCCGGTGGGTGGGCGCGCGCCTTGGCTCTGGCAGCCGGCGCAGGCGAGCGCGGCGGCGAGCAGGCAGAGGATGCCCGCGGACGGGGGTCGGGTGGGCACGTCTTGTTCCCGGGCGACGATCTGCCTATAGAGTGCGAAACGAGGCGCGGGCCAGGCAAACGCTTACCGGGCGTCACGTGGTTTCTGGGCGGAGCCGGCGGCGGGGGGCGCGGTGCGATTGACCGTGGCGGCGCGCGAGCGCTATAGTCTGGGCAAAGGGTGACGCCGCGCGGTCCGGCTTGTGGCGGCAGGTCCCAGAACTGGAGGACGCCCGGTGAAGCCTCGCCAACTCATGATCGGACTTACGCTGGGGGTGCTGCTGGTCATGCCGCTGATGCTGACGGGTTGTGCTGCGACCACGCCGGCGCGTCCGGCGGCGCTCACGGGTGAGAGCGGCGCGGAGCAGCCCAAGTCAACGAGTCCGCACAAGCATTCGCAGCACACGATCAAGGGGCAGCACGTGGTGCGTCCCGCCGAGCACTAGGCCGGCGGTGGGGGGTTGGGGGGCGACCGCGGGAGCGGGGGTATCAGAAGGACCAGGTCAACGTCGGGCCACCGAACCAGTGGTCCCGGATTTCGCCCCGGCGCGCGGCGCTGCCGACCGCGTCGCTGAAGTAAAGCGAGCCGGAGATGGAGATCGTGCCCGCGTTGAGTCGGTCGAAGTGCAGCAGCTTCGTCAGGTCATAGCTCAACGTCAGACCGTATTGGATGGTAGCGAGGCGCGTCGTGCCCTCGTTGAGGCCGAGCGTGGGGCCGAGGAAGCGGTGGTCGATGCCGAAGTCGAGGCTGGGCGTGATGGTGAGGTCATCGAAGAGCGTGAAGTCGTGGCTGAAGCCGACGTCCATCCAGATGGCGCCGCAGTTCAGGTCGGTGTCGTAATAGAGGGCGTAGTAGGGCTTCAAGACGGGTTCGTCATTCTCGGGAAGGAGCCACTTCCACATCCAGGCGTCGTTGTGTTCGAGAGAGAAGTACCACTCCTGGGTGTTCGTCTCGACCCAACTCGGGATGACGTAGAAGGCGTAGCCGATCGTCGCGGTCGTATGGAGCGGCTTGACCTCGTAGGTCCAGCTCAGCGTGTAATCGACTTCCGCGAGCTCGCGCTGGCCCTTGAGCGGATCGATGCGGTCCTGCTCGGCGAACCAGTCGAACCAGGTGGTGAACGTGAACTGGCCGCAAGTGCCTTCCGCACGATTGAGCAGCGTGGCGATGTCGAGGCCGAGCTCCGTGGATATCTGGTGGTTGAGTTTCTCGCGGCCCTCCTGCGGGTAGTCCGAGTAGATGATGCCGCGCGACACATAGTCGCTCAGCAACGTGTAGGACAGGGAGAACGTGAAGAGCTTGCGGAAGAAGGGCTTCTCCGGTTCGTCGGCGGGCGGGGTCGGTGGGCCGAGCGGCGCCGCGGTTTCGTCGGCGGGCTGCGACTGCGGAGCCAGGCTGAGGGTCGGAAAAGTCAGGCGCGGGGCGGCGGTGGGGCAGGCCGGGGGCGAGGCAGATTGCGGCGCGGCGCGCAGCGGTAACGCGGCGAGACCCACGAGGAGGCCCAGCGGCAGGCATGGGCGACGGGGGGTGAAAGCCGTGACAAACATGGGGCGTCCTTGCGGACAGCGACCGGTCCGAGCCAATTCGTGCTGGCGAATCAGGCCGGCGTGGCGAGAAGTTGCTGGATGGCGGCATCGACGATCGCGAGGACCGCGCTGCTGAAGACGTTGCCGGCCAGGTCGGCGTAGAAGTTTTGCGGCAGGCAGCCACCAGCACCGACAGCGGCCAAAGTTGCGCCACAGCCTAGCCAGAGGACCTTGCGGATACGGGCAAGCGGCATGTTCTGCTCCTGAACACGAGGGCGATCGAGTGCCGGCATGATAGCGGGGCCGAGGCTCTGCTTCCGTCGCGCGCGGCGGCACCGGCGGTCGCCGATGTGATTGGTTATCGGCAATCCGGGGCGCGCGCGGTAAGGGGGATCGCGGCAGGGTGGGGACGGAGGTCCGTCGCGCACGGGCACCGGGTTGGGCCGGCCCGGTGGGGCCGGGCGCGTGCCAGTGGGCAAGTTCTTTCTCGAGGCCGTTTTAGGCGATTATTCGCGTCGAACGAATCGGGTTTGCCGGCGGTGGGGAACGGGGTTATTATCAAATGGCGAAGCTTACGCAGCCGATGCTCAGGATGTGAAAAGAAGCGGTTCACCCTCGTTGTATCGCGGAACAACTCGGCGTCAGCGCACAGCACAATATGCAGCCAGGGAGTGCGCGAATCTGACGCGCATTCCGGCCGCTGGAGTTGCGGCGGTTCGCGCCGCGGGCGCTTCCGGTATTCGCCGCAAGGGTGACGGCAGAACGCCGTTTTCGCTATTGCAGCGGGTTGGATGAAACGTTACACTGAGCAGTGCGAAGTCTCGCGTGCACCGGCCTGAGGGTTTTTGCCGGGTGCAATCAGTCGAGGCAGAGATGTTCGTCGCAGCAGTGTCCCTGAAGGTACCCATTTCACGGGGACGCGGAGTTGGATAGAAGAAAGCCGGTAAAGCGCTTCATCGAAGCGGGCGAGCGACGGGTTTTCGTCGCGCATTTGCGCCCCGTTTACCTGCCGCCCGTCAATGGAGTCGGCAAAGTGGCCGAAGAAGCACGAATGGTGAGCGCGCGTAACGTGCGACCCCGCGCCGTGGCAGAAACGGTTCAGGGTCGGTTTTCACTGGCATCACGTCTGTTCGTTTCTTACCAGCCTGGCCAGGCAAAAAGGAGGTCACGATGAGTAAGTGTAGGTGGTTCGCCCTAGCCGGCGTGCTGTGCTGTGTAGGCATGGCCGTCGCGCAGCTCGACACAAGCAGTTGGCCGTGCGCCGGTCAAGGCCGCACGTGCAACGAGTCGGTCACCGGGGTCACCAGCGTCGGTGACGGCCTGGGCGTGAAGTGGAACACGGCCGGCGTCGGTACGGAGCCGGTGGGCACCGGCGGCGGCGTCTTGTCGTCGGACGGTTACCTGTGGTTCCGCAACAGCGGCGCGGGCAGCATGTATCAGATCAACACGACGACCGGTGCGATCGCCTGGTCGACGCCGGTGGGCGCGATTGCCCGCTCGGCGCCCCTGGTCACGACGAACCGGGTCTACTTCTCGGCCGGTGACGGTGCGATTGACCCGAACGATCCGAACTCCGTGCTCAAGTCGGGTGTGATGGTCTATGACCGGACGACCACGCCGCCGACCTTCGTGAAGAAGATGGAGAATGCCGCGGTGAACGTGGGTATCCGCAGCATCCAGATGGGCTCGGTCGCCTACGGCGGCAACCTGCGTCTGTACACGGGTGGTCGCACGGGTTCGGCGGGCGTGATCTGCGCGTGGGATCCGGCCGCGGCCCCGGGCAGCGAATTCAAGTGGCGGATCGATCTGGCCGGCATCGCGGGCAACAGCGGTCTGGCGCAGATTGGTCCGGTCTGGGTTGATCCCGGAACGGGCAAGCAGATGGTCGCGCTGCTCGTTGGTAACGGGCAGAAAGGCCGTGTGTTCCAGGTTCGTGACGACGACACGACGGCGACGGTCGTCTACCAAGTGGATCTGACGATGGGCGGCGTGACGGTCAACGGTCAGGGCGCCCTGAGCCAGGACGGCAAGCGGATCTATTACAACACGGATGCCGGCGGTACGCCGCTCATCGCGGTGAGCACGGAGACCGGCGGCGTGGCCTGGTCCGTCCCGTCCGCGCAGATTCCGGGCATCAATGCCTACGTTCCGAACGTGGCGGTCATCGGCGACCGCGTGTACATCACGGGCGGCGGCGGCAACGTCGCGTGCGTGAAGGACAACATGGACGGCACGTACGCGGTCCAGTGGGTCTACAACGTCGGCGAGACGGGTGAATTCACCAGCATCTCGGCCGCCAAGGACACCGCGAACCGCACGTACCTGTATCTGTCCAACGGTTCGTCGCACAAGCTGTACCGCGTGGAAGACCTCGGCGGGAGCGCGACGACGCTGGCGGTGGTCGACTTCAAGGATGCGCCGTCGTGGGGCGGCCCCTCGACGTGCCTCGGTGCGGATGGCGCGATCTACCAGTTCGCCGGTGCAACCGGTGGCGTGTTCAAGTACGTCCCGGCGGTTCCGCCGGTGGCGGTGGCGGGTCCCGACCAGTCGGCGACCTGCTACGGCTCGATCACGCTGGACGGCAGCGCGAGCTATGGGCAGGGTGGGGCGACCATCGTGAACTACGAGTGGAAGCTCGGTGGCACGGTGCTGTACAGCGGTCCGAACGCGTCGACGACTGCGACGCTGAACGCCTGCGAAGCCGCCTACACGATCACGCTGACGGTGAAGGACAACCTCGGCGCGGTGGCGAGCGACTCGCTGGTCGTGACGGTTGGGCCGTATCCGGCCAGCCCGCTGCAGTTCAGCAACGTGATCGCGCCGGTGAGCGGGTCGTTTGCCACGGCCCTGACGACGGACGGCACGTACCTGTACTACATCAATCAGGACTCCGGCGCGCTGTATCGCACACTGGGCGGGCAGTGCAACGTGACGTGGCAGACGCTGGCGACGGCGCCGGGCACGCGCAACAACACAATGAGCGGCAGCCTGGCGTACACGCCGGGCTTCGAGGACATCCCGAACAAGCCCAGCCTGGTCACGTACCGCACGCCGGCGACCGGCGGGTCGGATGAAGTGGCGACGATCTACGACATCGCCACCAACACGTGGTCGCAGTACAAGAGCGTTTACTTCGGCAATACCGGCTACGTGGTGGTGGGCAACCGCGCGTTCGGCAACAACCACGCGTGGATGCTGAACCTGGGTGGCTCGTTCGGCTCGCTGCTGCTGAATACGGCCAACATGCCGACGGACCCGAACGACTGGCTGACGGAAGGGTTGAACGCCAACATCTGCTGGCACAGCTCGATCCAGAACACGTTCGCGGCCTTCCCGAACTCCAACTGGTGGAGCCGGACGGTGCAGCAGTGCGTCGTGACGAACTCCGAAGGTACGCGTATTTACGGTGTGAAGAACGACCAGATCACCGGCCTGTCGGAAGGTGAGCGGCTCTACAAGTGGGATCCGGCCAACTGGATTCCGGCCAACACCAACCACAAGACCGGGACCGACTGGTACGCCTGGGAAGGCAAGAGCTTCCTGGGGACCGACCTGGGCCAGACGCCGCGTGACATCGGTTACGGCTCGGCGTTGGCGACGCTGCCGGCCAACTGGAAGAGCCTGGTCGGCGCGCAGGGTGGTGTGTTCGTGGTCTTCGGCCGCCCCGGTGGCGGGACGGAAGGCTTCGGCACGCCGAACAATCAGTACGGCATCTATGACATCGCGACCGGGCACTGGATGATCGGCCTGCTGCCGGGCTACAGCAGCAGCGGGACGTCGGCGACGTTCCACAACGGCGAGCTCTACATCAAGCAGGGCGCGTCGAGTGCGAGCGATCCGGACGCGAACCACACGAACATCATCTGGACGTCAACTCCGCCGCCGCCGCCGCCGACCGTGGATGCCGGTGGTCCGTACACGAAGGCGGGCGTGGGTTGTGGCACGCAGCAGGTGCCGGTGACGGCGACTGCGAGCGGCACGATCCTGAGCTGGACGTGGACGGAAGGTCTGAACGTCGTCGGTACCGGCCCGACCGGTCCGCTGACGCTGCTGCCGGGTCACCACGTGGTGACGCTGACCGTCATCACGGACAACTGCGCGATCAACACGGATACGGCGGACATCACCGTGACGAGCCCCGACATCCAGCCGCTGCCGATCTTCATCGATCTGGCGGATGGGCACGACGTCGGCTACGGCGACGCGGTGATTCCGGCCAATCCGGACCTGCCGAACTTCACGAGCGGCGAGCAGCCGGTGTTGACGTTCGGTATGGACGGCACGGGCGCCGTGGCGCCGGTGACCACGCTGCTGCTGAGCGGTGGCCAGTGGTGGTTCGGTCCGTGGGTCGTGCTGCCCAATGCGTGCTACGGGGCCGCTGACCTGTCGGGTCAGGACCTGATCGTGCGCTTTGAGGCCACGTACTTCCAGGACGCGGATCACTGGGATGCGGGCACTGGCATCGAGCCGTTCCAGGATGAGGCGATCTTCGTGTCGTTCCGCGATGTCAACGGCTACTACGGCTGCGTGGGCATTGTGTACGGCCCCGACATGCGGACGGATCCGGAGAAGTGGCCGGCCTACAAGACCGTCGAGTCGTACCTCGACCTGACGGCGGATGACATGACCCAGGCGGGCTTTGACCTCAGCAAGGTCGTCAACGTGGAATTCCACGGGACCGACTGGGGCGGGATGAATTACGACTGGGTCAGCTTCAAGAACCTGTACATCGGTCCCGGCGATCCGCGTGGCGCGTGCTGCCTGGCAGACGAGAGCTGCCAGTACGTGAACGCGGCCAAGTGCGCGGAGCTGGCCGGTGCGTACAAGGGTAACCACGTGGCCTGCACGCCGACGCTGTGCAGCGCGCCGGTCCTGTGCCCGGGCGACGGCAACTGCGACGGCATGATCAACTGGCGCGACATCGACTACTTGATTGCCGCCCAGAACGACAACGTGTCGGCGTGGACGGCGATGTTCCCGAGTGGTCCGACGTGCCAGTTCCTCAACAACGACTCGAGCGGTGACAGCCACGTCAACTGGCGTGACATTGATCCGTTCATCGCGTTGATGAACACCACGTGCCACTAGTCCGATGCGTTAGCGAACGGTAAATCCATTCGCGCATGACGGCAGGCCGGCGAGCCATCTCGCCGGCCTGCTCTTTTCATGCGCAGTTCGACGGGCGGGGCGCGCGGCGGGGGGCGCGCAGCACCATTCCAGACGGGGCGGCGCGTAGACGCTCTGCATCTCCGGCCACACGGTCAGCGTGGGGGCACACCAGGGTGCAGGGGAGGAGGGATCAGTGGAAGGGCTGCTGGCCGGCGCGGGTGCGGCAGGGCGTGCGGGAGCCCCGGGACGGGTGACCGCCGCCGGGGGAAGCGCGTAACGGCGAGCGAGTGCAGGATCAGCGGCGGGCGGGGTGATCCGGGGAATGGGGAGCCACAACCGGCGGTGGCCTTATTCAGCGCGGGACGCAGCCGGCGGGGGTGGGGGGCTGTGAGAAGTGCGCCCGGCGCCCTTGCTATGTGGGCGGATCGGTTTATCCTTTTGCGGATTGAAGCAAGTCGGATGGCTCGCTACTGTTTCGGTTGTGTAACGCGACGGCGCTGGGACGCATGCCGCCGGTGAATTGCTCACGTTGTGAGGTGCGTTGAAGTGACCGCGTACTTCCGGAACATCCACCAGGCCCTGAAGACGGTCCTGGTGGGGATGCGCATTACCCTCCAATACTGCTTCGCGAAAACGGTCACCGTGCAATACCCCGACCTGCCGCCGACCGTGCAGCCGGGGGTGCGCGGCTTTCACTGGTACGAGATCGAACGCTGCAGTGCGTGCAAGGCGTGCGCGCGAGCGTGCCCGGTGGACTGCATCTACATCGAGACGTCGGGGCCGCGGAAAGTGGATAAGGAGACGGGGATTTCGCGCGGCGGGGCGATGAAGCGCTGGGCGATCGACTATTCCAAGTGCATGTTCTGCGGACTGTGCACGGAACCATGCCCGACCGAGTGCCTGAAGATGGGCAACCTGCACGACGTCTCGTGCTACGACCGTCAAAGCGCGATCGTCGAGTTCACGGAGCTGGCGAAAGAAGGGCTGCGGACGCCCCTGCCGCTGTGGATGCGGAAGAAGCGGCTGCCGGCGTGGGCGGAGCAGCTCAAGCAGGAGTGGATCGAGCGCGCGCGGCCGCATGCGGAGGAGATGACCAAGGCGACGACGGAGCAGCCGATTCCGAAGCCGCCGCCGGCGCCCAGCGCGCCGCCGAGTGCGGCGCCGCCCGCGGCGCCGGCGAGTCCGGCCAAGCCCGAGCCGCCACCGCCACAGGCCTAGACGGCGCGAGGAAGAGACACGAGCCAACTCTGTGGAAGAGCGATGACATCGATGAGCATGCTTCTCGCGGAAGGTGGCGTGAGCCTGATCCAGGTCATGGTGATCTTCGCCTTGGCCGGCTTCGCCATGGGCTTCGTCACGCTGCTGTTTGGCAAGCTGTTGCGGCCGCAGGTGAAGAACCCGGATAAGGACACGGCGTACGAGTGCGGCGAAGTGCCGGTGGGCGGCGGGTGGGTGCAGTTCGATCTGCGGTTTTACGTGGTGGCGCTGATCTTCCTGATCTTCGACGTCGAGATCGCCCTGTTCTATCCGTGGGCGGTGGTGTACGGCGGCGAGCCGGGGACGGGCTGGGAAGCGCTGCAGGCGGTGCGCTGGACGGCGCTGTGGGACATGCTGTTCTTCTTCGCGGTGATCGTGGTCGGCTTCCTGTATCTGTGGCGCTTTGGCTACCTCGACTGGGTGCGGGCGCTGGGCGGACACGCGGCCGGACAGACGGATCAGGCGAAGCGGATGAACGAGTTGCAGGCGGCGCAGCGCAGGGTGGCACCGCAAGAGATGGCGGCGAGCGGAAAATGAAAACGTGCAAACGTGAAAAGGTGAAAACGGCTCAGGGGCGGTCGCGCGTTTTCGTGCGCACGTTTTCACCTATGCACCTTCGCACTGAACGGCGATTGGCAATCGCACCTTGGTGGCGTTTATGGGTTTGCTGACCAACCGATTCGAAGAGAACTTCATCATCACCTCGGTGGACTGGGCGCTGAACTGGGCCCGGCAGAGCAGCATCTGGCCGATGACGTTCGGTCTGGCGTGCTGCGCAATCGAGATGATGGCGGCGGGGGCGTCGCGGTACGACCTGGACCGGTTCGGGGCGGGGGCGTTCCGGGCGACGCCGCGGCAAAGCGACCTGATGATCGTGGCGGGGACCGTGACGTACAAGATGGCGTCGCGCATTGTGCGGCTGTACAACCAGATGCCGGGGCCGAAGTACGTGATTGCGATGGGGGCGTGCACGATCGGCGGCGGACCATACTGCAAGTACGGGTATCACGTCGTGAAGGGCGTGGACCTGATCGTGCCGGTCGACGTGTACATCCCGGGTTGCCCGCCGCGGCCGGAAGCGCTGATCGAGGGTCTGCTGCGGCTGCAGGACAAGATGCGGCAGGAGACGATCGCCAAGAAATAGGGAACAAGGGATCGAGGGATCGAGGGATCAAGAGCGATTGAGGGAACTGGGTTGACGGCACAAGAGATAATCGAGGTCGTGAAGGGGCGGTTTGCGGCGGCGGTCGTGGAGGCCGCCGGCGAGGGGCTGCACCCGAGCATCACGGTGATGGCGGAGGCGTGGCACGAGATGGCCGTGTTCCTGCGCGATGAGCCGCGGCTGGGGATGAACATGCTGCGGTCGATCTCCGGCGTGGACCAGCATCCGGAAGCCTTCATCGACCTGGTGTACGACCTGATCGCGATGCGGCCGGGGGCGTCGGGCGGATTGTGGCAGGCCGGCGGGGCGATCGCGGTGCGGGTGCGGCTGCCGCGGGACGGCGGGCACGTGCGCAGCGTGACGGATGTGTGGCCGGCGGCGGAATGGCACGAGCGCGAGGCGTACGACCTGTTCGGCGTGACGTTCGACGAGCATCCGGACCTGCGGCGGATCTTGTGCCCGGACGACTGGGCGGGGCACGCGCTGCGGAAGGACTACGAGTTCCCGAAGGAGTACCAGGGCATTCCGTGCGCGGCGGATTCGGCAAAGTGACGCTGACTGTGCGGCAGTCGAGTGAGTGATATGGAAGAGAAAGTCCTGACATCGCAACCCGACCTGCTCGCGGACGTTGATCGCGATCGCGTGAAGGGCGAGCTGCGCACCGAGGAAATGCTGATCAACATGGGACCGCAGCACCCGTCGACACACGGCGTGCTGCGGCTCGTGCTGCGGACAGACGGCGAACTGGTGCTGGAGGCGGAGCCGCACATCGGCTACCTGCACCGCTGCGCGGAGAAGATCGGCGAGAGCGTGACGCCGGTGCAGTTCATTCCGATCACGGATCGGCTGGACTACCTGGCCGCGATGAACAACAACCACGGGTACAGCCTGGCGGTCGAGAAGCTGTGCGGCATCGAAGTGCCGGAGCGGGCGCGTTACCTCCGCGTGATCATGTGCGAGCTGAACCGGATCGCGTCGCACCTCGTTTCGTTCGGGTCGTACGGGCTGGACATGGGGGCGTTCACGCCGTTTCTGTACGCGTTCCGCGAGCGCGAGTACATTCTCGACCTGTTCGAGCAGGCGTGCGGGGCGCGGCTGACGTACAGCTATCTCTCGATCGGCGGGGCGACGCGGGACATCCCGGAAGGGTGGCTCGAGCGGCTGGCGTGGTTCTGCGACTACTTCGAGCCGAAGATCGATGAGTACAACAACCTGCTGAGCTACAACTACATCTTCCGCAAGCGGACCGCGGGCGTGGGCGTGGTGTCCGCGGCGGATGCACTGGCGTACGGGCTGACGGGGCCGTGCCTGCGCGGCAGCGGCGTGGCGTGGGACCTGCGCAAGTGCCTGCCGTACGAGCTGTACGACCGGTTCGAATTCGACATTCCGATCGGCTTGCCCGGCGGGAGCGACGGCATTCCGCCCGAGGTCGTGGTGGGCGATAGCTGGTCGCGCTACTTCGTCCGCATGCAGGAAATGAAGCAGTCGCTGCGGATTGTCCGGCAGGCGCTGCAGCAGCTTCCGGCGGGCGAGTCCCGGGCGAAGGTGCCGCGCGTGCTGAAACTGCCGGCGGGCGAGATCTACTTGGAGGTGGAAGGTGCCCGCGGCCAACTCGGTTACCTGGTGATCGGTGACGGGAAGGCGGTGCCGAAGCGCGTGAAGGTGCGCGGGCCGTCGTTCTGCAACCTGTCGATCGCGCCGCTCTTGTGCCGGCAGGTGCTCTTGGCGGACGTCGCTGCGATCATCGGGAGCATCGACGTGGTGATGGGGGAGGTCGATCGGTAAGGCCGAATTGCGAACAGCGAGTAGCAAGTAGCGAGTTACGGAACCTCGAAACGCGACATTGGTCGGATATGAACAAATTCACGAATGAGGACGCACTGAAGTCACGCTGGTCGCCGTCGGCGAAGGGCCGGGCGGTGGGCGTGTTTGCGGTGCTGGGGCTGGTGCTGCTGGCCGGCGCGGTCGGCGTGGGCGTGCTGGCGCAACGAGCGCAGGGCACGGCGTACGTCCTGCTGCTGGTCGCGGCGGTCGCGGTCGGGATCGCCGGCGTGAAGTGCCTGGCGGCGGCCTTCGTCATCCAGTTCGCGCGACTCGTGGGGCGCGTGCTCTTGGCGCTGGGGCTGCCGCTGTTCGCGGGGTTCCTGCTGTCGCTGGTGGTGATTGCGTGGTTGCCGGCGCTGCTGTACGCGGAGGTGGATCAGGCGAAAGCGGCCATCCTGGGCGGCGCGGCGGGGACGATGAGTGCGGACCAGATCGCCGCGTATTACGGGACGATCTACAACATTCACGGGAGCTGTGCGTACCTGCAAGCCGGGGCGTACATCCCCTGGCTGTTCCAGTTCCAGATTACCCGCGACGTGATCACGCTGATCGGGGCGGTGGGGTTCGTGTCGCTGGTTGCGATGTTCGGCATCTGGTGGGAACGCAAGGTCGCGGGGCGGATGCAGAGCCGGCTGGGGCCGATGCGTGTGGGCGGGTGGCACGGCTGGGCGCAGTCGATGGCGGATGGCATCAAGCTGATTCAGAAGGAAGACATCTTCCTCGAAGGTGCGGATCGGGTGCTGTTCCGGATGGCCCCGTATATCGCCTTCATGCCGGCGCTGACGCTGTTCGTCGCGCTGCCGTTCAGTGCGGCGTGGGTGGGGCGCGACCTGGACGTCGGGCTGATCTTCATCTTCGCGATGATCGGGGTGGGCGTGGTCGGCGTGCTGCTCGGCGGGTGGGCGTCGAACAACAAGTGGAGCATGTACGGGGCGATGCGTGAAGCCTGCCAGATGATCTCGTATGAGATTCCGCTGGGGCTTGCGCTGCTGGTCCCGGTGATGCTGGTGGGGACCCTGAAGCTGACGGCGATCGGGGCGGCCCAGTCCGGCGGTTTCCACACGTGGCTGGCGTTCCAGAATCCGTTCGCCTTCGCGGCGTCGATCGTGTTCTTCATCGCGACATTGGCGAGCTGCAAGCGGGCGCCGTTCGATCTGCCCGAGGCGGAGAGCGAGCTGGTCGCGGGCTACATGACGGAGTACAGCGGGTTCCGCTGGTCGCTGTTCATGTTCGGCGAATACGCCGAGATGTGGGCGGTGGGCGGGCTGGCGGCGATCCTGTTCTTCGGAGCGTGGTATTCGCCGTTGCCGGCGGAGTGGGGTGCGGCCTGGGCGCATGGAACGCTGTGGCAGCGGGCGCTGCACGGCGTGGTCTATAGCGGGCCGCTGTGGTTCATCTTCAAGGGCTTCTTCTTTTTCTTCGTGCAACTGTGGCTGCGGTGGACGCTGCCGCGGATTCGCCTGGACCAGGTGATGTACGCGTGCGTACAGGTGCTGCTGCCCCTGATGCTGGTGGTGCTGCTGGGCAACACGCTATGGATGCTGTTTGTCCGCAACGGCGCGATCGTGGCGCTGGTCGCTAACTTCATTCTGACGGCGATCGGGGCCGTGATGCTGATGGCGATTCTGTGGGTCGTCGTGTCCGGTTACGCGAACGGTCGGCGGTTGGTCGGTACGCAGGCGGTGAACGCGCTGCCGGGAGCGTAAGCGGCCCTGCGGTGGCGAGGATAACGGCGGGCGACGAGCCTGTGCGGTGCATAGAGACGGACGAGGTGATATGCGAAACAGACTACCTGCCATCGCGACAGCCCTGGCCGGAGCGGCCGCAGCGTGGGCGGCGGACGGAGCGGCGACCGCGTCGGCGCCTGTGACGCCGGGCGTGACGGGCGAGACGGTGGCGTTCTACGCGCTGGCGCTGCTCGTGGGCGGATCGGCACTGGGTTGCGTGCTGTCGGGCAAGATCGTGCGGATGGCGCTGTGCCTGCTGGGGACGCTGGGCGGGGTGGCGCTCTTGTACTTCCTGCTGTCGGCGACGTTCCTGGGCGTGATCCAGTTGATCGTGTACGCCGGCGGAACGCTGATCGTGATCGTGTTCGGCGTCATGCTGACGACGCGGCTGTACGGGCCGACGTTGCGGGCGAAGCCGCTTGAAGCGGCGATCGCGGGCATTGTGTGCCTGGCGTTGTTCGTCGGGCTGGCGTCGATCCTGACGCGGACGGTGTGGGCGAGCGCGGCCGCGCCGGCGGAGACGTTCCCGGTGGCGGCGTTCGGCCGAGCGTTGCTGACGACTTACCTGGTGCCGTTCGAATTGGCGAGCGTGCTGCTGCTGGCGGTGATGATCGGCGCGGCGTTCCTGGCGCAGCCGGCGGCGAAGAACGGCGAGACGAAGTAAGGGCGCGGTGTCGAGGCCGCAGCGAGTGAGAGAATCGCGGACCGGCCGCATGGATGGATACTGAGATGTTCGTGATTGGACTGACGCACTACCTGGTCCTTGCCGCGTTTCTGTTCTGCTGCGGGCTGCTCGTGATGAGCACGAAGCGGAACGCGGTCGGGATTCTGATCGGGGCCGAACTGGTGCTGAACGCGGCCGCCCTGAATCTCGTGGCGTTCGCGCGGTACCGGACCGGGGCGCTGGACGGGCAGATTGTGACGCTGTTCGTCATTGTGCTCGCGGCCGCGGAGGCGGCGATCGCGATTGCGATCTTCGTGAACTACTACCGAGCCCTGGCGACGATCGACGCGGACCAGGGGACGAGGCTGAAGGGATAAGTGACGAAGGCAGAATAGCGAATAACGAATTCGCAGCCTGCGGGTGAACACGAACGACGGCAGGCGCGAAGTGAGTGGCCGGAAGTAGGAAGGCAGAAGTCGGAAGTGAGAAGTGACGGCGCGAGTCGTGGCCTGTGACCACGGGTCCGGCGGATGGCTGAAGGCGGATAGCTGAGAGCTTTAGGCGATGTCGAATCTTGAGACGATGCTGGTGGCCGGCGTGCTGATCCCCCTGGCGGGGTTCGTGCTGTTGGCGCTGTTCGGGGCGAAGCTGGGCAAACCGGCCGCGGGGTGGGTGGCGGTGCTGGCGATTGCGGCCAGTTGCGCGCTGTCGGCGATGGTCTTGTCGCAGTGGCTGGGGATGGACGCGACGGCGCGGGCGGCGGCGCGAACGGCGCCACACCTGTGGGCGAAGCTGGGCGATACGCCGCTGATGTTCGGCGTGAACCTGGACAGCCTGACGGTGATCATGTTCTTCATGGTCACGTTGATCAGCATGTGCATTTTCGTGTTCAGCGTCGGCTACATGTCCGGGCATTCGGACGAAATCGACGGCATCAGCAAGTATCACCGGTTCTTCACGTACCTGTGCCTGTTCGACTTCAGCATGCTGCTGCTGGTGATTGCCGACAGCCTGCTGCTGCTGTTCATCTCGTGGGAACTCGTCGGGTTGTGCTCGTACCTGCTGATCGGCTTCTACTTCCACAAGAAGAGCGCGTCGAACGCGGGCATGAAGGCGTTTATCACGAACCGCGTGGGCGACTTCGGGTTCATCATCGGGATGGGCCTCGTGTTCCTGTATCTGAACGATCTTTCGCTCGCGGGAGCGGTGGGTAGCTTCCGCGAGCAGTACGGGCGGTTCCTGGCCGACCCGCACACGCTGGTGGCGCCCCTCTTCACGTCGAGCTTCCTGGGCCTGAATCTCGCGACGTGGATGGGCATGCTGCTGTTCTGCGGCGCGATCGGCAAGTCGGCCCAGTTCCCGCTGCACGTGTGGCTGCCGGACGCGATGGAAGGCCCCACGCCGGTGTCGGCGTTGATTCACGCGGCGACGATGGTGGCCGCGGGCGTGTACCTGACGGCCCGCATCTTCGTGCTGCTGACGCCGCAGGCGCAGCTATTCGTGGCGGTGATCGGCATGATCACGTTGACGATTGCGGCGCTGGTCGCGATCGTGCAGACGGATATCAAGAAGGTGCTCGCGTACTCCACGATCAGCCAGCTCGGCTACATGATGCTGGGCATGGGCGTCGGCGCGTGGATCGCGGCGTTGTTCCACCTGCTGACGCACGCGTTCTTCAAGGCCCTCATGTTCCTGGGCTCCGGGCAGGTCATCGAAGGCTGCCACCACGAGCAGGACATACGGAAGATGGGCGGCCTCTGGCGCAAGATGCCCGTCACGTGCTTCACGTTCCTCGTCGGCGTGCTGGCGATTGCGGGCGCGGGCATTCCGGCGCTGTGGATGCCGAATCACACGCCGTTCGGGCTTGGCGGGTATTTCAGCAAGGATGAGATCCTCGCGGTCGCGTGGCACCGGGCATATGGCTCTGAACACCACGGGGCGGCGGCGGAAGAGCATGCCGCGAAACCCGAGGGACCTAGGGATCAAGGGATCGAGGGATCGAGGGAAGACGACGGACGCGTCGTGCTCGCGAGCTACACGGAAGAGCCGGCAGGACATGGGCGCGATGCCCGTGCGACACAGGCGGGGGGGATAGGTGACGAGCATGTGGACAATGCGGCCGTCACGCATGCGGCCGGGCATGGCGGGGCGCAGAAGCCCGGTCCGGCGTGGCTGTGGCTGGCGCTGTTCTGGGTTCCGGTAGGGATTGCCTACGTTACGCCGTTCTACATGATGCGGGCGTGGTGGCTGACGTTCATGGGCAGGCCGCGAGATCATCACGTCTACGACCATGCCCACGAGTCGCCCTTGATGTGGCTGCCGCTCGTGGTGCTGGCGGCGGGGACGTTCGTGGCGAGCTACATGATCTTTCGGCCATTGGTGGCGGCGGCCGCGCCGGCGGGGCTGCTCACGCAGGTCTTTGACGGGGCGGCCGGCAGCGCGAGCGAATTGGCGCCGCACGCGACGATGATCGACCACGGGGCGCACGCGGTGCTGGCGAAGATCGTCGGCTTTGCGTTCGTGGCCGGCTTCTTCGTCGCGATCGTGATTTACGCCCGCGGGCTGGCGGTGGGTGAGAAGCTCAAGCGGGCCTTCCTGCCGCTGCACACCGTGCTGGAGCACAAGTTCTACTTTGATGAGGCGTACGGGCTGGTGTGGGTGGGCGGCACGCACGTGCTCAAGAATGTGTGCTACGCCTTCGACAAATACGTCGTCGACGGGCTCGTAAACTTGTCGGCATGGGTGACGGAACGGATTTCCGCGTTCAGCGGGTACGTGCTGGACAAGGGGCTGGTCGACGGGCTGGTGAACGGCGTCGGCGCGTCGGCGCTGAAGCTCGGCGGATTGGTGCGCAGCCCGCAGGTCGGGCGCGTGCGGAATTACATTCTGTTTGCGGCGGGCAGTGCGGCCGTCGTGGTGGTATGGATTGCGTTTGGGTAGCGGCCGGCGCGTGTGGCCGCGTGGTCAGTAGCGTCGGACCTCCGTGTCCGACGGCTGTGCGACGTCAGGCACAGAGGCCTGACGCTACGGAAGGATGGGCGGCGCGCGCGAAGGTTGGCAGCAGGCAGCAGATTACGGACCGCGAAATGCGGAAAGCTGAGAGCTGATAGCTGAGGGCTTTGCAGTGGAAGGTCACTTGCTCAACTGGATCATCTTCGTTCCCGCGTTGGCGGGCGTGCTGTGCCTGATCACGCCCAGCACGAAGGCGGTCAAGGTCATCGCCGTGCTGGCCAGCGGGCTGACGCTCCTGCTGTCGCTGGGGCTGTTCGGGCAGTTCACCGGGCCGGATGCGCTGAAGATTTTCGGCGACGGCTACGGCCAGAAGCTGCACGAGGTCACGCGGCTGACGTGGATCACGCTGGGCAGCGGCGAGGGGGCGACGCCGATCCAGTACTTCGTCGGCATCGACGGACTGTCGTTCCCGTTGGTCATTCTGACCACGGTGGTCAGCTTCCTGGCGTGCCTGGCGAGCTGGAACATCGAGCACTGGAAGGTGAGTCACGGCGTGCGCGGCTACTTCTGCCTGTTTCTGCTGCTCGAGACGGGCATGCTGGGCGTGTTCTGCGCGTTGGACTTCTTCCTGTTCTACATCTTCTGGGAAGTGATGCTGCTGCCGATGTACTTCCTGATCGGCGTGTGGGGCGGGCCGCGGAAGGAATACGCCGCGATCAAGTTCTTCATCTACACCCTGGCGGGCAGCGTGCTGATGCTCGTCGTGCTGCTGGCGTTCTACTTCTATGCCCCAGTCGGGCATCGGACGTTCGACCTGATCAAGATGGCGACGGACGTGGAGATTCAGAAGGCTTTCGGCAGTGCGATGTTCATGGGGTTCAAGTTCGCCCCGCTGATGTTCGTGCTGCTATACATCGGCTTTGCGGTGAAGGTGCCGGTATTCCCGTTCCACACGTGGTTGCCCGACGCGCACGTCGAGGCGCCGACGCCGATTTCGATGATCCTGGCGGGCGTGCTGCTGAAGATGGGGGCGTACGGCCTGATGCGGATCAGCTACCCGATTCTGCCGCAGGCGGGCGTATGGGCGGCGTACGGGCTGGCGATCCTGGGCCTCATCAACATCATCTACGGCGCCCTGTGTGCGATGGCGCAGACGGACTTCAAGCGGCTGGTCGCGTACAGCTCGATCAGCCACATGGGCTACGTCCTGCTCGGTCTGGCGATCATGACGCCGGCCGGGTGGGAGGGGGCGATGTTCCAGGTGATCGCGCACGGCATTTCCAGCCCGATGTGCTTCTTCCTGGTCGGCGTGATTTATGACCGGGCGCACCACCGCGAGATCAACCGGTTCGGCGGGCTGTGGCTGAGCATGCCGGTGTACGGCTCGCTGGCGACGCTGGGCTTCTTTGCGTCGCTGGGCTTGCCGGGGCTGTGCGGCTTCATCGGCGAATTCTGGGTGCTGATCGCGACCTTCTCGGCGTCGCAGTGGGCCTGGGCGAAGCCGATCGCGGTGATCGCGGCGACGGGCGTGATTCTGACGGCCGCCTACATTCTGTGGATGATTCAGCGCGTGTACCTCGGCAAGCAGCGCGAGGAGTACAAGGGCTTCCCCGAGGCCAGCGGCCGGGAGATTGCGATTCTCGTGCCTTTCGCGGCGCTGGCGATCGCTCTCGGCATCCTGCCGCAGCAGACGCTGTTCAACTTCATGAACGGCACGCTGGGTCAGATTACCGACCTGTTCGGGCAGGCCATGCCGGCGGTTCAGGCGTCGGTGGCCGGGCTGATCGGGCACTAGGCGACCGGGCGCGACCGGGACCCGCCCGGTGAGCGCCCGATGCGGTGAACGAAGCGCAAGACGGACGGACCATGAACCTGCTACTCGCGAATCTGTGGATGCCCTCGGGGGCCGACCTGCGGCTGTTTGCGCCCGAGTTGATCCTGGTGGGCACGCTGGCGGCGATGCTTGTGCTGCCGCTGATCTTCGGGCGACGGACGTACCTGCCGGCGCTCGTCACGCTGGTGGGGACGCTGCTGGCGGCGCTGGCGACGGCGTCGGTGGCGGTGCGCGTGGTCAGTGGTGGCGCGGGCGGCCTGACCCCGGCCGGCACGACGCCGATGCTGATCGCGGATCGGTTCACGGTCTTCTTCCATATGCTCATCTTCATGTTGTTGGTGCTCGTCACCTGGCTGTGGATCGTGGGCACGGTGCAGCGCGAGTTGGGGCAAAGCCCGCGCGGGCCGGCGCCGGACGTCGGCTCGAATTCGACGACCAGCGGCACACCGGAGTTCTTCGTGCTGCTGGTGACGAGCGCGCTGGGCATGCTGCTGATGGTGAGCACGCTCAACCTGCTGGTACTGATCATCGCGATGGAAACGGCGTCCTTGCCGAGCTACGCGATCGTGGCGAGCGATAAGCGATCGCGGCTGGGGGCCGAAGCGGCGCTCAAATACGTGACGTTCGGGGCGGCCGCAGCGGCGATCATGGTTTACGGCGTGTCGCTGCTGTACGGCCAATTCGGGACGCTCGACGTGCCGACGATGGTGGCGCAGCTGGCGCGCGGCAGCGGGGCAGTGGCGGCAGGGCCGGTGCTGTGGCTGGGGCTAGCGGCACTGGGGGCGGGGATTCTCTTCAAGATCGCGGCCGTGCCGATGCACCTGTGGTGTCCCGACGTGTTCGAGGGGGCGCCGACTGAGATCACAACGTGGCTGAGCATCGCGAGCAAGGCGGCCGGCCTGGGCGTGCTGCTGCGGCTGGTGACGGCGTTCTGCGCGGCGCCGGGGCTGGCGCCGATCGCGGAGCCGCTGACGTGGGCGGTGGGATTGCTGGCGGCGATTACCTGCACCGTGGGGAACCTGGCGGCGTTGCGGCAGGAAAGCGTCAAACGGACGTTGGCGTATTCTTCGATTGCGCACGCGGGGTACATGATGATGGCGGCGGCGATCCTCGTGCGCCCGGAGAGCTTTCGGACGGTCGACGCGCACGCGGGGCTGGCGGCCATTGTCGCATACCTGTTCGTGTACATGATCATGAATGTGGGGGCCTTCGGCGTGGCGGCCCTGGTGGCGTGGCAGACGGGGACGGACCATCTGTCGGCGTTCACCGGGCTGGGGCGGCGGGCGCCGGCGTTGGCCCTGCCGATGGCGATTTGCCTGTTCTCGCTGGTCGGCCTGCCGCCGTTGGGCGGGTTTGCGGCCAAGTGGTTCCTGATCCTGGCGCTGGGCAAGACGGCGAGCACGCAGCCGTGGCTGTGGGGGCTGATCGTGGTGGCGGTGGTGAACACGGCCATCAGCTTGTACTACTACGTGCGGATCATTCGGCAGATGTACCTGCGGGACGATGCGGCCTTGGGGCGGGTGCGAGCGCCGCTGGGCGGGCTGGCGATCGTCAATGCCTGCGCGGTGGCGCTGCTGGTGTTGGGCACAATCGGGTTCAGCAAGCTCGGGCACCAGGCGGAGGCACTGTCGTCCAACCTCTTCGATACGACGAGCGTGCAGGTCGTGCAGACGGCGGGCGACATCGCGGCGAGCGCGGGACGGTAGGAAAGCGGCGCGGCCTGAGGACGAGGGGCGGGCGCGTTGCACGGGGATGAGCGCGCCAGGCGCGAAATCCCGCTTTGTCCTTGACACACTTCGCCTGCTCGCGTACCGAAGCGATCTGTTCGTGCTAGGAGGATGGCCGATGATTTCGGGTCGTGGATTTCCCCGTTTATTGGCGGGCGCTTGCACCATCGTCGTGGTCGCTAGTCTGGCCGGCTGTGACCAGAAGCCGGGCGGAGGAACGACGTCGGCGCCGGCGGGTGGGGCGGGTAGCGCGGCGGCCGGGGCGAGCAGCCAGGCCGGCGCTGCAGCAGCCGGCATCTCGAACACGAACGACACCGGCAGCGGGCCGATCCTGGTCGGCCACTATGCGTCGCTGACCGGCAATGAGGCGACGTGGGGCGTGTCCACGGACAACGGCGTGAAGCTCGCGGTGAAGGAGCAGAATGCGGCCGGGGGCATCAAGGGTCGCCAGATCAAACTCATCACGTATGACAACCAGGGTAGGCAGCAGGAATCCGCGACGGCCGTCACGCGGCTGATCACGCAGGACAAGGTGTGTGCGGTGCTGGGGGAGGTGGCATCATCGCGCTCGATGGCGGCCGGGCAGGTGTGTCAGCGCTATGGCGTGCCGATGATCTCGCCGTCGTCGACGAACCCGCGCGTGACCGAGATCGGCGACATGATCTTCCGAGTCTGCTTCATCGATCCGTTCCAGGGCTACGTGTGCGCGAAGTTCGCCCGCGGTGAGCCGCTCAAGGCCCAGCGGGCCTGCACGCTGTACAACCGATCGCAGGCGTACTCAGCTGGTCTGAATGAGACGTTCAAGCAGCATTTTGCGGCCATGGGGGGCAAGATTGTCGGTGAGCAGGCATACGGTGACGGCGACGCGGACTACTCGGCACAACTGACGACGATCCGCGACGCGAAGCCCGACGTAATCTTCATCCCCGGCTACTACACCGAGGTCATCAACATCGCGGTGCAGGCGCGGCGGTTGGGCATCACGCAGCCGCTCTTGGGCGGGGACGGCTGGGATGCGGAGGACCTCAAGAACGCGGGCACGGCGCTGGACGGCTGCTTCTACTCCAATCACTATTCGGAGCAGGAGACGCGGCCCGCGGTGCAGGAATTCGTGCAGCGGTACAAGGCGGAGTTCGGCAGCATTCCGGACGGCATGGCGGCGACCGGGTATGACTCCGCGAAGATGCTGTTCGACGGAATGCAGCGGGCGAAGTCGCTGAGCGGGCGCGACCTGGCGGGGGCGCTGGCGGCGACGGAGGACCTCGCGCTGGTGACCGGCGTGATCACGATGGACGCCCACCGCGACGCCCGCAAGCCGGCCGTCATCCTGCGGCTGCAGGGTGGCAAGCCGTACTACTTAACGACCATTGAGCCGGCGGGCGAGTAGGCTGCGCACGCTTCACCGCGAAGGACGCGCAGGGCACGAAGGAAGAGAGAGAAGAAGAGCCGGGCAGACGAGGGGCCTGTCGGGCGGGGTTGTGAACGCTCGGGCAGCGAGGAGTGAGTTCCGGACTTGACCAAGCTGATCCAGACGCTGATGGACGGAACGGCCGTGGGGGGGCTGTACGCGCTCATCGCGCTGGGCTACACGATGGTGTACGGAATCCTGAAGTTCATCAACTTCGCCCATAGCGACGTGTTCGTGCTGGGAGCGCTGCTGTCGTGGGTGTGCGCGGTCAAGCTGCTCGGCGTGGCGGCACTGCCCGGCGGACCGCCACCGGCGTGGTGGGTCGGGCCGGTCGTGCTGCTGGCAGCGATGGCGGCTTGTGGTGGGGTGGGGTATATCGTTGAGCGCTTTGCGTACAAGCCGCTGCGCAACGCGCCGCGGCTGAACGTGCTGATCACGGCCATCGGCGTGTCGCTGCTGCTGCAGAACACGGGGCAGCTCCGGCCGCTCTTCGGGCCGTATACGCGGGCGATGCCGCGGATGGTGCCCGACGTAGGGTTGGCGGAATTCGCCGGCGTCCGCGTGCCCCTGGTGGATGTCGTCGTTCTCGGCACGGCCATCGTGCTCATGCTCGCGCTGGAATGGTTGGTATTTCGGACCAAGCTCGGCCGCGGCATGCGGGCGGTGTCGTACAACACGCAGACTGCGGCCTTGATGGGGATCAACGTTAACCGGGTGATCTCGTTTACCTTCGTGCTCGGCTCGGCGCTGGCGGCGGCGGCGGGCTTCTTGTACGGCATGAAGTATCCGGCCGGTCTCAAGCAGCCGGCCGACACCTCGTGGGTGATGCTGGGGCTGAAGGCGTTCGTGGCGGCTGTGGTAGGAGGCATTGGGAACGTCCGCGGGGCCATGCTGGGTGGGCTCTTGATTGGGCTGCTGGAGTTCGTCGGGGCGGCGTACATCAGCGCGCTGTACCGCGACGTCTACGTATTCGTGTTGCTCATTGTCGTGCTACTGGTCCGGCCGACCGGACTGCTCGGGCGAGCCGCGGTGGAGAAGGTTTAGCGCGCGACGCGATGCAGCGCCCGCGTCGGGCGCACCAGAGAGGGTGTTTGCGAACGATGGCCGAAACGCCGCTGCGACTAGAACTGCATCCGCCGCCGGTTTGGACGGTGGTACCTCGCAATGCAGCGCCACTGGCGGTCGGGATCGTGCTGGCCGCGCTGCTGCACTTTGTCGTACAACCGATGAGTGGGGCTTTTGCGACCAAGCTGCTGCTGGACATCGGCATCAACGTGATCTTGGCGGTCTCGCTGACGCTGGTGAACGGCTTCACGGGGCAGTTCTCGATCGGGCACGCGGGGTTCATGGCGTTGGGCGGGTACGTCGGGGCGGCCGTGACGTACTACGGTTCGTACCGCCTGTTCGGGGATGCGGCGTTCCACGGCGGGCTGTTGAGTTCGGCCGTCGGCGGAGCGCTGCCGCTGCTCACGCTCGGCGACGCGCTGTTCCTCGGCGGGTGCCTGGCGGGCGGGCTCGTGGCCGCGGCCGCGGGATACGTGGTGGGGCTGCCGTCGCTGCGGCTGCGCGGGGATTACCTGGCCATCGTGACACTCGGCTTTGGCGAGATCGTCAAGGTGATCATTCAGAGCTCGCGTGACCAGCTCTGGTCCGCCAGGGAGATCGCCGCCACGTCGCTACCGGGGCTGTTCACGCACCTGGGCGGGGCCCTGGGCTTTGCGGGTGTGCCGTATTACACCACCCTCTTCTGGGTGTACCTGTTCGTCGCGCTCACGCTGCTGGCGGCGTACCGGATCAAACGCTCGAGCTACGGCCGGGCGTTTCTTTCGATTCGCGAGGATGAAATTGCGGCCGAGGCGATGGGGGTGCACACGACAAGATACAAGGTACGGGCGTTCGTGCTGGCGGCGTTCTTCGCGGGGCTGGGCGGCGTGCTGTACGCGCACCTGATCAATGGCTCGATCAACGCCGGCGAACTGGGATTTCAGAAGTCTTTCGATCTGGTCATCATGGTCGTGCTGGGGGGGATGGGGTCGGTGTCGGGCTCGGTGCTCGCGGCGATCCTGCTGACGATCCTGCCGGAGGGCCTGCGCTTCGTGGCCGAGTACCGGATGATCATCTATTCACTGGCGCTGATTGTGATGATGATCGTGCGGCCGCAGGGGCTGTTCGGGCTGCACGAGATTTGGGACTTACGGCTGCCGCGGGCGGCGCGCAAAAACTAGCGCGGCCGACAGGCGGCCGCGCTGGGGAGAAATCAGCGTGTTGAGCGGCGGTGCGCGGGATTACGGGGTGGTGGTCACGCGCCGAGCGGTCCGCAGGATCACGTCCGTGACAGGCACGTCCTGAAAACCGCTGCGGGTTTCCGTCTCGACGGTCGCGATGCGATCGATCACGTCCATGCCCTCAACGACCGTGCCGAACACGGCATAGCCGCCATTGGTGGGGTAATCCAGGCCGGTGTTGTCCTTCAGGTTCACGTACCACTGGGACGTGGCGGAATCAACGTCACTCGTGCGGGCCATCGCGACGGAGGCGCGGACGTTCTTCAGGCCGTTGCTGGCCTCGTTCTTGATGGCGGAGTGGGTTTCCTTCTGCGTCAGGCCGGGGAGGAAGCCGCCGCCCTGGACGACGAAGTTGGGAATGACGCGGTGGAAGATCGTGCCGTCGTAGAAGCCCTCGTCCACGTACTTGAGGAAGTTGGCTGTGGAGATGGGGGCCTTCTCCGGATTGAGCTCGATCGTGAAGTCGCCCATCGACGTGGAAATCTTCACACGGCGATCGCTCGTGTTCGGGTCGCGGACGGTTACCTTCGTCCGGTCCGTCACTGTGCGGCTGACCGAGTCGGTGATCCGCAGTTCAAAGACCAGGGCGTTCTCCCCGTCGGCGTTGTAGGCCGGAGCGGTGAACGTGGGCTTGGAGACATCCGTGGCACTGAGCGCGACGGTCGTGCCGCTGACCTGGCGCCAGGCGTAGGTCAGTTGCTTGCCGGTGCTCGCGGAGCCGTTCAGTGTGACGGTGGCGGCCGGCAGAACGGTCTGGTTGTCGCCGGCGTCGGCGACCGGACCGGCTGCGCCGGCTGAGGTGCCGCCGGAGACGTTGGTGTAGTCATAGGGCTTGTAATCGGGGTCCACGGCCACGGTGACACGTGCTTCCGCCCGGCCGACGGCGCCCGCTTCGTCATAGGAATTGACCAGGAAGACGAGTGTCTGCTGCGTGGCCAGCGAGGGGGCGACAAAGCTGGCCTGGGCCTGTTCCGCCTGGGTGATCGGGACGCCGGGGCCGCCGATTTGCAGCCAGGCGTAACTGATGGTGCCGCTGTCCGCGTTGGCCGTGGCCGCGGCGGTCAGTTGGACGGTGTCCCCCACGCTGGCGGTCGCTACGGCGGTGGCGGTGGTGACCAGGCTGCCGCGTTCGGTGGGTACCACATCGACCGGGCCATCCGTGGAAGGGCAGCCGAAAGGTGCCAGGGGGGCCAGTGATACGACGGCGAGGACGAAGAGATTCAGCCGGACCACGGCGAGACTCCTCCGCTGTTTGCGCGCTCCCCATCCGTGAGGAACGGCACTGCGCAACCTAACTCATTGTATCCATTGTAACAAGGGCGCCGCGCCGGGCAGCGCAAAATCCTCGCGGGGGGCTAGCCGCGGGCCTCCCGGTGCTCCGCCAACCAGGCCATCTGGATGGCCTCGAGCCGTTTCTCGTTGCTGGCCTGCGGGTCGTCGCCAAACTCCGGCAGCCCGCACACCCAACGATGCAGGTCCGTGAATCGGACCGTCAGCGGGTCCACGTCCGGGAACTGTTCTTGCAGGGCCAGACCGATGTCTTCCGTATCCTGCCAGGTCAATTTGTGGGCCACCAGACACCTCGCGGGAAGATGGGCCATACTCGTCCCCCTGATGTGGTAGTCACGTGGACCGCCCCGGTCAAGCGGGCGCGGATTGCCGCCGCGGACCGCCCGCCTATAATCCCGTGCTCACGCGGGCTGGGCCAGCCCGGATGGAATTCCTGGAAGGAGTTGGGCGTGCCGCACTTTATTACGCAAGCGTGCATTGGCGTGAAGGATGGCAGTTGCGTGGCGGTCTGCCCGGTCGACTGCATCCATCCGCGCAAGGACGAGCCCGAGTTCGCGACGGCCGAGATGCTCTACATCAACCCGGAGACGTGCATCGATTGCGGCCTGTGCGTCGACGAGTGTCCGGTGAAGGCCATCTTCTCGGAAGACGACCTGCCCGAGAACCTGGAGGCGTTCATCGCGCGCAACGCGGCGTACTATGAGAAGAGCGGGGCCTAGGGTTTCGTGTCGGCGTTGGGGTCGCTCGGCGGCTCCGCGTCCGGGTTCTCCCGGAGCGGGAAGCCATCGTTGACCGCCGCCTGCAGCAGCGTCCCCCACTTTTCCCATTCCAGCTTCATCCCGGCGCGGTCGCGCTTGCGCATGGCGTCCATCACGGCCGGCGCCTGCTTGGGGCCCAGTAGGGCGCCGAGTAGCCGTTCGCCGACGAGCACGAGGCGTTCCACGGCGTCCCGGTTCTCCACTTGCGTGCGGTTCGTCGCCTTGTCCGTGACCTCGTAGAGCTTCTTGGCGGGCGAGCGGTATTCCTCCACGGCGTAGCGCACCATCGCTGCCGTGGACGTCGTCAACCGCTTCTTTTCATCGTCGCTCAGGTTCTTAAGCTGCTTCTCCGCGAGTGCCAACCCGGCGTCGTCGGCTCCCAGAGCCGGCACGTCGCCGCGGGCCGCATACAGCCGCGCCCGACCCTCCAGCAGTTCCAGCAGCGCTGTTTGCGCCGGTTTGAGATCCGGCGGCGTGGGCAAGTCTGCGTAGGCCAGGGCCCCGTAGATACTGCGCAGCGTGTCGCGCGAGCGCTCCTTCTTGCCCGCCTCGCGCAACGCGTTCACCACGGTGCCGTACGCCGGCGCAGCGGCCGCGATTCTGGGGCGCAGACTGCGCAGACCGATGGCGGCGGCCGCCCGGACACCCACGCGCTCGTCCTGCAGGGCCTCGAGCAAGACGGGGTGTGCTTCGAGCGCGTTGAACGTGCCGAGCACGGTGAGCAGACGCGTGGCCGGCTCCAGCTCGGCCTTCTTGGCGGCTGAGCCGAAGATGTCGCTGCACGCTGCCAGATAGGCCTGCTTGAAGAGCTCGTTGCCCGTGTAGCCGGAGCGCAACGCGGCGCCGGCCGCGCGAGACGCGGTGGCGTCCGAGCCCAGGAGCTCGCCGACCCGTTCGGTGACGAACGTGCGGATCTGGGCACGGTCCTCGTCCGTGAGTTCCGTCTTCGTCCGCAGCGCGGCCAGGGCGTCGGTCGCGGTTTGGGCGTGCAGCGCCGTGGCCGCGGGCAACAGGGTGATGAGGGTGGCGAAGGCGAAGCGGTGCATCTTCATCAGCGGGGTCTCCACGAGCCCGTTATCCGCCAACGGGGCGAGGCGATTGTAGCGGACGGGAGCGCTGCCCGCCAAGGGCGGGCGCACGGCGAGGGCCGCGGCGGGCCGTTCCTGGGGAGGGGCGAGAAATGCTTGACGCGCCCGCCGGCGGCCGTTTTATAATTCGGGTAGAAGCGTATGGGGTGTAGTCGCTTTCCGAGGCCGGCATGCCCGAGCACGACGTGAGTCCGGTAGTCGACACGGAGGTCGCCCAGCGAACCCATGCGCTGCCGCCGTGGCGCGTGCTCCTGCACAACGACGACGTCAACTCGATCGACCACGTGGTTCTGGCCATCCTGAAGCTCACGCCCCTGAGTCACCGGGACGCCATCCGTTGCACAATGGAGGCGCACGAAGCGGGCGTGGCGCTGCTGCTGGTGACGCACCAGGAGCGAGCGGAGCTGTACGTCGAGCAATTCGCGTCACTGAGCCTGACGGTGACCTGCGAACCCGAGGATTAGTCCGCCCGGGAGGGGTGGCTGCGGGGGGTGGCCCGCGCAAAACGCACAAGCCGCTGGAACTGCCAGGTCTGCCGACGGCGGAGCGCGGGGATCAAACGGCCGTGGGCCAGCACCAGCACGACCGCCAAGAGGCCTCCGGGGAGACTCCACCACGCGGTGTGCTCACGGGGTCCCCACAGCCACAGGATGCCCCACAGCAGGCCCATGCCGAGGGCCCAGACTACGGGCAGCGCCACCAGCAGGAGCACGGAGCTGGCCAGGTAGCCGGCCAGCGCCCGCGCCCAGTCCGGGTGGGTGGTGAGATGGCGTACTTCCAGTACCGCCCCGACCAGCACGACGGCGACCAGCAGGACCAGGCCGGCCGCGACCGCGAACCAGGCAAAACCGAGCGGGCGCGACACACCCAGCCCGACGACAGTTGGCAGGGCGATCAGCAGCCCGACCACGAGGGCATCGAGAGTCTGGCGGAGTTCCTGGAAGCGGGCGGCAGCCTGGTCTGCCGCCGGGAAGAGATCGGCCCGCGTGGACGCCCGCCCGCATTCGGGGCAGCGCAGCGGATCGCCGGTGAGGCCGCGGAGGTTATAGCGGCAGCCGGGGCAGTAGACGTCGCGGTCGAGCGCGACGCCTGCGGGGTTGGGCGCGGGCGGCGGATCGTCAGGGCGGGCACCGGGCATGGCGGTAGCCTAGCAGGCGCGGCCGCCGTCGTTAAGGCGCGGGTCGGGAAACACGGCGGGGCGGACCCGAGGGGGTCCGCCCCGCGCGGCGGGCTCTGTCAGCGTGTCGCGACTACGGCGGGCACGGCGAGTTCATGTAGGCGATGAACGGGTCGATGTCACGCCAGGTTACCGTGCCGTCCAGATTGACGTCCAGGTTGGTAAACGGGCAGCCCGGTCCGGGGGCTGGGAACAGCGCCTGCCAGGAGGACTGGTTGTCATTCATCCCGGCAACGAGGAAATCGATGTCGCGCCAACTGATCTGACCGTCGCAGTTCGCATCGCCCAGGCAGCCGGACGGGCCGCCGGGGGCGAGGCCCCAGATCTCGATGTCATCGAGGTTCCAGCCGCAGTACGTCCAGCTCCCGTCGGTCGCGCCCATCGTCCAGCGGATGTAGACCGTAGGCTTGTTGTTGGCCACCGCGGAGATGTCGTAGTCCTGTTGGGACCAGGCGCGATCGTCGATCGTCGTCGTCGGGTTCGACCAGACCGTGGTCCACGTGGTGTTGTTGTTACTGACGCGCACGTACGCATGGTCGTAGCTGGCCGACTCGACGCCGAGCCAGCGCCAGAACTTCAGATGCACCTGCGTCAGATTGGTGCAGTCGATGGCCGTCGTCGTCAGGTGCTGCTCCGTCATGCTGTTGGTGTAGCCGCCGGTCAGGTTGTAGCCGTAGACGTTGCGTCCGGTGTGGCCGCTGTTGGGATCGGCCCCGCCGTGATCGCCGGCGCCGCCGCTGGGTGTGCCCCAGGCCCACAGGCTTTGCGTCGTCCAGCCGGGGTTGGTGTCCAGCGGGAAGCTGTAGATGAGCTGCGCGCCGCCCACGGTCACCGTGACCGTGGCAACGTTGGACTTGGCCGTCGCATCCGCCGCCGAGAAGGTGAACGTGGCAGCCAGATTCTGGCCGGCCGGGGGCTGGTAGCGGACCACATTGCTGCCGCCCGGCAGCGTATAGGGTGCCGTGGTGATCAGCGTGTTGGCGGCCGTGCGGAGCAGCCCGCGCGCGGGCAGCGACTCCACGGTATAGGTCAGCGGGTCGTTCTGCGGGTCGGTGGCGAGCAGCGTGATGTCCACGGGATGGGTCATCGCCGTCGTGGCGGTGACATTGCTCGCGTTGGGATCCCAGTCCGGACCGCCGACGGTGATCGTCACGGTGGCGACGTTCGAATCACCGCCCGCGGGCGCGGTGCCGCCGTCGTTTACGCGGAAGCTGAACGTGTCGGTGCCGCGGTAATTGGGCTCCGGCGCGTAGTCCACGCGGTCATTGTTGTTCAGGATGGTGTAGGGGGCCGCCGTGATCGGGCCGCCGCCGGGATCCGCCAGCGTGCCGTGCGTGGGCAGCGTCTGCAGCGTGTACGTGAGCATGCCCGGCGGGTTCGGCAGGCCGTCGTCCGTGGCCGGCAGGGTCAGCGTTGTCGGGCGACTCTGGGCGGTGCTCGTCTGGAGGGCACCGGCGGACGGCGGACGCGGGCCGCAGGCGTTCATGGCGGAGAGATCGGTCTCGAAGTAGTCGGCCGGGACGCCGGTGCCGGCGGAGAGGCCGGCGAGGCCATCGTTCGGGCCGACGGTCAGGTAGTTGATCGTCAGGCGTCCGTCGAAGTATAGCTCGATCTGCATCGTGACGCGCGACGAGGTGGAGTTGTGAACGGGCACGTTGAGCCACGTGACGACGGCGCGGTCGGCGAGCTGGCGGAACGTGACGCTGCCGCCCTGGCCGACGTCGAGATCGTTGAAACAGGCCGCGACGCGCGGCTTGTTGAAGTGGTTCGCCAGCGACTCGTTGTAGGCCGTGTCGCTGGAGCCGAAGGTCACGTAGCCGTTCGTGCCGACGTAGAAGCTGGTGTAGCTCACGCCATAGAGGTAGACGCGGGCGCCGCCGGTCAGCGTGACGAGGGAGTAGCCGTCGTCCCCGCTGTTAAATGTCAACGTCGTGCCGCCGTTCGGATCGGTGGGCAGCGCCGAAATCGTGTACGCGCAGCCGGCATAGAAATCCACGCTGCCGTTCGGTGCGAAGGACAACGTGCGGTTGTCGAGGTCGTTGTTGGTCGTAAAGAGCTGCGTGAAATAGTCGGGGATCTCCGGCGTGCTGAATTGCCAGCACGCGCCGCCGTGATCATCGGTTGCTGCGTTGCCGGCCTCGTCGACCAGGTCGAGGGCGTAAAAGTAGGGCGTGTTGTCGGTCAGGCCGGTGAGCTGGATCGTGTGCGCGGTGCGATAGCCCGAGCCCGCCTGCGTGGACGTCAGGCTGTCGCACGCACGGCCGTAGCGAACCGTCACCTGGGCCGGCTCGTTGGTAGTCAGCGTGATGGTCGCGTCCCGGGGATTGATGGGGTTGACCAGCACGTTCGACGCCGTCGGCGCTGCGCAGTCCACGACCGCCGTCGTGGTGACCGCGGCGGGCTGACCGTCGCCATGGTCCGCATCATTGTAGGTCAAGGTCACGGTGTCGCCGGGGGCCACGAGCAGGACGCCGGGCGCGTCCGTCGTGCTCAAGGCGAGCGTGCCGAGAAATGCAGCCGATTCCGCGGCCGTCTCGGTCAGAACCACGGTCTCCCCGGCCGGCTCTGAGGTGGAGGAGAGCGTGACGGTGACCGTGTCCACCACGGTGTTGCTGGTGTTCAGGTCACAATCCACGACGCGGAGCGCGGCCGTGCCGTCGCAGGCGTACTTGGGCCGATCCAGGACCGCGATTCCGGCCGAGGAGCAGTTCACCAGGTAGGGCGTCGCCGCCAGGGAGAATGGCTGCGGGCCGGATGGGACGTTATAGCCCACGACCTCGACGCGATAGGCGCCGGGGGGTGGGTTGTCGATCACGACCTGCTCGATGTTGTTGAGGTGATCCGCCTGCGTGCGGACGGCGTTGGCGCTCGGATTGGTCGGGCTGAGCGTCCAGGGATAGAACTGCTGGTTCGTGCTGTTGTAGACGCGCAGATCGAGGTCGTTGACCAGGGCGGGATTGACGTTCGGTGTGCCGGGCACGTCGTCCCACGCCAGCGTCACCTTGAGTTGTGTGTCTCCGGTCGCGACGATCACGAAGAGTTGATAGGTCTGGCCCTGGGTGACCTGGTTCTGGATGAAATTGCCGCTGCGCTCCAGGTCGACCGCGGGCTTGATGCGCACCGAGCCGTAGCCGGTCTTGTAGTCCGGGCCGGGATTCTCGAGGTCGACGGCCGTGTGGGCCAGCAGAACCTTCAGGGTCGAGTTGCGGAAGTCGGGCAGCGTGGGGTACTGCTGGCGGAAGTCCTGCAGGAGCAGGGCGCTCAGACCGCAAACGGTCGGCGCGGCCATGGAGGTGCCGCACTTGCTGGTGTAGGCGGTGTCGGACGAGCTGTCGCACGACGTGACGCCGCTGTCGCTGCCGACCTCGCAGCCGGGGCCGGAAAGATCGGGCTTGAGGCGCCCGTCATCCGCCGGGCCGAAGCTGGTGAAGTCGGTCACGGAGTCGTCATTCGAGTTCAGGGCGCCGACCGTGATGTGGTTCTTGGCACAGGCGGGCGGGGCGGTCGAGTGGTAGGGCGATGCGAAGCCCTCGATGCCCAGGCAGGTGCTGACCTGCCGCTCGTTGCCGTTGGCCCAGACGATGCGGAAGGGCTGGGTGAAGTTCGGATCGCTGCCGTCACCGCGGACGATCTTGTCGATCACCGTGTCGGTGACGCCGTAATTGCCTTCCCAGGTGCAGGGATAACCATTGGGGGCGGTGTTCGTGCCGATCGAGTTGTTCGCGATGTCGGCGCCGTACGTGCTAATGGCCTGCTTGTAGTCGGCCGCCAGGTCGCCGGGGTCGGTGTACAGGAAGCCCTGCTGCAAGCCGCCGGCCTGCTCAAAGCCGTAGGATTCGAGGATCACGGCCGGGGCCATGCCCTTGCGCAAGCCGCTGCTGGCCACGCCGCTGCCGCCGATCGTGCCGGCCACGTGCGTCGAGTGGCTGGCCATGCCGGAGCTGTCGCGGACGTGCAGGCGCCCGCCGAAGTCCTGGTGTGTCGCGCGCCCGGTGCCACCGTCGTAGACCATCACCGTCACGCCGCTGCCGTCGAGGCCATAGGGGGCGGCCTGCACGAGGTTAGCGCCGGTGCGGGCGCGGTTGCTGTCGTTGAGCTCGGCGAACTTGGGGAGGGGTGGCTCGATCCAGGACACGACGTCCTCGGCCGCCAGCAGGGCCACGTTATCCGCGGGCAGTTCGACGACGAGCGTGTTCACGAGGTCCAGCACGCTGCGCACGTTGGCGCCGTAGAGCTGGCACAGACGCACGCCCTCGGTGGCCGCCGGCACGTCGCCGTGGAAGACGACGTAGGCGGCGACAATCGTCGGCTCCGGCGGAGCCGCGGGCTCGTCCGGCTTGTCGGTGGCCGGCGCCTTGGGTTTGGCGACGATCGACCATTCCGGTATCTGGCCGGCAATGAAGTCAGGGTGCAGCTTCCAGGTGGTCTGCACGGGCAGCACGCAACGCAGGGACGCCAGGTTGGCGGCCGCGGCCGGGTTAGCCCGGTTCGCGGCGACGGTGGCAAAGAAGGCGTTGTCGCCGAGATAGCTCAAGAGATCGATGCCGGCGGCTTCGAGCTGCTGGCGCTCGACATCCGTGACCGGTCGGTCGAACTGGACAACCACGTGGCGGGCGGCCCCGCGCGTCGCCATGGCCAGCGTGCCGGACAGTTCTGCCGGGGCTTGCTTGACGGTGACGACCTCGCCGCTGCGGAAGGGCACGATGCCCTGCGTGGCGGCAGCGTCGCCGCGGGCGTGGGGCAGACCGATAACGGCACAGCCGACGAGCACCGCCGCGCTGATGGGGCGGCGCCAGGGGCGCGCGATGAGCATGGTGACCACGTTCATTCTTCTCTCCTGTGCAAGCCTGATCCTCAAGAAGCGGTTTGACCCGGACCGTGGCACCCGTTGTCCGGCTGGCGGACAGATGTGCCCAGCGCATGGGTACCCTTTGGTTACATCGTAACGTCCGGGTGACGGGATTCCACCATTTTTGCTCGAGATGGAGCACGCTCCCGCGCGACGGTGAGGACCATCCGCCGCGGCAGGAGCAGCACCATGCGGCCATCCGCCAACACTGCTGGCCACGCGTGTTATCGGAATGACGCGTAGCGACGGCGCGCGCCGTCCACGGACTGGTGCCGGGGCTGCGGGGGTCTGTGGCGCGGGATTCGCCTGTGGCCGCGGGCGTTGCGGCCGCGGCTGCGGGTCGCCAAAGCGGGTTCGGAGGTGGCGTTGACACCGGCGACCTGCCCAGCTACATTACCGTGCTCCGGCCACCGTCGCGGCCGGGATGTGTTGCCTGTGCGCATGGGGCGCGTGGCGAGACCTGCGAGTTGGTCGCAGCCGCCATAATGGGCCGCCTGACTCACGGCTGGCGGTTCAGTCCTCCGTACGGGTCCGCGACCGTGCAGTCGAACAAGGGCGACGGAGTGGGCGTGTCTGCTGAGGACCGGCTGTTGGCCGGCGTTGGCGCCTTCGGGCGTGCCCGAGCGCGCGAGCGAGAGACTCGGCGTCCCACTACCCGGTGGTGTAATCGGTAACACACCAGGTTTTGGTCCTGGCATTCCTGGTTCGAGTCCAGGCCGGGTAGCTTTTGCTGGAGCTATCAGCGGCCGTGGCTGGGCCGGCGCGAAGTGCGGCGTGGCCCGTGAGCGGTGCGACTCCGCCGCGGCCGGTCGGGTGAGTCGAGGTTTCGAGACCGCAGGAGTTCGGTGCAAGGCATGGCGTCATCGCGGATCACCGCTGTCATCCTCGCGGCCGGCAAGGGCACGCGCCTCAGGAGCGAGTTGCCCAAGGTCCTGCACGAAATCTGCGACCGGCCGATGCTGGCCTACGTGCTGGACGCGTGCCGCGCGGCCGGTGTAGCCGAGTGCACGGTGGTTGTGGGGCACGGCAAGGAACTGGTAATCCAGGCGTTCGCGGACGACGGGCACATCCGGTGGGTGGAGCAGAACCCGCAGTTGGGCACCGGGCACGCCGTGATGGTCTGCCGCGAGCAGCTCAAGGGTTTCGACCACGCCCTGGTGCTGTGCGGCGACGGTCCGCTCATTCGCAGCGAGGTGTTGCAGGAGCTGCTGGCGCGGCACATCGCGGAAGGTTCGGCGGCGACGCTGGCGACGGCGGTGCTGGACGATCCGACGGGGTACGGGCGCATCTGGCGCGACGCGGAGGGGCGGCTGCGCGGGATCGTCGAGCACGCGGATGCGACACCGGAACAGCGGCAGATTCGCGAAGTGAACCCGAGTTACTATTGCTTCAAGGTGCCCGACCTGCTCGTGGCGCTCGACCAGATCAAGCCGAACAACGCCAAGGGCGAGTACTACATTACGGATGCGCTGGCGATCCTGATCCAGGCGGGGAAGAAGGCGCTGGCGCTGAGTTCCGTGCGGCCCGAGGACATCTACAGCATCAACTCGCGGCAGGAGCTGGCCAAGGTCAACGCGGTCATGCGCGGGCGGATCTGCGCGCGTTGGATGAGCGACGGGGTGACGATCGTCGATCCGGGCAACACGTGGATCGACGCGCGTGCGACCATCGGGCGGGACACCATCATCGAGCCGTTCGTGAAGATCTGTGGAGCGGCCCGCATCGGGGCGAATTGCCGCGTCGGACCGCTGGTCTGCGTGCCGGACGGGGCGAACGTGCCGGACCTCGCGGTCGTGGGCCCGGGTGGCGGAGGTGCCGCATGACGGATCTACGCATCTTCTCCGGACGCAGCAATCCCGTGCTCGCGGCGCGGATCGCGGAGTACCTCGGGTATCCGCTGGGGCGCGTGCACCTGGAGGATTTCCCCGATGGTGAAATCTCGCTGAAGCTGCTCGAGGATGTGCGCGGCCACGACGCCTTCATCATCCAGTCGACGTGCCCGCCGGGCAACAAGCACCTGATGGAGCTGTTGATCTTCATCGACTGCATGAAGCGGGCGTCGGCGCAGCGGATCACCGCGGTGATTCCGTATTTCGGCTACGCGCGGCAGGATCGCAAGGACGAGGGGCGCGTCCCGATCACGGCGAAGCTGGTGGCGAACCTGCTGACCACGGCGGGGGCGAACCGCGTGCTGACGCTGGACCTGCATGCGGCGCAGATTCAGGGCTTCTTCGATATTCCGGTCGACAATCTCTCGGCCGAGCCGGTGCTGTCGGCGCACATCAAGGGGATGAACCTGGGGGCGCTGACGCTGGTGAGTCCGGACGTGGGCAACGTGAAGCGGGCCCGCGTCTATGCGAACCACCTCGGCGGCGAATTGGCGATCATCGACAAGCGCCGCGTGAGTGGCAGCGAAACGAAGACCATGGCGATCATCGGCGACGTGAAGGACAAGACCGTGCTGATGGTGGACGACATCATCGCTACCGCCGGCACGATCGGCAGCGCCTGCGAGGTCGTCCGCAAGTTCGGTGCGCGGCGCATCATCGTGGCCGCCACGCACGGCGTGCTGTGCGGGCCGGCGGTGGAGCGGTTGGCGCGGGCGGATATTGACCATCTGGCGGTGACCGACACGATCCCGGTTTCGGATGAGGTGCGGAGCCACCTGCCCAAGCTCAAGCTCCTGAGCGTCAGCGATCTGATGGGCGAGGCGATCCGCCGGATTCACCGCAACGAATCGGTGAGCAGTCTATTCATGAGGATGTAGGCCAGGGCCGCCGCGGGCAGGCCCCGCATGCAGCAGGCCGCGGGCCTGCGGCCGGCTCGGATGATCAGGGAGTCGACGTATGGAAATCGCAACGGTTCAAGGTGAAACACGACAGCCGGGCAACCGCCACGCGAGCAAGCATTTGCGGGCGAAAGGGCTGATCCCGGGCGTGATCTACGGGCACGGCGAGGCGCCGGAGCACATCGCCCTGTCACAGCATGACATGGCGCTGGCGCTGGAGAAGTCGGCGCACGTCATCAACTTCAAGGTGGGCCCCCAGGAGAAGCAGTACCTGGTCAAGGACGTGCAGTTCGACCACCTGCAGAAGTCGCCGATCCACGTCGACCTGATGCGCGTCGACGTGAACGAACGGGTCCGCGTCAGCGTGCCGATCGAGTTCCGCGGGACGCCGGTGGGCGTCTCCGAAGGCGGCTCGCTGGTGCACGTGCTGGCCGAGCTCGAGATCGAAGCCCTCGTGCTGCAGATTCCGGACTCGATCCGTGTCCGCGTCGACGGCCTGGCGATGAACCAGAGCCTGCCGGTCAGTGAGATCGAAGTGCCGGAGAACGTGAAGATTCTGAACGCTCCCACGGACATCGTGGCGGTCGTGCAGCCGCCGCGGGCGGAGGCCGCCCCGGTCGCAGCCGCGCCGGTGGAAGGCGAGGCGACGGGGGCCGAGCCGGAAGTCATTGCGAAGGGTAAGGCGGAAGAAGAGGAGGGCGCCGAGTCGTGAAGCTGATCGCCGGCCTGGGAAATCCCGGGCCGCGCTATGCAGAGTCCCGCCACAATGTCGGCTTTATGGCGGTGGACGAGTTGGCCCGGCGCTGGCAGACCGAGGTGACCCGGTACGAGCGCTACTTTGAAGGTCTGCTCGGCCAGACCCGCCGCGGTGGCGAGGAACTCCTGCTGCTCAAGCCCGCGACGTTCATGAACCTCAGCGGGCAGAGCGTGGCGGCGGTCGTGCGGTTCTACAAGATTCCCACGCCCGACCTGCTGGTGATCCATGACGACCTGGACCTGCCTCTGGGACAGTTACGCCTGCGGCCGGAAGGTTCGGCCGGTGGCCATAAAGGACTGGCAGACGTGATCCGGCACTTGAGCACCAATGAGGTGGCGCGGCTGCGGATCGGCATCGGCAAGGTGCACCGCAGCGCGACCGTCGCGCACGTGCTGGGCCGATTTGCGCCGGACGAGCAGCCGGCCATCGCGGCCGCCGTGACGAATGCCGCGGACGCCGTGGAATGCTGGCTGGCGCGCGGGCTGGCGGCGGCAATGAACGAGTTTAATCGCAGACGGAGCGGAGGCGCGGCGGACGCGGACTCCGCGGAAGGAGAACCATCGTGAAACGCTACGAAGCGATGTTCCTGTTTGACACCGCGACCACGCGGGACTGGGCGGCGATCGAGCAGGAGGTGCGCCGCCTGTTGGAGCGCAGCGGCGCGAACCTGCTGGTGTGCGTGAAGTATGACGAGCGCAAGCTGGCATACGAGATTCGGCGGCGCAAGCGCGGCACGTATGTGCTGACGTATTTCGACGCCCCGCCGGAGAAGCTCCAGGAACTCGAGCGCGACGCGCAGCTCAGCGAGTTCATCCTGCGCCTGCTGGTCCTGCGCAGCGAAATCAGCGAAGAGAAGCTGGCCGCCCTCAAGGCGCACGCGCCTGAAACGCCGCTGTGCCCCGCGGGCGACGGGCGGCGGCATGACGACGACCGCTACGGCAGCGGCGAGCGCCGGCCGCGCCGCGAGCACGAAGGCTACGAGCGCGGTCCCAGCGCCGAGGCCGTCCCCGCCCTGGAGAGTTTGGATGGGCCGGGCGCGGCCGGGCCGGACGAGGCCTAGGCTCTTTAGGCCGGTGGCGCCCCCGCGGCACCGCGGCCCGAGGTGAGCAGCGATGGCAAGCTACAACAAGGTGATCCTGATGGGGAACCTGACGCGGGATCCCCAGTTGCGGTACCTGCCGAACAACACCGCCGTCTGCGAGTTTGGGCTGGCCGTCAATCGTCGCTGGCGCGACAAGGACGGCAACCAGAAAGAGGATGTCTGCTTTGTCGACGTGGACGCGTTCGGGCGGCAAGGCGAGACGATCAACCAGTACATGACCAAGGGCCGGTCGATCCTGATCGAAGGACATCTGCGGCTGGATTCGTGGACCGGCCAGGATGGCCAGAAGCGCTCGCGGCACAAGGTCGTGGTCGAGACGTTCGCATTTACCGGTAGTCGCGGCGACGCGCCGGGCGGCGGGGGCGCCCCGGCGGACCGTGCCGCCCCCGAGCGCGGCGCGGTCGAGCGGCCGCGCGGCAGTGGTGCTCCCTCCGGCGGGTACGAGGCGGACGAAGTGCCCCCGCCGGCCGGCGAGGATATTCCCTTCTGAGATTCGCCTGTAACGAGGATTGGCTATGAAACCGAGACCGACGCAGAAGAAACGCAAACCCCGTCGCTCCGCCGCCGATTCGCCGCGGCTGCGGGCGCCGCGCCTGAAGGTCGAGGATATCGACTACAAGGACGTCGCCACTCTGCAGCGTGTGACCAGCGCGCAGGGCAAGCTGTTCTCGCGCAAGCGCACCGGCCTGACGGCCGAGGGGCAGCGCAAGATGACCCTGGCACTGAAGCGGGCGCGCTTCCTGGCGCTGATGCCGTACGTGACCTGAGCGCTGCCGGTTTGCAGTGCGTGACCTGGCAGTGAACTGAAGACGGAGAACCGAACTATGCGGTTGTTGCTCCTGGAAGACGTGCGCAAGCTCGGACACATCGGCGACATCGTCGAAGTGAAGTCCGGCTACGCCCGCAACTATCTGCTCCCGCACCGGCTGGCGACCGAGCCGACCGAAGAGAACATCAAGGGTATTGAGGAAAAGCGCAAGCACGCCGCGGCCGAGCGGGCGCGCAAGATGAAGGAATTCACGGAGCTGGTGGAGCGGATGAAGGACGTCTCGGTCACGATCGAGGCGGCCGCCAATCCGGAAGGCACGCTCTATGGCTCCGTGGGCCCGAAGGACATCGCCGGCGCGCTCAACGCGCAAGGCTTCCCGGTCCTCCCGGATCACGTTCTGCTGGACGTGCCGATCCGCACGCTGGATAATCGGCAGGTGACCCTGGAGTTCACGGACGAGATCAACACCCAGATCAAGGTGTGGGTCGTCCGCGAGGGAGGCGCCGTCGATGACGAGCACGCCAACCAGCCCGAGCCCGCCGACGCCGCTGCCAGCGCCGAGGAAGCCGCCGGCTAGTCCCAGCCCGGCTCTCGACCGGCTCTTGCCGCAGGACATCGAGGCCGAGCGCGCTGTGCTCGGCTCGATGCTCCTGGAGGAGCGCGTCACGGCCGAGGTTATCGAGGTTCTGCGCGATGCAGGCGCCGACGCCTTCGTGCGCGAGAACCACCAGCGGCTGTACGACACGCTGCTCGCCCTCTACACGGCCAGTCAGCCGTTCGACAGCGTCCTGATTTGCCAGGAGCTGATCCGCCGCGGCTGGATGGCGCTCGCCACGAACGAGTTTCTGGCGGGCTTCCTGGGGGCCGTGCCGCACGCGCTGCGTGCCCGCCACTATGCGGGGGTCGTGTACGACAAGTATCTGCTGCGGCAGCTCATCGCGGCGACCGACCAGGTGCTGCGCACCGCGCTGGACAACGACCAGCCCGCCCGCGAGGTCCTCGACGAGGCGGAGAAGGTCATCTTCAATGTCACCGAGCGGCGGGTCACCGGGGAGAGTCAGCCGCTGTCTGATCTGGTTGCCGAGGCCTTCGAGAAGATCGAGAACCGGGATGAGAACACCCTCACCGGCCTGCCGACCGGCTACCCCGATCTCGACGAGATGACCTGCGGGCTGCAGCCCGGCGAGTTCATCGTCATCGCGGGGCGCCCGTCGATGGGCAAGACAGCGCTGGGGCTGTGCATCGCCGAGAACATGGCCACCGGCAGCAACGCCCGGCACGAGCCCATTCCGGTGCTTTTCTTCTCGCTGGAAATGAGCCGCCAGCAGCTCGCGCAGCGCCTGCTCTGCAGCCAGGCGCGCGTCGACGCGCAGCGCCTCCGCCGGGGGCGCCACTCGCACGAGGACCTCGAACACCTCAAGCACGCCGCCGACGTCCTCAGCAAGTCACCGCTGCTGATCGACGACTCCGCGGACCTGACGATCCTGGAGTTGCGGGCGCGGGCGCGGCTGGCCTGGCGCCGCCACGACATTCGGGCGGTGTTCGTCGACTATCTCCAGCTCATGCGCGTGCCCAAGAGCGAGAACCGCCAGGTCGAGGTGGCCACGGTCTCGCGCGGACTCAAAGCGCTCGCCAAGGACCTCGGCGTGCCCGTGATCGCCATGGCCCAGCTCAACCGCAGTCCCGAGGACAAGTCACGCCACGGCAACAAGCCGCGGATGAGCGACCTGCGCGAGTCAGGGGCGATCGAGCAGGACGCCGACCTGATCGGCCTGTTGCATCGCGAGACCTACTACAAGGACGGGCCGGGCGAAGGGGAGGACGAAGGCGGCGAGAATACCGCCGAGCTGATCATCGCCAAGCAGCGCAACGGTCCGGTCGGCAAGGTCGACCTGCACTGGCACAAGCAGTACACGCGCTTCGAAAGCCGCATGCCGCGCCTGGGGGACGACTACGCGCGCTCCGCGGGCGGGCCCGACTTCTGAGTCGGCCGCCGCGCGACTACGCGGACGTAACGCACGGGTCACGCCGCGCGCGAGATCGGACGGAACGCGGCGTCTCACGCGTCCGATAGAAGGGTTTCCTGCTTCGCGACAAGGAAACCAACAGACGCGCAAGTCGGTTAAGCACCGGTATTCGCGGCGGAGTTTCGCACAATCCGCCGCCCAGGTCTTGCCTATTTTGACATTGCCGCGTGACGCGCGGTAAGATGTTCCAAAGAGCGAGACCCGGGGCATAGATCCGATCGTCCGAGGAGCTGCGAGGTGACGCTCGTCCGTCAGGCACTGCACATTCGCACGGGACAGCGCGCCACAGTCGAGGCGCTTGACGCGTGGCTCGCGGATCACGCGGTGGCGGTGGTGCCGGTCGCGGACGTCTACGCGGCCTGCGTGCACCTGCTGCAGCGCTACGACCAAGTACCGGAGCTGGTGCTGCTCGGGGCGGACTGGCTCTCGGCCAGCGAACTCGGCATCCTGCGCTATGTGCGCGAGACCTGGCCGCGCGCCGCGATCATCGTCTACGGCGCGGCGCGCGACTGGTCGGCCTGCGAGCTCGCGCCGCTCACCATGGTCTGCCAAGGGGCGCCCGAGTTGCAGCGGCTCATCGCTCAGACGCCGGCCGAAGTCGTGCGACGTATCCACGGCGAGCCGGTACCTCTGGCCGCGTCCAATGCGAGTGGGCCGGCCGCCGTGAGCGCCGTGGTCGCGCCGTGTCCGGATCGGCCCGTCGCCGTGGCGGGGGAAACGGGATTGCTGGACTACTCCGCGCCGGCGGAGTCCGGTGCGCTGGAGGGCGCCCCGGCCGCCGGTGGGGCCGCGCCGCGCGCCCTGCTGACGGCAGAAGAGCTGGCGGCGCTGCTGGATCGGAGCGACGAACGCTGAGCGGCGGCAAGCGCTGGGATGGGTGAAGGAAGCTGGCATGCGCGCCAATGCCCAATTGCTGGTGATTGGTTCGGCTTCGCTGGCGGGCGAAGTGGCCCGGGCGTTGCCGCGCTGCCGCAGCCTGGGAATCGAGAATTTGCTGGGTGGGGTGTGGACGGTGGGGCGGCGGAACTTCGACGCGGTGGTCGTGTCGCTGGGGTTGGGGACGGGGGTGGTTCCCGCGCTACGCAGCTTGCGCCAGGTCGCCCCGGCGGTGCGCATCGTGGTCACCCTGCCGCCCGCGGAGGAGCCGCGCGCGCGCGAAGTGCTGGCCGCAGGCGCGGATGACTACGTGCTGGAGCCGGTGGTACGCGAAGACCTGGAGGCGGCCCTGCAGATCAACGCGGCGCCTGCGAGCAATGGCCAGGAGCCGGCCGGTCCGACCGTCGAGGAACTGGTGGAGTTCGGCGAGGTGCTGCGGAATCTCGGCGAGGGTGCCGGGCCGACCCTGGAGCGTCTGGCCGGTCTCGTGCAAAAAGCGTTCGGGGCGGAAGGGGCGGTGGTGCGGCTCGACGACCTGCTGGTGGCGACGGGCGTCGCCGGCACGCCGGTGCTGCAGGAGCCGATCCATCGGCAGGACACCGTGGTGGGCAGCCTCGGACTGGGACGGCGCCTGCGCGGCAGCTACTCCGTCAGCAGTGCGGCCCGCCTCGGCGACTACGCCCGTCTGGTCGAGACGGTGCTGGCGCAGGTGCGCGAACGTGAGCACTGGCAGGCGCTCGCGTGGCACGACGATCTGACGGGCCTGCACAACCGGCGCTACTTCGAGACGCGGCTGGATCAGCTGATCGGCGGCGCGCTGGACGAGCGGCAGCGTCTGACCGTGCTGCTGTTCGACATCGACGACTTCAAGACCTACAACGACCGCTACGGGCACGACACCGGGGACGCGCTGCTGCGTGAAGTTGCGACGCTGCTGACGCACTGCTCGCGCGAACGCGACATCGTTTCGCGCTATGGCGGGGACGAGTTCGCCGTGGTGCTGTGGGATGCCGAGAAGCCGCGCGTGCCCGGTTCGCAGCATCCCAGCGACCCGATGGCGCTGGCGGACCGCTTTCGCAAGGCGATCACGGAACACCACTTCGCGTGCCTGGGCCCGATGGCGCCGGGGCCGGTCACGATCAGCGGGGGACTGGCGTGTCTGCCGTGGGATGGCAAGTCGCGCGCGGAACTCATGAAGGCCGCGGACGCCGCGCTGCTGGAGGCCAAGCGCACGGGGAAGAACCGCCTCGCGCTGGCCAACGGGAGCAGCGGGGAGACCGCGGCGCAGCAGGCCGCAACCGGGGAGTAGTCTCGCGTGCGTGCGGCGGCGTCGGCGGGACGTGAGCGTCCGATAATCGACATCGTGACGTTGTTTTACACAAACTCAAACCGCTTTCGGGACAGGACGTTATAATGGGGGCCGTTCGCCGGGCGCGCCGGGGAACGACGCGCTGGAGTTGGAGTCACTTTGTCCGTCGCCCGCACCGCCGCCTTACGCCCGGGCCGCTGCGCCCGGGGCAGCTGCGCGACGGGGCGCGTGACGCAGCACACGAAGGAGCTGGGTGTGCAAAGCACGCATGCGCTGGGAAGTCTGGGAATCACACGCAACAATTTGTGCTGGTGGACGGCGAGCCTGGTGTGGGCCGGTCTGCTCGTCGCGCCCGCCCACGCGCAACTGGGTGAGAAGGAAATCGCCGCGTTGCGCGCCCAGGGGGACCAGGAGGGCTGGACGTTCACCGTGGGGGAGAATGATGCCACCCGCTATCCGCTCGAGCAACTCTGCGGCTTGGTGGAGCCGCCCGGGTGGCGCGAGCGCGCGGTCGTCGCGGCCGGCCCGAGCGAGCAGCAGGTGCGCGCGCTGCCGTCGTCGTACGACTGGCGCAATGTCGGCGGCGTGAACTACCTCACGCCGGTCCGCAACCAGGGTGGCTGCGGCTCGTGCTGGGCCTTCGCGGCCGTCGGCGCGTTCGAGAGCGCGATCAAGCGCTCGGACGGCATGGACGTGGATTTGTCCGAGCAGTGGCTGGTGAGCTGCACGTCGGCCGGGACGTGCCAGGGCGGCTGGCACACCGAGGCGCTGGACCAGATGATGTGTGTGGGCAGTGGCGGAGATCCGTGCCGCGGCTTGGGCGCGGTGATGGAGTCCGCGTTTCCGTACGTGGCGTGGGACGCGCCGTGCCAGTGCCCGTACATGCACCCGTACTGTGTCAGCGGCTGGGTGATGGTGGGCGGCTCCACAAGCGCGATCAAGCAGGCGATTTACGATCACGGCCCGGTCGCGGTGACGGTCTATGCGAGTAACTCGTTCCAGGGTTACACGGGCGGGGTTTACAACGCGTGTCCGTCCGGCTCGCTGAATCACGCGGTCGTGCTGGTCGGCTGGAATGACGCCAATGGTGGGTATTGGATCATGCGCAACTCGTGGGGCGCAGGCTGGGGCGAGAGCGGGTATATGCGCATCCGGTACAACTGCTCGGGCATTGGCACGAATCCGGTCTACGTGCAGTACACGCCGGTGGACTGCAACGGCAACGGTATCCCGGACCGCGTCGAGGTGGCCAACGGCACGGCCCCGGACTGCAACGGCAACTACGTGCCCGACGAGTGTGAACTCGCCGCCGGCACGGTGCCCGACTGCAACGGCAACGGCATCCCGGACAGTTGCGACATCGCGAGCGGCCTATTCCAGGACTGCAACACCAATGGGGTGCCGGATGTGTGCGAGCTGGCGGGCCAGGACTGCAACGGGAACGGAGTTCTGGATGCCTGCGACATCGCGGCCGGCTTGCTGCCGGACTGCAACGGCAACGGCGTTCCCGACGGCTGCGAGATCGCGCAGGGGTTGGCCACCGACTGCAACGGCAACGGCATCCCGGACATTTGCGACCTGACCGCGGCGTACCGGGTCATGTCGCCGGTATATGCCCCGGTAGGCTACGGCCATGAGTTCACGTTCACGCTGGCGCCGGTGCAGCTCGCGACCGGTGACGTGACGCTGCACCTGTGGGCCACGGGCGACCTGAACTTCTACAACAAGAACGTCGCCATCTACTTCAATGATGTGCTCGCCACGACGGCCTTCACCGGCGTCGCCTACTACTGCGAGCCCAGCACCGATGACCTCGTCGTTGCGAAAGACGTGTTCAACGCGGCGGCCGCCAGCGGTGCGGTGAACATCCGGCTCGTGCCGTCGGACAGCGTGAACGGCGCGGCCTGTCCTTCGAGCCGGCTGCAGTTTGAAGTGTCGTACCCGGCGGTCGCGCTGGGCCGCGACTGCAACGGGAACGGCACGCTCGATGACTGCGACATTCTCGCCGGCCGCAGCCAGGACACGGATCACAACGGGATTCCGGACGAGTGTGTCCCGCCGGCCGACTGCCCGGGCGACAGCAACTGTGACGGCCTGGTGAACTGGCGGGACATCGATTACCTGATCGCGGGCATGAACGATAACCAGGCCGCGTGGCGCGCGTTGTTCGCCGGTAACGCCCCGGCTTGCGCGTATCTCAACTGCGACTCCAACGTGGATCAGTACGTAAACTGGCGCGATATCGATTCGTTCATCGCGAAGATGAACACAGCCTGTCCGTAGGACGGAAGGCCGCGAGACTGAGGAGCGCGGGCGGTTGCTGCGGCCGCAGCGCCAGGCACGAACATCGCGAGCCCGGGATGCCGATGCGGCGTTCCGGGCTCGCGGCGTTGGGGGACGGCGTCACGCCGCGGGAAGCACGGCGCGTGTCGGAGCGGGTCCGGAGACACGCCGTGTGCGTGAGGAGGGATTACGCCGGCGCGAATTGGCGTCTGTCACAAGTTGTGTTATACTTCATGTGCTATTGATCGTGCGGGTGAAGGTAACTGCCCGCGCGATTCGGGGTGGAGGCCCGGCTGCGGTCCAGTACCCACGGACTCGGCTTGGGGGGCCTCCTCCGACAACCCCTGCGTTTTCTCCTTGCTCAGGAGGCAGGCTATGTCGTGGAACGCGTGCCGGAAGACGGGCTTCCTTTTCCTAGGATTGGTGAGCGGATTGGCGATGCTGAGCCCGCGCGCGCGGGCAGCGTGTGCGTCGGAGTGGCTCTTCGAGCCGGGCCAGGAGCTGCCGGGGGTTAACGGTGCGGCGCTGGCAATCACGAACTGGGACCCGGATGGGGCTGGTCCGCGGCCGGAAGAACTGGTCGTTGGGGGGAGCTTCATCGTCGCGGGGGGGGCGGTTTGTAATCGCATCGCGACCTGGGACGGGGAGAAATGGGGGACGCTGGGCGCGGGCATGGACGGCTTCGTCCACGCGCTGGTCGTGTATAACGGCGAGTTGATTGCGGGGGGCAGGTTCACGACGGCGGGGGGCGCGGCGGCCGGGGGACTCGCGCGGTGGGACGGGACGACGTGGCAACCGCTGGGCACGGGTGTCAGCGGGACGGACACGCCGGCGGTGGACGCACTGGCGGTGTACAACGGCCGGTTGTATGCGGGCGGCAGCTTCACGAGCGTGGACGGCGTGAGCGCCGGCAATGTCGCGCGCTGGGACGGTTTGACCTGGGAGCCGGTCGGCGGTGGTACGAATGGGGCGGTGCGGGCGCTGCACGTGTTTTATGGCGTGCTGGTCGCGGGCGGCAGCTTCACGACGGCCGGGGCCAGCACGGCGAACCGCATCGCGAGCTGGAACGGATCGAACTGGCAAGCGCTCGGCGCGGGCACGAATGAGGCCGTATACGCGCTGACGACGTACAACTACGAGCTGGTCGCGGGCGGCAGCTTCACGATGGCCGGCGCGGTCGGCGCCAAGGGGATCGCCCGGTGGGACGGCGGGGTCTGGCAGCCGCTCGGCTTGGGGGTGAGCGGCTTCACGTCAACGGTGGAGGCGTTGACGATGCTGAACGGGATTCTGTATGTAGCGGGCAGCTTCACGTCGGCCGGGGGAGTCTCGGCCACAGGGGCAGCACGCTGGAATGGCAGCGTGTGGCAAGGGATGGCGAATGCCAGCGGCGGGGCGAGCATCTCCGCGCTGGGGACGTACCGCGGGGAGGTGATCGCGGGAATCTCGTTCACCACGGACGAATATGCGACGATTGGGGTTGGGCGTTGGGATGGCAGCACGTGGTGGCCGCTGGGGGCGGGCCTGGATGCCCCGGCGCGTGCGCTGGCGGTGTACAACGGGGAGTTGATCGCGGCGGGCGAGTTCCTGACGGCGGATGGCGCGGCGGTCCGACATGTCGCACGCAAGACGGCGGCGGGCTGGGTGCCGTTGGGTACGGGAACGGACGGGGAAGTCAACGCCCTCGCCACGTACGACGGTGCGCTGATCGCCGGCGGTGACTTCGACCACGCCGGCGGCGTCTCAGCGAAGAACATCGCGCGGTGGGACGGCGCGAGCTGGCAGCCATTGGGCCCGGGGTTGATCGGCAGCGTGCAGGCGCTGACGGTCTACAATGGCGAACTTGTGGCGGGCGGGAGCTTCGCCGTGCACGGTGTGCCGGAGTGGCAATACGTCGCGCGCTGGAACGGCACGACTTGGCAGGCGCTGGGCACGGGCGTGAATGGGGCCGTGGAAGCGCTGACGATTTGGAACGGCGAGTTGGTGGCCGGCGGGGTGTTCACCACGGCGGGAGGTGTGAGTGCGCGGCACGTGGCGCGTTGGAATGGTGCCGCGTGGCAGGCCTTGGGCGCCGGTATCAGTTACGAAGTGGTGGCGCTGGCGGCGCATGACGGGCGGCTGTTTGCCGGCAGCACGCTGTCCACGATGAGTGCGGCGGATTGCATCGCGGAGTGGGACGGCGCCGCGTGGGTCAGTCGCGGGAGTGTGAAGCCCAACGGCTACGGAGTGTCCGTGCGGGCCTTGCGGTCGTGGAACGGCGTCCTGGTGGCGGCCGGCAACTTTTCGGCGATCGGCGGAGTCACGGCGAGCCGGATCGCCCAGTGGGACGGTGTGCAGTGGCAGCCGCTGTCGGGCGGGCTGACGGGGCCGAGGACGTGGGCGGCGCATGCGTTGGCCGAGCACCGCGGCACGCTCGTCGTGGGCGGCGGGTTCTACACGGCCGGTGGGCAGGCGTCGGCCTTTTGGGCACGCTGGGGTTGCGCGGCGCCAGAGCGGTGCGCGGGCGACGGGAACTGCGACGGCGTGGTGAACTGGAGCGACATCGACTACCTGGTCGCCGGGCAGAACGACAATGAGTCGGCGTGGCAGCAGCACTTCGCAGACTGGAACCCGGCCTGTCCGTTCCTGAATTTGGACGGCAATGAAGATGGTCACGTGAACTGGCGCGACATTGACCCGTTCATCGCGCGGATGAATATGACCTGTCCGTAGCGGTAACGCGGCGCGCGGCGTCGCTCCGAGCCGCCGCGCGCGATCCTGCCGGACGAGTGCAAACAAAGAGCCGGACCACGACGGTCCGGCTCGCTGCATTATCGCCTTATCCCCGCCCGCGCGGACGATCCGTCCAGCACGGCGATGCGCGGCACGGTGTGCTACGCGACGCTGACCTTGCGGCCGACGCGGCGCTTGCGGTTAATCGTCTTGCGCCCGTTGTGGGTGCGCATCCGGACCAGAAAGCCCGACTTGCGCTTGCGCTTCACCTTGCTCCAACGATGCGGGTAATGGGTCGCCATCGGTCATCTCCTCAACCGCCGCACCAGCCGGCGGATCACGCTGCCTGCAATTCCGCAGACCCGTTAGTATGCCAGATTCTGGCCGCGGCGCCAACCCCGCAGCAGGGGCAGTGCCGGTGCCGGTCTCGGCCATACGGCCGCCCGTGCCTTCCTTGCCCCCCGGCCCAGTGTCCGGTACACTCCGCCGCCTGCGGGGTCCTTCTTGGTCGATTGGTTTGTGGAGTAACGGATGACGGCTGCGGCGGTGCACAAAAAGGCGGCGGAACTCGGCAAGTTGGCAGTGCGAATGACCACCAAGGCGGGCTCGGGACACCCCTCCAGCTCGCTGTCCCTAGCCCACATCGTCACCCAACTCCTATACGGCCAGATGAAGTACGATCCGGCCAATCCATGGGACCTGGCCAGCGACCGCCTTGTGCTATCGGAGGGGCATGCAGTTCCGATAATCTATGCTGCCTGGGCCGACCTCGGCGGTGTCATTGGCAAAGGCCGTAGTGCCGACCACCGTCTGTCGCCGAACGAACTCGATACCTTGCGGGCCTGCAACAGCCTCCTCGACGGCCACCCGAACCCGGCCGAGGGCTTCCCCTTCTTTGATGCCGCGACCGGCAGTCTGGGGCAGGGGCTGAGCGTCGCGGCCGGTCTGGCGCTGGCAGCGCGGCTCGACAAGAGCCCGCGGCGGGTCTATTGCATCATCGGCGACGGCGAGTCGCGGGAAGGGCAGATCTGGGAGGCGGCCGACTTCATCGTCGACCACAAGCTCACAAACGTCTGCGCGATCTTCAACGCGAACGGGCAGGGGCAGGCGGGCTACGTCTCGTCACAGCAGTCGGGCGCGACGATCGCCGCGAAGCTGAAAGCGTTCAACTGGGACGTGGTCGAGATCGACGGTCACAACCCGGAGGCGATCGCCGGCGCGCTGGCGAAGTTCGGGACGAACGACAAGCCGCTTGCGATTGTGGCGAAGACCGTGAAGGGTTGGGGTGTCGACGAACTGCTCAAGGGCAACTGGCACGGCAAGCCGCTGCCGGAGGCGAGCCTGGAGGCGGCGTACGCGTCACTCGACAAGGCGGCTGCGGCGGCCGGCGGTGGGGATGGCGGCTGCGGGGGCGGTTGCTGCTGCAGCGCGAAGGCGCAGAGCGGCGGGACGCTGGCGCCGCGCAAGCCGACGGCGACGATTGCACCCGAGCGGCCCGATCCGCGCAGCGTGAAGTGGCCGGCGTTCGAAGAGGCGATGGAGAGCGCCGGTCTCGGCGCGGCCTTGAAGAAGGGCAAGCTGGCGACGCGGCGCGTCTACGGCGCGGCGCTGAAAATCGCGGGCGACCTGCTGCCGCAAGTGGCCGTGGTCGACGGCGATGTGAGCAACTCGACGTTCGCCGAGGTGTTCGCGAAGGCGCACAAGGACCGCTTCTTCGAGTGCAAGATCGCCGAGCAGAACATGATCTCCGCGGCGGCGGGGCTGGCGGCCGGTGGGTTCATCCCGTTTGCGAATTCGTTCGCGAAGTTCATCGCCCGTGGCTACGACCAGGTTGAGATGGCCAACATCTCGCGGGCGAATCTGAAGCTGGTCGGTTCGCACGCCGGCGTTTCGCTGGCGGCCGACGGCCCGAGCCAGATGTCGCTCGTCGACGTCGCGTTCTTCCGGGCCTTTACGACGGTCCGCGGCGACGATCGCGAGTCGCCCCTGTGCTGGTTCTTCCATCCGGCGGACGCGGTCGCGGCGTACCAGATGACGCGGCAGATGACGTTGCTGCGCGGCATGTGCTACATGCGGACGCATCGGCCGGACGTGCCCGTGCTGTACAAGCCGGACACGGAGTTCGCGCCGGGCGGCTTCCACGTGCTGCAGCCGGGCGACGACGTGGCACTGATTGCGTCGGGCTACATGGTGCACGAGGCGAAGAAGTCGGCCGAGCTGCTGGCGAAGCAGAACATCCGCGCGATGCTGATCGACGCGTATACGCTGCCGATCGACGGGGCGCGGCTGGTCGAGACGATCCAGAAAGCCGGCGGGCAGGCGCTGGTCGTCGAGGACAACTACGGCGGCGGCTTCGGGGCGGCGGTGGCGGAAGCGGCGGCGCGGCACGGCCGCGTGCGTGTGCAGTCGCTCTACGTGCAGCGGATTCCGAAGTCGACGCTGACGCCGGACGAGATTCTGTCGTACTGCGGCGTCGCGGCTCCGCAGATTGCCGACCAGGTGTTGGCGATGATGAAGAACAGGGACTAAGGGCACAAGGCCGTGATATGCAGGCGGTGTGGCGTGAGCTGTTCCTGCGACTGTACCGCGCCGTAGCCGATGAGGATTTCGATCTGGCGACGGCGATTGCGGAGCTGCGCTGGGCAGGCGGGCTCGACTTCAGCCCCCTTGAGAGCAATGCGGCACACGTCCTCAGCGGCGCCGCGGAGAATCCGGCGTCGCTGAGCGAGGCGGAGTTGGCGGACCTGGGCTGGGTGTGTAACGAGATTCTCGCGTACTACGTGGCCGCGGCCGAATCGGGGGAGTGCTCGCGGCGCTCGCTGGGAACGGCGATCTACTTGTCGTTGCTGGCATCTGAGGTGGAACGACTGCAGCCGTGCCTGTTAGGTGACTGGATGTTTCGCAAGTCCTTCGTGGTCGCCCACCGCTGGTACCGGTACGTCGAAGAGAGTGATTTGCTCGCGTATTTTGCCCTGCTCACCGACCGGTTTCGCGAGCAACCGGAGGATGTGAGCGGGCGCGGATAGGCGCGGCACGGCCGGCGCAGGGCGGGCGAGGCCGCCTCCGCGTGGAGTGATCCGGGTTGCCGGCCTTCCAACTTCCGACTTCTTCCTTCATACTTGCGACTTCTGGTTTCTCTCGGAGTGCGTGATGAATCTTGTGACTGGTGCCACCGGCCTGCTCGGCAGCCATATCGTCGAGCAGCTTCGCAAACGTAATCTCCCCGTGCGCGTGCTCGTCCGCAAGGGCAGCAATACTGCTTGGCTCAAGACACAGGGCGTCGAGTTCGCAGAGGGTGACATCACCGACCGCGCGTCACTGGAGCGTGCCTGCCAGGGCGTCGACGTCGTCTACCACTCGGCCGCCAAAGTCGGCGACTGGGGCCCCTGGGAGGACTACCAGCGCTTCACCATTGACGGCACGCAGAACCTGATCGACGCGGCCATTGCCGCCAAGGTTCGCCGGCTCGTGCACATCAGCTCGATCAGTACGTACGGGTATCACACGAATGACATCACGGTCGATGAGACGTTTGAGCTGGGGTACAAGCTCTACAAGTGGGCCTACTACAGCAAGTCCAAGATCGAGGCCGAGCGTCGCGCCTGGGCTGCCCACAAGGCCGGCCGGATCGAACTGACCGTAATTCGCCCCGCGTGGATTTATGGCGAGCGCGATCGGACGACCATCGCCCGCCTCTACAACATGATCACGGCCGGTAAGGCCAAGATCCTCGGCAAAGGCGACAACCGCCTCAACGTCGTCTATGCCGGCAACATCGCCGAAGCCGCGATCGCGGCGGCCGCCCGCCCGGACTGCAACGGCGAGGCGTTCAACATCAGCAACGACGGCGTGATCACGCAACAGCAGTACTTTGACCTGCTGGCCCGCGCGATCGGTGCCCCGCCGGTGAAGAAGCACGCCCCGTACAAGGCCGCCTACTTCGTCGGCTTCCTGCTGGAGATCATCGGCCACCTGTTCCAGTCGAAGAAGCCGCCGTTCGTGACGCGCTACGCCGTGTGGCTGATGGGGCGGCGGTCGTACTTCTCCGCCGACAAGGCCCGCCAGAAGCTGGGCTGGAAGTCGACAATCACCTACGAAGTCGGCATCCCCAACACGATCCGCTGGTACGAGGAAAACGTGCTCGGCTTGCGGCGTTAGCTGCGGCCGGGCGGCGCGCGCGAATCAGCCGGTAGCGTCAGGCCTTTCGGGCGCACGCAGCGCGTAGCGTCAGGCCTCCGTGCCTGACGTCGTATGGCGTCTTGTGCGAGCAACGCCGGCCGCGGGGGGCGGACGCCACGTCGCTGACGGCCGGTTCACGCCGCGTCGCACCACTCCGCGTACCGCTCCAAACAGTACCGGTCCGTCATTCCCGCGACAAAGTCTGTGACCACGCGCCAAACGGGTTGCCGTTCCAGCCGCCGCTGGAAGCGCTCGGGTAGCAGGTCGTTGCGGTTCATGAGGGTATCGAAGACGGCCGCCAGAATCCGCCGCGCGTGCTCGTCGGCGGCCGCCAAGGCAGCGCTGCGATACAGCCGGGTGTAGAGCAAGTCGTTGAGCTGTTGCAGCTCCCTTTCGAGTTCCGGCGACAGCGCGACGGTGACGGTGGGGGCCCCGGCGCGCATCGCGAGGTCGGCCAGCACGCGTTGTTGAATGCGATCAACGGCCGGTCGCACGTGCCCGCGCCACGCCTCCGCCAATGCCGGCCCGCGATACGCCGCCTGCCACAGTGTACACGGCGCGAGCATCTCGGGCGTCAGCAGACCCGCATAGAGTCCGTCCTGCAAGTCGTGCAATCCATACGTGAGGCGATCGGCGAGGTCCACGACTAGGCACTCTGGCGGCGGGGCCTGGCCGTCCTGCAAGGGATGCTGTCCCGGACGATCGTAGTGCGTGCTGTGCTTGGCGAGGCATTCCCGTACCACGCGGGTGAGATTGAGGCCGTGAAACTCGGGGTAGGGGTGCTCGATTTCCTCCACGATGCGTAGTGTGTGGCGGTTGTGCTCGAAGCCGCCGTGCTCCCGCAGACACTCGTCGAGCGCCTTCTCGCCAGCGTGTCCGAATGGGGGGTGACCCAGGTCGTGGGCCAAGGCCGCGACCTCCGCAAGGTCGGCGTCGAGGCTGAGCACACCGGCGATGCAGCGCGCCTGGTGCGCGACCTCCAGCGAGTGCGTCAGCCGTGTCCGGAAGTGATCCGTCTCCGGCGCGACGAAGACCTGCGTCTTGTGCTGCAGCCGGCGGAACGCGGCCGAGTGCACCACACGCTGCCGGTCCACAACCAGCGGTGGCCAGGTGGCGGCCAGAGGATCGGGATGTTCGCGCGAAAAGTCGGTGGCACGCATGCCTGTTACATTACCGCAGGCGGCCAACGCGGGCCAAGCAAAGTCCCGCCAAGGTCGGCGCGGTCGTGACGGGTGAATGCCGGATATGGACCGACCGTGTGCACGTACCGCGCTGCTGGCCTGGGCAGCGACGGGGAGCTACGCCGACCCGTTCGGTACGTCCGGCCGGGCCTGGGGCCCCGGCGGGGGCTGCGGGGGGCGGACCTTCAGGACCGGCGGCGTGATGGAGACCTGGTGGCCGGGCTCGACGCTGCGGGTCAGGAACACTGACCCGCCGATGATCGACCCGTCGCCCAGAACGGTCTCGCCGCCCAGCACGATCGCGTTCGCGTAGATCGTGACGTTGTTCCCGACCGTCGGGTGCCGCTTATGCCCGCGAATAAGCCGCCCGCGCTCGTCCTTCGGGAAGGACAGCGCGCCGAGCGTCACGCCCTGGTAGATCTTCACGTTGTCGCCAATGTCGGTCGTTTCGCCGATGACGACGCCGGTACCGTGGTCGATGAAGAAGCTGCGGCCGATGCGGGCGCCGGGGTGGATGTCGATGCCGGTAAGGAGGTGGGCGTGCTCGCTCATGATACGCGGCATGAACGGCACATTGAGGTCGTACAGCACGTGGGCGTAGCGGTGAATCGTGATGGCCAGCAGGCCGGGATACGCGAGCAGGACTTCGGCCGTGCCCGTCGCGGCCGGATCACCGTCGTACGCGGCCTGCACGTCGTCCGCGAGGAGGGCCCGCACGTCGGGGATGCGTTCGACGAACTGGTTGGCGATGTCCGTCGCGCGCTGGCGGCAGGGCGCGTCGAGCGACTGTGCCACGGGTTCACCCGAGGTGTCCGCGGCGGCACGCTGGCACTCCCTGTCATAGCACAGGCACTGCAGGGTCTGGTCGGTCAGCCGCTCCCAGAGACGGGGCAAGAGCTCGCCGACGTGGAAGCTGATGTTGTGCCGGGTGAGCCCGGTGCGTCCGATGTAGCCGGGGTAGGTCAGCTCGAGGAGCAATTCGCAACACTCGATGATGGCCCGGCGATCCGGCAGGAAGCGCCGGTCGATGCACTGTGTGCGTTCGTCGGACTGATAGCTCTTGACGACCCGCGCGACGAGCCGCGGCAGGGCTTCACCGAGATGGTCGGATTGCACCGGCGTCCTCCTGCAGAAGGCTGCACACCCAAACCACCGGCCGGCGCCGGCGCCACATCATTCTGATCGTAGCGCCGCCGCCGGCCATTGTGTACGTGCCGCGCCGCTTACATGTGCGGCACGAGCCGTCCGCGGCTGTCCGTGCAGCGAATCTCGACCTGATCCAGGCAGAAGGCCGGATCGGGCTTGATCGAGATGATGCGGCGGTTCTTCGACTCCAGCTCGTACAGCAGGCGCCGCTTGCGATTCTGCAGCAGGTACGCCACATCCGGCGAGATCACCACTTCGATCTGGAAGATGTGCTCCTTGCTGACCGCCAGCTGCACCATGCGCATCACGTCGAGCGCGACGGACTCAATCGTCTTGACCAGGCCGGTGCCGCGGCAATGGCGACAATCCTGGTAGACGCTGCGCGTCAGGCTCGCCCGCTGGCGCTGCCGCGTGAGTTCGATGATGCCGAACTCGCTCATCCGCAGCACCTTCGCGCGCTCCTTGTGGTCCTTCAGATTGCGGGCCAGGCGGCGCTCGATGTCGCGGCGGTGCGATTCCATCCGCATGTCGATGAAGTCGCACACGACCACGCCGCCGAGGTCGCGCAGCCGGAGCTGCCGGGCAATCTCGTCCGCGGCCTCGATGTTGATCTTGTACGCCGTCGCCTCGGCGTCATCCTCGGTGCGAAAACGCCCGCTGTTGACGTCGATGGCGACCAGCGCCTCGGTCGGGTCAATCACCAGCGAGCCGCCCGACTTGAGCGGCACGCGCCGTGAATGCAGCCGCTCCAACTCGGCCTCGATGCCGTACTTGTGGAACAGCGGCACCGCGTCGGTGTACACGTTGACGATGTCGTTCGAGCGCGGGCTGAAGATGGACAAGAAGTCGCGCGCACGCGCCGCCACGTCCGGATCGTCCACCAGGATGCGCTCCACGTCGCTCGTGAACACGTCGCGGATGGTTCGGATGACCAGATCCGACTCGCGGTACAGCTCGGCCGGCGCCGCGTCATTCTTCACGCGGTTCTCCACCGCCCGCCACAGCCGCGTCAGGTACGTCAGGTCGCTCTGCAGCTCCTTCTTCGTGCGGTCCAGGGCGGCCGTGCGCGCGATGAAGCCCATCCCCTCGGGCAGCTCCAGCTCGGCCAGGACGTTGCGCAGCTTGTCGCGCGAGTCGTCGTCCTCGATCCGCCGCGACACACCCAGGCGGCCCATGCCCGGCATCATCACCAGGAACCGGCCGGGGATGCTGAGGTATGTCGAAAGCGTGGGGCCCTTCGTCCCGATGCCCTCCTTCGTGACCTGAACGATCATCTCCAGGCCGCGGCGCAGGCAGCGCTGAATCGGCGGCCGGCTGCGGCGCGGCATCTTGTGTCCCACGTTCTCCGTCGCGCCCTGCCCGTCCGGGAAGTACTGCGGGTGCAGGTCCGAAATGTGCAGGAAGCCGTTCTTGCCCTGGCCGAAGTCGATGAACGCGGCCTGAATGCTGGGCTCGACGTTCGTCACCACGCCCTTGTAGATGTTGCCGACGTGGTTCTCCGCCGTGGCACGCTCGAGGTAGATTTCTTCGAGTCGCCCGCCGGCCAGAATGGCGATGCGGCATTCCTCGCGCGGGATGGCGTTGATGATCATCTCGCGCACCGGACCGCCGGACTTGGTCGTCGTCGGTACGCCCTCGATGCGCGGCGCGCCGTGCGGTTCCGGTTCCTCCTCGGGGGCGACGTCGATTGCCTCGTGGCGCGAACGTCGTCCGCCCCGGCGGCGGCGCCGGCGCCCGGAGCGCCCGCGCTCCTCGTCTTCACGCGGCCCGCCCTCCCGCTCGCGCGGCGCGGCCGCGCGGGTCTCGCCGGCCGGTTCCGCCTCCTCACGCAGATCCAGCTCCACGTCGTCGATGTCTACGGGCTCAACGGGGACGCCATCGGCCGTGGGCTCCTCGTCGCCGAGCACGTCCGCCTCCGCGGGGGGGCGATTCAACTGCGCCCGGATGGAGTCCGCGGCCTCGAACCAGGGCGTGGGGTCGTCGGAGACGATCCCGGGACGAATGGCCGATTCGGGCGAAGGCAGCGGCGCCTCGTCCTCCGACTCCAGCTCCGGCTCCAGCTCCGGCTCCTCAGGGTGCGTGGTCGGTGCCTGCAGCGGCGGGCGCGCCGGGGAGTCGCCCCCCGGGCGCGGGCCGGACGGCGGCCGTGGGCCGCCGGGACGTTGGCCAGGTGGACCGTCCTGCGGACGTGCGGCGGGTGCCGCAGCGGCCGCCTGATCGGGGGCGCTTTCCTGGCCGTTCCGGCGCCGGCGGCGACGCATGCGCCGTTTCTTGCTGGCCGACATGCCCGGCTCGTACAGCGTGGGTTCACCACGGGGCGCGGGCGGGCGCGCTGGGGGCGCGCTCGGCGCCACCGTAATCGTGAAGGGCTCCGCGGGCCGCCGGCCGCGCGGGGTGCCCTCGGGCTCGCCCGTCGGGGGCTGCGGAGTACGGGCCAGTGGCGCGGGGGCGCGCGGCGTTTCAGCCGGTGTCGGTGGTGGCGGCGCGCTGCGCGGGGGCTCGGGGCGTGCGGCCGGCTTGGGGGCCGGCGGTGGAGGCGTCGCCGCACGCGCCGCGGG
>CAZGAQ010000018.1:0-90048 GCA_964523405.1 uncultured Planctomycetales bacterium
AGGTTTTCGAAAGTGCCCCCGGCGCAGCCGGCCCGGCCGCGCGGTCCGGCGGACCGCTCGCCGCCGTGCCGGACGCCGCCGGCGGGCCATCCACGACAGCACCTTCCGGCCGGAAGCGCGATTCGGCCGGCGCGCCATCGCCGGCGGTCGGACTCGGACGTTCCGCGCCCGGACGCGGCTCGGGACCGCGGTCGCGCGGCGGTCGCTCGCGGCGCGGACGTTCGCCACGGCGGCGCTCGAAGCGGGCCGCCTCCACCGCACCCGGTACCGCCTCCTGGCGCGGAGGCGCGGGCGGCAGATTGAAGGCCTTGATCTCGTCGAGCGGCACGACGGCGAGGCGGTCATCGTCGCAGCGAACCGAGACGAGCTGGGTCAGAATCTGGCGATCCAGCACGGTCGCGGGACCGAACTCGGTCTCGACGCGGGTACCGGGCCGCGGCAGACGCTTTTCGAGCTCCTCATAGCCCACGTGCTCATAACGTAGGCAGCAGCGCAGCTTGCCGCAGCGGCCGGAGACCTTGCTGGGGTCGAGCGTGGACTTCTGCAGCTTGGCCATCTTCATGTTGATGGGCCGCAGCTTCTTGAGGAAGTTCTTGCAGCAGCACTCGCGCCCGCAGATTTCGTAGTCGGCGACCAGACAGGCCTCGTCGCGGGCCTGCACCTGGCGCATTTCGATGCGCGTGCGATAGCGCTGCGCCAGCTCCTTGACCAGCTGGCGGAAGTCGACGCGGGTCGGTGAGCGGAAATAGAAGACGATGCGTTCGCCGCCCAACAGGTGCTCGGCCGTAACGACTTTCAGGTCGAGACCGAGCTGCCCGGCCACCTCCGCGCAGTGATTGATGTCCTCTTCGACATGCGCGTTGAGGTGGCGTTGCTCGCTGATGTCCTGCTCGTTGGCGGCCCGCAAGATGCGCCCCGCCCGCGAGTAGCAGAACTCCGGCCCGCTGTTGCGGAGATAGGCCTGGGCCTGTTCGCGAATCTGGTCGGCACAGCATAGCGCACAGGGGGCCCCCACCTGCTCGCCCAGCTCGATGCCGCGCTCGGTCTGCACCACGACTTTCGCGGCGTAGGGCAGGTTCGCGCCGGGCTTCATGGAGAATTCGCCCACACGGCCCATCGCGCCGTACCGGATGATCCGGGTCTCGCGCCGCGGGCGCACTTCTTCCGCCCCCCCCCCACCCGCACCAGCACTCGCGCCGGCGCCCGTGTAGTCACTCAACGCGGCCATCCGCACTCATCTCCGCGACCCCCGTCCAGGGAGCCGTCCGTGCATCAGCCGCTATTGTGGCATCAGTGGGGTGCGACGACAAGCTGGTCGAGCGTGCGGTGGCCTTCGATCTCCTCGAGGCCGAGCCACACGTTGGTGCCCGCCAGGTCGCGGGCCGCGGGAAAGCGGTACTCCTGGGTGCGCTCTTCACCCGGGGGCACGTTGAGGTAGGCGCGTTCGAGCCGCGCCCGGCCGAGCGGCTGGCAGAAGCCATTGAAGCTGACCGGAGTGGAGGAGCGGTTGTGGAGCGTCTGCGTGACGACCAACTGGTCGCCATCCCAGCGCGCTGTCCCACGAGCGATAATCCCCTTGAGGGTGAGCTCCAGCGTGACCTCGAAGTGCAGGGACTGCGGCTCCGGGCGCTCCAGCCGCACATCGATGCCCAGTTGCCGCGGGGCGGCCACCTGTCGAGGAGGCAGAATGAATTCAAGCGTCTGTTCGAGCGCTTCCCCGGGCGCCAGCGACAGGCGGATCGGGTTGGGACGAATCTCCCAGTCCTTGACGCCCGTCAGCGTGATCTCGCCGCTCAGGTCGCTGGCATAGTGGTTCCGCAGGGTCAGGACCGGGCGTGGATCCGGGTCGTGGAGCTGCACGACGGCCGGCGTGAGCCGGAAGCTGTCCTGGATCAGCAGCAGCGGGGTGTTCACGTTTTCGATCAACAGCGGCGTGCGCGTGACGGGGATGTGCACGAAGGCGCCGTCGTGTTGCAGCGGCTGCTCACGGCCAAAGAGGTCGACGGCGCGGGCGGCGGCCCCGGCGTACAGGTCCACCACCTGCGGCGTGTCATCGGCCACCCAGGTCCACAGCACGAGCGTGCGGCGATCCCCGTCGAAGAGGAGGGCCACGGTATCGCTGCCGAGGGAAAGCGCCGCGACGGCTTGCTGGCCCGACAGGTAGTGCAGCAGCGTTCGCAGCGGCAGGTAGTCTGCGGTGGGCTGCCAGCCGTTGGCGCCGACGTCCCCGGCGGGTTCATACGGCGCGGGCAGGTAGAGGCGCTCGGGGTTGACCGCCTTGGCGAGGACGACGCGACGGGCAAGATCGGCAACGTGCTCCGCGACGGGGACCGAAGCGGTATCGTCAAACGCCAGGCTCAGCCAGCGCGCGGGGTCGGACGGCGTCGCGGGGGTGTCCGCCAGCCAGAAGGCCAGATGCTGCGGGATGGTGCGGGTCGGGAGGTCCGGCCCGACCCAGTAGGAGTACGCGTGCAGCGCCGGCCCGCTCCAGCGTTCGCCTGCGGGAGACGGCGCGGCGGCCCCATCAGCCGGTTGCGGCGCGGCGTCGAGTACAGAGCGCGGCAGGACGAGTTCCGGCGCCGCCACGAAGCGCTCGAGCTTCTCACGAATCTGGCTGACTGCGGCCGGCGTCCAGCGGTCCGGGCCGGCCAGCTCCAGGCGTTCGTCGCCGAGCTGCCACGAGGTGAGTTGGCCGCCGAAGAACGCGAACACGGGCCCGACGCGACCTTCCCACTGCTCGTCAGTCCGCAGCATCCACTGCGTGGAGCGGCGCACGGGGCTGCGCTCCGTGGCGACGGGGGAAAGGATGACGGCCGTGGTGGCGATGTGCTGGCGGCCGAGCTGGCGGGCCAGATCCCCGATCTGGCGGAGATAGGTGGCCTCGCCCTCGGTGCCGGGGGACCCGATCATCGGAACGCCGACCTTGACCGCGCAGGCACCGAGCGTGCGGGTTAGCTCGGACACACCGCGTTCGTGATCAGCCGGCCAGCGGCCGAGATCCACACCGATGTCGGGGCTGGTTACGGTCAGGGGGGTCAGCGCCGGCAACACCGCGAATTGCAGGCTGCGGCGGACGAGCGTTTCACCGCCGCCCAATAGTCGGAGGTGGGCGCGGTACAGGCCGGGTGGCAGGCTCGGCACGGGCACGCGGTGATGCTCCGTGGCCTGGCTGACGAGTTCGAACGTGCGCTCCAGCCGCGGCGCGCCGCTTTCGTCCTGCAGGGATATTTCGGCTTGGATGGTGGCGGCGGTGGCGTTGGACACGTCCAGTTCGACGCTCTCGGAGGCGCCGGGCACGACGAGGCCGCCCGGATTGGAGAGACGGAACTGCACGCGGGGCATGCGAAAGATCGTGAGATCGTCGAACCACACGTGGGCTTGCACGTCCTGGCGGAGAATGGGATCGACCGCCTGCTCACCCGGGTCATGCCACACATAGCGTTGCAGCACCCAGAGCTGCAGGCGCAGCGTGCGGGCGTCGGGGTAGTCGCCACTGACCGTAAGCTCGATACGCTGCCAGGTGTCGTCGCCGTCGGGCAGCGAGCTGACCAGCGGGCTGACGCGCTCGCTGCCGGCAATGCGCCGCCCGAAACCGTCCACGAGGTAGGCGGCTACAAAGGCGCGGGCGTGCGCAAGGCCCTGAGCACGAATGTAGCCTTCGATGAGGTAATCCGAATCAGGGAAGACGGCGAGGTCGTTGTGTGTGTACTCATAGGCGATGTTTCCGCCGCGGAGCGCGAAACGGAACGACGGCGGGGCCGTCCGACCGACCGCCTCATCGAATGCGCCTTTGGAGTACGCCGGCAGGCCGTCGCCCGTAAAGCGCGTCCAGTACATGGGCGTATCTTCGTAGTTCCCCGCCGGACGTTCGTTGAAGTCGAAGACCTTCAGGGGGCGGTAGAGCTCGCCGAGAGTACCGACGGGCGTCGCGGGCTGGGTCGCCGGAGGCGCACTTTCTGCGCGGGTGGTGGGCCCGGCGGCGAAACAGACAGCCGCCGCGGCCGCCAGCGAGGCCAATAGAGCGGGCGCGCGGAACAAGCGAGCGTTCATCTCTTGAGGTAATCGGACGTTCCGGCAGGAGGGGTGAATAGGCGGGCGGGGCGGAGCCGTGATCCTCCGCGACCGTACCCGCGCGGCGACCGGGAGGGAGCGGCAGATCCCCGTAGCGCCGGACCGCAGCTTGCCCGCCGCGGCGGGTATCCGACGTTCCGGTCTGACGAAGGGCCGTCGGCACGCGCCCGAGTCCGGGGAGCACCGGCCCGCAATCGGCACGGTCGTGTTCGTGTGCGCGATCAACGGATTGGCGTCCCACCAGCGCGTGCGGATCGCGCCCGGAACAGGCTGGAGGTCCTTGCACCCCGGCCTCATCCCCTTGAGAGGCGACGAAATGCGCCGCTAATTCCCCTGCGTCTTGCTCAGCCGCTCCCACGTCGTGCGGACCAGGTGCAGGCCGTGGACGCAGAATTCGAATTGCGCGCTGAGTTCGAGGAGCACATCCGCGGGCGGGTCTTGGCCGGCGCCGGTCAGCTCGCTGGCGATGCCGTACGAGCGTTTGCCCTGCGCAAGGTAGACGCCGAGCTGGTCGATGCCGCCGTGGAAGCGCGGCCGCAGGGTCTCGGGATAGACGCCGGTCCAGAAGAGCGTAAAGTCCCCGATGTACTTGTTGATCAGGCGGCGGCGGTGCGACTCGCTGACGTCCGGGCCAAGGCAGGCTTCCGCCTCCATGCGCGACAGGTCACGGATCGTCTCAGCGTCGGCCGTGTGCAGCCGGTAGATGTGGTCAACGTGTACGAAATCGGTGAGGAGGTCGCCAAGGTACTCCGTGAGGGTCGGGCTGCAGATCCCCATGTCGATGTGGAAGACCTGCTCGACGAGTCCGCCGAACAGCTTCCGCAGGGGATGTCCGGGCCCAAGCGGCGTCATCGCGGCACTCCTGCACACACGGGCGACGGGCGGCCAGCCAAACCCGGCACCCGCTTCATTCTAGCGAGCCCCAGGTGCGTCGACCGGGCGGTCGACACGGCAGCGCAAGTGCCGCGCCATCCGCCCTTTAGTCGCATCGGACAGGTCGGCGGGCGAGTTGACTGAAACAGGAGTCCGAGAATGGCAAACGGCCGCCCGTCAGGCGAGCGGCCGTCCGAGGCCGGGGTTCCCCCCTGGCGGTGCGGAGGCCGTCAGGCACCCCTCACATTCGTTCGGGGCAGGCGGAGACCTGACGCTACGTCCCTCGTCAGGCAGGATGCCCGACGCTACCGGCTCGGCGCCCTGCTACATCCGCGGGCGGGGGCGCCGCGGGGCGATGGGCGTCCCCTCGGGACGTCCGAAAATCATGCGCCCGGCCGACGTTTGCAGAACGCTGGTGACGGTGAGGCAGACTTCCTCGTTGATCTTCTCGCGTGAGTTCTCGGCCACCACCATCGTGCCGTCTTCGAGGTAGCCGACGCCCTGTCCCATTTCCTCGCCGGGCTTGATGATGCGAACGGTGAGCGTCTCGCCGGGCATGACCACGGGCTTGAGGGCATTGGCGAGGTCGTTGATGTTGATCACGTCCACGCCGCGAATCTGGGCGATCTTGTTGAGGTTGTAGTCGTTCGTGACCACGCGGCCGTCGAGCTTCTTGGCGAGCGCGACGAGCTTCTGGTCGACGTCGCCGGACTCCTCGACGCTGGGCAGCCGTGTGTCGGAGATGCGGATTTCGATCTTGTCGTTGGTCTGGAGCTTATTGAGCATGTCCAGCCCGCGCCGGCCGCGATTGCGCTTGAGCTTGTCGGCGCTGTCGGCGATGGCCTGCAACTCCTGGAGGACGAAGCGCGGGATGAACAGCGGGGAATCGATGATGCGCGTGTCGCAGATGTCGGCGATGCGGCCGTCGATGATAACGGATGTATCGAGGATGAGGGGTCGGGCGCCGCGGGTCTGGCGCGCGAATTCGACGTAGGGGACGACAAAGCGTACGTCGTCCTTGGTCTGCATGATGAAGCTGATCGTGAGGTAGCAGCTCACGAGGCCGAGCATCAGCTTCACGGCACCGATTGTGGCGTTGATGCTCTTATAGGCATCCTTGGCCAGGTCCTCCTTCGACAGGTTCCAGAACAACTCGACCATCATGTCCACAATCAGGCCCAGGGCGTAGGCGAATACCATGCCCGCGATGAGGCCGAGGAACACGCCGGACAGCGCCGCCAGTGATTTGCGGGTCAGGACACTGTCGATGACCACGAGGACGAGGGCGAAACCGATCGCGGCGATCATGAGTGTAAGGCTGTAACGGCTGGGCATGCTGGGGTCGCTCGTCACTGCGAGGAGCGAGACCGCAGCCATCAGCAGGACGAACAGCCCGCGGAGAAACCAGAGCACCATGGGGGCTTCCTTTGATGAAACGAATGATCACTGCCCCGCGCCGCCCAGTGCGACGCGCTGAATCGTACCCAGCGCCGCCTGCGGCGCTGCGGTTCGCATTCTACGCGCGAACCGCGCACGCTCAAGCGGCGGAGCGCAATCCCGCGCGAACGGATTGAGCCCGGGCCTGGCGCCGGAGTACAGTGCCGCCCATGTCAGCCAACCATCTGCCCGCCGCCAGCGAGGTCCGGGCGGCACAGCGGCACTTGCGGACGGCCGACCAGCGCTGGGCCGCACTGCTGGCCCGCGTCGGCCCCTACCGCCCCAGCCTGACCCCCGACCCGTTCATCGCCCTGGTCGGGTCGATCGTGCACCAGCAAGTCTCGATGAGCGCCGGGGCGGCCATCTATCGCCGGCTCAAGGCGCTGTGTCCACGTGGCCGCCTGTGCCCGGCGGCGCTTCTGTCCCAGGACGAAGCGGCACTGCGCACGGCGGGGCTGTCGCGACAGAAGGCGTCTTACCTGCGGAACATCGCGGAGTTCTTCGCCCGCGGCCGGGGGAGGCGAGCGAGTTTGCGCCGCGCCCCGGACGAGGAAGTGATCGAGCAGGTCACGCAGATCAAGGGCGTCGGCCGGTGGACGGCCGAGATGCTCTTGATCTTCTGCCTGCACCGCCCGGATGTGTGGCCGGTGGATGACCTGGGGTTGCGGAAGGCGGGGCAGCGCTTCCTCGGGCTGGCGGAGATGCCGACGCCGAAGGCGTTGCAGGAACTGGGCGAGCCGTGGCGGCCGTACCGGACGTACGCGACGTGGTACTTGTGGCGGAGCCTGGAATTGCCGGTGGCGCCAGCGATCACGCACTAGTGGGGCGTGCGGCGGGAGCGGGAAGAACGGGCTGCAGGCAACGTCGGCCCGCCCTGCCATTTGTTCGGGACGGGCGGGGGGCCAACACTACGGCGCCGAGATTATGCTAATCCGCGCCACCGTCACTCCGCGCGGCTGCAAGCTCGGGCTGGCGCTGCGCGGGCGGCGCCTCGCGCGGCGGCAGAACGCGGTACCAGAACCAGTACAGGCCGGCGCAGCCGAGCAGGAACAGCGGCAGCGTGCGCCAGAACGAGTCATAGGCCTTGATGACGAACTGCATGGGGAGGAGGAACAGCGTCACCTGCCAGAGCAGCACGAAGGGAATCGCGAGTACGTCGTTCGTATGCTCGCGGGTCAGTTCGCCTTGCCGGGGCGCAGCGAACGTGGCCTTGACCGGACCCCACAGACCGAAGGGGCGAGTCGTCTCATAGAAGTGCCGCAGGCGCGGCATGGGCGTCGGCGCCGTGAGCAGTGATCCCCCGATTGTGCCCACGAAGGATAGCATGGTCATGAGGATAAACTGGTGAATTTCGGGCATCTCGGGCGCGTAGATGCGCTGCAGGGCCGCACCGACACCTCCGAGGACCGTCCCGCCAACCACGCCCCAGGCGTTACAGCGCCACCAATACAGACGCAGCAGGCCCGGTGCCAAGCCACCCGCTCCCAGGCCCATGATGATCCAGCCCCAGATGTCATTGATGCTCTGGGCCGCATAGCCCATCCAGAGAGACAAGGCCACGAGCACGACGGTCGACCCGTAGGACACGATGATCAGCTCGCGGTTCGCGGCCCGGGGCCGCATGAGCAGTTGATAGATGTCCTTCACGAACAGGGCCCCGGCGCCGTTCACCGTCCCCGTCAGGGTGGACATCATGGCGGCCAGGAGTGCCACCAGCATCGCCCCTTTCAACCCGGCGGGCATGCCGAGCAGGACCGCGGGCAGGATCTGCTCGGGATTGATCGTGCCGTGGAAGCCGACCAGGGCGAGCTTTGCTTGCCAGGAGTCGCCGAGGAGCCGGCGGAGTCCGTCGGCAACAGCCCCGGGATAGGCCTGGGGATCGCCGGCGATGCGTGCCGTCAGCTCATGCCACATGGCCTCGGTGGTGCCAGGGAAGTTGGTCTTGAGCAGCGCGGCGGCCTGACCAACGACGCTCTGGTCCGGATACCAGTGGGCGACCAGGTAGATGCCGAGGACGGTGAAGCCCATCATCATCGGCCAGCGGAGGGCGACGGTGAGGCCCTGCAAGAGGGACTGCAGGCCGCAGTCCCGGTCGCTGCGCGCGCCGAAGTAGCGGTTCTCCGCCCCGCTGCCCATGCCGGCGAGCACGTTGCGCAGTAGGTAGAACGAGGCCAACAGGAGCAGGGGCTGATACTGCGCGTAGCCGGGCGGCAGGGCGGTCCACCGACTGGGCAGCGAGGTCATCCAATCCGGGTTGCCGCTGACGTGGACGGCGAGCGCGCCAAACGTGGCGGCGTCGGGTACCTTGAACCAGGCCATCAGGCCGACAACAACGCAGGAAACCAGGATGATCCCGCCCTGCAGCAGGTCGGTCAGGACGACGCCATAGAAGCCGGCGAACATGGTGTAGAGCGTCGAGATCGCCAGGATCGCGATGGTCGTGTAGAGCGGGGGGAACGGCAGCGCCTGGCCCATGAACAGGCTGCAGCCGCGGACCAGGTAGGCGAGCGCCGCGACCGTGCCCAGCAGCACGCTGGCGGCGATCAACACGCGCACTGCGACGGCCGCCTTACCCTCACCGAAGCGATACGTCATCCACTCCGCGAACGTCATGCAGCCACTGCGGCGGTGCCACTTGCCGGCGTACACCAGCAGGAAGGCGAGGATCAGCACCGCCCCACCGCGGAACTCGATGTACAGGCCGCGCGGGCCAAGGAGGTAGAGGAACGAGGTGATGATCATCGTCCCGGTCATGTCGAACCAGCTCGTCATACCCGCGATGCCGAGCAGGTACCACGGCAGCGTACGGCCGCCGAGGAAATAGTGTTCCAGGCTGGACGACGCCCGGCGGGTCATCAGCAGGCCGACCGCCATGGTGAGGATGAAATACGCCGCGAGAATGCTGAGATCGAGGCTGCCGAGCTCGCGCATGCGTCACATCAGAGTTGGGCGACCAAGGCCGCCGCGCGGCGCTGCGGCGCTGCAGCACACGGCGGCGCACCGTGGGCAAGATAGCGAGCCCGGGGGCGGTGCGGCAAGCCGCACGGACACCGGCACAGGGCGATTCGCGGCCAGTCCGCCGATGCCCGTTTGGCCGAAAAACGGGCCGCGGCGGCGGGCTTGGTGACGGGGGGCGGCGTCGCTACACTCGCCGGCGCGCGGGCGGCGGCGCACTGGAGTGCCCCACACGGGCGCACCGCGCCAAGCCCGCAAGCCGGCAGGAACTCCACATGAGCGACCGGATGATCGTCTATTACGTGGCCAGTACGCACTGGGATCGCGAGTGGTACGAGCCCTTCCAGCATTTCCGGCACTTCCTCGTGGAGATGCTCGACGACGTGCTGGACACACTGCAGCGCGATCCGCGCTTCACGTGCTTTCAGACCGACGGACAGGCAATCGTGCTCGAAGACTACCTGGAGATTCGCCCGGAGCGTGCGAAGGTCGTCCACGAGTTGGCGCGCGCCGGCCGACTGCGGTTGGGACCTTGGTACACGCTGCCGGATGAGTTCCTGGTTGCCCCGGAGTCCCTGATCCGCAATCTCGAGGAGGGGCACCGCGTCGCGCGCGGGCACGGCAACTGCTCGAAGTCGGGGTTCGTATGCGACCTATTCGGGCATGTCTCGCAATTGCCGCAGATTCTGCAGGGCTTCGGGATTGCGACCGCGTACGTCTTCCGTGGGGTCAACGAGGACACGCACCGCGGCACGTTCCGCTGGGTCGGCGCTGACGGCAGCGAGGTCGTGACGCACCGCTTCGGACAGCGCGAGGGGTATTTCGATTACGCCTGCCAGGTCCGCAATGCGTGGAAGGCCGACATTCCGTTCACCGTCGAGGACGGGCTCGCCCGGCTCGGCGATTACCTGAAGATGCAGCGCGAACGCATCGGTCTGGACGCCGTCCTGCTGTTCGACGGCGGCGACCACATGACGATTGAGCCGCTCACGCCCGACGTCTTCGAGCGTTTCCACCAGGAGCACCCCGAAGTCGAATTCCGCCACACGGGCCTGGATGAGTACTCGGCCGCCTTGGTCCAGCGGCGCGCGCAGGTGCCGCGGGTGTTCCACGGCGAACTGCGCGAGCCCGGCCGCGAGCACTGGGACGGCACCTGGGTCATCCCCGGCGTCGCCAGCAGCCGCATCCGCCTCAAGCAGGCCAACCGCAACTGCGAGCTCGGGCTCACGCAGTGGGTCGAGCCGTTCGCGCACCTGGCGAGCGGGCTGACCGGCGCGGAGTATCCGTACAGCTACATCCGCACGGCGTGGCGCCACGTGCTGCAGAATCACGCGCACGACTCCATCTGCGGCTGCAGCCCCGACCAGATCCACAAGGACATGGAGTACCGCTTCGACCAGGCGCGGCTCATCAACGAGAAGGTGACGACGCGGGCGCTCGCGGACATTGCCGATCGCGTCGCCGTGCCCGCCCTGGAAGGCGAGCAGTTCGCCCTCGTCGTGTTCAATCCGACGCAGGCGGAACTGAACGGCCCCGTCGACCTGGAGCTGTGGTTCGACGCCAAAACGACCAGCCTCTTCGGCGAATTCTTCAAGTATGAGTCGAAAGTCGGCTTCCGGCTGTACGATGCCGCCGGCCAAGAGCTGCCGTACGACTACGTGAGCTACGCGCCGTCGCGGCGGCGCTTTAGCCGGCTGTGGGGCAAAATCCCCCAGGCGCAGGAATGCCTCGTCGTCACGGTCACGGTCCCGCTGCAGATTCCGGCCTTCGGCTACACGACCATCACGTGCAAGCCGGAGGCGAAGGCCACGCGGCACCCCGCCGGCGGCATCGCGCAGGGCGATCGCGTGCTGGAGAACGAGCACCTGCGCGTCGAAGTGCAGGACAATGGCAGTCTGCGGCTGCTCGACAAACACACGCAACAGACCTACGACCGGCTCGGCATCTACGAAGACCGCGCGGACATCGGCGACGGTTGGTACCACGGCGTGGCCGTCAACGATCAGGTGTTCTCGTCGACCGCGTGCCCGGCGGACGTGGCGCTGGTGACCGACGGCCGCCAGAAGGCCACGCTGCGCATCACCAGCCGGATGTCGGTGCCGGCGTGCTTTGAGTTTGGGGGCCAGATGCGCCGCAGCGCGCAGCGCGCGGAGCTGGTGATCGACAGCTACGTAACGCTGCGGGCGGGTGCCGCGCACGTGGAGGTGGACACAGTCATCGATAACCAGGTGCGCGACCACCGGGTGCGCGTCCTGTTCGAGACAGGCGCGCAGACGGACGTGTATCACGCCGATTCCGCCTTTGACGTGGTCGAGCGGCCCATCGCACTGCCGGCGGACAACCACACGTACAAGGAACTGCAAGTCGAGACCACGCCCCAGGCAAGTTGGACGGCCGTGACTGACGCCGCCCGCGGCCTGGCGATCGTCGCGCCGCACCAGCCCGAGACCGCGGTGCGCGACGCGACGGAGCGCACGCTCGCACTGACGCTGCTGCGCGGCTTCCGCCGGACGATCTACACGGATGGCGAGGAAGGCGGGCAGAGCCTCGGCCGCCACGAGTTCCACTACCGGATCGTGCCACTGGGCGGCGAACTGCCGCGGACGAAACTGGCGGTTCACGCCCAGGCGCTGGCCGGCGGGACGCGGGCGGTGCAGGTGCTGCCGCGCGATGTGACGCGCCAGCCGGAACGGACGCTGCCGCCAACACTGGGGCAGTTGACGCTGCAGCCGGGGCTGGCCGTGGTGACGAGCCTGCGCCGGCATCCGGAGCGACAACACCTGGAGGTGCGGGCACACAACCCCTATGCCGAGCCGCTGACGGAGCAATTCGGGTTCCACCCCGACGTGCGCGCGGCGCGCGTCATTGATTTCGAGGGTAACACGCTGGAGACCCTCCAGGTCGGGCCGCAGGGCACGGTCCGCGTGACGCTGCCGCCGAAGAAGATCGTCACGCTGCTGCTGGAGTGATCCCGGGCAAGGTGACGCGCGGTCAGCGGGCGCGCTGCTGCGCGACGAGTCGCGTGACGAAGGCCGAGAATACGTCCTGGGCGACGCGGTCCCAGCTCTTGCGCATCTCGGTGATCTCGATCTGCGCCGCATCGTGCGCCTGCGCGGTGGCTTGCGCAACTTGCTCCGGCGTCACCGGGCTACCGGACTGCTGGGCGGTCTGCAGGACACGCGTCGCCGCCTCCAGGGTCTCGCTACTGACATAGAGTCGTCCGTTGGCCGCCGTGAGCTGCTCTAGCACCGCGGCAATCACATCTTCGAGCACCCGGTCAAAGCGCTCCTCGCGCCCGGCTTGGGCGGCGGCCTGAATCTCGGTCTCCAACCGCGTGCTCGCAGCTTTCACGGCCTCGCGCGCCGTCGTCACCTGTCCGATGAGTTCCGCGAGCTGGTCCTGTGCCGGCCCGGCCGCGAGTTGCCCCAGCTCCTGCGTGGCGACCGAGAGCATCTGCTCGGCGGATTGATAGATGCAGGCCGCTTCGGTCACGGTGCGAAATGCCGACTGCAGATACGTGGCCAGCTCCGCGCCGCTGTCGGCATAGGCCGTGAGAATGGTGTTCCACGTGTCGCGGAACTCGGTCGGCAGCGACTCGTCGCTGGTCAGATCGCCGGATAGCAGAGCGGACTGCACCTGGAACGAGAACGGCGTACTCCCCTCCAGGCCGCTGTCGCGATGGTACACGAGACTTTCGTCGCGATTGGCGCCGGCGCGGACCACGCCGCCAGATGCAGCCGCATTGGCCGCGTCCACCGTATGCAGGCCGCTCCCAGCAGCGCCTGCTCCCACAGCACCCTGGCCGCTCGCGGCTGCGGGTCCGGCGGGACTCCCCCCTTCGGCGGACGCCGCACCGGGCGGCCCTTCGCCGGTCGTGGCGGCCGTCTCGACGCCGGCAGCGGCCGGCGCCGTCGGACCGACTGGAGCCCGGTCGCCGGCGAGATCAAACCCGCCGGAGTCGTGGAAGTCGGACAGGCCGGTGCCCGGGGTCCACGAACCCGACGCGCCTCCCGGTACGGTCGGCGGGGTGCCGGACTGGCCCGGGCCGTTGGGCGCACCGGTACCGGGCGACGCAGGCGACCCGTTACTGCCGGGCGTTCCCGACGTCCCGCTGTCGGACGGATGATACGCTGGGGTGTTCGGTGAGTTGTCGGTGCCGGAAGGCGGCGTACTGCCGCCGCCATCGGTCGGCGGGTCCGTGGTGGGCGTGCCATCGGAGGGCGGCGTGACGACCGGAGCCGCGGCAATCCCGAGCACGAACCGACTATAGACGCTGCCGCCGAGACCGTCGCGGGCGACGACCTCGACATTCAGCGTGCCGACATCCCCGGTGCCCGGCGTACCGGTGAACGTGCGCGTCAGCGGGTCGAACACGAGCCAGGCGGGCAAGGCCCGCCCGCTCGAGAGGGCGGCGGAGTAGCTCAGGACGTCGCCCACGTCGCGATCGGCGAACGTGTGCGGATCGAATTGATAGGCAAAGGTCGCGCCAACGGTGCCAGTTTGATCCGCCAGCGGGACGACCACGACCGGCGCGTGGTTCACGTGCGAGATGCCGAGCGTGAAGAGCCCCGCAGCGCTGCCGCCGTGGCCATCGCCAGCCGTCACGCGAATTTGCAGCGTGCCCACGTCATGGCGTTCGGCGGTGCCACTGAAGGTGCGGGTCAGAGGGTCGAAGACCAGCCAGTGGGGAAGCGCGCTGCCGTCGGCGAGCGTGGCGGTGTAAGTGAGCAGGTCTCCGGCGTCCACGTCGTAAAAGCTGTCAGCCGCGAACTGATAGGAAAAGGGCTCGTCGTCCGTCGTGTGCTGCGGGACGAGCGCTTGTGCCACAACCGGAGCGTCGTTAACCGCGTTGACCTGCAGCGCCGCGGACGCCGTGGCTAAGCTGAAAGCCGAACTGCCGCCGGGACTGGTGGTGTCGGCATAGTCACCGGCGCTGCCGCTCGTGCGGTCCCAGGCGCGGAAGATGACGGCGCCGCTCAGGTCGCCGTTCCAGTCGGTGGCCGGGCGGAAGCGCAGCAGGTCAGAGTCGCGCAGTAGCAGGGCGTGGTCAGCGGCCACGTCGCCCGCGTGGTGCCAGCTCGCACCGGCGTCGGTCGAGTACTCCCACGTGCCGTGGCTGTGATCCAAGCCGACGACCGCCACCCCCGTGAGCGCGCCGCTGTCCGCGTCGCTCACCGGCGAAAATCCCGCCGACGAGAGCAGGTGCGCGATCGTCTCGCCGCCCGGTGTCGTGTCTTCGTTCACGCTCGTGAGTTGGAGATGGAGCGAGTTATCGAGTACCGGGGCATCGTTGACGGCGAGCACGTCGATGCTGGCCGCGCCGTGCGCCGTGCTGAACGCGGTCGTGCCGCCGCTGGTCGTGGTGTCCGCGTAATCCCCAGCCGTGCCGCTGGTCTGATCCCATGCGCGGAAACCGAGGGCGCCGCTGAGCGCGCCGTTCCAGTCCACTTGCGGCTGGAAGCGCAGCAGGTCGGTATCGCGCAGCAGCAGGGCGTGGGCATCACTCACGGCGCCGACGTCGTGCCACGTGGCCCCCCCATCGATCGAGTACTGCCAACTACCGTGCGTCGTGTCAGCCCCCGTGAGCGCCAAGCCCTGTACGGCCCCAGCGTTGTCGTCCGCAATGTGGTTGCCGCCGGCGGTCGCGAAGATATCGTGGACGCTGGTGCCGGTGTTGGCGAGGTGATCCTCACCGATCGCGTTGAGGCTGAGCAGGTTGGCGTTGCTGAGCACCGGAGCGTGGTTGGGCATGACGACCTGCACGGTCGTGCGCGCGATCAGCTGACCTTCCGCATCCGTGCCCAGTCCGCCGTACTCCACGATGTAACCTGTGGCACCCGAGCCGGCATCCTGCCACTTGCCGCTGGACGTGCTGGACAGGATCGTCAGGTAGTTGGCGCCGGCAGAATTGTGGGGGTTGGACGCGTCCCAGTTCGTGTAGGCCCCGCCGTACACGGAGCCGGAGGCACCGCCCGTCCAGAACTTCTGCCCGGCCTCCGGGCCGCTGAGCCACAACCACTCCCCTTCGGTCGTGGCATCGCCCGCCCCGAGCCAGCATTTGGGCGTGGGCGAAGGCGGCATCGTCGGGATCAGACCCATGATCAGGTCATTTTCGGTTGCGGACGTGATCGTGGCGAGGTAGCCGCGCAGGCCACCGAGCGTGCGGGCATTGGCACCGGTGTTGGCAGCCGCCCAGGGCGCACTGCTGGCGACGCGCTCGTAGTAATGACCGGTGTCCGCGTTGTAGGCGTAGCCCGTGGCGTCGTCGCCGATGGTGATCAGGATTTCGCGCGCCGTCGTGTTGGGGTTCATGCTGCTATTGGCGTAGGTGACCGAGCGCAGGACTTCCTGGTACTGGGCCGCGGACGCGTTGCCGCGCAGCACAAGCTCGCCGGTGCTGGCGTTGTAGCTGCCGGTGATGCCGTAGGCCGGCGTGAAGCCAAGCTGGTCCTCGCTCGCGCTGAAGCCGCCGCGAATTCGCACGACCGCGCCCTTGAGCGTGTCCGTGCCGCCGTCGCCATCATCCACCGTCACGTTCGGATCGACGAACACTCCGCCCGCCGTACCAACCGCCGTTACACTCGGATGCGTGCTCGTGATCGTGGGCTTGTTGCCGCCGAGTGTCTCATCGAACACAGCCAGGTGCGTACCATCGAAGTACACGGCACCGGCGTTCACACCGTCCGTTTCCAGCAACCAGTCGCCGCCATGCGACGGGTTGCCGGTGGCGTCGGTGGACGCGGCGAAGTCCACGCCGGTCAAGTGCTCGAGCGCCGCCACCAATGCCTGGCCTTCGGCCCCCCCGGCCGCATCGCACGCCAAGAGGTCAATACGCCCCCCCGGCTCCACCAAAGCAGCCAGCCCGCGCCAGAAAGCCTCCAGCTCGGGATTGTGTAGGGCGGCCAAATCGACCGGGTGTCCGGCAACCAACTCGAATCCGCCGGGGACCGTGCCGTGCGTCGCGATGGCAATGGTGGCGGCACTCCGTCCATCGAGGGCCGCACTGATCTGCTGCAGCAGCGCCTCCAGCGTGCCCTGGGTCGGATCGAATTGCACCGGTTTGACGTCAGGTTGCGCCGCGTCGATCAGAACCGCCGCCTCGCGAACCGCTCCCGACACGACGAGCACGCGGGGATGCAGGCTGTCGCAGTGCTCAGGAGGCGCACTCTCGTCCGGCGAATACCCTATGTGCTCCGAGTGAGTATCGGCGGCGTGCGCGCCTGCGTCCGCCGCTGCTCCGGGGGCTGGAACAGCATGATCCGTCCCGGCATCCGGCGCCGCGCTGATCGGCGAATCTTGCGCGGCCGGAGCCTGGCTATCCGCGCCGGCCGCATCGAGGACAATACGGTCCTCCAGGCGCAGCAGGCGCGTCGGCAGCAAGCTGCCGTGGCCGTCTGGCAACGGCGGGGGCACTGTAGGCAGCGAATCAGACATCGCGGCTCTGTCCGGTCAGCGCAGAGGGGGTGCGCACCGCGCGGCGCGCAGGGTCCCCTACTCTCATCGTGCGAATCAGTCCGACCACTGACAAACACTCCAAGTGCACTTTACTGCGGATGTTACGCCAACCGATATCGGACGGTGGCGCGCGCGTGTCGCGCTTCCGGTGTAAGGACAGTCGTGAACCCCGCCAGACTTGCTGCGCCACAATGGTTACGCCGCGTTGGCCCGTCGGGCTGGCTCAGGTTGAGCCTGCTCGCGGCCGTCAGTACCCTCCTCGGCTGTACCATTCCGGGACGGGAGGCGATCCGCCAACAGAACGCCGCCGCCGACCTCGCGTTCTATCGCGAGCGCGCTCCGCAAGTCGAGGGGCCGATCACGCTGGCCACCGCTCATCAGCTCGCGGCAGCACACAACATGGATGCGTGGCTGGCCGACCTGGACCGACGGTTCCAACGGGAATTGACGACCCAGTCGCTGCTGAAGTTGTTGCCGTCGCTGCTCGCCGGCGCAGAGAACCGCCGGCGTTCGGTGCTGGACGCGGCCAGTTCCGAGAGTCTTTACAAGGGGACGCAGTCCCTGGAGCCGTCGTACTCGTCGGACCTGCGCACACGCACCTGGGACATTTCGCTGACCTGGAGCCTGCTGGATTTCGGCGTGGCGTTCCTGCGCTCCCGCCAAGCCGCGGATCGCGAGTGGATCGCGGTCGAACGCGCGCGACGCGTGCGCCACAATCTCACCCTCGAGGTCACGCGCGCCTACTGGCAGGCGGTCACGGCGCGCAGCGCGGCCGAGGAAGCCGAACGGGCGGCCACCGAGGTGGCCGCGGCGCTGGAGCGGATCGCCCGCGAAGTGCAACAGAAGACCATCTCCAACATCGAGGGACTGAAGAGCGAGACACGCTTGCTGGAGCAGCAGGAGGAGTTGCGGCGCTACCGGCGGGCCTATCTGACGGCGAAGACGGAACTGGCCACGCTCATGGGGCTGGAGCCGGGAACACCGTTCGAGCTGGCGGAAGTCGAGTTGCGGGCGGGGCCGCCAGCCGACGACCTGGATGTGCCGGCCCTTGAGAACGAGGCCCTGCTATGTCGGCCAGAGCTTTTTGAAAAGGATCACGAGGAGTCGATCTCCCGTGACGAGGCGTGGATCGCGCTGGCGCAGATGTTTCCGAACCTCTCGCTGTTGTATCGCAAGGAGGGCAGCGACAACCGGTTTCTGGTCTTCAAGGAGTGGGATACGACGGGACTGCGGGCGACGTGGGACTTGCTGCTGCTCCCACAGCAGTTCGTGCAACTCCACGCCGCGCGCTTGCAGACGGACTTGATCGCCCGGCGGCGGGCGGCCGTCGCAGTCGCGATTCTGACGCAGCTGCACCTGGCGCTCATCGACTGCCAGGAAGCGGCCGAGCAGTGCCAGACGACGGGTGTGCTGGCCGGCAAGAGTGCGGCGCTCCTGGCGGCTATCGAGAGTGCGGCGGAGGAGGGCAAGTCGCACGGAGGCGAGGCGCTGGACTACCGCATGAAGTACCTGAAGGCACGGGCGCGCTTCCTGGCGGCGCTGGCGGATGCCCAGGTCGCGCGGGCGCGCCTGCACAACACCCTGGGCCGGGATTCCGCTGCGGCGCTGGCGGCCGCGCCGCCCCCTGCGCCGTCTGCGCCGGCCGCATCGGAGGCCCAAGAATGACTCCGCCCCTTTCGCCGCCTCGCGGTGCTGAACCGCCGCGCATCTCTGCCGGGACGCGCGGGCGCTGGACCCTGCTTGTGCTGGCGGCAGCCACCCTCGTAGCCGGGGGCGCCCAGGCGGTCCCCAACGATCCCAGCACGACGTCGGCCGCCCCGCACGGCTTCGACCCGGAGCTCGCGACAGCCATTCTGGCGCCACGGCAGCAGGCCGTATTGTCGGCGGGCGTAGCGAGCCGGGTGGTCGCGATCCACAAGGAGCTCGGGCAGCGGATCATGAAGACGGACCCGCTCGTGCAGTTCGACGATGTGGCCTATCGCGTGGGCCGGCAGCTCGCCGAGGCGGAGCTGGAGGCGGCGGAGAACGAACTCGCCGGCGTGCAGAAATTGACGGCCGCCAAGACGCGGCAGCGGCATGCGGAGGCCGTGCTGGCCGCGGCCCAGGCGAACCTGTCGGCGGTGCAGCGGCTGTACGACGACGGGCACGCATCGCAGGTAGACCTGGAGACGGCGCGGCGGGACGTCGCGACGGCCCAGTCGGAATGCGAGCTGGTCGACGCGGGGGCCGCCAAGGAACTGAGCAAGGCGCGGCGGGACGCGGCCGTGGCGCGGGGGAAGCTGGACCTGGCTGTGGACGAGCTCGCGGCCTGCACGCTGAAGGCGCCGTTCGACGGACGAGTCGCGCGCGTGCTGGCCAATGCGCACGAACAGGTGGAGCGCGGCAAGCCCGTCATCGAGGTCGTGGACGATGGCGTGCTGACAGCGCGCTTCCTGTTGCCGTCGGCGCTGTTTCGCGCGGTGCGGCTCGGACAGGAATTGCACTTGACGATCACGGAGACCGGGGAGACGGTATCCATGCAGGTCACCCATATCGCCGCGGTGCTCGATCCCGCAAGCGTCACGTTCGAGGTGCATGCCTCGGTCGACAACGCGGCCGGCAATTTGCGCGCGGGCATGAACGGCACGCTTCGGCTGGCCGAAATACGAGGGGCGTAGCATGAGCGCAGCGCAAGCCCCCCTGACCGCCAGTCCTCCTACCGTATCGCGCGCCGCTTTCGACACGCTGGCCACCTTACAGCAGCTCACCCTGGAAGCGGGCCTGGCCGCGACGCCGCAACAACTCGCGTTTCGGTTGCTCAACCGGACGATCGCGTATTGCGCGTATGATCGCGCGACGCTCTGGGCGACGAATGGCCGACGCATCAGCCTGCTCGGGGTGTCTGGCCAAGTTGACGTGCACCGGCTCGCCCCCCTGGCCGTCGAGTGGCAGCACGCCATTGCGGCGTTGCCCAACCGCGGACAGGCGCAGCTCGTCGCGGCAGGCTCGTTCGGTGCGTCGGCGGACCTCTGGACGACTCTGGAGCGGAGGACCAATGGGCTGTCGGTCGTGTGGCTGCCGATCCATGTGGATGCGCGCTTGGTAGCCGGCCTGTGGCTGGAGCGCTGGGGCGGCGGACGGTTTACCCCGGGCGAGCTGACGCGGCTGGAGCCGCTGGCGCTGGCGTACGGCGTGGCGTGGAAGGCCGTGACCCGCAGCCGCGGGCGCTGGTCGCAGTGGCTGGAATCGCGGCGGCGGCAGGCCGCGGCGTTGCTGGGTGCCGCGCTGCTGGTGGCCATGGTCCTCATCCCGGTGCCGCTGCGCATCGTGGCACCGTGCGAAACCGTGCCGCAGGAACCCTTGGCCATTACCGCACCGCTGGCCGGCGTGATCGCCGCGCTCCCGGTGCTCCCGGGACGCGCCGTGGAGGCCGGCGAACTGCTGGCAACGTACGACCGCGAGGTCGCGCTCGAGGAGTTGAAGGTCGCGGAGCAGCAGGTGCAGATCGTCGAGTCGGACCTGCAGCGGGCCCGCGTGCAGGCCCTGAGCAGCCCCGCCGCCCGCGCGGAGATCACGCTGCTGGAGAACCGCCTGGAGCAGGAAAAGACCCGGCTGCGCATCAGCCAACACCGCGCCGCCCAGCTTGAGGTCCGCGCACCCGTAGCCGGGACGGTGCTGGTCGACGATCCGCACGAGTGGCGCGGCCGGCCCGTGCAGGTGGGACAGCGACTGATGCTGCTGGTCGATCCGCGGCGGACGATGCTCCGGATCGAACTGCCCGAACACGACAACATCGACTTCGACATGGCCCGCGTTGTGACGGTCGTGCTCGACGCGGACCCGCGCACCATTTATACCGCCAAGCTGCAGTATGTGGCGATTCACAGCCAGAACGGCCGCGACGGCCGGCCGTGCTTCCGCGCTGAGGCAGAATGGGAGCACAACGCTGTGGCGCCGCGCGTCGGGCTACAGGGCAGCGCCGTGCTCTACGGTCAGCGGGTCTCGCTGGGTTACTGGCTGCTGCGCCGCCCGCTCGCGACTGTGCGACATTGGGCCGGAGTGTAGCTCATGGCTACCGCCAGCCCCACAGAGACGATGCACTTGGCCGACGTGGGCGCGGCGGCGGGCGCTGGCGACCGGGCGCTGCCAACCCTGCGGCCGGACCTGGAGTTGCTGCCGGGTCCGGACGATCCGGATGGGGCACCGACGTACGTGCTGCATGATCCCGTGGTCAACACGTATGACCGCCTGACGTGGGCGCAGGGCGAGATCGTGCACCGGCTGCGACGTCCGACCACCCTCGTGGCGCTGCAGCAGGCCCTGGCGCGCGAGACCACACTCAAGTTGGCGGCACCCGAAGTGGCGCGGCTTTGTGATTCGATGGCGGCGTCCGGGCTGATGCGCGCGGCTGGCGTGGCGCGGCAGGAACCCCCAGGCAACGAGCACCCTGGGCGGCGCACCGTCGGCCTGGTCGGGGCCTTTCGCACGCTGACCTACCTGCGGATCCCGCTGCTGCGACCGGATGCGCTGCTGACGCGGGCGTTGCCATACGTGCGCCCGCTCGGCAGTCCGGCCGCGCGCGCGGCGTATCTGTTGTGCGGCCTCTGCGGACTGCTGCTGCTCGCGCATCGCTTCGACGCCTACTGCGCGACGTTTCCCTACTTCTTCACGGCCGCCGGTCTCGCCGCTTTCGGCGCTACGATCATCGCCGTCAAGACGGTGCACGAGTTCGCGCACGCGTTTGTGGCCAAGGCGTATGGTTGCCGCGTGCCGACGATGGGAGTCGCCCTGATCTTTCTGTTTCCGGTGGCGTACTCCGACGTCACCGACAGTTGGCGGCTGGCGCGGCGCAGGCGGCGGCTGGGCATCGCGCTGGCGGGCGTAGCGGCCGAACTGGTCATCGCCGGCATCGCGCTGGTCGTATGGGGCCTGAGTCCGCCGGGCACGTTGCGGAGTGCGTGCTTCGTCGTTTCGTCCGTGACGCTCCTGTCCACGCTATTGCTGAATCTGAACCCGTGCATGCGTTATGACGGCTACTACGTGCTGAGCGATCTGCTCGGCATCGACAATCTGCAGAGCCGGGCCGGGGCGGTCGCCCGCTGGCTGCTACGGACCCGGTTGCTGGGCCTGCCCCTGCCAGCGCCGGAGCCCGGGTTGGCCCCGCGCCGTGTGGCCGTGTTGGCGGCGTATGCCACGTGCGCGTGGGTGTATCGTCTGTTCCTCTACGTGGCTATCGCGCTGGCCCTTTATCACCGCGTGACCAAGGTTCTCGGAGGCGTGCTGTTTGTCCTGGCGGTTTACACGTTCCTGCTGCGGCCGGTGCTGGGGGAGTTGACGGCCATTTGGCGCGCGCGACGGCTGCTGAGGTGGCACGTCCAGACCGTCGCGGCGACGCTGGCAGCGACGGGCGGACTGCTCTGGGCCGTGCTGCCGCTGCCGAGCACGCAGACCCTGGTCGCGACGACCGCGCCGCGTGCGACACAAGTGCTGTACGCCCCATGCGAAGGGGTCCTGCGCGACCTGCGCATCGGTCCACATAGCCGCGTGGAGGCGGGCCAGACCCTGTTCGTCGTCGAGTCGGCGGAGCTGGTCGACCGCGCTCGACTGGCGGCGTTGGAGGTGGAGCGGGTGAACCTGGAGTTGGCCCTCGTGCGCAGCGCGGAACAGCACCGCGCGCTGCTGCCGCAGAAGCTGGAGGAGCTGGCCCGGGCCCAGGCGCGGCAGGCCAGTCTGCACGCGGCGGTGGCCGCCAATAGCGTGACGGCCGCGGCGTGCGGGCAGGTCGTCGAGTGGGATGACAGCCTGCGCGACGGAACACCGGTCGGCCTCGAGCAGGTGCTGGGGCGAATTGTCGCGGACGGCCCGCCGACCGTGCGCGCCTACGCGCCGGCCGGCCTGCTCTCCGGGTTGGCGGTCGGCCAGCGGGTCTGGTACACGTCGGATGCCGCGCCCGGCCCGCAAGCAGGCGCGATCACGTTCATCGACACGGTGCGGACGGCATTTGTGGAGCACCGCGGGCTCACGTCGGTCGCCGGCGGCCCGATCGCGGTCGTCCCCGATGCCCACGGCCGCTTGGCCGCACTGGAGAGCTATTATCAGGTTGAGATTGCGCTGGATGCAGCGCCGCAGACGCTGCGGATCGGGCAGACCGGCACGGTGGCGGTGCGGACACCTTCCCGTTCGCGCACCGTCGAGCTGGCGCGCTACCTGCAGCGCGTACTGCTCCGGGAGAGCAGCTTTTGAGTACACCGCACAAACAACCGGCGATTGACGCGCGGCCGGGAATCCGCAGGATGCACGCCATGGACTCGGTACCACCACCTCCGCCCGTTCGCGTCGCCGCGGCGCGCCCGGTTGCCGGCGCGCCGGAACTGACGGATCCGCTTTCGCCAGCGCACTGGGCGGCGCTGCGCGCAGCGCTGGCGGCGCGGCGCCCGCTGCGGCGTGCGGTGCGAACGGCCCGCTTGTCCGCCATCACGCTGCTCGGGATCGGAATCCTGGGGGTGCCGCTCCTGCCCTTCTTTTTCGACGTCATCAGTCTGATCGTCGTGGCGGGGCTCTGCGTCCTGGGCATCTGCGAATGGGCCGGCGCCGAGCGCCTGCGCGAGGGGCAGCCCGGCGCGGCCGCGTTCCTGGGGCGTAACCAGCTTTGCCTGATCGGGCTGATCACGGCGTATTGTGTCGTGCAGATGGCGACGTTCAAGGCTGACGCCGCGCTGGGCACGCTGCTGCCGGCCGACGTACAGTCGCAACTATCCCCGGTCACGGGAGTGGATCAGGAAGTCGCGGACCCGCTGCAGGGCATTCTGCCCACACGCGGTCTTATCCCGCTGCTCACGTACGGGTTCTATGGAATTGTGATTGCGGCCAGCGTGATCGCCCAGGGCAGCCTGGCACTATATTACTTCACGCGCCAGCGACACGTGGACGCATGGCAACGCAGCACGGCACCGTGGATCACGCGTTTGCTGGTGGAGATGGGGTTGTAGGGTCGGGGGGCGCCGATGCACAACTTCGGCTACGGGGGGCCGGCGCCACAGGCTTACGGGGCCCGACGCGCCGCCCAGGGCCGAGGCCGCGCGAGCGGAACTCGTGCGGCGCATCAGCGCCGCCGGCCGCGCTCATCCGGATCCGGCGCGCCGTCGTCATTCTCCTCGTCGGGCGAGAAGACGTAGCTGTCGGCTTCCACTTCGTAGATGCCGGTGTACGTTTCGGCAATCGGTTCGTGCCCGACGAACTCGCGCACGGACGGGTTGGTCTCGCCCATCTGACGCGCAAACTCCACGACGAGCCCGACGGCTTCGTCATGGTCGCGAGCCACGACCTGGTAGTCGCGCATGAAGCGCGTGTAGCGCGCCGGCTGCTTACCCTCGTGACCGTCCCGCACTTCATTCAAGCCGGCACGGTAGTCCGCCTCCAGTACCAGGCTGAACCAGAACGCCTCGGGCACGAAATCGCCCGCCGCCTCGCGGTAAGCTTCGCAAAGCTCCACGGTGCAGGCGTTCGCGCGATAGGCCCGTTCGAGCAGGCGGACACAGCGCGGCCGCAGCTTGTGGCGGGCGAAAAAGTCCATGGCCATCTCAAGGGCGTAGGTCAGCTCGGAGCGGTCGGTGAAGCGGGTGCGCTTCAGCACGCGGTCGTAGATGCCGCGGGCGGCCGCCACGTCGCCCGCTTCTTCCAGAATGAACGCCCGCAGGAGCCACCAGCGTGTCGAATGCGGCTCGAGTTTCTGCAGGAGGGCAAGCTGGTGGTAAGCGGCCGGGAGATCCCGAGCCCGGACGGCGGTGACGCCCCAGTTCAAGCGCAGCGAGGGGGAATCCGGTTCGCCGCGCTCGGCCTGCTCGTAGCACTGGAAGGCCAGCGGGTACTCCTCATCGTCGCTGTGCAGAATCCCCAGGGCGATCCACTGGGCGGTGTCCTCGGGCACCAGGGACAGGTAGCGGCGCAGCGTCGCCTTGGCTTCGGCGTACTGGCCGGTCTCGGTCAGCACGGCCGCCTTGCGCTGCAGGACCCAGTCGATGTCCGCCCCGAGATTGAGGGCCTTGTCGTACAACTCGGCCGCCTGGCGATAGTCGCGCATCTTCTCGTACACGAGGGCGAGGTTGGCCAACGTAACCTCGTCGTCGGGGTTCAGCTCGAGCGCCTCTTCGAGCGCGTCGCGGGCGTCGTCCAGTTCCTCCCGATTCGACAGCACCATGCCCAGCGTGCCCAACAGCCGGGCCGACTGGGGGTACTCGTCGAGCAAGCCCTCCAGCATATCGAGCGCTTCTTCATCGCGGGCCAGCTCGGTCAGCGCCCAGGCGCGCAGGCTCGCCCACTCAATGCGGTCTTCCGCATCCAGAAGCTTGCTTTCGGCCTCGTCGAGGCAACGCAAGGACTCTTCGGGCTGGCCGGCCTCCAGCAGCCGGGTGGCCCGCTCGAGCACGGCATCGATGCTGTCGGGTTCCATCAAACGTCCAGAACCGGCCTGGGTCCCAGGCGGGCGGAGGCCTCCTCCGCTACCACCACGGGGTCGCAGCCGCTCCACCGGATTATACCGCTTTTCACGGGGTGCCGCAGGCTGCCCGGCGGCGGCTTTTTGGCGTGGGCAAGCCGCGGGACGGCGTTCCGCCGCGGGACATTCCGCTAAACAGGGGGCACAAATGCAGCTACGGCGCTCCCCCGCTCCGCCGCGCTGTGTGGCGGTCGGGTGGCCGACCGCCTTGCGTCCCCGAGCGCTTCCGCCGAACATGCGTGGCATGATGACAATGCGAACGTGTTGTGGGCGATCGGCCGCGGGACACTGGCTGGCATGGCTCGGACTGGGCGTGCCGTTACTCGCATGTGGGTGCGCCGGATTGACCTACGACCAGATCAAGCTAGGCCAACAACTGCGTGAGTTCGACCGCGTATTCCCCGAGGATCGCGCGCGTCGCACGGAAAGCACGGTCTGCTTCATGGAGCAGAGCCTGGGCGGACAGACCGAGGCCGTAGTCGTGCTGATCACGCGGGACCGCCGCGTCTCCGGCAAGCTCCACGCGACGCACCTCGACCGCCAGCTGGGGTGGACACACGAGACCAGCTACACGCTGGTGGGCGAGATCGACCCGGTGGTGGCAAGGCTCAACTCGACCGGACCAGCCGATACACTCCGCGCCATTGCGGATCAGCTCATCAGCATCGATGCGGACCAGTCGGCCCGCGACGCGCACGGCTGGATCGCCGCCGGGCTGGTGCGGCTGTTGCAGCGCTGGCCGCACGTTGGTGATGAGGGGCCGAGTTTCCCGAAGCTACCCGATCTGCTGGAGCGGGTGCCGGCTGGCGGCAAAGCGCAGTTGTCGGTGGATACGCGGGGGGCGTTCCTGCTGGAATACACTCAGAGCGTACAGCGCTGACACCGCGCTTCGGCCCCTGCAAACCAGACGAGCGCGACGCCGGCCGTTGAACAAAGCAAAGCAGGCATGACAGACGCGACGACAGCGACGACGGGGGGCGCGCGGCCGGAGCTGCTGGCGCCGGCCGGGGACGCGGAGGCACTGCGGGCGGCGGTGGCGAACGGCGCGGATGCGGTGTACTTCGGGCTGGAGGGGTTCAACGCGCGCCGGCGGGCGACAAACTTCACGTTGGCGGGGCTGCCGGAGGTGATGGCGGACCTGCACGCGCACAACGTGAAGGGCTACGTGACGGTGAACACGCTCGTCTTTGAGGACGAGTTGGGGCGCGCGGTCGAATACGCGGAGGGGCTGGCCGCGGCAGGGGCGGATGCGGCGATTGTGCAGGACCTGGGGGTGGCGCGGCTGCTGCGGCGGATGGTGCCGGAGCTGGAGCTGCACGCGTCGACGCAGATGACGCAGACGGATGCTCCGGGAATCGAGTGGTTGCGGGAGCGGGGTATCCGGCGGGTGATTCTGGCACGCGAGCTGGCACTGGCGGAGATCACGGCGCTCGCGCGGGCAACGCCGATGCCGCTGGAAGTGTTCGTGCATGGGGCGCTGTGCATCTCGTACAGCGGGCAGTGCCTGGCGAGCGAGGCGCTGCACGGGCGGAGTGCGAATCGCGGACTGTGTGCGCAGGCGTGCCGGCTGCCGTATGAGGTGTTGGTGGATGGCCGGTTGCAGCGCGACGAGCGGCGCTACCCACTCAGTCCGCAGGATCTGGCGGCGTACGATCGCGTGGCAGAACTGGTGCGGCTGGGTGTGGCGGCGTTCAAGATTGAAGGGCGACTGAAGAGCCCGCACTACGTGGCGGTGGCGACGCAGACGTATCGGGCGGCGATCGACGCGGCACTCGCAAATCGGCCGTTCCGCTTGAGCGCGGAGCAGCAGGCGGAGTTGGCGCAGAGCTTCTCGCGCGGGTGGACGCACGGGTTCCTGGACGGGGTGAACCATCAGCAACTCGTCGAGGGACGGTGCCCGAAGAAACGCGGCGTGCAGGTTGGGCGGGTGGTCGGCAGGACGGCGGGCGGGGTGGTCGTGGAGTTTGGGGCGGGGATGCCGGCGCCGGTCCGCGGTGCGAAGCCGGCGTGGCCGGTGAAGCCGGGGGATGGGGTGGTATTTGACGAGGGGCATCCGGATCAGGACGAGCAAGGCGGGCGGGTATACGAGGTGAAGCCGGCGGGCGGGCCGCGGCGGGCGGAACTGGCGTTCGGACGCGGGGATGTGAACCTGGCGGCGATCGGGGCTGGGGCGCTGGTGTGGAAGACGGACGATCCGGCTCTGCGGAAACGGCTGGAACGGAGCTACAGCCGGGACAAGGTCGTGCGGCCGATGGCGCTGCGCGCGATCGTCACGGGAGTCGTCGGTCGGCCGTTGCGGGTGCGGCTGGAGACGGCGGACGGGCGGACGGTGGAAGTGGAGTCGGCGGAGGCGTTGCAGGCGGCGGAGCGGCACCCGCTCAGTGTGACGCGTTTGCGTGAGCAATTCGGGCGGCTGGGCGATACGCCGTTTGAGCTCGGGGCAGTGGAATTGCGGGACGCGAACGGACCGACTGATCCGTGCGGCGTGATGGCGCCGAAGAGCGTGCTGAACGATATGCGGCGGCGCGCGGTGCAGCAGCTCCTGGAACTGGGAGCGCAGGCGGCACGACGGGCGGTCGTCGAGGCGGATGCGCTGGAGAAGCTGCGGGTGGAGGCACGCGGGGACGCGAATGCCGGCCCCCCTGCTGAGTCGTCGCGGCCGCGATTGGCCGTGCTGGTGCGGTCGCGGGAGCAGCTTGAGGCGGTTGTGGCATGGTGCCCCCCTACCGGAGTCGAGTGCGGACGGGTGTACGCCGATCTGCGGGAGGTTGGGGACTACGGGTGGGCGGTGCAGACGGCGCGGGCGGCGGGTCGGGCGATCGCGCTGGCGACACCGCGGGTGCTGATGCCGAATGAGGAGGGGTTGCTGGAACAGATCGTGGCGGCGCGGCCGGACGGGGTGCTGGTGCGGAGTCTGGGGGCGCTGCAGGTGTTGCGGCAGGCGGCGCCGGAGTTGGCGCTGGTGGCGGACTTCGGGCTGAATGCGGCCAATGCGCTGGCGGCGCAGGTGCTGCGGGAGGCGGGGGTCGCTGTGGTGACGCCGAGTTTGGACTTGAGCGGGCGGCAGTTGGCGGGGCTGCTGGCGGACTTTCCGGCGGCGGACGTGGAGGTGCCGTTGCACCTGCATGTGCCACTCTTTCATACCCGGCACTGCCTGTACGCGGCGAACCTGTCGGACGGGGCGCGGTGCGGGGATTGCGGGTGGCGGTGCGAGAGCCATGAAGTGGCGCTGCGCGACCGGAACGGAGTGACGCATCCGGTGCGGACGGACGCGCTGCGGCGGAACGTGGTATACAACGGAGCGGCGCAGTCGGCGGCGGAACTGGTCGCGGGGCTGGCGGAACAGGGCGTGCGACAGTGGCGGGTGGAGCTGCTGGGAGAGACGGCGGAGCAGAGCCGGGCGCTGCTGGGGGCGTACGGGCGGCTCTTGGGCGGCATGGCGGACGCGGCGGAAGTGCTGGCGGAGGTGCAGGCGGCGGGCGGCAGCGTGACGCGCGGGACTTGGGCGTTTGACTAACCGAACGGCGCAGGCGGCTTGTGGCGCGGGGGGGTTTCGGAGAAACTAGGGGTGAGCGGGAGGCGCCGTTTGACCCCCGCACCCCAGTGAGGGGACTTCGATGAGCATCGTGCACGACATCGGTTTGTGGCTGTGGCACCTGCTGCCGGGCAACCCCATTCTCGTGCGCGTGGTTTCCACTGGCGGCAAGCGCGTGCGGCACCTGTGGGCGCGGCTGATCTACCTCGTTGTGCTGATGGCGGTGTTCGTGTTCCGCGGGAGTCTGCTGTTCAATGCCAGCTCGGCGTCACTGTCCGAACTCGCTAAGCAAGCCACGCGCACCTTTGAGGAAGTGAGCCTCGTACAACTCTTCCTGATGAGCTTCATCGCGCCGGTCTTTTGCGCGGGCGCGATCACGCAGGAGAAGGACGCGAACACGTTTCACATCCTGCTGACCACACCGCTGAGCAACGCCCAGATCGTGTTGGGGTCGCTGTTCAGCCGGCTGTGTTTCGTATGGGTGCTGCTACTGGCAGGACTGCCGATCTTCTGCATTACGATGATCTACGGCGGCGTGACGACGCGCGAGATCCTGCAGAGCTTTGGGCTGGCGGCGTGCACGGGACTGATCACGGGCTCGATCGCCATCATGATCAGCTTTCTCAAAATCGGCACGCGGCGGACCATCTTCGCCTTCTTCGTCGGTATCGCCGTCTACCTGCTCAGCGTCGGGGCTTTCGGCCTGTTTCCCACAGGGCAGCTCGCGGTTGCCCCCCTGCCGGCCGGGGCGGCCCAGGGCATGGGGAACGTGGCGCGCATGAGCTGGCTGGCGCCGGTGCACCCCTATCTGGCCCTGCGCGTGGTCATCGGCGAGACGCCCGCCCCACCGCTGTCGGATGTGTATAACTACGGCTGGCCGCTGCGCTGGTTGCTGGCGTACCCCGAGTACGGCTACATGGTTGTGACGACGCTGGCGTCGGCGGCGATGGTCTTGATCTGTCTCTTCTACGTGCGCCGCGGGGCGCGCGAAGGTGAGGCGACGGTCTTCACACGGCTGGCCGAACGGGTGATGCCCAAGAAGCTCGGCGAGCGCCGCCGCAAGCCGCGCCGCGTGTGGCGTAACCCGATTGCGTGGCGGGAGGCGGCGACGCGGGCTTCGGCCGGTGGGCGGTCGCTGCTGCGACTGCTCTTCATCGTGGCGGGCTTTGTCGCGGCGCTCGTCCTGCTGATCGGGCACCACACGAATGCCTGGGGCCCCAGCGCGGCACCGGTGGTCATCGCTTCGACGCGCGTGTGGTTGACCGCGCTGGTCTGGATCGAGTTGGCCGTCGTGCTGCTCGTCGTGACGAACACGGCCGCCACGACGCTGACGCGCGAAAAGGAGTCGCTCACGATGGAGCTGCTCCTGTGTACGCCGCTGACGAGCCGGTACATCATCGCGGGGATGCTGCAGGGATTGGTGCGGCTGGTGGTGCCGCTGATCGCGGTGCCGTTCTTCTCGGTGGCGGCGTTCGCGCTGGTCGACCTGCTGCGGCCGGGGACGCCGGCGGTGACGACGCTCGAGGCGGCGGCGCTGGTGCCGCTGCTGATGACGGCGTTTGCGGCGCTGGCGGCAATGATCGGGCTGCACTTCTCGCTGCTGTCGAAGAAGACCGTGCAGGCGGTGATGATCAGCACGGCCATCGTACTGGGTGCGGCCGGCCTCCTCTGGGCGTGCGGGCAGGCGGTGGCGGGCAGCAGCAGCGGAGTGGCCGCGGTCGTGCTGCCGTTCACGCCGTTCCCGGCGCTGCAGGCGTTGATTGACCCGTGGCGACTGCTGGAGGCGGGTTCGTCCAGTTTCGGAACGAGCACGGTCTCCACGTCCGACGTCATCGCCTTTCGCGTGACGCGCGTGATCTTCAGCCTTATCGCGGCGGCCGGGTACATCGGCATCACGTTCGCCGTGTACAGCAGCATGGTGCGGAATTTCGACATGACGGTGCGGAAGCAGTCGGCGTGACGGGCGGCGATTCCAAAGAAGAGCCGGGCATGTAATAGCGTTGGGGCCGCGCGGGCGGCGATGATACGAGTATGGCACGGTTTCAATATCGCGCGCGATTAGCGGGTCTGGAAGTCACCGGAAAGAACGGCGAGCGCTGGCTCGTGCCGTGGACGGAAATCGACCGGCCCGGCCTGGCGTTCAACCAGGCCACGCGGAAACGGATCCCGGGGCTGCCCAAACGCGGCGGGCAAACCCTGCCCACCGCAACCGTGTACCGGCTGCGCGAGCGGGCGCTGCGGCGCGAGATCCGCGAGGGACGACACGAGCGGTACTGGAAATGCGAAAGCACGTCCGGAGAGGCGTTGGGACTGCTGTGCCCCGGCGTACTCATCTTGTTCACCGGCTTCATTGCTGTTCGAGAGGCCGGCGACGTGCCGTGGCACGCGCGCTGGGCGGAGTTCGCGGGGCTGCCGTGGCAGGTACAGGTGGTGGCCGGCCTCGTGGGAATTCTGGCGGCGGTGGGCCTGGGGACGATGCTTCTGGCCGTTCCGTGGGTGGACGTCGTGCGTCCCTGGCGGATCCGCAGGCGGCACGGTCACGTACTGGGGTTGCGAACGACGTCGCGCGGCGTGCACGCAGACTACGCGGACGGACGACAGGCGTTCTTCGCCTGGTCGGATCTGCAGTCTGCCGACAAGTACGGGGTGGCAACCTTCGCGGACGGGGCGCGCCGTCTGGCGCCGTATTTCTCGTGGCAGCGCGGGAACTGGCAGATGCTGCTGGCGGCCGTACGCCCGACGTCACGGCGGAACGGCACGGACCACCAGATCGTGCGTCGAATGTGGCGTCGCGCATGGCTGCTTTTCGGCGGCGCGTGGCTCGTGGGCGCAGGCGCGTTTGCCCTGCTCGCCCATGGCGGGCTCCTGGAAGTATCCCTTCTGCGTGCCGCCGCAGTTTGGGCTGTTCCCGTGGTCGTTTTCGCCGGCATGCTCAGCCTGGCGACCTGGGAAACCAGCCCGGCAGGCCGGCACAGGCTGCGCGTCCTCCGCGCCCGGTTCCGTCACGCGCTTCGCCGCCACCGTAGTGTTCGCAGTTGCGTATAACGCTCCATACGTCAATGATGCACGGGCGGCGGCGGGTGCCGCGCGCGTTGTACCCCGACGGATGGAGCCCCCATGCCGGTGAAGTTCACCAAGATGCACGGCCTCGGCAACGATTACGTCTACGTCTCGCTGTTCGATCAGCACGTGGACAATCCCGACGACCTCGCCCGGGCGGTCAGCGACCGCCACCGCGGCATCGGCAGCGACGGGCTCATTCTCGTCGCGCCGCCCAAGGTCCCCGACGCCCAGGTCCGGATGATCATGTTCAACGTCGACGGCTCGCGCGGGGAGATGTGCGGTAACGGCATCCGCTGCGTCGCGAAGCTGGCGTACGACCACGGCTTGGCGCGGGTGAACCCGCTGCGCGTGCAGACCGACGCGGGTGTCTTGAGCGTGTACCTGACGGTGGGCAACGACGGGCGGGTGCGCGAGGTGCGGGTCGACATGGGCGTGCCGATCCTGGAGCCGCGCCGCATTCCGGTGCTGGCCGAGGGCGACCGCGTCATCAAAGCGCCGCTCTCGGTCGAGGGCGACACGCTACTGATGACGTGTGTGTCCATGGGCAATCCGCACGTGGTGTTCTTCGAACGCGACCTGGCGCGCGTGCCGCTGCGCGAATGGGGCCCGCAGATCGAGAACCACCGCGTCTTCCCGGAGCGGACGAATGTGCACTTCGTGCAGATCGTGCGGCGCGATTACGTCGGCATGATCACGTGGGAACGCGGCAGCGGCGCAACGCAGGCGTGCGGGACGGGCGCGTCGGCGGTATGCGTGGCGGGCGTGCTCAACGGGCTGACAGATCGGCGGATCACGACGCGGCTGCCGGGCGGGAGTCTGCAGATCGAGTGGAACGAAGAGTCGAACCACGTGTTCATGACGGGGCCGGCGGAAGAGGTTTTCACGGGGGAATGGCCGGGGTAGCCGGGGGGACAGCATGCTGCAAGGCAGAGCCTTGCAGTACGTCAGGCACGGAGGCCTGGCGCTACGGGTATGCGGCGCACGTCAGGGTACCGGGGTCAATTCGTGTGGAGGCGGGCGCGGATGAAGGCGGCACGTTCCACGCTGCGCTGCTCGCCGCTGAGGCGCTCGCCGTGCAGCTTCTGGAGGTGCGCCGGCTGAATCTGCAGGAACAGCTCGTTGAGCGTCTGCAGATCGATCGTCTTGACGCGGCCGACGTGCAACCCCATGCGGATATGCGAGAGGTACTGCATCGCCTCGTGCGAGCTGATTAGCCGGGCATTCTGCAATAGCCCCAGCGCGCGCCAGATCTTGTCGTCCAGCGCCTGGGGGCGATTGCGCTGCAGTGTTTCGCGCGTGGCGTTCTCGTACTCGACGATCTTGGGGATCACGACGCTGCGCAGGTCGTCGATGATCTCCTCTTCGGAGCGGCCGAGCGTGATCTGGTTAGAGATCTGGAAGAAGTCGCCAAGGGCCTCGGTGCCCTCGCCGTGCAGGCCGCGGATCATGAGCTTCATGTCGCGGGCCGCCTGGCCGACTTTCTCCAGTTCGTTGGTGAGGCGCAGGGCCGGCAGGTGCAGCATGACCGAGACGCGGATGCCGGTGCCGACGTTGGTCGGACAGGCGGTAAGGTAGCCGTACTGCCCGTCAAAGGCGTAGTCGAGCTGCTGCTCCAGCACGTCATCCAGGGCGTTGATCTGCTCCCAGGCCTCGTCAATCTGCAAGCCGCTGCGCATCACTTGCAGCCGCAGGTGGTCCTCTTCGTTGACCATGATGGCGGCGGACTCCATGGGGTCGAAGACGACGGCACGGCTGCCGCTGCCATCGGCATGCTGCTTGCTGATGAGGTGCCGCTCCACGAGCAGGGCGCGATCCAGCTCGTCGAGGTTCTCCAGGTCGAGATGCACGTAGCTCTTGAGCGGCTCGGCCCGCTTCATGCCGGAGCTGATGGTCTCGGCAATCTCGCGGCGCGCGTCTTCGTTGGCGCGGGTCAGGAAGGGAAAACCGCTGATGTTGCGGGCCAGGCGGATGCGGGTCGAGATGACGATCTCGTGCATCGGCCCGATGCCGCGCAACCACTCCCCCGCCCGCCGAACGACTTCATCCAGCGGCCCGCTCATGCGTTCTCCAGTTCGCGGATGCGATCTCGCAGCTTCGCCGCCCGTTCGTAGTCCTCCGCCGCCACCGCCTCGTCCAGCATGCGTTTCAGACGCCGGATATCCTGTTGCGGCTTCCGCACCTGCCCCAACGACTTGGGGACCTTGCCGACATGCGTCGTCGCCCCACCATGCGTGCGCTCCAGCAACCGACCGATCTGCTCCTTGAAGACCTCGTAGTCGTGCGGGCAACCCAGCAGGCCCTGGTTGCGAAACTCGACGTAGCTGATACCACACTGGTCGCAGACCAGGGTGCTCAGGTCGGCCGCGCCCGCTTTGCTGCCGGCGATGAAGTTCTCCAGGATTTCGTTGAGGTCCACCTGCGGCTTGGCCTGCAAGAGCCCCTCCTCGCCCGCGCAACGATCACACAGATGCCGCTCGGCCTTGTTGCCGGAACGGTCGATGTCCGTCAGGTGAAACGTTGCCTGGGCCTTCTTGCAGCGCTCGCAAAGCCCCATTACTGCCACTCCGTGAAGATGTTACAACTTAACGGCGATGGTAGAAGGCCGGCTGGGGGGAGTCAAGAGAGCCAGCCTCGCTGGCGCCAGTCCGGAGGCACCCGGACCCGGTGCGCCCGGAAAAGGCGCACGGCGTTACAGCGGGCCGCTCGCCGGCGCCGCGTGGACCTCGATGCTCGTCGCCGCGCTCACCACGTGCCCCAGACGAAACAGGAGCTGCCCGTCCGCATCGCGGCCCAGCGGCTGCACGACGCGACCACGTGCATACACCCAGCAGCGGCGGTCAGACGTACCGTGTACCCGGAATATCGGGTCATAACGCAGTCGGTTGCCGGGGTCGAAGTCGAAGCGCAACACGCCCTCCGCCAGGGCCAGTTCATAGCAGCCCTGGGCTTCGTTGTAGCCGTCGTGATCGGTGTCGCCCGCGACGTCCGTCCGCACCTCGCCGGCGGTCGGCCGGAGCATGACCGGGTTCTGATAATCTGCGGCCAGGCTGAGCGCCTCGGGGGCCCCGTCCACGTCCAGCGGCCAAACGCGGAGCAGATGCGAGGTCACGACCTGACGGGTTGTGGGGAGGTCGCCGACGAGAATCGCCAGGCGGCGGTCATCGCTGCTGACCAGCTCGCGCTGGAGGCTCAGCGGAGTTGCGTGCGGCCACGTCCAGAACAGGTCGGCCTTGGCACTGCCCGCGCGGGTGGCGAGGACGAACGGAGCGGCGTCGCCGGAGGAGGTCGCGGGCGGGACGATGCGCGTGAAGCCGCGGCGGCCGTCAAGCCCGATCGCGTAGCCAACACGTGCCCCCGCCCAGCCACCGTCCGCGGCACGGGATTCGACCCGCACGTAGAGTGCACCGGTGGAATAGATGGTGTACTGCCAGGCATGGCTGGGGGAGTCTGTGTTGGGGTCCGGCGCCGCGCCGGGCGCGACAAAGCGCCATTGTCCCTCGATGACCGCGCGGAACGGCGTCGCTTCGACGACTCGCTGCGCTGCCGCAACCGCGCCCCCCCAACCGGTGAAGAGCTGCGGGTCGTCGTAGGCGATGGCCGGCGCGGCGGGAGACGCCCACTCCGTCGGCAGGGGAATGGGCCAGGGGCCCAGACCGCCGATGTCCGCCAGATTGTCGCTCTGTGGATCGCGCCAGGAGACCATCACGCCATCGGCCAGGGCCAATTCGAAGCGGCCGGGCACGCCGACGTGCAGCCGCTGGCCACGCACAAACACACGCAGGTCGTCGGGATCGGCTTCCGCGGGGGTCAAGGTGCGCGTGTTGTCCGCCACGACCACGTCGTCGAGGTACAACTCGACCGGGCCGCTCGACTGCGGCGCCCGCCACGACAGCGCCCGTACGTCCGCCAGATCGATGGACTCCCCCACCGTGTCGAGATCGATGCGGTAGAGGCCCCACCCTGGCCGTATCTGGAGCGTGCGCGACCAGTGCAGCAACGCGGGCGCCCCGCTGTGCACGCCGAATTCGAGCGTCGCCCCGCTCGGCGGACCGTAGATGCTCATCAGCAGCAGCGCGAACGGCCGCCAGTCGCGAATGAGCGCGTATTGCTCCGAGTGCTGGCCATCGAACAGGAGGCGGTCGTCGCCATCTTCAAGAATGACCTTGAGACTGCCCGCGCCGGTCTCGCTACGGCAGCGCAGGATGCTGAGGGCAGGCTGCGGCCGGTCTTCCTCTTTACCGGCAGCGTCAACGGTGCGGAACAAGCCGACCTGGCCTGCGGACTCGAAATCGGCGAGGCTGACGAAGCGCCCCGATTCGAGGTCGGGGTAGGCACGGCGCAGGCGTTCGAGCGTCGGCGGGAGGGGGGCGCGCGCATCAGTCCGACCCGCTGCGTTCGGATCACCGCCGCCTGGTGGCGGAGTACCCCAGTCCCAACGGAACCGGCTGCCTTCGCAGGCGCAGAGAAGCAGCGGCAGGGCCAGGGCGAGCAGCCCAGCCGAGCACCGGAGTCGCATCGTGCTCAAACGCGTGCGGTCATTTTCGTACTGCATGGATGGCCGTCCCCAGCACCCCTTCCGCCGCTTCCATGAGCGTCTCGGAGATCGACGGGTGGGGGTGAATGCTCAAGGCGATGTCTTCGGCTGTCGCACCCATTTCGATGGCCAGGACGGCTTCGGAGATCAGGTCGCCGGCGTGCTCGCCGACGATGCCGCAGCCGAGGACGCGGTTGGTCTTCGCGTCCGCGATGATCTTGGTGAGACCTTCCGGGCGGCCCATGGCGATGGCGCGGCCGGAGGCGCCCCACATGAACTTGCCGACCTTGATGTTCTTGCCCTGGGCCTTGGCGTCGGCCTCCGTCAGGCCGCACCAGGCGACTTCGGGGCTCGTGTAGACGACGGCGGGAATCGCGCGGACGTCCCAGGCGGTCTTGTGTCCGGCGATCGCTTCGGCGGCGACGATGCCCTCGCGGCTGGCCTTGTGGGCGAGCATGGGATTGCCGGTAACGTCGCCGATGGCGTAGATGCGCTTCTCGGCGGTGCGGCGTGTGGCATCGACCTCGATGAAGCCCTGCGGGGTGACGACGACCTTGGTGTTCTCGAGGCCCAGGTTGTCGGTGTTGGGCTGGCGGCCGACGGAAACGAGGACGAATTCGAACTTCAGGCTTTGCTTCTGGCCGGCGTTGGTGAAGGTGATCTCGATGCCATCGGCCTCTTTCTTCGCGCCTTCGAGCGTCGCGCCGGTGTAGATCGCGGCGAACTGCTTCTTTAGACGGGCGAGAAGCGGGCGGGCGAGGTCGTCATCGGAGCCGGTGAGCAGGCGGTCGAGGGCTTCGAGGACGGTGACCTTGCTGCCGAGCGAGGCGTAGACCTGACCGAGTTCGAGGCCGATGTAGCCGCCGCCGATGACGAGGAGGGTCTTGGGGAGCTTCTCGATGTTCAGGGCGGTGGTCGAATTCAGGCACCACGCGGAGGGAATGAGCTTCTCGGGGAGCGTCTTGAAGCGCGAGCCGGTCGCGATGATCGCGTGCTTGAAGCGCAGGCGGGCAACGTCGCCGCCTTCGATGCGGAGCGTCTTGTTGTCCTCGAAGCGGGCGCGGCCGTTGACGACGCGGACGCTGCGCTTCTTGGCGAGCGTGTTGATGCCGCCGCAGAGGCGCTCGACGACGGACTGCTTCCAGGCGCGGAGCTTGTCGACGTCGAGTTGGGGCGCAGCGTAGGTGACGCCGTAGGTGCCGGCCTCGGCCGCGCTCTCCATGAGGTGCGCGACGTGGAGGAGGGCCTTGGAGGGGATGCAGCCTTCGCGCAGGCAGACGCCGCCGAGCAGCGGGCTTTGATCGATGAGGGTGGTGGACAGGCCGAGGTCCGCCGCGCGGAACGCGGCGACGTACCCGCCGGGGCCACCGCCGATGACGACGAGATCCGATTCTTCCATGAGTTCGCCGACGACCATATCAGCCTCTGCTAATGCCAGTTACAGACCTCATCACCCGTATCGGGTTTTCCGTCTTTTCCCAAGCTCCACAGATCGAACGACTGCTGGTTGTGCACGCCCGGTATGGAGTACAACAACGCTCGGCCCCAGCCGTCGTTCATGTCATTGGGGTCCTGCAGGTACGGGCCCCGCCATGCCGCGCCTGCCGAGCCTGCCGAGCCTGCCGTGCGAACCAGCGCAGCTAGCCCGCCTTCCGTCTCCGCGGGATAGTGTCCAACATCGCGTCGGTAAGCTTCCAAGGCCTCCGAAACACGTTGCCTCACAAGATGAACCGTATGCAACCAACGGGGCGACACATGGGGCGGCCGGGTGTACCAATAGAGCAGCGATACGACGACCAACGGAGTCAGCGTGTACACAACGAACCTTGTCGGCACACGCCTCTTCATGACTGACAGTGGTCGAGCGTCGGACATGCGCTTACCCCAGCGCCAGCAGCCGCAGCGGGTTTTCCAGGGCGCGGATGATCGCGGTGGTGAAACGGGCCGCGTCGGCGCCGTCGACCACGCGGTGATCGAAGGACAGCGCCAAGGGCAGGATCAGCCGCGGGACGACCTGGCCCTCGTAGACCGCGGGCTGCAGCTTGGCTTTGCCCACGCCGAGGATCGCGACCTCGGGGAAGTTCACCATCGGCGTGAAGAACGTCCCGCCGATCGCACCGACGTTCGTAATGCTGAACGTCGCGCCGCGCAGGTCGGCGATCTCGAACTTCACCGTGCGGGCCTTCTCGGCGATCTGCTGCAGCTCGGCGGCGATCTGCGGCAGCGTCTTCTTGTCCGCGTCACGCAGGACCGGCACGACCAGGCCGCGCGGCGTATCGACCGCGATGCCGATGTGGCGGTAGTCCTTGTGGATGATCTCCTCGGTCGCGGCGTCGAAGCTGCAGTTGAGCACGGGATATTCGCGTAGGGCGAGCGCGGCAGCCTTGATGAGAACGGCGGTCATGGTGAGCTTCGGCTCGCCGCCGGCCAGACTCGCGTTGTAGTCCTTGCGGTTCTTCTCCAGCTCGGTGATGTCCGCGGTATCGGCGTGCGTGACGCGCGGGACGTTCTGCCACGCCCGCATCATCTGGCGGGCGATCGTCTTGCGAATCTGCGGCACCGCCTCGCGCCGCACGGGGCCGTATTGGCTGAAGTCGGGCAGTTCGCCGCCGGCGACCGCAGGTGCGGCCGAAACAAAGGACTCGCTCGCGGCGGTCGTCCGTCCAGCGCCACCTCCCTTCTGGCGCTCAGCGAATTGCTCGACGTCTTCCCTGAGCACGCGGCCGCCGGGGCCGGTGCCGACGACGAGGTTGATGTCGATGTCCAGTTCGCGGGCAAGCTTACGGACCGCCGGGGCGGCGGGCACGGGGCCGTCTCCGTCGCGTGCGGGCGGAGGCGGCGGTGCGACGGCGGTCGCCGTGCTGGTCGTGTGCGCCACCGGCGCGGGCGGGGCTTCGGCGGCTTGGGCCGCGACGGGCGCAGCCGCCTTGGCCGGCTGGGCGGCGGGCGCGGCCGCGCGACCGTTGCCGGCCTTTTCATCAATGCTGATCAGAACCTGTCCGACCTTGACGGTCTGGCCGGACTGCACGTGGATCTTGCTGACGACACCGGCCTTGGGCGAGGGGATTTCGACGGCAGCCTTGTCCGTCTCGACTTCGAGCATGGGCTGGTACTCGGCGATGGTGTCGCCTTCGTGGACCAGCACGTTGACGACTTGCCCCTCGTGAACGCCTTCTCCCAAGTCCGGTAGCTTGAAATCGAACATCGCGCGTCCTCACGTCGCAAAGGCGACCGCAGCCCGACGGTCCACAGCGCCCGTGCGCCGCGACCGATCCGGCCATGCCTACGGGGACCAGAGCAGCCACGGCGCGGCCGTCCGGTCCTGGCCCGAAGCGAGAGGCCAGTCCTCAAGGATAGGGGCCCCGGGGCGGTTTGGCTACGGCGCCCGGCAGCGGCGCCCGCCGTCCGCCGGGAGCGGCCTCCGGCCTACGTCGCCTCGCGCCGGCTAGTGCTCATCGTCGGCTCGCTTGGCTTTCTCCTCGACGGCCGGGCGAACCGGCGGGTTGTTCGGGTCATTGCCGTTGGCGCCGGCGGGCCCGAGCGTGTAGGCGCGGACACTGCGCCCGTCCCCAACCAGGAGCCGCCCGGGCTGTCCCGTCGCCCCGGGGATGATCGCGAAGGCCCCGACGCCGTAGCCGGAGATTTTGCGGCGCAATAGCAACTTGCCCTCGGTGTCGAGCACGTGCACGTAGCCGCTGGGCATTCCGCCGCCCATGGAGTACAGGGTCAGGGCAACGGCGAAGCAGGGCTTGCCGTTGCCGAGCAAATCGCCGGCCGCGAGTCGAACACTCGGTTGCGACTTGGCGGGCACTTCGAGTTCGGTGTTCCACATGCGTTCCCCCTCGGAGTCACATAGCACCAGCGTCACCGCTTTGATCTCGTTGTTGCTCATCGACGTCAAGGCCGCGAGCCAGTGCACCTTGGTGCCGATTCGTACCGGTTCATAGGCGTTGATGTTGCCGTCACTGCGCGAGGCCACATTCACCGTTTTGCTCTCGCGTCCGTCCGCACTAAGGACCACAAGCTGCGCGCCCGTAGAACTGACCCACTCGCTCTTGCCATCCCCATCGACGTCGCACGACCGCAGGTCACTGCCGGCCTTGACGCGCAGGCTGTCGTCGGTGACCAGGCGTTCCGGAGCGATGTCGGGGAGGCGGGCCGGCCCCTTGCCCTGCCGTCCGCCGCTTTCCTCCTCCTGTTCCTCCTGCGCGCCCGCGCGCTTTGCGGGAGCGGCGTGGTCTATCTTCTCGCCCTTGATCAACTTCGCGATCTTCTCCGCCAGCTCGTCGACCATCCCCTCGCCGCTGAAGCCGACGTGGGCGTCGCGAATCACGCCCTCCTTGTCAATAATGAACAGCGACGGGATGCCGCTCACGAGGTACTTCTTCGCCACGCTGCCGTCGGCGTCCATGAACTGACGCAGCGTGATCTTCTTCGTCTCCAGAAACTTCCTGACCTTCGCCTCCTTGCCCTTGTCATCACCGTTCACGCCCATGACGGTCACCGGCTGGTCCTTGAACTTGTCGGCCAGCTTCTGGATGTGCGGGATCGCGGCCACGCACGGCCCACACCACGTGGCCCAGAAGTCGAGGACGACGACGCGCCCCTTCAAACCCTCCAGCGACAGCTTCTCGCCCGCCAGGTCGTCGCCGCCAAATGCCGGCGCCGGCTTGTCGATCAGATCCTCCGGCCCCGGTCGCTCGGACTCGTCAAACTCGGCGACCTTCTTCACGCCCTCCGCCGGCTTGTACGTGAACATCTCGGCCGGTAGGTCGGCATCGGCCTTGACCTGGTCCAAACGCACGTAGATTTCAGCCCGTTCGATCTTGGCCGGCCGGCCTCCTTCGTCCTCGTCGCCATGCTCCATGGCGGCCAGCTGCTTGCGGTAGCTCTCGGTCAGGTCCACGTGAATCTCGCGCAGCAGGCCATCCGCGTCGTCGAACCAGAGTTCGCTCTTCTGGGCCCCCTCACCCATGAACGACAGTTCGATGTCGCCGACCAGCACGTGGCCCGCCCGCCCGGCGCGCGTTTCCGCACGCACTTCCCGCAGCTTGCCGAGTTCGGGGAAGTACGCGCTGCGCTTGCCGCTCGCCGCGAGGAGCAACCGCACGATCGGGTGTCCGCCGAAGGGCGCGCCGCTGTTGCCCAGCAGTTCCTCCGCGTCCAGCTTCGGCGGCGCCACCTGCTCGGTGTACTGCTTCCACTCCGGCCGAATCTGCCAGAGCTTGGCGCCGTCACACTGGATCGACTCGTCTTCGCGCTCAATCAGGATGAAATTCGGGGCTCGAAACTTCAGTCGGGTCGCCAGCGATTGCTTCTGCCCGGCATCCCCGCCGTCCTTGTCCTTGGCCACCACCTCCAGCCCGACTTCCGCCTCATCCTGGTACGTCTTGAGCTTGCGGTACCGGGCCGCCGTCTCGTCCAGGAACTTGGCTGCGTCCCCGGCCGCCTCGGACGCCGGCTGTGCGGTCGTCGCGCGCTGGGCAGTGCCGGCGTCTGCCTCAGGTTGGTCCGACGCGCGAACCGCGAGTGTCAGCACCAGGACCCCCGCCAAAGTCGTGATGAACGGCCGCATACCGACCTCCCTGCCCGGCACAGCGACGGCCGCGGGCGAGTCACCGGACCGACCCGCGCGCGCACCCGAGCGCGCCCATTTCACCCGCTGCGGGTGTGCGCGGCAAGCACCCGTGCAGTCCGACGACCCCCCGCGTGGCCCGGCCGCTTGACGTAGCGTCGCTTCAGCAGGGATCGCTGCAGCGAGCTGCGCGAAGTGAAGGAGGAAAGGGCTCGATCGCGACCGCGGAGATGGCGGCGAATGGCGTCACAGATGAAGGCACGGCAGTTCGGATACTGCGCCGCGGTCGGCGGTTACAGCGAGTACGTCAGCGTGTTGCCCTGCTCGCCCGTTGACAACGGCTCGCGCACCGATGCCACCCGACCGTGTCCCCCGAGGTTGGCGGGCGGCCCTCCGACTACTCCACCGGCGGCAAGTCCTGCATCGAGCGTTCGATCTGCTCGAGCGGATACTCGTAGTCCTCCAGGTCGCCAGCCAGGTAGCGGTCGTACGAGGCCAGGTCGCACAGCCCGTGTCCGCTCAGGTTGAGTACGATGCACTTCGACTCGCCGCTCTCCCGGCAGCGCACCGCCTCGTCGATCGCGGTCCGGACGGCATGGGCGGTTTCGGGCGCGGGGATGATGCCCTCCGTGCGGGCGAAGAGCTGCCCCGCTTCGAACGCGCCCAATTGGTGGACGGCCACCGGTTCGACCATCCCGAGGTCCACGGCCAGGCTGACCAGCGGCGCCATGCCGTGGTAGCGCAAGCCGCCGGCGTGGATACCGGCCGGCATGAAGCTGTGGCCCAGCGTGTGCATCTTGAGGAGCGGCGTCAGTGCGCTCGTGTCGCCGAAGTCGTAGCGGTAGCGCCCCTTGCTGAGCGTCGGGCAGGCCCGCGGCTCCACGGCCAGGAAGCGGATGTCGCGCCCGGCCAACTTGCGCGGCAGGAACGGGAATGCCAGCCCGGCGAAGTTGCTGCCGCCGCCAACGCAGCCGATGATGATGTCCGGCTCTTCCTCGAGGCTGGCGAGCTGCCTTTCGGCTTCCAGCCCAATCACGGTCTGGTGCAGCAGCACGTGGTTAAGCACGCTGCCCAGGGCATAGTTCGTGTCCGAGCGCTGCGCAGCCTCCTCCACGGCCTCGCTGATCGCGATGCCGAGGCTGCCACGGCAATGTGGGTCGCGCGCCAGCGCCTGCCGTCCGGCCTGCGTCTCGTGCGAGGGGCTCGGCACAACGTCGCCGCCCCACAGGTGCATCATCGAACGCCGGTAGGGCTTCTGCTCGTAGCTCACGTTGACCATGTAGACCTTGCACGTCATGCCGAAGAGCGAGCACGCAAAGCTCAGCGAGCAACCCCACTGCCCCGCACCCGTCTCCGTCGCCAGCCGCTTGACCCCTTCGCGCTGGTTGTAGTACGCCTGCGGCACGGCGGTGTTGGCCTTGTGGCTGCCCGGCGGGCTGACGCTCTCGTTCTTGTAGTAGATGCGCGCCGGCGTACGCAGGGCCTGTTCGAGCCCCCGGGCCCGCACGAGCGGCGTCGGACGCCACAGTGCGTAGATGTCGCGGACCTCGTCCGGAATCGGAATCCAGCGCGCGCAGCTCATCTCCTGTTCAAGCAGGCCGCGCGGGAAGATCACGCCCAGTTCCTCGGGCCCCATCGGGCGGTGGGTGCCCGGATGCAGGGGGGGCGGGCACGGGCGCGGCAGATCAGCTTGCAGGTTGTACCAGGCGGCAGGGGCTTCCCGTTCACACAGCGGCGTCTTGCGCAGCACCATCGAGCGGCTCCAGATTGGGGAGGCCGGACCGGCGGTTATCGGGCGCGCTGCCCAACACCAGCGCGGGCGCGCGACAGAGCCGGTCCTGCTTTCTCTTAGGCTCGCTTGCCGCCCCGGGACAAGCGCCCAACAATCATGTTGTCACCCGCGCGTTTGGCCGACTAGACAGGCGAGCGATTGCGTCCCCGCGCGGCCGTGACCGCCACCGGCGGTTTGTTGCGCCGGTCGTGGTCGTTATCGGAGTCACCGGCCGCCGGGCAGATTCGAGGACCTGATGTCAGCACGCGGGAACCACGACAACGGACGGCAGCGCGCCGCCGGGGGCTGGGGCGGTCCGGTACACGGCGCGACGGGGACCTGGACACCCGATCACGCAACCCGACTGGTGCGCACGGACGACCTGAATGTCATCCGCACACGCACGCTGGTCTATCCACGTGAGATCAAGCGTGACCTGCCCATGACGACAACGGCGAATCAGACCGTCGTCACGGGGCGGGAAGCGATCAAGAACATCCTGGCGGGCACGGACCCACGCGTGCTGATCGTGGTGGGCCCCTGCTCGATTCACGACGAGCGGGCGGCACTGGAGTACGCCGAGCGTTTGCAGCATTTGGCTGCGGAAGTGGCCGAGCAGATGTGCGTCGTGATGCGGGTGTACTTCGAGAAGCCGCGCACAATCATCGGCTGGAAGGGGCTGATCAACGATCCGAAGCTCGACGGCTCGTTCGACATCGAGACGGGCATCCGCAAGGCGCGCAGCATCCTGCTGCAGATCGCCGAGTTGGGCCTGCCGGCCGGCACGGAAATGCTCGACCCGATCACCCCTCAGTACATCGCGGATCTGGTGACCTGGGCGGCGATCGGCGCGCGGACGACCGAGTCGCAAACGCACCGGCAGATGGCCAGCGGTTTGTCGATGCCGGTCGGGTTCAAGAACGGGACCGATGGAAACCTGCAGACGGCGCTGGATGCCTTGGCGGCCGCGCGGCACGCCCACAGTTTCCTGGGCATCGACGACAACGGGCTGACCGCGATTGTCGAGACGCGCGGCAACCCGTGGGCACACCTGATTTTGCGCGGTGGGCGGAGCGGGCCCAACTACGATCCCGCCACGATCGCACAGGCCACCCACGCGCTGGGCCTGATGAAGCTGCCGATGCGGCTGATGGTGGACTGCAGCCACGCGAACGCGAACAAGCAGTACCGTAACCAGGCGGCCGTCTGGCAGAGCGTCCTCGCGCAGCGGGCCAGCGGCAGCACGCACGTCATAGGACTGATGCTCGAAAGCAACCTGCACGAGGGCAACCAGCCGCTGGACCCCGACCCGGCGAAGCTCCGCTACGGTGTGTCCATCACGGACGAATGCATCGGCTGGGAAGAGACGCAGTGGCTGATGCGCGAGGGGTACAAGATGCTGACCCGCGCGCAGTAGACCGGCACGAGGCCCCCTAGCCCTTTCTGTTACGATTGCATCCCGCCCGCTCCGGGAATAACCTGCCGCTGTCCGCTGGTTCGCGAACCCTGCGGGAGGCTAGGCATGAAGTATATCGCATGCGCGATCGTGAGCGCAGCGCTGCTCGTGGCGCTGGGCTGCAACTCCAAACCGCCCGAAGAGGTGGTCGTCTACACTGCGCTCGACAGCCAGTTCTCCACGCCGCTCCTGGACGACTTCACGGCCCGCACGGGCATCCGCGTCCGCGCGGCTTATGACACTGAGTCCACCAAGACCGTCGGCCTCGCCAACCGCATCCGCAGCGAGGCCGCCCGGCCGCGCTGCGACGTGTTCTGGAACAACGAGCTGCTCAATACGTTGCGGCTGGACCGCGAGGGGTTGCTGCAAGCATGCCAGCCCGCCAACGCGCGCCAATACCCGCCGCAATTCCGCGATCCCAACGGCCAATGGTACGGCTTCGCGAGCCGCGCCCGCGTGCTCATCGTAAACACGGAGCGCGTCGCGGAGGCGGACCGACCGAAGTCGATCCGCGCCCTGGGCGATCCGCGCTGGCGCGGCCAGACCGGCATCGCCAAGCCGTTGTTCGGCACGACGGCCACGCACGTAGCCTGCCTGTTCGCCAAGTTGGGTGAGGCGGAAGCGCGCCAACTGCTCGACAGCTTCCGCGCGAACGAGATCCAGATCCTCGGTGGTAACAAGGGCTGCGCGGAGGCGGTCGGACGCGGACAGCTCGCGCTGGCGCTGACGGACACGGATGATGCGATCGAGGAGGTCGACGCGGGCCACCCTGTGCAGATCATCTTCCCCGATCAGGGCGCGGGTGAGATGGGCACGCTGCTGCTGCCTAACGCGCTGGCCGTCATCAAGGACGCTCCCCATGCCGACGCGGCCGCACGGCTGATCGACTACCTGCTATCCGCGGAAGTCGAAGGGCGCTTGGCGGAAGGCCCGTCGGCGCAGATTCCACTGAATCGGCTGGTGCAGAAGCGGCCGCGCGTGCTACCGCCGGGCGACCTGCGGCCGATGGACGTGGACTTTGCTCGCGCGGCGGAGCTGTTTCCCGTGGCGGCGAGATACATCGAGGAGACTTTTCTGGCGGGGACGCCCTAAGCCGACGGACTCTCGACCGTGAGCACACAAACGCACACGGGCCGGCCACCATGGCCGACCCGCGCTGCCCGAGATACGCTCCGAAATTCCGGGAGAACGGGACTGCCGCGGGGGGAATGCGCCCGCGGAGTCCCGCTCATTGCGTGTGGTTCAGATACCCGCCGTGGGGACCGCGGGCTTGGCTTCCTTCGCCGTCTCCTTGGTCGCAGTCGCTTCCTTGTTGGCGCCTGTGTCCTTCGCAGGCTTGGCGTCCGTGGCCGCGCCACCGGCGGCCAGACGCTTCTTCACAATCTCGATCACGGCGGGCATTTCGCGCTCGCGTAGTGCCTTGAGCTCAGTCGGCATCTCGCTGGCCCGGACGAGGTAGTGGATCGTCCGGTCGCCGTCGACTTTGATCTCCAGGATCGCGACCACCGGATCCGCCGAACCACTCGCGCCCTGGGCCACCGCCGTCGCCGTGTCACCGCCGGGCTTGGCCGGGAACACGACGATCCCGTCTTCGACGACGTCGTAGTGCAACCCGGTCCGGCCGGAGATCAGCTCCAGAACTTGCCGCAGGGTCGTGCTGCGCTGCACGAAATCCACGAGCCGGTCACGGGCGGACACCTTGCTCAGCGCCCCGGGCTCGAAGTGCACGGTAATCTCGACGCGCTTGCCGAGGTCGACGAGCAGCTCATCGAGCGGGATGCGCTGGTAGTTCAGGTCGAGCGGGCGATCGAGCCGCTGCTGGATGTCCTCGCTGCGGCTGTACACCGCGATCGTCTTGTCTTGCGGAATCCACAGCCAGCCGGCTTTCTGGGTCGCGGACTCGAGCTGCGTCAGGGCGTTGGCCGGCGGCTCGGCCTGCAGGGCCTGGTCGAACTGCTTGGCGGGGTCGGTATCGGGCGGCAGGCGAAACTGCACCGCGATGTCGCCGGGCTTGAGCTGGCTCCAGGGCACGGCCGCAAGCTTCTGCAGCAGTTCCACTTCGTCGACGGTCAGGCGACGACCGAGGCGATCGAGCACGGGGGCGGGCTCAATCAACACGCGGTCGTGCTCGACGCGCATCCGCAAACCCAACCCGTCGAGAATCCGCGTGAGGCCCTGGCGGACCGAGAGGTCCTTGAGCGTCAGCGAAATCCGCGTCTGCTCGCCGTAAGGCATCCAGTCGATGGCCTTGTCGTCGAGCGTGAACCGCAAGCCGGTGGCCTTCTCCAGTTCGGCGAGCGCTTCGCGCACCGGCCGCACGGGAATCTCGATCGGCTGCTTGATGTTCTGGTCAAGCGCGGCCTCCACGAGGTCCCGCATCCCATCTGCCCGCACGGTCAGCCCCAGCGCGAGGACGACGGCCAAGGCGCTGAGTTGCGTGAGTGCCCGAGGGTTTCGCGCGAAGGAGTGCATGAGCTTGCCTCTAGTAATACCCGGTCGAGTCATCCGACGTCGTGGGGGCCATAACTGGATCGACAATGAACAGCCGCTGAGGTTGGGCCTCCGCGGCTTCCATACGCGAAATCTTCACCACGGCGACTCCGCCGGACGGTACGGACATTGCCGCCGGGCCGCGAATGTCGACGTGCGTACCCGTGGGCACAGCCACCGGACGTGGCAACAGGGCCACGACCAGGGCGGCCGCCGCTGCGAGCAACGTACCCGCACCGGCAATCATGCGCGCGTAGCGCCGCCGGCGTGGGGCCGCTTGCCGCGTGCCAACCGTGACGGCGTGCGAAATCCGGGACGCCACGAGCGACCAGTCCACCTGGTCCGCCCACCCCGACGAGTCCCGCAAGGCGCGGTCCAGGGCCTCATCGTCCGCAGCACGGGCCGCCATGCTCTCGTCCACCGCAGACGAGACCCGCGCGGCGAAGCGCGACCAGTCCACCGCGGGCAGTGCTGGCAGGGCGTCGCGCAACAGCGCCTCGCTCCGCCGCCACTGCGCCAGTTCGGCCGCATACTCCGGGCAGCTCGCGGTGGCAGCCGCAAGCTGTGCCTGTAGATCGGCGCGGTCGGGCTCGGCGAGCCAGGCCAGCATGAGTTGTTCAAACGCTGCGTGTGTCATGCGTACACCGCGACGGAAAGATGTGCCGCGCGCCCCAGCGGGGCAGCGGCGCGTCCGCGACCAAGGCCCAGTGTGACTCTCACGCCCGACGCGGCCCTCAGCACAGGAAATCCGCGAGCTGCTCTTTCATCTTCTTGCGCGCCTGGAAGACGTGCCACTTCACGGCCTCGACACTGCAGTCGAGAATCTCGGCCACTTCTTTCTGCGGCATCTGCTCCATGCTGAACAAGATCAGTGCCGTGCGCTGTTGCGGCGGCAGCGTCGCCAGGACGGCCTGCACCTTGGCCTGCAACTCCGTAGCGGCCAGCTTCGCCCCCGGTCGGTCCTCCGAGTAATCCGCGTCGGCCACACGCTCCTCCCGCGACTCGTCCTCGCCCTGCAGACAGTCCTCGAAAGACAGCCGCGGTCCGCGCGAGCGGCGGAAGTTGAGCGACAAGTTGGTGACGATGCGCATCAGCCATGGTCCGAACCTTTGGGCGTCCTCCAGGGTTTCAAGGTTGCGGAAGGCGCGGATGAACGCCTCCTGACAGACCTCGAGAGCGTCGTGGATATTGCCGAGCAGGCGATAGGAGACGGCCGTTGCCCGGCGTTGATACCGTTCGATCAGCACGTCGAAGGCCGCGCGCCGCCCAGACAAGGTCTGGCGAACCAACTCGGCATCTGCCGATGCGGCTTCGCTAACGGGCTGAGCTTCCACGGGCTCTCCTGACAGCAAGGACACCCAGCGTGCACCCAGGTTAGGGCGAAATCGACGAACCAACGCGCGCAAAGCGTGTACGAACGAGCAGTTAGACGGACGCGCCCGTCCGATTATTCTCGCCCAGCCGGTCGGATCAAGGGGTTTCCCGCGGAACTCACCAGCCGGGACGTCCTACAGGGGCGGTCCCGGGGTGCGGGGAGGGCATTTATACCGGCCCGCGTGGCAAGTTCCGCATGCGCCGGAATTAACGCAGCCTGTCGCCCTGCGGAAGTGCCGTCTCAGATATTGGGGCACCTGCAGTCGGCGGAGAGGCGCGTGTCGCCAGCCACATCGCCACCTCGTGCGTCGCCAGCAGCACGACTCCTCCCACAATCAGATACCGGCCCAGCACCTCCAACCCGGACGACCGCGCCAACACACCGACCAGACTCGGGAACGTCACCGTCCCAACGGATGCGGCCGCGACCTGGAAACCCACCGACTGCGCGGCATGGAAGTGCCCGACGCGCTGCGGGGTGACCGCGATCAGCGTCGGAAAGATCGGCGCCAGGGCGAGCCCAAAGAGCACAGCGCCGGCCAGCCCGAGACCCGGCGTCGGGTTCCAGGCAAGCAGCGTGGCGGCAAGCGGCGCCATGACCATGCCGGTGCGCAGGATCGCCCGGTCACCGAGCGTGGCCGCCAGTTGCCCGAACAGCAGGCGCCCCGCCGTGAGCGCCGCCCAATATCCCCCCACCGTCACACCGGCGATCTCCGCGTCGATCTTCCGGGTCTCCGTGAACAGCGAGTAGAAGAGCTGTCCTGCGGTGGTCTCCAGCCCGGCGTACAGAAAAAACAGCACGAGCTGCATCCACACCATCGGCTGGGCAAGCGACTGCGCCATGGAGGCCGTCGACGCGCCCCCCGCCGCATGTCCGGCCGGCACCTCCATCCGCCACATCCCCAGCGTCGCGCCGAAGAGCACGGACAACAGCGCTAGCACGCCGGCGACCGTGCCGTAGCCGAGACGCCAACTGTGCTGGCTCGCAAGAATCGCCGTCATCAGCAGCGGCCCGGCACTGGCTCCGACTCCCCAAAACGCGTGCAGCCAGTTCACGACGCGCGGCGAGAACCGCGCGGCCGCAAAGGTGTTGATCCCCGCGTCGATGGCCCCGCCGCCCAGGCCGCCCAACATCGCACAGAGCACGAGCCACGGCCACGCCGGCGCGAGCGCGTTGCCGAGCAGGGCGGTCGTCACCAGCAGACTGCTGCCGAGCAGAACGCGCCCCACACCCACCGCACGCACGAGCTGCCCGGCGAGGAAGCTTGATGACAGGTAGCCGGTCGTACCTGCGGCGAGCAGCAGGCCCAATTGACTAAGCGGGCGCGCGAATTCGGCGCGCATGGACGGCCACCCGACGCCGAGCAAACCGTCGGGCAGCCCGAGGCTGACGAAGGCGATGAAGGCCAGGATAATCAGCAGGGTCTGCGAAGAACCGCGCGCGGTCATAAAGCTCCGTCGTGCAGTCGGCGTGTCACGGTCGCTGCGGCCGACGAACATCACCGGCCGGGGAATATAGGATACCGGGGGCCGCGAGCAAGCGGCACGGGAATTCCGGCCCGCAGAACGCCGGCGGCGTTATGCCCCCACGCCGGCCGCAACGGCCTCATTGGTCGCGGCGGGAATTCGCACCGAGAACGTGGTTCCCCCGGTTTCACGCGGCGCCACCTGAATGCTGCCGTGGTGCGCGTCAACGATGCGGGCGGCGATGGCGAGCCCCAGCCCCGTGCCTTTGCCTCCGCGCTTCGTGGTGAAGAACGGCTCGAAGATGTGCGGCAGCACATCGGGCGGGATTCCCGTGCCGGTGTCGGCCACGTCGACGCACAGCACGCGTGCGGCCGCAATGGCCGTAGGTGGCCGGATCTCTCCCGTGCGGGAGGCCTCGGGACTGTCTCTGGCCGCCTCCGCAGGCGAAGTGGACTCTGACCGGATCGCCACTGCCAGTTCTCCGCCCTGCGGCATGCTGTCGGCCGCATTGAGCAGGAGATTCACGAACACCTGCTCCAGGAGCGGGCGATCCACCTCAGCCACGTCGGCGCTGCCGTCGCTGCCGCAGCGAATCACGATGCCGCGCGACTCGATCTTGTCGCGCACGGCGGCCACCGCCTCGGCAACAATCTCGTTCAGGTGCGCAGAACTTGGCCGCGCGACGTGTTCGCGGGCAAGCGTCAGGAGGCGGCGGACGATCAGTTCGATGCGGGCGAGGCCGCTGTCGATGAGGTCGAGCATCTGCGCAGCGCGGGCCGGGTCGTCGGCGGAGCGCCGCAGAATCCGGGCGCAGTTCTGCACGCCGTCGAGCGGATTGTTGACTTCATGGGCGACGGTCGCAGCCAACTCACCCAGGAACGCGAGCCGCTCGCGCCGCCGCAACTGCTCGTGCAGACGGGCCTGTTCCTGCCGCGCGGCCACGACGCGCATGGCGAGCTGGTTGATGGCCGCGTTGAGCTTGTACATGTCGCGACCCGGCTCGTCGTCCAGAACCTCCAGCGCCCGCCCCTGACTGACGTCATCGGCCACGCGCCGCAGGCGTCCCAGCGTCGCGTGCAGATAGCGGCGCGCAATGCGGCCGCAGATGAGCGCGCCGAGCGAAGACCCCGCGACGCAGATGCCGATGGCCGGCCAGGCCGTCGGCTGCACGAGCAGCGCCACGGCGCCGCTGCCGAGGACGCCGGCGACGACGAGCACGACCAGGCGGTGGCGAAATTGGCGGAACATTCTATGCTCTATTATTCCGCCACGGCGTCGATCGTGCCACTGCTCGACGAGGCGGCGCCGGGCAGACCTGGGAGTAAGGTGCTTGGGTAACCACGATACCGACAACGGCACACGCGGCCCGACGAGTCCGGCCAACCGGCTGGGACTCGACTATCGCCAGGTGCCGCCGCGCAAAGTCGCCACGCCGATCATCGATGTGCACAGTCACGTCCACAACACGCCGACAACGCCGAGCTTCTTCGAGGCCGCCGATCGCTACGGCATCACGACGATCGTCTCGATGAGCCCGCTCGACGAAGTGCCGGCGCTGCAGGCAGCGTATCCCGGGCGCCTTCGATTCATCGCCGTACCGCGCTGGCGGAACCTGGCGGCATCGGAGGAGTTTCAGCGGCAATGGCTGGACGATCTGGTCGCCTTTCGCGAACTTGGCGCGCGACGGATGAAGTTCTGGGTGGCGCCGCCCTTGCGCGGCAATTACGGTCTGCGTCTACGGGACCCGTTCTTCGAGCCGCTGATCCAGCAGGGGCTCCACCTGGGCTACGAGTTCATGATCCACGTGGGCGATCCGACACTTTGGTTCCGTCCGGGCGGGCGCTATGCGGACGCGGCGCGCTATGGCACCAAACCGGAGCAGTACGCCCAGCTCGAGTATCTGCTGGAGAAGGTCGCACCACGGACGGTGATCGCGGCCCACCTGGGCGGCAACATCGAAGACCCCGCCTTTCTGCAACACCTTTTGGACCGCTACCCGCATCTGCTACTCGACACCAGCGCCACCAAGTGGGTCGTCCGCGAAATCGCCCGGCAACCGGACGTCGTCCGCGCGTTCGTCGTCCGCAATCAGGACCGCCTGCTGTTCGGCAGCGACATCGTCGTCGGCCCGGCGCTGGACTTCGATCACTACGCCAGTCGCTACTGGGTCCATCAAATGCTCTGGGAAACACCCTACCGCGGCGAGAGCCCGATCGAGGATCCGGACGCGGAGGATCCGCCACAACTCACCGGACTCGACCTCCCCGCTAGCGTGCTGCGGAAGGTATATTACCACAATGCGGCGCGCCTGGGCTACGCGTAGTGGCGCCTGGCGCCGCCGTGCTGACTCCGGCTCCGGCGCGCGCCGCCCCACCGAAAGAAGCCGTCCGTGAAATCGGGAGCCCAGCAGGATATCCACGCTGCGCGGCGCCGCCGCTGGGTGCGTGCCCAACGCGCCAACCTCAGCGACTGGGGGCTCATTCTGCGGCTGGGGTGCGGTCTGCTGCGGACCGGCTTCCCACTGGTCCTGGGTGCCGCGTGGATTTTCGCGGTGCTGGTGCGCCTTGGAGCCCAGGACAACGCCCCACCACTGCTCACGTTCTACTACTACGCCACCCCGCCGCCCGTGCTGGTCGCGCTTGCCGCCCTGCTCGCCGCCTTGCTGCTGCTGGCACGCCGGCGACGTCTGGCGCTCGCGGCCGCCGGCGCGATGTTGGCATGTGGCGTCTGGACTTGGACTACGCTCGGCTTCCGGCACGCTCCGCCGACCGCCGCCGGCACACCGCTGCGCGTGCTGTTCTGGAACGTCAACTGGGGCCACGCCGGATGGGACGCGCTCCTGGCCGCGTTGCGCGCGTACGACGCTGACATCGTCGCTCTGGTTGAAGCCTGCGACTCGTTCGAGTTGGAGGGCCTCAGTGACACCGCGATCTACCAGCGGCGCGCCGCGGAGACCGCGGCAATGCGCGCCCTCTGGCAGACCAGACTGCCCGAATACGCAGCGTTTCAGCACGAATCCGGCATCGCCCTGCTGGTGCGCGGCCGCTTTGCCGAGACGCCTCAGGCGGTCGCCCTCACACCGGGCGTACTGTTCTCGTACGGACACTCCGTGCAGGCAGAGGTCGTTACGCCGGCGGGCCGCGTTCTGGTTGTCGTGGTAGACGTGATCGGAACGCTCGGCTTGACACGCGCGTGGCCGCTCCACGACCTGGCGGAAGCTATCGCGCCGCTGAAAGACCGGCCGCTGCTACTGGTCGGAGACATGAACACGCCGCTGGATTCACCGCAGTTCCGACCGCTGCGCGGCCATCTGGCCAACGCCTTCGAGATTGCGGGCAACGGCTACGCCGCCACTTGGCCGCTGCCGGTCCCCGTGCTGGCGCTGGACCAGGCCTGGACCAGTGCCCGTGTGCAGGTACTACGCTGTGAGGCCGGGTGGTCCCGGCTTTCCGACCATCGCCCGCTCCTCCTTGAGATCACGGTGCCGCAGACACAGTGACGCCGTTGTCACGCGGGAATCGAACCGGGATGGCGGCTCCATGCAGGCCGGCCGGGGGAAAAAGGAGTCACCCACTGCCGGGGAGCAGCCAGCAGCGGGTGACGCGACGGAGAAGAGCACGTCAGTAACTACATACTAAATCGGGACACGACGTATCCGGGTTTAGCTCGAGACCGGAAAATCTGCAATTCGGGCGTGATTTTGCGCGCCGCTCCGGCCGTGTTCCATGCGACACGGATCAGACCACCAGAAAGCGCTCCCGGACAAAGCCGAGGCTTCCGGCAGACAAAGCCGGTCGCGTCGTCACCACCCACCTCTCTCTGCGGATAGGATTATCGAAATGTGTAAGTCCCTTGCCCAGCGCGTCAGTGAGGAACTCCTGCCGTACGTGCGCCACCCGGCGCAGTACATCGGGGGCGAGATCAACCAGCTCCCCCGGCCGGGAGACTGGCAAAGGGCGGATGTACGCCTCGCGATAGCGTTCCCGGACGTCTATGGCATCGGGATATCGCATCTAGGCTGCCAAGTCCTGTACTGGCTGGCCAACTGCCTGCCCGGGGTCTGCGCCGAGCGCGTCTACCTGCCCTGGGTCGACGCCGAGCAGGCCATGCGTCAGCGCGCCATCCCGTTGTTCACTTGGGACACGCGTCAGCCCGTTCGCACGGCGGATATCCTGGGCATCTCGCTCCAATACGAGTTGTGCTTTACGGGCGTACTCAACCTGCTCGACCTGGCCGGCATCCCCCTGCATGCGGCCGAGCGCACCGACGATGATCCGCTCGTCCTGGCTGGCGGTCCCCAGGCGGACAACCCGGAGCCGCTCGCGGAATTCCTCGACCTCGTGGTCATCGGGGATGGCGAGGATGCGTTGCAGCAGATCCTGCTGGCCGTCCAGGAGTACAAGCGCGCCGGTGTGCGGCGGCGCGAGATGATCGCGCTGCTGGCGCTGCGCTTCCCCTGGGTGTACGCGCCCAACCTCTACGCGGCCACCTACCACGCGGATGGCACGCTGGCAGAGCTGACGCCAGCGCGCGCCGGTCTGCCCGCCCAGATCGAGCGCAGTCACACCCCGGACTTCGAGCAGGCGCCCTTTCCGACGCGTCCAATCATGCCGTGGACGGAGGCCGTCCACGATCGCATCGCGATCGAGATCATGCGGGGTTGCCCGAATCTGTGCCGCTTCTGCCACGCGGGGTATACCAAGCGCCCGCTGCGCTGGCGCAGCGTCGAGCGCATCGTGAGCCTGGCGGAGGACACGTACGCGGCGACCGGCCTGGACGAGATCGGGCTGCTATCGTTGTCGACTTCAGACTACCCGCAATTGCGCGACTTGGCTTTGCGTCTGAACGAGCGCTTCGGCCCGCGGCAGGTGAACATCAGCTTTCCCTCGCTGCGCGTGGACCAGATGCTGCGATCGATCCCCGAATTGGGCAACTCGGTGCGGCGTGCGGGCCTGACGCTCGCGGTGGAGGCGGCCGGGGACGAGCTGCGCCACGCGCTGCGGAAGAAGGTCACGGACGGCAACCTGCTCGACGGCGTCCGGGCGGCGTACGCGGCCGGATGGAAACGCGTGAAGCTGTATTTCATGGCTGGGTTTCCCGGTGAGCGTCCCGAGGACATTGACGGCATTTTCGACCTGAGCCGGGCGGTGAGCCGGGCGCGCTGCGAGTTGGGCAAGCCCCCGGCCGCGGTGACGACGGCCGTGGGTTGGCTGGTGCCCAAGCCGTTTACACCGCTGCAGTGGGCGGCGCAGCCGCCCCCGGAGTACTTCGCCGAGGTGCGGGCGCGGCTGCTGGCGCGCAAGCGTGCGCAGCGCAGCGCGATTCACATCAGTCTGCACCGGATCGAGCGCGCCGTGCTGGAGGCCGTTCTGGCGCGCGGGGACCGGCGGCTCGGGGCGGTCATCTCCGCGGCCTGGCGGCGCGGCGCCCGACTCGACGGGTGGGATGACTGCTTCGTGTATGAGCGCTGGCTGGAGGCATTCGCGGAAACGGGTCTTGATCCGGCGTTCTATGCGCAGCGGGAGCGCCCACTGACCGAGCGGCTGCCGTGGGATCACATCGGTCAGCATCTACCGCGCGCGTTCCTGGAGCGCGGCTGTGCGGATGTGCGGGCCAGCCTGGCCGCGCGCCACGGTGGCCCGCCCGCGCCAACCTGAGTGCCGGGGTTGCGGGAGCGTGCATGGCGCGCTCGCGCCATACTGCGCGCACAGCAGCTCAGGCGCAGGAGCTGCGCGGCGCGGGGATTCTCGCTGTGATTTCTTGACTCCATAGAAAACGCGCGGAAGAATATCTCCGTTCGGCCGCGTGCCGCCGATCGACGGCACGCTGCCCGCCCGACTCAGCGCGGGAGCGCTCGCGTTCCGGGCCGGGCGCTCAATAGCGATTACTGGCGGCAGGGAATCGCGCGTGTCGGCGGATCTCGTCGACCGCGGAGTTGCGCGCGGCACGGGGCGTGCCAACCGCGGCCCACAATTCGCGCCCGCGCACAACGGGCGGTCTCCCGTGTTGGCGTTTGACGAGAGTGCAACGCCCGGAGCGTACTCGTTGTGCGGGGCGGGACGGTTGTGTGTATCCCGCGGGCGGCAGACAAGGAGTGGCGGGCGAGCTAGGTCGTTGCGCGAACGGATCATGACCAATGCAACGGGGAAGACCAATCGTCCGCGCACCAGCGCGCCCTACGTGCGCGTGGCCTTCGCCGAGTAGTCGGAGTCCGGCACCTATACCAATGAGAATGCGGGCGCTTTGTTCCACGTGCCGAACGAAGCTCTCGTGAACGGGCGCAGCCCGCCGATCGAAATCGTGTCCACTGAGCCGACCATGATGTCCAAGCTCAGCGACAATGCCTGGATCCCGATCAGCAAGGCCCGCCAGCTCGCGGCGGACGCCGACCTGGACGTGGCGTTCTGGCGCGGGCCTCCGGAAGTCTGCGGCGGTTGACCGAGCCGGGCGTGCTGTCGCGACGGTCGGCCACCCACAGACACCGGATCGAGCGGGGGACGGCGCGACCGTGACGTCGCGCCCGGCACAAATCGTATCTGCCGCGTTTTCGCGGCGGCTCGTCGTGGTGGTGGTCCCCGGCGAGCCAGCGACTGGCCGCCGTCGGCCGGTCGAGCGTCGCCCGGCGATCGGGGTTCGCAACCGATTCGCCGGGCGACGGTCTATCTGCCCCAGGCCGCGGCAAGCGCGACGGGGGACTGCGTCGCGACGGGCGAAGTGAGGTTTGTGGGCTCAGGTATGCAGGTGTTTCATTCGCTCGCGGCCGAGAATGCGTGCACCAGCCGCGCGGCAGGAAGATCAGGGGCCGGCGGGACCGCAAAAAACTCCATCGTCGCTTGACCTTGCGCGTCGGGGACTCCTACGAGTCTGTTGGAGGCAGTGTGTGTTTCGGGCCGGACGCCTGCCCGTCCGGCCGGGGTGAGGTGTGCGCATGCGATCGTGTGCGCTCACGGACCTGGGTCCGGCAGGGAGAGAGAAGACTTATGAAGGCGATCACGACCGTTTCCGCCCTCGCGCTGCTGGCTGCTACAGCGTCGGCCGCTCCGCTCTATCCGACGATCGCGGGCTATGACTTCGCCATCGGCTCCTACAACCTGCAGCTTCCGGAATTCCTGACCAACGGAATCGCGCCGGACACGCTCACCTACTCCCCCGGGGCCGAACACGAGGTTACGACGTTCTGGCCGAACTGGCCGATGCCGCCGGGTTACCCGGTAATGGATCTTGGCGGGGCGTTCGGCGCCGACTTTGAGCTCAGCGTGAAGTTCACCGGCCAGGACGCTGTGTCGGGCAGCGGCCCGAGCGTCAGCCTCACCGGCAGCGGTGCCAACACGACCGGCGCCGACCTCGTCATTCGCGGGACCATCCCGGGATCACTCTACGCGTCGGGCTCGCTGTGGGAGCTCGAGCTGGACACGGTGTCGCTGTACGGTAATGCGGGCGGGTCGAACTACGTGGTCGAAGGGCTCGGTACGATCGTCGGTGGCACGGTCGCCCTGCAGGACGGCCTGATTGGACAGCGCGGCGCCCTGCGTGGACACCTCGACTTCATCGGCACTCCGGCGGGCTGGGTGCCGTCGCTATACGATCCGACGAGCGCGGTCGACTACACAATCCGCGCGGCCTTCTCCGGGGAGACCGGCTTGGTCCCCGAGCCGGCGGCTCTGGGATTGGCCATTCTGGGTGTGGGCCTCTTCCGCCGTCGCTAGAGATCCCACTCTTCTTCGTTGAGTGGTGGTGGCCCGGGACGCAGTCTCGGGCCACGCCTTTGCGCAGCACGATTCGCGACACCGCGCCGTTCTCCTAAGGCAGCTCGCGTAGCCGCGCTTCCACAGGCCCGCGCTCCCCCGGACGCAGTCGCTGGACTTCCTCGGGCGGCCGGACGTCGTCAATTCGCAGGGCTGCCAGATAGTACGCGCGCGCCTGTCGGGCATCATGCGCCGCGCCACTCTGCTTCCACAAGTCGTACCACGCGTCGCCCGCGGCGATCTGCGTACGGGGGTTCGTTGGATACAGCTCCGCAGCACGGTCGTACGCGGCCGCGCTGCGCTTCGCGGCCGCTGTCGCCCGCAACGCGTCACCGTGCTGTAGGTAACCGCGCGCCAGCTCCTGCTGCAGGCGCCCCAAGACCAGGTATTCACCTGTGTCCGTCGACGGGCGCGCAGCGAGACGGTTCAGGGCCCTGCGCTCCGTGTCTTCCAGCCAAGTCAGACGCGCATCATCCGGCAACCCGCGGTGCAGGCTCAGGTTTGTGGCGGCGCGCAGAAGGGCGCGAAACTCGGCGCCGTCCGGGACTTCGGCGAGCGCTGCCGTCACGCGCGCGGCCACGCCGCGCCAGTCACCGGACTGCTCCGCCGTGCGCTGCATGCGCTGCAGCTCGTCCGCGCGGGTCTCGCGCGTGCCCACAGGAAGACTGACGAGTCCAACGTGGGCAGCCACCAGCAGCACCGCAAGGAGAACGGGGACCGCCTCCCCACCGCGACGCCGGGCGCAGGCCGTCGCGGCATCGCCCGGTGTATGCCGCACGCCGCCGACGGCCGCTCCAAGTGTCGCCAGCAGCGCCAACCCGCCAGCCGTCATCGCCGCAAAGTCCAGAAGATTATGGATCAGCGCTGCGAGGAAACCTGCGCTCAGCCCCGCGACAAGCCACAGTGTTCCGCGCGGCTTGTGGCCCAGGCTGGCCAGCAACACGAGCACGAGCAGGAAGGCCACCGCCCAGATCACCGCGACGTCGGCAATCCAGAGCACAACGACCGCGGGATGCTGGAGGGGCGTGCTCGAGAAGAAGGCGTGCACGAGGCACACACCGACCATGGCCGGGGCAGCTTGGCGCAAGAGGAGCGGAAGACACTCCGCTGAACCTGGCGCAGTCACCCGCGCAGTGCCTGGTGAGGCCGGCTCGCTGGCCGAGTTTTGCCCGTCGGCGTGCGCGCCGCATTGCCGCAGACCCGCCAGCACGACGGTGCCGGCGATGACCAAGCCACCTGCGAGCCCTAGCGGTCCCAGCTCGACCAGCAGCGAGACGAGCAGGTTATGCGGATCACGCACTTCCTCCGTGCTCTCAGGACGCTTGTAGCGCATGTAGGCCGTGGCGAAGCCGCCGCGCCCGAGGCCCGTCAGCGGGGCGTCCTGCCAGGCACGCGCGGCCGCCGTCCAGTAGTACCAGCGGAACGCCAACGACGGGTGCGGTAGCGTGCCGCGCAAACTGCCATACAGCGCGGTGCCGCCGATCGCCGTCAAGTAGCATACCAGGAGCAGAACCAGCGCCAGTCGGGCATGACCCGCGATCCAGCGCGCTCCCCAGCCCAGAGCAACCAGCCCCCCTACGCCAAGCACGGCGGCCCCCCACGCCCCCTTGCTGCCGGTGAACCCCAGCGCGACTGCGAACAACGGCAGCCCGAGAGCCCCGACGAGCGTCAGCCACTTCTCCGCCCGGGTCAGCATACGCCCAAGCAAGATGCCGGCCAGCGTAACGAGCCCCAGCATCAGCCCAGAGCCGGTCACGTTGGCATGCGCGAGGTACCCGTAGGCCTCCTGCGAACGCATGCGACGCTCGTAGTTCACCAGCATCGGGTCATCGGCCGCGTAGCCCTGCCTGAGGAGCTGCGGCCGGTACTCGCCTTCCCATGTCCGCCGCAACTCCGGAAACTCGACCAGGGTCTGGCGCACGCACTTGACGGCCGTAGTGCCAGTCGTGGCCAGCCATGCGGCGATCAGCACGTACCACATCCAGCGCGCCCGCATGAGCGCCGCGAGGGCCAAGCCGCCCAGCACGCCGATCCAGAGGCTGCTCCCGGCCAGGCGTGCCAGCAGCGGGTCATCTGCCCGCAGGCCGGACACGCATACGCCCGCCAAGAGCAACACCATCCCCCCCGCCGCCGGCCAAGACGCCCGCCAGCGGTCCCCCCGGGCCAGCGTCAGCGCGGCGGCCGCCAGGGTCAACGTGTCGAGCCAAGCCGTCGTCACCGGGGTCGGACCGCCCGCGTCAGGCAGGGCGGACAGGAAGCTCAATTCCAGACGCTCGTAAGATTCACTGATGAGCGGTCGGGCACACGTCAGGGCCAGCAGGACATAGAAGAGCACACGATCCAGCAGGTCGATCGGGGCACGCGGGCGCGTGCTCGCGGGCGGCCCCACCGACTCAGTTGCGTGCGCGGCCACGGCTAGGAGTCCCTCTTGCGCAGCGGCATTTCCAGGATCGCGATGACGGTGAGTACCATCAGCACGATCACGCCGACTGTCACCGTCTGGCGCAGGTTCGCCCCAGGCAGCAGCGTTGCGGCCAGAACGGTCGTAGCCGCCGTGAGGTAGATCGTGAGCACGGCCTGGCGCCGGTCGAGGCCGCGCTCAACGAGGCGATGGGAAAAGTGACGCTGGTCGCCTTTCATCGGGTTGCGCCCTTCGAGCAGGCGGATCACGACGACGCTGGTGAAGTCGTACAGCGGGACAGCCAGAATGACGAGCGGCATCGCCAGCGCGTACGGCGGCGCCCCGTGCCCGCTTTGGAAGTAGGTCGTCAGCACGGAGACCGTCGCGAGCATGTACCCGACGACGAGGCTGCCACCATCGCCCATGAAGATGCGGGCCGGCGGAAAGTTGTAGACCAGGAAGCCCGCGACCGCGCCCAGGAACACGCACGCCAAGGCTGGCACAAGCACCTGCCCCGCCATCAGACCGCACACGGCGAACCCCGCGAGGCAGATGGTGCCGATGCCGGCGCTGAGCCCATCCATGTTGTCGAGGAAGTTCAGGGCGTTGATGATGACGACGAACCACGCGGTCGTCAGCACGATGGACACGCCGACGCCAGCGAATTCCGCGATGCGCACGCGCCCCACGGCGGCAACGAACACCGCCACCGCCACGATCGCCAACAGCTTGCGCCACGGCGGTAGCGGCCACTTATCGTCGATCAGCCCCAGCACGTGCAACGCCAAGCCACCGGCGAGAATGATCAGGGTCTGCGCCGTGCGGCTGCGAATGCCGCCAAGGTACGCGCGCGCGAGCTCGCCCAGGTGGGCGATCGTCCAGGATTCGGGCAGTATGCAGGAGAGCGCGACCGCCAGACCAATGGCCACCCACGCCGCCAGGAAGATCGCCACGCCCCCTCCGTAGGGCATCGGCGCCCGATGCGACTTGTGCCCCCCCGGCCGATCCACGAACCCGATCCGCAGCGCCACGCGTCGGGCGAGCAGGGTCAAGCCGGCCGATACCACCAGCACGCCACCGGCCACGCCGACCAAGGCGAGCGTCAACCACACGGCGCGACTCATGGTGCCCCCTCTGGCCGCGGCGGCGCGGACTCGGTCTCCTGGCGCTGCTCGCGCAGGCGCGTCCGCACCTGTATGAACCACGCGTGGTAGTCCGGCGCAGCGTAGTCGGGATACGTCCACAGTTGCGGTCGCCACGCCCCGTCGCTGTACTGCAAGGTGACCTCGGCGTAGATGCCGCTGCCAAGGTAGATGCGGTGCGCACGGTCCTTGGTCGTCGCCAACACCAGTTTGCCGAGGTCGATATAGCCCGGATCGATGTTCACCGGCCTCGGGGCGTCGGCCAGCAGGCACTGGTCGGCAATCTCCTCTTCGAGTGCGTTGGTCTCGCGTTTGATGTCGGCCAGGGTCTGCGGCGGGATCAGCGGGGTGAAGCTGACGAACTGCCGCAAAAGGTGCGGGCCCATCTCGGCCGTGTAGTAGTCCGTCCGCTCGAAGGGCCAGAGCGGGCTCTCCAGGTCCACCGGCCCCCAGCGCCGTCCGACGAGCTGGATGGCGCGGCGCAACAAGTCTGGGTCCCCGCTGAGCAGGCCGGCGAAGAGCTTCACGGGTTGGGGAGTGCGTGGTCGCGCCATGGCGGGAAGTTTAGCGTCCGAATACCATGCGGGCGAGCGGAGCCCGTGTTGGGCCGCCGTCCCTGCCCGGTCGTTTCGAGCCCGGACGACCGAGAAACTCCACTGCCGGCGCCGGCTGGCCCGCGTGGGCCGGGCGGCGTAGTGCGGAAGGAGTCTCGGAACGACGATCTTACCTACACTACAGTACGGTGCTCGGGCGAACGCGGTTTGCCGGCGGTGCCGCACGATCGATGATCGGTCGCTGCGGGCGTCGCAATCAGGCCCGCCGGCGCGACCGCGTACGGAGTGCAGTCCAGGATGAACATCGCGCTATTTGAGGACCACGGTGTGGAACGGCTCTACCCCCTGACGTGGGTGCGCGCGCCGTTCGAGTTGCGCTGCGGGCGCGATCTGCTCGTGGATAAGCTGCGCACGCACCTGGGACCGCGAATCGTCCGGCTGGTCCTGCGACCGTGGGTCCAGCCGGTGGTCGGCGAGCGCGTGCGTCTGGATGACGCGGACAACGCGCAGGACTGGTGCTTCCTCAATGCGCGCGCCCTGGTGACGGGCAACGTGAGCCTGCCGCGGGTGGGGGTGGTGTGGCGCCAGGACGGGGACGTGGTGGCGGTTGGCGTACGCGCCGCAGATGTGGCGAGCCTGACGGCCGAGTTCTTTCAGCAGCGCGACGCGGTGGATGAATGGGCCGCGCAGTGGCGGACGGAGGAACTGCCGGAAAGCGTGCGCCTGTTGAAGTATCCCTGGGAGCCGGCGTTGCTGAACCACGACGAATTGGTGCGGCAGCTGGCTGACGCGGGGACGATCGGCCGGCGCGGCCTGATCTACCCCGGCGCACACCTGGTGCAGCCGGAACAGATTTGCGTGCAGATCGGAGCGAAGGTGAAGCCGGGCGTCGTGCTGGACGCCGAGGAAGGCCCGATCTACATCGACCGCGACGCCCTCATTCAGCCGAACGCGGTGCTCGAAGGCCCCTGTTACATTGGCGCGGGCACGATCATCCGCCCCGGCTCGCTGATTCGCCCCGGCACGTCGATCGGGCCGGTCTGCAAGGTCGGCGGCGAGGTCGAGGCCAGCATCATTCAGGGTCACACCAACAAGCAGCACGATGGTTTCATCGGCCACAGCTTCGTGGCCGAGTGGGTGAATTTCGGCGCCGATACGATCACGAGCGATCTGAAGAACACGTACGGCACGATTCGCGTGAACATTAACGGCGTGGGCGTGGAGTCCGGGCAGCATTTCATTGGCGCTATTGTCGGCGATCACGCCAAGACCGGCATCGGCACGATGCTCCCCACGGGCAGTTTGATCGGCATCGCAGCCAACGTCTTCGCGCAGCAGGCGGTCCCGAAATTCGTACCGTCGTTCGCGTGGCTGACCGACAGCGGCATGACGCCGTGCCGCGTTGAGAAGGTGCTCGACATCGCGCGCATCGTGATGGAACGGCGCGACGTGGCACTAAGTGACGACGTGGCGCAGCTCCTGCGGAAGACGGCCGAGTTGGCGCGGCAAGTGGAAGCAGCGGGGTGGGCAACGAGAAACACCGAGTAGTCGTACTCGCGCGCGAACTCCGCGCGATGGCTTCGCGTGCACACCCTGCCCCGCCACGGGCCGGGAAGTCTGCGCTTCGGGTACACACCTGAATCCATCATCGCACGCTTGCTTTTTCTGAGAGTCAAGTCCACTATGGCCTCATCGGGGATGATCACGCCCACCGAGTGAGTTGGAGCGCCAACCTGGGGGCGCCCCCGGGGATTCGTGGATTCGGTCGAAGAAGGCGTTGCTGCGCCGTGTGGACGCCAGCGCTGGGCAGGCGCGGACACGCCGTGGACGCCAGGAAGAGGAACGCGGCCGCGTATCGGCACCCGTCGTGTCGGGAGGTGTGGCCGCGAGGAGGAGTGAGCATGTTCAAGTTCAGATGGGTGGTGGTTGGGACGCTGTTGATCACGACTCCGGCGCTGACCATCGCGGCATCGCTCGTGACCTGGGGCGAGGGCTCCTTGGGGCAGCAGAACAAACCCCCGGGCTCGGACTTCATCGCCGCGTCCGCCGGACCGATTCACGGCGTCGCCCTCCGCGAGGACGGGACATTGCGGGCGTGGGGCTCGGACTTCTACCAAGCCGTTCCCGCCCCCACCGGAAACGACTACGTCGCCGTCTCGGCAGGCCAGTGTGTGTCCCTGGCCCTCCGCGCGAACGGGAGCATTACGGCGTGGGGATATTCGGGTGTAGCTGGTGCCCTCAATGCCCCCACTGACCTCGGCCACACCGCTGTCGCGGCAGGCATGAACTTTGGTCTGGCGATCAACGCGGACCGAAGCCTCGTCGCTTGGTCGCATGACGCCACGGCCGTCACGACCGTGCCGACCGGGCAGGACTTTGTCGCCATCCGGGCGTCCAGCGAAGGTTCTTGGGCGATCGCCCGACGCGAGAACGGCACGCTGGTGGTGTGGGGCGATGCCGTGGCGGACGTGTCCACGCCGCCGGCCGGCACCTATACGGACTTCGCCGCCGGCTGGGCTCACGGCGTGGCGCTGCGCCCAAACGGCACGCTCGTCGCCTGGGGCAGCAACGCGCAGGGGCAGCTCAACAACATCCCGACCGGTAACGACTTCGTTGCGGTCGCGGCCGGCGGGAACTACAGCGTAGCGCTGCGCGCGAATGGAACGCTGGTGACATGGGGTGAACCGTACCACGGAAACCTGAATGTCCCGGGCGGCCACTATAGTGCGATGGACGCCGGCGGGGACTGGGGCGTGGCCTTGACGCCCGAACCCGGCGGTCTGTTGCTCGCATTCCTGGGCTTGGGTCTGATCCGGCGCCGCGGGGCCTGACCGGGCCACGGTTGCGCCGGGCCTCCGAACCGCATCCTGTGGCCCGCATCCGGGGTTGCCCCCCCGCCGCGCAGCGGTACACTGGCGCCCCCAGCAGGACGCGGTCGGGCATGTTCGGGCCCATGGACGGGTCCAGCCCACCGACACATCGAGCTTTCAGGAGACCATCATGCTCAAGCGGTTTGTGCTCGTCACGGCGGGTTTGGCGGTGGCGGCCCTGTGCTGCAGTTGCGGCGGCGAGGGCGGCGAAGGCATCGCCATCACCAAGAACCTGCTCCGCAAGGACACCAACCTGCGCATCTACCTCGACGGCCAGGAGGCCAAGCAGAACACACTCAAGAAAGGCCTGTCCGGCTACTCGCCGTTCACGATCAAGGGCGACGTGACCGGCACCCCGAAGTTCAAGTACGAGATCATCGACGTCAAGAAATTCGGCTTCATCAAGACGACGATGATGCAGGTCCATCAGAAGTTCCAGGCCGACTTCTCCGATCTGGCTGACTACAAAATCTTCCCGACCAACGACCAGACGCGCTTCGAGCCCAACAAAGAGTACGACCTCGGTGCACTGCCGCCGGGCTTCAAGATTCTCGACAAGAAGGACAAGGAAGTCAGCAAGGTCGAGTTCGTCCCCGGCGTCGAGTACCTGCTGGTCTTCACCGTCTCGGCCGACAAGAGCGAGACCGTGCAGATCTACTTCAAGACGAAGTAACACGCCGGACGGGCGTGTGGGGTGAACGCCGCCGGAGTCCCTTTGGACTCGGCCGCAGGCTCACCTGAACAGGGGCAGTCTCCCGGGCCGGTCGCGCCCGACCCGGCGGACTGCCCCGCTGTTTTGCGTTCTGGGGCCGGCGGGCCACAAACCGCTATCGCGGTGGGTTGCACGGCGCGCGCGTTGGCTTTACAATTCGGTTTCCGGCTGGAAGCCGTGGTGCGGCGTGTTGTCGCTCCGCTCCGCGGGCCCGGCCGAGCTTGGGCGTGTGTCCGAGTGGCCAAAGGAGACGGGCTGTAAACCCGTTGGCTTATGCCTACGATGGTTCGAATCCATCCGCGCCCATCTACGCTGATGACGTTGACCCTCTAGGGGCGGCTCGTTCGGGGGTACCTGATACGGCGCAGATGTCTCGGTGCGAGTTGTGCAGACGCGTGCGCGCGCGGACCAAACCTAGCGCGCGCCAGCGGCCGGCGCCGAGGATTCGCCCGCAAAGAAAACCGGCTCGGCCGGCTCCAGCAGCAGGCGGCCATTCCACGAGTCGTCGCCGCAGAACCACGCGAAGCACTTGGCCAGCACGCTGAACAAATCCGGCATGTCCAACCCTGTAACCGACGGGCAGCAGTAGCGCCCGGGGTGCTCGATATTCATGCTGCAAATCGAGATGTCGCGCCCGACCCGACGCCCACGCTCCCAAAACGCCCGCAGCGCTCCCAGCGCCGCCGGAAATGTCGTGCAGACAAGCGCGGTCGCGTTCACTTCCTGCCGGTCGACCGCACCTCCCAGAATCTCGCGAGCGAACGGAGTTGGGTCGGCGAACGCCGGCGCAGGATTGTCCCACAGCCGGCCCGTGCAGTGATATGTCGCCAACCACTTGTGCCACAGCGCGATGCGCCGGTCGATCTCCGGGTTGTGCTGCTGCGTGCTCACGCAGTCGATGTGCCGGTGCCCCAACGCGGCGACGTGGGCGAAGACGCGCTCCAGGTGGTCGTCCGGAAAGAGCTGGATCGAAGGGATGCCCTCGCCAGTGAAATCGCCGTCCAGCATGACAACCTTGTTCTCGCGCATGGCGGCAACCACGCGCGGCGGCGGGGTTTCGGTGCTCGGAATGACCAGGGCGCCACCCGTGCTGTCCAAGGCATCCGCGATCACCGGATCATCCCAGTGCACATACAGCACCGGGCGCAGCGTCAGCTTGTGGCGCTCCAGCGCGGATGCCACCACCTGCCGCAGGTGCGCCAGGTACGGCGAGGGGTAGGCCGGATAAAGCAGCACCACGCGTGAGCGTACGCTTTGATTGCCGTAGCCGGGATGGGCGTCCAGCGACCCGTCGGCGTGGCGGATGAGCACCTTCTTCTTCAGCAGCTCGATCACCGCGCGCCGGGCGGTCATATAACTGACCCCCGTTTCCTCGGCGATCCTGCGCTCCCCCGGGATGCTCCGCAGCAAGTAGTCCCCCTCCCGAACGCGGCGTTCGATGACCGACATCACCTGTGCATATTTGGACACGTTGGCCATGCTAGGCACGTCTCACCACCGACACAAGCGGCACTTGGAAGCCGCTCTTATCGGACGTCCTGGCTGCTGGTTGCCTGTCAGCACTGATGATGCCAACAGGCCCCAAGCTCCCAACTTACCGCCTCCGGTCGCCCGCGACGCGGAATCTCGCAGACGCATCTTGCATTATAGCATTGACGCTATATAATTCAAGCTGTGCAGCTGCGGGTAGCATCTCATGATCCGTTGTTATCAAACTGCCGAACGAAGCCACCTCCGCCCGCGGGGCGACCCTCGCGCGGCCACTGGTAATCAAGTTGCTCCGCCGCTCGCGGTGAGCGGCCGGCGTATTTCCAGTCCCGATCGGCTCCAGCAAGCTCAGTAGGAGGAAGAGGAGATGTCAGCGAAGAAAACAGCGCTCCTGGTTGTGGCGATTCTGGCTCTGGCCCCGTCTGCCTGGGCGTACACGCTGATTACGGATTTCAGCAATTTTGAGCTGGGCGGCACGTGGGGCTCGTGGTCCAACCCCGGAGCCGTCTACTCCGGCCCCACGTCATACGATGTCGAGACGTATCCCGGCGCCGGCTGGGGCGGTGGTTGGCGCTACAATTGGCCTCTGATCCCGGATGCCTCCGCGGAAACCGACGTCGAGCTGCAGATCACGTTGCACCCGGGTTGCTCCACCGGCATCGCGCTGGTCGTGCTGCAGGATCATGACGGCACCCAGAATGTCTACAACTGGGTCGACCTGACGCCCGGCACCTACACGCTGACCCGGGCCATCAATAACCCGGCGTGGGTGGCCGTCCCTGGGGGCACGCCCGGTCTGGACCTCGCGTTCATCGAGTTCATCCAGATTCAGGGCGACTTCAGCTACACGAACATCAGTTGGGACAACCTGGCGCTGACGCCGGAGCCTTCGGCGCTGGCGCTGGTGGGGCTCGGGGCGCTCGTGGCGTTGCGCCGGCGCTGAATCGAAAGGCAGCCGGGTCGGGCGGGCGCGCTGGCGAACTCCAGCGCGGCGCGCCGCCGACCGGACAGAGCATCGCGCAGGTGTCATCAGGAGACATACCATGCGGTCTGCGGCAACCCGCTCGCGCGCTTCACACACGAATCGTCCGGCCCGGGGCTTCACGCTCATCGAGTTGCTCGTCGTCGTCGCGATCATCGCCTTGCTGCTGTCGATCCTGCTGCCCGCTCTCAGCTCGGCACGGGATCAGGGCAAGTCGGTCACGTGCCTGGCGAACGTACGCAGTCTGGGGCAGTCCGGCATGCTGTTCAGCATGGAGCACAAGGACTATTTCCAACTCGTGACCAGTCAGACCGGCAACGCCGCGGCCGACCCGACCAAGAGCCGCTACGCCTACGATGCCAGCGGCGAGTTACTGAGTTGGGTCACGGCCCTGGCCCGCTACGCCGGCGACTCGCAGATTCGCCAGAACCGTGACTGGGGCGTGCGCGGCGACAACCTCCGCGCCGTGGTCGATCGCCGGAACAAGATGTATGCGCTGTTCGAGGTGGCGACCTGTCCCGCGGACCGCGTGCGCGTCTCCACCCCCTTCTACCCCAACGGCAGCCAATTGCTCGGCGATGACGGCCCGGGCAACCTGTACTGGGGCTACTTGAGCTACGGCATCAACGAGGACGTCTGCGGTGCACAGGATGGCTTCTCGACGCAGCCCCCGGTCGGACGCTTCGACGAAGCGCAGGTCTGGCGCATCGGCCAGCGGAGCCCGCTCGCGGGTGACCGCCTGTGCGGCAAGATGACGGCCGTCTACGATCCTGCGTCCGTCCTCCTGTTCACGGACGCCGGGGCGGATGATCAGGATGCGACCGTCGCGGACGCCAGCAATCCGTATGCGAACCCGGCCGGCGTGGCCAGCCTGATCATCAGCGCCCAGGCCACCGGCCCCCTACTGGCGCATGCGCAAGACAAGTGGCCGCAGCGCGTGCCGACCGAACGCCATCGCGGCGGCAGCCTCAGCGTCCTGTTCGCAGACTTCCATGGCGAACGCGTGAAGCCCACCGGCTGGATCCGCCCCTCGGCGGCGGGCACGCAGCAGTTGAAGACTCCGAAAGGCTACAACCGCGATGTGCGGGTGTCGCCCTATCCCATGTCCGGCGTGATTCGGCCGCTGGGCAACTGAGGCGCGCCGCAGACGCCTCGGGGTCCAGGGCAGACCGATGCGATCCTCGGCACAACGCGGGCCGCACGGCGCGGCGTGACTGTAATCCCGAAGATTGGGGAAAGAGAACATGAAGCGCTTCGTACTGATCGCGATAGCAGTGTGGGGCCTGAGCGCTGACGCGCAGGCGAATCCCCCTGGTCCGCTCGACGGCCAGAGTATCCCGGCGAACTTCGCCGCCGCCAAGCGACTGGGAGTCCAGACGAACCACACCGGGGTGGGCGACGTCACCAGCCTTCAGCCAATCCAGGTCTTCTCGCCCGGCAGCGAGCTGGACGCCCTGTACCTGGCCAAGGACACGAACTACCTCTACGTGGGCCTGGCCGGCAACCTGCTGGAGGTGGGCAATCCGTTCCTCATCTTCGTCGACAACCCGTATGACTATGGCCAGGCGGAGTTGTGGACGGAAGGCGTGGCCGGCCCGCCTTTCGCGCTGCAGATGGCCGGTCGCCGCGTCGTCGTGAGCGACAACGGCACGCCGGATGATCCCGCCGACGACACGTACACCGTCGTGCCGAACTCCGGCACGCAGATGCCCACCTGCGGCAGCGACTTCACCGGCTGGGACTACGCTCTCGCGGTCGATACAGCCTTCGGCAGCCTCTACGCCCACGAGTACCTGCTGTACAGCTACCCCGTCGGCACGGCCAACGCCGCGGACTTGTGCTACTACCGTGACGGCCGCGTGCCGTGCGACCCAACGCCGGGCAACCCCAGCGACCCCGCATTGCCCCTGTACGCGATGCGCAACCTCGTCGCCTCGTCGCCGCTCAATGACGGCAACGAGACCTTTGAAGGCGGCCAACCGCAGTTCGGCTATCAACGCGGCGGCTTTGACAACACCAACACCGTTGGCGTTACCACCACGAGCGCCACCCAGGCCGGCACGGCTCGGAAGGGTCTGGAGATTGCCATTCCGCTCGCGAACATCGGCGACGCCGGCCTCTACGGCGATGAGACCATTCATCTCGTGATCCTGACGATGGACGTGGACGAGTACCACGAGTACACGGTAAGCGGCATTTACGGCTCGTTCATGAACCAGGCGCTGCCGTCCCTCGCCGGTACCGCTTGCGGCGCGCCGCAGAGCCTGGGCTTGCGCCCCGACCTGCGCACGATCGCAAGTTGCCTGACCGTGAATCTGGCCACCCTGAGCTACATCGGTACCAGCGCCCTCCTCGACGGCGTCATTGACCCGAACGATTACTCCGGCGACGCCGCCGTGCTGACGCAGCAGTGCCCGACCTCAGGTGGAGACGCTGCGCAGCTCGCGGACGTGCTCAAGCCCGTGCAGAACGGCTCCGAGCTGGACGGTCTGTTCGCCGCCAACGACAGCCAATTCCTGTACCTCGGTCTGACGGGCAACCTGGCGGCGGTCACGTCGGCGCTCAACGTGTTCGTGGACGCGGACCCCGGCGCAGGCAGCCATGTGCTGGCGTTCAACCCGGGTCCGGAGGCATACACCGCCACGCCCGTCACGACTTTCGACAACTTCAACCTCTCCGGCACCTACGGCTCATGGAGCAGCGCCACGATCACGTCCGGACCAGCCAGTTACCGCGTGCAGGCAACCGGCGGCTTCGGCGGCGGCTACTACGACATCAACCCCAACGTCAGTCTCGCCGGAGGACTGCTGATCCAGCTCCAGGTCACCCTGGGCCCCGATTGCAGCCCCGGCGGCGTGTTGTGCTCCCTCGTGGATGAAGATATCACGGAACACCGCTGGTCCTGGTTCGGCCTGGAACCCGGCAACAGCTACACGCTGACCGCCGACCTCGCGCACGGTGACACGGTCAACACCGGGAGCATCGCCGGTCTGGATTTGACGCAGATTTCGTTCTTCCACATCCAGGCCGACATGCCCACAACGGACGTGACCTTCGAGGACCTGGCCATCCTCAGTGTGCAGTCGGGCGTCGAGTCGATCCTGGCGCTGAACGGCAACGAGCTGCCGAACGGCCCGCTGGACGCATTGCAGGCCGGGTTCCAACCCGATGCCCCGGTAGGCTACGACTACGCGTATTCGGTGAACGTCAGTTACACGCCGCACCTGGCCTCCGTGACCTACTTCGACCTGCTCAGCAGTCAATATGCATTTCGCGGTGCCGTCGTCCCCGAAAGCGGCAGCGCCGTCCTGACGGACGGTGGTGGGCTGGTCGCCCGCAATCCCAATGGCCTGCAGATGGCCTTCAACAACTGGAACACATCCGGCGTCCTCGGCTGCCAAAACGGCTCGGCGTGCTTTAGCGACAGCGCTGCCACGGTCGCCGCGCTCGCCCTGCCGGCGACGACCGGCATGGAAATGGCCATTCCCCTGGCCGACTTGGGCCTCGCGCCGGCTGACCTGCCGCGCGTCCTGCAGCTCTGGACGTTGGTCGCCGACCGGCAGGGCGCCGCATCAAACCAGAGCCTGCCGTCGATGCGCAATGCCACCGGCCTGGGCAACCAGGTCGTGAACCCCGGCAGCCCGCCCGTGAACTTCACCAACACGGCCAGCGGCGCCACGACCGGCGCCCTGCTGTCCGACTTCAGCAACTTCACGCTCAGTGCGACGTACGGACGCTGGTCGACCGGCACCTTTACATCCGGCCCCACCAGCTTCCGCGTGCAGTCTACCGACTGGGGCGGCGGGCTGTATGACCTCCAGCCGGACGTGGACGCGGCCGGCGCCACGACCATGGTGCTCGACTTCACGTTCAATCCGGGCAACCAGGCTGACAAGCTGGTGGTCATCCTCGTCGATGCGGACAACACGCAGCGCGTGTACCGCTTCGATGACCTGGCCACGACGGGCACCTATCACCTCACGCGTGATCTGGCGTCGTTCAACAACGACAACAACCCCGGCACGATTCCCGGCCTGGATCTGGGCCACCTCGCCGTGTTCCACATCGCGGGGGCCTACAACCATGGCAACCCCGGCGTACCGATGGACGCGACCTTCGACAACCTGCAGCTCCTCGGCGGGTTCCACAACTACGAGGCCCGGGCAGCGCGAATCTGCCTGAGTACGGTACCGGCCGACGCCGACTGCAACGGCCGCAATGACCTGCTCGACGCCGCACTGCTGCAGCGCTGCTATGGCATGCTCCGCAGCCCGGTCTTCCCGATGGAGGCCGAGCAGCTTGATCTGAACCGGGACGGCCTCATCAGCTTCCCGGACGTTCAGGGTCTGATGGGGCTGATCGGCGGACCGTAGGCACACCTGTTCCCGTGCCCTCTGCCGGGCGGCTTTGCGACGTACGCGGCGCTGCCCCGAAGACTCCGCGATCAGCCGGTCTCCGCCGAACGGGTCCCCGGCTATACCGAAGACGGGCCCGTTCGTGGTTTTCGAAAAGGGCCTTGCCGCATGCGTATCCGCCGTCTCGCGCTCACCAGCCTCCTGTTGGCAACTGTGTGCGCCACTGCCGCCGGCGCGCGCGCGGCCATCGGCTTTGCCGAAAACCAGTCCGACCGCATTCGTCTCTGGAACACGGGCTACTACGAACTCGCTTTTCGCAAAGCCGACGGCCGCCTCCTGTACATTGTGGACCAGACGACGGGGCTGCAGGTCTCACCGGGCAACGTCCACGGTCCATGGGTGCTCAAGTTCAGCGACAATACCTGGCTCGACGGCGAGAGCTTCTCGCCCACCAACTCGTCACGGCGCTTCACGTATTCCTGGAATGCGCAGACCTCCGTCCTGACCCTGCAGTACACCGCGACCGGTACCTACGCGTGCAGCGTCACCCTCACCGTCATCCCGACGGAGGGCTCCGAGTGCAACACGACGCTGACGTTGAGCAATGGCTCGATGTTCGAGGTTCAGCTCCTCTCCTACCCGGTCAACCTGTCGTTCCTGCGCAGTCAGATTGAAGCGGTGTACATGCCTTACATGGAAGGCATGCGCCTCCTGCCCGGCTTCTTCCCCAGCTACGACTTCTCCGGCCGGTACCCCGGGCGCATGTTCGCCGACTTTGCCTACACCGACCTGACCAGCGGCAGCTTCGCCGTCTACGTCGTCCAGGACGTGCAGACGCCCATCAAGCCCGCGAGCTGGTTGATCCTCCGCGACACCTACGCCGGCGGCGTGAACAAGTACCACCACGACTACGAGACGGCCGTCGGCGCTGGCGGAACTTGGGTTTCTCCCGCCACGGTACTCAACGTCGGCACGCCGCTCAGCCAAGCGATGGCCGCCTACTGGACGCGCTGCGGCCATGGCGAAATGCCCACCCTCTCCGAGAAGCTCGGCCCCACCTTGCTTGGCAAGCTCGCCGGCGCCGTCCTGCTCAAACGCGACCTGCTCCAAGGCAATTGGACGTTCGCCTCCTTTCAGAGCTTCCTGCCCAATCTCCCCGCAGGCAACCTGCTCCATATCGTGTCTTTCTGGCCGCGCGGGTTTGATGAGAACTACCCCGACTATCTGCCGCCGAACTCCTCGCTCGGCACTCTGGCCGACCTCCAGAATCTCGTGGCCTACGCCCGCTCGACCGGCCACCTCGTCATGCCCTATACGAACCCGACCTGGTGGGACGATCAGTCGCCCACTCTCGCTATGCTCGGCACCGGCATCGCCGTCCGCAACCGCGCCGGCAGCCTGGTTTACGAGACTTACAGCGGCCACGGTGGCTACGTCGTCTGCCCGCACTCCCCCGCCGTCATCGCCTGCCAGGACGAGACGCGGATCGAGTTCACTCAGACGGTCCCCTGCGATTTCGTCTTCGAGGACCAGCTCGGCGCCCGCGACGCCCCGACCTATGCCGCCCACGTCAGCGCGCCCGACCCGCTGCGCTACACGCAGGGCCTCATCGATGTGGCCGCCCGCACGGCGGCCTGCCTGCCCAACATGACCGAAGGCGGCTGTGACCGCCTCGGCTGGTACGAAACCGGCTTCTGCAACACGCTCAAGCTCGGCTGGTACTCCTGGCCCGCCAGCACGTTTACCCCCTACCCCATGGCCCCGCTGTGGGCGCACCAGAATCTGTACTTCAACTGCCACAACCTGGCGGGGACGTGCATGGCCAACGACTTGCCGTCGCTCACGTACTACGTGTCGATGGGCTACGCGCTGTCGTACGACCTCGCGCTGCTCGACGCGAGTTGGCTAAACCTCCTGGACTGCTGCCAGAAACAGCTCCTGGCACCCCTCATCGCCCAGCCGATGACTGGGTTCGAGCTGCTCCCCACCAGCGGCCGGACACGCACGACCTTTGGCGACGGGACAGCCATCACCGCCAATCTGACGACGACGGCACTCGCACAGGATAGCCACGTGGTCGCCCCCAACGGCTTCCTCGCGGAGCGCGACGGGGCCGTTCTCGGCGGCGTGCTGACCATGCTGCACGGCCAGACGTTGGCCGGTGCCGATCCGCACTACCTGTTCCTCCAGTACTCGGGCGGCCGCATCACAATCAGCCAGCCGCGCGGCGACAACACGCCGCTCACCTTGCCGCGCCCGAACGACTGGACCGATGCCGCGCGCGTCCGCGCCGTCGCGATCACGACGGCAGGCGTCGAGCTCAGCCAGCCTGTCACGGTGCAGGGCGCGACCCTCACGGTGAACTACGCGGCCACGGTCTCCGGCCAGGCGATCCGCTCGTTCGCGGTCATCTATTGCCGGCCGGGCGACGCGGACTGCGATGGCGTGTTCACGCCAGCCGATCTGCAGACCCTGAGTCCCTGCCTCGCAGGCCCCGGCGTCGACCCCGGCCCGACGTGCTCCAGCGCGTTCGACACGGACGCCGACGGCGACGTGGACCTCGGCGATTGCGCCGCATTGCAGGTCGCCTTCAGTAGTGGTACATGATGCACAGCCCCGCCGCGTTCCGGCGGGTACCCGGGCTGCGACGATGCCCAACGGCCCCGGCACGTCCCGCGAAATCGCCGCTGCCCCGCTTCCGCACTCCTCGCGGGTAGGACACGCCGATGCTTCGCACCCTGAGTACCTGGACTGGACTGCTGATGTCGCTCGCGGGCCTCGCGCAAGCGGAGGTCCCGACCGCGCCGCGACCACTCACGGTCTCGTCGCCGGACAAGACGATCACGCTCACCTTCGCCCTGCGCGATGGCATCCCGACCTACCGGGTCGAGCGCGCGGGCCAACCGGTCATCGAAACCTCACGCCTGGGCTTCCGCCTGCTGCGCGGCCCAGTCCTGGACGGCGGTTTCATGCTCGCCGCCAGCCAGACCGACAGCGTCGACCAGACCTGGACGCAGGTCTGGGGCGAAGACCAGGAGATTCGCGACCAGCACAACGAGCTGCAGGTTGAGCTGAAGGAGGCCGCCGGCGCGGCGCGCCGGTTGAGCGTCCTCTTCCGTGTCTTCAACGACGGCCTGGGCTTCCGCTACGTCATTCCAGCGCAACCCGGCCTCGCCGAGCTCGAAATCGACGACGAGTTGACGGAGTTCGTGCTCCCCGACGACCACAAGGCCTGGTGGATTCCCGGCCTGCGGCCCAACCGCTACGAATACCACTACCGGTGCACGCCGCTGACTGAGCTCAAGAAGGTCCACACGCCGCTCACGCTTGAAACCAAAGACGGCTTGTGCCTCAGCTTCCACGAGGCCGCCCTCCTCGACTATCCCGCCACGACCCTCGTGCGCACCGGCGGCTACACGCTCAAGACAGACCTGATTCCGTGGTCGGATGGCGTGCGCGTGCGCGGCCCGGCGCCCCTCACGACCCCCTGGCGCACCATCCAGATCGCCGACAAGCCCGGCGGGTTGATCGAGTCGCACCTCATCCTCAACCTCAACGAGCCGTGCAAGCTCACCGACACGTCCTGGATCGAGCCGGGCAAGTTCGTTGGTGTCTGGTGGGAAATGCACATCGGCAAGAGTACCTGGAACTCCGGCCCCAAGCATGGCGCCACCACCGCGAACGTCAAACGCTACATCGATTTCGCCGCCCAGCACGGCATCGGCGGCGTCCTCGCAGAAGGCTGGAATGAGGGCTGGGACGGCGACTGGATTCGCAATGGCGACAAGTTCAGCTTCACCAAGCCCTACCCGGATTTCGACCTCGCAGCGCTCGTGAAGTACGCCGCCGAGCACAACGTCCACCTGGTCGGGCACCACGAGACCGGCGGCGATGTCGAGAATTACGAACGGCAGGCCGAGGCCGCCTTCGCCCTCTGCCAGAAGCTCGGCATCCGCACCGTCAAGACCGGCTATGTGTCCTACGAGGTCGGCATCCCGCGCGCGCTCGATGGCGTACGCGGCACGGAGTATCACCACGGCCAGTTCATGGTGCGGCACTTTCAGAAGATCGTCGAGCTCGCCGCCAAGTATCACATCATGCTCGACGTGCACGAGCCGGTGAAGGACACCGGCGAGCGCCGCACTTGGCCCAACATGATGACTCGCGAGGGCGCCTGCGGCACGGAATACGACGCCTGGGGCGGCCACGAACGCAATCCGCCGGAGCACACGACGATCCTTCCGTTCACCCGCCTGCTCTCCGGCCCAATGGACTACACCCCCGGCATCTTCAACCTCACCGGCTACCCGAACGGCAATCGCGTCAGCACGACCCTCGCCAAGCAACTTGCCCTCTACGTCGTGCTCTATAGCCCGATTCAGATGGCCGCCGACCTGCCCGAGAACTACGCGGCCAAGCCGGCCCCCTTTCAGTTCATCAAAGACGTGCCCACGGACTGGGCGATGACCAAGGTTCTCGACGCCTGCATCGGCGACTATGTCACGATCGTCCGCCGCGACCGCCACAGCGCCGACTGGTACCTCGGCAGCATCACGGACGAGCAGCCCCGCGACCAGGAAATCGCCCTGAGCTTCCTCGATCCCCAGCAGTCGTACACCGCCGAGGTCTATCGCGACGACAATGCTGCCGACTGGGACAAAAACCCCTACGCCATCGTCATCGAGCAACAGCCCGTCACCGCACAGACCAAGCTGTCGCTCCACCTCGCGCCGGGCGGCGGCGCGGCCATCCGCTTCCGGGCGGCGGCCACCGGCCAGCGCTCGGACGCGCCGGGCAAGTAGCGCGGCGACGAGACCAAGTCGGGTGCAGCACGCCACGTACCTGACTTGCTGGCCATCGCGCTGCAACCCGCCGTCGCCTGACCAGGTGTCTCGGCCAGGCAGCGACAGCGTTATCTCATTTGCACATCGGATGTTACTCTCACTCTATCCCCCGCGAAATGCCGTCCCAGCGTGCCCCCGGGAGCGTGGCGACCCCGCGACACACCATCACCCCGCAGAATTCGCAGGAAGGTATGTTACAATGCGGCTGCAATCGCCGAATTCGAAGGGCGTGATCGGGCACGGGGATGGGACAGGCGGGCTGGCGTCCGCCCCATCTGTAGTTGAGTCCCCGCCGCAGCACCATGGCCGGGCCTAGCCTGCGGTCTGTGAACTTGCGCGCTTCAAGTCGGCCTCGCATCGTCTTGTCAGACATCGTCTCAGGAGCACCGTCATGAAAGCGGACCGCTCACACGTCGGCACGCTGCGCGCGCGCGCCTTGGTAACAACCATCATCCTCTGCGCATGGGGCGGCTCCGCCTTCGCCGAACCCGGCGCGGTACGCGTCCCCCTGCAGTTGCCGACTCTGGGAATCGCGGCCGATGCGCAGCGACTGGTGACCTTCGCCGCCCCGCAGGCCCAGTGGCTTTGTGACGTCGGCGAGCCCGCCATACCGTGGCACGTCGTCACCGTGCTTCTACCACCGGATGCGATCGTTGAGACCGCCACGATCGAACTGCTCGACGCTCAATGGGAGACATTCCCCGGAACGTGGACCGTGGCCCCCACCCCTCCCTGCGCCACCTGGATAGGCGATGCGCCGCAGATCGAGTGGCCGACCGACCGCATGCTGGTCACCGGTCGCGATGTGTCCATCTACAGCCGCTCTGGCTGGTGGCCGCAGGAGGATGTCCGCCTGCTGGCCGCGGGGCGCCTGCGGAAGTGGCGGCTCGTCCAGGCGGCGATCCCGCTGGTAAAGTACAACCCGGCCGCCGGCACTCTGTTGTCCTGCACCGGCGGCACCCTCGTCGTTCGTTACGAGGTGCAGCCGCCCGGAGAGTCCCGCAGCGCCCGGGAGCGTGCTGAGTTCGCCGACTCCATCGGCGAGCCAACCGTGCGCGGTGCCGCGCTCAACTACGCCGAGTTCGGCGGCGTTTATCACGCCGGCGGCCTGCCGCGCGACGGCGTGACCCCAGGCTACGTCATCATCACGACGGCGGCGATTCAATCCGCCTCGGCGAAACTGGCCGACTTTGTCGCCGCTAAGCAAGCCCAGGGTTACGCCACCTCCGTGATAACCGAAGCTACCTGGGGCGGCGGCACCGGCAACACGGCCGCGGAGAACATCCGCGCGTGGCTGGCGAGCCATTACGCCACCGACCACATCGAGTACGTCCTGCTGATCGGCAACCCGCATCCGACGACCGGCACCGTGCCGATGAAGATGCTCTGGCCGCGGCAGAACGCTTCTGCCGACCGCGAGTCTCCCTCGGACCTGTACTATGCCGACCTGACGGGTAACTGGGATTTGGACGGCGACGGCAACTACGGTGAATTCACCGGTGACTTCGGCACCGGCGGCGTCGACCGCTTCTGGGAAGTGACCGTCGGACGCATCCCGAACTACGGCTCAATCACCGAACTCGATGGCATCCTGCAGAAGATCCTCACGTATCAGGCGCAGCCGCTTAGCGCCGTGGCTTGGCGCCGCAGCGCGCTGCTGCCTATGAAGGACTCGGACGCCTCGACGGCCGCTTTCCGGCTCGCCGAACAGATCAAGACCAACACCCTGATTCCTGCTGGGTGGACATATCACCGCATCTATGACACCGACGAGGGGCTTGTTCCGCCTCCGGAGACGATGCCATGCACGATGCCCAACGTGACCAATGTCTGGAAGGCGGGCACCTTCGGACTGGTCCTTTGGTGGACACACGGCTCCGCAACCAGCGCCGTCAGCGTCATGGACACGAGCTACGCCGCGCAGTTGACCGACAACTACCCCGCGCACGCCTTCCAGGTCTCCTGCACGAACGGCTACCCCGAGAGCAGCAGCAATCTCGCGTACACCTTACTCAAGAAGGGCGTGGTCAGCACGGTCGCCGCGTCCCGCGTGTCGTGGTACACGGTGGGCGAGGACGACTTCCGCAACAAGAACTCGAACGCGGGGTGCTCCTATGAGTATGCCCTGCGCGTGGTCAACGAGAATGCGGCCACCGGCAACGCGCTCCAGGACCTCAAGCGCTGCATGACCCCGTCCAACCGTGAGTTCTGGATGAACTACACGGACTTCAACCTCTACGGCGACCCCGCCGGCCGCATCCTGCCGCGCTGCGCCCGGCGCTATGTCAAGGCCGACGCGCCGGCCGGCGGCGACGGCACCGGCTGGCCCTCAGCCTACCGCGACCTGCAGGACGCCCTGCGCGACGGCGCCCGCGAAATCTGGGTTGCCGCCGGCACCTACACACCCGACCGCGGCACCGGCACGCGTACCGCCGCCTTCTACCTCGGCTACGAAACGTCTCTCTACGGCGGTTTCGCTGGCACGGAATCCAGCCTTGACGAGCGCAACCCGGAAACCCACGTCACGATCCTGAGTGGCGACCTGGCCGGCAACGACGGCCCCAACTTCGCGAACAACGCCGAAAACAGCTACAACGTCCTCGTCAGCCGCGGCGCCGACGAGCGTTCCGTCCTCGACGGCTTCACCGTCACCGGCGGCAATGCCAACGGCAACTACTGGCTCTACCTGTCCGGGGCCGGCCTGTACGTCTACTCCGACAGCGGCCCGACGGTCCGCAACTGCCGCTTTGTGGCCAACCACGTGAACTCCTACGGCGGCGCCGTGTACGGCGACACCGGTTCGATGCCGACCTTTGTGAACTGCACGTTTGCCGGCAACTACGCCGGCACGCAGGGCGGCGGCGTCGCCGGCGTGACGCGCGCCCGCCTCACCTTCGTGGACTGCACGTTCTCCGGCAATTCCGCCGCCACCGGCGCCGGCGTCTCCCACGTCGCCGACTCCAGCACGCACGCGCGCTCCGCCTTCATCGCCAACACGGCCACGGGCAACGGCGGCGCCGTCCGCTGCTACGGCAACAGCATTGCCTTCCACAACTGCCGCTTCGTGGCCAACACGGCCGGCACACTCGGCGGCGCCGTCCAGAACGAGGCGGCCACACCGACCTTCGCCAACTGCCTCTTCAACGGCAACCAGGCCCGCAACGGCGGCGGCGCCGTCTACACGACCGACACCAACAGCCATCCGCGCTTCGTCAACTGCACCTTCACCAGCAACACGGCCACCAGCGCCTACGCCCAGGGCGGCGCCATCCGGCACATGGACGCCGCGCGCCCCAGCACCAGCATCAACTGCATCTACTGGAACAACCGCGACAAGGACGGCACCGTCCAGTCTTCGCAGATCAGCACCGGCGCCCCCTTCCTCACCCACTGCTGCGTCATGGGCTGGACCGGCTCCCTCGGCGGCACCGGCAACTTCGGCACCGATCCACACTTCGTGGATCTCCCCGGCCCCGACACCGTCGCCGGCACGGCCGATGACGACCTGCACCTGCGGGCGGGCTCCCCCAGCCTCGACTTCGGCGACAATACCGCCCTGCCCACCGACATCCTCGACGTCGACGCCGACGGCGACACCGCCGAACCCCTCCCGCTCGACCTCGACGGCAACCCGCGCTTCACTGACGATCCGCTGAGCGACAACACCGGCGTCGGCACCCCGCCGTTCGTCGACCTCGGCGCCTACGAAGGCCCCCACCAGGCCCTCCTCGTCACGCCGCTCAGCCTCAACATCCCCGAGGGCACTACAGCCGGCTTCACCGTACGCATCGCCTTCGACCCCGGCCACGCCGTGACGGTCACCACCGCGCGCCTGTCCGGCGACACTAGTCTCGCGGTGCAGTCCGGCGCCACGCTCTCCTTCAACTCCGCCAACTACGCCACGCCGCAGACCGTGACCCTGGCGGCCGCCGAGGACGCCGACAACCTCGTCGGCGCCGCCGTCTTCAGCGTGACGGCCGACGGCTTTGCACCGGAGACCCTGACGGCCACCGAAGTCGAAAACGATCCGATTACGAGCGTGCTCTACGTGGACCCCGACGCCCCGGGCCTGAACAGCGGCGCGAGTTGGCCGGGCGCGTACAGCGATCTGCAACTCGCCCTGACCATCGCGGCCGCCAATCCCCAGGTCGCCGAAATCCGCGTCGCCAACGGCCTGTACCGCCCCGCCCCGGGCCCCGGGAAACGGTTCGCAACGTTCGCGCTGCACAACGGCCTGCGGCTGCGCGGCGGCTACGCGGGCTACGGCGCCGCCGACCCCGACGCGCGCGATTTCGTCGCCTGCGCGTCCGTGCTGTCCGGCGATCTCGCCGGCGATGACGATTCCTGGTTCGGCAACCGCGCGGACAACGTCTACCACGTCGTCGATGCGGGCACGAGCGACGCCACCGCCGTACTGGACGGATTCACCATCTACGGCGGCCAGGCCGACGGCATCGCGCCCTACAACTTCGGCGGCGGCATCTACGTCGGCTCCGGCAGCCCGACCATTCGCGACTGCACTCTGCTCCGCAACGCCGCCACCAACGGCGCCGGCCTGTGCATCGCCGGCGGCCAGCCGCTGCTCACGCGCCTGGTGTTCATCGGCAACTCCGCCGGCAGCAACGGCGGCGGCTTGTACATCGACGGCGTCTTCACCGCGCCGCTCGCGGCCTGCCGCTTCGCGGGCAACAGCGCGGGTTCCTACGGCGGCGGCCTGTACGCGGGCGGCGCGTGCCAGGTCGTGAACTGCACCTTCTCAGCCAACTCCGCCAACATGGGTGGCGGCGCTTACCTGTCGTACGCCGAGGAGCCCTACTCTTACCTGACCAACTGCACCTTCACCCGCAATTCGGCCGGCGGCCCCGGCGGCGGCGCGGGCTGCAACGGCACGATCGTCACGAACTGCATCTTCTGGGACAACTCCGGTAACACGGAGGAGTACGAGGAGTGGCGGCAGATCGCCGAATACTTCGAGATCGACTATAGCTGCGTGCAGGGCTGGTCGGGCAATCTCGGCGGTACCGGCAACCACGGCAACGACCCGCGCCTGGCCGACCCTGACGGCTCGGACAACGTCCTCGGTACCGCCGACGACAACCTCCGGCTCAACGCCGCCTCGCCGTGCATCGACGCGGGCAGCAACGCGGCCGTACCGATCGACGTCACGCTCGACGCCGATCGCCGCCCCCGCTACGTCGATGACCCGGCCATGCCGAACGTCGGCAGCGGGACCCCGCCGATCGTCGACATGGGCGCCTACGAGCGCAACCCGTTCAACCTCGCCGACCTGAATATGGATGGCGTCGTGAACGGCGCGGATCTCGCCCTGTTCGCCCTGTGTCTCCAGGGCCCCGAGGTGCCTCTCGCCGGCGGCTGCGACGCGCGCGACTTCGAGGCGGACGACGACATCGACCTTAAGGACTTCGCGCTCCTGCAGCGCGCCTTGACAGGAGGTCTTTGAGCCGCTTCCTGCCGCTCGCGCGCGTCGCCGCGTAGCGTGCGAAGATCGCCCCATTCGTGGCCTGCCTCCGCAGCGGTCACGCCGGGCAGTCATCCCGCATGGCGCCGCGGCCGGTCGAGTACCCCGGGCCGGTCCGGGCGCCTCGCGACTGTGCGACGCCGCGCGGACCCCATTCCGCACACGCGGCCACGGCGCTCGCCCGTGACCTGCGCGACCGCCGGGTCGCGGCGTCCGCGGACCGCCACGCGGCCCGCGCGCCGCAACCCGTCCTCCTCCCTGCCCAGCGGTCGCTTCGACCTAGTCGCAGCCTGGGTCAACGAGTGCGTTAAAGCAGTTGATGTCGCCGAAGTTGACCTGGCCATCCCCGTTACAGTCGCCGTTCAGAATCGGGCAGCCCGGATACTACTCCTGCCAGCCATCGGGATCCGTCAGCGCCAGCACGAAAAGGTTTACATCCGCATCGTTGACACAGCGATCGCAGTTCATGTCACCGACAATCGCGTTTCCGTTCAGTAGCTCGACGAAGCAGTTGATATCGGCGAACGTGACCAACCCGTCCCCGTTGCAGTCGCCGTTCAGGATGGAGCACCCCGGGTGCATCTGCTTCCACGCGCACGGGTCACTCAGCGCCAGCACGAATGGATTGACGTCGAAGCTGTTCACACACCCGTCACAGTTCATGTCGCCTTTGATCGGTGCCTGCTCGAGCAGCGCGCTGAACGGGTTGATGTCCGCAAAGTTGATCAAGCCGTCCTGGTTGATGTCCGCATTCGTAATCGGGCACCCCGGGAACTGCCGCGCGTACTCGTTGGGGTCCGTCAGCGCCAACACGAACGGATTGACATCCGCGCAGTCCACCACCTGATCGCAGTTGAGGTCACCACGAATGGCGCACGGCACCTGCGCTCCGGCCGGCACCGCGACCATCACTGCACAGACAAGCATGACAGTACGTAGCATGTTCGGGCCTCCTTGAAGAGACGACTCAGTTTCCCAGCGGATCCGCACGGTCCGCCTCCGCTCTGGCACACCGCTCCCACGCAAGCTCGTTAGCGCACAACGCGCCCGGTCCGCATCGCGGCGACCACCGGCTGACCAGGGGCCACGACACACCCACCGGCCGATCTCTGCACTCATCACGCAACTTCATCCCCGGGCAACTACCTGGGCCTAATGCGACCCCTCAGCACTACCGCGCGCGTATGCACTGCCCACACACAACTACCTACTACTACAATAGCGCGCCATCGCGCAAATGCAAATCAATCTGCACTGTATTTACACAGACACTGGGACTCTCTGGTGCTGCACGCCAGACTAGCGTTGCTGTAATCCGCCGCATCTCCCGCACCCCTACATCGCCCTGTTACTCGACCGTATATTCCTACCGACTTGCCACACCACTGCGTTCGGCGCACTTTGCATGCATCCATAGACTGCTGGCTATACATACGCGCCCGGCACGTAGCCGCCTGGGGACACGCTTGTGCAGATGCAGTACTAGCCTAACTCGTTCGGCCAGTGAGTCGGGTACCTACCCCAATACCAGCGAGAGAGCAACGGTTAGCTTCCCGATGAACCGATACCCGCGAAACAATTGCATGCTGCGCACCGCCGCCCCTGCGCCAGGACTTCTCCTTAGGGCGTGCAGGCGTCCACTGGCGCGTTGACACTCGGTCCGCAGGATTGTCGCTATTGCCAATGCCGGAGGGTTGCACTTACCCTACTTGTCTGTGGTGCGGCTTCGTCGGCGCACGGTACACAGAGCTGAGCACGCGCAGTACTATCCGCCTACTGAATAGGCACCCTCACTGCGGGCCTGGCAACGTAGCAGCGGATGGCGTGCCACGGCGCTCCCGGGGCTGGGTTGCGTTCACCATGTCCTGCAGGTATCTACCGGACTACGGCATCAGGCTGTCAGGAATGACACCTACTGTTAGGACATACACTGGTGTTCACCCACCTCAACCGCGGCGCTGACGCAGGGGACCGCGCGCCGCCCGCTGGACCGCACTGGCAAGCGCCACAGCGCTGCCGCCACCATCGTCGCCACCACACCAAACCGGACGCGCCACATGGCAGCGGAATCTCGTGGCTCGCGCGCTGGCCCCGACCATCCTGACTCAGCCCCCACGTGTGCACCTGGCTCTAGGCGCTGGACTATTTGGCAGTCGTGTCCAACCTCCACACGCACCCACATTCCGGGCAGCGGGTGGCCCCATCCTCCGGAAGCGTCGGCAGGCCCCGCAGATCGTACCCGCAATGCGGGCAACGCCGGTGCCGCAGCATCACCTGTGTGGTTCGCCGAAACCGCACTTGCCGCGCCCCCAACCAGAAGATGGGCGGTCCAACGACCACGGGCAGCAGTCGCGTGGCGGCGCGCCCGAGCTCACGCAGCTCCACCCGACCGCTGAGCAGCATCCGCGTACCCGACTCAACCAGGCTCAGCAGGACGATGCCCAGACAGACGAGCGCGACGTAGAACAGCACGCGCTGACTGCGCGCCAGCCCCAGCCCGATCTCACGCGCTAGCGCGCTCAGCACGTCGGCCGGTATCTCTTCCGTCCGGCGGGTCAGCCAGAGTTCGTACGGGTCGAGTTGGGTTACTGCTTGCCCGCGAGCGTCGAGAATCCGTGGCACTCTTCGCGAATGGTGCATCTGGCGCGACCTCGCTTCCGCATGTAGTGTACCACTTACGCCGTGCACGCGGGTGCTCGCCGTGCACACCGGTGGCAATCCCATCGCGCGTCGCTGGTGCGGGCGACCTTGCGGCCGTTGTTTGCTCACCCGCGCGTCGCGAACCACGCCGGCATCGGCCCGCGGCTTGACGCCCCGGCCCGCATCGGTCAGTCTGTGGGATACATGGGTGCTCTGGTCGCCGCCAAGAGCCGCGCCCTTCGGAGACAAGCCGCATGACCCAGCCCCCGGCCGCGCCGCTGCCGCATCTGCTGGCACTTGGACGTACCATCAACGCGGCCGGACAACGCGGCAGTAGCTGGATCGCTGTGCTCATCGGCATCGGCACGCTCGGCTTCTACCTGTTCAACGGCGCCAACCTCGTCCTGATTGATCCGGATGAGGGCCGCTATGGCCTGATCGCCCAGCAGATGCTGCACTCGGGCGACTGGTTGGCCCCGATCCTCTTCGACCAGCCCTATTTCGACAAGCCGATGGGGTTCTTCTGGCTGCTGGCCGGATCATTCCAGCTCTTCGGCGTCCACGAAATGGCTGCCCGGCTGGTGCCGGCGGTCGGAGCGGCACTGATGATGGCCGGTGTCTACCAATTGGGGCGTTTGCTGCTCACCCCGCGCGCCGCGCTGATCGCAGCGCTGCTGCTGGCGACCACGACGTTCATGGTCATTGCCGGGCGATTCGTCCGGATGGACGGCTGGCTCGGAGCCTGCGTCACGTGGGGGATCTACTTCTGGGCACGCGTCCACTTCGCCCGCGGAGCGCGCTGGACACTGGCGGCCGGCTACACGTGCCTGGCGGCCGCCTGTCTGTTCAAGGGTCTGATCGGCATCCTGCTGCCGTTGGGGGCCATCGGCCTGTTTCTGCTACTGCAGCGTGACTGGCGCGCGTGCTGGCGTGGCGGCATACTGCCCGGTGCGGCCCTGATCGTCGTGCTGGCTGCACCGTGGTTTCTCTACATGGAGCATCGTTTTCCCGGGTATCTCACGCAGTTCTTCTGGGAACAGCACGTGGTGCGCGCGGCGGCCGACAAATTCGGCCGGACGCAGTCGCCCCTGTACATGCCCGGGGCGGTACTCGGCGGCTTCTTGCCGTGGACGGCCTTGCTGGTGATGGCGTTGTGGCGGACGCTACCGCTGCGCCTCAACCGGGACCGGCTGGCCGGTCCCGGGCTGACGCTGTGCCTGTGTTGGGCCGGACTGGGCATTGTGCCCTTCCTGTTCTCCCGCTCGCAACTGGCCATCTACGCCCTGCCGGCTCTGCCGCCGCTCGCCCTCATCACGGGCGCCTACGTCGACCGTGCGCTGGCGCGCGTGGATCGCCGGGAGACGCGCGTCGTGTTCGGCATCACGCTCGGCCTGCTGGTAGCGTCATTGGCGGTGATGATTGGCGCCGATGTGAAGGTGCTGGATCACTTCCCGGCCTGGACGACGGTCCGGCGACTCGCGGTCGCCATACCGGTCCTGGTCATCGCCTGGACGGCCCTGCAGCGCGGGCGCGCCCTGCAGGCCGGAGCCGTGGCCTTGGCCCTGGCGATCGCGGGCGGTCTGGAGGCGGCCTCGCTGGAAGGCCCCGCCATCTTCCGCCAGATGTCGTCGCAGACGTTCGCGGCCGACGTGGTGGCCGCCAGCAGCGAAGCCCGTTTGCTGGTAATCGGCCCCATGCCGACCTATGCGCTGCCGTTCTACGTGCATGACGTCATCCCCGTCCGCTTCCTCGACCGCGGGCTGGACTTCCTGGACTACGTCGACGACCCCCGCGTGTTGCTGGGGCTGCTGACCGGCAAGCGGATGTATGCTGCCGTCGTCGAGCGCGTGGGCGACCGGCTCGAACTGCTTGAGCAGAAGCGTGGGTTGTTCCTCGCCCGTGTACACCCCGCGAGCCCCGCGAGCATTCCCGCAGGGGAAGCGTCTACCCCTTCCCAGCCCTGAGGGTCGCCGAGTTAACTGCGGTTCACGGACGCGGCGCCAGGCCCGTCGAGCACCGCCCGCACGCGCTGGAGCAGACGCTGCCGGCTAAAGGGTTTCTCCAGGAACTCCACGCCCTCCTCCAGCACGCCGTGCTGGGCGATGACGTTGGCCGGATACCCGGAGATGTAGAGCGTCCGCACTCCGTTTCGTCGCTCCACGAGGGCCTCCGCGAGGCGTCGACCGTTCATGTCCGGCATGATGACGTCCGTCACGAGCAGGTGAATGGGCCCCACGTGCCTGGCGGCCAGCTGCAGCGCCAACGCGCCGCGCTCCGCCACGAGCACGCGGTAGCCTGCCTCCCGGAGAAACTGCGCGGCCACCTGCCGCACCGCGGGGTCATCCTCGCACAGCAGAACCGTCTCGCTGCCGCCGGTCTCCGCCCGTTGCTCGGGCTCAGCCGCGAGCGGCGTCACCGGCGCATCCACCGTGGGCCAGTACACGCGAAACGTTGTCCCGCGCCCGGCCTCACTATGGGCAGAGATGTGCCCGCCGCCCTGCTTGACGATGCCGTACACGGTCGCGAGCCCCAAGCCGGTGCCCTGCCCAACCGGCTTGGTCGTGAAGAACGGCTCGAAAACATGCTCCAGTGTCGCGGCATCCATCCCACAGCCGGTGTCGCGCACGACCAAACACACGTAGTTCCCTGCGCTGACCTCCGGATGGGCGCGCACATACTCGCCATCCAGCACGACGTTGGTCGTTTCCAGCGTGAGGTGACCGCCGCTCGGCATAGCGTCCCGCGCGTTGACCACCAGGTTCATGATCACCTGCTCAACCTGTCCGACATCCGCGCGGATCGGTTGAGCGTCGGGCGCCAGGTGGAAGCACACCGCGATGTTCTCCGTCAACAGGCGCTTGAGCAGCTTGTCCATCTCCGCAAGGATGCGGTTCAGCTGCAGGACGGTCGGTTGCGAGACCTGTCGACGGCTGAACGCCAGCAGTTGACGCGTCAGCCCGGCCGCGCGCTCCGCAGCGCGCAGTGCCTGCTGCACGCCCTGCCGCAGCGCGTCGTCCGCAGCGACCTTGGCTGCCAGATCATTGTCCACCAGTTCCAGATGCCCGAAGATGGCGGTCAGAATGTTGTTGAAGTCGTGTGCGATTCCGCCGGCCAACTGCCCGATGGCTTCCATCTTCTGCGACTGCTGCAACTGCGCCGCGAGCTTCTCCTTTTCCTGCTGCGCGCGCTGCCGCTCTGTCAGGTCGATCCCGATCCCCGTAAAGTACGTCTTCCCGTCAATCACGAGGCGCACGGCCGTGAAGTAGAACGGGATCACCGCCCCGCTCTTGGTGACCAGGCCCGCCTCCGCGTCCGCAAAGCCCTCGGCCAGCGCCCGCTGTACGCCCGCCGTGATGCGCGCCACGTCGTCCGGCCGCCCCTTGTACCAGTCGAGCACGTGCCGGTGGTCCAGTTCGGCGTCGGAGTAGCCGGTGATTTCCTCGTGCTTCTTGTTCCAACGGACCAGATACCCGTCGGCGTCGTACAGGTAGAGCAACCCGGGCACACTATCGATCACCGCATCTGTGAAGACCTTCTCCCGCAACAGGGCCGCCTGGGCCTGCTTCCGCGCTGTGACGTCCTCGACCGCCAGCACGAAGTAGGCCGCCTGGTTCGCCGACGCGGGCACGTGCCAGATCGTGCCCTGCACCCAGACCAACGAGCCGTCCTTCCGCAGGTAGCGCCGCTCGCCGGTGTCGACGTCGATTTCTCCCGCGCGCAATCGGTTCGCCGCCGCCATCCCGGACGGTGCGTCCTCCGGATGCGCTATGTCCTGGAAACGCAACGCGCGCAGCTCCCCCTCCGTGTAGCCCAGCAGTTCGCGCAAACACCGGTTGGCCTGCAGCCAGCGCCCGTCATCCGCCAGGTGCGCCAGCCCGATGGGCGCCCGCTCGAACGTCTCCCGAAACCGCGCCTCGCTCGCGCGCAATTCAGCCGCGGTGCGCTCGCAGGCTGCCAGGCGTGCTTCGAGTCCGGCGATGCGCTCGCGGAGCGTATCCAGCTGTCCTTCGAGCTGCGCTGTGTAATCGTGAGCATCCGGGGTCATGCCTTACCCGTCGACGTGAACTCGCGGCCGTGCAATTGTCCTGTCCGCAGCGGGATACCGATGGTCGGCTTCCTCCGCGTGGCAGGCCCGCGGACCGGCCCGACCCCACATGGGCGTGGGCCGGCACCAGCGCGCCACCGATCCGCAACCACGATCGGCTAGACCGGCGCAACCTGCCGCCCGGCTCGCGGCGGCCGGGAGGGACTGGGCGGCAAGGGACTCGAACCCCTGACCTTCTCGGTGTAAACGAGACGCTCTAGCC
>CAZGAQ010000019.1:0-18377 GCA_964523405.1 uncultured Planctomycetales bacterium
GCCCAACGACACGATTGTCAAGCGGTAAGCGCCACTAGCGCGGATTGAGCTTTATACAGCCGGGTCGGACCGCAGAGGTTCGGCCCGGCTCTTTCTTGACGGGACGCGCCCGCGGGGGGGTGACTTCCGGCGCGGTGCCGCAGAGCGCCGGCGCGTGTCAAACGGCGGCTAGAGCAGTCTTCCTTTGGGTGCGGTGCTCCGGAACGGGAATTCTCCGTCCGGCGCGCTTCGGATTCTATGGGGCAGGCGGGGACCTGACGGTACGAGGCAGCGCACCGTTGGTGGAACCGCGCTAGCTTCCGAAGGCCCGCTGAAACGCGGCCACGTCGGGCAAATCCACATCGTTGTCGGCGTCGACGTCGAAGAGGTCGTTGCCGGGCGCGGGCGGACCGTTGTCCGGCCCGGTGATGTGCGGCGCGAGCTGGGCGAAGTCCGCGGCGTCCACATCGCCGTCTACGTCGTAGTCGCCGACCTGCCACGGCCCGAGTGCCAGGTTGATTTCCGTGAAGCCCGCCGGGGTTACCCGGGCTCGGGGCCGGGCGACTTCGGTGTAGCCGGTCTTGAGCGCGCTGACGGTGAGTTGCGTACCGCCGGCGGCCGCGGGAACGTTGGCCACCAGGTACTGACCGCCGCCGTCGGTCTCGACCTGGGCGACGCCGTTGATTCGGATGGTGACGTTGTCCAGCGGTGTGCCCGCGCCATTGGTCACGCGGCCGTAGACATAGCCCTGCGTGGCCTGCGTGGGATCGCGCCAGGGCATATCCGGCGGATCGGTCGGCTGGGTGAAGACATTGTCGGCGACGTAGGCATACCAGTCTGACCACGGTTGCCCGCCGTCATTGGTGCTGGCGTAGGAGTAGGTGGCCAGTCCGTCGGCGCCGGCGGCGCGCGCGTAGAGCATCTGGGCGCAGCTGTCGGCGAACGTGTTCATGTAGATGCCGGGGCCGATGAAGACCTGCCGTCCGGCGGCAGTGGCCCAGGCGACGGAGTTGTCGACCCACGCCCGGTACGTCGTGCCGTGGGCGGCTTCGTCGAAGTAGGACATGGGGACAGTCGCGTCGAGATAGCCCTGGGACTGCCAGTACTCCCAGTCGCTGAACACGGCGTAGGGGCTGGTCTGGTGGAAGTCGCTGCTGGCCGGGGTCCAGGTCACGACCGCGGCCGAGTGGCGGAGCGGGCGCGTGCGGCCGGGGATGGTGCCCGTGGCAGTCATGGCGCGGCGAACGACCTCGGTAACGGTACGGCGGCGGAAGTCGTTCCAGGAGGTGTTGCCGGTGGCGTTGGGGGTGCCGCTATAGCCGGTGATCGTCTGGAAGCGTTTGAGGGTCGAGCCGGCGTAGGATGTGTTGACCGGGTAGCCGGCGTCCGTCTGCGTGTAGCGGATGTAATCCCAGTGAATGCCGTCCAGGTCGTAGTTCATGCCCAGTTCGTGGACGATGCTCATCAGGTAGTCTTGCACGTCCGGCGAGCCGGGGTCGAAGACGTAGTCGCTGCCGACCTTGGCCACGGTGCCCATGGAGGCCTTGGGCACCATCAGCCATTCGGGGTGGGCGGCGACGGTGGGATTGCTCGGAATTGGCCAGGTGGTCGAGATGCGGAACGCCACCAGCCAGCAGTGGACTTCGAGGCCAGCGGCGTGGGCCCGCGTCACGAGTTCCTGCAGGGGGTCGATATTGCCGGAGATATCAGCGGCTTTGGGCACGATGTTCGAGTTCCAGTAGGCGCCGTGGCCGGTTGCGCCGGTGTCCTGGAACGCGAGCACCTCGGCGATGATGGCGTTGTAATTGCCGGCCAGGGCCCAGCCGATCAGCGTGTCGATCTCGCTCGTGCTCTTGAAGCCGGCGTGAAAGGCGTCGGCCCAGAACGCGCGGAATTCGGGCGGTGTGGCGCCCTGCTCCACGAAGACGGCCGTCACGGTCTTGTCGGTGTCCAGCGTGATCGTCGTGCTGGCGGCCGCCGGGTCGGCGGGAGCGGCGCCGGCCGAGACGTCCCAGTGATGGAACGTGTAGCCGGGCCAGGCGGCGGCGCTGATGGAGACGACGGTGTTGTAGGTGTAGGGGTAGGGTCCGCCGACAGGGGGCGAGGTTGTGCCCCAGGCCGGGGGACTGGCGCTCATGGTGAGCTGCACGGTGGTGCCGATCGCGGTGAACTGGACGGCGTCAGCGATGACCACGCTGGCGGCGGCGTCGCTGCTGAGGGAGACGGAGCCGCTGGTGCCCGCGCTGAAGGTGAAGGTGCCCAGGGTGTTCCACTGGCCGCCGTTCTGTTGCTGGTTGATCAGGAAGGTTGTGTCGCCTTCGGCATGATGGACGGTGAAGGGGGCGTTGGTGGCGCGGTTGGTGCCCTGCGGGTAGTAGATGGACACCTGATAGGTGCCTGCGGCGGGCAAAGTGGGGCGCCACTCGACCTGGCCGGCGGTGTTGGCGGGACTCGCGCCGGTCGTATTCCGGAAGCGGTAGTCGGCGCCGTAGTGGCCCGGCGCACTGGTACCGGTCAGCCAATCCTGCGAGAGCACGGAGAAGCCGGCGTCGCTGTTGTCGATGGTGATGGATTGGGCCCGCGCGGGCGGGAAGGACGAGACGGTCAGGAGCGTGGCGAGCAGGCACGGGAGAGTGAGGGGATGGTGGGTGGCGTGCTTCACGAGTTCTCCTCCAGGCGCAATGGTTATAGACGCGGCTGTTGGGTTCCGGGCGCGTTCCCCTGAGCAGGCGACACCGGAAACGCCTCCGAGCGTTCAGTTTAGCGTGTGCGCGGATAACGCCCTACGCGGAATTCTCGGGCGCGGGGAGAGTTTTCGGTGAGCGTGTCAGCGCCGGTGCGGCTCGGGAGCGTAGACGTGGCGGAGGCGAGCCGCAGGTGGCCCTCGTAATTGCCGTATTTGAAACGGGTTGCGGGAGTGCTGCCGGGGTGTTTTTCTGGGGCATGGGCGGGGGCGCGTGGGGGTGACGGACGAACGTCGTGTTTTCCTTGTTTGTGGGGCCCCGGCTGGGTATACTGGCGCAAGCATGTGTAGTGGGAAAGTCGCATCGGAGGCAGAAGAAGCAAGTCCAGGAAGATTCTATAACGATTGCGGTGCGACCCATACTGCCAGCTAAGTGTGCGTACGCGGCGGTTGTTCCGCCCGAGGATGGAGCGAGGTTTACAGTTCCGGACTTTCGGAGTGGTGCGCGGCACGGAGTGAGGGCCGCAGCCGTTCCGAGCAATCGATCATGCTCGTCGTGAGCAGGAGGAGAGTTGTGATGAGAAGTATCGTTGTGACCACGCTGCTGCTATCCCTGGCTGCGGGTGCCTATGGCGCCATCGTGCTGCAAGACAACTTTGACGGCTATGCGGACCAGGCGGCCTTCGAAGCCGCTTGGCCGGCTGTGACGGCAGGCAGCCCGGCCGTGCTGAGCACGACCCAGGCGCACTCCGGCACGCAGTCGGCGTACATTCAGACGGGTACGACGCGGAACGCGGTGCGTATGTTCGCCGAGACGGTGGCCAGCGATGCCAACCCGCTGGAAGTGTCCTACTGGATGTACGATCCGATGGGGCTCGCGGCCGCGGGGCGCAGCTACATTCAGCTCAAGGACTACTCGCCGACGTCGGGCACGCAGTTGCTGGCGATGGGCAGCTACAACTCGGGCGGTTCGTATTACTACGCGCGCGTGGCGTTCATGCCGGGCGGCACCGGGGCCGCGAACTGGTTCATGCTGAATGCGGCGGGTGCGCCGCAGCGCAGCGTGGGCTGGCACGAAATGAAGATGGTGATCAAGGGTACGACGATCGACTTCCTCGTGGACGGCATTTTGAGCGGCTCGAAGCCGTATTGCGCGACGGCGGGCCTGGTCAGCTTCGAAGAGATGCGGCTGGGGTCGGGTATTAGCTCGACGATTGACTACTACTGCGACGACGTCAAGATCGAAGTCACTCCGGAACCGGCTTCGCTGGCGCTGGTGGCCCTGGGTGGGCTGGCGCTGTTGCGGCGGCGCTAGAAGCGGTTTCGCAGAAAGGTCCGGATAATGCCCCTGGGCACGACAGGCTTGCAGTTTTCGCCCGATCGCGGGCTATTATTGCACACCTTGGGGCGTTTTCTCGATAACTTCTAACGGGACGCTCCGCTTCGTCCGTGAGTGTGACGGAGCGGAGCGTTCTCGTTCTGGCCGGGTCCCGCGCGACACGACGGGTGCGGGACCGCGGCAGGACTGACGCATCGAGGCACGAATTATCGGCTTCCCGGATTCACGAACACAGATGGAGGAACAAAGATGTCTCGTCTCGTCCGCGCGCTAGCGCTAGTCGCCGTAGTCGCGGCCTTCACGCCGCTCGGCTCGGCCCAGTACCCATCCCAAATGGTCTTGTTCGACGACTCGCCCATCGGCGATCCGGCGACCTGCCAGGAAATGTTCCGTATGCCGGAATTCTCGGGTTCGACCGCGAAGTACATCGTGGCCAACACGACCGGGCAGTACAACAACAACGCGGCGTTCCGTGCGGCCGGTCTGCAGTATGCCGGGCCGGCGGCGCTGGAAGTGCTGTTCAAATGGGACGACGTGAATGACGCGAATTCGTGGGTGCGGCTGAGCACGTACAACACGACGTCCACCACGCCGGCGTATCCCAACCCGGCGCTGCACACGGCGGGCAAGGTGCGTTTTGCGATCAGCAACCGCAGCGAGTTCTTCGCGGGCAAGGTCGGCATCTGCCTGCTGATCCGTGAGACGGGCACCGAAGTCATGCAGATGGCCAACGGCGGCACGACCGGCTCGATCGAGTTGGCGGGCGTCAGCCAGACGCCGAACGGGATCATGCCCGACCGGACGACGTACACGGTGCACACGACGGCCGTGGGGGATGACGAGCAGCTTTACCCGGTGGGGACGTATCTGGATCCGAACGATCCGAACACCTCGTACGCGATCGGTGTTGGTCCCGGCCCGAACGGCGTGATGGACACGACTCCGGCTGGCGGCGATGAGTATCGCCGCGGTTTCTTCAAAGATGGCACGGGGATCGTGCCGGTGCCCGTGGCGTTCGTGGATCCGCTGGTGGGCACGTACACGGTTGAGTTCAACCTGGCGACCGGCGCGGTCACGTTGGTGGACGTGATCGGCGGGACGACGGAGAACCTGACGTCGGGCACCGCGCCGTTCACCGGCAACGGTTTGCTGGACGGGACTCCCCAGCGCGGCGTGCTGGAGGCCATCGGCATCACGAAGGCTCCGGGCGATACCGCCACGAGCATCGATCTGGCGATCGACAATCTGCAGTTCGAGGCCCCGGTGCCCGACCCGGTTCCGGCGCCGGCGATCAAGGAACCGGTCATCAAGAACGACACGACGGTCACCGTGACGGGCATCTTCGCCACGGCGGACCAAGTTGAGTTGTACGTGGACGGCGGGCTGTACCAGACCCTGGCTGCCGTGCTGCCGGAGACCCCCTTTGGGGTGCCGGCGGTGGTGGCGGGCCAGAAGTTCAAGGCCCGGCAGCATGATCCGGTGACGAGCCAGTGGAGTGCGTTCTCGCCCGAAGTGACGGCGTTGCCGGCGCGGGCGCCGTACACGATCTCGATGGTGATTGACGAAAACGCGAACAACTGCGAGTACGGGACGGGCGGCGGCTGGGAATACCTGCCGTGCACCGGTCTGAACGGTACGGCGCCGATCGGGATGAATCTGTTCCCGAACAGCGCCATCTGGCAGACGATCGACATCCCGTACAGCTCGCCCGTGCGGGCGTGGCTGGGCGGCAACAGCGTACTGAACGCGTCGCCGAACGGGAACTACAGCATCGACAGCATGTGGCTGTCGCAGACCGCGGGCAATGCGGTCGGCGGGCCGCACGAGTTGCTGATTGACACGATCGAAGTGCTCGACCCCAACGGCGTCGTGCTGAAGACGGTCGAGAACATGGAAAACGGCGTCAACTACTACTCCACGGCGCGTGGCCAGTCGGTCGACACGTTCACGGCATCCGGTCTGGTCAGCACGGGCAGCTACGACGGTGGCAGCGCGCATCGCCTGCAATGGACGTTCGGCGGCCTGGGCACCGAGCGCGTCCTGGCCATGTACCACAGCGTGGGCGGGTCGTGCGGTGTGACGCCGACGTTCCCGGACAACACGACGGGCGCGACGTTGCGTTACCACCTGGTCGTGCGCGAAATCGCGACTTCGACCGTGGCGCTGGCGTCTGTGGCCGGTCCGATCATCAAGGGCGATCAGACCTCGGTGCGCGTGACGAACATTGATGCCACGGCCACGGCGGTCGAGCTGTTCGTCAATGGCGTATCGACGGGCGCGCCGGTCAATCCGGCCGGGGCGACGACGCTGGACTTCACCGGCCTGACGTTCGTTGCGGGTGATTCCATCGCGGTCAAGCAGACGGTTGGCGGTGTGGCGAGCGAATACAGCTATCCGCGCGCCGTGTCGGCCGCGCCGCTGCCGCCGACAGTGGTTTCTCCGATTCTGCCGACGGTGACGCAGATCACGGTGAACGGTCTGATTACCGCGCCGTTCACGCAAGTGAACCTGGTGACGGTGTATGTGAACGGTGTGTCGCGCGGGACGGCGGTTCCGGCGGCAGGTGCGACGTCGGTGGTGGTGACGATCACGCCGGCGGTGGCGCCGTTCGACGTTGTGACGGCGACACAGACGGTGAACACGGTGATGAGCGCGCCTTCGGCGCCCGTGACGGTGTCGGTGCCGGCGCCGACGGTGACCTGGGTCCCGGCGGTCGGTGACACCACGATTCGGGTGCAGGATCTGAATGCCAGTGCGAATTACCTCGTGGTGAACGTAGACGGCGTCGATCAGGCGCAAGTGCCGCTGACCGCGGGCTTCACGCAGCCGGTGACGGTTCCGGTCGCGGGCCTGACGACCGCAGGCCAGCAGGTCAAAGTCAAGCAGTCGGTGAACGGTGCGGAAAGCGGTTACTCGGCGATCGAAGTGGTCACCGTCAATACGCTGACGACGATCTTCGCCGACACGATGGAAGCGTACGCGGATCAGGCGGATTTCGACAATCCGATTGATTACACGGTGTGCACGGCCAAGGTGTACTCGGTGCACAACGACGGCTGGTGGGCGGCGTCGAACGACCCGGACCTGACCCTGGCCACGGACAACAACACGACGCCGGGTGGCAGCAAGAGCGCCTATGCGGCCGCGGGCATGTCCCCGGTCGCGAGCGCCTGCGACACGGAAAGCCGGACGGCGGCGATTCCGGGCAACGCCAACGGCTACCAGGCGAACTTCGACTTCAGCTATCCCGATCCGGACTGGGCGAATGCGGTGGCGACCGACACGGAGCCGCTGATCTGGAACGTGAACATCTACGATGCCACGGGTCCCGGCGTGAATAACGTTTTCCAGTGGTCGGAACTGCGCAGCTACACGCCCAGCCTGGCGGGTATCGTGGCGGTGGGTATGGTCGGCACGTACTTCTACACGTCGGCCGACAGCAACTACTACCAACTCCGTGCCTACGTGTCGCCGGGTTACCTGAACCTGAACCACAGCGGCGCGCCGCAGCGCAGCATCGGCTGGCACAATTTCACGGCCGTCCTGAAGGGTACGACGACGGACTTCTACGTGGACGGGAAGCTGGCCCGGAAGGGTGTGAACCGGACGTCGACGGTCCAGTACAACAACATGTACATGGGTTCGGGCTATGCGGCCAGTGCGCCGGCCTGGTACGACGATTTCTATCTCCAGAAGGGCAAGGTGCGTTTCGGCGCGGTGCCGCCGGGCGCGCCAACGATCGGTAGCCCGGTCGTCGCGGGTGACACCACGCTGCTGGTGCGGGGCGTGAGCTCCGCGGCCAACGGGCTGGATGTGTACGTGGGCGGCACGACGCTGGTCGGCCACCTGGCGCTCACGCCGCCGAACGCCCTGACGGAGTACACGGTGTCGTTGACGACGCCGCTGGTGTACCAGCAGCTCGTCACGGTCAAGCAGACCAACGACATCGGTTCCTCGCCGGCCTCGCTGGCGGTGGAAGTCGGCAAGAAGGAAGGCCCGCTGACCATCGCGATCGGCATCCGCGAGACGGCGGATACCGGCGCGATCGGCACGCCGGGCAGCGGTAGCGTCGGCAGCATCAAGTGGGTCGGTGTGGCGGCCAAGGATGCGGGCGGCGCCCCGATCGGGAAGCCGATCAGCCCCGCCAACGCGTGGCAGACGTTCACGTTCGATCCGGCCGTGGACCCGAACTTCCCGTTCTCGGGGACGGGCCCGCTGGCGTCGGCCAATGGGCGCGGCGTGCTGGAGCACCTGGCGGTGGCGGTCGACTCGGCCGCGGCCGATCGCAGTTCCGGTCCGTATCGGCTGTACGTGGACAACGTGGTGAACGTCGGTGCGGGCACGGGCGGTGCGGACGTTGTGCTGTCGAACTTTGACAGCTTCGCGCTCGGCTCGGCCTCGCTATTCCAGGCGCCGGGCTATTCGGGCTCGACGTCGGGCAACCTCGTGCTGCCGCTGAACATCAGCCGGACGAGCAACGTGTACGGGAACACCGGGCAGGCTCAGGAGCTCGAGTGGTTCTTCCGGAACACGAATGCCGGCATGTGGGCCCGCATCACGACGGCGAGCGCGACGAACGTCCCGCAGCCGATCATTGATCTCACCAAGCCGATCCGCATGGACGTGCTGCTCTTGTCCGAATGCGCGAACAAGGGTGATCTGGACGGCAGCGGTGCGATCAACTTCGCCGACTTCCAGCAGTTCAAGAACTGCCTGGCCGGCCCGGGTGTGGTCACCGCCCCCGGTTGCAACTGTGCGGATTTCAATGACGACGGCCGCGTGGATCTGTTTGACTTCGCGGAGTTCCAGGTCGTCTACCAGCCGTGAAGCCGGTAATAGCCTCGTAAGAGGCTAGTGCCTTCGTTCTGCAGCCCGCCCGTTTCCTACCGGAACGGGCGGGCTCCATTTTGCGCCGGGGCATCGGCGGCGCATGCGCGGAGGGCTGCGAATCCGTGGGCAGATTCCTCGGTCGCTTCGCTCTCTCGGAATGACGAAGCGGCGAGAAGCTGGTAGCGAGGCTCAGCGTAAGCGCGGTCAGTCAGTGCTGGCGGCCGGTTGGCGCCCGCCGCCGCGCGGGCGAAACCAGAGGCGTATGGGGACTTCCTTGAAGGGGGTCAGCGTCCGCAGGCGATTCTCCATGAAGCGGCGGTAGTTTTCCGTCACGAGGGCGGGGTCGTTGCAGAAGAAGACGATTGTGGGTGGGGCCGTGGTGATCTGCGTGGCGTAGAGGATCTTGACGGGCTTGGAGCCGTGTTTGGCGCTGGGACCGCGCTCCTGGAGGATTTCCTGCAGGGCCGCGTTGAGGTGCGCTGTGGGCATGCGGGTGTGGGCTTGGTTGAACAAGCTGAGGGCCACGTCGACGGCGGCCGCGACGTTGCGGCCGGTCTTGGCGGTCATGAAGACGACGGGGGCGTGCCGCAGGGCGGGCATGACCTGGGCGAGGTATACGCCATACTGCTCGGGCGCGGCGCGGTCGATGGCGAGGTCCCACTTGTTGACGGTCAGGACCACCGGCTTGTACAGATCGAGGATCGCACGGGCGAGTTTCAGGTCCGCCTCGGCGACGGGGACGGTGGCGTCGATCAGGAACATGACCACATCCGCGCGTTCGATCGAGCGCAGGGCCCGCGTGTAGGAGTAGAAGTCGATATCGTCCATGCGGGCCTTTTTGCGCACGCCCGCGGTATCGATGGCGATGAACTGTCGGCCGTCGCGTTCGAAGCGCACGTCGACGGCATCACGGGTGGTGCCGGGGACCTCGCTGACGATCATGCGCTCCTCGCCGGCCATGGCGTTGACGAGGGTGCTCTTGCCGGCGTTGCGTTTGCCGACGATGGCGAGCTTCATGGTCGGGGCGGCGGGCTCGGTGCCGGCGGCGGAGCCGACGACGGTCGCCAGACGTTCCAGCAGGGCGGTGCGGCCACGGGCGTGCAGGGCTGAGACGACGAGGGGTTCCCCGCAGCCGAGGCGCACGAACTCGGCGGCGTCGGCTTCGGCCTTGGGGTCGTCGGCCTTGTTGGCGACGACGAGAAGGGGTTTGGCGAGCTTGCGGAGCATGGCGGCGATGGTCTGGTCGAGGGCGGTGATGCCGGTGACGACGTCGACGACGAAGAGGATGACGTCGGCGCGGTCAATGGCATACTGGATCTGGCCCTCGACGTGCGATTCGAGGTGATCGTCGTCGACGATGCCGATGCCGCCGGTATCGACGAGTTCATAGTAGCGGTCTTCGTGGGCGACGATTGCAGTGACGCGGTCGCGGGTGATGCCGGCGCGTGGGTCGACGATGCTGATGCGCTCGCGCGCGAGCGTATTGAGCAGGGAGCTCTTGCCCACGTTGGGGCGTCCGACGATGACGACGACGGGCAAAGACATGGCCAGATCATACGGGCAGGCGGCGGGACTGCAACGCGGGCCTCGTACGGGGCGGTGGCAGCGTGACAAAAAGAGCGGCCGGCCTTTGGGGGCCGACCGCTTGGTGCTGGATCCCCGCACGAACAGAGCGCCCGGACTGAGCGGGCGCGGGGCCGGTCCTCCGCCGGCTCCGGCGGCGGGTGTGCCGCCGCGCAGCAGGCCTAGGCGACCGAGCGCCGGCGCGGGACGTGCGTGCGTACGGGGTGGTACTGCGCGAACGTGGCGCTGATGAGCTGCTCGGTCGTCATCAATTCGCAGCCTTTGGCCTCCAGTTGCCGGATGGTCATCTCGCCTTCTTCCTGGTCCCACCAGCCGCACGCGTCGCAGACCAACGTAACGGGGCGATGGCGGAGCATCAGGCCGAGCGTCAGCAGGCGGATGGAGGATTCGAGTCCGACGCCGAATACGACGAAGCGCCGACTGGGCATTTCGGTGAGCAGGCGGTCGAACTTGGGATTGGTAAAGGGATCGCGGTGGTCCTTGGCGAGGATGGCCTGCTGGTACTGATTCAGCAGGTCCAGCGAGACGCACAGGCAGTTGTCCGAGTCGACCAGGACACGGTTGGGCAGCAGCGAAAACGGGACTTTCCGTTGACCCTGCGTGCCGATGACGCACTCGCACCGCGACAGCCCGCGGGCGTCGGCCGGACGACGCGCATCGATACACGAGAGCGTCGGCACCTTCGCCCAGCGGGCCAGCGCCATGAGCCGTTTCAGGTTCGCGAGGACGAGGGGAGCGTTGAGGCTGGGGTGGGCACCGTCGGGCACCAGGTAATCCCGCTGGGTGCACATGTCGACAAAAATGTCCGCCTTGCGCGCGCTTCGCACGGCCAACCCTCCGGGGTACGCCGCGACGACAACACCGCCAACGCGCGGAGTCGTCCGCCTCCAGATGCTTCTTACGCGGCCGGTGCGCAGAACAATATGACCTGTTGCAGATCGGCAGACGTGCCTACTGCTTTCGCCTCCGTGGCGGTGATTCTACCCACGGGCGCCGCGCACAGGCAAGCGAAAAGTGAAGCAACTACATGATTTGCAAGGTCTTATAAACACCGTGCTGCGTGACGCCGCGCGGGCGCGGTACACCCGCAGGAATTATGCGGCGTCGGCTGCGGTGGTGCGCGGATGGCGCCATGGGGTGCCGCGCAGGACCGAGTATTGTGCGGTGGGCGCGATGTCGGGGCGGCGGTTGACAGCGCCGCCTCGGCGCGTGGATCATGCCGGCTTCGCCGTGCAGACCGAGTTCCGAGGCCGCCGCAGCCCGCGCTGCGATGCGGCGGCGTTGGACGCAGAGAGCCAAGCCGCGCGAGGTGCACATGGCAACGCTGATGGTGAGTGTGTCGGGCGTGCGGGGAATCGTTGGAGAGTCGCTCACGCCTGCGGTGGCGCTCGAATTCGCGCAGGCCTATGGGACGCTGCTCGGCGGCGGGCGGGTGGTGTTGGCGCGTGACTCGCGCCCGAGCGGCCCGTTGTTCGAGGCGGCCGTGGCGGCGGGCTTGCTGGCCACGGGGTGCCAGGTCACGCAACTCGGCATCGTGATGACGCCGACGATTGGCCGGACGATTCGCGAAGGCCGCTACGTGGGCGGCATGAGCATTACGGCGAGCCACAATCCGGGCGAATGGAATGGTCTAAAGTTTCTAGATGACTTGGGGTTGGCGCCGGATCCGCAACGGGCGCAGCAGATTGCGGCACGGCGTGCGGCGGGCGCGTATCGCCTGGTTACGTCGGGCTTCACGGCGCCGGCGGTCGACGGCCAGGCAGGGCGGCGGCACGCGGAGCAGGTGCTGGCAGCGTGCGAGGTGGACCTGCGCAAGCTGCGCGGGCTGCGCGTGGTGCTCGACTGCATCAACGGTGCGGGTTGTCTGGACACGCCGGGGTTTCTGCGTGGTCTGGGGTGCGAGGTCATTGTGATGAACGGGGAGCCGACGGGCGAGTTTGCGCATCGGCCGGAGCCGACGCGCGAGAATCTGACGGACCTGGCGGCGGCAGTGAGGGACCAGGGGGCGGCGATCGGCTTTGCGCAGGATCCAGATGCGGACCGGTTGGCGATCGTGGACGAGCACGGGACGTACATTGGGGAGGAGTACACGCTGGCGCTGGCCACGTGGTCGGTCCTGGCGCGGCGGGTGGGGTCGGTGGCGGCGAACCTGAGCACATCGCGGATGGTGGACGACGTGGCGGCGCGGTTTGGGGGACGCGTGTACCGGACGCCGGTGGGGGAGGCGCACGTGGCGCGGCGGATGATGGCAGAGGGGTGCGTGATTGGTGGGGAGGGTAACGGTGGGGTGATCGATCCGCGGATTTGTTACGTGCGGGACAGTCTATCGGGGATGAGCCTGGTGTTGCAGCTCATGGCGGCGACGGGGAAGTCGGTGAGCGCCCTGGTGGCTGAGCTGCCGCGGTACACGGTGATCAAGCAGAAGTACGACGTGCCGAAGGAGCGGATGGGACCGGCGGTGGAAGCGGTTACGGCGGCCTTTTCGGAGCACAAGCCGAACACGGCGGACGGGGTGCGGGTCGATTTTCCGGACGGTTGGGTGCACCTGCGGTCCTCGAACACGGAACCCATCATGCGTATCATAGGGGAAGCGCAGACCGATAACGTGGCGCGCCAGCTCGTCGATAAGGTCCAGCGGGTAGCCGGGTTGTGAAAGCCGTCCGGTTTTCCAGTTAGGTTCTCGGACCCATTCCAGCCGGATCGCGCACCGCGTCGATAAGGTCCATATGGGCCCCGGAATGTCTCCGTGCGCGGACGGAGAGCCCACGGGCCCGATAAGTCAGGGTGCTGACGATGAATCATGTTCGTACTTTCACGATCGTGCCCTCCCTGCCGGAGTTGCTCGAGCCGCTGCGGCAGCTCGCGTACAACCTGTGGTGGGCCTGGAACCCCAGCGCAACGGATCTGTTTCGCCGGCTCGACACCGATCTGTGGCGCAAGACCGGGCACAATCCCGTCGCCTTGCTGTGGCGCATTTCGCAGGAGCGGCTGGAGCAGGCCGCCCGTGACGACGCCTACATCGCCCAGCTCTGCCGGGTGATGGACAGTTTCTATGTGTATACGAACAGCCGCACGTGGTTCGACGAGAGCTATGCCCAGCACCGCGACAAGCTGGTGGCGTACTTCTCGGCCGAGTTCGGGCTGCACGAGTGCATGCCGATTTACTCGGGCGGCTTGGGTGTGTTGGCGGGTGATCACCTGAAGTCCGCTTCGGACCTGGGGATTCCGCTGGTGGCGATCGGTTTGGCGTATCGGCAGGGCTACTTCACGCAGCAGTTGACCGAGGACGGTTGGCAACTCGAGAGCTATCCCGTCTACGACATGCACCAATGGCCGGCGACGCCGGTGCACGACGACAAGGGTAACGTCGTGAAGATCAGCGTTGCCCTGGGGCCGCTGACGATCACGGCGGCCGTGTGGATGGTGCACGTGGGGCGTGTGCGGCTGTACCTGCTGGACGCGGACCTGCCGGAGAATCCGCCCGAGTTACGGGCCGTGACGGCGCGGCTGTATGGGGGCGACAGCTTGATGCGTATCCGGCAGGAAATCCTGCTGGGCATCGGCGGGCTGCGCGCGCTGCGGGCGGTGGGGTTGCGGCCGCACGTGTGCCACATGAACGAAGGGCACGCGGCGTTTTTGGCGCTGGAGCGGATTCGCCTGGCGATGAAGGATCACGGGCTGAGCTACCGCGAGGCGCGCGAGGCGACGAGCGGGGGCAACATTTTTACGACGCACACGCCGGTGCCGGCGGGCATCGACCGCTTCGAGCCGCGGCTGGTGGAGACGCACCTGGGGTGGATGGCCAGCGAAATCGGGCTGGGCATGAGCGAGTTTCTCGGTTTGGGGCGCGAGCATCCGGAGCGCGCCGAAGAGGCATACACGATGCCGCTGTTGGCGCTGCGGATGTCGTATCGCAGCAACGGGGTGAGCAAGCTGCACGGCGAGGTTGCGCGGGGGATGTGGCAGAACTACTGGCCGGGCATTCCGCAGGAAGAAGTGCCCATCGCGCACGTGACGAACGGCATTCACACGCGGACGTGGATGAGTCCGACGATGGCGGACTTGTTCGACCAGTACCTGGCGCCGGGCTGGGCGGAGGCGGTCGAGGACGACAAGCTCTGGCAGCGCATCGAGGAAATTCCGGACACCGAGATGTGGCGCGTGCACGTGCGGCGCCGCGAATGGATGGTGGCGGCGCTGCGGCGGCGGCTGCGCGAGCAGCTCAAGGGGCGCGGCGCGCCGCCGGCGGAGATCAAGGCCGCGGAGGAAGTGCTCGATCCGGAGGCGCTGACGATCGGGTTCGCGCGGCGGTTTGCGCCGTACAAGCGGGCGACGCTGCTGTTCCGCAATATGGAGCGTTTCAAGGCGCTGCTGACCAACAAACAGCGGCCGGTGCAGTTTGTCTTTGCCGGCAAGTCGCACCCGAACGACGGGGCGGGCAAGGAGCTGATCAAGCAGATTGCGGCCGTGTGCGCGACGCCCGAGTTGCGGCGGCGGCTGGTGTTTATCGAGAACTACGACATTTCGCTGGCGCGCGTGCTGGTGCAGGGTGTGGACGTGTGGCTGAACAATCCGCTGCGGCTGCACGAGGCGAGCGGCACAAGCGGGATGAAGGTGCCGTGCAACGGCGGGCTGAATCTGTCGTGTCTCGACGGCTGGTGGCCGGAGGCGTACAACGGCGAGAATGGCTGGGCGATTGGCGACGGGCGGGTGTACGACGACCTGGCGTACCAGGATCACGTGGAGGCCGAGTCGCTGTACAACCTGCTGGAGCGTGAGATCATTCCGATGTACTACGAGCGGACGGAGGATGATCTGCCGCGGCGCTGGGTGGCGCGGATGAAGGAATCGATGCGGACGATCTGTCCGGTGTTCAATACGAACCGCATGCTGCGGGACTACACGCAGATGATGTACCTGCCAGCGATGGTGCGGATCGTGAAGACCGACGCGGAGAACTTTGCATTGGCCAAGTCGCTGGCACAGTGGAAGGACCGGTTGCGGCGGCACTGGCAGGAAGTGCGGATCGCGGATGTGCAGACGGAGACGCGTGAGCTCTTGAAGGTGGGCGATGCGTTGCCGTTGCAGGCGCGGGTGCACCTGGGGTCGATTCCGCCGGAGGACGTCGCGGTTGAAGTCTACTATGGCCCGCTGGATTCGAACGGCGAGATCACGGGCGGGCGGTCGGTGCCGCTGAAGTTCCTGCGGAACGAGTCGAACGGCGAGCATCGGTTCGAGGGCGCGGTGCCGTGCCGGGCGAGCGGACGGAACGGTTTCGCGATTCGCGTGGTGCCGAGCCACGAAGATCTGGCGGACCGCTATGACCAGGGCCTGGTGGTGTGGGGGTAGGTCCACACCGCAGGCACCGTTGAGTAAGTGGGGACGTGGGAAGGGGGCACGCGCCGGCGCGCCCACGTGAGCAGGTGGAGACATGAAGGCGGGGATCGCGCGATCACGTCGCCATCTATGCTTCGTCCGCCGAGGGGGCTACTGACGCACGCCTGGTCTGGCGCTGCGGTGAACCGGTTCTCGGCGCTGCGCGTCCCACGAGTCAGTCCACGGGGGAGTGACGGCCGCACCGCGTGCCGGACCGGCGCGGGGCGGCGGCGATTGTTGATTAGGCTTCTCCCAGTTCTGGGGTATCGTACGGTCTGGGGAGCGACGGGGATTCCGGAAAAAAAGGGTGAACATAGCGGGGGAGCGAGCTATTCTAGTTGGTGGTCGGGGGCTGCCGCCGGGCGGGGCTCCCTTGTTGGCTTCGTGATCGTTGCGGTTCACGAGTGAATGAGGAGAAACACATGAGCAAGGTGATGGTGCGGGCGGCGATCGTCTTGGCGTTGTGCGCCGGGGCCGCGAGTGTCCAGGCGACGGTGTGCTACGGCGATGCGAACTGCGACTGGGCGGTGAACTGGCGGGACATTGACTTTTTGATTGCCGGGATGAATGACAACGAGTCCGGCTGGGCGGCTGCCTTTCCGGGGGGCAGCCCGTCGTGCGAGTTTGAGAACCTCGACGCGAGCCTGGATGGTGCGGTGAACTGGCGCGACATTGATCCGTTCATCAGCGTGATGAACACGCCGTGCTGGGTGCCCCCCGATCCGCCCAGCATGGAGCTGATTCCGGCGGGCGAGTTCACGATGGGGGACACGTTCGGCGAAGGCGGTGCGGATGAGCTGCCATGTCACGCGGTCTACACGGACGCGTTCTACATGGGCACGCATGAGGTGACGAACCAGGAGTATGCGGACGCGCTGAATTGGGCGTGGGCGCGCGGTACGGAGATCGGACTCTACGGCCCGCTCGTGCTCAGGTATGGCTTCAACTCCGGTCAGCCGCAGACGATGGTCACGTATTGTCTCACACGAGATGCCGAGAATCTCGCCGACATCATCTGGAACGGGACCGAGTTCGTCGTGGAGCCGGGCCGCGAGAATTGGCCGGTTTGCAGTGTGACCTGGCACGGCGCGGTGGCGTACGCGAACTGGATGAGCACGAGGCTGCATTTGCCGGTGTGCTACAACCTGAGCACGTGGACCTGCAACTTCGGAGCCGGGTATCGGCTGCCGACGGAAGCAGAGTGGGAGAAGGCGGCACGCGGCGGGACGCCGGGGCGTCGGTTCCCGTGGTCCGACACGGACACGATCTCGCAAGCGCGGGCGGCGTATCAGTGCAACGTGGACTATCCGTATGATGAGAGCGAAGTGGAGGACCCGTGGGGCTACGGTTGGGGTGCCGCTTGGCGCGGGTTGCCCACTCCGGTGGGCTTCTACAGTGGTGCGCTGCAACAACAGGCGGACTGGAACTGGCCGGGCACGGTGACGAGCTTCCAGACGATCAGCGATGAGAATGGCTATGGGCTGCGCGTGTTGGCCGGCAACGTTTGGGAGTGGTGCTACGACTGGTATGGCGCGGACTACTACACGAGCAGCCCGTACGCGAATCCACGCGGGCCGGCCGGCGGTACGAGTCACGTTTGGCGTGGCGGGGCGATCTACTCGCCAGGTTGCGCCTCCGACTGTCGGAATGCCAGTCGCGACGCGCCCCAATTCCTGAACGCGCTGGCCGGTTTCCGGTGCGTGCGGAGTGCGCCGTAGGGCGGACCGAGCCAAAACGACCGCTATGAGGGGGAGCGGCCGGTTGCGGTGCCCGCGGGCGCGCGACCGGCCGCTCGGCTAGGGGGGCGGCTTGACACTATCGGGGGCGCGGGCTAGGTTCGCGCCATGAATATGATGTAGGGCAGGTTGTGCGGGCGCTAGGGCGCCGGCGCGGCTGTGGGATGTCCGCGCGACGATTGCGGTCGGGCGGTTGCCCGAATGAGAAACCAATCGCCCCGCCGATGGCGGGCAGCGCGAGGCAGTTATGGAAGTCCGGATGGACTTGGCCCAGATACGGATCTCGGAGACGCACGATCAGCAGGTGATCGTGCTGCGGGAACGGAGCGGCCCGCGGTCGTTGCAGATCGTGATCGGTTTGACGGAGGCCCTGGCGATCGACCGGCGGGTAAAGGGAGTGCAACTGCCGCGGCCGATGACGCACGATCTGCTCGGGAACGTGGTGGAGCAGTTGTCGGGGGAGCTGGAGAAGATCGTCATTAATGATCTGCGCGACCACACGTTCTATGCGAAGCTCGTGATTCGCCACCAGGGGGAACTGGTGGAGGTGGACAGCCGGCCGTCGGATGCGATTGCGCTGGGGGTGGCGAACGACGTGCCGCTGTACGTGGAAGATCACGTCCTAACCGAGGCGGCGAGCGGGTGAAAGCCAGCGGAGCGAGCCGGAGGCGGGGCTGGCGCGGGCAGGGGTGGGGGCCCGGCGGGGGTCTGCTGTGGCTGGGCGCGGTGTTGCTGACGTGCCCCGGGTGTACGTGGCTGTCGTAGTTCGGCACAAGCGACCAGGGGCAGGAGCGGGGCAAGATCTGGTTTGTGGGCGGGGCGGGTGGGATCGGAAACGTGGTGGGGACGT
>CAZGAQ010000019.1:18387-89164 GCA_964523405.1 uncultured Planctomycetales bacterium
CCCCCCCCGGGGGCGCGGCGCGCGCTCATTTCTGTGTGGGGGGGGGGGGGGGGGCCCCCTCGGAAACGTGGTGGGGACGTTTGACGTGCCGCGCGGGTTGAAGGCGGCGGGGTACAAGGGGGCCATCGAGACGTTTGGCTGGCAGAGCGTGGTGGGGGGGACGTTACGCGACCAGATGGACCGGGATCGCAATGAGCAGGAGGCGCGACGGCTGGCAGCGCGGATCGAGGATTACATGAACCAGCATCCCGGGCGGCCGGTGAGCATCATTGCGCTGTCGGCGGGGACGGGGATAGCGGCGTGGGCGCTGGAAGCGTTGCCGCCGCAGCGGCGGGTGCGGACGGTGGTATTCCTGAGCAGCAGCCTGTCGCGGCAGTTCGATCTATCGCCGGCGCTGGGGCATGTTGAAGATCGCCTGCACGTGTTCTATTCCGATCGCGATCCGGTGCTGGCGTATCTCATGCCCGTGGCCGGGTCGGTGGATCGGGAGTGGTTCTCGCAGAGTGCGATCGGGCTGTACGGCGTGGCGCTGCCGACGGGGAGCAGCGCGGCCGCGGCCCGCGAGCTGTACAAGCAGAAGGTTCGCAATCACGCGTATCAGGATGCCTACGCAAAGTACGGGTATTTTGGTATGCACGCGGATAGCACGGCGGCGGGGTTTATCGAGCACGTGGTGGCGCCGCTGGTGCTGCGGCCGATGCAGGCAGGTGGGGATTTGCCCGAGACGCAGGTGGAGGCGGACTCTCACCGCCAAGGCGCTGAGAGCGCCAAGAGTGCTGCGGGGACGACGGTGAAGCCGGAGAGGTAGCGGTGGTAGGGGTGTGGCGTCAGGCGGCGGTCACAAGCGTTCTGGACGGGGGGCATGTTGGCCGGGGCGAGTTGCGTGCGGCGATCGGCCGCCGGATGAGGATTCGTCGTGCTGTACGACCACAAGATCGCGCGCAATCGCGTGCAGGTGTTCATCGATACGGTTCTGTTGCCGGCGCGGTATCGGCCGGTGAGCGAGTTGGAGATCGGGGTGTTCCAGAGCGCGGAGCCGTGCAGCTACGCGCAGGCGGCAGGGGCGAAGTATGAGCCGGCGCGGCTGGGATTTCGATTTGGGCCGGCGTGGTCGACGGCGTGGTTCCGGCTGCGGGGCGCGGTGCCGGCGGGGACGGTGTTGGAGCAACTCGTTCTGCTGATGGACACGAACACCGAAGCGTGCGTGTGGAAGGAGGGGGTGCCGTATCACGGGTTGAGCCGGCACCACCGGTACGCGCCGCTGGACGCGTCGTTCGTGCAGAACGGGCGGGTGGAGCTGCTGGTCGAAGCGGCAGCGAACCAAATGTTCGGCATCACGGAGTGGCGGCCGCGGACGCCGGACGAGCAGATCGGGCATTTGACGGAAGCGCGGCTGGCGGTGGTGCAGCCGGAGGTGGATCAGCTCTGGCACGACATGAGCTTTGCGCTGCAACTGGTCGATGTGCTGGATGAGGCGGCGCCGCGGCGGGGAAAGCTGCTGTTCGCGCTGAATGCGGCGTGTAATGCGGCGCTGCCGAATGACCTGCCGGGGACGGCGGCGGCGGCGCGGGCGGCGCTGGGGCCGGTACTGAGGGCGCCGGCGAACGCGTCGGCGGGGGATTGCTACGCGACGGGGCACGCGCACATCGACACGGCGTGGTTGTGGCCGTTGCGGGAGACGCGGCGGAAGTGCTACCGCACATTTTCGACGGCGCTGCGAAACATGGAGCGGTACCCGGACTACCGGTTCCAGGCGAGTCAGGCGGCGCAGTACGAGTTCATTCGGCAGGATGCGCCGGAGGTGTTTGAGCAGATTCGGCGGCGCGTGGCGAGCGGGCAGTGGGATGCGGGCGGGGGAAGCTGGGTGGAGTGCGACTGCAATCTCGTGTCGGGCGAGTCGCTGGTGCGGCAGATCCTATACGGGACGCGGTACTGGCAGCAGCATTTCGGGATTGCGCAGTCGTACTTGTGGCTGCCGGACACGTTCGGATACAGCGCGGCGCTGCCGCAGATTCTGGTGCAAGCGGGGATGCGGGTGTTCTTCACGCAGAAGATCTCGTGGAACCAGTTCAACAAGTTTCCGCATCACACGTTCTGGTGGGCGGGACTGGACGGCACGAAGATCCTGGCGCACTTCCTGACGTCGGACAATTACAACGCGAACTGCTCGCCGAAGGAGCTGCGTTACAGCGAGCGAGCGTTCAAGCAGAGCGATCGCTGCAACACGTGGCTGTATGCGTTCGGGTGGGGCGACGGCGGCGGCGGGCCGACGGCGGAGATGATTGAGATGCTGCGGCGCAGCGCGGATTGCGAGGAGATGCCGCGGGCGCGGATGGCGACGGTGCGGGAGTATGTCGACGTGCTGCACGCAGAGGCGCAGGCGCTGCCCACGTGGGACGGCGAGCTGTACCTGGAACTGCACCGCGGGACGCTGACGACGCAGGGGGCGAACAAGCGGCACAACCGCAAGGCGGAGTTGCGGCTGCGCGACGTGGAGCTGCTGCACGCATTGCCGCGGCCGGGCGCGGACTATCCGAGCGCGAAGCTGGAGCAGACGTGGAAGACGGTGCTGCTCAATCAGTTCCACGACATTCTGCCGGGGTCGTCGATCGGGTGGGTGTATGACGATTGCGCCCGGGATTACGCCCAGGTCGATGCGGCGCTGGCGGAGTTGGAGCAAACGGGGCTGCAGAAGTGGGCGGCGGGTGCGGATACTTCCGGCGCAAAGCACCCGGTGGTGGCGGTGAACACGCTGGGGTGGCAACGCAGCGGCGTGGTGGAATTGCCCGGCGAAGTACCGGCGGAAACGCAGACGCTGGCGGCGCTTGGCGGAGAGACGGCGCCCGTGCAGACCGGGCAGACGCTGGACGGGACGCCGGCGCGGTTGGGGCTGGTGCGCGACGTGCCAGCCGTGGGGCACCGCGTGTTCGACGCGCAGGGTGGTGCTGCGAAACCCGGCTTCGTGCCGGTGCGCGGGACGAGCGCGACGCTAGAGAACGAATGGCTGCGGGCGGAGTTCGACGCGGCTGGACGGATCGTGTCGTTGCGTGACAAGCGGGCGCAGCGCGAGTTGCTCCAGGCGGGCGAGCCAGCGAACCAGCTTGTGGTGTACGAAGATCGGCCGCAGTGTTGGGATGCGTGGGACATCGACGTGTACTACCTGGAGAAGGGACGGCCGGTGGCGGAGCCGGCGCGGGTGACACTGGTGGAGGCGGGGCCGCTGCGGGCGACCTTGCGGGTGGAGCACGCGCTGGGGCAGTCGCGGGTGAAGCAGGACATTCATCTGACGTGCGCGTCGCCGCGGCTGGACTTCGAAACGTGGGTGGATTGGCGCGGCGATCACGAGCTCTTGCGCGTGCTTTTCCCGCTCGATTTGCGGAGTGCACACGCGTCGTATCACACGCAGTTCGGGCAACTGCAGCGGACGACGCACTTCAATACGAAGTGGGACCTGGGGCACTTTGAGTGCTGCGGGCATCACTGGGCGGACCTGGCGGAGCCGGACTACGGGGCGGCGCTCCTGTCCGACTGCAAGTACGGGTACAGTTGTCACGGGCACGTGCTGGGACTGAGCCTGCTGCGGGCGCCGACGAATCCGGACCCGCAGGCGGATCGCGGCGAGCACCGCTTCACGTACAGCCTGTTGCCGCACACGGGCGATTTGCGGACGGGCGGTGTCGTGCAGGCGGGGTACGACTTGAATGTGCCGCTGCGCGTGGTGTCTGCGACGCCGCATGCGGGGCCGCGCGGGGCGACGGGTTCGCTGCTGACGTGCGCGGCGCCAAACCTCGTCGTGGACACCGTGAAGAAGGCCGAGGACGACGGGCGCGTGATCGTGCGGCTGTACGAGGCGTGGGGGCAGCGCGGGAAGGCGGTCGTGCGGTGGGATCCGGCGCTGGGCAGCGCGAAGTTCGTGGACCTGCTGGAAAGCGGGCCGACGCCGATAGAGGTGCTGGTGGAGCGGTCCGCGGCCGGCGAGATTGTGTTTGGGTACCGGCCGTTCGGGTTGTATACGTTGGCGCTGGGGTAGCACGGGAGGTCGCGTCGATCGTGCTCCAACGTCGGCCACGGGGGGCCGACGCTACTGGGCGAGGTTGGGGAATTCGCCGGCGGCGTGGCGCTGGCTGAGGTCGCGATAGCGCTGGTTGACGAAGGTGAGGTATTCGCGATCGGCGGGCGTGACGTCGCGAGCGACGCGGCCGGGGATGCCGACGACGACCTTGCCGTCGGGGATGCGCGTGCCGGGCGGGATGAGCGCGCCGGCGGCGATGATGCAGCCCGCGCCGATCTCGGCGTCGTCGAGGACGATGGCGCCGATGCCGATGAGCGTGCCGGGGCCGACGCGGCGGCAGTGTACGACGGCGCGGTGGCCGATGGAGACGTCGTCGGCGATCTCGAGGGGGACGCCGGTCTTCGTGTGGATGACGGTGCCGTCCTGCACGTTGCAGCGCCGGCCGATGCGGATGGCGGAGACGTCGCCGCGGATGGTGACGTGGTGCATGATCGTGGTGTCGTCGCCGAGGGTGACGTCACCGCCGACGTAAGCCGTCGGAGCGATGTAGACGTTGGCGCCGCGGACGGGGTGGATGGGGTCGTTCATAACGGCATTGTAGAGGCGGAGCGCGGACGCGGCGCGGGGGCTTGCGGCCGGGACGGGAGTATACGGATTCGGCTGGGCCAAAGCCGGCGGGCGCGGCACGTGACATTCATGTGCCCGGCGCCGGCCTTCGCCCAGCCTACGCGCTACCCGCTAACGATGGGGCGGGTGGCTACAATCACACGAAGGGAGGCGGCCGGAAGCTGCCCCTGCCAAACGGAGCCTGCCATGCAATACGTCAATCTCGGTCGGACCGCGCTCAAGGTCAGTCGGCTGTGCCTGGGGACGATGAACTTCGGGCCGGAGACGACGGAGCGCGACAGCTTCAAGATCATGGACCGCGCCCACGACGTGGGCATCAACTTCTTCGACACGGCCGACGTGTACGGTTGGAAGAAGGGCGAGGGCATCACCGAGCAAATCCTGGGGCGGTGGCTGGCGCAGGGCGGCGGGCGGCGTGAGAAGACGGTGCTGGCGACGAAGGTGTATGGGGACATGGGGGACTGGCCGAACACGAGCCGGCTGTCGGCGCTGCACATCAAACGCGGCTGCGAGGCGAGCCTGCGGCGGATGCAGACGGACTACATCGACCTGTACCAGATGCACCACATCTGGCGCGAGGCGACGTGGGACGAGATTTGGGGGGCGATGGAGCAACTGCAGCGCGAGGGGAAGGTGCTGTACGTGGGGTCGTCGAATTTCGCGGGCTGGCACATCGCGCAGGCGAACGAAACGGCGCGGCGGCGGAACTCCCTGGGGCTGGTGTCAGAGCAGAGCAAGTACAGCCTGCTGTGCCGGAACATCGAGCAGGAAGTGCTGCCGGCGTGCGAGGCGTATGGGCTGGGCGTGATTCCGTGGAGCCCGTTGGCGGGCGGGATGCTCGCCGGCGGCGCGGCCAAGGCGAAGACCGGACGGCGAGCGGGCGATTGGGTGCAGAAGGATTTGAAGAAGTACTTGCCGCAACTCGAGCGCTACGAGGGCTTGTGTCGCGAGATTGGGGCGGAGCCGGCCCATGTGGCGCTGGCGTGGATGCTGCGCGATGCCCGCATCACGGCGCCAATCGTCGGCCCGCGCACGATCGAGCAGCTCGACGGGGCGCTGACGGCGCTGGAGTTGAAGCTGTCCGCCGAGACAGTGGCGAAGTTGGATGAGATCTTTCCGCCGATCGGCAACGGCGGATCGGCACCGGAAGCGTATGCGTGGTGAGGCGGCTTTCGGTTGATTACCGCCAAGACGCCAGGAGTGCCAAGAGCGCCGAGGATTCCGTGAGCTGGTTGCGCTGGGCTAAAGCCGGCGGACACGGCACGTGGCATCGGGTCGCACGGCGCCGGCCTTAGGCCAGCGTACGTTTCCGAAGACCGACCGGAGGTCGGTCCCCCATCGCGGGCACCCCTCACATATGTTCGGGGCAGGCGGAGGCCAGATGCCACGCCAGCTCGGGCGCGAGGGAATACGGCGCTCCGGCGGGCGGTTGAGATGGGCATGATCAAGCTGGGCCGGACAACCTGGTGGACGGTCGTTTCCCTGGGGGTGCTCGTGGCGTGTCGGCCGGCAACGGCGCCAGCCGGCGGTTCGACTGAACGTGCGGCCGCGAGCGCACCGAGTGAGCCTAATTCTGTGGCGGGAACCATGAAGCACAAGTACTCCGCATCGCATTACGACATCACGCCGCTATCGCGGGACGAAGTAGCGAAGCTGGCGGCCAAGCTCGACCCCGAGGCGTACCGTGTGACGCAGAAGGCGGGGACGGAGCCGGCGTTCTGCGGGACGCTCACGGACAACAAGAAAGAAGGGGTCTACTGTTGCGTCGTGTGTGGCTTGCCGCTGTTTTCCAGTGCGCACAAGTTCCACTCGGGCACGGGCTGGCCGAGCTTCTACACGGCGTTTGATCCGGCGCACGTTGCGCGGCACAAGGACCACAGCCTCGGCATGGAGCGCGTTGAGATCAACTGCGCGCGGTGCGGGGCGCATCTGGGGCATGTGTTCGACGATGGGCCGCCACCGACCGGCGAGCGGCACTGCCTGAACTCGGCGGCGCTGAAGTTCTACGACAAGGGCGCGACATTGCTGCCGGAGAGCCGGCCGGCGCAGCTCGAGACGGCGTATTTCGCGGGCGGCTGCTTCTGGGGGCTGGAGCACTACTTCGGCTTGGGGCCGGGCGTGGTCGAGGCGGTCAGCGGGTACATGCAGGGGAGCGTCGAGCGGCCGACGTACAAGCAGGTATGCACGGATCAGACGGGGCACGCGGAGACGGTGAAAGTGGTGTTCGATCCGCAGCGGATCACGTACCGCCGGTTGCTCGAAGCCTTCTTCAAGATGCACGATCCGACGGAGCTCAACCGGCAGGGCCCGGACGAGGGGACGCAGTATCGCTCGGGTATCTGGTATGTGAACGCGGCGCAGAAGGAAGCGGCGGAAGCGTATGTGCATGAGCTGGAGGCGGAGCACCGGTACGGAAAGCGGAAGATCGTGACGCAGATTGAGGCGGCGAAGACGTTCTGGCCGGCGGAAGAGTATCACCAGGACTACATTGCGAAGACCGGGCGGGCGTGCCATGTGCAGAATCCGTGGTGACGGAGGGGAATGCAGCGACAAGGCGTTGAGAGCCCGGAGGATGGCAGAATTGCCGTGGGTTGTTCCGCTGGGCTAAGGCCGGCGGATGCGGCACGTGGCATCGAGTGATACGGCGCCAGCCTTAGCCCAGCCTACGTGCTCCGATGCGAGGCAGTCCGCCGTCCCATACGTCGGCCGCGGGGGGCCGACGCTACGTTCGGTGCGCATCGTCCGTCAAGGTTTGACGGGGGTCAAGCGGACTTGCTGGAGGTTCATCGCGGCGCCCTTGGGCATCGCCTTGATGCGCACCGCGAGAGCCTGCTTGCCGGCGGCGAGCGTGAGGCGGCCGAGCTTGACCGTCTCGAACTTCGTCCAACTTGCCGTGGCCTTCACGGTGCCTTCCGGAGCCGCGGTGGCGGAGGTTTCGCCCTCGGCGGAGACGGTGTAGGTGCTGCCGTCGCTTTCGGGCGGGCAGGCGTAGGTGAGCTCGACCTCGTACGACCCGGCCGCGGCGACCTCGATATCCCACGTCACGTAGTCGGCGGGATTGGTCCAGTAGCCGATGTTGTCCTTGCCCGCGCCCTGCTCGTAACGCGCGGAGTGGCCGTGTACGTCGGCGTCGGCGGCCTTCAGGGTGAGCACGCCGTCCTTGTCGGGGCGCAGCGCGGAAGTGACTACGACCGGCGGGCCGGCCAGGGTGAGTTCGACGACGGTGGCGACGGGGTCGAGCGTAGTCGGTTTGCCGATGCGCCAGGCGTTGGGTTGGTCGGGCACGGCCTGTACTTCGAGCGTCTGATCGTCTGCGAGGGCGCGGGCGCTCTTCACCGCGGTTTGCAGGCCGGTGAGGACCAGGCCGCCCGCAGGCCAGTGGAAGACGTGCAGGTAGAGCGTATCGCCCTTGCGCGTGCAGCGGCCGTCGAAAGGCAGGCGTTTGAAGGGGCTGGCGGAGGTGCCGTAGATGGCGGGGCCGTTGCGCTTCAGCCAGGCGCCCATGTCGGCGAGACGCTGCGTGATTTCGGGTGGGAACTCACCGGTCGCGGTCGGGCCGACGTTGAGCAGGAAGTTGCCGCCTTTGTGGGCGATGTCGCACAGGTGGCGAATGAGCGTTTCGGACGACTTCCAGGCGTGGTCGTTCGTCGCGTAGCCCCAGGTGTTGTTGATGGTCATGCAGGATTCCCACAGGCGGCCGTCGGCGAAGCCGGTGCCGGGGATTTCCTGCTCGGGGGTGCCGAAGTCGCCGCGGAAGCCGTCGCCGGCGGTGAGGCCGCCCTGGGCGCGGCCTTTGTCCACGCGGTTATTGACGAGGATATCGGGCTGGAGGCTTCGGACGTAGTCGTAGAGGTCGGCGCCGCGGGCGTGGGTCCAGGTGTCCTCCCATTCGCCGTCGAACCAGAGGACGCCGATGGGGCCGTAGTTCGTGAGGAGCTCTTTGAGCTGGCCCTTCATGTAGGCGACGTAGCGGTCGAAGTCGGCGCCGGTGGCGGGGCGGGTGTCCTTTTCCCAGGGGCGGCGCGGGAGGTAGTCGGGGTGGTGCCAGTCCATGATGGAGTGGTAGAAGCACAGGCGGAGGCCCTGCTTGCGGCACTCGTCGGCCAGTTCCTTGAGCGGGTCGCGGCGGAAGGGGGTGGCCTTGGTGATGCACCAGTCGGTGAGCTGCGTGTCGAAGAGGCAGAAGCCGTCGTGGTGCTTGGACGTGATGACGATGTACTTCATGCCGGCGTCTTTGGCGGTGCGCACCCAGGCGGCGGCGTCGAACTTGGTCGGGTTGAACTGGGCGGCGAACTTCTCGTAGTCGGCGATCTGGGCCTGCTTGTTCGTGATATACCATTCGGCGGCGCCGAGTTCGCCCTTGAGGTTGGTGGCGTCGGCGGGGACGGAGTAGACGCCCCAGTGGATGAACATGCCGAAGCGCGCTTCGCGCCACCAGGCGGCGCGGTCGGCCGACGGGGCCGACGTGGGGGCGGATTGGGCGAAGGTCAGGCCCGTGGTCAGCAGGATTAGCAACGGTGCGGTGAGAGTCGTGTGTGGCATCGGGCGATCTCCGTTGTACACGTGCGCGGCGGCGAACGAGCGCAGCATAACGGGCGGGGCGCGTGTCGCCCAGATGGTCGGGGGATCCGGGACGGGGCGCCGCGTGGCAAAGTGACGGGCCGCTGCGCGGCGCATGTTCAGACTTGGCCGCCCGGTGGCGATGCGCCTCACGAAGTCTGGGGTCACCGCACGGTGCAGGCGGCACCGGACGCCACGTCGGCCATTCCACACATTCGTGCGGGGCCGGCTTGGGGCCGACGCTCCGTGCGCAAGGGGCGGTCAGGCGGTGCGGCCAGCGCGCGGGGGGACAGTCAGTGACGGTGGCCGGCGGCGCAGCCGGGGCAAGCGCGTCAGGATGAGCACCAGCACGTACACGCTGCCTGCGAGCAGAATCGTTGTGGCGCCGGCGGGGAGGTTGGGGCCGTAGCTGACGGCGAGGCCGGCGGTCGTGAATGCGATGCTGAGCAGGACGGAGACGCACATCATCTGCGCGAGAGTGCGGCAGAAGTGGCCGGCGATGGCGACGGGCAGGGTGAGCAGGGCAATGACCATGACGATGCCGACGACGCTGACGAGCAGGACGACGGTGAGGGCGGTGAGGCAGAGCAGGAGGATGTAGTAGAACTCGACGCGGATGCCGCGCAGGCGCGCAAATTCCTCGTCGAAGCAGGTGGCCAGGAGCTGGTTGTAGAACAGCAGGCCGATGCCGACGATGAGCACGTCCAGGCCCGCGAGCAGCCAGAGGTCGTCCTGAGTGACCATGAGGATGCTGCCGAAGAGGTAGCTCATCAGCTCGACCTGGTAGCCCGGGGTGCGCGCGATGAAGAGCACGCCCGTGGCCATGCCGATGGCCCACAGCGCCCCGATCACGGTGTCCTCGCGCTGCCGGCCGCGCAGGCTGACGATGCCGATGATGATGGCTGCCACCAGCGCCGCGGCGACTGCCCCGACCAGGGGATGCAGCGGCTCCCACCCGCGGAAGGGGTGGTAGTACTGCCATTTGTACACGACGCGCAGGTAGTAGGCCGCGCCGAGCCCGCCGAGCACGCAGTGCGCGATGCCGCCGGCCAGGTAGGTGATGCGGCGGACCACGACGTAGCTGCCGACCACGCCGCACGCGACGCTCGCGAGCACGCCGGTGAGGAGGGCGACCTGCAGAAAGGCGAACTCCCCGACCGCGTGCGAGAATCCCGTTGTTGTTCCGTAGAGGTAATTCCAGATCCCGACCAGGCCGTGCCACAGACCGGTCGGCACGTCGCCGAAACTGAATGCGAGGAGACTCATGCGGCGACTCCGGGGCGGCTAGTGTAGTGCCTCACAAGAAGCTGCACACGACCAGGGTGGGGTGGGCGTCCCGCCCGCCGCGCGGCGGCCAAGATGGCCGCCCCACCCGCGCGCAAGGTATTCCGAGACACCACACTAGTGCGTGTGCCCATGCTGCACCATGTGAACATCGTGGCCGTACAACTCGCGGATCGACTCCCCCGTGACCTCCGACGCGCAGTGCTTAGCCACGCGGCGGTTCACGCACAGTACCGTCTTCACGTGCTGTGCGACGAAGCCCACGTCGTGCGAGACCAGGAGCACCGTCAGCCGCTGGTTCAGTTCGTGCAGCAGCTCGTGCATTTCATCCTGCCCGAGCGGGTCCAGGTTCGCGGTTGGCTCGTCCATCAGCAGTAACTCGGGGTCGCAGGTCAACGCTCGCGCGATCAGCACGCGCTGGCGCTGGCCGCCGGAGAGAGCGGAGAAGGAGCGCTGGGCGTAGTCCGCGAGGCCGACCTCAGCCAGTGCCGCCAGCGCCCGCTGCTTGTCTGCCTGGCGAAACGGCCCCAGCCGCAGATTGCCCAGCCGCCCCATGAGCACCACGTCGATCGTCCGCACGGGGAACGCCGGGTCCAGGTGCGCCCGCTGCGGCATGTAGCCGATCCGCCGCCGCGCCTCGCTCGGCGTCTGCCCGAAGATGCGCACCGTGCCGGCCTGCGGAGTTAAGAGGCCCAAGAGCACGCGCAGCAGTGTCGTCTTCCCGCCGCCGTTGGGGCCCACCACGCAGACGAAATCGCCGCGCTCGATGGTGAACGTCACGTCCTCCAGCACCGGCGTGAGGGGATAGGCGAACGACAGGTTGCGTACTTCGATGACGTTCATCGGATTCCGCCAGTCTGGGCTGCGGGAGCGCCGTCGCTGCGGCGGGGTGTCACTTCTTCTCCAACGCCGCCTTGATCTTGTCTGCCATCTCTTCCAGCGCCTTGAGGTAGTCGCGCGGCAGGTCGTCCATCGGCACGACCGCGCCGTCGATGGCCCGCGCCACCGCCTCGGCCGACTTGGCCGAGAACTGCGGCTGCACGAAGATCACCTTCACCCCGCTCGTGCGGGCCCGGTCGATCAGTGCCGCGAGTTGCTTGGCCGTCGGCTCTTTGCCCTCGATCTCGACCGGTACCTGCCGCAGCCCGTACGCGTCCGTGAAGTAGCCGAAGGCGGGATGGAAGACGAAGACATCGCGACCCTTGAGGGGGGCGAGGATGGTGGTGAGTTTGGCGTGGAGCTGGTCGAGGTCGGCCTGCAGCGCGGCGAGATTCTGGCGGTACCGCTCGGCGTGGGGGGGGTCGAGCGCGACGAGGGTGTCGCAGACAGTCTGGGCCTGGATCTTCGCGTAGAGCGGGTTGAGCCAGATGTGGGGGTCGGGGCGGCCGGCCTGGTGGTCGTGGTCGGACTCAGCCTTGCCAGTCTGGGGTCTGCCGGTCTCGTGTTCGTGGTGGTCCGCTTCGGTTGCGTGCTCTTCGTGTTCGCACGGACCGGCTTCGTCCGCGGTCATCTTGCGGAGGGGGACGTCCTTGCGGAGGTCGATGATCTTGAGATTCTTGAACATCTGCTCGAGGCGCGGAACGAGCGTGTTTTCCGCGTCGATGCCGGTTCGGAAGTAGGCCTTCGCGCGGGCGAGGCCTTCGAGCTGTTTAGGGGTGGCGTCGTACGCATGGGGTGATTGGCCGGGGCCGACGAGGACGTCCACTTCAACGAATTCGCCGCCGACACGTTCGACGAAGTAGGCCTGGGGGAGCACGCTCACGGCCACACGCAGCTTGGCGGTGGCGGGCTGGCTGTGCGCGGACGCGGCGCCAGCGAGAGCGAGCAGGGACGCGCAAGTCAGGATGCTGCGTTGCATCGGTCAAACTCCTCGATTGCGGGTCGGCCCGTCGTGGTCGTGGTGGCTTTCGTCCTGCGCGCACACGAGGTGCACTTCGTGGCAGTCATCGCATTCGCGCAGGGGATGGGCCTGGGCGAACGCTTCCCAGTGCCGCTTCTGATTGGGCGTCAGCACGCCGGAACCGCGGCATAGCGGGCAGTGGTTGTCCAGCGCCGTGAGGATGGCCGTACGGATGAACTCCGAGCGGTTCTCGACGCCACGCAAGGCCTCCATCAGGGACGTATCCACCTTGAACGTGATCACGGTCTCTTTGCCGCTCGGCATAGCGCACCTCGTCCGGCCGCGCGGGGGCATGGCCGGAAAGCAGTCTCGGTCCGTGTGATTGTAATACAGCGTATTACGGTTGGCAAATCCGCGCGGCGCGGTTCGTGCGACTATCGACTAACTTCTGGCAGCGGGGTGGGTTAGCGTGCCTTCGGGGCGCAGGCGGCGCACAGGCCGCGGAGCGACAAATCGTGCGTTTCCAGGATGAACCCCGTGGGGATCATCTGGGCGAGCGCCTTGTCGGAGCCCGGGACCTCGTAAACGCGCCCGCAGCGGTTGCAGTGGAAATGGTGATGGTGCGGCTTGTCGGCCATCTCGTAGCGCGGCGGTTCGCCAGGCAGGCGGATGGTGGTCAGCCATCGGCAGTCGATCAGGATTTTCAGTGTCCGATAAACCGTGGCGATGCCGATGTTGGAGCGGTACTTCCGGGCGCACTCCAGCACCTCCTGCGTGCTGAGGGGGCGATCGGTTTCGCGGAAGACCTGACGGATGGCACGACGCTGGGATGTATCTCGCTCAATCACCCGCTGTTACTCCCGACGGGTTCAGATTACAGAGCGGGCATTATGCGGTGAAACCGGCAGAGCGTCCAGTGCGCAGCGCGGCCGGATCGTGTGAGAACACGCCGGGCTCCAGAAGGCGTTGTCTTCCGGAGCCCGGCGCTTGAGGGCGGGCGGCGTCATGGTGGGCGGCGTGATTATTCGCTGCCGCCGACCTCGTCGCGCAGTTTCTTGTAGAGCGGGTCCGCGCGATCGCCGCGATCCGTCCGCTCTTTCACCTGGCCGTCGGCCGGGTCGAGGTAGACCAGCACAAGGGCCTTGCCTTCGGGGTTGTACGCGAAATCCCCCTTGCCGACGGAGCGGCGGAAGGGGACCTGCTCGTCGGGGCGCAGATCGAGCACCACCGCGCCGGTCGTGAAGTCGATCGCGGTCTTGGTCGGCTTGGCGGTGCCGGTGTCGTCTACGGCGCCCTGAATGCGGACATCCTTGACGTCGCCGATGATGTCGCCGACCTGCACGTTGAAGGCTTCCTTGAACCACGCGCCGCGGTGCCACGTGAACACCTCGACGGAAGCGACGGGCGGCTCGCCCGGACGGGGGCCCTTCACGAAGAAGTGGGTCTTGGGCGCGACGGTGATTGGATCGCTGGGGAACGACCATTCGCCGGCCAGCACCGTCTGGTTGGCTGCGGCCGGATCCTGGAGGGCCGCCCGTTTGCCGACGTAGCGGTTCCAGAGCTTGACGCGCATGCGGTAGCGATAGGTCTTGCCGGGCTGGACGGAATCATCGTGGAACCAGCAGGCGGGGTCTTTGTCGGCGTTGCGGGCGGTGACGAGGTCCAACCGCTGCTGGGGCTGGTTGCGGCCTTTGGTGAGGGCGCGGTTCGCGCGGTCAATGTACTGCTGGGCGCGGTGCTTCTGGGCCTCCGTGGCTTCCGCGTTGCTGACGACGGCCTGTCCAGCCTGAATGGCGGCATTCCAATCCTTGGTGTTGACAGCCCTCTCGGCTTCCTGCAGCTTCTTGCGGATTTCCTTCTGTGCCTCCTGGCGGGCGTTGGCCTGCGGTTGGGGCGGCCGAGCGCCAGTCGGGGTAGCTCCGCCCACGCCCGGGGGACCGCCCACGCCCGGCGGACCGATGACGCCTGGAATGCCACCGGGCGGCATCGGGACGGGCGGCCGGGCGCCGCCCGGAGGATTCTTGGGCGTGTCCTTCTTGGGCGTCTTCGGCTCCTCCGGCGTGGTGGCGCCGCCCTCTTCGTCCTCTTCGACGTCTTCGTAACCGGGCAGGGGCGGCATTTCCCAGAAGTTGCCGGCGTTCACCGTATAGAACGGGGGTTGCATGCACGTCTGCTGGGAGGAGCGGACGATTTCGAGCGACTGGTCCAGCTCGGCCTGGTTCAGCACGTTGCCGCTGCGTTCCTCGAAGACGGGCGCAGGCGTCTCGACTTCGGGCATCGCCTTGCTGCGCTCGACATCGCGCCATTCAGACCACTCGCCGCTGGCCGTGATCTCCTGGCGCTGCACGTCGACACCGACCACGTAGACCTTGGCGAGGTAGCCGGCGTAGCCGTGGGCGACCATTTCGCGGGTCTGGGCGGCCTGAGGGAAAAAGACGGCGCCGGAGACCCATGAGCGTTCGACCGGCTCCTCGATTTCGGTCGGGGGTGGCGTGGCGGCGGGATTCGTGGGGCCGAGCTTCAGCGTGTGCGGCACGACGAGGCTGATGCCGGTGCGCAGGACGGGTGCCGCCGTTGGCGCCAGCGGCGTCACGACCGCGACGGAGGGGGCTGCTTCCTCGCCCAACTCGGGCAGGGGCGATCCGAAGGTGGACGACAGCCGCAGGGCGGCCGGCAGCGGCGGAACGTTGGGCTCTTCCGCGAAGAGGCCTTTCTGGAACTGCGCGGCCAACTGGTCGGAGTAGTTGGGCGGCGCCTTTTTCTTGGGCTGGGCATTCTGGATCTGGCGTTTGAGGTTGTCGGCGCGTGACGCGATGGCCGCGTCGAGGTCGCTGGGGCCGACCTTCTGTCCGCCGTATTCGACCTTGTGAGGTCCGAGGGCGAAGTAGCCGCCCAGGCCGATCAGGACGAGCGCCGCCAGGCCCAGGAGCATTTTCTCGAAGTGCAGCTCGACGAAGTTGAGCGAACCTTTGGCTGCCATGATGCAATCCTCCAGTGTTGCGGGCTGACCCTAGGGCTGGGGCGCCGCGGCACCCTCGATGCCGAGATCCTTCAGCACGTCGGCCGGCATCAAGGCCTTGTACACCTTGCGCGCCATGTAACCCTCGAAGTCCAGGGTGGCGCGCACCACCGGAGCCGAACCGTACACGTAGTCGCCGTCCTGACTGCCGGCCACCAGGGTCGTGTATTCCAGGCCGACGAGCTGGTAGAAGTTCACGCGGGTGAAGGCGTCCACGAGCTTGAGCAACTCGCGCTGATCGGCGATCACGACGACGCCGAACCGCACGACGTCAAACTGGGCGTCGCTCTTGCGCAGCGTGAACGATGGCGGCATGGTGAGCGGCGTGGCGGCGCTGGCGCCGGGGGTGCTGACCGCCGCGGCCGGGAAGGGCACGAGTTGTCCCTGGGACGTGATGTAGCCGTAGACGTTGACGTTGATGATTCGCTTGACGGGCAGGGTCTCGACCGAGGCCTTGCCCTCGCCGATGCGCTCGGCGGTCGCCTGGTTGAGCTGGCGAATGGCCTTCACCACGTCCTGCTGGATCCACAGGGCGACCTGCGCGTACCACATGTCGCGCGCGCTCGGCGCCGTTTCGTCGAGCGCCAGGGGGCTGACGTGGAAGGAGGAGCGCGTCGGATCCGCCTCGGCGTAGATGCGGATCGCGCGGGCTTTGCGCACCGCGGCGCGCCGCTGGGCTTCCGGCGTAACGGAAACCACCGCGGGCGTCAAGGGTCCGCCGGTCGGCAACAGGCCGGGCCGCATGCCGGGGGGGATGGCGCCGGGCGGCAGGCCGAGGGGGGTCGCCGAACCGGGCGTCATGCCGAGGGGCGCGCCGGGGATGCCCGGCGGGGCCATCGGCGGACCGCCCGCGAGCGGGGTCGGCGCCGCCGGCGGCGTGGCGCCACCCGGCTCGGGGGATTCATCGCCGCGGCGCTTGCGTTCCTCTTCCATGCGCTCCGCCTCTTCCTGGATCTCCTGCGCGCTGGGCGGACCGCCGGCCACCAGATCGCGCGGCAGCGCATACAGCTCGTCCTTGTAGACTTCCTTGAAGCGGAACGCGAGTTCGAGCTGGCCGGCCTTGGGGAAGACGCCTTCCAGGATGGGCTCGCGCCGGTTGATCTTGGCGGCCTCCTCGAGCGTCTTCTTGTATTCGTCATCGAACGCCTTGGCGCTTTCCTTCTCGGCGTCGATGCATTCCTGATTCACCGCGCCGCTTTGCAGCGAGTCCACCTCGCTGGCCTCGCGGACGCGCTTGCCCATTTCCTCGGTCACGTCCTTCTGCAGCATGCCGAGGACCATCACCGCGATCGCCGCCAGCGCCACCACTCCGCTCGCCAGCGACATCCAGTGGTTCTTTACGAATTGCATGGCCTTTCTCCTGTCTGGTCGCTGGGGCTTTATTTCTTTTCCGCGGGCTTGGGCGGCATCTCACCGAGGCGCAGCTTGAACGCGAACTCGACCTGCCAGTCGTTCTTGGCGTCCTCGCCGGTCGCCGGGTCGGAGAACAGCGCCGTCTTGTCGCCGGTGGCGCCCCCCGGCGGCGCCGCGCCGGGCTGGCCGGCCCACGGTGTCGTTCCGCCGCCGGGTCCGGGCATCTGGTAGTACTGCTTGATCAGCGGATCGCCGATGTAGCGCTTCGCCGTGTCCTTGGGGTCATCCTCCGGGATGTAGAATCCGAGGCCCTTGACGCGGCTCTGCTCCCGCAAGCTGCTGTAGTAATCGCCGGCCAGCCACCGGCTGGCATCCGACTGGCGCGTGCGATACAGCAGCCGCCCCTGGATGCGCACGAGGAAGCCCGGGTTTGTCGCGGCCGCGCTGGCGTCCGCGGAGGGCGCCGGTTTCGGTCCGCCCCCCGGGCCCATCGGCGGTCCCATGGGCGGACCTCCCAGGCCACCGATGGGGCCACCCGGACCCATGATCGGGCCACCGCTGCCGGGGATCGGCCCGCCACCCATCGTCCGCTCCTCGTTCAGCTTGATCGCTTCGATGTCGGGGACGTACTCGACCTTGAACGACTCAATCAGCAACTGGCCGCGCTCGGTGCGCTTGTACTTGTCCGGCGCCGCCTCGATCTTCTTCTTGAGTTCTTCGACGGTGGTTACCTCGTTCAGATCCGGCGGGTTGAGTGGGGGCATGGCCGCGTGGACCAGCGTAAGGACCTGGGGGATCACCAGCCGGTCCTTCTGCAGCTTGAACAGGCTCTGAATGTCCTGCTCGCGCTGTCCGGTGTCGGACTTCGCCTTGCCGAAATCGTCCCGCAGCTTGCGGGCTTCGGCGACCACGCTGGCGGCCTTGGCCCGCGCCTGGCGGCTCTGGTCGTTGTCCAGCTCCTGCGCCGCGAGGTAGTTGGCGCCCCAGGGCACCGCGCTGGCCAGCGCGAGGGCCGCGGCGGTGGCCATGAAATACGGCCGCTTCTTGCGCCACACCGCGATCCGGGCCATCTCCGGGGGCAGGAGGGAAGCGTGAATCCGCGCCAGGCCGAGTCCCTGGAGGGCGAGGCCGTACGCGGCACCGAAGCTCAGTACATTCTCAGTGAACTGCGGAGCGTTGATCGTCGCGGAGGCGACGACCTGGTTGAACTTCTCCAGCTTGGCGACGCCGCCGCCGACGGTCAGGTTGTTCTCCAGGTACTTCTGCAGGCCGGGCAGGCGGAAGGCGTTGCCCAGAGCAAGGACGCGTTTGAGCTCGACGTCGCGGTGGGTTGACGAGTAGAACCCGATCGAGCGCTGGATTTCGGCCACGAGGTCCGCGAACACGGGGCGCATCGCCTGGAAGATCTGCCGGGCGTACTTGCTGGTGGCGGCGGAGCGCTTCAGGCTCTCCGCTTTGGCAAAGGAGAGCTTGAAGGTGCGGACGAGGGCCTCGGTAAAGCTGTTGCCGCCGAGGGGGATGTTGCGGGTCCAGGCCGAGTTGGGCTCGACGATGATGAGGTCGGTGTTCTGTGAGCCGACGTCCACCATCACGGTTGCGCCGCCTTCGCCGTCGGCGGCGCGGTCGAAGCGGCAGAAGTTGTAGAGGGCGGCGGGGATGGCCTGCACGCCGGACGGGGCGATGCCGACCTTGCCGAAGAAGCCCAGGTGCTTGCGAATCAGGTCCTTGCGGATCGCGAAGATGCCGACCTCGATGTCGGGCGAGCCCTCGGTCGTGAAGACCTGGTAGTCCCAGACGACATCGTCCATGTCGAAGGGGATCTGCTGGCTGGCCTCGTACCGCACCAGTTCGGGGATCTTCTTGGCATCCTTTTTCAGATCGATGGGCGGCATCTTGCAGAACCGGGCGAAGGTCTGTTGCCCGGGCACGCCCACCACGAAGCGGTCGCCTTGCCACTCATTGCGCGAGGCGAACTTCTCCAGGGCCGACCTGATGAGCTCGTCCCGGTCGGCGTCCGGCTGGGACAGAATCTTGGGGTGCTCGATGACATCGAAGGCGACGGCTTCGACCTTGCCATCCTCGGCGGGGCGCAACTTGAGCGCCTTGAGGGCGCACTGCCCGATGTCGATACCCCAGACCGCATTACTGGATGCCATGCGGCACCTCCTGCTGCTGGCGGCCGGCCGCAACTGCACCACGTCGGCAGTCCGGGCGCGGGCCAGAACATGTACACGCCAACACCGCCGCTGCGGCGTCGGTTGAACCGCGATGTCGCGAGAGAGAAACGGCGCCGGCTTGCTGCCGACACCTACCGCCATGGGCCTACCACGACGGCATTCCGGGGATGATGATCTATGTATGAGTCCGGTCTGCCGAAGGCGGATTTCAATGCGTCGCGGAAACCCGCATGGCCGGTATCCAGATTGTAGCAGGGGAGGGTTGGTTCGCTAGCGTACTCCTGATGCCCAACGGTCCCTCCTGCGGGGACCGCCTACTAACAGAATGGCACAGCCCAGCCGTCTTGTCAAAGCCGGCCGGGCGAAAACCGCGTCCACGCAGCGCGATTCCGGACTGCATCCTGCCTGGTCCGGCCGCGTAGCGCTGCGTGGCGCCGCCTGCCGGGGGCCATGTCCAGATCTTTGACGCGGATAGCCATGCTCCGGTTCCCGGCGCGGCCGGATTCGGGCAGGGTGCGTCTGCGATGCGTGTCCCCCGTCGTCACCGCTTCTTCCGTTTCGGTCGCTCCCGCACGGCCGCCTCGTAGCGGGCGATGTACTCGGACGCGCGCACGCGGGCGATCGATTCCCCGATCACGTCCAGCGCGAGGTCGTCCAGCTTCTTGAACCGCAGGCACGCCTTGCCCATGTCGAGCTTCTTGCCCGTCTTGGCCCACGCCAGGCGAAACCGCTCGTCATGTTCCGCGCTGCCGTACAGGTACATCAGATGCAGCGCCAAGTGGTTCTTCTGCGCCGCCAGCCCCGCAAACGGCAGCGGCTGCTTCGGATCGCAGTGATACCCGGCCGGGTACACGCGGTGGGGAATGTAGTACCCGATCATGCCGTACTGCATGCCTTCCTCGATGGCGGGATCGAGGTTCTTCCGCAGCACCGCCCGTACCCCCTCCAGCGCCGCCCTGCGCTCGGCCGGCAACGCCGCCAGATACGCCTCCACGGCTTTCGCCCCACTCTGCATGTCGTCTCCTCCGTGCCGGCCCGTCGCGGACCCGCGGCACCGTCAACTCGCGCGCCGTCCGCCGGGCGCCAGCGCGCAGGCATCCCCTAGGCTCGGCGCGCACGACCGATTCTAGGCGCGGGCCCTCAGACTCACCCCGCAGGTGTAGTTGGAGCCCCGGTCTTCAACTCGTTCCTCGCTAGTCGAAACGCACAACTCCCTTGCCCCCCTTCCCCCTCCACCGTCGCCCCCCGTGTCCGATCCCGCTAGAATGCCCCGCATGGACCCCGCACCTTCGGCCGCTGGCGCTCCGTCCGACGTCGTGCTCTCTGTGCGCGACCTCGTTGTCCGCTTCGACGCCGGCGAGGAGGGCAACGGCGGTAGCCTCACCGTCCTCGACGGCATCAACTTCGACGTGCAGCGCGGGGAGACGCTGGTCATCATGGGCGGCTCGGGGTGCGGGAAGAGCACGCTGCTGAACTGCCTGATCGGCGAACTGCGGCCGGACGAGGGGTCGATCGTCTATCACCTGCCGGGACTGGGGGATGTGGACTTCGGGACGGCGGACGAGGGGACGCGGAACGCGGTGCGGAAGCGGTTCGGGATTCTGTTTCAGTCGGGGGCGCTGTTCAGCTCGCTGACGCTGGCGGAGAACGTGGCGCTGCCGCTGAAAGAGCACTCGCACGTCGAGAAGGACGTGATCGACATCGTGGTGGCGATGAAGCTGCAGCAGGTGCGGATGCTGCCGCATCGGGACAAGTACCCGGCGCAGCTTTCGGGCGGGCAGAAGAAGCGGGCGGGGCTGGCGCGGGCGACGGCGATGGACCCGGAGATTCTGTTCTACGACGAGCCGAGCGCGGGGCTGGACCCGGTGACGTCGTCCGCGATCGACGAGCTGATGATGGACCTGTCGCACAAGCTGCAGGTGACGTCGGTGGTGGTGACGCACGAGATGGACTCGGCGTTCCGGATCGCGGACCGGATGATCATGCTGCAGATGGGGAAGATTCTGCGGATCGGGCCGCGGAAGGACTTCGAGGTGCTGCGCGACGCGGAGCCGGCCCGGCTGACGACGGAGCAGGATCGGCTGATTCACCAGTTTCTGCGTGGCGAGTCGGTCGGGCCGCTGACGAATCTGGAGGGCCTCAGCGAATACGAACGCATCCTGATCGGCAAGTCGGCGGGCTGAGTACGGCGCGGCTGGCGCCGGGCGCACCGACGCCGGGGCTGGCACGATTCAGCAGAACCTACTCACAACCCTGGCGACCAGGATGCCCAGCGCAGCACACACCATTCCGATGATGGGGATCATAATTCGACACAGTCCCAGCCGCGGGCCGGCGGGCGCGCGCAGCGCGACCATGTTTCCCAGCGTGAGTGCCCACCAGATCAACCCGGGCGTGCCCAGGCCCAGCACGACACAGACTGCGGGGCCCGAGAAGGGGATGAAGCAGGCCGCGAGCGTGCCAAACACGCCCCACAAACCGGTCAGCAGACTGAAGCCGCTGGTCAGATGCGTCAGCCCGCGCCAGAACAGATACGGCTTGTGGATCCCGCGCGGCTTAAGCACCGCGGTCAGCAAAGCTGCGACGAGCGTCTCGCAGAGCCAGAAGCCGCACAGCGTTCCGCAGACCGCCGCCGGCGCGATTTGCAGGGTGGGCTTCCCTGCGATGGTCAGCATGCCAAGCACCAGAATCAGGAGTGCGGTGGCATAGGACGCGACCGAATGCCAGCGGCGCTGCTCGGTCTCGACGCAAGCCGGAAGACGTCGTGCGAGTTCGCGCGGCGCGAAGAACGCCAAGGCCCAGATCGTCAGGGCGTCCGGCAGGAGCATGCCGTTCGTCCCGGGCAGGCGTTGCGGGATGTTGTAGTGCAGAGCGCGCAGTTCCCACGGGTCGAACGGTTCCCCGCATTCCGGGCAGCGGTTCTCGGGCAGGCCGGTCAAGTCGTAGTCGCAGTTCAGGCACCGCAGCACGAGTTCGGCCGGCCACAGCGGTGGCGGCGGCGAAGAGAAATCGTCGGCGCACATGCGGTCCCAACCTCCCGACGGCCGGGCTCGGTCTGATCCAGCCTCTCGGGCATCGTAACACGCGGTATGGCCGTAGCGTAGGGGCGCCGCCACGGCGTGCGATTGACCCGGCCGGCGCATCCCGGATAATGCGCTAGACGAGTCGCGGGCCTCGTCCCGGGCCGCTGCCGCGGTGGCGGGGCCCCATCTCGCGAGGTGCTTATGTCGGACATTACCGAACAACTGGTCGAACTGATCCGGTCGGCCTCGACGGACCTGTCGCCGGACGTGCAGGCCGCCCTGGAGGCGGCGGCGCAGGCGGAGCCGGAAGGCTCGGCCGCGCGCGGGGCGCTGGAGACGATCCTGAAGAACGTGGCGCTGTCGCGCGGCAGCGCCCGCCCGATCTGCCAGGACACGGGCACGCCGATCTTCTACATCTGGAACCCCGTCGGCTGGTCGCAGCGCGAGCTGCTCAGGCAGGCGCGGCAGGCCGTGCGGATCGCCACCGAGCGGGCATATCTGCGGCCGAACGCGGTCGCGGCGCTGTCGGGCAAGAACTCGGGCGACAACACGGGCATCGACTTCCCCGCCGTGCACTTCGAGGAGTGGGGACACGACTACCTGCAGGTCGGCTTGCTGCTGAAGGGCGGCGGGTCGGAGAACTGCGGCAGCACGTACAGCATTCCGTCGGCGGAGTTCGAGGCCAGCCGGGACATCCGCGGGGTGCGCAAGGCGGTGCTCGATGCCGCGCACAAGGCGCAGGGCTTCGGCTGCGCGCCGGGCATCCTCGGCGTGGCCGTCGGCGGTGACCGGGGCAGCAGCATGCTCAAGGCGAAGGAGCAGCTCTTCCGGCCGCTGGGCGATCACAACGCCAGTGCGGAACTGGACGAGCTGGAGAAGCAGCTCTGCCGCGAGATCAACGAGTTGGGCATCGGGCCGATGGGTTTTGGCGGCAAAACGACGGTGCTGGCCGTGAAGCTGGCGGAGCTGCACCGGGTGCCGGCGTCGTTCTTTGTGTCGATCGCGTACATGTGCTGGGCGGATCGGCGGAAGGTGATGACGATTCGGGACCGGAATATCGCGATCCTGGCGGCGCGCTGACGGAGGTTGCGTGATGTCGAAGAAGCTGACGATTCCGCTGGATGAGAAGTCCGTGCGGAAGCTGAAGATCGGGGATCAGGTGCTGCTGAGCGGCGTGATGTTTACGGGGCGGGACGCGGCGCACAAGTACATGGTGGAGAAGTTCATCAAGGGCAAGTGCCCGGAAGGCGAGCGCGGCGTATACGACGTGCTGCAGCGCGGACTGAAGGGCGGGGTGATTTATCACTGTGGGCCGGTGGTGCGCAAGTGCGAGGACGGCCAGTGGCAGTTTGTTGCCGCCGGGCCGACGACGAGCATTCGCGAGGAGCCGTACGAGGCGGCCGTCATCGAGCATTTCGGGCTGCGGGCGGTGATCGGCAAAGGCGGCATGGGTGAGCGGACGCTGGCGGCGTGCGCCAAGCACGGCGCGGTATACCTGCACGCGATCGGCGGCGCGGCGACGCTAATCGCCGAGAGCGTGAAGGAAGTGCAGGACGTGCACAAGCTCGACTTCGGCGTGCCGGAGGCGCTGTGGCAGATACGGGTCGAGGACTTCCCGTGCGTCGTGACGATGGACAGCCACGGGCAGAGCCTGCACGCGCAGGTCGAGAAGGCATCGAAGGACAAGCTGGTGAAGCTGTTGGGGGCGTGAGGCCGCGGCAATCGGGAGCGTGGCGGCTGCAAGGCAGAGCCTTGCTGTGGCGCATCTGGTAAGGTGCGAGATATCAGGCACGGCGGCCTGACGCTAGGGCGGAGGCGGGCGAGACGCCCACCCCACCCTTAATGGGGGACCAACGCTACGCGTCGTCGGGCACCCCTCACATTCGTTTGGGGCAGGCAGCGCACAAACAAGGGGTGGCCGCACGAGTCGGCCACCCCAGGTTCCACCATTCTGCAGGGGAGCGTCGCCCGACGTAAGTCGTCCGGTGCGACATGGGCCACCCGAAGTCCCGCGCGACGCTCCCGGAAGCGGCCGGACGTAGCGGCCGGTGGGCGGGGCTTAGCGCCGCCGTGCGAACAGCAGGCTGAGGCCGACGAGGGCGAGAGCCGCGGGCTCGGGGACGAGGGTCCCGTCGATCTGCAGGTTGTCGATGTACATTTCGCCGTTGGAAGCGGGGAAGGCGCCGGCCTGCATGACGATCTCGACGTAGGCGGAGTAGGCGTCGTTCGGGGCCGCGCCGAACGCCGGGACCGTCAGCGTGGCGGTCGAGTAGCTGCGCCAGGCCAGGTTGGTGTCGGTGAAGTTGCGCCAGCCGGTGTTGGCGACGATGCCGCCGGCGCTGTTGAGAATGCGCAGGGTGTAGATGCCGTTGCCGCCGTCGCCGTAGTTCACCGCGGCATCGAGGGTCATGGAGAGCGTGGTGCCGGGCTGCAGCGACGCGGGGTTGACGTCGTTGCGGGAGTTCTGGTTGATCCCGGCGGTCCCGCCGATGCCGGTGCCGCCGGCGGCGAGGATGTGGTGGGACCAACTCCCGAATTCCACGAGCGCCGTGCTGCGCTCGGAGACAGAGGTCGGGCCACCGCTAGCCCATTCCGTCCACATGGCCGAGTCGGTCGCACTCGTGCCGGCCACTTCAAAGCCGCCGTTGCCTTCGACCGGCGCCGCATTCGCACTGACCGCCAGAGCAACCGCCACGAAACTGATGATCGCGAACTTACGCATGGCTCCTCTCCTTTCGGGTTTCCATGCCTCTCCTCGTACAGGGCACAAAACCATTCTGTGCCCTGACCATTCCCGAACAAAAGGCACCCAGCGGTGCCCCGATCGCGCCCCGGGCCGCACGCGGCGGCCCGAGCGGTCCCCACCTTCGTTGTCCCCCGCTCCACCCTCTCCCGAGTCACTCGACCGCGCCGGGGTCAATTGCCGCCGGTGTAAGCCACCTGAAAGGCAGCGAAGTCGGCGAGGTCCACGTCGTCGTCCGCATTCAGGTCGGCGTGGGCGAAATCCACCGCGCTCACCGTGGGCGGGGGGATGGTGACGCCCGGGCCAACGAGGCAGGGGGCCCAGCGCAGGAAGTCGTACCACGCTACGTAGCCGTCGCCGGTGAGATCGCCGGCGCCGCCGGGCACCAGCGCCGTGCCGCCGTCAAGGAAGCAGACGTCGTCGATCTCGATGTTGGTGATTGGGCCCGCCGTGCCGAGCAACTCAAAGAACTGGCTGATGTCGGTAAGATCGACACCGCCGAAATCCGACATGGGGATTTCCACGACGTGCCACTGCCCATCGCGCACGAAGCCGTACGGATCGGCGCCACTGGCGAACGTGATCCACCTCTGGCCGATGTCGTTGACGGTGCCGCTCTTCATGCCGATCTGGAACGTCTGCGTGGAGGTCGTCTTCAGCGCACAGTGGAGGCGGCTGGTGGGGTAACGGAACGCGCTGAGGTTGTACTTGACGCGCGGCGTGAGGGCGGCGCCGAACCAGTTCAGGCCGGGCGTCGAAGTCAGCGCGAAACAGGTCGTGCCTTCATACGGATGCGGTGTGGTGGTGATGAGCGTGTTTTCCCAGATGTAGAAGTCCTGGTCGAGTCCGAGGACGGCTTCGCCGGCCGTCATGTGGGCCGGGTTCTCGGTGAACACGCCGAAGCTGCCGTTTTGCGGCGCGGGGCGCGGCACACTGGGCGTCCAGTACACGTTGTCGAGGGCGAAATCGCAGGCCGCCGCCGGGGCCTCGCCCTTGATCATGAAGATCTGCTTGATCGTGGCGTAGTCGACGTTGCCGAAGCGGGCGGCCGGGATGACGACCTCGTGCCACTGCCCGTCGCGCACCAGGCCAAACTGCTCGCCCGTGGCGGTCAGGCTGATCCAGCCTTCGCCGGCCGCGGAACTGGCGATGCCGACGCCAAAGGTGTGGGAGGAGGTGGTCTTCATGTGGAAGTGCAGGGCGCCGTCGGCGTAGTTCGACATGTTGCGGTCCGCCAGGCAGAACACGCCCATGCCGAACCAGTTGCCCGCGTTGGCGTGGCAATTCCACACCTCGGCGCCCTCAAACGGCCCCGTGGCCGCGATCGTGAGGTTGTTCCAGATGTACAGCTCGCTGTCGATGCCGTACGCGACGGCGTTGTTGACGGGGGTGGCTTCGGTGAACACGCCGAAGTTGCCGGTCTCGGCCGTGTCGGCGCCGCGGGTCAGCTCGGTGTAGCCGTTGTCGTAGAGGCGCAGGTAGTCGATGTACATTGGGGCGGGAAACGGGGCGGTGATCTGGGCGGGGTCGGTGATCTGCACGAAGTTGATCCCGCCGACCGCCAGATTCAGGACAATGAACATCGGTTGGTGGAATTCTTCCAGCGAGGCATTGGGATCGGTGATGCCCATCTGCCAGAACGGGGCGCCGTCGAGCGACGCGGTCAACATCTGCGGCGTCCAGTCCAGGGCGTAGGTGTGGTACGCGTCGTTGAGGTTGAAGAAGACGTTGAGGTTGTTGCCGTAGCTGGCGTAGGAGTTGTTGTAATCCCAGTGCGCGGCGGCGAAGACCCGGCGATTCACGACGCCGGCCGTAATCGCGTCTTTGTGGCCCATCTCCAGGATGTCGACCTCCCCGCACTTCGGCCAAGTCTGCTGGCCGATGTTTTGTCCGAGCAACCAGAAGGCGGGCCACAGGCCGTTCTGCAGGTTGGGGATCTTCACACGGGCTTCCAGGTGCCCGTAGCGGAATGCCAGCCGCCCGTGCGTTTTGAGGCGAGCGGAGGTGAACAGCTTGCCGCTGTACGACTCGCGACGGGCGGTGATGACCAGGCTGCCGTTTTGAATCGAGACGTTTTCCGGGCGGGCCGAATAGAACTGCAGCTCCTGATTGCCGAAGCCGCTGCCGCCCACGTCGTAGGTCCAAGTGCTGGTATCGAGAGTGGGACCGTTGAACTCCTCGGCCCAGATGGGCACCTGGGCGGAGAGAAGGGCGGAGCCGCAGGTGACAAGGACGATCAGGGCCGCTGTAGCGGAGGTTGTGAGGCGCATGCTTTCCCTTCCGTGATGGCGAGTGCAGCCGGTTCGGTGTTGGTGGGGGCGAATTCCCCGGGTGTTGTTGTTTGCGGACAACCGGGCGGCGCCCCAGTGAGCGTGGGGTGGTGTGCGATCGGGCCGGCGATATTGCGGCGACAGAGCACGCCAGAGTCCCTGGAGGTGGCCTGAAACTGTTTCGTGAAACTGTTCCAGATGGAAATGATACCGGATTCTGGGGGGAAAGGTCAAGTAAACCGGGCCTCTAGCTGGCTTCAGAGGGGTTATGTGCGGGTTGTGGGGGCTGGATCGTCAAGAAAGACTGTTTCTGAAACAGTTGCACAGTATTGTGTTCGATAGCAAAAGAACTTCCGTCGCGCGCTTATCGGTCCTGGGTTTGCAGAGAAGGGCGGCTGCGGCATCCATGCTACGTGCTTTGCTCGCGGTTGACCCGGACTTCTTTGGGATGGGGCAGCTGCACGGCTGAGGTGGACGGGGACTAGCGCAGGCCTGTGGCGGTCATGCGCAGCAGCTTGGCTCGGCGGCCGTAGGCGGGAAACTCATGCGCTTCATATCCGGACTCGCGCATGCCGGCCGCCTTGTAGGCGGCAATGGCGGCGCGGTTCTCGGGGAAGACCACGAGCGTGACCTCGCGGGCCCGTTGCCGGTAGAAGGCCTGCCACAGGAGCAGGCGGGTGAGCTGCACACCGCAGCCGCGGCCGCGCTCGGTGGGTGCAATGATGAGGTGGCCGAGCCAGTAGGTTGCGTGCGCTTCGGCCAGCACGTTCAACTCGCCATAGCCGATGGGGTCGGGGCGGCCGACCTCGAAGAGCGAAAAGGGCTGGTGGCCAGGCGTTTGCCAGTGGAGTACTTCACGGGCGGTGAGGGGTGGGGGGGTACGCGGGGCGAGCCAGTAGGCTTCGCTCTCATCCCGGACCCACGACATCACCTCCTCCGCGTGGCGCGGGTCGAAGGGTTGTAGCCGGCAGACCGGCCGAACCTTGGAAGACGTCTGGGGGTTCGCGGCCATGGACCTGTCCGCTCACGCGCGTGAAGCCGCCGCTGTCACGGGGTGTCCGTACGGGGCACCGCCGGATCGCTGCCGCCGCTTCGGCAAGGTTATCTTAGCCGGTCACTCGCCTCGCTGTCACGCCAAAACTACACTGCGGGAATGGAGCGATTTCGAGAATACGTCGTGCGCTGGGAGCGCGTCGAGGTGGGCGGGCGGGAGTACGAACTGCTGATGCCGGCCAATAGCGAGGCGTTGTTGGAGGATCCGCGCGTCCTGGCCCGGTTTGAACGCGACGAGTACATGCCGTACTGGGCGAACCTTTGGCCGGCAGCCAAGCTGCTGGCGCGGGAAGTAGCGGCGTGGCCGTTGGTGGCGCCGGGGGAGGTTTCGCCGGAGGTCGTGGAACTGGGGTGCGGGCTGGGCTTGGTGGGGTTGGTAGCTGCCCAGCGCGGTTATCGCGTCACCCTGAGCGATCATGATGAGGATGCGCTGGCGTTCGCGGTCGAGAGTGCCCGGCGGAACGGGATTACTCCGCCGGCGACGCGGATACTGGATTGGCGCGAGACGTACGCGGACGTGCGGCCGGAGCGGATTCTGGCGGCGGACGTGCTGTACGAGCAGCGGCATTTAGCGCCGCTGGCGGCGTTTGTGCGGGAGCATCTGGCGCTGGGGGGGTTCGCGTTGCTGGCCGATCCGGGGCGGGGGACGGCCGACCAGTTCCCGTGCGTCGCCGAGGCGGCGGGGCTGCGCATTGGCGTGCAGGTTGTGCCGGCCGTGGACGGCTGGTCGACGGGGCGGCTGTTTCGGGTGGAGCGCTAGGAATGTCGCGCGTTCAGATCACGAAATGAGCTTGCGCCAGGCGCGCTCGATGCCGGTGAGGGCGTCGCGACAGCCTGTTCGCAGGCACACGTCGGCGAGGTGCGTGAGTTCGGTGGGCTGGGGGTTGATCTCGATGATGCGGGCGCCGTAGGCCTTGGCGGCATCCGCAAGCGAAGCGGCGGGTTGAACGACGCCGCTGGTGCCGATGACGACGAAGACGTCGCAGCGCTGGGCGGCGGCGAAGGCCTCCTCGATCGCGTCCACCGGCAGGGCTTCACCGAACCAGACGACGGCCGGGCGCAGACGCTTGGCGCAGAGCGGGCAGGCGGGTTCCGGGCCAAGGTCATCCAGGCTCTGCACGACATAGTCGCAGTACGTGCAGTTGGCGACGTCGAGGCGGCCGTGCAGTTCCAGGACGTGTCGTGAGCCGGCGCGGTGGTGCAGGCCGTCAATGTTCTGCGTGACGAGGGTGAAGTCTGGGACGCGCTGTTCCCACTCGGCGAGGACGCGATGGCCGTCATGGGGCTCGATCTGACGCAGCTTGGCGCGCCGGTCGCGGTACCAGGCCCAGACCTTGGCAGGATCGCGGCGGAAGGCCTGGGGTGTGGCGATGTCCTCGACGTTGACCTTGGACCACAGGCCGTCTTCGCCCCGGAAGGTCTCGACCCCGGACTCGACGGACATACCGGCGCCGGTGGAGACGCAGATGGCGCCGGCGGCGGCCAGGAGGCGGGCGGCGTGGGGGGTGGGTTCGCTGTCCATGTATACCTCCGCGTGCTGATATTGTACCGACCCTCGGCGCGCACCCCTATAATGCGGCATCTCGGAAAGGACGCCTATGACTGCGCATTTCGTCACGCTGCTCGAGGATTTGCGGCGTCGCTCGCTGCGGATGGCCAGCCAAGTCGAGGACATGGTGCACGAAGCCTGCGAGGCGGTCTTCGAGGCGGACAAGGCGTTGGCGCTGCGGGTGATTCGGCGGGACGAGGAGGTCGATGCCGCCGAGGTGGAGGTGGAGGCGGAGGTGATTCGCCTGCTTGCCCTTTATCAGCCGGTGGGGATTGACCTGCGGCTGCTGTGCACGATCCTGAAGGTGAACAACAATTTGGAGCGGGTGGCCGACTGCGCGGTGAACGTGGCCGAGCGCGCGAGCCACGGCGAACTGCAGGCGGCGGCGCGCGAGAATGCAGATCTGAAACGGCTGTGCCCGGTCGTGCGGCAGGCGCTGCGCAGCGCGGTGCAAGCGTATGCCCAGGATGATGCGGAGCTGGCGCGGCGCGTCCGCGAGGACGACAACGCCCCAGATGCCCTATATCAGCAGATCATTCGCAAGATCGTGGCCACGGCCCCGACGGCACCGGAGCGGATCGCCGCCCTGCTGGACGTATTGTCCGTGGCCAAGAATCTCGAGCGGATGGCCGATCACGCGACGAATATCGCGGAGGACGTAGTCTTCCTGAAGACGGGGGCGATCATCCGTCACCATCACGACGCCCCACCGGCCTGAGCCGTGCGCCGGCCGCCGGAACTCGCGGGCCCGCGGATGAGGGTCAGCTGCGCGGTCTTTTCGCGTCCAGCTTCCTTGGCACGTTCGGCCGGACGCGCTACAATCCGGCCCGTCACCCGCGCATCGCGGTCGCCAGGAACAAGGACACAGCCCATGTTCACCGTACTACCGCGAAACACGGCTTTCTTTGATTTGTTCGAGCGCGCCGCCACCGTCCAGATCCGGGCCGCGGAGGCGTTCGTCGCCCTGGCCACTGACTACGAGCACCGGGAAGAACACGTGGCCCGGATTCGGCAGTATGAGCACGACGGCGACGAGATCGCTCACCAGACGTACGACCGGCTTGATCAATCGTTTATCACGCCGTTTGACGGGGAAGATATTGAAATACTGATGACCCGAATCGACGACGTGATCGACGAGATCGACGCGGCGGCGAAGCGGTTGACGCTGTACCGGATTCCGGCGCCGACGCAGGCGCTGGTGAAGCAGACGGAGACGCTGCTCAAGGCCTGCCAGCTCACCGGGCAGGCGGTGGCGCGGCTGCGCAACCTCAAGAAGACCGAGGGGTTACACGATTTGCTGGTAGAGATTCACTATCTTGAGAACGTGGGTGACGACAACAACCACGCGGCCCTCGCCGAGCTGTTTGACAAGGGGGGGGACCCGCTGCTGGTCATGAAGTGGAAGGAGATATACGAACTGACCGAGCGGGCGATCGATCGTTGCGAGGACATTGCCAACGTCATCCGGGGCATTCTGCTGAAGCATACCTGATCCATGGACCCAATGGTCGTTTACGTCCTCTTCATCGTCCTCGTTGCGCTGGTCTTTGACTTCTGCAACGGGATCAAGGACGCTGCCAATTCGGTCGCGACGATTGTCAGTACGCGGGTGCTTTCACCGCGCAAGGCCGTGATCTGGGCCGCATTCTTCAACTTTGTGGCGGCGTTCGGATTCAATCAGAACGTGGCCGGGACGATCGGCAAGGGGATCGTCGCGCCCAACGTCATGACTCCGCATCTGGTTCTGGCGGCGCTGGTCGCGGCGATTACCTGGACCATCATCTGTCTGCGCCGCGGCCTGCCCATCAGCGTGTCGCACGCGCTCATCGGCGGGATGGCCGGGGCGGCGCTCGTGAAGGCGGGCATCGATGCGCTGGTCTGGAAGACGATCGGCGTGGTGGCCGCATTCATCGTGCTGTCGTCCGTGATTGGCCTCGTGCTGGGCGGGCTGCTGATGGTGGGGACGCTGTGGGTCTGTCGCCGGCAGCGGCCCGCGGGCGTGGACCGCGTTTTTCGCGTGCTGCAGCTCGTCTCCGCGGCCGTGTACAGTCTGGGGCACGGGCTGAATGACGCGCAGAAGACGATGGGCATCATTTTCGCGCTGCTGATCAGCGTTCCGGCCCTGCAGGGCTGGGCGACGCACGACGGCAATCCCGAGTCCAAGCACCTGGCGTGGTGGATCATCCTGAGCTGCCACGCCGCCATCGCGCTGGGGACGTACTTCGGCGGCTGGAAAGTCGTGCACACGCTGGGGCACCGCGTCGCCAAGCTGCGGCCGGTGGACGGCTTCTGCGCGGAGACGGCGGGCGGGTTCACGCTCCTGGTACTGTCGCACTTCGGTATCCCGGTGAGCACGACGCACACGATCACTGGGGCGATTTTCGGCGTGGGGGCGATGAAGCGCGTGTCGGCTGTCCGGTGGGGGGTTGGCTATGAGATCGCCACCGCGTGGGTGCTGACGCTGCCGGCGTCGGCCGCGCTGGCGGCGGCCATCTACTTCGTCATGTCGTGGTTTGTCTAGGCGGTACCAAGCGGGCCGGGGGTTTCACTTAATGGCAATGTTGGCCAGCAGCGGCGCGAAGATGTTCAGTTTGCGCTGTCGCAGCGTGGCGAACCCGGCCGCCTGAATCTGGTCGCGAACCTCGGACCACGGGGCGTGATGCACGTGACCTTCGACCCAGGCGACGCCCACATCGAACACGAGCCAGCCGATGACGTTGTCGCGGAACCCGTCGACGAGGATCAGCACGCCGCCGGGGCGCAGCGCGCGGTGGAAGCCGCGGATGACCGCCGCCTGGTGCGGATAGTGGTGGAACGAGTTGCAGCAGGTGATGACGTCGAACGTCGCATCGGCGAAGGGCAGTCGCTCGGAGTCCGCCACGACGGCGTGCAACTTGGCGGCATGGGGCGACTGCGCGATCTTGGCGGACAGGTTGCGGGCCATGACGGGGGAGTAGTCGAGGCCGACCAGTAGCTCCGCGTCCGGCTCGAATGCCATCCGGTTGATGAACGTGCCGGTGCCGCAGCCGACGTCCAGCAAGCGATAGGGGCCACCGCCGCGCAGGAGCTGCCAGCGGGCGATCTCCTCCTGACAGGCGCGGATCGTGGGGAAGAAGACGAGTTCGTTGAGCTTCGAACGGTCGTAGCTGAGGGCCCACTTGTCGAAGTGGGTCCGCGCGGTGGCGCGAATCTCCGCGTGGCGCGCCGCGTGGGGCTCGCCGCCGGGCGGCTCAGTCGTCGTCGGGTCCGGGTTCATGTCGTCACACGTGGAGCTCGGTCGCGGCCACTGCGGTCACGCGCACGCGCTTGAGCAGCGGCCGGACATGGCGGCGGATGAAGTCGCGTGTCTGCTGCGGCGCGAGGCCGATGTACACGCGCGGATCGAGCACGCGCTGCCAGCGGATGCCGGCAAAGGCGGGATCGGCCTGGAGGCGGGCGAGCAGGTCGTTGGGGTGGCCGTGCTGCTTGATCTCGGCGCCGGCGGCGTGGGCATGTTGGCGCAGGCGCTCGTGCAGGGCCTGGCGATCCCCGCCGGCGGCGACCGCCGCCATGAGGATGTCCTCCGTGGCGATGAAGGGCAGTTCGGCGGCGACGTGGGCGGCGATCATGGCCGGGTAGACGACCAACCCGTCGCAGATATTGTGCAGGAGGATGCCCAGGGCGTCGGCGGCGAGGAAGGCCTCGGGCACGACGAGGCGCTTGTTGCTGGAGTCGTCGAGGGTGCGCTCGAACATCTGGGCGGCCAGCGTCAACGGGGGTGAAGTCGCCAGGCTGATGAGGTAGCGCGCCAGGCCCGTGGCCCGCTCGCAGCGCATCGGGTTACGTTTGTAGGGCATGGCCGAGCTGCCGACCTGCGCCCGCTCGAAGGGCTCCTCGATTTCCTTGAGCATCGCGAGCAGGCGGATGTCGTTGCACAGCTTGTGGGTGCTAGCGGCGAAGGAGGCGAGGGCCGCCATGACGTCGACGTCGACCTTGCGCGAGTAGGTCTGGCCGCAGACCGGGTAGCACGCGTCGAAGCCGAGCTGGCGGGCGAAGAGCGTTTCGAGGCGGGCGACGCGTGCGGCGCTGCCGAGCAGCTTGAGGAACGAGGCCTGTGTGCCGGTGGCGCCGCGCAGGCCGCGGCATTTGAGGCCGTCGCGGAGCTCCGCGAAGCGGGCGAAGTCGGCGACGAGGTCGGCCAGCCAGAGGCTGGCGCGCTTGCCGACGGTCGTGAGCTGGGCCGGCTGCAGGTGCGTAAAGCCCAGGGTGGGGAGCGCCGCGTGCCGCTCGCAGAAGTCCGCCAGGACGCGGATCACGCCGGCGAGGCGCCCGACGAGCAGGTCGAGCGCCTGCCGCATGAGCAGCAGGTCGGCGTTGTCCACGATGTCCATGCTCGTGGCGCCGAGATGGATGATGCCGCGCGCCGCTGGGGCCGCGTCGCCGAACGCGTGAATGTGGGCCATGACATCGTGCCGCGTCTGGCGCTCGTAGGCGGCGGCCGCGCTGAAGTCGATCTCATCGACCGCACGCCGCAGGGCGGCGATCTGGGCGGGGCGGATCGGCAGGCCGAGTTTCTGCTCGGCGGTGGCGAGGGCGACCCAGATGCGCCGCCAGGTCGCGTGGCGCTGCTGAGCGCTGAACAGGCGCACCATCTCGGGGGAGGCGTAGCGCGTGACGAGCGGGTGCTCGTACGTTTCGTGGCCGGAAGCGCGCCGCGCGCGTTGGGGGCGGGCGGCGGTCCGCGTCTGGCGGCGCGGTGTGGGCATCGGGCCTCAATCCTCCAAGGCCTGGCGCACGTCCTGGACGAGGTCTTCCGTGGTTTCCAGGCCGACGTGCAGGCGAATCAACCAGTCCGGCTTGCTCGTGCCGCGATCGAAGAACGTGCCGCCGGTGGCGAGGCTCTCGTGGCCCCCCCAACTGCAGCCGACGCTGAAGAGACGCAGGCGATCGACGAACTTGTAGGTCGCCTCGCGTGTTTGCTCGTGCAAGGTAAAGCTGAACAGGCTCGCAAAGCCGCGCAGTTGCCGGCGCGCCAGCTCATGCTGCGGATGGGCGGGCAGGCCGGGGTAGTGCACCTCCCGGACCTTCGGGTGCGCGGCCAGCGCTTGGGCGACGGCGAGCGCGCTCTTCTGGTGCTGGGCCATGCGCAGGGCCAGCGTGCGCAGACTGCGCAAGAGCAACCACGCCGCGAACGGGTCGAGCGAGGCCCCGAGCATCTCCCCCTCGCGGGCGATGGTGTCGCGCAGCCCGTGATCCCGGCCGACGACCACGCCGCCGAGCGCGTCGCTGTGTCCGCCGATGTACTTGGTCGCGCTGTGCAGCACGAGGTCCACGCCGTGTTCCAGCGGATTCTGGAAATACGGGGTGGCCCAGGAGTTGTCAAAGACCGTGGTGATGCCGCGCGCACGGGCGGCGGCCGCGAGGGCTGGCACATCCAGCATTTCGTACTTGCCCCAGGTCGGGCTTTCGAGATACAGCAGCCTGGTTTCCGGGCGCAGGGCCGCGACGATGTCCTCGGTGCGGATGCTGGTTACGAATGTGGGGGAGACGCCGAAGCGTTCAAGATACTGCTGGAGGTAGCTGTAGGTCGGCAGGTAGCAGTTGGCGACGGCTACCACGTGGCTGCCGCTGCGCACACAGGCGTTGAGCGCACAGGTGATCGCGCCCATGCCCGAGGCGAAGCAGCGGGCCCAGTAGCCGCGCTCGAGCTGGGCCAGCTTGGCCTCCAGCAGGGCATTCGTCGGGTTGCTCTGGCGCGTGTAGTTGTAGTAGGGATTCTGTGGGAGCAGCCGGCGTTCGTACGCCTCCGAATCCGGATAGACGAAGGTGGAAGTTTCGTACAGGGGTGGGGCGGCCGCACCAGCATGTGCCAGGCGATGCTCGCCGTAATGGGCGCAAAGCGTTTCAAAGCCCCCGTCCGTCAGTGGATCACCCACGAATTTCTGCTCGTCCACGACCTCCTCCTGGCGGGCCCGCGTCCGCCGGGCGGCGGTTTGTCGACCGACCGCTGCCCATGCGGCTATCAGCGTCCTCGTTTTGCCGGCGGCGGTCAAGCGTCATCCGGAGGATGATCGGGCGGGTCGACGGAGTGCCCGCCCGCGCGGTCCGTTACGGCGGGGGCACGTGTGGGAGCAGTTCCGCCGCCCGCTGCAGCACGATCTCCTCGAAACCCATGCGCCGGCACGCCGCCGCTGCCCGTTGCGGCCACGACGGCAGCCGCGCCAGTCGCCGGTAATCCGACCCGAGCAGCCCGCGGATGGGGAAGAGGCCGGCGGGCACGGGGAAGTCCGAGCCGAACAGCAGCTTGGCGTGCAGCTCGCGCCGCGCCCGCAGGTCCCGCAGGAAACGTACCTTCGTCCAGGCCGTCAGCGCGGAGATGTCGGCGTAGAGGGGGGCATCGGCGAACTCGCCGGCCAGCGCTGCCAGGACCAGCTTGTGCGAAGCCCGATCTCCGCGCGGGCTCACCGGCGTGGCGGCGTGCGCGAGAATCACGGTCGGCATGGTGCCGGCCCGGCGCAGTTGCCGCAGCGTCTCCAGCAGGGGGGCGACGCTGCGATACTCCGGCCGATGGGTGGTGAGCGAGAACTCCTCGCCGTAGTGGACCAGCAGGGGCAGGCCGAGCGCGCCGCAGTGTCGCAGGATCGCCACCGTCCGCGGATCGGTGACGTCGATATTGTGGTGCAGCGGGATCCACTTCAGGAGACACGCGCCGGCCGCGAAGACCTCATCCACGCATGCGCGGGCGTCCGTGCGATAGGGGTGTACTGACGCCCCGAACAAGAAGCGCTGCGGGTGTTGCCGGCACAGCGCGCGAACGAAGCTGTTGGAGGTGTACATGTCGCTGCCCAGGTCGCGGTGCGCCACCGCCAGCGGGCGGGCAACCCCGGCGTCGTCGTGTACGGCGTCAAACGCGAGCAGGACATGCCGCTCGATCGGCCCGGCGGCGAGAAGGTGCGTGGCGTAGCGCCGTACCAGCTCGGTGTCCAAAGCCGGGCCGGGGGTCGGCAGGCGCAGGGCCCAGCGGGCAAGGCGCCAGGCGGGGCGCCGCAACGCGCGCGGGGAGACGCAGGAGTCGAACGCGGTGGGCAGGGTACCGGGGGCGGCGGTGCCGTCGGCGGCGAACTCGGGTGAGCGGGGCGGCTGGGGCTCGAACGTGAAGCGCGGGAGTGCTTGCGCCGCGTGACGGGAGAGCGTGTAGTGGCAATGAAGGTCGATGATCATCCGCCGCTCGCGGGGGCTCGCGTGTAGTGCAGCATCCGCGCTGCGGGTCGTCAAGTCGCCGGAAGTCCCCGCCGTGGTTCGCCTCCGCGTGCGCCGGCTAGAGCTCCTGCTCGGTCAACACGCAGAACTTGTTCTTGTTCAGCACGCGAATCGCGTTCTGCACGTCGTCGACCTGGATGGCCAGGCACGGCCGGCGGTTCTTCCCCGCCCACACGGTGTAGACGTAGTTGATGTTGACCTCAGCGGTGATCAGCGCGCTGCAGAGAGTCATGATGGCCTTGTTGCCCTCGGGCAACTCGACCACGACGATCTCGCTCTGGCTGAGGGCGAAACGCGCGTCGGTCAAGATCTGATGGGCCAGGTCGGGATCGTCGACCAGCAGCCGCACGATCGCGCAGTCGACGGACGCGTCGACCGACAACCCGAGGATGTGCACGGGTTCGTCTTCGAGGAGTCGCGTGATCCGCAGCAACTGCCCGAGACGGTTTTCCAGGAACACCGAGAGCTGGCGACAACAGGGATATTCGCTGCCTTCGGCGGTCTGGAATGGTTCGGCGTTCATACGTTTCCGATATGCTCGCGTGCGGCCCACGACCGTACAAATCCGCCCGTAGATTAGCTTTGCGAGTGCGGGCTGTACAGGGCAAAATGCGTTTTCCCGCGCCGGGGGTGTATCCCGGCGGGCCCGAGGCCCCGTGTTGAGCCACCCCGCGCTGCTTTGGGGACTGCTGACGATCGCCGTGCCTGTGGCGGTTCACTTTCTGTTGCGCCCCCGCCCGCGCCGCGTCCGCTTTCCCGCCTTGGCGCTGATGCACGCGGTGCTTGCCTCGGGGAAGCGGGCCAGTCGTCTGCAGAACGTAGCGCTGTTGGCGCTGCGCGCCGGGCTCTTGGGGGGCGCGGTCCTGCTGCTGGCCGGTCCGACGTGTCGCTCTGAGACGGGGAATGACCTGAGCGGCGGTGCCGGCCCGACGGCCTGCGTCGTCGTGATCGATGATTCCTTGAGTCTCAGCTACCGGTCGCGGTTTGATGCCCCCGACAGCCTGCACGACTGGGCCCGGGCCCAGGCCCAAGGCGTCCTGGAGCGTGCCCGGGACTGGCCGGCCCGGTCGGCGTGGGGGGTCCTGTTCGCCGGGCAGGGGGGGACCGGGGCCGCCGCGCTGACCGGTACGCGCGAGCGGGCGGTGGATGATGTGCGGCAGGCCCCGCCGGCGCGTCCGCACGCGTTGCCGCTGGGGCCGGCGCTGGAGGAAGCCGGGCAGTTGCTCCGCGCGGCGCCGCAGCCGCACAAGCAGATCGTCGTCGTCACCGACGGCGCTGCGTCGGCTTGGCGCGACGTCCGCCCCGCGCTGCTCGCGGATGTGCCGGCGACGGTGCGCGTGCTGGCGCCGACTCCGGAGCCGCGCCCGGACTTCGCGCTGACCGGCGCCGCGGCGCCGACGCAACCCTGGCCGGCGTCCGCGCAGGTGCCGCTGGATGTCACGGTCCGGGCCAACGCGGTCGCCGGCGACGTGTCGCTCGTGGTTCGCGGGGACGGCAAGGTCTTGGCACGCGTGGGGCCGCTGAAGCTGGCCGCGAACGAAGCACGCCACCTGTTGCTCACGCTGCCGGTGTTGCCGCCCGGGCCGCAGGCCGCGACCGCCGAGCTGGAACCGGCCGATCTGCTGACCTTCGACCAGCAGCGCCACGTCGCGTGGCAGAACGTGCCGCAGCCGCAGGTACTCTTGCTGCGTCCGGCCGCGGCCGCCGACGACCTGACGGCCGTGATCCTGCGCAATCTGCTTGCGCCGGAGTTGTTACCCGCGGCGGCGCAGCGCGTGTCTGTGCACGTGGGGGATGCGAGCGAAGTCGGCGCCGGGCTGACGGGGCCGGCACCGGCGCTGGTGGTCGTGTTGCCGGACTGTGAGCTGCCGCCGCAGACCCTCCAAAGTCTCCTGACGGCCGTGCAGGCGGGGGCCACCGTGTTGCTTGTTCCTGGCGGGACGGACAGCGCACCGGACTGGCCGGGCTGGCGGGCACAACTCAGCGAGACGGCGCCGATGGTGGAAGCTCTGCGACCGGCCGTGGGGTTAGCGTGGCAGCCGGAGCCGGCGGGGCCGGCCCAGGACGAGGGTTTGGCGGAGCTGGCGCGGTGTGCCGTCGACCGGCGCGTCCGGCTCAGCGCGCTGGCCGATGGCGTGCAGGTTGCGGCCACGTACGGCGACGGTCCGCCGGCGATCCTGTGGCGGCGGCTCGGGCGCGGACGCGTGGTCGCGCTGACCACCTCACCCGACCCCGCCTGGAGCGAGCTGGGCGTACGGGCGGCGGGGCTGCTCACGTGGCTGCACGCGCTGGTCAGCGAGTCGCTGGGACCGCCGACGGCCGTCGCCCAGTTCACGGCGGGGCAGGTGACGAACGACGTGCTGCCGGCGCTGCCGCTCGGGGGGCTGGTCGAGGTAGCGACGAACGTGGATCAGCAACCGACGTCGCGCTGGCTGCGGCTGGCCGGGGGGCGGCCGCAGGAGCCGTGGCCGACGGAGCGGGCGGGTGTGTACGCGCTGCGCGGGAGCGGGGCGGAGCCGAGCGTGGCGCGGTACGTGGTGAACTGGCCGGTGGAAGAGGCAGACCTGGCGCCGGTCGGCCGGGCGGAGTTGGTCGAGCGCCTGGGAACGGAGCACGTGGTGCTGGAGTGGATGGACGCGGGTGGGTCACGCCGCGACTCGGCCTGGCCGCAATGGCTGCAGTGGGTACTCGACCCCGGCCGCCTGCTGGGGCTGGTGCTGGTGGCGTTCTTCATTCTGGAGGGGCACGTCGCGCTGCGGCAGCGTTGAGCCGGGTGGGGACCAGACGAAGGGGGTAAAAAGCGAGGACCCGCGCCAGCGGGGGACGTTGGCGCGGGTCACAAGGGGGACACGACAGCTTCCAAGAGAAATAGTGCAAAACCTTTCTAAAGTCGGCGCGCGTTTTTTCCGAATTCTTCCATTCCCCCTCGCGTACTCCGCCCGTCCGATAGCCGTCCGCTTGCATTCCCGCGCGGTGCTTCTATTATCGCGGCCATGAGCATCGGCTGGCGGAACAACCTGCAGCGCTGGATGGGCGGAATCCTGTTGTTGGGGGGCTGGCTCGGGCTGGCGGGCTGCCAGGCGCCGGTGCAGCCGACGGGGCCGACCCAAGTGGTCCTGCACGTCAACGACTATGAGACGTTCCTCGACGATGCGCTGACCCTGTTGCGGCAGTACGATTTCCCGCCCCAGTACGTGGATCGGACGCACGGGCTGGTGGTGTCACAGCCGACGACCAGCGGGCAGTGGTTCGAATGGTGGCGCGTCGACTCGCGCGGCGGCTACCAGGTGCTCGAGTCCAGCCTGCACACCATCCAGCGCGTCGTGACCCTTCGTCTGGAGCCCGCGGATACGGCGGGGGGCGCGACCACGCTGCCGTCGGCCACGGACAGCGCTGCCGGCGTGGTGCTGGTAGCCGACGAGGCGGCCGCGGCGCCTCCCGAAGACGCGCTGTCGGTTCCGGTTGCGCCGATTCGCGGGCGTTTCCGGCTGACGGTGCAGGTCGACAAGTCGCGGCTCACCCAACCGGATCGCCAGGTGACGACGGCCTCGGGCGCGCTGGGCATGTACAGCGTGCGCGTGCCGACGACCGAGGGCGAGCGCTTGCGGGTGCGCGACAGCCACTGGGTACCGCTGGGACGTGACGGGTTGCTCGAGGAATTTCTGCTGCAGGAGCTCACCCGCCAGCAGGCCGTTGAAACGCGGACGGAGCCGACCGCCGTCGATGAGCACGGCACGGCGCCCGAGTAACCCGCCGGCGCTGCGCCCGGAACGGCCGCAGGCAGCGGTGCTTCGTGGTCGCCGGCGCCTCGCCGGTCCGGCGGCTAGACAACTCCCCAGCCGAGCAGGGGCGCAACGCCAATTCCGAACCTCACGGCACGCGACGTCGGCCCGCCCGCGGGCTCGTGCGGGGCAGGCAGGGGCCTGCTGCTGCGAGGCCACGCGCCATCAGGGAAGCCGCTCTAGGGGTGCCCGCCGGCGGGCGCACTCGCCGGACGCGGCAGGCCGCGCTGGTTCTGCAAGGCGGCGAGCAGCCGGCGAAACTTGTCATTTTGCGGCGCAAGTCGGACAGCCCGCTCGGCTTCGGCGATGGCCTCGTCGTAGCGGCGCTGGCCCTGCAAGACCATGGCCAGACCCACGTGGGCGTTGGCCGCATTGGGGGCGAACTTCACCGCGTTGCGGAAGTGCGGCTCGGCGTCGGCCAGCTTGCCCTGCTCCGCGAACAAGCGGCCGAGACTGATGTGCACGTCGGCGGCGCGCGGGTCCTTTTCCAGGGCGCGCTCCAGCCAGGTGCGGGCGTCCTCCGGGCGATTAAGGAGCAGGTACATGCGCCCGATGTTGCTGTCCCCGACGGCGCGGGCCTTGGGATCGCGGGCGACGGACTCCTGGAACGCGGCGAGCGCCTCGTCGTATTTTTCCTGGGCGGCCAGCACCAGGCCGAGGTTGTTGTACGCGACGTAGTAGTCCGGCTTCAGCGCGATCGCCTGGCGCAGCTCCGCCAGGGCCCTGGCGTAGTCCTTCTTCTGGTAGAGCGCGTAACCCAGGCCGGTGTGTAGCCCATAGTCGGCACCGTACTGCATCATGTAGCGGTACAGGCGCTCGGTGTCCTTCCACTGGTCGAGTTGGGCGCGGCTGGCGATGCCGCACAGGGTGCCGATTAGCGCGAGGGGGACCAGCAGCACGGCGCCGCGCTCCGTGGCGTTCATCCGGCGGCCCAGCGCGCGCCACAGATTCGTGAGCGCCCAGGTCAGTACGCACAGCAGCCCGATCACCGGGATGTAGATGTACTTGTGCGAGGCGATGATGTTCGTGAAGCCGATGATCCCCAGCGTTGGGAAGAGCATCACAAAGAAGACCAGCCAGCCGCCGGCCGGAGCGCGCGTCCAGCCCAGCGAGATCAGCAGGATCAGCAGCAGCACGCCGGTGCCGATCACGCCCGCCAGCACCATCGGGTGCGTCAGGTCCAGCGGCTCGGGGAAGGTGTAGTTGGACGTCAGGTTCGTCGGCCACACCAGCTTGTAGAGGTAGAAGACCATGTTGTGGCAGATGGTCAGCAGGATGTGGAAGGGCGGATACTCAGTGGGCAGAATAATCCGCGCCGCGCGCTTCTGCGAGACGATCGTGATCACACCCGACGCGACTGCGATGGCCAGCAGCGGGAGCTTCTCTGCGAGCGCCCGCCAGCTCAAGCGCCGCAGCGGCCACCAGTCCAGCAGCAGCAGCGCAACCGGCAGCGGCGTCGTCGTCGGTTTGGAGAGCAGAGCGAGCACCAAAGTCAGCGCGGTCGCGCCGTAGAGCCCCCAGCCGCGGCGCCGCGTGTAAAGCACGTACAAGATCAGGCAGCTGAACGCGAAGAAGGCCGCGAGCAGCGTCTTGCGCTCCGAAATCCAGGGTATGGGCTCGACCATCAGCGGGTGAATGCCGAACAGGAGGCCGACTCCCGCGGCCACCCATGCGTTGGCGAACAGCAGGTAGAGCAGCACGACCACGAGTAGGGTATTGACGACGTGCAGGATGAGGCTGGTGCGGTGGTACGGCAGGTAAGTGTCGGGTTTGCCGCCCAGGGCGGTATCGATGGCCAGCGAGATCATCGCCAGGGGCTGGTAGTAGCCGTCGACCGTGGAGGGCTGGAGAATCTCCGTCAGGAACGTGCCCATGTTGTCCCAGCTCGGATTCTGCACGAGCCGGTTCTCGCCGAGATACATGCCGTCGTCGAAATAGTCCGCCTGCGCATCCAGCGCCGGCCAATGGACGAAGGCGACGAGCGCCGCGACGACGATGAGCAGGCTCACGAGCAGGAACCCGCTGGTGGCGGCGGAAGGGGGGCCATCGCTTGCACGCGACGCCGGCGTGTTCGGGGGCGGGACGGCCGTCGGACGTTCACTGGTCATGTCAGGACCTCAGTAAGCGGGGTGCGCGTGACACTGCAGGCCGGCCGCGGGGTCACGAGGGCGGTGCGCTACGGCGCAGGCGGCGCGGCGCGCTTGGCCTTCAAGCCCTCCAGGCGTGCCTTGACGCGCGGGTCACCGGGGGCCAGCCGGGTGGCGGCTTCGTAGGCCTTCTGGGCATCATCGAGCTGGCCCTGCACCTGTAGCACCTGTCCGAGACCGATGTAGGCCCCGACGCTGTCGGGCTTCAGGTGAATGGCCGTCTGAAAGTGCTGTGCGGCGCGGGCGAGCTCGTTCTTGCGGGCCAGCGCCACCCCCAGGCTCGTGTGCACGTCGGCCGCATGGGGGTTCAACGCCAGCGCCGCTTCGTACTGCGTGATGGCTTCATCCAGGCGATCGAGCATGCCCAGGACGCGGCCATAATTGCTGTGCGTGAGCGGCGCATTGGGTTCGAGGCGCAGCGCCGCCTCGAAGAACGGCAGCGCGTCGGTGGGCTTCTGCTGGTCGGCCAGGCCCATGCCGACATTGGCCAGCGCGACATAGTTGGCCGGGTTCAGCTTCGCCGCCCGTACGAAGCACGCCAGGGCCTCGTCCTTCTGCCCGCGATTGTGCAGCTCCACGCCGAGGCGGTCGTGCAGGGTGTCCAGGTTGGGTTCACTCGCGATGAGATTGCGGTAGAGCGTTTCGGTGTCCCGCCAGGTCGCCAGGTGGCCGCGCGCTCCGACGGCTTCGATGCCGGCGAGGCCCAGCACGATCAGAATCAGAAACGCGCGTCGTCCGCCGGCGCCGGCCGCCTCGGGGCGGCCCCACAGCGTCACCAGCAGGGCGCTTGCCATGAGCAGCAGACCCAGCGTCGGCAGGTAGACATACTTGTCGGAGGTCAGGATGTTGGGAAAGCCGACCAGCCCGGCGGTCGGCAGCAGCAGAGCGAGGAAGAACAGCGCCCCGACCAAGACCGCCCGTGTGCGCAGCAGGGCGATCAGGCCGCCCAGCAGCCAGGCGGCGGTCAGCGCGCTGCCCACCACCAGCATGGCGTCTTGCCAGCCGAAGGGTTCGGGATAGGGGCGCTGCCAGCGGAGTGTGCCCGGTGCGACTAGCTTGCCCAGCGACAGGGCGACGTTGTGGCCGATCGTCAGCAGGCCCGCCAGCCATGCCGACACAGCGGGCGGCAGGCGCAGCGGCGCCGCATTGGTTTGGGAGGTGTACGTGATCCAGGCGGAGAGGGCCGCCAGCGCGGCCAGCGGCAGCTTGTCGACGACCACGAGCCAGCCGCGCCGCCGCAGGGGCCAGAAATCCAGCGCCAGCAGAAGCAGCGGCACCGGGATCGTGACCGGTTTGGCGAGCAGCGACAGCGTGAAAGCGAGACACGTCAGCGCATACAGGAGCCAGTTGGTTCGGCGGGCGTGTGCGGTGTATGCCAGCAGCGCGACCAGCGCGAAGCAGGTGGCGAGCAACGTTTTGCGTTCGCTCACCCACGCCACGGGCTCGACCGTGAGCGGATGCAGGCCGAACAACAGCGCGAGTAGGGCCGCGACGACCGCGTTGCCGAACAACCGGTAGAGCAGCACGCCGATCAAGACGACGTTGGCGACGTGCAGGAGCAGATTGGTGCTATGGAAGGGTTGCAGGTTGCCCGGGTGGCCGCCGCGCGCCCAGTCCACGAGCAGCGTGGTCATGGTCAGGGGCTGGTAATAGCCGCCGACCGTTGAAGGTTGGTTCCATTCCGCGAAGAAACGCTGCACGGACGACCAGCTTGGCCGCTGCACCAGCGCGTTCTGGCCCCAGTACTGGTCGTCGTCAAAGGCGGTCGCCTTCGCGAACAGCACCGGACCATGCACGACCATGGTTGCGGTGGCCACAACGAACAACAGGCCGGCCAGCAGACCGGGGGAGGCGAACCAGGGTCGCGCCAATGGCGCGGCGGCGTCCGCGCCCGAAGTGGCGGTGCGGGGGGGCAGACTGCCAGCATCCATCGGGTCATCCCTTCCTGGGCCGCGTTCCCGCGGCGCGCCGCGCGCCGGCGAAGCCCAGGCGTGTCCGCGGGGTCGTGGGGCCGACAAGCCCCGGGGTCCGGCGAAAACGTGGCCAACGCTGGCATCTTAGCGTGGGCGGTTCCGGCCCGGCAAGCAAAGTGTGGACGCGCACCGCAGGCGACGGGGCGGCGCGGCGCGCGCCGTGAATGGCGACTCACCAGCCGTCGCGGCGCAGGTTGCGGTCGCCGTAGTGGATCAGCACCTCGGGGCCGGTGGTCTGCAGGCCGCGCGCCAGCTCGATGCCCATCGCGCACACATCCGGCGCGTCGTCGTGCTCGCCGGCGGGAAAGTGCAGGAATTGCTCTTCCACCTCCGGGGGCAGGACGGCGGGCAAACGAAACGTGCCGTTCTCGTAGAACGTCGAGCTGGCCGTGATGCGGGCGTGTTTCGGTGCCCGCTGCGGAATCGGCACGATCGGCAGATACAGGTGGTGACGCCGGCTCGCGTCTTCCAGCGACTGCACCAGCACCCCCTGGTAGGCCACGGATTCGATGCCGATCCGCAGGGGCCGCCACTGCCGGGCGGCGGCGACCAGGCGCTCGATCTGTTCGATGAAGCCGATGCGCGCCACGCTGAGTTGCCGGGTGTAGATCACGCCGGTCTCCGTATCGATGCTGCCGACCCACAGCGCAAAGAAATCGCCGTCTTCGACGCCGAGGGCCGGATCGACTGCGATCACCTGGACAAGCCGTTCGGGCACGAGTTCGGATTCGGCATAGCGCTGCAGCCACTCAGGCCTGAAGACGCGCCGGGTGCGGTCGACCGGATGGGCCTGGTACTCCTGCTCGAAGGCGAGTGTGCCGATGCGAGCGCGCTCCTCTTCCAGGCGTTCGACCGGCCAGCGCGCCGGCCACAGCGCCATGGGGCGGAACGTGCCGTCGGCGTCTTCCTCGGCTTCCAGGGCGCGGTAAACGGCGTAGTCCCAGCCGGGGAAGCGTTGGCGGTCACGCAGATTGGCCAGGAGCGAGTCGTAGTGGATGAGCGAACCCAGCACGAGCAGTTGACCGCGTGGGGCCAGCGCCGGCATGTCCACGCAGCGCAGCCAGTGCTCGAGCTTGCGACGGCCCGCGGGGGATTGCACCTGCGCGTCCTTCTCGATGTCGTCGCAAATGATGAGATCGGGGCGGTGCGGCCCGACGCGCAATCCGCGAAACCCGGCGCCCGTGCTCTTGGCTTGCACCGTGATGGCCGAGTTGGTGGTGAAGTGGCTGTGCGACCAGCGGCGGCGCGGCCGGCGGGGGGCCGCTTTTGCCGGGGGCGGCGTGTCCGCCTCGGCGGCGACGTCTGCCGCCAAGTCGCCGTATGCGGTCCGGATGTGCGGGTTGGTTTCGAGCTCGGCGCGGATGTCGCGGACGAACTGGCGGGCCAGGCCGGCCTCGTGGGTGACGATGACGATGTTGCGCCGCCGCCGCTGGCACACGCACCACAGCGGATAGGCCAGGGCGGCACACGTGCTTTTGGCGTGGCCGCGCGGCGCGACCCGGGCGACCAGGCGGCAGGTGGGGTTGGCGAGGGTGGTCATGAGTTCGTGATGGAAGGGGGAGGGCGGGTCGGAAAAGTACTCGGGCAGGAACTGACGTGCCCAGGCGAGCGGGTCGAGGGCGTGGTTGCGGGGCGGGGGTGTGGGGTTGATAGGCATGGCGGCGTCCGTGTGCCGGGTGGGGAGGGGGTCGCCCGGTGCGGACCGCAGCCTCCCGAGAAAGTAGTGCGCGCGCGATCTAGGAAAGCTAGTCAAAGGGAAGGCGTCGCGCGGATCTGGCCGGCGGGTGGCGAGGAGGGGTTCGAAGATGGCGGCAGGTGACGGAATTTGGCCACCGGCCTCTTCGGCGCGCGTCGGTAGTTGGTTGAGATCAGGGGTATTCTGTCGGCGTGGTATTTCTGTAAGGCATTGTGCGTGAAAGGCTTGTGTGTTTGCGAGGATTGGGTATGTTGGTTCCTGAGTTGGTTATATATTTCTGCTGGCAATCGTGGGACTTAGGCGTTATCCTGTATTTGCAGAGGATTGGAATCGGACTGTTAAGTGGAAATGGTAGCGCTTTCAATTCACTGCTCAGGTCCGAATCTGGCGATAAAAAGCATTTGGACAAGCTGGTTCGCAGCGTTACAATGGCACACGGGAACGAGCAATCTTCGGCACCATTACGTGAGGTGGAGAAAGACATGAGAAAAGCCGCTCTAATCGCAGTTCTGGTTCTGACCGCGACGGCGTTTGCCGTTCCGACTGTCACCGTCACTCTCGAGTCGTCCAAGGCCGGCGGGACTGTGGCTCCTGGCGGGACCGTCGACTGGGCGATCAAGGTGCTGGTCTCGTCGGGGGACAATGATGGCCTGGCGCTGTTCGCGACAGATTTCATTCAGGATCCCGCCAACACCGTGAAGATCGACGTTCCGCCGGCCACCGCTGTGCCGGCCGGCATGGTCAAGTTCGCCCGTCCGCAGGGCATCGCGAACCCGGATGAGGCTGGCAAGGCCGGCTATCTGGGTGTGCAGCGCGGGACGAGCCCCGGCAAGAACCTGGTCCAGATCGGTGGCGGCCAGAACACGTTCGGCACCGCGCTCGCTGCAGGCAGCGGCATCGGTGAGAACGCGATTGTCGCCCCCGGCATCGGGCAGGGCGCCGCGGTCACCCTCGCGTCCGGCACGTTCACGGTGCCGCTGGGCACCGCGACCGGGACGGCTTTCACGTTCCGGCTCCAGAACGCCATTGCCAACGTCCTGAACTTCTTCGCCACCGACCCGGTTCCGCCGGCTCACTGGCCGGTCACGGGCGTGACGGTTTCGGGCGTCACGGCGGCCGCGTTCACGTTCACCGTGGCCCCGAGTGGCTGCCCCGGCGACGGCAACTGCGATGGTCAGATCAACTGGCGTGACATTGACTACTTAATCGCCGGCCAGAACGACAACGTTTCGGCGTGGACGGCGCTGTTCCCGTCCGGCCCGACCTGCCCGTTCCTCAACCTGGACACGAGCGGCGACAGCCACGTCAACTGGCGTGACATTGATCCGTTCATCGCGCTGATGAACACGACCTGCCACTAAGCTTCCCGGCAGGTACCAACCAGGCGTACGACCCGGCGGGTCGGTGTGTTCTACACCGGCCCGCCGGCTTTCTGCGCGGGCGGGATGCCGTGCGCCGGTTGTGCGGTTGAGGCGCCCGCAATCCGTCTGGCAGACGAAGGTCAGGGGGCCGTGTTTCCGGACGGGACTGGGCTCCGGGGGGTGTGTCAGGTTGAGCGCGGGGGCCGCGAGCAAAGGACGGGGCCGGTCCGCGCGCCGCGCGGACCGGTCTTTTTCGGTGCGAATTTGTCCGCGAATTGCCCCGGCCGTTTGGGGCGCTATCATCTTTGGCGAGAGCCGCGCATCAGTATGTGGACCGACTCGCGGCCGCGTGTTAGTCCGCGCCCGGTACGGAAGCCGGGCGGTGCGGCATGAGAGTGAACCCCGTCGCGTGCTCCTCTCCGGCAGTTCTGAGGCGCGCGGGCGAAATAGGCGAGGTGGGTTATGCGACTCGGCAGAGCGGCAGCGTATGCGGTATTCGCCACCGCGCACCTGGCGGAGAAGGGCAACGGCGTTCCCATTCAAGGGCGTGACATCGCCGAGGCGTGTGGCATTCCATCGGGGCACCTGCTCAAAATTCTGCAGCAGCTCGTGCGGGCCCAGGTGCTCAGCAGCGAGCGGGGGCCGGCCGGCGGGTTTGTCCTGCGCAAGCCGGCGGACCAGATCACGTTGCTGGAGATCGTGGAGGCGATCGACGGTCCGATCTGCGGTGACCTGCTGCTGCGAAATGTGGCCATCGGCAAGGAATCCTCGCGGCAGCGGCTGGAGCAGACGTGTCAGGAGGTGGCCGAGTTCGCCAAGGCACGCCTGGCGAATCTGGTCATCGCGGAGTTTGTGCGCGACCCCGTACCGCATCCGGCGGGGTACTGAGGGGCGGCGTGCGGGGGTTGCCGCGGGGCGCCGGCGGTAGACTGGGGTGCGGGGCGAGGTAGGCGCTGCGGGGGCACGCGTCCGGTAACCCGGGGGGCTGCGCAGGTCGAGCAGTTTGGGGTTGATTCGCGCCTGGCGGATGGCAAAAATGCAGTAAGCGTTCCAACTCGGAGGACGGACGATGAACATGCGCCTGGGCTGGGGGATGAGTCTGGTCGTCGCGGGGCTGCTGCTGGCTGGGCCGGTTGTGGCCGAGGAAGTCGTCATCCGGAACGACGGGCTGAACGACTTCGGGCAGGGGTACGTGGTGGGGGATTTCGCGACGGGCGAGCACGCCGGGGTGCGTCTGACGACGCCGTATAACGGTAACATCGTCGCGATTCAGATCTTGTGGCTGTCGGCGACCGGCGGGGCCCAGCAGTCGATCGAGGACGGGATCCACATCTACGCCGACGGCGGCGCGTTTCCGACGCCGGGAACGGAACTGGTGATGCTGGAGGGTCCGGTTCTTACCCCCGGCAGTCTTAACGAGTTTCGCACGATTGACGAGAACGGCACGCCGCTAAGTGTGCCGGTCACGGCCGGGCAGAGCTTCTTTGTCACGCTGCAGTTCTACAATGCGACGGACATCGCGCACGGCTCGGCCAGCATCGTGCGCGACCTGGACGGCTGCCAGCCGCAGCGGAATGTGCTGAAGTCCGCGTTTCCCCTCAACGGCTGGTTCGATTTTTGCTCTTTCATCAGCGGCGATGTGGTGATCCGCGCCGTCGTGAACCGCGCCGGCGCGACCGGGGCGTGCTGCCTCACGGATGGGAGCTGCATGGATAATGTGGAGCAAAGTGCCTGCGCTACGTACGGTGCCGTGTGGGCGCAGGGCGTCACCTGCGCGCAGGTGACGTGCACGGGCCGCGGGGCGTGCTGCCGGGCTGGGGGCTGCCTGAAGCTGACGACCGAGGCCAACTGCCTCGCCATTGGCGGGGTGTACGCCGGGCACGGGACGAATTGTGCCGACAACGTGTGTGTCACCGGTGCCTGCTGCAGCGCGGATGGCTCGTGCGCGCAGAACTTCCCGTTCCAGTGCACGGCGGCGGGTGGCGTTTATCACGGCGCGGGCACGACGTGCACGCCGAACCCCTGCCCGCAACCGAGCGGCGCGTGCTGCTTCGGCACGACCTGCCTGCCCGACCAGCTCGCGGCGGACTGCGCAGGCGCGGGCGGCGTGTGGAAAGGGGCGGGGAGCGTGTGCACGCCGAACCCCTGCGGACCGACGCTGTGCCTGGGCGACGGGAACTGTGACGGCACGATCAACTGGCGTGATATCGACTACCTCGTCGCCGGACAGAACGACAACCAGTCCGCGTGGCAGGCGCTATTCGCGGGCACGCCGCCGTGTGCGTTCCTGAATCTGGATACGAACACGGACAGCCACGTCAACTGGCGCGATATCGATCCGTTCATCGCGCGCATGAACACGACGTGCCATTAGGCTGACGACGAAATCCCGCACGTGTGCTCTCGTGCCCTGCGTCGCGCCGGTGCACACCGGAACGACGCAGGGCACGGTGCGTTCGGGTTCAGGCGAGCAGTGCGACCAGTCGCAGCCACCATTCCTGCAGTCTCGCGCTGAACGTCACTACGGCGACCCCCGTCGCCCCCAAGAGCAGGGCCGCGATCTTGCGCACGTCGAAGTGCTCCTTCAGCACGATCACTGCCAGGATGCTCGCGAAGAAGATGGAGGTCTGATTCAGCAGGGCGGCCAGGCCGACGAGCGTGTCCTTGTAGCCCGCGACCCAGAGCACCATCGAGAAGTACGCCCCCAGCACCGAACCCGGCAGCGCGACGCGCCACACCGGCGACGGCCGAAAGACCTCCCAATTGCGGCGCCAGTCGCGCCCGCGCAGGCCGAACACCGCCAGCAGCAGCGTCCCGGCCGTCATACGTACGGTCGTCGCCCAGAAAAGCGGAAACTGCTGCAGCACCGGCTTCACCCACACGATGGCAAAGGCCATCAGGCTAATCGCGAACATGGCCATGAGCATGCCGCCGATGATCTGGAGCCGCGTGCGGTTGGGCGGCAGCTTGTGCTGCGTGGCGGCGAAGACCCCGGAGATCACCAGGCCGGCCCCGATGTACTGCACCCAGCTCAATTGCTCGCCCAGGAGCAGCCACGCGAACAGGATGGCCATGGGGCTGTACACGCAGTCCGCCACCGCGACCAACCCGACGCCGATCAAGTTCAGCGCCCGAAAGAACAGCGTGTCTGCAATCGCAATCCCCAAGATCCCGCTGATGGCGAGCTTCCCCCAGTCGGTCCACGGTTGCTGGAACGCCGCGACGGTGCCACCGTCGCCCCCCAGCGTCAGACCCGCTAGTGTGAGCCCCAAGAGCGCCAGCCCGATCGTGTTCTTGTACAGGTTGAGCGCCAGCGGCCGGACCGTGTCGCCGCTGAGCTTGAACAGCACGAGGGCGAACGCCCAGATGATGGCGGTCAACAGGGCGTAACACTGGCCGAGTTGGTTGTGGGACATAAACCTCTCTTGCTACCAAGGCCGCGAATCATACGCGGGGGCGGTAGCTGGGAAAACCGGCCCAGTTCGGTTATCACTGCCGCGAGCCGTGCCAGGAGACGTGCATGTCCGCTGCTGTGCTCGCCGTGTGTCTGTTGCTGCCCGCCGCGCCGGAGATGCCCCCCCTGGAGCGGCCGCCGCTGCTCGGCGTGAGCGTGGAGCCCTGCCCCGGCCCCATCGCCGTGGGGGAACGTACCTTCCCGCTCGGTCTGCGGATCAGTGCGGTCACACCGGGCAGTAGTGCGGACGTGGCGGGTGTGCGTGGCGACGACATCCTCGTGGCCCTGGATGACCTCGACTTCGGGCTGCCAAGCGACGAACTCCTCGTACGCTTCCAGCAAATCGTCCCCGCTCACCGCGACGGCGACACGCTGCAACTGACCATTGTCCGGCCGTCGATCGAGCGCACCGCCCGCCTGGGGGACGAGCCGCTGGCCGATCCCAACGCGTGGCGCGAGCCGAACCAGATTCTGGCCACGCGGCCGGTCGGCACCACGCTCCGCCTGACCGCCGTGCGCCGCGGAGAAGTGCGGGCCATAACGGTAGTGCTGCAACCGCGCCGCGAGCCGCTGCCAAGCCACCGTATGCCGACCAATGAGGAGATTGCGCCGACGCCCGTGCCCCATTTGCCGGAAGAGCAGCTCGCCGAGGCGCTCCTCGATCACTACGGGGCGCGCGAGGACTACACCAGGCTGCGGGCCCGGCTCGCGGGGCTGGTGCAGGCAGGCGATCCCTACCGGCTGTCGCGCGTGGCCTATGCGCTGCGCGAGCCCATGGCCATGCCAGCGCTGGCGCGCGACATGGCCGCGCTCCCCGACGATCTGCCCGGTGCCCTGGTGCACGCCGCGCGCTGGCTTGATCGTCCGGTGGACCTGCAGCGCCCGCCGCAACTGCGGACCGGGCTGACCGTGGCGGAGCACGCCGGGCAGATCGCGCACCTGCTGGCCGATGCGGGCAAGCGGTACGATCAGGCCTTTGCCGGGCTGCAGCCCCACGAGCTGGAGTTCCTGATTGATGCGCTGCCTGACGTGGCCGCGTCGTTCCGCGAGGTTGTCATGGTTCTGGTTGACCAGGACGCCAGACGGCTGGCGCGCGTGCGGCGCTGGGCCGAGCTGGCTCATCGTGTCGATACCGGCGCGCTGGCGCAGGCCGCGATCGTGCTCAGCGCCCTGACCGACGCCGACTACCTGGACGGGTTGCGGCGCGACCTCGCGGACGCTCCCGAAGGCATCATCCTGACCTATCCCACGCTCGACGGGCCGATCGTCCTGGCTGGTCGGGGGACCAGCGTGCACACGCAGCCCGCCGCCGTGCTGATCGACCTGGGGGGCGACGACTGGTACACGCAGGAGACGCAGCGGCCGCTGTCGGTTGTGATCGACCTGGACGGCAACGACACGTACCAGGCTACCTGCGACGGGGCGCAGGGCGCGGGCCTGTTCGGCATCGCGCTGCAGTACGATCGCGCGGGGGACGACACGTACATCGGGCAGCATTGGGCCCAGGCCGCGGCCGTCCTCGGCGTGGGCGTATTGTGGGATCAGGCGGGGAACGATACGTATCGCGCCAACGACTACGCGCAGGCGGCCGCGCTGTGCGGCCTTGCCCTGTTGTGCGACGACGCGGGAGATGATCGCTACGAGGCGCCGCGCTATGCCCAGGCACTCGGCATGCCTGGCGGCTTCGCGGCTTTGATCGATCACGCGGGCAATGACAGCTATTACTGCGGTGGCCGCGACACGACGAATTACGGCACGCAGGGTGTGTACGACGCCTTTTGCCAGGGCTGCGGGATCGGTTTTCGCAATCTGGCGTCGGGGGGGCTGGCCGTGCTGCGCGATGACGGTGGCGACGACCTGTACTACGGCGCCAACTTTGCGCAGGGCGGCGGTTACTACTATGGCTGGGGGGTGCAGAGCGAGCGTGCGGGGAATGACCGCTATCGGGGCGCGCGGTACGCGCAGGCCTGGGCGGCCCATCAGGCGCTCGGCTACCTGGAGGATGAGGCCGGCAACGACTTTTACCAATGCTGGCAGGCCGTCGGCCAGTCGTGCGCGTGGGATGAGGCGGTCACGGTCCTGATCGATCGTGCGGGGGACGACGTGTATACCGGGCCGCTCGGCTTCTCGCGCTGCGCCGCTCACAACAACGGCTGGGCGCTGTTGCTTGATTATGCCGGACGCGATCGTTACGAGGGCGTGCGCGGAGCGCCGCGTGCCGACGGCAACGACCAGGTGACGAGCTTCGCCGGGCAACTCGACTTCGGCGGCGCCGCGGACGAATACGCCGGCGAGGGGCTCAACAACGCGCTGCGCCACGGCAATCGCCACGGTTTCCTGGGTGATCTGCCCGGCGATCTGGAGGCGGCGCTGCGTGCGTGGCGCGGGTTGGTGCGGGAATAGGCGTGTTGCGCGGTGCGAATTCGCGCCGGGCGCTCCCGTTGCCCCCGAATGCCCGGCGCGTATAATCGCCGGACCGAGCCATGAACCAGCGGTGCGGCATTTCGCGGGGAGTGAGAGGATGAACGTGAATCCGTCTGCGCCCAGTTTTCTCGACCGCAATCATTTCGCGCTGCGGCGACTCCATTCGCTCACCGGCATCGTGCCCGTGGGTGCGTTCCTGATCAATCACCTCCTGACCAACTCCACGGCTTTCCTCGGCACAAAGAACTTCAACGAGCACGTGGAGTGGATTCACGGCCTGCCGTGGCTCGTGTTCATCGAGGTGCTGTTCATCTTTCTGCCGCTCGCGTTTCACGGCGGCTACGGCGTGCTGATCGCTTTGCAGGGTAAGTCGAACGCCAGCCAGTATCCGTACCTCGACAACTGGCGCTACACGCTGCAGCGCGTGTCCGCGTGGATCATGATCCCGTTCATTCTGGTGCACCTGGCACACTACCGCTTCGCGCACTGGTTCGGCGGCATCAACTACTTCGCTGCTGAGCAGCACGGCGGGTTTTTCGCCTTTACGCAGGCCGGCTTCCTGCACATGTGGCTGCCGACGTGGCTGTGGGTCGTGCTCTATGTCATCGGGCTGACCGCGACGGTCTTCCACTTCTGCAACGGCATCGGCACCTTCTGCATCACGTGGGGCCTTACCGTCGGCGATGCATCGCGCAAGCGCGTTTCGGCTGGAGCCCTCGCGTTCGGCGTCGTGTTGATGATCTGGGGCCTGACGTCGCTGTACGCCCTCACGCAGGTGACGCCGTCGGCGTCACCGGCGCACGAGTCCGCCGCCAAACCGGTCGCGACCGCCCGGCCCTAGACGTTGACGCAGCGCGAAGGATGCGAAGCTAGAGGGATCAGGGCATTGAAAGCCGTGACTGAGGGCGCACGGGATCGACGGACTAAGGGAGCAAAGACCCGGGGGACCAGAAGGCGTGGAGTATTGCAGTCTGGCGGAGAGCGGATGGCTGACGGCGGATAGCTTTCCTTCTCGTCCTTCGTGGTGAATACGGAACGTGCGGACGAAGATGAGCCAAGGTCGACGCCGAGAACCGAATGACCCGGTAACCGATACGGTCTTCTTCGCGTCCTTCGCGGTGAAAAAGACGTGTCCTACGTGGTGAAAAAGACATGGCCAAGCCAAGAGTCATCGTAGTTGGCGGCGGATTGGGCGGCTTGTGGGCGACCTTGCGGCTGGCGGAGGCCGGCCTACCGGTCGACCTGTTCTCGCTGTTCCCGGTGAAGCGCTCGCACTCGTGCTGCGCGCAGGGTGGCATCAACGCCGTGCTCGACGTGAAGGGCCAGCACGACTCGATCTGGCAGCACATCGTCGACACGATCAAGGGCGGCGACTACCTGGCCGACCAGCCGCCGATCAAGACGCTGTGCGAAGAAGCCCCCGGCGTCATCCGCACGTTCGACCGCATGGGCGTGACCTTCAGTCGGACGCCCGAAGGCAGCATGGACCAGCGGCTGTTCGGCGGCGTGAAGAACCGGCGTACGTGCTTTGCCGGCGCGACGACGGGCCAGCAGCTCCTGTACGCGGTCGATGAGCAGGTCCGTGCGCACGAGTCGAAGGGCGCCGTGCAGAAATACGAGAACTGGGAGTTCCTCTCGGTCATTCTCGACGACGAGCACGTCTGCCGCGGCATCGTGGCGATGGATCTCAACAGCCTCAAGGTGCAGGCGTTCAAGGCCGACGCCGTCATTCTGGCGACCGGCGGACTGGGACTGATTTTCTGCCGCTCGACGATGTCGACGAACTCGACCGGGTCGGCTGCAGCGCGCGTGTATCAACAGGGCGCCAAGTTCGCCAACGGTGAATTCGTCCAGGTTCACCCGACGGCGATGAAGGGCCACGACAAGCTGCGGCTGATGAGCGAGGCGTGTCGCGGAGAGGGCGGGCGCATCTGGGTGCCCAAGCAGGTTGGCGACGCGCGCCGCCCGCAGGACATTCCCGAGGCCGAGCGCTTCTACTTCCTCGAGGAGTGGTACCCGACGTACGGCAACACGGTCCCGCGCGACGTCGCCAGTCGGGCGATCTACCGTGTGGCCCGCCATATGAACATGGGCGTGAATGGCCAGGATGTGGTCTATCTCGATCTCTCGCACAAGCCGCGCGAGTTTCTCGAAACGCGGCTGGGCGGCATCCTCGAGATGTACCAGCAGTTCTCCGGCGAGGACCCGTACACCGGCCCGATGGAGGTTTTCCCCGCGGTGCACTACAGCATGGGAGGGCTGTACGTCTCGTACCAGAAGGACGAGAAGACCGGCGCGATGACGCTGGTGCATCCGAAGAACCACGCGACGAACCTGCCCGGCCTGTATGCCTGCGGCGAGTGCGACCACCAGTACCACGGCGCCAATCGCCTCGGCGCGAATTCGCTGCTGTCCGCCTCATTCAGCGGCAGGATCGCCGGCGATGCGGCGGCCGCGTACGTGAAAGGCCTCAAGAAGGGCCGCACGGACGTGGCGGATGCGACGGTGGAAGCGGAGCGCAAGCGGCAGGTTGAGATCAACCAGACGCTCACCAGTCGCACGCAGGGTGAGAACCCGTTCACGCTGCACATCGAGCTCGGCGCGCTGATGCAGGAGCACGTGTTCGTCGAACGCGACAACAAGGGGCTGGATAAGGCTCTGGCCGGTTTGGCCAAGCTCAAGGAGCGATCGCACAACATCGCCCTCGACGACAAGAGCGGCTGGGCGAACCAGTGCCTCTCGTGGGCCCGGCAGGTGCAGGACATGATCGTGCTGGCCGAGGTGATCGCGAAGGGCGCCCGGCTGCGCGATGAGTGCCGCGGCTCGCACTACAAAGCCGAATTCGAGATCAAGGTGCCCGAAGGCAAGTTCGCCGGCGACCCGGAGTACGAGGATTACAAGAAGCGCTGGAAGGAAAGCAACGATCGTTGGATGAAGCACACGATCGCGACGCACACGCCCGCGGGTCCGGAGATCTCGTACGCTCCGATCGAGGCGAACATCATGGCCCCGGAGACGCCGCGGGACTATCGGTAGGCGCTCATTCACCGCGAAGGACGCCGAGGACGCGAAGGGAAGAGGTTCGGAGAGCCGTAGCGTCAGGCCTCCGTGCCTGACGAAGCACGGCAGCACGAAGTGGAAGACAGCGGATATTGGAGAACGTAAGTCGGCGATGTACGCGAAGAGCCCGTCTGAACAGCCGTATTGGGTGTCTTCTTCGCGTCCTTCGCGGTGAGAACAGGCCGCACGAATACGTGGTGAGAATATGACAGCCCCCGCAACGAACACGACCGGCAAGGAAATCCGCTTCCGCATTCAGCGCCAGGACGGCCCCGGCGCCGTGCCGTATTGGGAAGACTTCGTCATGCCCTACGCGCCGGCCCACAACGTCGTCTCCGCGCTGATGTACCTCCGCGAGCACCCCGTCACCGCCGACGGGCGGCGCGTGAATCCCGTTGTGTGGGAGTGCAACTGCATGGAGGAGGTCTGCGGGGCCTGCAGCATGCTCATCAACGGCGTGCCGCGGCAGTCGTGTGCCGCCCTGATCGACGAGCTGGAGCAGCCGATCGTGCTGGCGCCGCTGACGAAGTTCCCCGTCGTCCGCGACCTGCAGGTCGACCGCCGGAAGATGTTCGACGCGCTGCTGAAGGTGAAGGCCTGGGTGCCCGTCGACGGCTCCTGGGACATTCACCGCCACGCCCCGCTCATCTCCCCCGGCGTGCAGAGCATCCGCTATCTCTTCAGCCGCTGCATGACCTGCGGCTGCTGCATGGAAGCGTGCCCGCAATTCCACGCGGACTCGGCGTTCATCGGCCCGGCGCCGCTCGGCCAGGCCCGCCTGCACAACTCGCACCCGACCGGCGAGTATTTCAAGGAGGACCGCCTGCACGCCATCATGGGCCCCGGCGGCGTCACGGACTGCGGCAACGCCCAGAACTGCGCCAAGGTCTGCCCCAAGGACATTCCGCTCACGGAGGCCATCGGCGAGCTCGGGCGGCAGACCACGGTCCAGTGGCTCCGCGACCTGTTCGTCCGCTAGAGCGGGTTCACTTTTGGTGCGGCGCTCCAGCACCGACATTCGTCGTCAGGCACAGAGGCCTGACGCTACCAGGCAACACACCATTTGTGAAACCGCACTAGCGGCAGGGGAGAGGGACGGGCCGCGCGCGGCCACCCTCACCCGCGCGGCCTCCGGGGAGAGGATGCGCAAGTTCCCGCCACCAAGCGCGAATCCCCGCCGCCGCCTGGCGCGTCGGCGCCATACGAAGCCGCGCCGTGCGATGTCGTCCCCCGCGAAACCGCCTCCGCGCCGCCGCTTGGCGCACCCCTCACCACGCACGGTTGACAACCGCTTCGCACCTTCGCGCTCTTCACGATGAAAACCCGCTGTCGAGCGTGGCCGGTTGCCGCGGTGGCCGCCGCTGCATCCCCTCACCCCGTCTGCTGGGTCTTGTACGCGTTGTCAAACTGCACGTGCAGGTCCCGCAACTCCTGCTCCAGCTCCTTCTTCTGCCGCATCTCCGCCAGGTTCACCATCGACTTGAAGAACGCCGTGATGTACTTCCGCTCGTCAAATCGGTCCCGGCTGCGCCGCCCACCCGTCGAATAGGCGTCCGCAAACGCCACCTCGTGCGCCGCCTTGCACATATCATCAACGACCTGCCGGTTTGCCTCGTATGACTTCATCGTCGTGACGACCTCCCGAATCTGCCGGTAGACCTCCTTCGACGCATCCTCGCGCCGCGAGAAGCGCATGTAAATGAAGGTCACCACCAACGCTACCGTGATCAGCCCGCCAATCAGTTTTCGCCCGTCCATACAATCCTCCCAAATCCCGCGAAGTGCGTGTGTAGATCTCGCACGCCACCGCGCCCGGACGGAACCACCCCGCCCCGTTGCGCGAACAGACGTGTACTGCTCCCATCCTATAGCGCCGCCCGTATCGATCAATGTCGGGTAAACACCCCGAGAGCCGCCGCCACTCGCGGCCCGAATACTCGCCGTGCCCTGCCCGTTCTGCTGCGGCGTTGTACCTATGGCGCCGCCCAGTCCGGCCGCGCATGCGTCACCCCGCGCGGATCGCGCAACGCTGGCAGCCCCAGCCGCTGACGCAAGCTGTTCTGGTCTGCCAGCCGCGCCTCCCACTCCGGCAACCCGATCTCGCATACCGTCCCATCCGCCTGTCCGCACGCGATGCGCGTCGACGGCAACTGGGGGGTGGCCGCGTTGGGTTCGGGCGTGCCGATCACCACCCATAGCTGCGAATCGGCCTTCGTCAGGTCCATCCCGTGATACGTGAACACGTAGTCCCCCAGCCGGTGGGCCGTCGTCCCGGGCGGCAAGGCCTGCGCCGCGCCCTGGGCCAGCCGATTGGCGGCCGCCGGCTCCAACTCGCCGAGGCGCTCGAGTGTCGCTCCGCCGACGGGGACTTGGGCGGTCGTCGTGAAGCTGCTCAGGCCCACGAAATCGCCGGCATCAAGGTAGCCGGCCGCGACCAGGTCGGACGCGTGCCGCGGGCCGCGCGCATCGCGCTCGCGGGCGAAGCGGAGCAGTTTGCTCAGGACGGCGCGCGTCTCGGAGCGCGATGGGCCCATGGCCCAGGACGGTTGCGTCGCGAGCGTCCCGGTCGTTCCGATTGACGAAACCACGCTGACCACGAACCAGATGTACAGGGCGATGACCGTGACGAATAGCACGATCGGGGGTGTTACCACGGCTAGCGCCGCGCGCCCGCCATGCACCCGCTGCGCCTCCTTCACCATCAGCGTGGCCGAAACGACCCACCAGATCCAGCCGATGTACATGCCCAGGCACGGCACGGCGGTGAAGATGTTGGCGCCCGTGCTGAAGTAGATCGCCTGAGACGTGCGCGCGCGAGGACCCGCGGTCGCCCCCGTAAGCAGCAGGAGCCCGTGCGCCAGCAGGCTCCACAGGAACGTGCCCAGCACGAGGGCGATGTACATGCCGACCAACAGCAACACGCTCGCCACGACGCCCCCCATGGCGGCCGGGCCGCGTCCCAAGCCGGCAATCAACGGCAACGCGGCCAGCGGCCCGGCGGCCCCGACCGCGGTGACCAGCAGCGTCAAGCGTGCGAACCAGCGCGCCGGTCCGGCGGCCCCGTCGGCCGGCAACCCCCGCATCAGGCGCATGGGTGACACCAGCGCCGCGCCCACCGTAGCCAGCCACGCCTTCACCAGCCCGCGCTCCCGGCGCTCCAGCCAGGGGATGCGATACACATTGGTCTGCTGTTCGTGCACGCCCTCCGTCGGCAGCAGCACCATCTCGTCCATGTGTACGTTCTGACCACACTTCACGCAGGCAAATGCGGCCGGCACGAGATGCCCCTTCGCGCCGGTGCCGTAGTAGGACTGGCCGCAGTGGGGACAGCAGAACTGCACGCTGTTGGGGACGAACTCGTAGTCGCTGGGTCGAAACGGCGTGCCGCACTCCGGGCAGCGGCGCTCGGTCAGGTTCCACAGGCGATAATCGCAATTCTTGCAGCGCATCCGATCGTGACCTCAGGGCTGCCGTCTCGAGTGGGGCGCCGCGGCGCGGTCGCCGGCATTCAGCGCTCCACCGGCGCCGGCCCCCAATTGGCCACCTCGGCCCGGATGGTCGGGCGCGTGAACCAGATCAACATGAACACGGGTAGAGCGCAGCCCCACAGCAGCGCCAGCACCAGGCCGACGACGGTGAAGCTCTGCGCCATCTTCGCGCCGAGCGCTGCCGGGCCGCCTTGCTGCTGCATCACCTGCAGCGACTCCTGCTGCATAGCCCAGCCGACGAACAGACCGGCGACCGCCGCGAGCATCTTCAGCGGGGCCCACCACAGCAGTCGGCGTCGCCCGGACGGCCGGCGTTGCAGCAGGCCGATGCCGCCGAGCAGCAGGAGGATCGCCAACACGAACTGGAGCAGGCAAAACGCCACGGTCCAGTTCTGCCAGTGGATCGCCACGCCGATCGAAGCCTGCTGTCCCGCCGGCATGTGTTCCGCGATGGCCCCGATGAAAAGCGGTGCCAGCGCCCCCCACAGATTGGCCAGCAAGCCGCCAGCGCCGAACACGATCGCGATTACCCCGACGGCCGTCGGCCAGGAGGAGGTCCGTGCGGGCGTTGGCAGAGGGCCGGCCATGGTGGGCGGCGCGGCGCGCAGCGGCTCGCCGCCGGCGGGTTCGAAGCGGACCGGCTCGGGACCGCCAGGGGTCGTGGTCATGTGAGACCCTCCGCAACGAGGTCCGGCGTGCCGACGCGGCACGTCAGCGCGTCATGATGCCCGACTTGGGTGTGGGGGGCAAGGCGGGGGGGGCGGCGGAGTAGTGTGCCCGCATACGGTCGGGCCGTGGCGGCGTGGGTGGCAGACGGCACTGAGCGACGTGCACACAGTGCGTGGCGCGCTGCGAACAAGGAAGTACGGGCCCGCGGCATGCGCGGCACGGCGCGCCGGGGGCCGCGCCGCACATGCCACCTGATCTACACGGGCCGCACCGGGCGACCCTCGATGTAGCCCCGGTAGCCCTCGGGCTTGAGCTGGAAGCGCGGCCCGTCCTCGTCGGCCCACCTGAAGCCGTAGGTCTCCGGCCGGTATGTCTTCATCACGTCCCAGAGTGACGCGATCGCGTGCTCGAAGTCCTTGTCGTCGTATGGGGGGCCCTGAAACACCATCAGTTTGCACGCCGGAAGCGACATGAGCTCGAAGCCGTCGGGTACCTCCCCGGCGTAGTCGGTCGCGACCTCGACGCCCTGGACATACTGGGATGTCCCTGGGGTGCGGAGGTTCTCGGGCAGCCACATGCCCATCGGCTCCTGCAGCGTGTTGGGAATGGCGGCCAACTGGTCCCAGATGTCGCACCCCAACTCCTCGCAATACTCGAAGTAATGGGTGGCTTTGCGGCCGCGCTTGACGATCATCTTGCGAGCCGGGCGGTCGAGCACCTGGACGAAGACGGTGTCGGGTTTCTTGTGCGTAGACATGGTCAGCTCTCCTCGTTGCCTCTGGGTGTACCAATCCCGCAGTCGTGGTGGCAGGAACAACTCGACAGTGGCCCCGGTGCGGCGGAAGCGGGCGGGCGGCAGGCCGAATTGCCGGGCGAAGGCCCGCGTAAAGCCCTCGTGGGAGTTGAAGAAGAAGTCAAGGGCGACATCGACGATCTTGCACGGCGTGGTCCGGAGCTGCTCTGCCGCGGCCGAGAGGCGGCGCAGGCGGATGTACTCGAAGGGCGACTTTCCCGTGACTTCCCGGAACAGGCGGGCCGCATGCCACGGCGAGTAGAAGGCGGCCCGGGCCAGGGCGGCCATCGTGATCGCCGTGCCGAGATGCGTCTCGATATAGGTCTGCATCCGCTCGGCGGCCTTGAGTTTGTCCCACTGCGTCAGCACGGCGCCTCCACCGTCTTGCAGCGCGAATCGTAGCTCCCGGTGCTCGCGGCTGCTTGACCGTCCGTGCGAATCTGAGGGCGCCGCGCGGCCCGGTGCGTTGCGACAGGGGGGCGGTTCCGCTGGGCTAAGGCCGGCGGGCACGATGCGCATTCACCGGCCGTCCGGCGCCGGCCTCCCTTCATCGTTTCAGTCTATGCGTTGGTCGCTCAGGCTCCTTCGGAATGACGGGGAGACGCGCTGCTGTGGAATGACCTGTATGGCGCGCTGCTCGCAGAGCAGGGGTACACGGGCGAGATGGCCGACCGTGGCACGCGGCGGGCTCATTGGGCCGGCAGGGGCGGGGCAGCGGGCGTGTCGCACAGCGGCACGTCGAAGGCGAGCTGCACTTGCGTGCCGAACATCGGGTACTCGATGCGCGTGCGGAAGCCGCGAAAATCTCCGGGGTTCCAGCCCAGCTTGTCGCAGACGTGCGCGAGTAGCTCGTCGTAGCGCGGGATCTCGGCGGCGCGGAACGAACTGATGCCCCAGCCGAGGGGCTCCACGCGTTCGACGACGTCGAGCACTTCGAGGTCGCGGGTCTCGTCGTTGACTTCGGCCGCGCCGTGCGAGCCGACCTCGAGAATGCGGAGTCGCGGCTCCAGGCCGGCGTAGATGTCGCGGTGGAGGATGAGGTCGCACACGAACACGCGGCTCGGCAGCGTAATCGGATACACCACGCCCGACTTGTGGCGCCGATCATCGGGCATGCGGCTGCGACGCATCAGCCGGCGGCGCACCTCGGCCGTAACCACGTCGCGCGCCGAGCTCCAGCCGACACTCTCGCCCCAGTCCAGCACGTAGATGGCGTCGCTGCCCCGCAAATGGGTGGTGAGTTTCACCTGCGGGTCCGAGCAGAACGGGCGCAAGAGCACGCCCTCGAACTTCTCCACTGGAAGTCCGTCCAGCGTGCAAGGCTCAGACGCACCCGGTCCTTGGGCCATGATCTGACTCTCGGTCCCTATCTTCAGGTCGGCTCCGGGGCGCACGCGACGCAAGCCGAAATAGCCCTCGATGTTCACGACGTCCGCGACGCGGGGATCATCCGATGGATGGAAGAAAACCGTGTATGCGACCACGTCGGCGGTGACACCCTTCAACTGACGTGCGCCGCGGTACATGGACTGCTTGGCGACGTTCTCGAACTTCAGCCGCGCGTCCGGCAGCGAGGCGGCGATGATCGCGTCGAGGCCGCTACGGTCGCCGCCGTGAACCTTGATGAGCGTGCGGAACGCGGCGACCGCATCGTCTGTCGGGCGCAAGATGTCGAGGGGGACGCCCTTGCGGCCGGCGGCCTTCACGACCCGCGAGAGGGGGTCCGGGCCGGGGATGACGTGGGCGGTGGCGAGCGGGTCCTTCTGTCGGACGGCCGCGAGCAGTCGGACCGCGAGGGCTTTATCGACTTTGAGCGTTTCGGCGAGTCTTGCGGCAGGCTGTGGGGCTCCGGGCAGGCGGGCGAGCAAGTCGGTGAAGCTCACGGCGAGATCGCGTCCGATCGTGGCGATATCGCCGACGATCTTGCTCTTAGTTGCCGTGGTCGTTGCGTTTACGTCTTTCATGTTCGTTGCTGGAGTGCGGTCCGCACAGTGTATGAAACCCGCGTCTCTGTGCATTCTATCGCCACGGTTGGACACCGCAACAGAAAATCAGTGCAGATTCTGAGAACCTGTATTGAATCGTGATGGCGGTCCTGCTATTGTCGGAGACATGAGGAATCCGAGCCTGCTTGGCGGGAAGCGCAATTCGGCCGGATCGGGCGTTCGCCCGGCTTCCACCGGAGGCTGTGAATCGCGGATCCGCCACCGGGTCGCGGGAACAGTTCCAGGCGGCGCGGCCGGAACCCCGACGGAACAGCGTTCGATCTCGATCGCGAACTGCCGGCGGTGGGGGTGGCTGAGCAGCAAGCCGCCCTATGACGGCGCTGCTTCCATGCATGAGGAGCGGGAGTCGCCGGCGGTGTGCGCCGCCGGATGAGTGCCCGTTGGTCTGTGCCCGTCCGCGGGCGCACATAGGTGTGAGGAGGTCAACATGTACGGATCGAAGATGACGCGTGCGGCGATCGTGCTGACCGGAATCGCGGTGTGGTGTGCTTTGCCGGCGGTGGCCGACACACTGCAGGAGGTGCACACGCTGAACTACAGCGTTGCGAACCCGGTCTTTGGCACGACGTTCCAGTACACCCTGGACTTCCCGCTGTTTGACACGCAGGGCGGCACGCGGCAGCTCGCGGGGTTCAAGGCGGAATACAACTTGTACAACTCGTACACGATCACGTACGGGACCAACCCCACGCAGTACTGGGCCGGCAACTTCACGTCGTGGACGCAGAAGTGGATCGGCACGCTCAACGGGGTGCTGACGCTGCCGGTGGACAGCGGGTTCATGGACCACACCCGCGGTAGCGGGATGTTCGAGGCGCCGTGGACGACGGTAGTGCCGGGCCCGTCATCGGTTTCTCACGAGGGAATAATCCATACCGAGCAGCAGGGGCCGCCGAGCGTGCTCGCCCTGATGACCGGCACCGGCACCGTGCCGCTGGCCTGCACCCATACGCTGTCGGCCCTGACGGCCACGATGCCTGATCCGCGCCGGTGGCCGCCCCAGGCCCCGGTCAATCTGCGTATCTTCGATCCGAATCTGATCACCATCTCGCTGAACGAGATCGGCATGGATATCACGATTACCTACTCCTGGGACGCCGTACCCGAGCCGAGCGCCCTGGCGCTGCTGTCGCTGGGCGCGCTGACCCTGCTGCGCCGCCGCTAGCCCAATCCTCCCTGCCCTACGCGGAGGAGCGCACGCGCGCGCGTGGGCTTCCGCAATGCGATACCGGGCGCAGCGGCTTCGGCCGGTGCGCCCGGTGTGCGTAGATCAGGCGGGCGGCCGGTCACAGCGTGATTTGCCACTTGTCGCAGTCGAGACCCCAGACCTGGATGGCGTTGGCGATCTTCTCGCGGAGGTTGCGGCGGGCGGCGCGCATGCCGAGGAGTCCGGGGATCGTGACCAGCCAGAAGAGGGGGATGATCGAGAGCACGATGAAGACGATCATCATGCCGCGCATCGAGGCACACGCGGTGTGGTAGTCCGTGAGGGCGTTTTTCACGTACAGGACTTTTGCCCGCTCGACCTCGTCCGGTGGGAGATGCCCCAGCGTTGCGGCGAATGCCATGAGCGCCGCAGAATCGAGTTGAACTCCAGTCGTGTTCATCATCTTCGCGCCTCGAACCAAGCTGCCGCGGCCACCCTGCGAGGCCGCTTGGCCACAAGCAATATAGCCGCTGCGGTGGGGACGAGTGTTATAGATCGCCGCCGGTTTTGGACTCGGAGGAGGGGCCGGGGATGGGGCGCGCCGCGGGACGGACGGTTTCCGCACGCCTGCGGTGTGCGAGAGAGAGGGGGGGACTGTCAGCCATCGGCGCGAGCGGTCGGCCGGTCGCGGGGTCGTTCATTCGGTGATACGCCGGCGCGTGGGGGTGGGTGAGGCCGCTGAAGCGGCCAAGTGCGGCGCCGAGGCGGCAGGGCGGGTGGTGAAGCGAGGTGATGCGGAAGAGCACGCAGTCGGGACCATGACGGAAGGCCTCCTGACGGAGAGGGTGCGCGCGCGGAGGGGCGAATGCAAACGGCGACACGGGGGTTGGGGGCGTGGGGCGGGGATTGATGCGCGGAGGGCGGGGATTGGCGGGATTTCACTGGCGCGGCGTGGGAGAGCGAGCCGCTCGGCGGCCCGCGTCAGGCCGCGCGGGGCGGGGCCTCGGCTACCTGCGTGCGGAGTTGGGCGCCGAGGGTGTCGAGGATGCGGCCGGCGCGTTCGACGGTGACGCCGTGGTACTCGTTGCGTTCGTCGCGTGAGACCTGGGACTCGTGGATGCCGAGGTGCTGGGCCAGTTCGCGCTGCGTCCAGCCGCGGGCGATGCGCAAGGCGATGAGCAGGCCGCCGAGCCCGGAGAAGTTCTGGAGTTCGGCGAACTCGCCGCGCTGGAGGCGTTCGTAGCCGGCGACCTCCTCCTGGAGCTGGGCGTGGAAGGACCGGACGGGATCGAGGGCGCGCTTGATCTCGGCGGCCGAGAGATTCAGCTTGCGGAGTTCGGCCTCGTAGGCGGTGAGGCGTGCGGCCTCAGCGCGAACGCGTTCGACGGCTTCGCGATATTCGCTTTCGTTGCGGATCATGTCAGACTCCGAGCTTCACAATGCCGCGGGCGCGCGGCATGCGCCGTGAGCGGCGGAACGCGGAGGGGAATTCGAGTTCGTGGCCAAACTCGTCCCGGATGCCGCTGAGCATGCCCGGCGCATGCGGATACAACTCGACGCGGTACACGTGCCACATCGGCAACTGGGCCTTGGCATAGCCGCGGTAGGGGCGACGACTGGCGGGATCCCAGGTCCAGATTTTGTGCGGATCGAGGAGGTTCAGGTCGCGCTCCAATTCGCCGCGTGCCAGGCGCCAGAAGTCGCACTCGAAGTAACCGTCGATGTCGTTCGGGTGGTCTTTGTCCTCGACGAACGAGCCGTCGATGAAGATTCTGGTGATGCCGGCGCGGCACAACTCATCTACGAGCACCGCCAAGTTGTCGACCAAGTGGCGCCGCCAGGGGGCATCCCAATTTGGCGGAGCCGGTTCGTCATCCGGCCCCACGACCAGCGGCGACTCGCGCAGGGCGTCGAGCGTGAGCTCGTAGTCGCCAGGCGGGAGCAGGCCATCCGCATCGAAGGCCGGCAAGACGCTCATGATACAATTATGGCACATATAACATAAATGTCAAGTATGGCATAAGACACGTCGTTTGGCGACTCGGATGGGCCGATAAATGTGGCCGCGGGTGCGGACGGCTGCGAGTGACAAGATCCCCGGGCGGCGCTGACGGAGTTGCGTACCAATACCTGCCAACAGCGGCTGGCGGCGAAACGATCAAGCTGATGCCGTTGCGGCGGCCGCCAAGCGCGGCTCGTTGGTTTCTATGGATGTCACGCGCCAACTCACGTACCGATGCCCATCGTCGCGCAGGTAATCTGGCGGGATTGGAGTCAGCGGATGCACGGCAGTGAAGAGACGACGAAGCAGCGCATCCCGCAGTGCGGGCGCCAGGCCCTCCCACCAATCGGGACGCCAGAACTGGTTCTCCTGTGTGGACCACACATGGCGAACGAGTGCATCGGGGATGTGCGTGCGAGGCAACGCGAGGAGTGACGCGAGCAGTTTCTCACTTGCACAGCCCTCGTTGGCGAGCCAGGAGAAATACGCACAGCCGAGTTCCCCCGAAGCCAAGAGCGCGAGTGTGATACCTTGCGCAGGGGTTGTGAGATCGGCCAGGTCTTGGATCGAGTCGCCGGCAAAGTCGTAGTCGGGGTTCTTTGCGCCGCAGCACATCACGTCCGGAGGCGAGTTGAACCAGATGACGCAGTACCGAATCGCGGCGTAGTCCCCGCTTCTCAATATCCGATCGTACTGCTCCTTTCGTTGGCGGATCTCATTGAGCCCTGTGGAGAGTCCGGCCATGCGAGCCGTATTGGCAGCTTGCAGTGCGACCTGGAGGGGCACGGAGAGGCCGCTATCCACGGTCCGGAAGTGGGGGTCGAGCAAGGCGCCCCCTTCCTTAGCGTAAAGCTCCCGACAGGTGGCACGGTACGCGAGCAGGCACGCGTGTCGGTCGCATGCAGTGATTGGTGTCTTCTCTATGTCTGCGAAGAGGCGGTCGTCGTGCGCGGCGCAGAACCCTGTGAAAGTCGAGGCCTTCCCGATGCCCATGAGCTGTGGACGTATGGTGCCCCCGGCGCTGACAATCGCCGCATAGCTGGTAGGTATCCCGTAAACGTGGTTGTCCTTCGCGATCAGGCGGAGCAGCGCATTCTGGACTGTGTGGGCCTTGACGATCTCGCCTTGGCACGTCCCGGGTGATGCATCAGCGTGCAGGCAGACCCGCCTGTTCTGTACGTCGTGGAACGCCCTTATGCCATCCGAAATCGGTGGCCGCGCTTCGGACTCACGTCCAAGGTGGCAGCGCTTGTACTTCTTGCCAGAGCCGCACCAGCATTGGTCGTTTCTGCCCAGGGGTCTTTTCATGTGGTGCCAACCATCAAGTAGAAACAGATATCGGGCGCGCGCCGTTTACGGCGCGCGCCCGATTACGTCAATTCCGGCCTGTTGCGGGGCTCGCAGACTACTTGCCCCTGACTCGTCAGACACAGAGTTCTGACGCTGGTCGTCAACTCAATTGTCGGCAGCCATAGCCCGCGCCTGCCACGAGTTTTTCGCCGTCAGGCTGCCGTTGGGCTCGCACACCGTGAGGCGTGGGCAGCGTGGAAAGCGCGAGCCCGGTGAGAAAAAACTGCATTGGGAGTAGACCTCCTTTCTGCAATTACTTCTTGTCTTCTTCCTTTTCCTTGATCTCGCTGATCGCGGCGTCGGTCGTCAGCAGCAGGCCGGCGACGGACGAGGCGTTTTCGAGCGCGACGCGTTCGACCTTCAGCGGGACGACGACGCCCATCTTGATCAGGTCGCCGTACTCGTCCGTCAGGGCGTTGTAGCCGAAGTTGCCTTCGCCGTCGGCGACCTTCTGGCAGACGATCGAGCCGTCGATGCCGGCGTTCTCGGAGATCTGCTTGATCGGGGCCTTCAGCGCGCGGCGGATGATGTCCACGCCGGTCTTCTGGTCGCCCTTGGCCTTCTTCTCGACGGCGTCGAGCGCGGGCAGCGCGCGGATGACGGACACGCCGCCGCCGGGCAGGATGCCTTCTTCGACGGCCGCCCGGCAGGCGTGCAGGGCGTCTTCGACGCGGGCCTTCTTCTCCTTCATCTCGACTTCGGTCGCGGCGCCGACGTTGATCTGGGCCACGCCGCCCGAGAGCTTCGCGAGCCGCTCTTCGAGCTTCTCGCGGTCGTAGTCGCTAGTGGTCGCGTTGATCTCGTTCTTGATGGCCTCGATGCGGCCCTTGATCTTCGCGCTCTCGCCGGCGCCTTCGATGAGCGTGCAGGTTTCCTTTTCGACGACGACGCGCTTGGCGCGGCCGAGCTCGTTCAGCTCGAGCTTTTCGAGGCTGATGCCGAGGTCATCGAAGACAGCGGTGCCGCCGGTCATGACGGCGATGTCTTCGAGCATGGCCTTGCGGCGGTCGCCGAAGCCGGGGGCCTTGACGGCGCAGCACTGCAGGATGCCGCGGAGCTTGTTGAGGACGAGGGTGGCGAGGGCTTCGCCTTCGAGGTCCTCGGCGATGACCAGCAGGGGCTTGCCGGCGCGGGCGATCTTCTCGAGCAGCGGGAGGAGATCCTTGATCGCGCTGATCTTCTTTTCGTGGATGAGGATGTAGGGGTTGTCGAGCTGGACTTCCATCGACTCGGGCTTGTTGATGAAGTGCGGCGAGATGTAGCCCTTGTCGAACTGCATGCCTTCGACGAGGTCCACCGTGGTCTCGATGCTCTTGCCCTCTTCGACGGTGATGACGCCGTCCTTGCCGACCTTCTCCATGGCGTCGGCGATCTTCGAGCCGATCTCGCGGTCCTGGTTGGCGGCGGAGGTGCCGACCTGGGCGATCTGCTCCTTGCCCTTGACCGGGACGGCGATCTTCTTGAGCTGCTCGATGACGGCCTCGACGGCGAGGTCGATGCCGCGCTTGAGCTCCATGGCGTTGGCGCCGGCGGCGAGGTTCTTGAGGCCTTCATCGTAGATGGCTTCGGCGTAGACAGTCGCAGTGGTCGTGCCGTCGCCGGCGTCCTTGGACGTCTTGGACGCGACTTCCTTGACCATCTGGGCGCCCATGTTCTCATAGGCGTCGCCGAGCTCGATTTCCTTGGCGACGGTCACGCCGTCCTTGGTGACGGTCGGGGCGCCGAAAGACTTCTCGAGGACGACGTTGCGGCCGCGGGGGCCGAGTGTGACCTTGACCGCGCGGGCGAGCTGCTTCACGCCGCGGCGGATGGCCTCACGGGCTTCCATGTCGTAGGAGATTTGCTTAGCTGGCATTCCTGAATGCTCCTGATTCGGCCGGCGCTAGGGCCGGAGAAGAGTGACAAGTGACCGGTGCCAGGTGACAGGGTCAAAGGGCGTCACCCGTGCACGCCGCGAATTCCGGTAGTGCTATTCGATCACGGCGAGGATGTCGCTCTCGTCCATGATGATCATTTCTTCGCCTTCGACCTTGACCTCGGTTCCGGCGTAGGAGGTGAAGAGGACCTGGTCGCCCTTCTTGAGCTGGAGGGGCTGGCGTTTGCCGGTGTCGAGGAGCTTGCCGTCGCCGACGGACAGGACGGTGCCGCGCTTGGGTTTTTCCTTGGCGGTGTCGGGGAGGACGATCCCGCCGGCGGTTTTCTCTTCCGCTTCGAGACGCTTGACCAGGACCTTTTCGCCGAGCGGACGGATCGTGACCTTGCTCATGGGTTCTCCTTACGTTTCTGCAGACCCGGCTGATTGGCAGCCTGTGGGTTCTCTCACACCGTGACGCGCCGGGACGATAGCGTCTCCGCGCCACCCAGGGGAGAGGGTATGCAACCGGCGTGCCAAGGGAAGCGGGCAACGTGATGGCCGGGGCGCGTGTTGTAACATATTGATTGCTGGTTGGTTATGGTGATGGTGGTGGACCGTGCGTGGCGTGCACGTACACGAAGCCGTTGGTCGCGGGGGCCGGAAATATGTCAAACTGGCAGGCCGGAAGTCGGGGGAGCCGGCCGGCGCAGGACACGGCAGACTGGGAGCGAGAAGGTGGGAAGGCGGGAAAGTGGGAACGGAATCCCGGGCCACACGACCAGGGGCAGGTGGCGGGGGACACGGGATGAGGGGAGCGT
>CAZGAQ010000020.1:0-89156 GCA_964523405.1 uncultured Planctomycetales bacterium
GTGTGCACGACGGATGCATGCGACCCACTGACGGGTGTGTCGCATACGCCCGTGAGCATCGACGACAATGATCTATGCACGACCGACACGTGTGATCCGGTTACCGGTGTGCACCACGAACCGGTCACTGTGGATGACAACGACGCCTGCACGACCGATGCGTGTGATCCGGTGACTGGGATCTCGCATACTCCGGTGGTCATTGACGACAACAACGCCTGCACGACGGATGCATGTGATCCGGTGACTGGGATCTCACATACGCCGGTGGTCATCGATGACAACAACGCGTGCACGACAGACACGTGCGACCCCAATAGCGGCGTGCACCATGAGCCAGTCCCGGTCGACGATGGCGACGCCTGCACGGAGGACTCCTGCGATCCCGCCACCGGCGTGATCACACACGCGGACTCCACCAGCATCGTGGTCAACCTGCAGGTTGAGGCGCTTGGCCACGCCGTGACGCGCACGGTGACGTTCACCCTGACGGAATGCGGCGTGGGCACGGAGACGCGGACGGTGCCGGTCGACTTCGACGCCAGCGGCCAGGGCACGGCCACACTGACCGACGTGAACACCACGCTCGATTGGATTGCGGCCAAGGAAGGTCACACGCTCGGCGCTGTGCTGCCGCTGGACTTCGCGGGCGGCTGCAGCGCGACCGTGAGTTTCACGGGCGGCGACAACATGCTGCTCGCTGGTGACTTCTCGAACTGGGGCTGGGTGGCGCAGGATGGCCTGGTGGACATCCAGGATTTCGCCATTCTGGCCGTGTACTGGAACCAGCCGGTGGCTGCCACGCTCGGCACGCAGGCCGACGCCACGGGCGATGGGCTCCAGGATGGTGGCGACTTTACGGCCATCCAGGCGAACTTTGCCCGCGTGAGCGATCCGCCGCCCGTCTGTCCGCGCGAGTTCCGCTCGGGCCGGGTGATCGCGGGCGTGGAAGAGGCTGTGGAGATCGACGGATTCGTGGTCGCGATGTCGGTGACGGCCATCGCGATGCCGGGCGTGGAGCAAGCCGATCGGAACGGTGATGGGGTCATTGACTTGGCCGACATCCGCGTCTTCGCGGCCGAGCAGGGCATAATCCTGCGGCCGGACTTCGACGCGCGACTCCGTCGGCTGGAGTGGTCGGCGACCCTGCAACCGCATCCGGGCGTGCCGTCCGGTCAATGACGTGACTGCGGCCCATCCGGCCCCGCATGCAGCGCGCGGCCCGGCAGGTACTGCTCCTGCCGGGCCACGTCAGCGCACGGCAGGTGGCACGGCCGGCGCGCAGTGTAGTTTCTGTGTTGCCCGCGCGGGCCCGCGTCTGCCAGGGCGTGGGTGCGCGGTCCGAACCGGCTCGCCCGAGCCGAATTCGGGCCGGCTGCGCCCGCAGGCGGCCGCGCGTGGCATTGCCAAGAGAGGAAGGCGGTCATGAAGCCGAGATACATCGTGGCATGGCGGAACGGAGGCCGGTACGTCGTCACAATGGCATGGGCGCTGGTGGTGGGCGGAGCGCTCGGCAACGTTAACCTGGAATTGCGGCCCGCGCAGGCGACGGTCCACGTCGGCGAGGTTCTGGAGGTTGGGCTGTACGCCGTTGCCGACGGGGCGGGAGGCGAGGCCGTGCGCGGGTTGCAGGTCATTCTGCAATGGGATCCAGCGGCGCTACAGCTGAATAGCAGCGCTCCGGTGAATAACAATGGGCCGTACGCCTGGTTGATGTCCGGATTCTACGCGGATGCGCAGATGGATGGATTGAACAACAGTTGGGCGGACGGCAACGCTTACTACCAGGCAATCGGCAATTTCCAGAATCTCGCTTGGGCGCCGCCGATGGGCCTGCTGGTCACGACGTTGCGGTTCAGCGTCGTTGCTCCGTCTTCCGTGGCGCAGATCGACATCGTCCCCGCGTATGGGCTGTATACTCTTACCCAGGTTTACGGCGAGAGTGTTGGACAGGATGTAGCCGGCACCCTCGGTTCCACCTCGGTCAGAGTCAGCGCGGGTGACCTAGCGCTGAGCCTACCGGACGAGATGTGCGGACTGGAACCCGGGGAATTGCTCACCGTACGACTGATGGTCTCGGACCTGGCCCAGGCAATCAACGGGGTTCAGGCGCTCGTCGCGTATCAGCCCGACACGCTCAGCTTCGTCGGAGCGTTGCCGGGTGACGGTCTGGGCTCGCCGTGGGATGCGGCCGTCGAGGCGTACGAGGGGGTACAGGACGGAACGCTGGTCTACGCCGTTGTGCTGCTGGGTGGCAGCACGACCGCGGATGCCGTGGTGGCGGAATTCACGTTTCGCTATGAACCGGTCGCGGTACCGACGGTCAGCAATGTCGCGCTGACCACACTGGATCCTCCGCTCACGACACGCCTCACCAGTGCCGCAACCGGGGCGGCGATTGCCCCGCAACTGGGGGCAGCTGTGGCCGTGCTCACACGCGGAGACATTACCGGTGACGGCGTGATCGACAGCGCGGATCTCGCGGGGCTTGCGGGGTGCCTGCAGGGCCCCGGCATCTCTGCCGGGGGGACCGGGTGCTGCCGGCTCGACTTTGACGGCGACGACGACATCGATCTAGCGGACTATGGCGGACTGCAGCGTGCGTGCAGCGCGCCGTAGGGCGTAATGGAGGATGTTCGGGATGGAGGAGGAGGTCTGTAATGCGGGAGCGGTTCTACCCGCGCGGCGCCGGAGTTGCGCGCTCGGCCCCCGCATCCTGCTGATGCTGGGCCTGCTTGGGTTGGTGGGGCGGGCGCAGTCCGCAAACGAACTCCTGATCCAGGCGGGCCAGGAAACCTGCTGCCTGGCGCCCGGGCAGAGCGTCACGCTGCTGCTCGTCGCGGCCAATCTGGCGCAACCGATTAACGGGGTGCAGCTTGTCGTGGGGTACGATCCGAGTCGCCTGCTGATTACAGCGATCATTCCGGGCGACGGCGCGGGCTCGCCCTGGGACGGGGCAGTCGAGGTCGAAGAAGACCTGGGTGGCGTGGAGATCACGTACGCGCTAATCCGTTTTGGAGGTACAACGGCCGATGCCGTAGTCGCGCGGCTGCAGATCGTCGCGACAGCCGCCGGATCGACGCCCGTTGTTCTGCTGGCCCAGGCGACGGAGGGGTTGCCGTTCGATACGAGATTCACGCGCTACCCGGAAGGGGAGTTCGTGCTACCCGCGCTGGGGCCGGCGATGGCGCTCCTCTGCGTCGCCGTGCCCGGTGACAGCGACGGGGATGATGACATTGACGCCGCGGACTTTCTTCGCCTGGCGATGTGCCTGGGCGGGCCCGGCTGGCCGCAGGGGTCGGTCGCACCGTGCTGCTGCGTGGGCACCGATGCGGACGGGGACGTCGACCTTGCGGACTACGCCGCGCTGCAAATCGCCGGTGGCTGAGAGTCGGTATACCGTCGCGGCAGCACCGCGCGGCAAGGCGGACGCACCGACGGCCGGAAGACGCGCGCTTAGCGCGGTTGCCACCGCGGTACTGCCCGAACCAACAGGTCTTTGTGCGCCGGATGCGCCGGCTGCATCACGCACCGCGCTGGGCGGTCCTGGCGCCTGGAGGAGTGGCGATGAATCTCGAAGCGACGGCAGATCACGCGGTCCCGGGGGTCGGTTGCACCGGCAGGATGCGGTGTGTCCTGGCGGGGGTTGCGGTGGTCGCGCTGGCTGCCGTGCCGGCGCGGGCGCTCAATACGGCGCTGGAGTTCAACGGCAGCACGCAGTACGTCAATCTAGGTAACGATGGCAACAGCGCCGCGCTGAACTACCTGACGAACTTTGGGACCAGCAGCTTCACCGTGGAGGGCTGGTTCTACGTGGACGCCGCGAACAGCTCCGGTGACAACATCAGTCTGTTCCGACAGGGCAGCAAGGGCAGCTACCCGCAGGTCGCCGTGCAAATTCCCAACGGGACGGCGGCGCTGGGCGCATCCGTGGAGACCTCCACCACATCCACACAGGTGGACACGGCGACGCCCGGCACGTTTACCCTCCAGCAGTGGCACCACTTCGCGCTCGTGGTAGTTCGGGACCTGGAGACGGTGGCCAATCAGCGGATGAACCTGTACCTGGACGGCGCGCTCGTGGAGAGTACCGTTGCAGCCAGTTGGAGCACCCACCCGATCGACGACTCGCTGGTAGGCGAAACCCGCGATGCGGCCCTGCTGGGGGTGGCCCGCACGGCACCGGGCGCGAACTACAACTACTACTTCGATGGCCGACTGGACGAAGTGCGCATCTGGGATCACGCGCGCACGCAGCAGCAGATTCAGGACAACATGAATGCGCCGCTGACGGCCGCGGCCGGGCTGGTACACCGCTGGGGGATGAACGAGGGGACGGGCACGACGGCGGCGGACTCGGTTGGCACGGCCCACGGCGCGTTGGTTGGCGCCACGTGGGTCGCCGGTGCTCCGCTGAGCTGTTCCGCGCCCGAGGACTGTGATGATCTGGACCCTTGCACGCTGGACACGTGCGACGCCGGGACCTGTGCGCATACGGCCGTCGCCTGCCCGACGGGGCAGACCTGCAACCCGGTGAGCGGCCAGTGTGAGACAGTCGCCCCGCTGCCCATCTATCTCGGGGCGGAGTGGAAGTACCGCAAGGGCACATCGGCGCCGCCGGCCGACTGGAACACCGTGCTGTTCGATGACTCCGGCAGCGACTGGCTGAGCGGGCCCAGCGGGTTTGGGTATGGCGCTTCGGGCAGCGACTGCGAGCCTCAGCGCGTCACGAACCTACCCGACATGACGACCGTGCCTTATGTGTCGCTCTATCTGCGCAAGCTCTTTTTCGTGGCCGATCCCGCCGCTATCTACGGTCTTAACCTGACGATGTACTATGACGATGCGTTCGTCGTGTACCTGAACGGACAGGAGGTAGCGCGAAGCATCACGGCCTCCAACATCAACATCACCGGTAGCCCGCCGGCGTACGGCGCGACCGCGAGTCCGGACCACGAATGCTCCGGCGCGGAGACGTTCGTGCTTGACCCGACCAAGCTGGTGACTGGTCTGAACGTGATCGCGATTCAGGCGCACAACTCAGCCCAGACCAGCAGCGACTTCGTCGTGGCGCCGCAGCTCGAGGCCGTCGCACCTCCCAATCCCGCCCCCGACATGCCCACCAACCCGTCTCCGGCCAGCGAGGCCACGGCGGTTACGCCGAGTCCTGAGCTGTGCGCGGACGTGAGCGACACGAATGGCGATACGCTCACCGTTACCTTCTATGGCCGGGAAGCCGGTGGCGCCGCCGGGGAGCCGTTCACGATTGTCGTGCTGCCAGACCCGCAGAACTACGCGGCCGGCTACCCGACGATCTACAACGCCCAGACGCAATGGTGCGTGGACAACCGCACCGTGCGCAACATCGTATTCGTTACGGCGCTGGGGGACATGACCAACGATAACAGTGAGACGCAGTGGGGTGTGGCTGACACGGCGATGAGTATTCTCGACACCGCGGGGTTGCCGTACGGGATCGCCTTGGGCAATCACGATGGCTCGCCGAGCGACACGGCGCTGTACAACCAGCACTTTGGCGTCAGCCGGTTCACCGGGCGCGCGTACTATGGTGGGCACTACGGCGTCAACAACGACAACCATTACGAGCTCTTCACTGCCGGCGGAATGGACTTCATCATTTTCCATCTCGAGTGCGAGATGGGTAGCGGCTACGAAGGGATTTGCTCCGCCGAGTGCCAAGACGTCCTACTATGGGTGCACGGGCTGCTGACGGGGGCGCATGCCAATCGTCGGGCGATCATCGTGTCGCACGCCTTGATGCAACCGTCCGGGACCTTCATGGCGCATGGCCAGGCGGTCTACACGGCGCTGCGGGACTGCCCCAATTTCTTCATGACTGTGTGTGGGCATCTCGACCAGGCCAACCATCGCGTCGATCTCGGTACCGATGGGCACCCGATCTACAGTCTGATCCAGGACTACCAGATGCGCTCCAACGGGGGCAATGGCTGGCTGCGGATCATGACCTTCGATCCACAGGCCGACACCATCCACGTGGAGACGTATTCGCCGACCGTGGAGGGCGGACGCTTCATCAACAAGCCCACGGCCCACGCTGACAACCAGCCGAACGAAACGGGCGGCAACGAACTGCTCCTCACCTATGACATGGACGCCGGGGCGCCCTTCGTCCAACTCGGCCAGTTGACCGGCGTCACCAGCGGGTCGCGCGCGTGTCTGGCCTGGCCCGGCCGCACGCTCGGCAAGACCTACGAGTGGTACGTGACGGTCTCGGATGGAACGACCGTGACGACCGGCTCGCGCTGGCAGTTCACCGTGGCGACCACGTGTGCGACGGACGCCGAGTGCGAAGACGGAAACCCCTGCACCGACAACGTCTGTAATCCGGAAACGCTGCTCTGTGAGTCGGCAAACAACACCGCGCCGTGTTCGGACGACGCCAATCCCTGCACGACGGACGTGTGTGGCGACGGCGCCTGCACGCACGTACCGAATGACAGTGGCACGTGCTCGGACGGGAACGCCTGCACAACCGACGCCTGTCTCGGCGGGAGTTGCGTGTCGACGTACACGCCGACGGACGGTTGCTGTGCCACACAGGCCGACTGCAATGATGGGAATCCCGCGACGGACGATGTGTGTACGGACGGCGACTGTACGAACCCGCCTGTGCAGAGCTGTACAACCGATGAACAGTGCAACGATGACAATGTCTGCACGTCGGACCACTGCAACCTGGCGAACGCGGCGGCCCTGAAATTCGACGGCACGAATGACTACGTGACCATGGGTGCGGCGGCGGGCGAGGCGGCACTCGGCGCGCGGGCCTTCACGCTCGAAGCCTGGGTCAAGCGGGATGGCACCACCTGGGGGGTCACGACAAGTACCGGGACCGGTGGCATCACGGCCGTGCCCTTGGTGACCAAAGGGCGCGGCGAGTCGGACACCGGCAATCTCAACTGCAACTACTTCCTGGGGTTGATCCCGGACTCGGTGACGCCCACAACGGTGCGGGTCACGGCCGACTTCGAGCAGATCGGCGCTGCGGGCGGCTGGGCGGATGGTCAGAACCACCCGGCATGCGGTACAGGCCTGATCACCGACCAGAACTGGCACCACGTGGCGGCGACGTACAGTGTGGCCGATGGCTGGCGGATCTACGTTGACGGCATCGAGGGGACCACGGCAGACGGCACGAGTTGCACCAGCTGCAGTCCTGCGGGGTCTTGTCCCCGCAGCCCGGGCGTCGAGCCCGAATACGATAGCATTCAGTATTTCGGCCTGGGAACCGCGTTAACATCGACCGGAGCAGCCGCAGGGTTCTTCGCAGGTGTGATGGATGAGGCCCGCGTGTGGAACCGAGTCCTGTCCCCGGCCGAGATTCAGGCGAATATGAACTCGCAGGTAACGTCCGCGGTCGGCCTGATCGGACGTTGGGGCCTGAACGAAGGCAGCGGTACGCAGGCCGGGGATGCGACGACGCCGGCCGAGAACGGCACGTTGACAGGCGGCCCGGTGTGGGTCACCAGCGAACTGCCCAATCTGGGCAGCGGGACCTGCCAGCACACGGCGATCAGCGGATGCTGCAACACAGCCGCGGAGTGCGACGACGCCAGCGCCTGCACCGTGGATACGTGTGTGAGCCATGCGTGTGTGCATGAACCGGTCGGCGAGTGCTGTGTCGACGCGGACTGCAACGATCAGAATGCCTGCACCGATGATACCTGTGTCGACTATCAGTGTGTGTACACGGCGAACGACACGAACACGTGCGATGATGGCAACGCCTGCACAACGGACGACCACTGCGCCAGCGCGGTCTGCACGGGAACGCATATCCCTGAGTGCTGCGCAACCGACTTGGACTGCAAGGACTTGAATCCGTGCACGGTCGATACCTGCCCGAGCTCCAATGTGGCGGCGCTGTCCCTGGACGGAATCAACGACTACGTGGACTTTGGGGCGGCCAGCACGCACACGGAGCTCGGCTTGTCGCGGTTTACCATCGAGTGCTGGTTCAAGAAGACTGGTGCCGGCGTAGCGACCGCATTCATGGCGAGCGCGCCGAATAACGCCGTGCCCCTGGTCACCAAGGGCCGCGGGGTCGGTGACGGGGGGACCCTCGATCTCAACTACTTCCTGGGGATCGTCAACGCCACCGAGGCCAGTACCCTGGTGTTCTCGTTCGAGCAGATCGAGGAAGCCGTCGGTGCGGACAACGTGGTGCAGGGCACGGTGAATATCGACGACAGCGCCTGGCACCACGCGGCCGTCACGTACGACGGCGCGATGCTGCGGCTCTACACCGATGGTGTGCCGGACGGTACGCCCCTGGCGACCACGAAGACGCCGCGCTGGGACAGCATGCATCGCTTCGCGCTTGGCACGGGCTACAGTGATTACACGGGAGGTGGTCCGTCCGGTTACTTCGCCGGTTATCTGGATGAAGTGCGCGTCTGGGATCACGCCCGCACCCAGGCCGAGATTCAGACCACAATGAACCAGCAGGTCCTTGCCGGGACGGGGCTGGTGGGGCGCTGGGGGATGAATGAGGGCGCCGGTACAGCGCTGAGCGACGCAACGCTGCCGGCGTCAAACGGGACCCTGAACGGTGCGAACTGGATCAGCACCGGGCTGGTAGACTTCGGCACCGGAGGCTGGTGTGTGCATACGCCGGTCAGTGCGGGCACGTCCTGCTCCGACGGCGTGTTCTGCAACGGTGCGGAAACGTGCCAGGACGGGGTCTGCACGGGCGGCACGCCGCCGTGCGACGGAGCGCATTGTCATGAAGAGATTCCGGCATGTTGGGCGTGTAACAACGACACCGAGTGCGCGGACGGCAATCCCTGTACGACCGATGTGTGCAACAGCAGTTCGCACGAGTGTGAGCACACGCCGATCGCGGGCTGCTGTCAGACGGCCGCCGAGTGCGACGACAGCGACCACTGCACGACGGATGCGTGCATTGACAACCTGTGCGAGAACGTCCCGATCCCCCAGTGCTGCACGAGCGACAACGACTGCAGTGACGGAGACGTGTGTACGCTCGACTTCTGCCCCGGTAGCGGTAACGCCGCGGCCCTCAACTTTGACGGCACGGATGATTACGTGACCATGGGTGCGGCGGCGGGCGAGACGGCGCTCGGCGCGCGGGCTTTCACGCTCGAAGCCTGGGTCAAGCGGGATGGCACCACCTGGGGGGTCACGACAAGTACCGGGACCGGTGGCATCACGGCCGTGCCCTTGGTGACCAAAGGGCGCGGCGAGTCGGACACCGGCAATCTCAACTGCAACTACTTCCTGGGGTTGATCCCGGACTCGGTGACGCCCACAACGGTGCGGGTCACGGCCGACTTCGAGCAGATCGGCGCTGCGGGCGGCTGGGCGGATGGTCAGAACCACCCGGCATGCGGTACAGGCCTGATCACCGACCAGAACTGGCACCACGTGGCGGCGACGTACAGTGTGGCCGATGGCTGGCGGATCTACGTTGACGGCATCGAGGGGACCACGGCAGACGGCACGAGTTGCACCAGCTGCAGTCCTGCGGGGTCTTGTCCCCGCAGCCCGGGCGTCGAGCCCGAATACGATAGCATTCAGCATTTCGGCTTGGGAACCGCGTTAACGTCCACCGGAGTAGCCGCGGGGTTCCTCGCAGGCGTGATGGACGAAGCCCGCGTGTGGAATTACGCCCGCAGTCAGGCCGAAATCCAGGCCAATATGTACCGCGAGATCACGACTGCTGCCGGCCTCATCGGTCACTGGGCCTTGGACGAGAATACCGGCACGACAGCGGGTGACTCGACTACGCCGGCCGAGAATGGCACGTTGAAGAACGGTCCAGCGTGGGTTAACGACGACCTAGTGGACTTCGGCACACCAGAGGTGTGTGAGCATCTGCCCATCGCAGGTTGCTGCCACACCGCCGCGGATTGCGGCGATGGTCTGCTGTGCACCGCGGACGCTTGCGTGGGCAATGCCTGCGAGCACGCTGCGATCCCGGGCTGTTGCACAAGTGCAGTTGACTGCAATGACGGCAATTCCTGCACGATTGACACCTGCCTGAACAACGTGTGCGTTAACGAGCTCATCCCCGAGTGCTGCCTGGGCGACGCCGCCTGCTATGACGGCGCGGAGTGTACGGCGGATGCGTGCAACACGGCCAACGTGGCGGCGCTTGAACTCAGCGGCACCAGTCAATACGTCAATCTGGGCAACGACGGCAACAGCGCCGCGCTGAACTATCTGACGAACTTCGGGACCAGCAGCTTCACGATTGAAGGCTGGTTCTGGGCGGATGCGGCGGCGGATAACATCAGTCTCTTCCGTCAAGGCAGCCAGAATAGCTACCCGCAGGTCGTCGTACAGCTCAAGTCAGGCGCGAAACTGGCGGCCTCTGTTGAAACGAGTACTTCGCCGAGCCAAATCGACACCGGGACCCCACCGACGTTTTCGCTAGGTGCGTGGCATCACTTTGCGATGGTGGTGGTCCGTGACCTCGTGACCCCCGCCAATCAGCGGCTCAACCTCTACCTCGATGGCGTGCTGAAGGAAAGCACGGTCGCTGCGGCGTGGGCGGCCTACCCGATCAACGACACGATTTCGGGCAGCACGCGCGACCCGGTCTGGCTGGGGGCTGTGCGCGGGGCGCCCGGCGGAAGTCCGACGGCGTACTTTGATGGCCGTCTGGACGAAATCCGCATCTGGGACCATGCCCGCACGGCCCAGCAAATCGCTGACAACATGAACAAGCAGGTTTTGACCGCGCCGGGCCTGCAGCATCGGTGGGCAGCGAACGAGGGCAGTGGGACAACGACGGCGGATACCGGGTTGACGCCGACAACGGCCGCGCAGTTGGCGGGCAGCCCGACCTGGCGCACCCTGGCGGTCGACATTCCGGTTTTCGGCAATGACCGCTGCGTGCACACGCTCAGTACCGGCGTGTGCCTAATCGATCTAGCGTGCCATGCCGATGGGACTGTGAACCCCGCGAATGCCTGCCAGATCTGCGATGCGGATGGCAATCCCACGGACTGGACCGACCGGGACAATGGCACGGTGTGTGACGACGGGCAGTGGTGCACAGAGAATGACCACTGCACGGACGGTGCGTGTGCAGGCACGGCGCGCGATTGCGACGACCACCTCGGTTGCACGACGGATAGCTGCAATGAGGCCCAGCAGCGCTGCGACAATGTGGTGCAGAGCGGGTTCTGCCGGATCGGCGACGCGTGCCAAGCGAACGGTGCGCTGAACCCGGCGAACGAGTGTGAGTATTGCGACGCGGTGGCGAACCCGACGGGCTGGACGCCGCGTGGGAGCGACGCCTCTTGCGGCGGTGTGCTCAGCGGGCCTTGTGATGCCCAGGATATGTGTGACGGAGCCGGCGCGTGCGTGGCGAATTACCAGCCGGCGGGCACGCCGTGTCGTGCCGCTAGCGGCGATTGTGACGTGGCCGAGTCCTGCACAGGCACGTCTACGGAGTGTCCGGCGGACGCCGTGCAGCCCAGCGAGCACGAGTGTCGCGCGGCGGCGGGGGCCTGCGACGTGGCCGAGAAGTGCGACGGAATCGCGAAAGACTGCCCGGCGAATGCGTTCCAGCCGAACGGCACACCGTGCGACGACCAGAACGCCTGCACGGACGGCGATACCTGTGATGGCCAGGGTGCCTGCAGTGCGGGTGCGGCGGTGACCTGCAATGACAATGATCCCTGCACCGTGGACACGTGCGAGGCCGACCGCGGCTGCGTATTCACGCCGACGCAAGAGAAGTCCATCTACGCAACGATCCAGGTGCAGGGGCTCGGCGCAGCGGTGACGCGCCCGGTCACCCTCGTGGTGACCGACTGCCACACTCCGCCAACGGGCTACAGCGCGGTCGATACTCGGGTGGTGCCGGTCAGCTTCAGCGCCGGCGGGATCGGCGTTGTCAGCCTGCCGAACGTGAACCCCCACGCGGAATGGATTCAGATCACCGAGGGACACACCTTGAGCCGGCGGCTGGCGCTGCAGTTCGTCGGGTGTTTGGCTACCGTGACGTGTACCGATGCCAACATGCTCCTGTCAGGCGATTTCTCCAATCCGCCATGGGTTCCGCAGAGCAACCACGTGGACATTCAGGATTTCGCGATTCTGGCGATCTACTGGAACACGCCGGTTAACGCGAACCTCGGTTCACTCGCGGATGCGACGGGTGACGGACTGCAGGGCGTTGGTGATTTTGGCGCGATTCAGGCCAACTTCGCGCGACAGGGTGACGGTTCCGCCGACTGCCCGCTGACGGTGAGCAGCGTGCCGGGCCTCCAGGTTGGTCCGGGCGCGGCGGGCGCCGGGCTGGGCGAGTATGGCGAGGAGTCGCTGCCGGATTCCACGGGACGGCCCGGTCCGCCCAGCGTGCAGTTGTCAGTCGCGGTCGCCGTGCTCGGGATTCCGAATGCCGAGCGTGCCGACCGGAACGGCGATGGCGTCATTGACTTACGCGATATTCGCCTGTTCGCGGCGGAACATCGCCTGCAGTTGACGCCCGCGTTCAGGGTTCAGCTGGAACGTCTGGAGCGGCTGTATCTCGGGCCCACGCAGTACGCCCCACCGGACGTGCTGCCGAACTAGCACGCTGATCCGGGATTCGTGCCACAGGCGGCGCCGCATTGCCCGATGGGAATGCCGACAGCGCGGCGCGGCCACGGAGCGACTTCGATACGCGCCAGCGGAGTCGCTCCCGGCGGCGCCGTCGCTCGAGGCTGTGTTTTCGCGGCACGCAAGCCTTTGTGTAGAAACAGGTAATGAATGAGGCGGTTGGGCGTGCGCGGTGGACGCCCCGCTACGGAGGATGTTTGCCACAGGGCCGCTAGCTCGCCCGCGCTTCCTGGTTGTGTCGGTCCTGGAAGGTCCCGGAACGGGAATCGGTCGGTGCCATAGGTGGCGAGGGCCGGGGGTCGGTTCCGGGCGTGGCCACCCAGGACGGCCCGGGCTCGCGAAGCGCGCGGGGCCCTCATCCAGGGGGTGCCGGCAATTCTTGCGTGGGGTGGTTTCCGGTGCGGGTTGCGCGGGCGGTTCACGTACGAACTTGCGGTGGCCGGTGTCATTGAGGTACGCCGCTGTGTGTGCGCCTGTGCCAGCGACCGCAGAATGTCGGAGCGGCCGGTGGGAATCGCGGCGGCGGCGTGCGCGCCAACTTCTGTCGCCGTGCCGACTCTGCGAATGGCGTTGCGGCGTCGATCGGGTCGGCGGCGAACGCGGCCGGTGCGCTCTGCCGCTGCAGTCCCGCGTCTTTCGGCAGTACGTGAGCGTCACTGAGGAAATCGAGCTCATTCCGGCCTTGCGGGTCTACATGAATGGGTGCAATTTCCGGTGCCGTTTTTGTGACACGGCGCCGGAGTGTCACGCCTCGGACACCGGGCGTCCGATTGACGCGGCCGCATGTGCCGCGGAGCTACGGCGCGCACTTCGCACAGGGGTGCGGACCATCAGCGTGCTCGGGGGGGAGCCCACGCTGCACGCGCATACGCTGGTGGAATTGGCGGCGGCGGCCGACGGGCCGTTGTCCTTGGCATTGAACACGAACCTGTACGCGACGCCCGAGGCGCTCGCACTCCTCGATGGAGTCGCCGGGCTCTATGTCGTGGACCTGAAGTTCGGCCAGGACGAATGTGCCCAGCGGCTCGCCGGCGTGCCGCACTACCTGGACGCGATCCGGCGCAATCTGTGCTGGATCGCACGGCGCACGCCCTTCCTTGTTCGACACTTGCTGCTTCCCGGGCACCTGGAGTGCTGCTTTCGACCGCTGGCGAACTGGCTAGCGGCGGAGTTGCCGGGTTGTCGTTTTCAGCTCTATACGGGGTTCGTCCCTTGCTGGCAGGCGGCCGCGGTCGGGCTTGGCCGCCTGAACACGCGGGCGGAAGCGCGCGCCGCGGTGGAGCACCTGCGGGCCCTGCCGCTGGAATGGAAGTCAGGCTGCGATGGAACCACGTGACGGCGACATGTCCCACGGACTGGTTATCTCCATCACCGTCGGCGTTGACGGGCGGATCTACTGTCATGATCTGCCACCGGAGTTGCTGCCCGTGCTGACAGAGTGGTGTGCGCCGGACCCCGAGCTCGACCTGCGGCAGGAGGCGGCGGGGCGACTGGAGTGCGGCCATGAATAGGGCAGCGGAAGCCAGCCGGACTGCGGAGGAGCGGCGCTCCGCGCGGGACGAAATCGAGATTCTGATCCGGGCGCGGTACCCGATTCTCTACGTGGTCAGCTGGGAGGAAGCGCGTGTCGAGCGCTTGCTGCGAGGCATTGCGGCCCAGCGCAACAAGCAGCTTCTGTGCTGGTCCGTCACGGCAGGGCTGTACAAGTCGGGCGCGGTGCAGGCGGGAGGGCGCCCCAAGGGTCTGGCTGATCCGGTGGAGGCTCTGGATGCCGTGATCGAGCACAAGGAGCCGGCGGTCTACCTGTTCAAGGACTTCCATCCGTTCATGCGGGCGCGCGACAGCAACGTGGCGGTGATCCGCAAGCTGCGTGAGGTGGCGCGCGCCCTGAGCGACAGTTACAAGACACTGGTGGTGAGTGCCCCCGTGCTGGATCTGGCGCCGGAGCTGGAGAAGGATGTTACGGTGGTTGATTTCCCGCTGCCGGGCGCGCGGGACCTCGACGAACTCCTCCAGCGTATTTGCACGGACGTATCGACCAACACGAAGCTGCGCATCACGCTTACCGAGCGCGATCGCGAGCAGCTCATTCAGGCGGCGCTGGGGCTCACGCTGCAGGAGGCCGAGAACGTCTTCGCCAAGACGATTGTGAATGATGGTCGGCTGTCGGCGGAAGATGTGTCTGTCGTGTTCTCCGAGAAGCAGCAGATTATCCGCAAGAGCGGCCTGCTCGAGTATTACGAGAGCGCGACGGCCATGCAGGACGTGGGGGGGCTGGACCAGCTCAAAGACTGGCTCAAGAAGCGAGCCCTGGCGTTCTCCGACCGGGCGCGGCAGTTCGGCTTGCCGGCGCCGAAGGGGGTGTTGCTGGTGGGCGTGCAGGGCTGCGGCAAGAGCCTTTGCGCGAAGGCGGTCAGTCGCATGTGGCGCATGCCGCTGTTGCGGTTCGACATGGGACGGATGTTCGCCAGCCTGGTGGGTTCATCCGAGGAGAACATCCGGCGGGCCATCAGTGTCGCGGAGAGCATTGCGCCGGTGGTGCTCTGGGCGGACGAGATCGACAAGGCCTTCGCCGGCTCCCAGGGGTCTGCCAACACCGACGGTGGCACGACGGCCCGGGTCATGAGCACATTCCTGACCTGGCTGAGCGAGAAGCAATCGCCGGTTTTCGTGATGGCGACCGCCAACAACATCACGCAGCTTCCGCCGGAGCTGTTGCGCAAGGGCCGGCTCGACGAGATCTTCTTTGTGGATCTGCCCAACGCGACGGAGCGCGAGCAGGTCTTCGAGATCCACCTGCGGAAGCGCGGCCGCGATCCGGCCGGGTTCGGCCTGCCGGAATTGAGCCGGGCGGCCGAGGGCTTCAGCGGGGCCGAGATTGAGGAGGCGGTCATCAGCGCCCTGTACGACGTGTTCTACCTGAACAAGGAGCTGGAGACGGCGGATGTGCTGCAGAGCATCCGGCAGACCGTGCCGCTGTCGCGCACGATGGCCGAGGGGATTTCGGCCTTGCGTGGCTGGGCGGAAGGCCGGGCTCGGCTCGCCTCGTGGCGGGACGGGGAGGTGGCGGCACAGGTTCGGCGCAAGCTCGAAATGTGAAGCGGCGGCGTCCGCAGAAAGAGGTATGCGATGAGTGCGGTGTGTGTGTTAACGCCTCTGGTGGTGGCATCGTGGCCGGTGCTCAGTTCGGCCATTGTTGGCGCGGCGGCCAGTCTGGGGTTCGCGGTGCGCGCCGAAGCGCTGTACCGCGAAGCGCCGTCCCGGCGCAAGGTGGAGACAGAGATCGAGAACAGCGAAGTCGTGGCGGATGCCCTGGGACGGGGGCAGAAGATCTGCCTGCAGAAGGACGACATCACGATCGAATTCGGTCAGGACGAGCGCGGCGCATGCAGAGTCTGCGTCACGGGTGACCGGCACAGCGAGCGCGAACTGCGCCAGATCGGCGCAGAGGTGGCCGGGCGCGTCGTGCAGCAATTCGCCTATCACAAGCTGATGACCGAGCTCAAGCGACGCCATTACGCGGTCGTGGAGGAGCAAGTGCTGCAGGATCAGTCCGTGCATGTGCGGGTGCGACTGTAGGCGGGCGGCGGAGGTAAGGCGATGCAGCGACCGGAGTTCGACATCACGATCAGCCGCACCGGCAAAGTGACGGTGCAGGTCAAGGGGGCACCGGGGTCACAGTGCCTGCAGTTGGCCGATCTGATCAAGGAGATCGTCGGGCGCGAAGAGGCCCGACGGCTGACGGCTGAGTACTACGCGCCCGATGGCCGTGTGCGGATCGATGCGCAGGTGCGGGATCGCCTCGGTGGATGAGTGCGTTTCGCGCGGGCGGTGCGGCGATGCAGTGTCCGAGTTGCAGTTTCGAAAATGTGCCCGGCTTGCCGGTCTGTGCGCGGTGCCAGAGCGTGCTGTGCCTGGACCAGGTATCGGTCGTGCCGCGCCGCGCTTCCGGGCTGCGTTTGGCGACGCGCGCGTCCCGAGCGTGGTACCGGCTGCGCGGGCGAGTTGGCTGGGCAGGATGCCTGCTGCCCCGCTGGCGTCCGCTGGTCTTTGCGCCCCTGCCCTGGTCCGCGCTTGCGTGGACCGTGCTACTGCCCGGGCTCGGCAGTGTCCGTGTCGGGCACCGCCGGCTCGGCGGCACGCTGATGGCCGCTTGGCTGGCGTGCCTGCTGCTGGCGCTGGTGACGATCGCGGGGCCGTGGAACAACTGGTGGCTGGCGCTGGCGATCGCGGCGCACGCGGCGGCGTTCATCGCCCTGTTTGCGGGCAATCTCGCTTTTGAGTGGATTGTGGTCCGCATGCTCTTTGGCGCCCTGCTGTTCGCGGGTCTGCAGTTCGGGTTGTACGGGCCGCTCGGGGGACTGGGGCGATGCCTGGTCGTGCCACTGGAGCTCACCGAGTTTCTGCCCGGGCCGCTGCTCGCGCCCGGAGATGGCATTCTGTATCAGGGTTCCTGGTTGCGATCGGCTGCCTATGCGCGCGGCGACCTGGTGGTCTACGCCATCCAGGAGGATCGTGGTTCCGGCATCTACGTGCGCGCGGGGCTGGGGCTGGATCGCGTGCTGGGGCTGCCGGGGGAGCATATCCGGCTGCGGTCACACACGATCACGATTAACGGTGCGCCGTTGCCTCCAGGGGTGGCGCCACTGGGGCGCGTGCCGCCACTGCCGGATCTCGACGTGACCCTGGGCGACGGAGAGTATCTGATCTTGCCGTCGCGGCTGCAGCTGCGCCTGAACGCGCACGCGCGCGAAGAGGCATTAGTGGGCATCATCGGGCGCGTGATGGTGGTGCGCGACTCCGCTGTCCTGGGGCGCGTGTTGTGTCGCGTGCGCCCCTGGCGGCACCTTGGGGTGGTCAAGTGAGGATCGCCGTGGCGGGCCGCTTTGCCAATCTGGAGTTCGATGACGAGTCGCAGGAGCGACTTCACGACCACCTGCCGACGGTGGTGGGGTCGCGCGAGGACCAGGCCGACTACCTGCAGCAGGCGTTGGAGGCGCATCGGCAGGGGGCCTTCGACACCGCTCTGCGGCTGTACACGCAGAGCCTGCGCGAGGACCGCCGACTCATCGCGGCCTGGGTCGGTCAGGTACAGATGCTCGTCGAACTGGGTGAACATCACGAAGCCCGCGTCTGGAGCGACAAAGCGCTCGAGCTGTTTCGGGGGAATGGGGAACTGCTGGCCGCCAAGGCGCAGGCGTGCGTTCGGCTGCGTGATGTTGCCGGGGCGTACAACTGCAGCGACGCGGCCCTGCAGGTGCCGGGCAGCTCGCCGTGGCGGTGGGAGGTGCGCGGCGAGTTACTGCTGGCGGGGAACAAACGCCGTTGGGAGACCTGCTTTGAGAAAGCGCTGGCCGAGCCGGCGGCCGACTGGTTTGATCGCGTGGTGATCGCCCGGATGCTGGTCTACCAAGATCATGTGGCGGCGGCCGGGCAGTATTTTCGCAAGGCGCTGGAGCTGGCGGCGGACCGAGCCTACGTCTGGCTCCAGTTGGGGGAATGCCAGATGGCGCTGGGGCTCGCGGCTGCGGCACGGAGCAGCGCGGCGCGGGCTTTGGAGCTGCAGCCGGGGTACACGGCGGCGCGTCGGCTGCAGGATGCGCTCGACAGCCGGTCGACGCTGCACTGGTTGGGGGGTCTGTGGCGGCGCTGGAGGCAGCGATGACCATCCTGACCCTCCTGCGGAACGGGCGCAAGTACAATGCGAGCGACATCCACATCCTGGTGGGGTTGCCGCCTGTCTTCCGTATCGACGGCGAGATTATGGTCGCCAAAGGGGACGTGGTGTCCGCCGACCTGGCGCGGGCCCTGGCGTACGAATGTCTCAATGATGTGCAGCGCCACAAACTCGAGACGGAATGGCAGCTCTGCTTTTCGACCACATTTGGCGAGAAGGACCGGGCGCGGGTCACGATCTACTTGCGGAACGGCTGCCCGGAACTGTCCGTCCGGCTGAGCGAGCCGGTGATGCGGAGCCGGGAGGACCTGCGCCTGCCGGCGCTGCTTGACGAGCTGGTGCGCAAGCCCAACGGTCTGATCATCCTTACGGGGCCAACGGGAGTCGGCAAAACCACGACCTTTCACTATCTCATCGACCGGATCAATCAGGAGCAGCGCGAGAAGATCATCACCATCGAGGATCCGATCGAATACACGCACGGCTGCAAGCGCGGCATTGTCGTGCAACAGGAAGTGCTGACGGATGTGCACAGTTTTCAGCAGGCGCTGCTGCACGGCCTGCGGCAGGACCCGGACGTGATCGGTATCGGCGAGATGCGGGAGCGCGAGACCATGTACACCGCCCTGATGGCCGCTGAGACGGGGCACCTGGTCATCGCGACGCTACACACGCCGGACGCCGTGCAATCCGTGCAGCGCATCGTGTCGGCCTTTCCCGAAGGGCAGCAAATCGAGGTGCGATACATGCTGGCCAACACGTTGCAGGCCGTTGTCGCCCAGCAGTTGCTGCCGCGCGCGGTGGGGGGGCGGCGGGTGCTATGCTGCGAGGTGCTGGTCGGCACCTCCGGTGTGCGGCATCTGATTCGAGAGAACAACATGCATCGGCTCTACTCCGAGTTGCAGGCGGGGCGGAAGTACGGCATGGTCACGATGGACCATGCGCTCCTGGACCTATATCAGCAGGGTGAAATCACGTATGACACGGCGGTGACGATGGCGCGGGACCCCAGTGGCATCCAGGCGCGTTCCGCCTGAGCACGCTGGTGGGGACCGTGCGGCGCACCCGTTGCCCAACCAAGCGGTCCCGACGTCGCCCGTCGTCGCAGGGCCGTTAGCACACTTGTTCGAGTTGTGCCGCCACGCGGGCACTGGCCCGCTCGAGTGTGTTGGCCTGGGCCGCCGCGAACCCGCTGGCGATCAGGCGCCGCCGCAGCGCGGTATCCCGCACGATGCGTGCGACGCTCGCCGCCACGTCCGCCGCGCTCGTGGTGGGGGTCACGACCGCGTTGTCGTCCGGTACGACCGGCGGGGAGATCCCGGCCAGAGGTGTGGTCACGACGGGCAACGCGAGGGCCCAGGCCTCGTGGATGAACCGCGGAAAGCCCTCACTCCACGACGTCAGCACGCCGACGGTGGCCGTGCGATAGAGCTCGAACAGCGGTGGCCCGAAAGCAACGTGTCCGAGCCATTCGACGCGCGCCGCCACACCCAAGCGCTGCGCGTGGTGCTGCAGGTCCGCCCGGTGGGAAGGAACGCTGCAGGCGCCGGCCAATCGCAGTCGGGCGTCGATCCCCTGGTCCACGAGCAACCGCAGGGCGTCCAGCAGCAGCGTGGTGCCCTTGTTGGGAGTCAAGCGGGCTGCACGGAACAGGGTCACGGGGCCGGCGCCCGCATACGAGTCGTCGCGGTAGCAGTACGCGCTTTCGGGTAGCAGGCCCATGATCACGGGATAGGAGCGTGAATTGTGCTGCGCACAGAAATCGTGTAGCGCGCTGCCGGCCGCGAGCACGAGCGCAGCCTGGCGCACCTGTTGGCGTACCGCTCGGTGAAGGTACGTTGCCAGGCCGCGCGCGGCCAGGCGCACCAGGGGGTTGTGCGCGCGCAAGGGGCTCGCCGCAGAGCGAATATCGCCGCACACAAACACGATCAGCGGCTTGTGCTGCCGTCGCCCTTCGTCGGCGAAGTGCCGCGCCGCCAGCGAGGGGACGCGCAGGAACACGGCGTCATGTTCACCGACGAGACGGCGCGCGGTGGCGCGCAGCTCGGCGCGTCGGCCGCGGGGCAGGCGGAGATATTCCCGCAGCGTGCGCCAGCCCGGGAGGGGGGCGAGTTGCACATCTTGCAGATCGAGCCGGTGCCCGCGCGGCGGCGTGTGGCGTTCGGTTGGCACGGCGAGCGTGCACGGTCCGGTGTGGCGGGCGAGCGCCTCCACGAAGAACGCAAACGTCCATTCCGACCAGTAGTGCTGGCCGTCGAAGTCATACGGCTCGTCCTGCCAAAAAAGCAGCCGCCGTCGGCGCGCCGTCGTTCGCGCAGGGGTTACGGGAGTGGCGGAGACCGGGTCTTCCGCGACGTTCGGTTCGCCCGGGGGTTGCGGCTCCGGCTCGGCGGCGTAGATATCGCAACCAGGCGGGGCGTAGGCATTGGCTCCCAGGAGCACGGTCGGTACGGTCTTCAGCAGAATGAGCAGGTCGAGGCGGAGGCTGGCCTGCTCGACATAGCGCACGTCCCACTCGACGCGCGCATGCCAGGGGATGGCATTGCGCCCGTTGATTTGGGACAGCCCGGTCAGGCCCGGCTTGACCCACAGGCGCCGCGCCTCGCGTTCGTTGCAGAGATCGTTCTCCCAGGCGAGCAGCGGTCGCGGCCCAACCAGGCTCATGCTGCCCTGCAGGACGTTGAACAATTGTGGCAACTCGTCCAAGCCCGTGCGCCGCAGCCATTGCCCGACCCTGGTGATGCGAGGATCGCGGGCTTGTGTCTCCGTGCCGACGACCACGTGATTGCCTGCAGTCATGGTGCGGAACTTGATCATCGGAAATAGCTGGCCGCGCAAGCCGGAGCGTTGCTGCACGAAGAACAAGGGACCAGGGGTAGTGAATCGCACCAGGGCCGCGAGCAGGAGCAGCAGGGGGCTGAGCAGCAGCAATCCGAGCCCGGCGCCGAGCACATCGATGGCGCGCTTGCCCGCAAGCTGCCAGGTATGGGTCAGCATGCGTTTTCTTCCGAGGGGCGCGAGGAATCCGCCGGTGGTGCACCGGCCGCCGATTGGGTCGGCAACCGGCGGAGAGTTCCGCAAACAAGGCCGATGCCCAGCGACCAGGATGCGACAAACTGCATTCCGGGCGTGATCAGCGCGGGGCCCAAACCGCCGAGTCGGGCGACGCCCAGCGTGGCGGGGACCGTGGTGAGCGTAATCAGGGCCACGCCCGCGAGCACGGCGATCCAGCCGCCGAGCAACCAGGCCAGCGGCAGCCAGACGGGCGCCAGAGCCGCCCCGGAGACCTGGATCTTCTGCATTTGCGAGGTATACGAATCGCGGACGACCTTGGTCGGATGGCGGCGATACAGCAGCGCACGCCAGTAGCCGCGCCAGAATTTCAAGCGCACGTAGCTGCGCAGGCTGGCCGGCTGCGGGTGTTCGGCGAGCGCCTGCGGATTAAAGAGAATCCGCCGACCATCCGCGGCGAGACGGAAGGACAAGTCGGTATCCTCTGCGGCCGCCATGCGGAACTGCGTACAGAAGCCGCCATACTGCCAGTACACAGCGCGGCGGATCGCGAAAATGCCGGCCGCGATGGAGTCGATGAAGCGCTGTCGCACGCAGCGCAATTGCTTGTACTCGATCTCGGCCTGGCAGTAGCGCGGGACGAGTTCCCGTTGCCGCGTGCGCATCGTGCCCTGTACGGCGTCGATTGTCGGATCCGCAAACGGGCTGGTCATTTGCGCGATGAAGTCTTCCGCGGGGACCAGGTCGCTGTCGAGGAACAGCAGGATGTCGCCGGTGGCCAGTGCGGCGCCCCGATTGCGCGCTGCAGCCGGGCCGGCATTGTCCTGCCGCACGCAACGCACCAGGGGGCCGGCAGCAGCCGCGCTGGTGTCGTCCTGCGAGCCATCATCGATGACGATGACTTCGGTGGCGGGGCCGCATTGCCGGCGCACCTCGGCCAGCAGCGCCGGCAGGCTGCGGGCGGCGTTGTACGCTGGAATCACCACGCTGATCTGCACGGGCTTCCCTCCATCGACAGCGTCTTCGTCACCTAGGCCGGCGCGTGCTTTCCGTAGCGGCGCAGAAAATACAGCAGACTGCGCGCGCCGCGCCACACGCGCGGCCATTCCGCGGGTCGGCGGATGGTCCACAGGGCCGTTCGCAGCACATAGCGGGGGCGCAGGTAGAACCGGCGCCGCGCGTAGTCGCAGAATGCAGTGATCTCGGCGGCGCTGAGTTCGGGCGTGCTGACCTGGCAGTTGTGCGTTCCCTCCGCGGTGACCCACTGCGCAAAGTCTGTGGAGGCCAGGTATCCGCCCGTTCGCGCCCATTCGTAGGCGCGTGTTCCCGGGTACACCATGATCGGGCAGAATTGCGCGGTCGTGACGTCCAGCCCGAGCGCATACTCGAGCGACTGCGCGAGAGTAGTCCGGGTTTCGCCCGGACCGCCGGCGACAAAGCACGCGTGGAGCACGAGGCCGATCGCGCGCGCATCACGCACGAATTGACGGGCCGGTTCCAGTCGGATGCCCTTGCCGAGGTGATCCAACACACCCTGGTTGCCGCTCTCGAAGCCCGCCAGCACCATCCGGCACCCGGCGGCCTTCATCGCGGCAAGCGTCTCGCGATCCAGGTCCGGCCGGACATTGCATGCCCAGCGCAGCCGTAGCCCGCGCGCGGATCAGGGCGCAAATCGCGTGGACGCGTGACCGGTTGGCGCTGAACGTGTCGTCTTCGACGAAAACCTCGCGGACCTGTGGCAGGTGCCCGGCGATCCAGGCCAGCTCGCCGACGAAGTTCTCCGGACTGCGGGCCCGGAAGTGCTGGCCGGTCATCACCTGTGGATACACGCACCAGTGACAGCGATAGGGGCAGCCGCGGCCACTCAGAATGGTGACAACGGGGTGCAGATTGGCGCCATACCGATAGTCTTCCAGGCGCAGGTGGCGCTGGTAGACGGCCGAGACGAACGGCAGCTCATCCAGGTTTTCGATGTACCCGCGCTGCGGGTTGTGGCGAATGCGCTGCGCGGCGCGGTAACTCAGGCCGGCGACGTCGGCCAGGTCCCCGCTCGCGGCGAGCGTGCGTGCCAGGTCCCGCAACGTGTAGTCGTACTCGCCGCGGGCGACCGCGTCGAATGCCGTCCCCGAGCGCAGGGCCTCAGCGGGGAGCGCTGTGACATGCGGACCGACAGCAACCAGGAAGGCACCGGTGGCGTCTTTCAACGCTGCCGCGGTGCGCTCGTCTACGGCCATGGTCGGTGTCGACGTGTCCAGGACGATCAGTTGTGGTTGGAAGTCGCGGGCTTCCGCAACGACCGTGGCGCACGACAGACCGCGGGCCACGGCGTCGCGCAGACGAACTTCAGCGCCGTCTTCTTCGAGCACACCGGTCGCGTATGCCAGCCAGTATGGATAGTACAGCGTACCGCTGCGCCCCACGGCAGGGCCGCGCGAGGCGCGCGACAAGGGCCGCGTGAACGGAGGATTCAGGAGTAGAACTCGCATAGTCCCGTAGCCGTCGCGTGCTAGTGGCCAGTATACGGATTCGCGTCCTTCAGGGCAAGACCACGCTGGCGCCGGTGGTCTAGTGATCCGAGAATATCAGGATCAACGCCGGTGCCGGTGGCGACCCGCGCCGCGGAGGCGCGCTTGTGCTCGATCACGCGGGGCGTACGCAAGATCAGGCTGCGGCAGACACTGCGCGGCTGCGCAGCGGGCCGGATCGCCCTCCACCTACCCTCTCGTGAGCGCTGCGATGTCGCGGAGCATCTGTTGCCGTGCGTCCTCGGGCAGGCGCGCCAGGCCGAGGCCATCCCCCCAGCCATTGGTAAGTCCGACGCCGGCGCCGGCCGTGCGGGCCAGGTCCACCTGTGCTGACCACAGGGTCTTGTAGAGCCACGCGCAAGGTTGCCAGGCCTTGGTCCCCAGGGCAGCGAGATAGCGGACGGGCGGCTGTCGATAGAGCGGATGGCCAAGCAGCCGGTCGTAGCAGTGATCGCCGGCCTCGCCGTCGCTCCAGAGGCACAGGCTGGCCATCGAGCAATCGCTGGCGAACAGGGCCTTTTGCGGACCGAAGGAGCGCACGGCCGCGCGGAGCTGACGCATCAGCTCGATGCCTCCCGCCGAGAGCGGCCCACGGCGATTGGGATGATGGTCATAGCCGCAGGCCGTGAACGTCTCATCCAGAACGATGCCGTCCGGATCCAGCAATTCCATGACCCAACGAGCCTGCTGCACGAGATGGTCTCGCCACTCGGGCGCGGCGACCGACATCTTCCACGTCTTGCGGATCACATCGGGGCCTTCCCAGCCGAACGGGACGGGTCGACCGGCGCTATCCACCTGAATGTAGTCCCTCATCTTGTCGTAGAGCGGTGTGCCCTCATCGAACAGCGTGAAGTGCAGGTAGACCATCGGGTGTGCGCCGGCCCGGCGGGTGTCCGCGATTCGCGCGCGCATCTTTTCCAGGGACATTGCGGCGGGCCCCTTGGCATCCGTCGGCATCGCTGCCCACGTCTTGCGGTCCGGGTGCAGGTAGTCGCCGAGGGCGTAGTAGTAGCCGTGCTGGGTTGCCATACCCACGTGGAAGTCCCGGAAGTGCTGCAGATCGGCTTCATATCCGCCGCCGCGCGGACCGTCGGTCGCGGCACCAGAGAGAAAATCGAAGTAGTGCACACGGAACTGGCGCGTCCAGGTGATGGGCGCGTGGTCCTCGTGATGTCCGACGCGCTGAAAGACTGCCCAGGCCTCCGGGGCGTCGCCAGCATGGAGCAGAAGATACGCTTTGAACTCGCGCGGCTGGCCGGGCAGCAACCGGACACGGCGGCCTACGCGCCACGCCCGCCCGGACGCTCCCTGCAACGCCTGGAAGCTCGTCGGCTCCAGTGACGACGTGAACAGCGCTACGCGGGCAGGTCCGCCGTCCGCGTGGATATCCACCACGGGGACCAGCAGTGGGGCGCGAGTGGCTGTTGTTCGTGGATCGCTGGCTTCCACCTCCAGGTAATGGCCCCAGAATCCGTCGGCGCCAACCGTCCCTCGGCAGTCCTTCAGACGCCGCCGGCTATCGTCGGTCGGATCGCCCAGCGCACTTGCGGAAAGCGGCACGTAGAACTGCTGCGTCCCCGCGTCGCGCGTCGGCCGCACGCCGGTCAGGAACCCGCAGAACACCTCGCAGGGCCGGTCGGTGCGCGACTGCAGAGTCAGAGTGGCCTCCAGGAGGTCCTCCCCCCCGGCAGCGGTCGCCCGGCGCAGTCGGTGCGTCAGCGCGACCAGGACCGGTCCGCAATCGCATTTGGGCTGAGCACAAGCGAGCGTGCGCTCGGGGCTAAGTGTGCCACCCTCGATCAGCTGACAGAAGCCGTCGCACAGGCCGACGCCTTCTGTGGGGTCACACAGCGAGCGCCCCGTAACTACGGCCTGATCGAACAGGCCGGATTCGTGCCGATGCCAGGTGATCGCCAGGCTCTCCGGGCGTCGCGCCGGCTCCGTGCCATAGACGCGTTGGGGCGCCAGCAGGGTACTGAGCAGCGATGCTCCGCTGGCGGTGAGAAACTCGCGCCGATTCATCAGGCAGTGCCTCCGCGCCAGGACCGGAACCGGGCATTCTGCGCGTGACGATGCGAGCCAGACGGCCTCGCGTGACGTTGCCGAGCAAATGCGCGGACGCCCGGCGCTGTCCGCGCCACCGTATTCTACGACCAGGTGCCCGCGCGGTGCAGTTGGCGTTAGAATTCGTCCCTACCGTCGCGAGCGCGCGGCCTCGTGAGTCACCCCAATCGCGCGGCAGCCAACGGAGAGCCACGTCATGACACGAGCACAGCAATTCCTGGGATTCCTGCTCAGCGCTGCTCTGTGGGGCGGAACGAGCCTGGCACAGGATGACCTGATGTCCGGGTTTCGCACCCCGCCCGCGACGGCCAGGCCACATACCTGGTGGCACTGGATGAACGGCAACATCACCAAGGAGGGCATTACCGCTGACCTGGAGGCGATGCGGCAGATCGGGCTCGGTGGCGCGCAAATCTTCAATGTGTCCGAGGGGATTCCCGACGGTCCGGTCCCCTTCATGAGCCCAGCGTGGCGCGAGCTTCTGCAGCACGCCGTGCGCGAGGCGGACCGGCTCGGACTCGAGCTCTGTCTGCATAATTGCGCCGGCTGGTCCAGCAGCGGTGGCCCCTGGATCAAACCTGAGCAGGCGATGCAGATTGTGGTAACGAGCGAGACGCGTGTGCGCGGGCCCGTGCAGTACACTGAGGTCTTGCCGCAGCCGCCAGCGCAGCACGACTTCTATCGCGACATCGCCGTGCTGGCGTTGCCCACGCCGCAAGACGACACGCAGCGTATCCAGGACATCAAGCCGAAGGCGGGCTACGAAGCCCGTTACGGCCAGCAACCGGTGCTCGATGAGTATCCGCGCGCGGGCGTGGTGCTACGCGGGGACATCGTGGATCTCTCCGCCAAGCTGGCCGGCGACGGTCGCCTCGTCTGGGACGTGCCGGCGGGCGACTGGACCATCCTACGTTGCGGCTACACGCCCACGGGGGCGCAGAATGCCCCGGCGCCGGCGTCCGGGCGCGGCCTGGAGTGCGACAAGCTGAGCCGCGCCGGGCTCGACGCGCACTGGGCCGCCGCGCTGGCCCCGTTGATCCAGGAGCTGGGGCCCCTGGCCGGCAGGACACTGAAGAACTGCCTGATCGACAGCTACGAAGTTGGGCCGCAAAACTGGACCGCCACGTTTCGCGAGGAGTTCCGCACGCGCCGCGGCTATGACCTGCTGCCGTTCCTGCCCGTACTGAGTGGGCGCGTCGTAGACAGCGGCGAAGTATCGGAGCGCTTCCTATGGGATCTGCGGCGCACGATTGCGGATCTGTTCGCCGACAACTACTACAGCTACTTCAGCCAGTTGTGTCACCGCCACGGATTGTTGGCGTCGATCGAGCCCTACGACGGTCCATTCGAATGTCTGCTTGCGGGCAAAGACGCCGATATCCCCATGGGCGAGTTCTGGGTTGGCGGCGGGGAAAGCAATTCGTGCAAGCTCGCTGCGGCCGTCGCGCACACCTACGGCCGCAAGCTCGTCGGCGCCGAGTCGTTCACTGCAGACCCGGCGCATGGTCGCTGGCAGAACCACCCGTTTACGCTCAAGGCGATCGGCGATCTCATGTACTGCACGGGCATCAATCGGTACATCATCCATCGTTATGCGCATCAGCCCTGGCCCGAGCGGGCGCCCGGGATGACGATGGGGCAATGGGGCACGCACTTCGAACGTACGACGACGTGGTGGCCGGTCGGCGGGGCGTGGATTCAGTACCTGACGCGCTGCCAGTATCTCCTGCAGCAGGGATTGTTCGTGGCGGACATCTGCTACTTCGCCGGGGAAGGGGCCCCCGGCGACGCGCCGCATCACCCGGCCATCAAGGCCAAGGGCTACGACTATGACACCTGCAACAGCGATGTGCTGCTGACGCGCATGGCGGTGCGCGATGGCCGGCTGGTCCTGCCGGACGGGATGAGCTACCGCGTACTCGTGTTGCCCGACACGCCTTTCATGACGCCCCAGGTGCTCACCAAGCTGATTGAACTCGTCAAGCAGGGTGCGACGGTCATCGGTCCGCGGCCGACGCGGTCGCCCAGCTTGACGGAGTATCCTGCGTGTGACGCGACGGTGCAGCGGCTCGCCGACGAGCTATGGGGTGACTGCGACGGGAAGACCGTCAAGGAACACAAGCTGGGCAACGGGCGTGTTATCTGGGGGGTACCGCCCGAAGAGGTACTCGCCGCGCGGCAAGTCGGGCCAGACTGTGCGTTCACCGGTCCAACCAAGCGGAAGATGGCGTGGATTCATCGTCGGGTTGGCGCGGCGGATGTGTATTTTGTGTCGAGCCAGAGTGCGGGGGCCGTCGACATCACCGGCACGTTCCGCTGCGCCGGCCGGGTGCCGGAGTTGTGGCGTCCCGACACAGGGGAAATCACTGCGGCGCCGCTGTGGTCCGAGCAAGACGGCGGTTGTGCGGTGCCGCTCCATCTCGATCCAGCGGGCTCCGTATTCGTGGTCTTTCGCACCGCAGCCGGCAAGACCGCGCACTTCGCGACGCTGCACCGGCCGGGCGAGCTAGACACCGGACCGCAGGCGCCGCGGATCGACATCCGCCAGGCGCGGTATGAGGCCGTGGATGGGGCGGGTGGCGTGGACGTGACTGCAAAAGTGACCGAACTGGTGCGTGCCGGCGAGACCAGCATCCCCGCCAACAACGCCACCTTCGGTGATCCGATCTATATGCACGTCAAGCGGCTCCGCGTCGAGTACACCGTGGATGACAAGCTGCTCCAGGCCAGCGCGGCGGAGAACACCACCCTGGAGCTGCTGGAGACGTCCGTCGCCGGTGCGGAGACACTACCGCCGTGCCAGCTGGTATTCACGGAAAAGGGCCAGCTTGAGTTACGGTCGTTCGAGCCCGGTGTCTACGACCTGCGCACGGCCACGGGCCAGACCGCACGGGTCGAAGTCGGAGCGGTGCCGGCGCCGCTGGAAATCACCGGACCCTGGACCGTGCGTTTTCCGCCGAACTGGGGTGCGCCGCCGAGCATCGCGCTAGACGCGTTGTGCTCATGGACCGCGCACGGTGACTCCGGCGTGCGCTACTTCTCCGGGACGGCCGAGTACGAAGGGGGATTCGAACTTTCGGCGGACTGGTTGCAGGGCGAGCGGTCGCTCTATCTGGAACTCGGCCAGGTGCAGTGTCTGGCCGAAGTGTCACTCAACGGCCGAGATTTGGGCGTGTGGTGGAAGCCGCCGTTTGCGGGGGAGATCACCAGCGTGGTGCGCCCCGGGCACAACACGCTCAAGGTGCGCGTCACAAACCTCTGGATCAACCGCCTCATCGGTGACGAACAGCATCCCGACGACTGCGAATGGGACGGGATTCACCTGAAGCGCTGGCCGCAGTGGTATCTGGAGGGCCAACCGCGTCCGGCAGCGCAGCGACTGACCTTTACGACCTGGAAGCACTATACGAAGGATTCTCCGTTGCGGGAATCCGGCTTGTTGGGACCGGTGCGGGTACGGGTGGCACAGCGTGTGCCGGTGGAATAGCGGAGCGCGCGCGCCACGTTTCGTGTGGCTCACTCGATCAGCACAAGTCCAAAGTAGTGCTGCGGATCGCGGCGGTTGCGTACGACGTCGATCGTCCAGCCCTGTTTGCGGACCGTGGCGAACACGTCGATGCCGCAGGCTTCCATCGCGGGACGTGCCTGCTTGGGATGGCGGCAGCCATCCGCCAGGGCGCACGTGGCGCACAGCAGACAGGGCCCCGAGCCCAGGCCGAGGGCCTTGTAGTGGCCGGCGAGGAAGAGTTCGCGTTCGAGCTGCACGGCGATCTTCTTGGTCGTATTCATGGATGCTTCGAACAACAGCGCGCACTGGTACTCGTCCAGCAGCCGGCGCGTCTGCTCCGGGGTCGGCGTGTGGGGCGGGCACATCAGGCTGGCATGAAAGCCGCCGCAGCCGAACTGGCATTTCCAGCGTACCCAGCTGCCCGTCACGACATCCGCCGTGCAGATGACGCGGGCACGCTGCGCGCCCAGTCGGGTAGCGCGGTCGCAACAGGCCTGGAGTTTCGCCGAAGATCGCCGGATGCGGGTGCGGGCTGTTCGTGGCATGGGCAGGCTGCCTCCTGGGCTGGCCACGGGCTCATGCGGCCTGCACGACCTTCGCGCGGCCGCTGCGATTCTCTATTATCCGCGCTGATCGCATCATCGTCATCCTGCCGACAAAGGAGAGCCTCGCATGATGGACTGTTCTGCGCGTACGGGTTACATGCGGGTCGGGACTCGCAATCTGTTGGGGGCGGCCCTCCTGATCGCCGGCTGCGCCGCCTGGGCGGGCGCGGATCCGGCCGTGCCGTCGCCGGATGTGCCGAACGGTGCGGTGGACCTGCGCGCCATCTTTCGCAACTGGGGGCTGAATGTGCGGGCGCAGGGCGCGCGCGGGACCTGCTCGGTGTTCGCAGTTACGGAGGCGCTCGAATACGCCGTGGCCACGCAGCGCCGCACCGGCGTTCAGTTGAGCGTTGAGTATCTGAACTGGGCATCCAACATGGCCACCGGCGCCGTAGAGGATGGGGGCTACTTCGCGGATCTGTGGAAGGGCTTCGAGGCACACGGCATCTGCCCCGAGGCGGATATGCCGTATCAGGGTGAGTTCGATCCGAACCGGTCACCCAGTGCCACGGCGGTGCAGCATGCGCAGGAGCTGCGGGGCGGCGGCCTGGAGCTGCACTGGATCAAGCCCTGGGACGTGACAACAGGCCTGACTGAACAGCAGCTCGCCGAAATCAAGCAGACGCTCAGGCGGCAATGGCCGGTGTGCAGCGGTCTCCGTTGGCCGAAGGTGGAAGCCTGGAAAGACGACGTGCTGCAGATGGCGCCACCTGAGGGGGTGCGGGACGGACACAGTGTCCTGCTGGTCGGTTTTCGCGATGATCCGGCGCAACCGGGCGGCGGTGTGTTCATCTTTCAGAACACGAGCCAGCGCGCGCGTGACGGGTACATGACGTACGAGTATGCCCGCGCGTACATGAACGACGCCGTGTGGATCGACTGCCCGACCCGGGCGGTGGCGCCGCCGAGCGTGCGCGAGTTGCTGGGGCCGCTGGCCGCGGCGCCGGTGGGTCGCAATCGCCGCGTCTCGAGCAATCAACAACCGGGCTGGCACAGCGAGAACCTGGACATGACATGGCTGCAGCCGGGCGAGGCTGTCGAGATGCCGCTGCTGGAGGGTCCCGGCGTCATCACCCACATCTGGATGACCAGTCATGCCGGCTGGGCGAACGAGCTGAATGCCTTGAGCCTGCGGATCTACTGGGACGGACGAAAGGAGCCGGGTGTCGAAGCACCGCTTGGCGATTTCTTCGCGGTCGGGCAGGGCCGGCCGGAGGTCGTCGAGAGCATTCCCGTACAGGTCTCCCCCACCGGTGGGCTGACGTGCTATTGGCGCATGCCCTTCCGCCAATCCGCCCGCATCGTGATCACCAACGACAATCCGAATCGGGGTGCGGGGGTGTACTGGCAGGTCGATTGGCTGCAATTGGATACGCTGCCGTCCGACACACCCTACTTCCACGCCCGCCATCGTCAGGAGTACCCGGCCGTGTCCGGGCAGGACTATACGATTGCCGAGCTGACCGGACGTGGGTTGTATGTCGGCACGGTGCTAGCGGTCACGCTGGCGCAGGATGGCTGGTTCGGCGAAGGTGACGACTTCTTCTATATTGACGGCGAGGCGGTACCCAGTCTGCAGGGGACCGGCAGTGAGGACTATTTCAACGACGCCTGGGGCTTTCGGCCGCGCACGAGTCACTGGTTCGGCTCGCCGCGCTGGCAGGGCGACTCGGCGGGTGATAGCGGTGTCTGCTATCGCTGGCACGTCCTGGACCCCGTGCATTTCGGCCAGAGCCTCAAGGTGGCGGTTGAGCACAAGGGGAATCACCCGGTGGATACCGAGGGCTTCTTCGTTGAGCGTCCGGATTTCCTGAGCAGCGTCGCCTTCTGGTATCAGGAGGGTGTGCCGCCGCGCGGAGCGCCGCTGCCGCCATGGGCAGAGCGGCGTATCCCGTGGCAGGTGCACCACTGCGTCCGGGCTTTTCGGCACGTGCAAACGACCGGCGCGGCGCGGGTCAAGGTGGACACATCCAGCCTGTTTGGTGCCCGCCCAGTCTTGCTGTGGCCCAACGAGGCCGCTGCTGCGGAGCTGACCATGCCGTTTGAGGTGGGGGAGGAAGGGCGCTACGCCATGCGGCTGACCGCCGGCACCGGACCAGACCGAGGTACGTACGAGATCGACCTGGACGGGAAGCGCGTTGCCCGCGCCGATTTTCGCGCGGTTGAGCCGGCCGAGCTGGATTTGCCGCTGGGGACTCAGGTGTTGTCGGCCGGCAGTCACCGCATTGTATTCCGCGCCACGGATGCAGACGGCGGACGGGTTGGGCCGCTGGCGGTGGAGATGCTGCGGTTGCTGAAGCTGCCCCCCGAAGCGCGCCGGGAGATGCGGACCCACAACGAGGCGCATTTCGTTCGCCTGGGCATTGGCCGGGCAATCTACGCCTACCGCTTGGCGTACAGCCAGCTTCCGGATTCGCTGGAGGTGCTCGTCGAGTCGGGCATCATGCCGGCGCGCTACCTGCTGGACGAGAATGAGCGGCCGCTGCGTGTCCATCGCGAAGGTGACTACCTCGTCGTGGAAAGCACGGGCCCGGAAGGCTGGACCCATCGCTGGCAGGGGCTCGACGCGCGGCGCTAGGGTGGGCGCATGCGGCCGTCTTCGCTGGTCAAGTTACAGTTGCTCAGCTTGGACAAGTTCAGCCGGCAGGAGGTCATGGATCTTCTGCAGCAATTCCAGGCGATTGATGGGCTTCGTGACGTATTCGTTGCAGCCGGCGTTCAGGCAGCGCGCGCGGTCGGACGCCATGGCATGTGCGGTCAGGGCGATGATCGGCCCGGTGTAGCCGGCAGCCCGCAGTTGCCGGGTGGTGGTGTATCCGTCCAGCACAGGCATCTGCATATCCATGAGGATGACGTCGAACGGCTGCCCGGTGCGCAGCGCCGCGAGGGCCCGTTCGATCGCCAGCCGCCCGTTCTCGCTGGTTGTGACACAGGCGCCTACGCGCGTGAGCAGGTGGCTGATGAGACGCTGGTTGTCCAGCCCATCTTCGACCAGCAGGACGCGGCAGTGTTCCAGGGACAGCGCCGCGCTCTCATGAGGAAACACCGCGGCCGGCGCAAGCACCGTTTCCGCCAGCGGATTGTCGATCAGGGGCACGCCCTGCAGGGGCCCCGTTGCGATCGTCACCCGGAAGTGCGATCCAGCGCCGGGTTGCGTGGCCAGCAGCGTGACATCGCCCCCGAGCATACCCGCCAGGCGCTTGCTGATCGTCAGACCCAGGCCGGTCCCGCCGTACTTGCGCGTGGTCGACGTGTCCGCTTGGGTAAACGGTTCGAAGAGCGCGGCAGACTGCGCAGCGTCCATCCCGATGCCGGTGTCCACGAAGTCGAACTGGAGCCGGGGTTCCCTGCCGTCGTCCACCAGGGTAGTGATGAGTCGGACAGACCCGGCGTCCGTGAACTTGATCGCGTTGGCCAGCATGTTGACGAGAATCTGGCGCAGGCGCGTCGGATCCGTGCGGATGGTGGCCGGAATCTGGCCGCAGTATTCCAGCTCGAGTGCCAGCCCCTTGTCGGTGGCGCGCACCCGCATCGATGAAGCTACCTCGGCCAGAATTTGGCACGGTGCGCAGGGGAGCAGCTCGACGGTCATCTTGCCCGCCTCGATCTTCGACACATCGAGAATGCCGTTGACGATCTCAAGCAGGTGCTCGCCGTTGCTCTTGATGGTCGTGGCCGCCTCCGTGCGGACCGGGGCCGCGTCAGCGGCGTCGGGCAGCTCCAGTAGGACGTCCGCAAAGCCGAGAATCGCGGTCATCGGCGTGCGGATTTCGTGGCTCATGTTGGCCAGGAAATCGCTCTTGGCACGGGTGGCGGCCTCGGCCGCTTCCTTGGCGGCCTGTAGGGCTTCCTGTGATCGCTTGCGGCGGATCAAGTCCCACATGCCCTGCATCAGCAAGGTGAGCTGGCGGACGTCGGTCTCGTCGTAGTCCGTGGCCTTATTCCCGACGCCTGCCACCAGGACCATCTTGTCGCCGTCGAACACGGGGACGTTCATGTGGCGTCGCATCGGAACATGTCCGGGGGGCAGACCGCGCTTGGCCGGATGCGGGGCGGAGTAGTCGTTGGTGATGATCGGCTTGCGCTGTCGAACAGCCTCGCCCCACAGCCCGGTCGTGTGCACAGCATACTCAACCGGTCGATCGACGATTGCGCACTGAGCCATGGCACTCTCGGACCACGAGTACATGGTCAAGATGCTCTCGTCTTCGCTGAGGAAGGCCAGGTATCCGATCTGGCTGTCCGTGATCACGACGGCTTGTTCCAGCGCGAAGTCGCTGATTTCGTGAATACTCTGCGCCTTCATGGAATAGAGCCGCAGCATGGCTTCCAAACGCGTCTCGTTCAGGCGGCGCGCTGCCTCGGCGCGCTCGCGCTCGAAAATCTCAACCTGCAGGTCCTGGTTCGTGCGCGCCAGCTCGGCCGTCCGTTCCTGGACGCGTTGCTCCAGCTCATCGTGCGCGGTGCGCAGCTCAGCTTCCGCCCGTTTGCGCGCCGTGATATCCGTAACCATGGCGAAGGAACCAACACGGCGGCTCGTGCTGTCCCGGATGGGGGAGGCGCTGAAGATGCAGTCGATCGCCTTTCCGCCGCTACGCAACAGGCGGATTTCGTACACGCTGGAGTTGCCGGCCTTGCGGAGCGCGACCTGGAGGTCGATCTCCTGTTTGCCGACGTCGTCGGTCAGGTCCCGCAGGCTGTGGCCGATGATTCGATCTGGCCCCATCCCCAGCATGCGACACAGCGCCGGGTTTACCTCCACGATCACGAAGTCGTTGTCGACCGCGACAAACCCCTCGATGCACGTCGTCAGGATATTACGGAAGCGCTTCTCGCGTTCTATCAGCTCCCGGTGGGCGATTTCGCGCTCTTTGGCCAGGTAGAAGTGGCAGTTCTCCGGCTTGTTCTTGCCGTTGTAGATGGCGGTGGCCATGCCCGCGCAGGAGTGGTAACCGCAAGCCGTGCAGTTGTAGAGGTCGGCCTCCGAGTACTTGTGCATCTGGCTGAAGATGGCCCATTGGCTGCGCTCGTCCGGAACGCGAATTCTGTTTCGGTGCTGGAGGTCCGCGTAGTGGCGTGCGTACAGGTCGCTGCGCTGGTAGGTGCTTAAGACGGCGGAAATCCGCTCGGCGGCGCCGGCCTGGTCGGGGGTCGCCGATGTGGCGTACTGGGCCTTGGCAGCCCGGCAACGCACTTCGATCCAGTGCTCGATCTCGTCCGCGGACAAGCCGGCCGTCAGGGCGCCCGGGCCGGCATTGCAGCCGAAGGCGCAGCTCAGGCAGTCGACGAGCAGCGGCGCGTGACCATGCGCCAGAACCTGCGGCAGGCGCTCCAAGTACTCGTAGACGACCGGACTGCCTTCGATCCGCCGCGTTTGCTCGGCCAGTTCGGGCACCCAGCGCTGGACGGTACGGAGCAGGCCCCCCGGAGTCGAGAAGGCCACAGCCCGCTCCGCCGGCGGGTTCTCGAATGCGCCCACGGGCTCACGGGACAGCTCGATGCCGTGATCGCGAAAGTGGCGCGCCAGGGACTGGAACACCACGCCGTAGTCCCCGTAGCCGGTCTCGACGAATTCGCGCTTCTTGGCGGCACAAGGCGAGATGGCGACGATCCGGCAGTCGGCGTACTGCGGGTAGCAGGTCCGGATCATCTTCATCGTATGGACCATCGGCGAGTCAATCGGCGCCAAGTATGCCAACAGCTCGGGGTGGTAGGTCTGAATGTACGTGACGATCGCCGGGCAGGGGGAGGCGATTACCGGCTGGGCGGGTCGCGCCTGGACAAGCTCCACCAGGGATTGCGCCGCCAACTCGGCGCCGAAGCTGACGTCGAAGACGGCGCGGACACCCTGCCGCTTCAGCCAGCCGATCAGGTTTGGATATGTCTCGGGGAAGCTGGCCGCTGCCGAAGGGGCCAGGACTGCCACCATCGGCACACCCTGCCCGAGGTCGGCGAGGAACGCCGTGCAGTCATCCACGTAGTACCGGGCCTGGTGTAGGCACGCCTTAAGGCAGTTGCCACAGCCGATGCACGTTTCCGAGTCCACCTGGACGTAGTCGCCGCTGCCGTCATTACAGAACTTCACCGGGCATGCCGAGATACAGGCGTGGCAGTTCGCGCACTTGTCCTTGTCGACGGCGATGACCTGCGCCTGTGGTCTGTTCGGACCCTCGGCCGTTTCCACAAAACACTCCTTCTGCGCGGTCATACGCCTGCCCTTCTCTGTCATCGGAGATCGACACTGCTGCCTTCAGCGCGGTGCGGAGCCACCTGCGGCGGCTGGCCGCGCGGTCCCTGCGCATCCCTGACCGTCACCGCGTAGGGACGGCTGGGATCAACCGCTGTTGGACTAGGAGCTGGCGCGGAGTTGATCGCCGAGCGAGACGCAACATATCTGCCTGTAATGAGTTGCAGCTTCAGTGGCTTCAGTTTGTCCGACGCGCGCACGATGTTGCAGTTCTGAAGTGCGTCGCGGTCAGGAGGAGGTCCCGTGCGGTTGTGCCCATCCCGTGCGCGAGAACAGCAGCGCACAACACGGCACGGCTCGCGCCCCCGCGGCCATACGCAAGATGGTGATTGGTAGAGGCGCCGTTGGGCCGCAGGCCGCGCAGCGGGACGGCGTGTTGCCGCGAGGTCGGCAGCCAGTCCCCGCGCGGACCAGTTGCGGGTAACATGCCGCCGGCATTTGCCGGAGGTCAGCGATGTCCGAAGTGCCAGCGGTGGCGGCCAGGAGCAGAAACCCGTGGGCGTGGATTCCCACGCTCTACTTTGCCCAGGGTATCCCGTACGTCATGGTGATGACTGTCTCGGTCATCATGTACAAGCGCCTGGGCATTTCCAACACCGACATCGCCTTGTACACGAGCTGGCTGTACCTCCCCTGGGTTATCAAGCCACTGTGGAGCCCGGTGGTGGACCTGCTGGGCACCAAGCGCGGGTGGACGGTCGTGCTGCAAGGAGTCGTCGGAGCCGCCTTGGCCCTCCTGGCGCTTGCCATCCCCGCGCCCCGCTTCTTCCAGTACACGATCGCGCTCTTCTGGATGATGGCCTTCTGCTCGGCCACGCACGATATTGCGGCCGACGGCTTTTACATGCTGGGCCTGTCACAGCACCAACAGGCCGCCTTCGTCGGTATTCGCAGCACCTTCTATCGCATCGCCACGATCGCCGCGCAGGGGCTGCTGGTCATGCTCGCCGGCTTCATCGAGACGACCAGCGGTCTTCCGCCCGTCGAGTTGAGCGTTGCAGCCGTGGCCGGAGCCCCGAACTCGGCGATTGTATTGGACGAGGCTGCCGTGGCGGCGCCTGGTTCTGGCCCGCTGTCGCTGCGCGCCGGGCCGGAGCGCGTGGAGATCAGCACCACGATGAGGGCCGCCCAGGAAGTTGAGTCCGCGATCGCGCAAGCGCGCGCCTTGAACGCGCAAAACGGTTTCCGTGCCGCTGCGGCGGCCGCCACGGAGAGCGGAGGACCATCCTGGTGGAGTCGGCGGGTAGCCGTGCCGCTGGGCGATTTTCTAACGGCACGATTCGGTGACCCGCGTCAGGCCCAGACAGCCGGTGGCGGCAACGTTGGCGTCGCCACGCTCAGGCTGACGCAAAAGCCACCGGCGGGGCAGACGATCGTGGTTTTGGTCAATCGCAGGAGCGGGGACGAGCGTGTCGAGATAGCGGAGGGGGCCCGGTTGACCTTCCATGAGGAAAACTGGGATAAGCCCGCCCGACTCGTGTTCACGACCAACCCGAAACTCCGCACGACGGCTGCGGCGAGCTTCATCGCCACCTCGGGTAACATTCCGCTAGCATGGACGACGGTCGCTGTGGTCCTGGCGGCGCTGTTCGCTTTCTTCTGCATTTACCACCAGTTCGCACTGCCCTACCCAGTCGCCGATGGCCCCGCCGGGTCGCAGGGGTCAGGCAGTTTTGCGACCGAGTTCTTCCGCACGTTCGCGTTGTTCTTCCGTCGGCGAGATATCGGAATCGTGCTCGCCTTCCTCCTGTTCTTCCGCTTCGCCGAAGCCCAACTGGTCAAGCTCGTCTCGCCGTTCCTGCTCGATCCTCGTGACATCGGCGGGCTGGGGTTGACGACAGGTCAGGTCGGACTGATCTACGGAACGATCGGAATCGCCGCGTTGACGATCGGTGGCATCCTGGGCGGCGTGGTAATGTCGCGGCATGGGCTCAAGTTCTGGCTGTGGCCGATGGTGTGCATCATGCACCTGCCGGACTTGGCGTTTGTCTACCTGGCCTACGCGCAGCCGGCCAGCTACGTACTCATCAGCGCGGCCGTGGCCGTCGAGCAGTTCGGCTACGGATTCGGCTTTACCGCGTACATGCTGTACATGATCATGGTCGCAGAGGGCGAACACAAAACCGCCCACTACGCGATCTGCACGGGGATTATGGCACTCGGGATGATGGTGCCAGGTATGTTTAGTGGCTGGCTCCAGGAACACGTTGGCTATCCGCATTTCTTTCTGTGGGTGATCTTCTCCACGATCCCGGGCTTCATCGTCGCGGCCCTGGTGAAGATCGACCCCGGATTCGGCCGGAAGAAGGCCGCGGTCCGCGCATCCTAGCTGCGGGGGAGTTGGTGATGCAGACGCGTCCCACCGGTCTGTCCGGCTCAGTAGGCAGGACCGGCTGGTGGTTCGGCGTGGCCGGTTGACGTCCTTGTGCGGGCCATGGGCGGGAAGCCGCATTCAGGCAGACTCGCCAGCGGGTCACAGCTCGGGTATCCTGGTTCCGCACGCGTCGGCGTGCGGGGCCGCCGCGTCACGTGGGCGGACGGTTTCGGCACGTCCGTTCTCAGTATCACCGTCTAGTCGCAGAGGACACAGCTATGAGACAAACTGGAGTTACCCTTGCGGTCATGCTGTTTGTCGCGATGAGCGGGGCGGCCGAGCCGCCCAAGCCGACGACAATCGACCATCCGCAAATCGCCATCGCCGACCTCGACCTGCTCGCCAGACCTTTGACGAAGGCTCAACTGCTCGTCGAAGCAAAAGGCTGGCTCGGCCTGCTGCAGGCGAAAGTCACGGAAATTAGCCAGGCCGAAATCGCGATCGGCCGGGCGGCCGACGATGAAGCCAAAGCGAGACTGCGCGAAGCGGTGACCCAACTGCGTACCGAGCGTACCCAGCTCATCGAGCGCCTGAATGTGGTTCTGGCGGCACTCAAGGCCAAAGGCGGGGCCGCCGCAGATTACGATGCTTACATCAGCGCGGTCTCCGGCATCGACATCAAGGCGACCGACACGCCGGATCCCAAAGTACCGAAGCCCGATCTGGAGTTGCTGGTCAGGCCGATGACCAAAGCCCAGCTCATCATCGAGGCGGACCGCTGGCTGGCGGCCCTGCAACAGAAGGCGAAGCAGGTCAGCGCAGCCGAGATTCAGGCGAGCAAGTCGGATGGGGCCGAAGCCAAGGCCAAGCTGCTGAACGAGGCGGGCGCCTGGCGCGAGGAGCGTGCCCAGATCACCGACCGGTTGAACCTGGTGCTGGCGGCGCTCAAGACCAAAGGTGGGACCACGGCCGACTACGAGACGTACATCAACGCGGTCTCGGGCATTACCGTCAACGTCACCGACGCGCACGCGACGTGGACTGCGGTCATCAACTGGCTGAAGTCGACCGAAGGTGGGCTGCGCTACGGTAAGAATATCCTGTTGTTCCTGGTGACCATGATTGTCTTCCAGGTGCTGGGTCGGGCCATCGGCGGCGTGACCCGCCGGGCGCTGAACGCGTTCAAGAACACCTCGAGTCTGCTGCGCGATTTCACGGTAAACACAGTGCGCAAGATCACCTTGTTCGTCGGCTTCGTTGTGGCTCTGTCGATGCTCGAGGTCAACATCGGGCCGTTTCTGGCGGCGATGGGGGCGGTTGGTTTCATCGTTGGCTTTGCCCTGCAGGGTACGCTCAGCAACTTTGCGGCGGGCATCATGATCCTGCTATATCGCCCGTACGATTTGGGCGACAAGGTCACGGTGGCGGGCACGACGGGCGTGGTCAAGGCGATGACGCTGGTTTCCACCGTGCTGCACAACGCCGATCAGCATGTGATCACGATTCCGAACTCGTCGATCTGGGGCGGAACGATTTCGAACCTTTCGGCGGGCACGGTTACGGTTCCACCAGCGCCAACAGCGTAGCGGCGGGTGCCGGTGCGCAGGGAGAGGTCACCCGTCAGCAAGAAAGCGGTATCCGACCCCGACCTCCGTGAGAATGTGTTGTGGCTGGGTCGGATTCCGTTCGAGTTTCTGGCGAAGCTGCCGCACGAACATGCGCAGATAGGTCGAGTCTTCTGCGTGGCCCGGTCCCCACACCTCCTTGAGGAGCTGTCGGTGGGTCAAGACCAAGCCGGCGTGGCGGGCGAGCGTTGCCAGGAGCTTGTACTCGAGCGGCGTGAGGTGCACCTCTGCGCCGTTCCGCGTGACGATGCGGCGGGCGAGGTCGATCGAGAGTTCGCCCGCGACGAGTATACTGTCCGTTGGTTGGGAGAGACTCGCCGCGTGGCGGAGCGCGACGCGGATCCGCGCCATCAGCTCGGACACGTTGAACGGCTTCTGCACGTAGTCATCACCGCCGGCGTCGAGCGCGGCGACTTTGTCGGCCTCCTGGCCGCGCGCCGACAGGATCAGGATCGGCATGGCTGACCACTCGCGGACGCGACGGATGACCGCGATGCCGTCCGTGTCGGGCAGGCCAAGATCGAGTACGATTACATCGGGATGGGCCTGTGTTGCTGCGAGGATCCCCGCCGCGGCAGTGTCCGCTTCCACGAGTCGCCAACCCGCCGCCTCGATTGCAGGCCGCAAGAAGCGGCGGATGGGCAGCTCATCCTCCACGATCAGGATCGTGGCCGGAGCCGTGCTCATTGCGGTCCTCCTGGCTGGTGCCCGGTGTTTCCGGATGGTACGGACGGCAGCACTGACTCCGGCGCGGTCTCGATCGGCAGCGGTGGCGGCTGCACGCGCGGGATGGTAAGCCAGAAGCGCGCGCCGCCCTCCGGGCGGTTCTCCACGCCGATCCGACCGCCATGCAGGCGTACCACGGCAGCGCAAATCGCCAAACCCAGACCCGTGCCCGCGCGATCCGTGGCCGGTCTGCGGCGGACGAAACGGCGGAAGATATCCGCCTCTGTGCCAGGTTCGATCCCGGGGCCGCGGTCCAGCACTTCGACAAGGACATGATCACCCGCGGCCGAACCGCGCAGGGTGATGGGCGCGTCGCGGGGTGTGTAGCGCGCCGCGTTTTCCAGCAGGTTGGTAAGCACTTCGTCGAGCAGGACACCATCTACGTGGATCAAGGGCAGGTTCTCGGGGATCGCTGTGTCAATGGGGTGATCGCGGAGCAGAGGTGCGAGGCGGTGGAGCGCGGAGCCGACGAGCTCGTCGAGCGGGTACCAGTCGCGCTGGAGCTGAAAGCCGGCCGACTCGAGCCGCGTCATCTCCAGGAGCTTGCCAACCAATTGACCGAGGCGGCTGGCCTCGTCGGCGACGGACTGTAACAGCTCGCGCTGGGTTGGGGCGTCGAGCCCGGATGATGCGTCGAGGAGTGTGCTCGCGGCTCCGGCGATGGTGGCCAGCGGGGTGCGCAGATCGTGCGACACGCAGCTCAGCAGCGCGCTGCGCACTTGCTCCGTTTCGGCCTGGCGTCTGGCGGATTCTGCCTGGACGGCCAGCGCGGCCCGCTCGAGCGCGATGGCAAGCTGCGTCGCGAACGTCTCCAGCATATGACGCTGATCGGGCTCGAGCGCCCGCGCGCGCTCGTGCGGCCGCAAGCCGAGGACGCCGAGCGACCGACCCGCTGCAACGAGCGGCAGGTAGATCGCCTGCACGGACGGCAGCGTCTCGGTGCTCCAGCCAGCCCACTGCTGGTGATCAAACACCCACTGTGCCGCGGCGGCCTCGTTGGGCGCCTGCTCGGGGAAGTCGCCGTGCTTGGCAGCCACCACCAGGCGTGCCTGCGCGTCCGGCAGCAGCACGGTGACGGCGCCCTGAAATACATCGGCGACGTGCCGTACCACGCCACGGGCAAGGCTCCAGGCATCCGCGGCGGCGGCCAGTTGTCGGCTCATGAAATACAGGGCCGCGGTGCGCAGATAGCGCGCGCGGGCGGCCTCGCTTTGCTGTCGTACGCGCTGCGTCAAACTGCTGATCACAAGGGCGGTGATGAGGAGCACGACGAACGAGATCACATACCGCGGGTCATTGATGGCGAGTGTGTAGTAGGGACGCGTGAAGAAGAAGTTGAACAGCAGCGGCGCGAGGATGGCCGAGCAGACGGATGGCCCGCGGCCGTACCGCGTCGCGACGAACACGACGCCGGCCAGGTAGAGCATGGTCAGGTCAACAGGCGAAAGCACCTCGGCTAGCGGAAACCCGATACCGGTGCACGCGGCGAGCACGCCGAGCGCCGCCGCGTAGCCCGGCCACCGCGTCCGGCGGGGAAGAAATGCCGGCGGAACCGGCGCGGAGCTCTCCCCCTCGCCCTTCACGACGTGCACGTCAATCTCGCCGCTGCGGCGGATCAACTCGTCCACGGGCGAGCCGCGCAGCCGCTCGATCCAGCGCGTCCGGTCGGGCTTGCCAATCACGATCTTCGTGATGTTGCGCTGCGCCGCGAACGCCAGGATCTCGTCCGCGAAATGCTGCCCATTCAGAACCGTCGTCTCGGCGCCGAGGCGCTCCGCGAGCTTGAGATTGCGGCGGATTTGGGCCGTCGCCTGGGCGCTCAAGCCCGGAGATTCGACGCTGACCGCAATCCAGTCGGCCTGGGCCGCCGCGGCCATGCGGCGCGCCGTGCGGACAACACGCGCCGAGAGCGGGCTGGGACCGACACAGACAAGGAGTCGTTCGCTCGTGGCCCAGGGGCGCCGGTCGCCACGGCCAGCGCGTTCGACCTGGACTTGCGCGCCGACGCGCTCCGCGGTTTGCCGCAACGCCAGCTCGCGCAGGGCGACCAGATTCTCTTTTCGGAAGAACTGGTCCATGGCTCGCTGGGCCTGGTCCGGAACGTAGACCTTCCCCGCGCGCAACCGCTGCAGGAGGTCATCCGGCGGCAGGTCCACCAGCTCGATCTCGTCCGCGCGCTCCATGATCGAGTCGGGCACCGTCTCGCGCACGACGATGCCGACGATCTGGGCGACGACATCGTTGAGTGATTCGATATGCTGGACGTTGACGGTCGTGTACACGTTGATGCCAGCGTCCAGCAATTCGGCCACGTCCTGCCAGCGCTTGGCGTGCCGCGACCCCACCGTGTTGGTGTGCGCCAGTTCGTCGACGAGGATCAAGGCCGGTCGGCGCGCGAGGGCGGCATCGAGGTCGAACTCGCGCACACGCACGCCCCGGTACTCGACCCATTTCGGCGGCAGGACTGGCAGGCCCGCGAGGAGCGCCTCTGTCTCTGTCCGCCCATGGGTTTCCACATACCCCGCAACAACGTCCGTGCCGGCGCACTGTTTCTCATACGCTTCGGTAAGCATGGCGTAGGTCTTGCCGACGCCGGCGCACATCCCGAAGAAGAGCTTGAGCCGACCACGACATGCGTTGCCTTCGGCCCTCAGACGGGCCAGCAGCGCCTCAGGATCAGGTCGTTGGTCGGCCACAGGTCGATCCTGCTTGTCGTATCCGGTGCGGGTGGAGTTCGATACTCAGGAGATCCGCACACAACAGCTCCTGGGCGCCACCCGGCCGGGTGACGGTAATTGTACCACTATTGCCGCCTACGCGGACGCCGTCCCGTTCTCCTACATCCACGTGACTTCCGCCCCGCAACCACAGGGTCAGCGGCGCAAACCGTCCGCCAGCTAGCAACCGCCGCAGCGAGTCAACCAGCCGTGCGCCGTCCATGCGCGTCCGATCGCCCCACCTCCTAGTCCTTTGCGCAGGCGCCAATGCCATGGGTGTCTACCTGAGAGCTAGATTGAGCGCGAGCACGTTGACCCGGGGCTCGCCCAGCACGCCGCACTGCGGGTTCTCCGTGCACGCGCGCACGAGTTCGCGCACCGCCGCTTCGCTCATCCCGCGGATTCGGGCCACACGCCGCACTTGATACTCCGCGGCTGCCACGCTGATGTGCGGGTCCAGGCCGCTGCCGGACGCGGTCAGCAGATCGACCGGAATCGGCGCCGAGTTATCGGGGTCGGCTGCTCGCAGCCGGGCCGCGCGGGCGCGCCGGGCTTCGGCTTGCGCCGGGTTGCTGGCGGCTAGATTGCTGCCGCCCGAGGCCCCCGCGTTGTATGGATACGGCGCGGTGGCCGAAGGTCGGCCCCAGAAGTGGCGCGCGTCGCTGAAGGCTTGCCCGATAAGCTCGGAGCCAACGAGTTGGCCACCGCGCACGATCCGGCTTCCGTTCGCCTGATGTGGCCAGGCGATTTGGGCAAGCCCGGTGATGGCGAGCGGGTACGCCAAGCCGGTCAGCGCCGTGAAGACGGCGAAGACCAAGCCGGCGGTTCGCAGTTCACGCAACAGGGGTGTCCGTTCCGTCTTCACGTCGCCACCTTTTCACGTTCCCACGTTCTTCACGCCAGACGCAGTGCAACCAGGATCAGATCGATGAGCTTGATACCGAAGAACGGAACCAGCAGGCCGCCGACACCGTAGAGCAGCACGTGCCGGGCCAGCAGCGTGGACGCCTTGGCCGGTCGATAGCGCACGCCGCGGAGCGCCAGCGGGATCAGGGCGATGATGATGAGCGCGTTGAAGATAACAGCCGAGAGGAGCGCGCTCTGTGGCGTGGCCAGCCGCATGACATTCAGAACGCGCAGCCCCGGATACGCGCCGACAAACAGGGCAGGAATGATGGCGAAGTACTTGGACACGTCATTGGCCATACTGAAGGTCGTCAGCGCGCCGCGCGTCATCAGCAGTTGCTTGCCGATCTCGACCACCTCGATCAGCTTGGTCGGATTGCTGTCGAGGTCGACCATGTTTCCGGCCTCCTTGGCGGCCTGCGTGCCGCTGTTCATCGCTACCGCGACGTCGGCCTGCGCCAGCGCCGGGGCGTCGTTGGTGCCGTCGCCGCACATGGCCACGAGCCGGCCGCCAGCCTGGTACTCGCGAATGAGCCGCAGCTTGGTTTCCGGCGTAGCCTCCGCGAGGAAATCGTCCACGCCGGCTTCGGCCGCGATCGCGGCGGCGGTCAGCGGATTGTCGCCCGTGAGCATCACCGTTTTGATGCCGATGCGGCGGAGCTGGGCGAACCGCGCACGGATTCCGCCCTTGACGATGTCCTTGAGGCGCACGACGCCGAGGGCCCGCGCGGGGACTCCTGCGCCACCGGCGCGGGCAACGACCAGCGGTGTCCCGCCCGTCCTGGCGACCTGTTCCGAGGTCTGCCGCACCGCGTCAGGCAGGGAGGCGCCGTGGGACTCCAGGAACCCGCCGATGGCGTCGACCGCGCCCTTGCGAATGGCCACATCCTTCAGGTTCACGCCGCTCATGCGCGTTTGCGCTGTGAAAGGCACAAAGTGCGCGGCGGTGCTGACCGAAACGTCGGCAGTCCGGTTGAGGCCGCGGCCGCGCAAGCCACATTGCTGTTTGGCCAGCACGACAATGCTGCGGCCCTCGGGAGTCTCATCCGCGAGCGAAGCGAGCTGAGCCGCCTCAGCCAGCTCCTCGACGGGCACGCCGTCAGCGGGAATGAACTCAGTGGCCTGCCGGTTGCCGAGCGTGATGGTGCCGGTCTTGTCGAGCAACAGCACGTCTACGTCGCCGGCCGCCTCGACGGCCCGCCCGGACGTGGCGATCACGTTTGCCCGAATCAGCCGGTCCATCCCGGCAATCCCGATCGCCGCGAGCAGGCCGCCGATCGTGGTCGGAATCAGGCATACGAGCAGCGCAACGAGCACCGTGATGGAGACCATGTCGCCTCGGCCCAGCATGTTCACCGTAAAGAGCGAATACGGCAGGAGCGTCGCACAGACCGCCAGAAAGATGATCGTCATGGCTGCGAGCAGGATATGCAGCGCGATCTCGTTTGGCGTCTTCTGCCGCGCCGCGCCTTCGACGAGTGCGACCATGCGATCCAAGAAACTCTCGCCAGGCTGGGACGTGACGCGGATGACCAGCCAGTCGGAAAGCACGCGTGTCCCGCCGGTTACGGCGCTGCGGTCGCCTCCGCTCTCGCGGATGACCGGGGCGCTTTCTCCGGTGATGGCGCTCTCGTCCACAGCTGCAACACCTAGGACGACCTCGCCGTCACGCGGGATGATCTCACCGGTTTCAACCAGTACCAGCTGGCCGCTGCGCACATCGTCAGCGGATGGCACCAGGAGTACTTCGTGGTCGTTCGGGTTGGGCGACGGCCTGCGCCGGGCGGGTAGCAGGCGCTGTGGATCGACGAGCACCCGCGCGGGCACGTCGCGCCGCGCCTGCCGCAGCGCGGCCGCCTGGGCCTTGCCGCGGCCCTCGGCGAGCGCCTCGGCGAAATTGGCGAAGAGAACGGTGAACCAAAGCCAGGCGGAAACGGCGCCGATGAATCCCGGAGACAGCACGGCTTCGGGGCCGCCGTGCGTCAGCGGCCGGCCGGCCAGCGCATCGACGAACAGCAGCGTCGTCATTACCGCGCCGACGAGCACGACGAACATCACCGGATTGCGGACCTGCCGGCGCGGGTCGAGTTTGCGCACCGCGCCGAGCAGGGCCTGGCGGGCGAGCGCCGGGTCAAGCCGGGAACGAGTTCGGGCGACTTGGGACATCCTGTTCGTCACCTTCAGCGATTCGTACTGCATTGCAGGTGCTCCGCAATTGGCCCCAGCGCCAGCGCGGGCACGAACGTCAGCGCCCCGATGATCAGCACCACGCCAATGAGCAGCACAACGAACAGCGGTGTATGCGTTGGCAGCGTACCGTCGCTGACGGGCACCGCCTTCTTGGCCGCGAGCGACCCGGCGAGGGCCAGAACCGGCACAATGACGCCGAACCGCCCGAGCAACATGCAGAGGCCAAGCAGGTAGTTATGGGTGGGCGTATTGGCACCGAACCCGGCGAACGCGCTGCCGTTGTTGTTGGATGCCGATGAATAGGCGTACAGCACCTGTGAGAAGCCGTGTGGTAGTGGGTTGCTGAGCACGGCTGCGATATCCGGCGTCAGCACGGCGAGCGCCGTCCCGACAAGCGCACACAAGGCCGGGATGAGCACGGCGAGCGACGCCATCTTCATCTCGAACGCCTCGATCTTCTTGCCGAGATACTCGGGCGTGCGCCCGACCATCAGCCCGGCGATAAACACGGTGACAATCACGAAGATGAGCATGCCGTAGAGCCCCGAGCCGACGCCGCCGAAGATCACCTCGCCGAGCTGCATGAGCACCAGCGGGACGAGCCCGCCGAGCGGCGTATACGAATCATGCATCGAATTGACCGAGCCGTTCGACGCGCACGTTGTGGCGACGGCCCAGAGCACTGAAGTCGCGACGCCGAACCGGACCTCTTTCCCCTCCATGGCACCGGCCGTCGCTGTCGCGGCCGTCTCCGGCGCGATCTGACGCGGCGGCGAGGCCGTCCCGGCACCGCTCGTCACTGGTGGCTGACCGGGGGCGCATTCCGCCCAGAGCGCAAGGCTCAGGAACGCGATGAAGACCGCAGTCATCGCCGCCAGCAACGCTCGCCCCTGGCGCCGATCACCCACCATCCGCCCGAACATGACGCACAACGCGGCCGGGATCAGCAGGATCGCCAGGCACTCCAGGAAGTTCGACAGCGGCGTGGGGTTCTCGAAGGGATGAGCCGAATTTGCGTTGAAGAACCCGCCGCCGTTTGTGCCGAGCTGCTTGATGGCGACTTGGGAAGCCGCGGGACCGAGCGCCAGAGTCTGCTCCGTGATCAGCTGGCCATCGGCGCCGCGCACCGGTTCAGCGAGCGCGGCCGTCGCGTAGGGGCGCAGGGTCTGCACCACGCCCTGCGACACGAGCACGAGCGCCAACGGCGCTGCGAGCGGCAACAGGACGTAGAGCGTCGAACGCGTCAGGTCCACCCAGAAGTTCCCCACGGCCGATGTGCGTGTCCGCGCAAGCCCGCGCACGAGTGCCGCCAGTGCGGCCATCCCGGTTGCGGCCGACAGGAAGTTCTGCACAGTCAGGCCAATCATCTGGGTGAGATACGACATGGTCGTTTCGCCGCTGTAGCCCTGCCAATTCGTGTTGGTGACGAAGCTCACCGCCGTGTTGAATGCGGAGTCGCGGGACACCGGGCCCAAGTGCATCGGATTGAGTGGTAGGGCGACCTGGATGCGCTGCAGAGCGTAGACCACCGCAAGTCCAAGGGCGTTGCACAGCAGAAGTGCCAGGGTATAGCCCCTCCAATCCGTCTCGGCCGCCTCGCGCACGCCGCATATGCGATACACGGCCCGCTCCACCGGACGCAACCAGCGCACGAAACGGGGGATGTCACCGGCGTAGATGCGGGCCATGTATACGCCCAACGGCCACGCGCCCAAGAGCAGGGCGACGATGTAGAGGGCGAGTTGGGTCAGCTCGGTTCCAGACATCAGAACCACTCCGGCCGCAAGAGAGCCGCGAGCAGGTACACCAGCAGTGCGAAGGCGACGATTAGTGCGATCACGTGGAGCAGTGTCATCGCGGTACCAGGTTCACGGCAGACGCGCTCAGCGGTGCCAAAGCGACAGCGACCGTCTTGCCTGCCGTCAGCAAGGCCGGTTCGATGCCTGCGCTCCTGCCCTTCGAGTTCATGACCCGAGCGTACTGGCAGACAAGTCAGGATGCTGTGAAAAGGAAGCCGCGGGATGTAAGAATGCTGTAAAGAGGTACCTGGGGGAGTCGGTGCCTGGCCGCCGCGTGCAGCAGCCCGAGTGGTCCGTACACAACATCCTGATCTATGGCAACGACATGCGGCTGGGTGCGTCGCGGCGGCAATGGCTCACCGCCGCAGGCGTGAGAGCCGGCTGGCGGGGTAGCCCCCGCCCTCACGTGGCGGTGCTGAAGTCGGTTGAAGCGGTGCCTGCGAATCCCCGTATCCGGTCCAGGGTTTACCGGCCAAGCCAGTTTGCGCGCAGCTGATGCCACGAGATCGTCGGCCAGCAGCGGGTGGTGCATCGCCAGGTGACAGAACTGGCCCAATGGTCAAGACCCGGGATTGCGGCACGGTCAGCACGAGGTTGCCGCGATGATCGTGATGGTGCGTAGGCCAGCCGCTCCATCCGTCGTGCACCGAATTGACGGGTCCGGCTGGGGAATCGCTCTTTCCGACAGATCGGCGCGGTAGATTGCGGGTCGACGGCTGGTCGGCTCTCCGGAGAGTTGCGTGTGCAGCCGCAACCGAACCCCGACCGAACGTGCGCGGTTTCTGCTGTCCTATGGCGGCGTACTGGTGGCCACCGGGCTCGGCGGCGCTTGCAGAGACGGTTGCGTCACGATTCGCCTGGCCGATGGTGCGGTGCGGCCCGAGCGCGGGCGACGTAGCGCGCCGCATCAAAACGCCTTACGACGAACTTGCGGGTTCAGCCGTCACGACAGCTGGTCGGACCGATGTTCGCGCCATCCGAAGAATCTCCGCAATCTGCGCGGTAAAGCGGTGCCGGGAGCGACTGCGCGGTCGGGTGGGTTGGACTCCGCCTTGGCTGGGGAGCTATAAGTCTTTGGCGAGGCAGCGCCTGACGCGCCAGGGGTGTGGCGCGACTTGCGGCACGTGTTATATGGGGCAGGCTTGAGTAATAGCCGGGGTCACGCGCTGGTGTATCAGGCACCTCGTTGACCGCGTCGCCTCGTGCGGCCCGTGTTCGGTGCGTTGGGCTCGGCTCGTCAGGCCCGGCATTGATCGACCGCCGACAGAGCTGGCGGGAGAACTGGGGCCGGGAGGCGGGCCCGCGGCGAATGGGAGCCGGCTGAGTTGGGTCGATTCAAACAGCGGGAGAGCGAGAATGAAAGCCGCACAGGTTCTTGCGGGGACATTGCTGGCAGCGTACTTGGCCGCGCCGGTCATGGGGGCGGCGTGGAAGTTCGTGGTGGTGGGAGACACGCGCAGTGACGGGGCCAACAACGGCGTGAACACGCTCATCGTATCGGAACTCGCCAACGCGATCGTCAGTGAGAGCGCCAAGTTCGTCCTGGTGCCGGGCGACCTAACCAACTCGGGCAGCGTGGCTGGCGCCTTTACCACCTGGAAAGCCGCGATGCAGCCGGTGTATGACGCGGGCATCGGCGTCTATCCGACTCGCGGAAACCACGACGTTGAGAGCCACGGATACTGGATCAGCGCGTTCGGTGCGGACATCCCGGATAACGGGCCGGCCGGTGAGGTCAACTACACGTATTCGTTTAGCTACGATAATGCGTTCATCGTCGACGTGGACGAGTACGTCAACGCACACCGCGTCAACGAGACTTGGCTGAGTCAGCAGTTCGCCGCCAACACCAAGCCGCATGTGTTCGTCTTCGGGCACGAGCCAGCGTTCAAAGTGCACCATACGGACTGCTTGGACAACTATCCGGTCAATCGTAACACACTCTGGAGCAGCATTGCGGCGGAGGGGGGGCGCACCTACTTCTGTGGTCACGACCATCTTTACGACCATGCTCGCATCGACGATGCCGACGGTAATCCGGCCAATGACGTGCATCAGTACGTGGTCGGAACCGGCGGCGCACCATTCCACGCCAGCGGAACATACGACGGTCACAACGATGCGTTCACACCGGTTAACATCCGGCGCGACATCGGCTACTACGGCTACACCGTAGTTGAGATCAACGACCTCGATGTCACCTTGAACTGGAAACACCGGACCGCGTCGGGCATTTATACCCCCACGTCCGATGTCTTTTCCTACCGTGTGGTGCCCGAGCCCGCAGCACTACTTCAGTTGGTAGTCACCGGGCTGTTGCTACGTAGCCGCGCCCGCGGGGCGGACCATTTGCTCTGCCGCTGGTGGCCTCACCGCTGACGCCCAGGCCACCACCTGATCCGAAGGGCCACGCGGGCGAGGAAGCGAAGTCGCGCGAGCTCGGGGCGCCGCATCGGCGATTTGCCCAGGCGTGCGGTTGTCATTGCCTCGACGCCGGCGAGATCATCTGCTGCAGTTCAAAGAACGGAGTCGATCGGCAGGCGTCGATACGGCCGGTCACACAGCGAGCGGGCGACCGTGTCCTCAAGCGAAGGCCCAGGGACAGAACAGAGGCAGGGTGCACGTGGCGCTCGTCCCTTCGCACCGCCCGACTTCGGATCGGCTCCGTTTGGCGGCCACGCCGTGAAGGGCGGCGGTTTACGATCATGCCGGTAGCGCGGGAGAACGAAGAGCCAACCATTTGTCATTGCTAAACTTGCACTTCTTTGTGGCCCAGGCTGACCGCTCGCACCGACATGGCCTATCGCCCTGCTGCACCAGTTCGTCAGGACTTGGTCCGTATGCCTCTGCGCTTGCGTCCAGTTCCTCACGGCCCCCGTGACAGGCCTCTGCGTCCAGCTTGGTGACCACCGGTTCGCGCTCGACGCGGACGAGCGGGTCTGGCTTTTGGTCAACGGGGTTGCGCTGGATCCCCGCGTGCGCGAGGCCAGCGGCATCGTTACGCCGCAGACGCATGGTCGGTGGGTCATAGAGCAGCGCGAACGACGGAGGGCCAGGATGGCGGAGGGCCCACGATCGCCCGAAAATCCGTCGAATTGATCAGACGCCCGGCGAGGGAGGGTGCCGGTTGGCGTTATCCTGCAGGGGAGTCGATCAGCAGTGCCACGGGGTAACGGAGCGAAGTGCGGATGGCCCACCTCCCTATGTACGTGCTACGGCGGAGTTGCAGGCGCGGCGCTGCGGCGAGCTGGTTGTCGCTCGCGCTGCTGGTGCTGGGGATCGGATGCTCCCGGCAGGCCGAGGTGGACAGCGACGACGTCCTGGCCGGCTATCGCGCGGAGGCCGCATACAGCGGAGTAACGATCCATTACCCTCTCGACGGGACGCTCTTTCCGCCCGAGTTGGCGCCGCCGACCTTTCGCTGGACAGACAGTCGGCCCGGCAACGACACGTGGCTGGTCACGATCGCATTCGCGGATCGCCAGGGCCGCGTTAGCGCGCTCACCCGGACCGCCGAGTGGACACCGGCACCGGAACAGTGGGAGCAGATCAAGCGGTGCTCTCGGGAGCAGGACGCGACACTGGCCATCCTCGGGCTCCGGCACGACGCGCCCCGCGCCATCTTGTCCGGCGCGCGCGTGACCATCCGCACGTCGCAGGACGCGGTCGGGGCCCCGCTGTTCTATCGCGAGGTGAACCTGCCGTTCATCGAAGCCGTGAAGGACCCGACCAAGATCCGCTGGCGCTTCGGGCCGATCTCCGCGCTGGAGCCGCCCCCGATCGTGCTCGACAATCTGCCCGTCTGTGGTAACTGCCACTCGTTCTCCGCGGACGGAGCCCGATTCGGCATGGACGTGGATTATGCCAACGACAAGGGCTCGTACGTGCTGACGGCGGTGCGCGACGAGATGACTCTGGCAACGAGCGACATCATCACGTGGAGCGGTTTCCGGCGTGCGGACGGACAGGCCACGTTCGGGCTGCTGTCGCAAGTGTCACCGGACGGCCGCTATGCGGTCAGCACGGTCAAGGACCGCTCGGTCTTCGTGCCCCGGCCGGAACTCACCTTCTCGCAGCTCTTCTTCCCGATCCGCGGCATCTTGGCCGTGTACGATCGCACGAACCAAAGCTACCGCGCGCTGCCCGGCGCCGACGATCCCGAGTATGTGCAGAGCAATCCCGCCTGGAGTCCGGACGGTAAGCAGATCGTCTTCGCGCGCAGCCGGGCGTATCGTCTGCGGCAGGACTCGGCCCGGGTGCTCTTGACCGCGGAAGAGTGCGCCGAGTTTCTGGTGGAGGGCAAGACGTTTCTCTATGACCTGTACCGGGTGCCGTTCAACGACGGTGCGGGCGGAACGGCCGAACCCCTGGTCGGCGCGGCCCAGAACGGCAGAAGCAACTACTTCGCGAAGTACTCGCCGGACGGGAAGTGGATCGTCTTCTGCCAAGCCCGCAGCTTCATGCTGCTCCAGCCGGACAGCGAGCTGTACATCGTCCCTGCGGAAGGCGGCGAGGCGCGCCGGCTGCGCGCCAATACCGGCCGGATGAACTCCTGGCACAGTTGGTCACCCAATAGCAGATGGCTGGTGTTCTCCTCGAAGGCCGATTCGGACTACACGCAGCTCTTTCTGACGCATATCGATGAGCGCGGCGACAGCACGCCGCCGGTCGTACTCACGCGCCTGACCGCGCCAGACCGGGCGGCCAACATCCCGGAGTTTGTCAACGCTGCGCCGGCCGCAATCGCGCGCATTCGCGCCCAGTTCGTCGATGACGACTCGTATGTCCGGGCGGGCGACGCCTTCCTGCGGGCTGGCGGCGACACGGTCGGCGCGATCCGGCAGTATCGCCAAGCGCTCGCGCTGAATCCGCACAACGCCGTGGCACACAGCAATCTGGGCGGGGTGTTGGTCACGCAGGGGGCGATTGAGGAAGGGGTAGACCACCTGAACGAAGCGATTCGGCTCGATCCGACGAACGGCAGCCCGTACTACAACCTGGGCATGCTGCGTTCGCGACAGGGCAGGATCGATGAGGCCATCCAGCAGCTCACTTTGGCCGTGCGTTATCGCCCGGAGGTGGCCGATGCTCAACGGGTGCTGGGCGCACTCCTCTGCGGCAAGGGGGCTGAGTCAGAGGCCCTGCCACATCTGCGGGAGGCGGTACGACTGAATCCCCAGGATGCCATCGGACACTATTGGCTCGGCAAGACGCTGGCGCTCCAGGACCAGGTCGAGGACGGGCTCGTCCAACTCGTACTGGCGGTGCAGCTCGACCCTCAGGACGCCGACGCACTGCACCTGCTCGGCCAGCTTCTGGCTCTGCAGGGTAAGGCGGCCGAGGCCATTGAATATCTGGCGCGCGCGGTGCGGATCCGGTCTACGGACACGCGTTTGCTCGCCGACCTGGCTTGGCTGCGCGCCACGTGCGCGGATCCCCGGTGGCGCGACGCGGCGCAGGCGGTTGAGCTGGCCCAGCGGGCGTGCGAACTGACCCACTACCAGGTTGCCGCTTTCCTTGATTTGTTGGGGGTTGCACATGCGGCCGCGGGACAATTCTCGCAAGCCGTTCGGGACGCGGAACGGGCGCTACAACTCGCACGCGCGGCGGGACAGGAGCAGGCTGCGGCCGGGATAAGGGAACGCCTCGAATTGTACAAGCGGGGTAAGGTGTTCCCATCGTCGGGGCCGTCGCCCGCACCGACCGGCGCGGCGCCGTGAACCGCGGTCGCGCCATCGTCGCCGGCGCTGCGGCAGCGCGAGGTGCCGGCAGACGGGACGATGGGTCTGAACTGCGACCATTCCTGCCGCGCATAAAACTTGCTGCGACTGCGCGTAGATCGGTAACCTGCCTGGCCAGGTTTCAGCCACAGCACTTGCTCGTTGAGGCTCGCCGACTGGAAGGCACGCGCGAGTGACTCGCGGCGCAGTGCTTCGCCCCGCCCGGCGATTCGCATGCACGAGTCCAGACAACGCTCACTGCCGGCTACTTGTGGTTGTTGGAGGGTGCCGAGGCGGCGCCGCCTGATCCGGTTGCCAGGGCGGTCTCGATGGGCAGCTCAGGTCGTGCGGACCACTCGCTCCACCCGGCGTCGTACCACTTCACGTCGCGGTAGCCGAGCAGATGCCGCAGCACGAAGTACGTCTGGCTCGCCTGGTGACCAGTTCGGCAGTGCAGCATGACGGGCCCATCTTTCGACCGGGTCCCGCAACCGCGCACGCCTTCGTCAAGCACTAGAGCGCCGCTTTGACAGCCGCCAAGGCCGCGTCGTAGTTCGGTTCCTTGGTGACCTCCGACACGTATTCGGCGTGGACCACCTTGCCCTTGCGATCGAGCACGAACACGGCCCGCGTCAGCAGGCCCAGTTCCTTGATGAGCACGCCGAACGCGGGGCCGAACGAGCGGTGCTTGTAGTCGCTTGCGGTGATGACGCGCTCGATGCCCTCGGCGCCACAGAACCGCTTCTGAGCAAACGGTAGGTCCATGCTGACCGTGAGCACGACTACGTCCTTGGCGAGCTGCGTGGCCCGCTGATTGAATGTCCGGGTCTGCATCGCGCAGACCGGTGTATCCAGGCTCGGTACAACGCTGAGCACGAGGACCTTGTCGTGGTACGCCTCGCACCGCAGGTCCGACAGGTCGCTGGCCGTCAGCACAAAGTGCGGCGCCTCGCTGCCGACCTTGAGTGCCGGTCCAATGAGCGTCAGCGGGTTGCCCTGAAATGTGATTACGCCGCTTCTCTCAGTCATTTTCGCTCTCCCTGGTACAAGGCTCATAGCCTTCCTGACTCGGGCGGAGGGCGACCAGCATGCGCTGGCCCGTTGGACCACCTGCCCTGAGTTTCCGCGTCGCCGATGATTGTGGCCGCCCAGCGCGCGGAAGGTACCGCTCTCGGGCCAGGCGGTTGTGTCCCGCTCTGCACAGGCCGTGCGCCGCGGCCGACCATTGTCTCCACCAACCGACACACTGCCAACAACCCGGGCGAGGCGTGTCAGCATCGATTTGCGATCACACAAGGTCGAAGCGATCCAGGTTCATCACTTTATCCCAGGCCGCTACAAAGTCATGAACGAACTTCTTCTGGGCGTCCGAACTGCCGTAGACTTCGGCCAGGGCCCGGAGCTGGGAGTGTGAACCGAAGACCAGATCGACACGTGTGCCGGTCCATTTGAGTTCGCCCGTCGCGCGATCGCGTCCCTCAAATAGGTTCGCGTCGGTCGCGACCACCTTCCACTCCGTGCGCATGTCGAGCAGGTTCACGAAGAAGTCGTTCGTGAGCGCTTCTGGCCGCTTCGTGAATACGCCATGTCGGGATTTTCCGAAGGTAGCGTTCAGGACGCGCAAGCCGCCCACGAGCACGGTCATCTCCGGCGCCGTCAGCGTCAGCAGTTGCGCCTTGTCCACGAGCAAATGCTCGGCCGGTACGGAGAATTGTCTCTTGAGGTAGTTGCGAAAGCCGTCTGCGACCGGTTCGAGCACGGCGAAAGAGGTGACGTCGGTCTGCTCCTGCGCGGCGTCCATGCGTCCCGGCGTGAAGGGCACCGTCACCTCGAAACCCGCATTCTTCGCCGCCTTCTCAACCCCGGCGCAACCGGCCAAGACGATTAGGTCGGCCAGCGAAACCTTCTTGCCGTCGGATGCCGCGCTGTTGAACGCGCTTTGAATGCCCTCCAGTGTCTTGAGCACCTTCGCGAGCTGGGCCGGCTGGTTAACCTCCCAGTCCTTCTGTGGTGCCAGTCGAATGCGGGCACCATTCGCACCGCCGCGCTTGTCGGAGCCACGAAACGTCGACGCCGACGCCCAGGCGGTCGAGACCAGCTCCGCGACGGACAGGCCCGCCGCCAGGACCTTGGCCTTGAGGGCGGCAACGTCCTTCTCGTCGATCAGTCTGTGATTGACGGGCGGGATGGGGTCTTGCCAGATGAGCTCCTCCGCCGGAACTTCCGGGCCGAGGTAGCGTGTGCGCGGGCCCATGTCACGGTGCGTCAGCTTGAACCACGCGCGGGCGAACGCGTCGGCGAACTGATCCGGATGTTCCATGAAGCGCCGTGAGATTTTCTCGTAGACCGGGTCGAAGCGCAGGGAGAGATCCGTGGTCAGCATGGCGGGCGCTATCCGCTTGGATTTATCGTGGGCATGCGGCACAGTACCGGCGCCGGCGCCACCCTTCGGCTGCCACTGGTGCGCACCGGCCGGGCTCTTGGTCAGTTCCCATTCGTAGCCGAACAGGTTCCAGAAGAAGTTGCTGCTCCACTTCGTGGGCGTGGTGGTCCAGGTGACCTCCAGTCCGCTAGTGATCGTGTCGCCGCCCTTGCCGCTGCCAAAGCTGCTCTTCCAGCCGAGGCCTTGCTCCTCAATCGGGGCGGCTTCGGGTTCCGGCCCGACATGGGTGGCCGGGCCGGCGCCGTGGGTCTTGCCAAAGGTGTGCCCGCCCGCGATGAGCGCCACGGTCTCTTCGTCGTTCATCGCCATCCGGGCGAACGTCTCGCGGATGTCCTTGGCCGCCGCGATGGGGTCCGGGTTGCCGTTCGGACCTTCCGGATTGACATAGATCAGCCCCATCTGTACGGCCGCGAGCGGGTTTTCAAGATCCCGTTCGCCGGAGTAGCGCTTGTCAGCGAGCCAGGTCTTCTCGGCACCCCAATAGACGTCCTGATCGGGCTCCCAGACGTCTTCGCGCCCGCCGCCGAAACCGAACGTCTTGAAGCCCATCGTCTCCAGGGCGACGTTGCCGGCGAGGATCATCAGGTCCGCCCACGAGATCTTCCGGCCGTATTTCTGCTTGATGGGCCAGAGCAGCCGGCGCGCCTTGTCCAGGCTGACGTTGTCCGGCCAACTGTTGAGCGGCGCGAAGCGCTGTTGACCCCGGCCGCCGCCACCGCGACCATCACCGACGCGGTAGGTGCCCGCGCTGTGCCAGGCCATGCGAATAAACAACGGACCGTAGTGGCCGAAGTCTGCTGGCCACCAGTCCTGCGAGTCGGTCATCAGTGCCGCGAGGTCCTTCTTCAGGCCCGCAAAATCGAGACTCTTGAACTCCTTTGCGTAATTGAAGTCCGCGCCCATCGGGTCGGACTTGGCGGAATGCTGATGAAGTAGCTCGAGTTTCAACTGGTTCGGCCACCAGTCGCGGTTCGAGGTGCCGCCGCTGGCAGGGTGCTTGAACGGGCAGTTCGCTTCGGTTGGCATGGGTTCTCTCCTTTTCGGAAAGCCATTCCAGTTAGAGAATGTCGATAGTTAGACGATGTCCATTTCAGAACCAAAAAACAGCACGCGCCGGCAAACTCACTTCTTGAGCCTCCGGCCGCGCAGGATCACTTGATACTCACGAACCTCAAAACCGTGCAGCGCTTTCTCGCCCGAGACCTTGAGCGCATCCCAAGGCACGTCATAGATCTTGCCCGTGTTCACATCGATGAAGTGGTGGTGCGCATCGCTCCGCGGGTCGAAGACGACGGTGCCCTCCTTGAGCACCTGCGTCCGGATCAGGCCTTTCTCCACGAAGAGGTTAAGCGTGTTATAGACCGTCGCGCGCGACAGTGTCGGACAGCGTCGGCGCACCTGCACCCAGACCTCGTCAGCTGACGGGTGCGTCTTGGTGGCCAAGATGTGCTCGGCCACTGCGATACGCTGCGGCGTCGGCTGAATGCCGTGTCGACGAAGAGTGGCCATCACGTCCAGCATGGGCGGCAAGACTAAGTCCAAAACGCGACCGTGTCAAGTATGGGGACCTCAGCTGCGGCCCACCGCATGCCCTGCGGGCGGAATCCGGCGTGCTGCACTCCAGAAGCCAAACGCGGTCAGGGCCAGCCCAGTCGGGGCCAGGACGCACGGCAGACCGACCGGAACCAGACCGACGGGCTCATCGTGTTGCCTCAAGCCACGCGCGCGCTCTTGTTGGGCAACCGCTGCAGCGCGGGCAGCCATTACTTCGCTTCAACTTCGATCGTCATGGGCGCGACAGCAACGTCTGCCAGATAGGCAGAAGCGCTCGTGTCACCTTGCAGACTGCCACGGAAAAACGCGACCAGCAGGCCTGCGGTGAGCCGGCGCGCGGCCGCCCGATCTGGACCGCCGGGGCACAGGTTGCTGGCCGAGATCGCACTCGCCTCATCCAGCATGTCGGCGTGTCCCGCGTCTGGGATTACCACGTGCCAAGCCGGTGAGCGGCTCGCCGCGTAGAACTGCTCGTGATTGTCGCCCGCCGGAGCACAGCTACCTCCCAAGCCGGTGCCGATCACCAGCGTCGGTAGGCTGAAGGTGAATGGACCCTGCACCGCGCGCCTCTGGTTTCCGAACGGACCACCGGTGCCATCCACTGGATCAACACCGGCGACCGCCTGCGCCCGCGAGGAATCAGCCGCCAGCATCAGCCAGGCCACTTTCCCGCCGCGGGAGTGTCCGGCGAAACCGACGCGACTGCTCGCCGGTGAGTAACCGAGGATCCCCGCGAGGCCAGCGGGCAGCCAGTTCAAGACCTGCGCCGCGGTCAGCGCTTCCTCAGCCGCGGTTGGCTGTCCAAGCAGCGCAGCGAGACCAGGCTCGTACATCTGCGGGGCTACAACCACGAAGCCATGGCTCGCCAGATGACTCAGTATCTCGCTGTACGCCTCGTTCCGAGTGATAAAGCCATGCTGAAACAGGACCACCGGGTAATTGCCGGGGGTGTTCGGCGCCAGGATGAGCAGCGGCACGATGTTCCCCTGCTCGCACGCTGGGACGTTTGTCCTATGGACAGCTAGCGAGCCGAAAGCATACGGATCTCCGCTGCCAACGAAGACCGCGGCGGGCGCTGCCGGTTGAATGGTTGCGCCATCATCGTGCGTGCTTGGGCAGCCCGGCGGCCGCACGCAACCGCTGACACCCACGCATAACACCGCCAGCGCGATGCAGAAGTCGATAAGCGTTCGGTTCATGGTTAAGGAGAATACGTGTCGCACGCGACGTATTGTAGACGACTGGAAGGCCAACACGGCACGCACATCGCCTGCCCAGTCGGCCTTGGCTGGGGCGCTCTATTCCTGCGGCAGTTCGTTGCTCAGGTCCTCGACCCCGAGGCCGGCGACACGCGCGGCTTCGCGCGGCGCGGTCACGCCGGATGCGACCCGCTGTAGAACCTCGGAGCTCAACGGTTGCATTCCCTCGCGGCCCAGCCGTTCACGGATCTCATGCTCAGGCGGGTCCCCAGCCAACCACTCGCCGTGGGACTGATCGAAGACGCCGACCTGGAACACACCGGTGCGACCACGAAAGCCCGTTTGCCCACAGTGCGGGCAGCCCTTCTCAGAGCGCACGGTCTCTGGGACGGGTAAGCCCGCCTGCTCGTACCAGCGCCGCTCGGCCGCGCCCAGCGGGCGGGTTTCGGCGCATTTCTCGCACAGCTTTCGCACCAGGTTCTGGGCGAGCACCATCCGCAGCGACGATGCCAGCACGTAGGCGGGTACGCCCAGGTAGCGCATCGCGGCCACGGCCGCGGCCGCGTCGCGGGCGTGGATGGTGGCCAGAACCAGGCGCCCCGCGAGCGCCGCCCGGGCCGCAACGAGCGCAGAGTCCGCATCGCGGATCTCGCCGATCATGAGCACGTCGGCATCCATGCGCAGCAGCGTGCGCAGGCCCTCCTTCATGGTGATGCCGCGTTTCTCGTCGACTTCGAGCTGCCGCACGAGGGGCAAGTCGAACTCGATGGGGTCTTCAATCGAGGCCGCCACTTGGCCGCGCAAGTCTTCCAGATCGGTCAGCCCGTATAGGGTCGTGGTCTTGCCGGAGCCCGTCGGGCCGGCGACGAGCACGAGGCCGTGTGGCCACTGCATTACCTTGCGGACGGCCTCCAACTGGTTGGGCAGCAACCCCAGGTGCTCCATGTGACGCCAATCCTCGGGTCGTGTCAGCACACGCAGGTGAGCGGACTCGTTGCGCGGTGCCTCCGGAATCAGCGTCACGCGGATGTCGCGCACACGTTGTCCGTCGCTCCAGCGGAACTGGCCCTCTTGCGGGCGACGCGTTGCCTCGAAATCCAGGCTGGCGGCGATCTTCAACTGATTCAGTAACCGCCTCGCTGGCTCGGGCTCAAGCGGTTCGCGCTCGCGGATCACGCCATCAACGCGGAATCGCACCGCAGCCCGCTCACCCCAGGTGTCGACATGAATGTCGGTTGCACCCTGCCCAACGGCGTCGGCGAGGACGCTGGCCAGGGGTTCAGGTAAGTCCGAAGCGCGGCCATCCGGCCGGGGTGCGGTGTTAGGTTGGGTCTGTGTCTGCGTCATGGTCAGTATGGCTCCAGGTCGTCTATGGACTCTCCTGAGACTCAATCGAAATCCAGAATCTCCCGCCAGAGCGACTTTTTCCTGTAATGCGGGTGGCCCTGCGGATGACCATAGGCCGGCGGACCGGTGTGGGTCGGGTGACGATCGTCGTCATCCCAACTACGGCTCGAAGAGCGTTCAATGAGCTTGTCGAGCTCACCGCGATCCAGCCAGATGCCACGGCACTTCGGGCAGTAATCCACCTCGATGCCCTGCCGGTCGGTCATTTGCAGCGCGATCGAGCAGTGTGGACAGTTCATGATCTACTCCTGATTCGGTCCGCCGCCGGGTTCCCGGGCAGCGGGGCTGTCTGACAATCTACGCCGCACGGCGGCCATCGAAGCCCATCTCCTCCGCCTGCTTCAGTAAGGCAGCAATGCGCTTCTCCGGCGCCGGATGCGTGCTGAACAGCGACGCCATGCCGCGCACCGAAAGTGGCTGAACGATAAACAGGCTGTTGAACGCCGGGTTCACGTCGGTGGGCACACGCTCATTCGCGTTGCTCAGCCTCTGTAGCGCGAAGGCGAGCTTGCGCGGATCACCGCACAACTCGCCGCCCAGCGCGTCGGCGGCATACTCCCGCTGCCGCGAGATCGCGAGTTGGATGACCAGCGCCGCAATCGGCGCGAGCAACACGGCCGCCAGAACGCCAACCGCGCCGAGCGGGCTCTGGTTCTCCCGGTCGCCGCCGAGGAACATCAGCGCGTAGCCCGCGTAGCTGATCAGGCCGCCCAACACCGCCGCGATCGTGGTAATCAACACATCGCGGTTCTTGATGTGGGCGATTTCATGTGCCAGAACCGCCTCGACCTCGTGTTCCGGGAAACCCCGCAGCATGCCGACGGTGATCGCCACGGCCGAGTTCTGCGGGTTGCGCCCGGTCGCAAACGCGTTCGGGGCCGGCTGCGGACACACGTAGACGCGCGGGGTCGGGATGCCGGCCCGCAGCGCCAAGCGCTCGACGGTATCGACGAGCCAGGGCGCTACGGCGCGACTCGCCGGCTGGGCCTGCATGGCCGCCAGCGCGATTCGATCGGAGAACCAATAGGCGATGAAGTTCCCGAGGCCACCGAAGACCAAGCCCAGCAGCAGGCCCTGCGGGCCGCCGAGGAGATGGCCAACGAGCATGCACAGGCCGATCAATGAGCCCAGTAGAAACGCGGTCTTAACCTGGTTCAGCGTTTTCATGGCAACCTCCAGTTCGTCTCCTTTCTCAGTCCAGGCTGCATTCAGGCCACATCCGTGCTAGTCCCGCGCCCGGGTTGCCGCTGCAGATCGCGTTGGCGGCCGGCGCTGTCGCGGATGCGGCGGGCCACGCGCTCAACGGCCCGACTGACTGCGGCGAGGGGGTCGGTATCCACGACTTCCACGACCACCGGGGGCAGACCCACCAGAACCACGTGGACCGTGCAGTGTTGGTCCAGGCCGCCGCGCGGACCGTTCGCGTCGACCAGCAGCACCTCCGTTCGCCGAATCCGGTGGCCGAACCTCCCGAGGGCGAAGTGGACGCGTCGCTCGATGGTGGCTGTATCGTCCGGCGTCATGTTCGTGCCGAGTTGTTTCACGTGCAGTCGCATCGTCAGGCTCCCTTTGCGGCCCGAGGTCGCCGCCTCAGGCATCGCACCCCTAGTATTCGCGCGCCGCCGGACATAGACAAATAGAAAGCGAGCCACTTGCATATAGGTGCCAGCGATATAAGCTGGGCGGTATGGAATGGCCCAATTTCCACCATCTGCTGTACTTCTGGACCGTGGCCCGCGAGGGGAGCATCCTGGCCGCCTGCCGGAAGCTCTACGTGTCCCAGCCGACGGTCTCCGCTCAGATCAAGGCGCTGGAACGTTCGTTCGGCCAGCCGCTGTTCACGCGCCGTGGCCGGCGTCTCGAGCTGACCGAGCTCGGGCACGTCGTGCTGCGCTACGCCGATGAGATCTTTACGCTGGGACGCGAACTGGCGGAAACAGTGCGGGGTCGGCCGGCGGGCCGCGCGCTGCGGTTCGTCGTTGGCATCGCGGACGTGGTGCCGAAGCTCATCGCTTATCGGCTTCTCGAACCGGCCCTGGAACTGCCGGAACCGGTCGAGCTGGTTTGCCGGGAGGGCAAGCCTGAGCAACTCTTGGCCGCCCTGGCGGTCCACGATCTCGACGTCGTCCTCACGGACGCCCCGCTGGGACCGAACGTAAACGTGCGCGCGTTCAGCCATCTGCTCGGCGAATGCGGATTAGCTGTCTTCGGGATACCCAGCCTGGCGCGCAAGTACCGCAAGGACTTCCCGAAGTCACTGACGGAAGCCCCGCTACTCCTGCCGACCGAAACATGCACGGCCCGGCGCGCCCTCAACCAATGGTTCTTCGCGCAGGACATCTCGCCGCGGATCGCGGGGCAGTTTGACGACAGCGCCCTGCTGAAGGCCTTTGGACAGGCGGGCCGGGGGGTGTTCTTCGCCCCCGCCGCGATCGCTCCCGAAATCGAGCAGCAGTACGGGGTCGAGAAGATTGGAGCCGTGCACCAGATCCGCGAGCGGTTTTACGCCATCTCGGTCGAACGCCGGGTCCGGCACCCGGCCGTGATGGCCATCTCTGGCGCCGCCAAGCGCGAGCTGTTCCGCTAGGTCTGCGGCGAAGAACCAGGCCCGCTACGCCGGCCACATATCGAAAGCACCTATATAGCGATGCCCAGGATTCTATTTGTCGCTATGTCAGCGCGCGCCAATACTTCAGACGTCCGGCGGGAGTGGTCCTGCCGAGAAGGCATTGCAGAACGAAGAGAGGATCTGCGGCAATGAAATGGAGCTGGCCTATCGCGAGGTTCGCGGGGATTGACGTGAAGATCCACGCGACGTTCCTGCTGATCGTGGCTCTTGGGGCAATGCAGTGGAGCGCCTTCGGACTCCCGGGCATGGCCTTTGGGGCGCTGCTCATGCTCGCCCTGTTCCTGTGCGTGACGCTGCACGAGTTCGGCCACGGCCTGGTCGCGCAGCGTTTCGGTATCCCGGTGCGGGAGATTGTCCTGCTGCCAATTGGCGGCGTGGCCGCCCTGGCGCGCAACCCATCCAAGCCGCTGCACGAGCTGCTGATTGCGGCGGCTGGCCCGGCCGTCAACGTGGTTCTCGCGGTCGTCCTGAGCCTGATGTTGGGGTTGCACGCCAGTTGGAATGAGCTGTCGCCGGGGCACCTGCTGAAGGCGTTCGGTGCCGGGCCGTCCTTGGCAACCGCACTCATCTGGTTGCTCAACGCGAACATCGCTTTGGCCCTGTTCAACCTGATTCCAGCCTTCCCCATGGACGGCGGGCGGATCCTGCGGGGTCTGCTCGGATTCGTGACTGACTGGGGCCGCGCGACGCGGATCGCGGCCGTTACCGGCCAGGTCGTCGCGGTGGGCATGTTCCTCTTCGCCATCTTCGGCGGTCAGGTCATGCTCGGCATCATCGCAGCGTTCATCTTCCTGGCGGCCGGGTCAACCTACGCCGAGGAGCAGGCCCGTTCGGTGCTGTCCACCTGGCGCGTAGGTGACGCGTACAACAAGCACGCGCTTACGTTGACGGAACATGACCGCGTCAGCCGCGTGGTGGATTACCTGCTGACGAGTTACCAGCCGGACTTCGCGGTCCTGCGTGGCCGTGAGCTGGTGGGCGTCGTGCTCCGCGACAAGGTGCTCGAAGCTCTCCGCACCCTGCCAATGGACACGACGGTCGACCGGCTGATGCTCCGCGATGTGCCGCGCATTCCCGCCGAAACGCCCCTCGACGCCGTGACCGAGCGGCTGCGTGAGGTCGAGTGTAGGGTGGCGGCCATATATCATGGTTCGCACTTTGCGGGTCTGGTCAGCGCGGACGACTTGGCCGAAGCGCACCTGGTCCTGACCTTCGTCCGGCGGGAGGCCAACCGCAGTCCGGTCAACGGCTCAGCCAGTGACGAACACCTGCCCTTCTCGTCGGCACGGGCCAGCCGATCTGAGGAAGTGCTGTCCGGCACACGCTAACCGGCTCTTGTGCCGCCTGACCGAGTCCGATGGCTGACCTGTTGGATTAGCGGAGCGATCGATGTTCTGGATGTACGCTGGCTTCGTGGCCCTGGTCCTGCTGCTCCTGGCGCTGGACCTGGGCGTCTTTCACCGCAAGGCGCACGTCGTCTCGATCAAGGAGGCGCTGGGCTGGTCTACCTTCTGGGTCGCCCTGGGACTGGCGTTCGGCGCGTTCATCTACTTCGGCTATGAGCACCACTGGCTCGGCCTGGGGCTGACGCCGGACATGATGACGGTCGCCCCGCAGACGGTCGACGGGATCGGGACGATTTACAACGACGGGTCCTCCGCCGTGGTGAAGTACATTACCGGCTACCTCGTCGAGAAGTCGTTGGCGGTGGACAATATCTTCGTCATCGCCATGCTCTTCGCCTTCTTCGCCGTGCCGGCGATGTACCAGCACCGTGTGCTGTTCTGGGGCATCGTCGGCGCGCTGCTCATGCGCGGCGTCATGATCGCGGTCGGTGCCCAGTTGATTCAGCAGTTCACCTGGATCATCTATGTGTTCGGCGCCTTCCTGATTCTCACCGGCGTCAAGATGCTCGCCCTGAAGGCGGCACACACCGACCCGAACAAGAATATTGTCGTGCGGCTGACGCGACGGTTAATACCCATCACGGAGCGCTTTCACGGCCAGCACTTCTTCGTGCGGGCCGGTTCCGCCGCGGGCCGGGAACCGGCGCTGCCGGGAGGCGTAATGGAGTCGGACCGCGTTGTTCAGGCGGCCAGCCCCGGCGCGCTTCTGGCTACGCCACTGCTCCTGGCTCTGATCATGGTGGAGTTTACGGACCTGATCTTCGCGGTCGATTCGATTCCGGCGATCTTTGCCATCACGGCCGACCCGTTCCTGGTTTTCACCAGCAACGTGTTCGCCATCCTGGGCCTGCGCAGCCTGTATTTCGCTCTGGCGGGCATGATCGACCGCTTCCAGTACCTCAAGGTGTCCCTCGCCTTCGTGCTCATGATCGTCGGCGTGAAGATGATGACCCATACTTGGTTGAAGCAATTGCTCGGCCAGCACTTCAACCTCTACTTGCTCGCCGTGGTTCTGGGAGTCCTGCTGGCCGGCGTGCTGGCCTCGCTCCTGAAGCCCACGCGAGCTCGGCCGGTGTCCGGAGCTCAGCCATGATTGCCTTCTGCAAGCGCATCGCAGCGAACGCGCTGTTCCAGGACGCGATCATCGGCGTGATCGTCCTCAACGCAATGCTCCTCGGACTGGAGACCTCGCCGCGCATCATGCAATCAGCCGGGAATGGGTTGCTCGCGCTCAACTGGATCATTCAGGCGATCTTTGTGTTTGAGATCGCCGTCCGCATCCTGGCACACTGGCCCAGGCCGACGGCATTCTTCCGCGGTGGTTGGAACGTGTTCGACTTCGTCGTGGTAGCGGTCGCGTTCCTGCCGGCTAGCGGTGGTTTCGCGACGATCGGCCGACTGCTCCGCCTGTTGCGGGTGACCCGACTGGTCTCGGTCTTCCCGCAGCTTCGGCTAATCATCAGCACGATGCTCCTCTCGATCCCGTCGATGGGGCACGTGGTCCTGCTGTTGAGCCTGCTGCTGTACGTCTATGGGATTGCCGGTGTCTACATGTTCCGAGACGCCGACCCGACGCATTGGGGCACGCTGGGAGCGGCGCTGCTTTCGCTCTTTCAGGTCGTCACCCTCGAAGGCTGGACCGAGTTGCAGCGGGCGCTACTCCCGGAGCACCCCTGGGCGTGGGTCTTCTTCGCCAGTTTCATCGTCGTGGCCGTTTTCGTAGTGATCAACCTCTTCATCGCGGTGGTCATCAACAATCTGGAGAAGGCCCGGGAGAAGGAACAACAAATTGCGGATGCCAGCAGCCCGGAGCATGAAGTGCTTGCGCGGGTCGCCGCGCTCCGCCGGGAGATTGAGGAACTCGACTCGGCCCTCAGGATGAAAGCCCTGCAGCGCTAATGAAGTGTAGTGAAAGCGATGATCTTGAAGACCGCTCGAAAGCTCGTCGTGCTTGTCATCGGCGGAACCGCGCTGCTCCTTGGCGTGATCATGCTCGTTACGCCCGGGCCGGGCATCGTCGGCATTCTCGCCGGCCTGGCGATTCTGGCGACCGAGTTCATTTGGGCCCGGACCTTGCTCAAGCGCATAAAGGAGCGTGCGGCGGCGCTGATGCCCGCAAGGTCGGATCCAGGTGCCACGCGCGCCGCATCTACAGCAGCAGGAGGCTCGCCGCCATCACCGCCATGCCGGCCATGACTCCGTAGATCACCTGGGGCGGCTGTCGGAGGAGTCACTCCCGCAGGACCGGGCTCAAATGGGCATGCCGCGGCGGCGGCACCCAACGCCGTGGGCGCGGTGGCTGTCCCCAATCCCGCTCCGCGCGGCCGTCCCGTCGGTCACGGTGCGGTTCATGACCTGCCTCACGTTGCCGTTGGCGTCGTAGAACAGCGGGTAGTTCGTCGCCGCCAGGTTCCCGCCGCCCACCGCGCCGCCGGTCCAGGGCTTGGCGTCGCCGCCCGTGCGAGCCCCGATTTTCTACCGCCGCCGGCTTGACGCAACGCGCAAAACGAGGCCGGCGGCGGGCGGGCGGCATGGCGAAAAATAGCCATTTTGCATATGCCTCCGGCGTGGCGCCGGGCCACGGGGCATGGCCACCGAACTGCGCCGGGAGTGGGGCCAGCCCTGGCAAGAGTGCTCATGCGCGTTGGCGAAAGTTCGCCAGTTCGATTTCGCCGCCTCAAGAGTACCGGCGCACGGGCCGACCAACTGATGGCACAGCGTTGCCCCGGGCGTCTCGACGCGCGCACCAGCCCATACCGTTGGCGGCAGCCCGGCGTCACCGAAAGACCGCCCGCAACCACCAGTTGTGCAATCGAGGTCCGGCTTGAATACTCCTGTGTCTGCCCCGGTTGCCCCCATGATCGACCTGCCCGCATCCGTATGGCTGGCGGGTCGGCTGGCTGGGCTGGACAAATTCCTGGAGGATGCCGCGCTCGGCTTTCATTGGGCCATGCTTGATCAATTGGAGGCCGGCGTCTACATCGTCGACCCACAACGCCGCATCCGATACTGGTCGGTGGGTGCCGAGCGGATCACCGGCTATACGGCGCGCGAAGCCCTGTGTCACCCCTGTTCGGGCGGCTTGCTCGAGCACGTGGACGCCCAAGGGCGGCGTTTGTGCACCGAAGGCTGCCCGCTGGCGGCCGTGATGACGGACGGGCGACAGCGTTCCGCCGACGTCTTTCTGCACCACAAGGACGGCCACCGCGTGCCGGTGCGCGTGTGCGGCGAGGCGATTCGCGACTGGCGGGGCCGCATCATCGGCTCATTCGAGACGTTCAGCGACACGAGCGAATTGACCGCTGCGGCCGAGCGGATTCGCGCACTGGAGGCTGCGGCGTACCTCGATGCGCTCGCCGGACGCGGGTCCGCACGAGCCGCGAAGGTCGATCTTCACGTCTGATTCCGGCAATCGTCCTCGATCTGCGGGGCCTTGCACATTTTGGACCCGCGCTGCGTGGACCTGCGCGGTCGATACCACCGGGGGCGCTCCAACGCACCGCAACGATTGCAGCTGCGGGGCATCGAATTGTCGGTTTCTGTCGGGCGTGTGTTCGCATGGGAGCTATCCCGCAGTATACTTGTCCTATACAACGATTGCTGAGGACAAGGATGCCCGCCAAGCTCGTGCGGCAAGCCGAACGGCTCTACGCGGTCTTCGTCGAACTGGTCCGGCGCTACCAATTCCGGGACCGGGATCAGGTCGTCTGTCACGGCCTGTCGATCTCGCAGTGCTACACGCTCAACGCACTCGCGCAGCGCGAATCCATGACGATGACTGAGCTGGCCCGGCACCTGTGCTTGAAGCTCAGCACGATGACGCGGGTCGTGGATCACCTGGTTTCCGGCGGGGTGGCCACCCGCGGGGACGATCCGAACGACCGCCGGGTGTGTTGCGTGCGGATCACGAAAGTAGGGCGGGCCGTCGTCGCGCGTGTTCGGTCGGAACTTGTGGCGGAATACGAGGCCGTCCTGCGCACCGTGCCCGCGGCGAGCCGCGAGGCCGTGATCGACGCCCTGTCCAGCTTGCTGGAAGCGTTTCAGGAGCGACAACGGCGACAGACGCGTTGCTTGCAGCGCAGGGATACTGGAGCGCCGTCGCCGCCATCGTGATGCCGAACGCAGCGAGCGAACGCCTCTAGGAGAGATTCGGATTTCCACGGGTCGGCTTGCTGAAGGCCGTCGGTTGGAAGTATGGGCGATAGCACGAAATCGTGCTCTGGCAGCGAATCCTGTGCGACGCCGCAGGCGCGCCGCGCCGCATCCAGCCGGTGGCTGATATGTGCGTGCTGTGCCGCCGCCGCGTGCAGCGGCTCTGGTGCGGCAGCCGACGACGCAGCGGGCGCGCGTGTCACCGCAAGTTGGCCGCAATGGGGTGGTCCCACGCGCGATTTCAAAGTGGATGTCCGCGGCCTGGCGGACAAATGGCCGGACGACGGTCCCAGGCAGTTGTGGAACCGCCCGCTGGGTGAAGGCTATTCCGCCATCGTGGCCGACGCGCAGCGGCTCTACACAATGTATCGGAAAGGTGACGACGAGCTTGTGGCGGCCTTGCACGCGGACACCGGCGAAACGGTTTGGGAGCACCGCTATTCAGCGCCGCGGTACGCCGAGCAGGACCCGCAGCATGGGGCGGGACCGCACGCCACTCCGCTGCTGCTGGGCGATCGGGTCGTCGCCGTCGGCGCCACCGGCCTCCTGCACTGCCTGGACGCCGCGACCGGCCGCGTGCTGTGGTCGCACAACCTGGTCAAGGACTTCGGCGGGCGCGTGCTGTACTACGGCTACGCCAACAGCCCGCTGGCCTACGAGGACAACATCATTGTGCTCGTCGGCGGCGAGACCTGCGGCGTCGTCGCTCTGAAGCGGACGGACGGGGCCGTCGTCTGGAAGAGCGGGCCGTGCGAGATCAGCTACGCCTCGCCGATTCTGATCAACGTCGACGGCCAGGATCAGGTCGTGTTCTTCTCCCCCGACGAGGTCATCGGCATGGATGTCAAGGGCGGCACCTTCCTGTGGCGCCGCACGGTGGCCAATTTCTGCAAGACGAACTGCACGACGGCGATCTGGGGCGAAGGAAACCTGCTCTGGGCCGCGACCAAGAGCGTCGGCGGCACGCGCGTGTTGAAACTGAGCCAGAAGGACGGCCAGACCAGCGTGGAGCAGGTTTGGTTGAACCGCAAAGTGCGGCTCGACTTCTGGAATGCCATCCGCATCGGCGACTACGTGTGCGCGGCCAGCGGCGACAACGTGACCTTCCTGTCTCTGATCGACATCAAGACCGGGGAGGTCCTGCTCAAGGAGCGCGGCTTCGGGCAAGTCAACGGCCTCCACGCCGATGGCAAGCTGATCTTCCTGAACGACGGCGGCACGCTGACACTGGCGAAAGTCTCTCGTGAGAAGATTGAGGTTGTGTCGAGCGCGCAGCTCCTGAATTCCGTGACTTGGACCGTACCCACGCTGGTGGGCACGAGATTGTACATCCGAGACCGGGAGCGCATCCTGGCCTTGGACCTGGGTTAGTTGACGGCAGAGGATTGTGCCAGTAGCAGAGGCAATCACATGATCACGCACAGTGCAGCGCGTCGAGTGTTCGATTTCGGGCAACCCTACCAAGCCCACCGCAATCGATCGGTGGCGTGGCTACTCGTAATCGGATGTCTGGCGGGGACTAACAGCCTGTGCGCGGCAGGCGACCCTTTACCGGATGCCGCGACCATTCTGGACCGATACGTCGAAGTCACAGGCGGAAAGGCGGCTTACGCCAAGGTGGAGAATCGCGTGAGCCGGGGGCATGTGGTCTTTGTGGGAATGGATATCGAAGACCAGATGACTCTCTACCTGGCGCGCCCCAACAAGTACTACTTCGTGTGCGATTCAGATGCGCTGGGCAAGATCGAATATGGCAGCGACGGCAGCACCGTTTGGTACCTGGCCGCGAATTCCGGACCAATAATCGAAGAGGGCGCGGCGAAAGCGGCCCTTCTGCGGACGTTTGCCATCGACGGGCCGGTGGAATGGCGAGCCGCGTATAAGAAGGCCGTGTGTGTGGGCGAGGAGCCGGTCGAGGGCCAGGCTTGCTACAAGCTCACCCTGACGTCCAACGACGACAAGACCGAGACGCGTTTCTACGCCAAGCAGTCCGGCCTGCTGGTCCGGCTCCAGATGACGCGCGAGTCGTCCAACATGCCGCCGACGCCCGTCGAGGAGACTTTCGGCGACTACAAGCGCGTGGACGGCCTGCTCCTTCCGCACCAGCGGAAGCAACTCTCGAAGCAATGCGGCACGACGCGCGAGATACAGGTCGTGCTCGACAAGATCGAGCACAACGTCGCGCTGCCCGCCACCCGGTTCGACCTGCCCGACGACATCAAGGACGCCTTGAAGAAGAGCCCGACCGGCGACGGCGCGAGGCCGCCTTCGGCCTGCGGTACGCCGGCGGCGTTGCCCGACACCCCCGGCGGACGCTGCGCCGCCGCGTTCTTCGAGACCTTCAACTCCGGCGATGACGATCACGTGCGGGACTTCGAGAAGCGCTACCGGGCCGCATCCGCGCTCGCGACGCGGTCGATCGATGATCGCATTGAGCAAATGCACCAAATCCGCACTGACTTGGGCCGCCTGACCCCCCTGCGTGTGGTGAGCAGCGACACGACCGAGATTTCGATCGTGGCGCGCGCGTCGCGCACGGATGAAGAATTCATGGTCGGCTTCCAGCTCGAGGACCAGGCTCCCCACGGGCTGGTGACCGTCAGCATCCTTGCTTCCCTCCCGCCGAATATGGACGCGAGCTCCGCAACGCCCATCGACGAAACGCTCCGCAAGGACACGATCAAGAAGATCGCCGACGCACTTCGCGAAGGTTATGTCTATCCGGAAGTCGGCGAGCGGATGGCCGAGGTCCTGGCGAAGTACGAATTGGAGGGCCGGTACAACGCAGTCACCGATGCCGCCGATCTTGCGCAGCGGCTGACCGTGGACCTGTTCGCCGTCTGCAAGGACCGCCACTTCGGGATCCGGCCTAGCGGAAGCTCCGCTCGCAGGCCGATGTGTGCGCCGGCCGCCGACCCCGCCGCGGACACTGGCGACAAGTGTGGTTTCAGCAAGGTTGAAGTGCTGCCGGGGAATGTCGGCTACGTCAAGTTCGACATGTTCCAGGATAGCGAGCGGGCTCGGGACGTGGCAGCGGCGTCGCTAGCTTCGGTCGCGAACTGCGACGCCCTGGTATTCGATCTGCGAGACAACATCGGCGGCTCACCGAGAATGATCCAGTTCATCTCCAGTTACCTCTTCGACAAGCCGACGCATCTGAACAGTTTCTACGATCGTCTCAGCAACAAGACTGCCGAAACCTGGACGCTCGACACTGTCCCCGGCAAACGATTTTCCAACGACCTGCCGGTCTATGTACTGACGAGCAGCTCTACCGTTTCGGCGGCCGAGGAGTTCACGTACAACCTCAAGAACCTGGACCGGGCGACCATCGTAGGCGAGACTACCGTCGGTGCGGCACACCTTGTGACCGACCGCGCCATCAATGGCCGATTCGCGGTGCGCGTGCCCTACGCCAGGGCGTACAACCCGATCACCAAGAAAAACTGGGAGGGCGTCGGCGTGAGCCCGGACATTCAGGTGCCGGCGTCGAAGGCCCTCGACGCGGCGTGCAAGGACGCAGCCAACAAGTTGAGCGCACGGCGCTCGCAGTCCGTTTCAGAGTAGCAGCCGGCCTCCGGGTTATGAGCGTAATTAGCCCAAATCGCTAAGTAATTGCGTGGTCGGTAACTAGCGATAGCAGCGGAATCTACGTCGATTTCGCCAACCGCCCATATACCACATTTCGACCATGTTTTTCAACGGATGATGTACAAAGCGATGTACATCGGCCCAGCGTGAAAAGACGTGATTCTCCGGGGTCGTACCCCGACGTAGAAAGGGGGGCGCGGCCGGCGGGGGAGAGGTTGCCGCGCGTTGAGCGGGGGTTCAGAATGTCGGACGCTGTCCATTGCTGCACTTACAGCGGTCTTCATTCAGGATTCACGGGCCATGGTGCGCTATCTCTACGTGTTTCTCAGCCTCCTTCTTGAAGCGGGTGCGGCACGCCGTGACGCCCGCATTCGGTTCCTGAAAGCCTCCGGGTTATGAGCCCGATGTAGCCATTTCTGGCTAACCCGTTGAATGTGCGCAACTTACCGCAGGGACAGGGAGTTAGAGTTAGAAATCAATACTCTCCAAGTGCACCAAATTGCACGTGCTACATGGCGTTTTGGGCGTCATTTTGGTCACCCCTCCGCGCTCCCTACACACAGACGCTGAAAGAGACGAGAGCGAGGTCATTGGTCTTCGGAGTAATGGACAAAAGACGCTCATCCGCAGAACAGCCAGTTCAATAAGCCCTCAGGGACAGGGTGACCCACTCTAGGCGAAGCAACAGTGTGATCGCTGAGTTGCCCGCTGGAGGTTTTCTTGCATGTTGATGTCCCCAGTCGGTCCCCAGCCACGACTGTTTGGTAGGATAGAGTGATCTGGCGCTCACATCGGAAAGCCATCATGCGCCGCAGGCCGGAAGACCTCTTCGCCATCCTCGTCAAGGACCACGAGCTTGGTCTGCTTGCTTTCGTGACGGCCCATGTTCCCGATGACGGCGCGGCACTCGACATCATCCAGGAGACATTCCTTGCCGCCTGGCGGCAGATTGACCAGTTCGACCAGACGGAGTCGTTCAGCCACTACCTGCGCGGCATCGCTCGTCACAAGATTGCTGACCACTACCGCGCTGTGTACGCCGAGCATCGTCAACTCAAGGTACTCGCCGAGGAGCGCTTGGCTGGCATTTCCGTCGAATTCGAACGACAGGTGCCGGATGATACGGAACTATTCGAAGCACGCCTGACGGCCCTACGGACCTGCATCGACAAGCTGAACATTCCCGTCCGCGCCGTCGTCGAGCAGCACTATCAGCAGGGCCGCTCGTGCCACGAGATCGCCGTCACGATCGGCCGGGGCGTCGAAGCGGTCAAGAAGTTGCTGCAGCGCGGTCGGCACTTCCTGTTCAAGTGTATCCATGAGCGACTGGGAACGGGGGTGCAGCTTGTCAGCTGAATCCCTGCCTTCGCTGGATGGATCGTCCCCGCTGCAGGACGCCGTGGAACAGCGTATCGTCCACGGCCTGCTCACATCGCTCTATGCGTCATCGCCTGAGGAACGAAGCCGGCGCACGCACGGCATCCTCAACTATGTCCGGACACATTCCGTAGAACCAGACGGCCGCGCGCCGCCGACGGAAACTGCTCTTCCCGCGGCACGCTTGCTTCGGCCGCTTGAGCCCGCCGACGCAGGTCGCCGGTCTATCCCCGGTCGTCGTTGGATCCAGATCGTTCTCCGGCGCGTTGTGTTGCCCGTCGGTTTGGCCGCGTCGATCGTCCTGGCCGTCGTGCATCTGTGGGAAAGCACGCCGGCAGCGCACGCTGAGACGCCCCTCGTCCGAGCCATCAACGCCGGCATCGTGATGTTCTTTTATCTCGGCAACGCGGACTTCCGTTTGGACGACGATCCGCAGGCAGCCGAGGCCTTTCGCCAGCAACTCGCTGTTCTTGCCCAGAAGCGCGACTCCCTTCTTCAGGAGTTCAACCAGCCCGGAAGTAACGACCCGAACCACCTCATTCCGCTCATGCAAGTCTGGCAGGGACTCGCCACTGGCCTGGTGCAACTTGGTGATCGCGAAGCACTCCGTGAGCTCCAGGACGCACTCGCATTGCTGCGCGCGAACCAAGTTGTGGACGCCTCTGCCAACTGGCAGTGGATCCTGCTCAACGATCTCGGCACCGCCTGTGCCATGTTCGGCGAACACGGGGCCGCCCAGGCTGCCTACGCGGATTCCCTTGACCTGCGCGTGGCGCACGGCGGTCGTCAGGACGATCCTCGTCGCGGGGACCCGGGCTACGAGGGGCACTTGGCCGGCGATGTCGTCATTCCGTACCTGCGTTTCGTCATGCTGGCGCTCGCGCAGAACGACCAGTCCGAGGCCGACCGCTGGCTCGCCTGCGCGGAACAGTGCCTGGCCCAGCAGCTGCGCACGATCTGCGAGATGAACGCCTCCAACGCCGCGCCCGACGCCTCGTTCTGGCAGGCGTGGCAAGCCCTGCCTGAGGAATTCCGCGGGCCCAGGGACGAATACAACCCGGCTGAGATCGAGCACTGGCCAAGGGCCTGGAAGACCTACGGCCCGTCGGAGACCTATGCCCATCATGTCGGGGCAGTGCTCTTCCACCGGGCCGTCGTCAGCCATCTCAAGGGGGACACGGGCGCTGCGGCCGAGGCCCTTGACCGCCTCGCCACGCTGGAGCCGTTCCTGGCGCATCGTCCGCAGAATGACGAGTTTCGTCTGCCGCTGCTGCTGCATGTGGAACGGGCCCGCCTGGCGTTGCTGACCGGCCGACCTGCGGAAGCGCTGGCCGAACTCGACCGCGCCGAGGCGTACGCGGACCGCGTGCAGCGCCTGTACGCCGCCATCGAGAGCGGGCAACAGCGGGGGCCCGGCGTACCCGCCGCAAACCGGCTTCCGATTAGTCCGGCCGGTCGGGTGGAGATCGAATTGCTGCGCGCGTTCGCGGAGTTCGAACTGGCGGACCCGAAGCAGGCGATGCCCAGCCCCGGCCCGGCCGGGATGGTTCCAGCCACGTCGCCAACCCGGGGGACCGCGCAAAGCCGCATCTTGCGCGCGCTCGATATACCGCAACGCCTGGTTCGGAGCTGGCCCGGGGCGGACCAGGCGCGCTTTCTCAAGCAGTTTGAGGCGTGGAACCGATTGGCGAATTCGACGGAGGCACAGCAGCCGTGATGCCCTCTGCGAAAAGTCCGACCACGCGTGACCTCTTGGTGCTTCGACCCGCGCTCAGGCTAGGTTGCATAAATCCGCTTGGTCCACGGAGCCCTGAAACGCGCCCGAAACCAAGTGGGCGCCGCAGCCCGGACGCCGCGTAATGAGGCGGTATCGCCACCCAATGGACCCAGGTCAGGTCATCTGGAAAGCGTCGGCCTGAGAGGTTTCGCAGTTTCTGCAGTTTGAGTATTGTCCGGCGACACGGCCCGAGCAAGCCCTTATCGAGGAGCACGCTATGCGTTTCGCGCATGTAGGTTCTGTAATGCTCTGTTTGGTTTCGATGGCCGTGCCCGCTTCAGCGCAGCTCACCGACGACGACATCGCTATAATGCGCAAAGAGATCCAGCGCGAAGGTTGGACTTTCTCCGTCGGCAAGAATGACGCGACGAAATACCCGCTCAATCAACTGACCGGCGTGATCAAGCCCAAGAACTGGAGAGTGGGTGCCCGGTTCGATGCCTGCCCGCCCCAGCGCGACCTGCCGGCGACATTCGATTGGCGCAGCTACAACGGCAGGAACTACTGCACACCTATCAAGCAGCAGGATGGCTGCGGTTGCTGCTGGGCCTTTGCCCTGATCGGCAGCGTCGAGTCCAACATCCTGCTTAGGTTCGGGCTCACTGCCGACCTCTCGGAGCAGTGGCTGGTAAGTTGCACCGGTCTAGGCGGTTGTGCCGTCGAATGGCCGGGTAATGCCGCTAACTTCTTGCTGCGTAACGGCCAGCACCGAGACCCGTGCGGTGGGTATGGCGCTGTGCTCGAATCCGAATTCCCGTACGTGGCGTGGGCCGCGCCATGCGGCTGTCCCTACTCACATCCGTATCGTCTCGCAGATTGGGCCTTCATCGGTGACGAGTGGGGTATCCCTACGATTGCACAACTCAAGCAGGCCATGCTCGACCATGGCCCCATCTGCGTATGCGTCTATGCAGACGCATATTTCCAGGGCTATAACGGCGGCATCTTCAACCACTGCTCTGGCACGGAGATCAACCACACGGTCGACCTGGTAGGATGGGACGACAGCCAAGGTGTGTGGTTCCTGCGCAACTCGTGGGGCGATGGATGGGGCGAGGGTGGGTACATGAGGATCGCGTACAACTGCTCCTTAGTCGGATATAACGCCCTCTATGTGGAGAATGCCGGTTTACAGCTCTCGTGTGATTCGATACCCTCCGGCGCCAACGCCTATCAGCCCGGGCAAATGCCCGTCTTAACGGCGACCATTCGCGACGCAAATGGGAACTTCGTTGATCCGCAGTGGATAGATGTCTTCCCAAGCCCCGATGCCAGCGGTTATCCCATAATCATGTACCGCGTGAGCACAGGGCATTGGCAGTCCTCAGCGAACACCGCCTGGCGCTTTGGCTGCGACTGTTATACGTTTACTTTGCTTGCCGGGGCGCCAGGCGTGCCGACGGCGCAATGTTCCATGACTTTTACACCGTGTCCGTGCGTGCCCAGTACGCCAGTTGCGATTTCCTCCCTCGGCGTCTCGCCGGACCAGCTGTGCCCGGGAGCGCAGTCGGCCACAATCAGTCACTCGATCAATGTGACAGCTTTCGAGCGTGTGACGGTGTCGGACCCAAACGGTGCCGTCGTACGGACGCTCGCCAGCGCACAGTCACGGCCCCCGGGGATACAGTTTGACACCTGGGACGGAAGAAACAGCTCGGGACAAGCGGTAGCGCCGGGCACGTACTGGGCCACTGTCGAAGCGATTCATCTTGATACAGCGTGGGCCTTCGAGTATTTCGGCGCAATGGGTTCTCAAAACACGCAAGTGTACAACCCGTGGAACGCGATCCTGGGACCGGACGGCAACGCTTACGTGCTGGATCTGCGCTGGGATCTGGGGGGGCCCTGTTACCACGTACTTAAGTACGGCTCAACCAGCCCGATCACGCTGCAAAATCAGTACTTTTGTCCCAACAGTGTGAATCCCGGCGGGCTGGATTGCTCCGGGTCGCAGGGCATGGCTGCGGATTCACAGGGGCGGCTGTATATTCTGAATGACCTCGCAAATGGCACAGGCGGCCGGCGCATCACCGTGTGGAATTCAGCAACGGGCTCTTGGATTGCCGAGTTCGGCGGAGACGTAATGCAGTGGTCCTCGGCCTATTATGTCGTCGTTCCGCTGTACTATCATGCTCCCAACAACCGACTGTACACATGGGCATATGATGCGACCGGAGGAGGATGTAAAGTCTTTGTGTTTGACGCGGCCTCGCACACGCTGGTTGCGAAACTCGATGTGCTCGCGGATACGTCGAACGTGCCAAGTGCGACAGGAATAGCGGTCGATGCGGATAATAATGTCTGGGTGGCGGTTCGCAACTACGGCGTATATGTGGTTAGTCATTCTGGGCAGGTCGTGCGAAGCTGGCCGTCGGTGCCCTGGGAATGGTGCCGGCTCGTGGTTCGCAACGGCCGGACAGTGTACCTGTGTGTCGAAACCGGGCAGGTGTATGTGTGGGACTTGTATGGCAATGAACTCGCATCGGTGTGCGTCAGCACGCAGGAGCCGCTGAACGGCGGCCTCAATATGTCCGGCGCCGCGGGACAGTACTTCGTGGGGTCGTCCTTGTACCAGTGCCAGCAGAATCCAAGTGGACTATGGGCTGCGTCGAAGGTCCGTGATCTCAGTAGTTCCGCTAGACAGTCTGTGCCTGTGATGGTAGGTGACGCGATGACGGACCCGACCGGCGCGTCGGCGAGTCCGAACCCCGCGTGTGCGGGTCAATCGGTGACGCTCACAGCTTCCGGCGGTTCGGGCGGAACGTATAAGTGGTACGCCGGTAATTGTGGCGGAACTTACGTTGGCAGTGGCTCTCCGCTGACCATCAGCGCGCCCGGGGCGACGACAACGTACCACGTGCGCATGGAGGGGCTGTGCGGGAACTCGGCGTGTGCTTCGACAACGCTCTCGGTCGGTACTGTGCCAACAACCCCGAGCAGCGCGTCGGCAAGTCCGAACGTGGCGTGCGCCGGTCAGCCGGTGACGTTGACGGCGTCGGGCGGTGCGGGTGGGACGTACAAATGGTATTCCGGCAGTTGCGGCGGGACTTACGTTGGCAGTGGTTCGTCGCTGCCTATCAATGCGCCGGCTACGGACACGACGTATTACGTGCGCGTGGAGGGGTGCGGGAACTCGACGTGTGCTGCAACGACACTAGCGATTACGGCCCCGCCGGTAGCGCCAACTGGCGCGTCAGTGGATCCGAATACGGCGTGCGCCGGGCAGGCGGTCACGTTGACGGCGTCTGGTGGATCCGGCGGGACGTACGAATGGTACTCCGGTGGCTGCGGGGGAACTTACGTTGGCAGTGGCTCGTTGTTAACGATCAGCGCGCCGACCGCGACCACGACCTACTATGTGCGTACGAAGGGTTGCGGAAACTCGACGTGTGCGTCGACGACCTTGTCGATTGTCGACTTCGCTGACTTTGAGCCGTTCTTGACTTGCATGCACGGTCCCGGCCTGGCCGCGGCCGACGGCTGTCCTTGTGCGGATTTCGATCTTGACGGCGATGTCGACCTGGCGGATTTCGCGCAGTTACAGGCGTTATTTGGAGAGTATGACAATTACACGTGGCATCCGTTGGGGACGGGTTTGGACAGCAGCACCGCGTACGCGCTCACGGTGTACAATGGTGAGCTTATTGCCGGGGGCGGTTTCTCAAATGCCGGCGGTAGCAGCGCGAACGGCATCGCGCGCTGGAACGGCAGCGCGTGGCAGGCGTTGGGGACTGGAACGGACAACATCGTCATTTCGCTGACCGTGTACAACGGCGAATTGATAGCGGGAGGCAATTTCGGCACCGCCGGCGATGTGGTGTGCAGCCGAATTGCGCGCTGGGACGGCACGCAGTGGCGGCCGCTGGGCAGCGGGGTAAGCGGCGATGTGAATGCATTGGCCGCGTACAACGGCGAGTTGATTGCCGGGGGCATTTTCACAACCGCCGGCGGCATAACGGTTGGTTACATCGCGCGCTGGAATGGCAGCGCGTGGCAGACGCTAGGGACGGGGACCAATGCTGTCGTGACCAGTCTGGCGGTGTATAACGGTGAACTGATCGCAGGAGGCAGCTTCACCACGGCAGGTGGAGTGGCGTGCGGCCGCATTGCACGGTGGAACGGCACGCAGTGGCAGCCGCTGGGCAGCGGGATGAACACCGATGTAAATGTTCTGGGCGTGTATAACAGCGAACTGATCGCCGGAGGCAGCTTCACCATGGCCGGCGGCGTGACCGTGAGCCGGGTCGCACGCTGGAATGGCACAAACTGGCAGCCGCTGGGGACAGGGGTGGACGGTGTCCCGATTTGCCTGGTCGTCTACAACAGCGAGCTGATCGCCGGGGGGGCGTTCAGCAACGCCGGCAGTGCAGCCGCCAACCACGTCGCCCGCTGGAATGGGACTAGCTGGCAATCTCTGGGTACCGGCATGAGCGACTTGGTCAACTCCTTGACGGTATACAACAGCGAGCTGATCGCAGGCGGGTGGTTCACAAACGCAGGTGGCGTGTCATGCGACCGGATCGCCAGATGGGGCGCTCAGTAAATGCGCGAGCGGATTTCTCTCTCGATTTCGGTGCTTAGCGCGTGTGCGATCCCGAGCATGTGGCCATAGTTTGCCCGCGAGGCTCCGGACGCTGATTCGCGATGTAAACGGCCTTGGCGGCCCAGGAATGCGGGTACCGCGGAGTGGGAATAAGCTCGGTTGCCATCCGCTACGAACAACCCGTGCCGGCCAGCAAGCCGGTCCTTCACCGCGGCCGGCCGCTTTGGATGGCAGCCGCGGTTGGAGGCATGTTCCTTTCAAACAACTAGCTGCCCGGAATTGCATTGGCCCGGCTTGACGAATCGACAGATGTCGAGTAAACTCGTCCTGGTTCATGTGCGGGGAGTCGGGACATGGCGAAGACGCGAACGAACAATGCGCCGAACGGTCTGACGGATGCGGAGTGGGATATCCTGCGCGTCCTGTGGCAGCGCGCGGGGCCCGCGGCGGCGGGGGATGTGCAGGAAGCACTACAGTCCACCCGCGATTGGGCCTATCCCACGGTCAAGACCCTCATGGACCGCATGCTGGCCAAGGGTCTGCTGACCCTGCAGCGCATCCGCAATCTGCAGCTCTACACCCCGGCCATCACCGAGCAGCAGGCGCGGCGCAGCGAGTTGCGGCGGTTGCTAGCCCGGGCCTTCGGCGGGGCCTTGTCGCCCCTGATGCAGTTCCTGGGCGAGGAAGAACAACTCGACCCGGCGGACATCGCCGCCCTGCGTCAGCTGATCGCCCGCGCCGAACGCAAGTCGACCAGGAAGAAGTGACTCGCGGCCCACGTGGGCTGTGAGTGGGGAGCAGGCATGTCGATGGGCTACTCAGATGGGGTGAGTGCGCTCAACTCCGCCGGGGAGTGGTTCTGCAGCTACAGCGCGGCCCTGTTTGTTCAGTTCGGGGTGCTGACCCTGCTGATCTTCGTCGTGGATCTGTGCATCCGGCGCCGAGCGCGGGCGGTGACCCGCTACGCGCTCTGGCTGCTGCCGCTGGTCAAGCTGCTGCTCCCGCCCGCGCTGAGCCTGCCGACCAGCCTGGCATACTGGGTGCGGCCCGCGGCTCCATCGCCGGTCGTCGCGGATTCGGGGGCATCGGTGAGCAGGCCCGCAGCCCCCGCTGCGGGCCTGCCGGCGCCGGAATACGCACTGGGCCAGCCCGTTGCCGTGGATCCGGCACCGGAAGACTCAGGGTGGGTCACGGAGCCATCGGACTCAAGGCGCGCGGTCCAGCCCGATCGAACGAAGACTGCACCGCCGGTCAGCTCTGCGTCACCAGTCCAGCCCCCCCGCGTGTCGCTGACCTGGCGCGGCGGAGCCTTTGGGGGCTGGCTGCTCGGCGTCGTGTCGCTGACCGTGCTCCTCGTCGTTCGGATCGTGCGCGTCGGGCGCATTGTGCGGCGGTCTCGCCCCGCCCCATTCGAGTTACAGCCCGTCCTCAGCGCCTGCGAGTCCGCGCTCGGTGGACGTTCACGGCGCGTTCGATTGCGGATATCTGACGACCTGGCCAGTCCGGCGGTCTGTGGCTGGCTGCGGCCCGCCATCCTGTTGCCCGCGCACCTAGTCGTCGGGGGGATCAACGGCCACCTCCGGAATGTGCTGCTGCACGAGTTGCTGCACATCAGGCGGCACGACCTGCGGGTCGACCTGCTCCAGAATGGGCTGCAGATCCTGCACTTCCACAATCCGGCCGTGTGGTTCGTGAACCGGATGGTGCGTCGGCTGCGCGAGCAGGCCGTCGATGAGGCGGCGGTGGTCGCTCTGGGTGGGGCCACCCACGAATACAGCACGACCCTATTGGATCTGGCCGTCGAGGCCCAGCTGCAGCCGGATGTCGGCCTGCGGGTTCTGGGCCGTGGGGAGTCACGGAGTGTGCTGCGGGCGCGCATCGCCCACCTTGTAGGGCGACCTGTGCCGCGTCATGCGAAGCTCGGGGTGTTCGGCTTCGCGGCGCTGATCGGGTTTTCCTGTGTGATGCTGCCCATGGCGGGCGCGCCGCAGCCACTCCAGCCGGACCCCAGCCCGTCCGCCGCTGCCAGCGTCGACTCGACGAAGCGCGACGCTGAGTCGAGTTCTCAGCCAACCCCGGCTGTCGATAACGACGCAAACTCGCAGCCGCGAGAGACAGACGGTCTAGCCGTCACGGCGTACAACACGGATGGGACACCGCTCGCGAATGCGCGGGTCATCCTAGGGATCGGCCGCGAGCGCAGCGTACTCACGGTGTTGAACGGCAACATCCTGACCAACAACGACGAAGTGTTCGGGAGCGACGTTGCATTCACAGACAGCATGGGGCGCTTCATACTTCCCACGCCCGGCCCGGGAATTCGTGTGACCGCGATCATCGATCACCCGGACGGTATCGCGATAGCAGATCACGAATCGCTTGCGGCAACTCGTAGGCTCACACTGTCTCCTTGGGGCCGCGTCGAAGGCGCGGCGTTCCGGGCCGGGAACCCATCGGCGGGCGAATCGGTCGAACTGGAGGTCTTTGTACTGCGGAGTGAGTTCCGGTGCGAGCGGATAGCGCGCGGGAGGGCCTTCGTGAGCGGCTCGAGCGACTTCCTATCAAGGGTTGTGCTGCATTACGCGCAGACAACCACTTCAGGCGGATGGTTTACGTTTCCCCGCGTCTGTCCAGGAAACGGAATCCTGCGTCTCGAACAAGCCGGAACCGGCCCGCGATCAGAGCTGCTTCAGTATATCGCGGTTGAGCCAGGACGCACGACGATGGCCGGGCTGCCCAGACCGGGGTTCCAGTTGAAAGGCGTTCTGCCCCGCCCAGAGGGAGATGAAGTGCCCTGGGATAACTCAAGATTCAAACATGAGTTGTCGCTAGACGCCTTGGGTTCACCGAAACTCCGCTACCTGCTCTCGTTTGCGCCCGATGAGCCATTCGTGATCGAAGGAGTCTGGCCCGGAACGTATGTCATGTCAGTGTGGGCGGATGAGCAGTTACACGGCGTGCACGGGATGGAAACGTCCCTTGCCATCACGCCGGAAATCGTCGTGGATGAACAACAGGCCCACGACGGCACGATCGACATCGGGCGCATGCCGCTGCTATCTTATACGGAAGCGATGCGGGTGATCAAACACCCAAGCGGCTCGACTCGACTCACTTTTGAGCCAGAGTCGGCAGCGTCGCAGCCGAGTGGCGACAAGCCCCCGGCAGCCACAATCCCCGCGGCTGAAGTTAGCTCTCATCCGACCCCAGTGCCCGTACCGCAAACGCCGCCAGCCCCGCGCGCAGCAGCGCCATTACCTCAGAGAGAGCCCGAACATCTGACGGTCGCGGTGCGCAATACGGATGGATCACCCCTGGCAAATGCCGCAGTCCAGTTGTTGTTCCGAACAAGAGGCCCCTCAGTCAACGTGCAAGAAAACGAACTGCGGCCAAGCGTCTCCGGATCGAATGAGGTCCAGGTTGTGGTTACCGATGAATTGGGGCTGTTCACGGTAACCAAGCCCGACACGGTCGACGAGGGGCTGACCGTGACCGCATCCGTCAATCACCCAGACGGCGTCGCGCAGGTAGACTATGAGGCTCTGGCAGTGACGCGCGAGATCACGTTGTCGCCCTGGGGCCGCGTCGAAGGAACCCTGTACTATGCGGGACGCCCGGCACCCGGCACGCGGGTTGCACTATCCGTGTTCCTCCCGGTCAACTGCCGCTACACGCAGGAGACCGATGCGGACGGTCGCTTCGTGTTCCCCCACGTCTGCCCGGGGAGCGGCTTACTCAGTATCGGCGAGGCCGCGGCAAGCGGCGGATCGGGGCTGTTCGAGCGTGTCGTTGTCGAACCTGGATGCACGATTATTGCCGGTCCGCCGGGACCGGGGGTCCAGCTGAAAGGCGTTGTGCCGCGCCCGGAAGGGGACCAAGTACCTTGGGAAAGGACACGCTCTGAGCAATTGATGCTTGTCGCCGTGGGGACACCGAAGCTTCGCTACCGGCTCCCAGTCAAGCCGGACGAACCTTTCGTGATCGAGGAGTTCTGGCCGGGCACCTACGTAGTCGAGGTAAGGGCGGATGAGCGGTTGCATGGGATACTTGGCACTGACGCGCCCTTTGTGATCACGTCGGAGTTCGTGGTGGACGAGCAACAGGCGCGCGACGGTACGGTCGACATTGGACGCGTGCCGCTGCTCTCCTACACGGCGGCGATCGAGCGGATGCGAGCGCACGGGCACTCAGACGCATCGACGCAACCCGCGCGCGAGCCCGCGGCGGCAGAGTCGCAGCCGACGAGCCGCGACGGCCCTGCAACCGCGGCCCGCGGGGCCGAAGCTGCTTCTCAGCCAACCTCCGCGCCTGCGCCGCAGGCGCCGCGCGCACTACCGCCGTCACCGCAGAAAGAACCTGAACCTCTGACGGTCACGGCGTGCAATACAGATGGATCACCACTTGCGCATGCGGCTGTTCAGCTCCTGCTGCAGAGAAGGGGCTACGGGCCCAGCGTCCAAGAGAACGGAATCCAACGTAGTTCCTCCGACCCCAATGAGGTCCGGGTTGTGGTCACCGACGAGATGGGGAGGTTCGCGGTAACTGAGCCCGGATTAGCGGGCGAGAGGTCGACTGTTACCGCACTCATCAATCACCCGGACGGAGTCGCGCAGGCGGACTACAAGGCTCTGGCAGCGACTCGCAGGATGACGTTGTCACCCTGGGGCCGGGTGGAAGGAACCCTGTACCGTGCGGGACGCCCAGCACCCGACACGCGGGTTACACTATCCGTGTTCCTCCCGGTCAGCTACTCCTACATGCAGCAGACCGATGCAGACGGTCGCTTCGTGTTCCCGCGTGTCTGCCCGGGGCGTGGATCACTGCATTTCGGACAGGCCGGGGCAAGCAGTCAATCATCGCTCATCATTGAACCTGGGCGTACAACGGATGCCGGGCTGCCTAGACCAGGGTTCCAGTTGAGGGGTGTCCTGCCGCTCGCGGAGGGGGACCAAGTGCCCTGGCAACGAACGAGCTCCAAACGGCTGTTGCTTGTTGCTTTGGGTGCCTCGAACCTCCGTTACTGGCTCCCATTTGCTCCGGCCGAACCATTTGTGATCGAAGGGGTCTCGCCCGGAACGTACGTCATGTCAGTGTGGGCGGATGAGCAGCTGCATGGTGTGCGCGGGATGGAAACGTCCATCGCGATCACTCCGGAAATCGTCGTGGATGAGCAACAGGCCCACGACGGCACGATCGACATCGGGCGCGTGCCACTGCTCTCCTACACGGCAGCGATTGAGCAGCTGCGAGCGCACGGGCACCCAAGCGCCTCGACGCAACCCGTTCGCGAGCCCGCGGCGGCAGAGTTGCAGCCGGCCAGCAGTAACAACCCCGCACCTGCGGTTCCCAGTGCTGTTCCGGCGTCTCAGCCTGCGACGGCTCCCGCGCCGCAGGGACGGCAGGCGGGAGCAGCGCCAGATTCGCGTTGACAGGACGCACGATGCCGGAGGAACTGACTGATTGCGTACCTCCCGTCTCGCCTGGTGGCGGATGGGGGCACGATGTTGTGGATGACATCGGGGAAGAGTGACGTCATGCGATGGTCAATGATCACGTTGGTGCTCCTGACGCAGTCAATCTGGACGCAGACCGCTGGGGCACTTCCGGTCGAGTGGTCCGTTCAGGAGTGCGGGAACGGGCAGTTGTCCGAGGCTGCCCTGGCTCCCGAGGGCATCACATGGGGTACCGCCACCGGCGCTGTTCAGGGGCTGGGCGGTAACCTGGTCACGACTTCGAGCGCGGCAGAGAGAGCACTCGTGTTCGGCTGGGGCGATCGGCCGGAGTATTGGCACACCCTTTCGCCGCCGGCTCAGGGTTCGTGGATCGACGGGTATCAGGGTCCCAACGGGGTGGAGCCCGGCCTTGGCCGGACGCGGGTAGTGGGTGCGCCGTTATCCCTGCTTGACGCCCATACACGGCCTGGGAATGGCCCCGAGAATCGTCGGATGGACACGCATGTCACGGCCACGATTTTGCTCGGCTCACTGTCGGTGGCGGGGTGCGGTTTGGTGTTGGCGGCCCGGGCCGCATCCAAGTCCCTCCGCACGCGCCGGCGCGCCGCGCCACTTCAGGGAACGGCCGAGCTCAATTGTGCCGCTTGGGCCGCGACGGCGGGGTCGGGGGATCCGGCATCAGGAGCGGATGGGAACTTGCCTGAGACCGCGCCCACGCCGTGGCAGGTGCTGGGTCTGCAGTCCGGTGCCAGCTGGGCGGAGATCCGCCGCGCGTTCCGCATGATGATCATCGTGCACCATCCGGATCGCGGCGGCGACCTGGAAATGGCCAAACAGATTGTTGGTGCCTATCGCACGCTAAGATCGACGAGTGCTGAATCAGCAGTGGAACGCTAAGGCCCTTCGGCGGCTGGGAACCCAGCTGACCGTCTGCACGCCGTGATGAGCAACTACGGTCCCCCCAGCAAGTGCAGCGGGGCCGGCGTGGGCGGTGACCCGCGGCGGAGGATGCGCGCTAGCATGACACATGCGATACGTCGATGTGCAACAATGAACGAGTGGCTGCGGTCGCGGCATGGTGAACGCAGCGTGCACGAGGCCTCGTCGGAACGGGGCCCGTTGCCAGTCCAGAGCGACGAGCACGCTTCGTTATGCCTGATGCCGGAGATCTACCGGAGGCAACTTTATGCTCAAGAGATGCTCAGATCCTATGTGTCCGTTCATTGCTGTAATTCTCGGCTACATAGCCTTCTCTGCCTCCTCGTGCACGGTCCCTCCTCGAGGTGCCGCTGGAGTGTCCTCTGCAACTGACTCGTCCGTGACCCCGGCGCCGAGCACGCAGCCGGATGCGGATAATGCAGTTGCTGCGACAGATGGTGCCCAACGCGATACGCGTGACCGGGGCGAGAGAATCACTGTTACAGCGCTAGGTATGGATGGACTGCCCCTCCCGAATACCCGGGTACTAATCGGGACGCACGGTAAGCGGACGTCGGTGCACGTATATGGCGACACGCTGTCGGATTCGCTCGGACATGGCGGCGGCGGAATCGTATTCACGGACATGCTCGCTGCTTCGCATGCACGCTCCTGCCGGAACGTCGCTGCGCTGAAATGCCGTGAGGCTCACCCACGCTGTGCGCCATAATGCGATCCAGCCCGAAAGTCCGCAACTCACCCCGCTTCTGGCAGAAGGCGCGGATGTACGTCCAAGGCCCGCATGCAAAGCACGCCATCGGCCGAATGGTCCGGGCGGAGAATTTCCCCTCGACGTTCACGTAGCGAATCCGAACCGGGCGCGCGGTCGTGAGCGCATCGTAGAGCCGGGGCGGGAGCTCTTGCTCGCACTCCGGCCACGTCGGCGGGTGATCATGCAGAGCCAGAAGGTCCTTGGACCCGAGGCCATCGCCCAACTCCCTGACAGCCCGCTCGTACAAGCGGCGGGTTGCCTCCGCATCGGACGTGGCGCGGTGCGATGGGCCGCGCCGCAAGCGCAGGTGAGTTGCCAGGGTCTCAAAGCGGTAGTCCGGCAGATCCCTGTCCCTCCCCCAAAGTCCGTCCGCGTTGGTGGGCGAGGATCTATGCGTTTCGCCTGTGGCTGACCGATCGGCTACGATTTCGCCTCACAGAATGCGAACGGAGGCAGTGCCGTGAACGTGATCGGCGTGATTCTCGGCTTTCTTCGCGCTCTCCTTCTTGCGCGCGCGGCCTTGGTCGCCGAGAACCTAGCGTTGCGCCAGCAACTTGCCGTTCTCCAGGTGCCGATGAAGCGGCCCAAGCTCCGGAAGCGTGACCGGCTGTTCTGGGTTTGGCTGTCCCGGCTGTGGTCCGACTGGCGTTCGTGCTTGATGATCGTCAAACCCGAGACCGTCATCCGTTGGCACCGCGAGGGCTTCAGGCTCTACTGGTGCTGGAAGTCGCGAAAGAAGCTCGGGCGGCCGAAGACCGAGGCCGAGATTCGCGCGCTCATTCGACGGATGGCGCGGGACAACCCGCTGTGGGGAGCGCCGCGCATCCAGTCTGAGTTGGCGTTGCTCGGCTTGATGGTTGCCGAGTCGACCGTGGCGAAGTACATGGGCCGTGCCCGCAAGCCGCCGTCGCAAACCTGGCGGACGTTCCTTGAGAACCACGTCGGCGACATCGCGGCCATCGACTTCTTCGTGGTGGCGACCGCGACTTTTCGCCTGCTCTACTGCTTTCTCGTTTTGCGCCACGACCGCCGACGGGTCGTACACTTCAACGTGACGTCGCATCCGACTTCGCGGTGGACCGCGCAGCAGGTCGTCGAGGCCTTCCCGTTCGACACCGCACCGCGCGTCCTGATCCGCGACCATGACGGCACCTACGGCCAGGATTTTCGTGAGCGTGTCAAACGCATGGGCATCGACGAGGTCGTGATTGCCTACCACTCGCCGTGGCAAAGCCCGTACGTCGAGCGACTGGTTGGCTCGATCCGCCGCGAGTGCTTGGATCACGTGGTCGTGCTGAGCGAAGCCCACCTGCTCCGGATTCTGCGCGGTTATTTCGCCTACTATCACGAGGCGAGAACTCACTTGTCGCTCGACCGCAACGCACCACTGCCGCGCACGGTCGAGCCACCGAGCCAAGGCTGGATCATCGCGATCCCGCACGTCGGCGGCCTGCATCACCGCTACACCCGCGCGGCCTGAGTCGTCGACACCCTTCCAGCACCAGCCCCGGGGCACGCGAAAACTCTGCGCCGATCCGGAAGAACCGCCGTGGCCGGTGACATCCGCGAGGCACGCCCGCGAAATCAACCCAGAGCCGCACACGGAAAGGTAGTGCACATCACCCCTCCGGGTTATGAGCCCGAGCTGCTCAAAGCGCGGAAGTGCTTCCAAATGCGCA
>CAZGAQ010000021.1:0-87059 GCA_964523405.1 uncultured Planctomycetales bacterium
CACGTCATCCGAATAGAGCTTCCCGTTGATGCCGTGGGGATGAATCCACAGCAGAACGTACGGATCGGCGCAAACCTGTTCCGCGGCGATGCTGTCGGCCACGATCAGGTCGGTGAACGCGAAGATGTTCCCTTCACCGTCGGCCCGCAAGCCGTCGCGTTCGATCGGCTCCAGGTTCTCGGGGCGCGTCAGGTGAAAGAGCAGCATCGGCGGCCTGAAGGTGCGGTAGCGGTGGGTCGTCTTCATCGCGCCGCCCCCTTCGTCACCCGCACCGGCTGGCAACCGCCGTCAATCCATTCGAGCACGGCGGCCCGGCGCCAGCGGACAAGCTGGCCGAGCTTCACCGGCCGCGGCATGCGCCCGCCGTCGCTCAAGCGGTAGACCGTCCGCTTCGAACAGCCGAGCAGCGCCGCCACGGCGCCCACGTCCAACAATTCCGCGGTAACAGCCGGCCGCGTCTCCGGCCCGACGGCGTGTGCGTCGGTAGGTGTCACGAAACTGGGCATAGATAGGTCCCTCGGGCCGAACCGCTCGGCCAGCGGCGAGCGCGAAATGCAGCGTGCCGCCACGCCACGAAACGCCGATCCGTGCGGCGTCGAAAAAAACGCGCGCGCCCCTATAGGTTACATCTGCAGGAAAAAGCGCAATGACGTGCCCGTATCTGTACTAGTGTGACAGTGGGGCTATGGGCATGCCGGTATGCGGCTGTGCTTGCCGGGGTTACGTGCGAAATGGCGGCGATAGCGGAAAGTGTGGCAACAAACGCGGGACAAAGTGGATTGTTGCACCGATCGTCACTGCGGCGAGTCCGTTTCGGGGGGGGCTGCGCGTCGTTGCCGGCGCTTGCGGTCCCATTCGATGCAGCGCTTCAGGTCGTCGGTCGAGATGCCCTGGCGACGGCAGAATTGCCACATCGGCAGCTTCCCCTTCCCCGTCTTCTCCCAGAGCGCCAACAGCTCTTCCCGTCGGCGTTCATCGTCGGGCGGCAGCGGCGGGCGTCCACCCGCTGCCGCGGTGCCGGCTCGCTTGGGGCGGCCGGCCGACGCCGTGTCGGGGGCTGCGCGGCCTTCGGCTGCCGCCTTGGCTTCGAACGCGGCCTTTGCCAGTGCTTCGAACGCCGCCGCGAAGGCGGTCGCGCCTTCCTGCCAGTTCCCGATGTTCACCGCGGGCGTGCCCACCGCGTCGGTTTGCACCTTGCGCATGGTCACAAGCCGGCCGTAGCCGCGCACCGCTTCGCGTTGCGATACCCGCTCGCGCCCGGGCTCCAGGATCAGCTTCGGCTGGCCGTCAAAGAAACCGCGACGTAGCACGAAGTCCAGCGCCCGTTCCGCGTGCCCACCGTCCAGGTCGGCCCGGGCCAGCGTGCCTTGATCGGTCAGCCGCCATTCGTCCGGCTTCAGGTGCTCGGTCACACTCAGCGGCTCGCCCCGCGTTTCGCCGGTTCGCCACGCGTGGTAGGCGTCTTTCCACTCGCCCCACATGGAAGCCAACACGGGTTCCAGTGCTTCAACAAAGCCGTATTCGCCCGTGGCCGTCATCGTCGCTTCGGCCGCCACCGGGTGATTGTGCAGCCTCATCCGCAGCCGGATACGCCGTTCCACCATGCCGGCTGCCACGAGCAGGAGCAGCGCTTGCGCTTCCGTCGCCGTCAGCGTGTCGGCGTCGTACTCGGTCCAGCATTCGGGAATGCGCCGCAACAGGGCGGCGACGGCGTCTTGTAGCAGGGTGTCCGCGCCTTCCGGCCGGTTGTCGCACAAGTCTGGCGTCGCCATGTTCCGTTACAACTCCGAAGTAGAACACGGCGGGAAGGCGTGTTGGGGGAACGCACGTTACAGGCGTACGGCCTATCCCGCTACGCGATTGTCGCGGATGCCCGGCGCGGCGTCTACGGGCGCAGTACGCCGCCGCCTTGCTCACGACCGCTCAGCTTCCTGACGCCCGCGTCGCCGCTCAGCTAGCTCGGCGCCGTTGGTCCCCTATCCGCCCGTCGCCCCCTGCGGAACCGAAACTCCAACACCCCCCATTCGCACGAACACTAACGAGCATTGGTTTATCAGTGTGCCGCCAAACGTAGTGACTTGCACCGTGCCCGTCGACGTTGTGCGCGCGGCCGAGTACCTGCCGATCCACGCTTTCGTCCATTCCTAACCGAATCTGGACAAAGCCCGTTCGTGAACACGCATGTTTACGGAGCCCCGCTGTGCCACACGACACCATCACCACGCCGGGCATGAGCGCGGCGCGAAATCTCACCTGGAATTCCGTTCGTGCCGCCTACCTCGTGAGGCTGCGCCATTCTGCGGATGGAGCAAGGTTGTGAATCCACCGCCAAACTCGACACACCGGTTGATACACAACGAACGGCCACTCTCGCCCCTCATAGAACATGCCGTCGTGCGAGGGGCGACAGAACAGGGCGCGCGGTCGTGGGCCAATCGCCACTTCCCGGCCAGCATAGTACTCCTCGGAGTACGGGTATGCGGTTGCGTTGAAGTCAAAGACGGCAGCGGCCGACAGGACGTACAGCACGCCACAGACGACAAGCAGTACCAATGCGCATTGCCAACGTCGCCGACGGCTCGATGCGTAGCGGATAACAGATTCGCCACCAGCCTCACGGCGTTCGACGGGGGGATTCGCTGCCGCCATGACGAGTCTCTTTCGTCTTCTTGGTGCAAGGGGTGCAACTGCCGAGGTCATTGTACCCGCCGCCTTTTCTTCCCTCGCGCAACGCTGACGCGTCACCTACAACGGCCTCGAACGCTTTGCAGAAATCCGGCGGCTTCATATCCTTCAATTTGTTATAGAGGTCCACGCCAAGCTGGTACGCCCTCTCATCATATTCGTCAACTGTCATGCCCCAATCTTTCTTCGTGCTAGTCGCCCCGTCCTTTAGTTGCTTTTGCGTGAACCCCGCGCGCGCACCTATCAGCCCGTACATGACATTCCCAAGTATGGCGCTGCGGACACATTTTCCGCACAGCGTAACTGACCGGCCACATCCGGGCTTGTCCTTGTTGGGCTGTGTTCCGCACCCGTCAGCGCCTTCTGAGAACTTGAAGTTGTCTGGGTCCTTGTACCGCTGGTTTCCGTTAGCCCACTTGAGATAGTCCTCAATGGTGAAGTTGGGGTGGTCCTTCTTCCACTTGTCGAGACCCTCCTGTTGCGCGTTGATCTCAGCCATTATCCAGTCATCAACGATAGCACCGCAGACGCCTTCGCACTTGACGGCATCATCGGAGGCGCACATGAGGCCTAGGTAGTCCCACAAATCCACCGGTCCGTTGCGCACATACACGTAGGACAACTCGACTTGTCCTAGCATTAATGGACGTGCGCCACCCACAAGTTCGAACCCTTGTTCGAAATACGGATCCCTGCTAATGAACCTGCCCAGGCCCGGCGTGTAGTACGCTTGGGCCACGTCCACGAAGAGCAGCGGAGCGACGATCGCCAACAACAACGTCAACGCTTTTCGGTTTCCCATGACCAACCCTCTTCTTGATCGCCGTCCCCGCGTGAGGACGTTCGGAATCACTCCTGTTACGGTCTCTTCGCTCCGCCCGGCTGTCCAGGTGGAGAGCTTGCAGGTCTACCCGGTTGCGGCGGCCGCGGGACTACCGGAACGCCGCCGGCTCCCGGCATGGGCAGCGCCGGGTTGCCGGTCGCAGATGCCCGCTTTAAGCGTGCCACGGTGTCGCGTTGTATGTTTACCACGTCCAAGAAACCTCCGGCCGACCGGTCGTTCTCTCGCTTCGGGACCGGTCGACCTTCGACCGCGAATGCGAGCGCCATCATCGGCGTCACCGCCTTCGGCTTGAGCCGATGGGCTGCGGCGTAGGTTTCGATAGCTTCCGGAAAGCGACCGTGTTCATGCAGACACGTGCCGCGAAGCTCCAGGAACATCGAAAGCTCTTCTTCAGGCGTGAGCGAGTTCAGGAATTCGCCCGACGCGAGCGTCTCGTTGGTCAGCGGGTGCGGCCACGTGCGGTAGAAATCGTCCGTCGGGTAATCGACACCGCCATTGCCGGCGCCGTCGATGTTGAAGCGTTCCTTCCCGTCATCCCATCGCATGAACACGTGCTCGCGGGCTAAGGCAAGCTTGATGGGATAGCCCAACCGACGACCGATTGCGGCGTACATGACCGGCATTGACGCACATGTGCCGCCGTTGTCGCTGTTCACCATGCCATGCAGGAAGATATCTTTCGAGTTGTGGTAGTCCGGGGCCTGGACGCGTTCCAGATTGTAATGAACGCCGCAAACTTCCTGGAGGACCTGGACGATGAACTCGGCCCGTAGACGTGCTTCGGAATGCTGGTAGTGGTCGGCGTACTGCGGGTCTGTTACTCGGTACAGGTGCCGTTCAGTCTCAAAGGCGACTTTCCCGGCCCACTCATCCAGCTTCGTGAGGATAGCCGGAACATCCAAATCCTCAGCACCGGGCAGCCCCTTTGCGCAGAGCAGGTTCATCAGCGCGAAGTCAACGTTCGCGAGTTCGGCAGGCGACATCTTCAGCAGGTCGTAGTGCGAGGTGGGTTCGGCTCCGGCGCGCCAGGGCCGCGCGTAATCGAATTTGGGCGCCACCAGCCCGTACGTCGGTTTCCCGACCGCGGGCTTGAGCCAGCGAGGCGCCAGAATGCCACCGGCCGCCAGAGCGGCGCCGGCGACGAAGACGCCAGCGTACCGAACAAGCGGACCCCGCTTCGTGCCGCTCCCCTCTACAGCGCCTTCGCCGCGCTGGGGAGCGCGCTTGGGCACACTATCTGACGAACCCCGACTTGCGCGCCGCGAACGGGCCATGCTCTATATTGTCGTGCGGGCTCCCGCCGCGTCAAGACCGACACCGGCACAAGCCGCGCTGCTTGACCATCTTTCCGGATTAGTGCTTCAAAACTAGCCCGGCTGTCCAAGGGCAAGACTCGGGTATTTACCTGAGTCACTGTGTAGTCCGCAGGCGCGAGGGGCAGGGGGACGCCGCCTCTTTCCTTCGGGTCCGGCGGGTCCGCCATGTCCAGCCGGTCCAAGCCCGCCCGCACGCGGTCGTAATAGAACGCCGCGGCGTCGCGGTTCGGCTGGCCGTCCTGGTCATCGGCCGGGGGCTGCTCGCCAGTGTTGCGGTTCCCATTTGGTGTTCGCATCATGCGCCATGCTATGCGGACTATGGTTCTCAGCGGGCCGAGCTTCACGTGGCGCGGGCCTTCGCGGGCATCACTTCGCCGCCAGCGCGGCTTCCAGCCCCGGCCAATCACATTCCACCACACGCTTGAACACGCACCGCCCGCCCGAGCGCGCTTCCCACAGCTTGCCCACCGTTTCTTTGTGAAGCTCGTCGGGATTCTGCGCCAGGTGCCCGCCTTTGTACTCCACAAGCGCAATGCGGCCGTCGTTTAGCTCGACGATGAAGTCGGGGAAGAATCGCCCCGGTGAAAGGGGCAAGCTGAATCCGCCGGCGCTCTCGCGGTCCAGATTGCGGACCCACCGCTTCACGTTCGGGTTATCGTCGATGCGCTTGGCGCACTCGGCTTCCGGCTCGTTCATCTCGGCAACCAGCGTGAAGGCGTGACGCTTGAAGGTGAACATGCCCCGGTATTGGCGGTACGGGCAGTAGCCGGCCTCTTCCAAGGGAAGCGGAATGTCCATCGACGTTTCAAGCTGGCGCGGCGAGCGGCCGTCAATCAGCATGTTCGCCGCTTCGCGCATTTGCTGGCGCCCGTGGGCGGAAATGCGCCTTATCACCACGTCCGCCAGTTGATGCCGCTTGCGCACGAGAACGGGCAGATTCGCGCCCCGTTCCGTCAGCAGCGAATCCACTACGCGCAGCAACCACGCTTGGCTTTGGGCCTTCGGCAGCCCGGCGAACGCCCCGCCGTGGTGAAGCTCGGCGTCCAGCCAGCGCACCAGCTCGGGCTTGCTCCAATCATCGCCTTCGGCCACAAACGACAGTTGCCGGACGATTACTTCCTCTACGCCGCCAACCCGCACGCCGCCTTGTTCAGATACGCCGAGCGATACCCGGTCCCCTACGTTCAGTTCCACGGACAATTCGGCGGCGCTTATCACCGCGTCGCATCGCTCCAGGTTCCAGGCGTATTCGTCCAATTCCTCCGGTTCGAAAAGGTACGAGCGCGCGCCGTCGCGGACGATCAATTGCGGCACGCGGACGGGCGCGGCGTATTCGTCCAGCGCCTTCGCCGCGGTCCCCACGCCGCGTTCCGATTGCCAATACTCTTCCACCGCCGCCCGATCCGTCAGCATCCCCAGCGAGTCGCGCAGCGCCACCGTTTCGTCGCGCGTCAGCGGTTCGCGAACGTGCAGCGCGCCGGCGCCGGCGTCATAGTCCACCTTGCCCCGCACCGCGGGCGGTAGTTGCGCCGGGTCCGGCGGCGCCGAAACCGGAATCACCGCCACCGGCAGCCGCATTTGCGGGTCAACGTGCCGATGAACGCGGAACGCGTCGCGCACGGATTCGGCGTCGAATCCGCAGCGGCTCACCAGGCTGTCGCACAAGCTCTTGGCCGTGTTCACCACGTCCGGGCTTTGCACCACGGCATACGCACGGTCTAGCTCGGGAACGCCTGTGGGCTTGGCCCCGGGCATGCGCAGCACGCGGCCCAGAAGTTGTTCCACCGCCGTTTCCGTAGCGACGTTGCCCACCGAACCGAGCACGTACGCGAACGGGCAATCCCAGCCTTCGCGCAGCTTGTCCACGGTGATGATGTACTCGACCGTGCAATCTGCCGCGCGCAGGTCTTCGGCCCCCAAGTCGTCCAGGTCGCCCGTCGCGATGCGGATACGCTCGGCCGGCACTTTCAGTTGGTTCACCAGCGCCGCTTTGATTGCGGCCACAGTATGCGTTTCCCGCGTCTTGCTCTTGGGCTGGGCCTGAATCAGCGCAATCGGTCGGATGAAGCGCCCGCTTTGCGGCCCCCACGCCCGGGCGCGCTCTTCCAGTGCCGCGCGGCGTTGCACCGTCAGCGCCAGTACGTCCATCCAGTTGTCGCGCGATTCGAGTTCCACGGGCAGCTTAATCATCCCTTCGCGCTTCAGTTGCAGCGCCGATACCGCGTGCAATACGTTGCTGGCGTACTCTTCCTTGTTCGGGTCGTGGTCCTGTTGGGGCGTGGCCGTGAGTTCCAGCACGCCCAGCGGGCCGAACCGCGCCAGCGAATCGAACGAAACCCGCGTCCGGGCGTTGTGGGCTTCGTCCATGATTACGATGGGGCCGCGCAGCTTCATCACGTTCGCCAGCGACAGCGATGCGCGGCCGGTTCCGCCGTTGCCGTTGCCGCCGTCGGCCAGTTGCGCGCGGACCCAATCCGGCAGATTGGCGAAATGGTCCATCAAGTAGCCGTTGTCCTGATAGACCTTGCGGTTTGCCTCTTCGTCGATGCGGTAGCTCTGAATCGTCGTCACCACGATTACGGCGCTCGAAGTCAGCATCGACCGATTGACGGATAGCGCCTCTTCCACCGTCAGCACTTCCACCGGCACGCCCAGCGCTTCGCGCAAGCCCGCGTGGTAGGGATGCTTACGGTCGCGCAGCCCGCGTAGCGTCTGGTCGCGAATCGTCGTCGAAGGCGTCACCCAAAGGCATAGCGGCCGGTCCTGATGCCCCAGCCGCTTCGCGATTACGCCCACCGCGTGGGCTGCAATTAACGTCTTTCCGCCACCGGTTGGCACGCGCAGGCAGACATACGGCACATTCGGCAGTTGGGGCACTTCGATGAAGTCCCGGCCGGTTTCGGCGTAGTACGCATCGTGTACCGGGCGCAGCGCCTTGCGGCCCACCGCCGCGCGCACCGCGTCGCAAAAGCGCCCGATCGCGTTCAGCGCGTCGCGCTGATAGTCCCGCAATTTCAGCCCGGCCATGCGCTAATCCACCTTCAGTTCAAAGGGAATCTGCCGAAACACGATGCCGTAATGGTCCAGGGCTTTCGGTCCAAGTCGGCAAGCCTCGCCGTACACCACGCGCGACCCCTTGCCGGCCGGATGCGGGGGCAGGTCCTGCGCTACGTCATGCGTCAGCACGTTTCCGCCGGCCGGCCGCCGATCCCCGAGCACGCCGTTGAACAGCAGATATACGGCCTTCCCCTGATGCACGCCCAAGAGCGGTGTTTTGCCGTCAGACCGCTTCGGAATCGGGCTGCCGGTTTCGGTGAAGAAAACGTGCGCGGCCAAGTCGGGGAAGCGCACTTCGTCGGCGATGTTCCCCGCATCATCGAACAGCGGATTGCCGAGCTTGCAGAAGCGGAAGCCGCCGCCCAAGCCCGGCGTATCGCCGTAGCCGCTAATTGCCTGTCCGATGCGCTGCGCCGTCACGTTCTGGCATATCGCTTCGTCCATTTCAACCGTGATGAAACGTCGGCTCCCGCCGTCGGCGTTGTTCTGCGCAAGCACCGCATGGCCGGTTGTTCCGCTACCGGCGAAGGAATCGAGAATCAGCGAATCCTTGTCAGTTGCGATTTCGAGAATGCGGCGAACTAGACGCGTGGGCTTCGGCGTGTCAAACGGCTGATCTTCCCCGAGGACCGTGTCCAGCTCCTTCTTTGCCTCTTGCGTGTGGCCAACTTCGTCGTTTGGCCACCACGTCCAAACGGCGTTTCCGGGCGATTCGGACAGGAAGGTCTTTCGCCGTGGCATCGCCGTGCCGTCTTTGCCGAACCAAATTCGCCCATCGGCGACCAGCTCAAGGTAAACGGGTTCGACGTTCTTCCAGCAAACACCCACGGGTGGTTCATACACTGCGCCGCCGGGCGTGGTGATCTTATACATTTGGTTCGGCCGGTAACCTTGCGCCGTATAGTCGGACGAAACCCAAGGCCCGCGCGGGTCATTATCGGGGTTCTTGTACTGGGCAGCTTGCTTCAGCGTCTTTGGCACCTTGTGAAACGACACCTTGCTTGCATCGCGCGCATACGTGATGACGTACTCGTGCCCGGTACTGAAGGCGAGCCGCATATCAGGTGAGGTTCGTTTCTGCCAGATTACGGCCGCTACGAAGTTGCGCGCTCCGAAAAGCTCATCCATCACGGCGCGTAGGTTTTGTACTTCGTTATCGTCGATGCTGATGAAGATTGCCCCTTCTTCCGTGAGGAGATCGCGCAGCAGGGCCAGTCGCGGGTACATCATGCACAGCCACTTGTCGTGCCGGGACAGGTCTTCGCCTTCCTTGCCGACGGTCTGCCGCAACCAGTGGCGGATTTCCGGGCTGTTCACGTTGTCGTTATACGCCCAGCCCTCATTCCCCGTGTTGTACGGCGGGTCGATGTAGATGCACTTCACCTTGCCGGCGTAGTAGGGCAGCAGCGCTTTGAGCGCTTCCAGATTGTCCCCCTGCACGAGCAGATTCCCCGCGTCTGCATCCCCGGCCGACAGCTTGCCGTTGCATTGCAGCAGCCGGTAGGGCACGGCCCGATGATGGTTCAAGACCGCCTTTTTGCCGATCCAATCCAGCGTGGGCATCCGCCGCCTTTCTCGCTCAAGCGCTTGCTTGGGGCCGATTATCCGGAGCGCAGGGCGAGTGTAAAGCGGCGTCGCGCATCGTTTTGCGCGGGGGCGCCCGGCCACGCCCCGCCCCCGGCATCCCCTACGCCGCAACCGGCGTCCACGGGGCCGACAGCTTCAAGCCCGCAATCGCCACGGGCAGGGGGATGCCGCCGATTTCCTTCGGGTCCGGCGGGGCCGCCGTGTCCAGCCGGTCCAAGCCCGCCCGCACGCGGTCGTAATAGAACGTGGCCGCGGCGCGGTCCGGCTGGCCGTTCAGGTCGTCGGCCGGGGGCTGCTCGGCCGCGTCCAGCCACGCCCAGCCCGCCGGCGTCAACGCGTACGAAACCCGCCCGTCGCGGTCGGAACACGAGCCGACGTAGTTCCGCAGCAGCGCGGGCAGCAGCATGTCTTCGACAAGCACCGCTTCGCGGCGGTATTCGTCCGGCTCCCAGTCGCCGATGAGCTTCCGTTCCGACACCCACACGTCAGTCAGCAGCGCGGCTGCGCCCGGCCGCTTGCTGTGTCGGGCCAATTCCTGCACCGACAGCCACGCCGAGTACAGGCCGGGCAAGCCCACGAGCCGGCGGGCGTCCGCTTCGGCCGCGTCCGAGAGCTTCACGGCGAGCGTCTTCACGCGGTGCGGCCGGCGCACCCGCACCGCGCCGGATTTCGCCAGCGTTTCCAGGGTGCGCTGGGCCGCCTTGCGGTCGGCTTCGGTCGCGCCGCCGGATTCCCACGGGACGCCGCCCTTGGCGAACGCGAGGCGGGCGAAATAGACGTTCGTCGGCCGCGGGCGGTTCCAGGTGCGGCTGGGAATCCAAACGGCGTCGGTGTCGGCGAGCACGTGTACGAGAATCGCAGTCCGTTCGTCCATCGGTAGCCCCTTTCGGCGGCGCGGCCGCCTGTCACAACAAGTGTCTGCCCACGTCCGTAGCTGTTCCCGCGGGCATTCAGAGAATTCGCGGCTGGGTAGGACCCGCGGGACAGCAGGCAAGCCGCGGCAACTGCTGTCCCGCAACCGGTTCATTCGCGTTCCGCGGCCCGCTGGCGCGTCCGGCGGGCCGTTCGGTAGTAGTGCCGACCCGCCGCCGTAGCGTGCCTTGGCGCGGCTATTCCGTGCGTGCGTCGCGGCCTTCACTTCGCGTCTTGGTCGGCGAGTCATCGCCACCGCCGCGCCAACGAAACCGGCCGTGGCGTGCCGCGGGGTTTCGTCGGCGTCGGCAGCGGCGCCCGGCTCACGGCTTCGTCATTCGCTCCAGAATCGCCGCTTCCTCACGCTCCAGCTTGGCGATTTCCCTTTGGACAGCCGCCAATGCCGCGAGTGCGTCTTTGCCCGCCTTGCGGCTGCGCTCGGCGCGTTCGCGCAAGGCGTCGATGCGGGCCGTGTCGGCGCCGGGCACGATGCCGCCCGCCAGCCGGTCGGCCGCTTCCTCTTCCTGCTCGGCTTGCTTCACGAGTTCGCTGCGGTCCCGCAGCGCGGCCACGCGGGCCCGCCGCTCGCTCAGCCGGTCCGACACCGCGGCCAACTCGGCCTTGAGCGTCGCATCCGTACAGGTCTGAATGAGCCGGCGCCGGGCATCGCCCGCGGCACTCGCCGCGGCGCGGATTTCGTGCAGCCGGGCGTACAGCGGAGCCGTCGCGTCTTCGTGAGCTTGCTCGGACGCGGACAGCTTGCGGTCTTCGGCGGCGATGCGGTCCTGTACCGCCGTCAAGTCTTTCTCCAGCGCCGCGGCCTGCTGGCGCTCTTCGTGCCAGCGTGCCCGTTGTGTCACCAGTTCCGCCGCAGCGGCCAGCTCGGCCGGCGTCTTGCCCCACTCGGCCAGCAGCCTTTCGAGCGTCGCCGCCGGCACGCGTTCGCCCGCGGCGAGCCGACGGGCCAGCGTGTGAAACTCGGCTTCGCGTTCCTTGCGCAGCGCTTCCAGTTCCGACAACATCTCGGTCAGCATGAATTCCCATTCACGCTAGGGGGATGGTGATGCGATGCGCGCACCGTGCGAGCATCGATGCCATTTCGTCGTGGGCGTCGGGGCGATCCAGCCACCGCCGCACGTCCGTCAGCCACAGTTCGGCGAACGCGGCGGGGGGCGAGGTCCGGGCAATCGTGGCGAAGTCGCAGCCGGTCAGTCGCTTCGGTTCATCGGCGAGCGCGGCCGTGTAGCGGCACGTCGGGGCAAGCCCGTAGGTCTCGGCGTCGAGTACGTCGCGGGGCATCAGGTCCACGCCGAGCGCGGCGGCGCGGTGCGCCAGGTGCAACGCGGTCCGGATGAACGCCCATTCGTGCCAGCGCCACGGGACCGCGGCCCCGGGGCCGTTCGTCGGTGCGGCTGTTCCGCCGACATCGGCCGTGAGCATGGCTTGGCCGGCTTGCACGTATTCGGCCGACGGCTCGGCTTCGTCGGGCTCGGTAGTGAGCACGTGCGCCAACTCGTGGAGCACGACGCCGAACGCTGACGGGGTGAAGGCGCGGAGCCGTGCGGGGCGGATGCGGCGTTCGGCCCCGCGGGCGATGGTGCGCGGGTCCAGCAGCATCGCGGGCCCACGTCCCGACCAGCGACCGAGTCGTTCCAGGGTCGGCCGCAACATCAAGTCCAGGTGCCGCATCGTGCAGCCGTCCGGACCGTCGCCGTTGCCCGCGCTCGGGTACACGTCGGAAGCAAACACCACGTACAGCGGGCGTCCGGCCAATTCCGGCGCGACCGCCCGGCAGAGCGTTTCGGCTTCGGCTTGCAGCCGCTTCATCGCGGGCCCCCCGTAGCGCCGCCGAGCAGCCGGCGCACCGCTTCGGCTTTCTCGGCGTCCGTCAGCGGCAGCGTCGCAATCATCGCCAGCGCAGCGGCGAAGCGTTCGCCCGCGGCGCCGGCACCGCCCGTGCTCACCGTGCCGACCGCGGTTGCCGACGCTCCGTCAGCCGGTCCGCCGTGCTCGATTTCCACCCCGTCGGTACAAGCGTTGGTACAAGCGTTCGTCGGCGCGCTCGTAAGCTCTTGCGGTTGTGTGCCTTCCGTGCGATGCTCTCGGCTTTGTAAACCGCAGGTCGTCGGTTCAAATCCGACCGGTGGCTTTCTTCTCGCCCCCCGCGACAGCGGTGATCGCGCCGTGCGCTCGCAGCGGCATGCAAATCGCCCGCGCGCCGCATCCTCAAGCGCCCCACCCCAGCACCGCAGCCAAAGTCCAGCGCCCGCCGCCGTCACGCCCGCTGGACGGCGTACGAGTTGGGGCTCTACGACCGGCACCGCTGGCGTGCCGCAGGAATCCATGACGAAGCGAAAGCCTGCCATGGCTTGCGGCGTGCCGCAGGGCGGGGACTGGGCAACGTTCAAATCCAGGTGTACCTGACCGCGGCGGCCCAGAACCTCAAACGCCTAGCCGCATGAAACTGCAAACCGCAACCCCACGTTCCACCCGCTATTCCCAAGCACGACCCCCATTCGACCCGCAAACCGCTCCGCCACACCGCCCGCAGCACAAAGCCTCAACCCAGCCTCGTTCGAACCGTCTGACACGACTACTTCAGCAGCCCCCGACTGCGCATCTTCGATATCGGGACATTGCGGCGGCGCTGGCCGAGTGGGAAAGTGGAGAGGTGGGGAAGTGGGAAGGGTGGAAATCACGGGGCATGCTCACGCCCAGCTGCGCCGGGGACTTGCGCATGGGAACCGGCGGTGCGTGGATGGGGGCGGCGCCGAGCCGGCGGGGACGCGGGTGGGATGCCGACGTCGGCCGCACAGCAGGCATGTGGCGATGCCCCTGGGGAGTCCGGTGGGCGCGCCGCGAGCAAGTGCGCCGGGCGTGGCGAAGACTTGGCCGCTGGCGGAGTGCGCGGTGTCAATCAGGTCGATTGCGAGAATGGAAGCGAGTTGAGCAGGTAAGCGGGCATGCCGCCCGGGGCGCGGGGGTGGAGGGCGGTCGTTTCGGCGTGGGGCGGGATCGAATAGAATCGGGAATCGCGAGTTGGTCCGCAGAGCGGACGTGAGGTCAGGCAAGGACGCTGGACGCTACGAGTTCACGGGCGAGATGTCTGGGCCACAAGGAGAACGGCCGATGGAAGGCGGCCAGCGATTGCGGTTGACGCAACTGACGCAAGCGGCGGGTTGAGCGGCCAAGATGGCGCCCGACGCGCTGGCGCAGGTTCTGCGTCCATTGGCGAACGTGTTTGACCCGGAGTTGTATCCGCAGCTCCTGGTGGGTCTGGCGCGCGCCGATGACGCGGCGGTGTGGCACATCTCCGATGAATTGGCCCTCATCGCGACGGTCGACTTCTTCACGCCGATTGTGGACGACCCGTACCAGTTCGGCGCGGTCGCGGCGGCCAATGCGCTGAGCGACGTGTACGCCATGGGTGGGCGGGCGGCGCTCGCACTGAACGTGTGCTGCCTGTCGGGCTGCCTGCCCCTCGATGTCATCAGCGAGATTCTGCGCGGCGGCGCGGAGAAAGTGGCCGAGGCCGGGGCCGTGCTGGTCGGCGGACACTCGGTCAGCGACAAGGAGCCGAAATACGGGCTGGTCGCGCTGGGGTTCGTACACCCGGACCGCGTATGGACGAAAGGCGGCGCGCGGCCCGGCGACATACTCGTGCTGACCAAGCCGCTGGGCGTCGGCGTGATCACGACCGCGGCCAAAGGCGACCACGCGCGGGCCCAGGATTACGAGGCGGCGGTGGCATCGATGCTGCAACTGAACAAGACGGCCGCGGAAGTGCTGCAGCACGCGGCGGTGCACGCGTGTACGGACGTAACCGGTTTTTCGCTGCTGGGACATTCGAGCGAGATGGCGGAGCATGGCGCCGTACGGCTGCGGTTCTGGGCGGAGCAGGTTCCGTTTCTTCCGGGAGCAACGGATTACGCCGCGCAGGGACGCTTCCCAGGCGGGACGAAGCGAAACCGCGATTGCTTCGGCTCAGGAGTTCGGTTGGAACCGGGTATTGATGAGGCAACACAAAACCTGTTGTTCACCCCTGAAACATCGGGCGGACTGCTGGCAGCCGTCGCACCGAACTGCCTGGCCGACATGCAACGGCGGTTCGCGGACGCGGGACAGATGCTGTGGGTGGTTGGGGACGTGCTGCCCGCAGCCGGCGCCCCGCGGGTCGAGGTGCTGGCGACCCGACCGTAGCGGCAGGCACGGCAACAAAGTATCTGTTGATTCGTGTCGGCGGCGGGGAAAGGGGCTCCGGCAGCGGGGCGGAGTGCGGGATGGCCAGACGGCAGGACTCTCCTGGGTGGAATACTGAAACCGGTTTAAGTCCTTGGGATTTAACGGATTGCGGCTTGGCGCCCCCCTGGGCTGAGAGCGAGCAAGCAAAGAATGGTCGCTGAGGTGAGGCGGCCGGCGTGGCTATGGCGCACGCATGTTTGGATTTGGCGATTGTGACCCTTGCCACCTGTCCCTAGAATGGGTTGGTGGTTTGGGGTGCTGGTTGATGGGTGAAATGTGTTGCGCGCGGGGAAACAGAGCGTTCCGGGCCAGGCGGCCGTAACACCGCTGCAACAGGGCAGCGGGACCGACGCGTTGTCCGACATGGACACGCAGCTCATGCTCCAGGCTCGCCAGGGGGATCGTCAGGCGGCTGACACCTTGATTCGCCGCAACTCGCCGCGGATCTCGCGCTATCTGGCCCGCCTGATCGGCAACTCGCGCCCCATCGAAGACCTGACGCAGGACGTGTTTCTCCGGGCCTTCAAGCATGCCGAGCAGTACCAGCCGAGCTCCCGGGTTACCACGTGGCTATATCGCATCGCCACCAATACGGCGCTCAACTATATCAAACAGGCAACGCTGAAGCGCACGGTGCCGGAGCCGGCCGAAAGCCAACTGGAGGTCGTCGACCGCAGCGAGCCCCCGCCGGATCGACGGCTCAGCTTGGACGAGCTCCGGCAACAGGTAGCGAGCGCCGTTAGCGCGCTGCCCGTCAACCAACGTGTGGCCCTTACGCTCTTTGAGTATGAGGATTGCTCCTACGAGCAGATTGCCGCAATCCTCGATGTTACGGTCGAGGCAGTGCGCTGCCTTCTGATGCGCGCCCGCACACAGCTCCGCGCCCGTCTCCAGGGCCTACTGTAAATCCCTCCCCCGGACTGGCATCGCAAGCGCTCCCGCTGTACAAAGCAGCCCAGTACCGGTCTGCCGAGGACACGGTCGTGCAGCACCTGGACCTCCAGATTGCCCATCAGTTACTCGCCGGGCAGCTCAGCGCCGCAGCCCAAGCCCATTGGCAGGCACACGTGCGCGAGTGCCCCCGTTGCCGCGACCTGCTGGCCGCCGAGCGCGAGCTCAAATCCTTGCTGACCCTGGGCGATCATGCCGAACCGCCCGTGGCGACGCCCCCCGCCGAGGCATGGAAGGCACCGAGCGTCGCCGCCATCTCCGCCACCGCCGGTCAGCGGCGCCGGGCACGTCTGACGCTGGTGGCACAATGCGCAATGGTGGTGGTACTAACGCTCCTGCTCGTGTGGCAGGTGCAGCGGCAGCCCTCGGAGAGCCAACGCACCGCCACGGAGCTACACATCACCGCCGAGCTACAGGCGCAGGTGGTTGGGAATCTCGGTCTGCTCTCAACCCTGGAAACGGATGCCTGGCTCGTCGAAGACGGTGAGACCGTACACACGCTCGAACAGCTCATCCTACAACCGGAGGACTGACGCAGTGCGCGTCGGAAGACCACTGCTATGGCTGGCGATCCTGCTCCTGGCAGGCGCCAACGTGCTGTGGCTCGTGCCGTGGCCGCCGAGCGCGCGGCCCGGTTCGCCACCAACCACGGGTTGGGAGCGCTGGCACGCCCTGACCGCGGCGGAGCGCCTGGCGCGCGTACGCCAGTATCAGGCGATCGCGGCGCGCGAGGATGCCGCACAGGTCTGGCGGCGGGCTAAGGAGTTCGTGCACAAGTCGCCAGAGGAGCGCGCCCGGCTGCGGGAACTTGCGGGGCTCGTGGGTGCCGCGGTGGAGGAAGCTTCGCCAGCGCTGCGGCGGCAGTGGCTCAGCGTGGCGGCATCGGCCCGCGCGTACCTGATCTACCAGGAGTGGCAAAGCAACGGTCCGCAGCGGCTGGAGGAGTTGCGTGCCCGGTGGCGCCGCCCCGGGTGAGCGGTCGGCCGCGCCGCGCCGTTTCGCCTCGTCAGCGCCCGCGCAGAAAATGCCTGCCCGCCCCGAGCGCTCACGGGCGCACCCTATGCGACGGACCGTCGGCTCAGCCGGCCTTCCATTCAGCCGATAGGCCGTGCAGAAGTCGCGTCGCCATGTCCTGTCCTGGGATAGCCCCGGAATGAGGCTCGCATGCTGATCGCTTTCGTGAACACCAAGGGCGGAGTGGGAAAGACGACGCTGGCGGTGCACACGGCGGCATGGCTGCATGACCACGGGGCACGGGTGGCGGCGCTCGACGCGGACGAGCAAGCGGGGACGATCGCGTGGCTGCAGAAGGCGTGCCCGACGATCCCGACGCAGGCCTGCCTGAGCGCGCGGGACATCATCGACCGGGGGCGCGAGTGGCGCGCGGCGTACAATTTCGTAATTGCGGATGCACCGGCCGCCCTGTGCGCCCGCGCGGCCGCACTGATCCTCGTGGCCGACCTGGTGGTGTTGCCGATTCTGCCGAGCCCGCTCGACCTCGCGGCATCCTTCCGGACGGCACGTCTGATCTATCGGGCGCACTTTGACAAGCAACGCAATCACAAGCCGCGCGCGGTGACGGTGCTGAACCGCGTGCAGTCGCGGACCCGGCTGGCGCGGCTGGCGGCGATTGCTGTGCTGAAGTACGGATTTCCGGTGGCGCCGGTGGTGCTTGAAGCTCGTGCGGCGTATGCCGAGGCCTGCGAGCGCGGAACGGTCGTGGGACGGCTGGGACGCCTGGGGGCCCCGGCGGCGGCGGAGCACGGGCGGCTGTGCGACTTCCTGTTGCAGCAGTTGCCGGAGTCCGAATGCGCACAGGCGCTTCTGGCGCGGCGGCGGCAGGCGGCGCAGAGCGTCGTGGCGCAGCGGACGGTTTCGACGGCGACGGTGACAACCCTGCCCCCGCTGCCCCCCCTCCTGCCGCCGGCTGCGGTACCGCAGACGACGGCGTCCCCACAAACGGCGTAGCCGGGGGGCGGCTCACCTTACTTCTTCCGACACGAGCGGGGGCGTCACCGGCTCGATTCTGCTTGCTCCGGCGCGGCGGCGGAGCGAAACTGCTGTTGGCGCGGGCGTATGCGGCCCGCGGCCGATCCTCGCTGGGCACACGATGAGTGAGATGACGCGCATCCTGCAGGCCATCGCCACGGGCACACCCGGGGCGACGGACCGCCTGCTGGAGCTGGTGTACGACGAGCTGCGGCAACTGGCCGCGGCGAAGCTGGCACACGAGCGGCCGGGGCAGACGCTGCAGCCGACGGCGCTGGTCCACGAGGCGTACCTGCGGCTGGTGGGCAGTGAGCCGATGCAGTGGGAGAACCGGGGGCATTTCTTCGCGGCGGCGGCGGAGGCGATGCGGCGGATTCTCGTGGAAGCGGCGCGGCGCAAGGGGCGGCTGAAGCATGGCGGGGATCGACAGCGCTGCGCGCTGGAGGAGGCGGACGTGATCAGCGTGCCGCCGGACCTGGACCTGGTGGCGCTGGATGAGGCGCTGGGGCGGCTGGCGCAGGAGGATCCGCGGAAGGCGGAGCTGGTGAAGCTACGTTACTTCACGGGGCTGTCGGTCGAGCAGGCGGCGACGGTGCTGGGGATTTCGCGGGCGACCGCGGATCGGCATTGGCATTTTGCGCGGGCGTGGTTGTACGCCGAGATTCGCAAGGGGGACGGGGCGGCGGAATCGGCGTCCGGGTGAGGCGCCGGGGGGGCGGGCGGCGCATGGCGGACCGCGTGCGGGGCGTTGAGGAGAGCCACGACGTGGCGGGAGTACGACACGAGCGGCTGGAGGAGGTCTTCTACGAAGCGCTGCACCGCGGCGCGGAGGAGCGGGCGGCATACCTGGACGCGGCCTGCGGGAGCGACGCCCAGTTGCGGGAGCAGGCGGAGGGTTTACTACGCGCGCACGAGGCGGCCGGGGACTTTCTCGAATCGCCCGTGGTGACGGCGGAGCCGACGCTGGCCAGCGCGCTGCCGAGCGAGCAGCCGGGGACGCGGATCGGGCGGTACAAACTGCTGCAGCTCATCGGGGAGGGCGGGTTCGGCGCGGTGTACATGGCCGAGCAGCAGGAGCCGGTGCGGCGGCAGGTGGCGGTGAAGATCATCAAGCTGGGGATGGACACGAAGCAGGTAATCGCGCGCTTCGAGGCGGAGCGGCAGGCGCTGGCGTTGATGGAGCATCCGAACATCGCGCGGGTGTTGGACGCGGGGGCGACGGAGACGGGGCGGCCGTACTTCGTGATGGAGCTGGTGAAGGGGACGCCGATCACGGAGTTTTGCGATGCGCGGCGGCTGAGCACGCTGGAGCGGCTGCGGTTGTTCGTGCAGGTGTGCCAGGCGGTGCAGCACGCGCACCAGAAGGGGATCATTCACCGGGACATCAAGCCGGGGAATGTGCTGGTGACGCTGCACGATGACCGGCCGGTGCCGAAGGTGATCGACTTCGGGATTGCGAAGGCGACGAGTCAGCGGTTGACGGACAAGACGCTGTTCACGGAGTTCCGGCAGTTCATCGGGACACCGGAGTACATGAGTCCGGACCAGGCGGAGCTCAGCGGACTGGACGTGGATACGCGGACGGACGTGTACTCGCTGGGCGTGCTCTTGTACGTGCTGCTGACGGGCACGACGCCGGTGGATGCGCGGACGCTGCGGGGGGCGGAGGTCGGCGAGTTGCGGCGGATGATTCGCGAGGTGGAGCCGCCGCGGCCGTCGGCACGCTTGCAGACGCTGTCGCGGACGGCGCAGGGCTCGCGGATCGCGGGGGAGCGGCAGTGCGAGCCGGGGGCGCTGTCGCGGCAGCTGCACGGCGACCTCGACTGGATCGTGATGAAGGCGCTGGAGAAGGATCGGACCCGGCGCTACCAGACGGTACATGAGCTGGCGGAGGACGTGGAGCGGCACCTGCGGCACGAGCCGGTCAACGCCGGGCCGCCCAGTCTGCGATACCGGATGGAGAAGTTCATCCGGCGCAACCGGGCGGCCGTCGTGACAAGCGCACTGGTGTTGGTGACGCTGGTCGGCGGTTTGATCGCGACAACGTACTTCTACGTCGCGGCCGCGCGTGAGCGCGACACGGCCCGGGCGGCGCAGACGCGCGCGGACGCGGAGGCGCAGCGCTCCGATCGGATCGCCAACCTACTGCAGGACCTGTTCATTTCGACGAGTCCGGAGCAGGCGCTGACGCGGGACGTGGACGTGGCGCAGGTGCTGAGCGCGGCGCAGACGGCGTTCGGACCGGACCATGCGGCCGTGGCGGCGACGCTGGGCAGCCGGGCGCTGCAGTTGCGTTCGGCGGGCGACCTGGAGGGGGCGGAGCGTTTGTATCGGGAGGCGCTGCGGATCTGGCGGGAGCGCGTGGGGCCGAACGATCTGAATGTGGCGGCGACGCTGCGCGAGCTGGGTGCGCTGCAGGTGGTGAAGGGGGATTTGCAGGCGGCGGAGTTGGCGTACCGCGAGTGTCTGCGGATCACGCGGGCGCGGCCGGGGGCGGCGACGCTGACGCAGGCGGAGACGCTGGCGCAACTGGCGGGCGTGTTGACCAACCAGGGGCAGTACGAAGAAGCGGCGACGTTGCTGCGTGAGGCGCTGGCGATTCGGCAGGACGTCGCGCCGACGCAGCGGCTGCAACTGGCCTTGACCGCGAATGCGCTGGCAAACGCGCTGGCGCTGGCGGACAAGGCAGAGGAGTTGGGGCCGGCAATGGACGGCGTGCTGGCGGCCTGGCGGGCGGCGCTGCCGCCGGACAGTCCGTCGCTGGCGTCGGTGCTGACGCAGACGGGGCGGTATCGACTGGAGCGCGGCCAGCCGGACATGGCCGAGCCGCTGCTGCGCGAGGCGCTGGAGGTGCTCCAGACGCCGGGCAATGTGGCGGCCGTACATCATGCCAGTGCGCTGCGGCTGCTGCAGCAAGTGCTGGAGCGGCGCGACAATCCGGCCGGGATTCTGCCGGTGGCCCGGCGGGGCTTCGAGGTGGCCCGGCGGGCTGGGAACCAGGCCGCAATTCGCGACGTGGGGCAGAGTATGGCCGACTGCTGCTGGGTGGTAGCGCGGGACCGCTTGCGGCCGCGGGCGGATTACGAGGCGGCGGAGGCGGACTTGGCGGCGTACCTGGCGGAGCGGCCGGAGGAGTATCGGGCGTTGAACACACTGGGGGTGTTGCAGTATCGGCTGGGGCAGTACGCGGAGGCGGTGGCAACGCTGGAGCGGTGCGACGCGCACAACGCGCAGAAGTACGAGCACGGGCATCCGACGGACACGGCGTTTCTGGCGATGGCATACGCGAAGCTGGGGCGGGTCGACAAGGCGCGGGTGGCGCTGGGGCGCATGCTGCTGGCGATGGGCACGGACGAGTTCGCGAGCGACGCGGACGCGCGGCGTGCGGCGGGTGAGGCGGAGGCGCTGGTGGGGCTGCCGGGGGAGACGGGGTGATTACGCTGCGGCCAGAGTGTCCGGTTTGTCGCCGGTCGCTGGGGTGGGCGCTGTGGTGGCGGCCGATTGGGGCGCGGTGGCGCTGCGCGCGGTGCGACTCCCTTCTGGCGATCGACTGGGGGCGACGTGTGTTTGTGGCGCTGGCGCTGCCGGCGGCGTTCGTGGTAAGCACGTTCGTGTTGGCGCGACTGGGGCTGGGGAGCACGCTACTGCGACTGCTGGCGGTGATTGCGGTGGTGCCGGCGTTGCTGGCAATCGACCGTGCCCGTGTGCTCGAACGGCGCGGCTTGCACTGTCGCGGTTGCGGGTACGACCTGCGAGGGCAGGTGGCGCCGCGGTGCCCGGAGTGCAGCCGGGAACTTGATGAAGCAGAGCAGGCGGCCGTACAGCGCGGGACGGTGGCCGCAAGTGCCGACCGAGAGCCGCGGCGGGCGTGGCCGTGGTTGGTGGTGGCGGTAGTGCTTCTGATCGGGACGATTGTGCTGGTTGGCTATACGCATTGGCGCGGCGGTCCGCGGGGCAGCGCCGCGACGAATCCGGTCCCGGCCACGGCCCCGGCAGTACCGAGCGGTTGCTGACTCAAGGCGGTGTGCGGACGCGGCGGGGGCTGTACACAATTCGACAATTGCCCTGAGGCGCGGGGAGCACAAGCAGCGCATGTGCGGACGGTGGGGACCGTTGACGCGCGGGCTGTGTTTGGGAGCCTACCGATGGGACAAGCGAAGGCCGGGGTTGGCGCGAATGCGAGGACGTCGCGGCGAACACTGCTCGTGCAGGCGGCCGGCGCGGGGGCGGCGGCGCTGCTGACGGGGTATTCGACGGGGCAGGCCCAGGCGGCGGATGAGCGCGGCGCGGCGCCGGCCATACCAGCGGCGCAGGCGAAACCGGCCACGCCGGCGGCACCCGCCACACCGGCGGTGTCCGCATCGCCCGGGGCAACGACGGCAAAGGGCGAGAAGATCCTGGCCCGTTGCGGGTATCGGTGCGATCTGTGCGCGGCACGCTCGGACGATCCAACGGTGCGGCAGAAGCTCGTCGACGGGTGGCGGAAGTACTACGGGCACACGCAGTACACGGTGGAGAACGTGAAGTGCGGGGGGTGCTCGGCGGAGAAGCGGGCGGACATGACGTGCGGGGTACGGCCGTGCGCGATCGCGAAGGGATTGGAGACCTGCGCGGAATGCAAGGAGTGTCCGTGCAAGAAACTGGTGCCATTGTGTTCGAGTCCGCACATCAACTTCCTGCGGTTTCCGAACGCGTCGCAGGAGGATTACGACCTGTGCCTGCGGCAGTTTGACAATATTCCGGAGCTGATGGAGATCCGGGCGCGGCAGAAGAAGAAGGTGTAGGGAGCGGGCCGAGTAACAAGGTGAAAGGTAACAAAGTAACAAAGGGGGCCGCGCTGGGGGATATGAAGACGTGAAAACGGGAGGGGCGACGGAGGTGAGCGGGTACTGAGTTGTGGCCGGGCTGGTTGAGCCGGCGGCCTATTGTCCATTTCATCCGGGTTATCGTGTGCTCGGCCGCGTCGTGCCACTGGCCATGGGCGGCGCGGCCGCCCCGTTCTGGTGAGCGAGAGCGGGAGGTGGGGAGCGCGAGGGAAACGGAGGGCCGCTTGCGAGGAGCGGTTGGGGGGCGGTAGGCTCGTGGGATGTCCGAGACACCGACGTATGAGGAGTGGGTGGAGTACTGCTTCACGCAGGAACCTGCGAAGCGCGCGAGTGAATTGACGTGGGCAGAACATCAGGCCGCACAGGAACTTGAGGAGCGTTACGGGAACATTCCACCGTCATGCGTGGCCGAGTATCTGAGTCAGCTTTTTCGGGCCCCGGCGTGGGTAGCAGAGCGCTACAGTGATGATGCAATCGGCGCGGGGACGTGGTTCCTGTTTGGCCCGGCATCGGGGTACTTCTGGGCGCTGGAGCGGACGAAGGTGGCAACGGACGTGCAGGCGGAATGTGTTTCCGCCCTGGCAACCCTGTACACCGAGCTGTATGACCGGGTCTGCTGCAAGCACGGAACGGACCCCGACGGGCGATATGCCAACGAAATCAAGCTCGACATCGCGGTGTACATGATCTGGGAGTCCCTCGAAGGCGCCGTATTCGCCCGGCGCAAGACGACGGAGGTCGCCGAGGCGGGCTGGGAAGTGCTGGAGGCGATTCTGACGCGGTGTCGCACGAGTACCTGCCTGCAGAGCGCCCTGCATGGTTTGGGACACCTGGAACAGTCGCATTCGGAGCGGTGCGGCGAGCTGATTGGCCGGTTTCTGCGGAGACGCGGAGTGCCGAGTTGGCTGCGCGAGTATGCGCAGGCGGCACAAGTCGGGCACGTGCAGTAGCTCGGGGTGTGGCGCCCCCGGGGGATCGCGCTAGGCATGTTCGAGCTGCTGCAGTTCGGGGGCGGAGGAGACGCAGACGCCGAGGTCCTGGAGGAGGCCGTCGGAGACGCGGTAGATCCAGCCGTGGATGGTGAGCGGCTGCTGGCGCGACCAGGCATCCTGCACGCTGGCGGTGTGGGCGACGTTGCGGACCTGCGCGGTGACGTTCAATTCACAGAGGCGGTCGAGGCGGGCGGCGTCCGTCGGCAGCGCGAGGAGTTCGGCCTGGTGCTTGTGGTGGATGTCGCGGAGGTGGCCGAGCCAGTGGTCGACGAAGCCGGGGGCGCGGCGCTCGAGGGCGGCTTGCACACCGCCGCAGCCGTAGTGGCCGCAGACGATGATGTGGCGGACGCGGAGGACCTCGACGGCGTACTGGATGACAGCGAGGCAGTTCATGTCGGAGTGCACGACGAGGTTGGCGATGTTGCGGTGGACGAACAACTCGCCGGGAAGCAGGCCGACGATTTCGTTGGCGGGGACGCGGCTGTCGGCGCAGCCGATCCAGAGGTACTCGGGGGCCTGCTGGCGGGCCAACTGCTCGAAGAAGGTGGGGCTGGAGGCGGTGATGCGCTGGGCCCAACGGCGGTTGTTGTCGAAGAGCTGCGGCAACTTCTTCATGCGCGGGGCCTTTCGTCAATCTGGAGCAGCCCGGCGAGCGCGGACCGGTCGGGGACGATCCGGCACGCGGGCGGGCAGAGGTCGGTGGCGGTCAGCGGGGTCGGGATGACGAGACAATGCAGGCCGGTGGCGGCGTGGACGCGCTCGTAGTGCGAGCGACCGGCACCGGTGACGACGGCGAGGCGGTAGTGCGGCGACAAGTGCGTCAGGAGCGAGACGACGCCGGACAGGATGGGCACGCCCTGGTCGACGCGCGACCAGAAGAGGGCGTCGCGCTGATCGAGGGTGGCGGTGATCCGATCGGCGGGGATGCCGACGCGTTCGGCGATGACGCGCGAGGGGTGGCTTTCGCCGAGGTACCAATGCGCCGATTGGCGGGCGGTCACGGTGGCACCGGCGGTCGCGAAGGCTTCGCGGGTGGCATCAAAGTAGAAGCGCTCGGTGTCGACGAGGACGCCATCGCTATCGAACAGAATCGCCTGCATCATCATGCCGCGGTGCAATCCTGCTGCCGGTCTGTCGGGCCCCTGCTCCGAGTTATCATAGACGAGGTAAGGGACGGGCACCGCCCGCAGGGGGCACATGCGTCACGCTTGGGGGGTAGCTGACGCGGAACCCTACGTCAGGCACCCCTCAGATACGCTCCGGGCGGGCAGCGCCCCGACGCCACGAGTCGTCGAGCGCTACTTTTCACTCAACTCCAGCGCCCCGTTCCAATCCGCCCCCGGTGGCGTGCGCAAGAAGACCTCCGCCGCCTCTGCATAGTGCACGGCCGCCAGGTCCGCCGCCCGCTGCGCCACGCACGCCCGGAAGCCCGCCAGGGCCTCCGACCAGGCCCGCTCCTGGAAGCGCGCGACCGCGGCGCCGAACTGCGCCGCGTACGCGCACTCCGCCTCCGCCACCGCCCCCGCGCGCCCCAGCAACTCGTAGATCGGCACCGCCTGCGTCTTACCCTTCACGCGCACGCCGCCCAAAGCCCGCACTACGAAGCGTTCGCCGACGGCAGCGTAGGTCGCGCCGCTGATCAGGACGTGCGTGCCGTAGAACTTGTTGGCGGACTCCAGCCGGGATGCCACATTCACGGAGTCGCCAATGCACGTGTAGTCGTACTTCTTCTCCGACCCGCACGGCCCGACGACCGCGTTCCCCGTCGCTACGCCGATGCGCAGCACCAGCTCGGCAAATACCTCGTCGCCGACGCCGCTGGCTTGCTCGGCGATCAACTCGCGCAGTGCAACCAGCAGGTCGACGGCCGTCTCACATGCCCGCAAGGCGTGGTCCGGCTGCGGATAGATGACGGGGTTCCAGAACGCGAAGATGCCGTCGCCGATGAACTTGTTGACCATCGCTTCGTGCTGGAACATCACGTCGCTGAACCGCCCCAGGGCGACGTTCAATACGTGCTGCGTCCGCTGCGCCCCAATGCGCTCCGAAATCGACGTGAAGCCTGCGAGATCCGTGAAGACGGTCGTCACTTCGCGCATCTCGGCCCGCTTGCACAGATCGGCATCCTCGGCCATCTGCCGCGCGAGCGTCGCCGACGTGTACTGCCCCAGCGCGTGCGCGATCTGCCGCGACTCGCGCTCGATGAATGCGTAGCGGTATAGCACGACGGCGAACGTGCTGGCGCCGATGGCGGCGAGCGGTGGCACCAGCGCAACCCAGTAGAGCGCCGAATAGAACGCGAAGCACGCCACCGTCACACACGTCGCGGTCAGCAGTGCGATCACCAGAGCGCTCAAGCGGGCGCCGCGCGACATCGCCACGCGCGTCGCCAGCAACCCCAGCAGCGCCGCGATCAGCCCGTTGAGCCAGCCGGGCAGCCACGAGACCGTCTTGCCCAGCAGCAGGCCGTTGAGCAGATTCGCGTGCGCGATGACGCCCGGGGCGCGCGGGTGCGTCGGAATCGGCGTCATGTCCGCCAGCGCCGTCGCGGTGTAGCCGACCAGGCACAGGCTGCCGCGGACCCGCGGCTGGAGGCGCTTCAGCGTGGCGTCAATCTCCGCGCGGAAACCGTCATTGGCGGCCAAGGCGCGGGCCACCGTGCGCAACGCGTCAAGTGTCTCGCCGGCCGGCGCGGACGTCACCGCCTGCGCGGCTAGCAGCGTTACTGCCGCGCGCAGCTTCGGCTCTTCCTCCGCGCGCACTTTGGCGTACTCCCCCAGCGCCCCGCGAATCCGCTGCACCTCGCGCTCGTTCTCCTGGTAACGCGCCAGCCGCAACTCGCCCTGCAGCCGCGCGACTTGTCGCAGATCATCGACGTACGGCGCAAAGTCCGCGAGCGCCCCCCCCGCCACCAGCGGCGCGAGGGTCGCCGCCAGCAATTCGTCGTTCTGCTGCAGCTTCTGGCGCCGGTCCCACACTTCCCACAGCGCATCGGCCGGGATGTGCTGGCCAAACTGCGCTGCCCACTCCATTTGCGGCAGCCATGGTACGAGCACACGCCCCAGTTCGTCCGTCTGCATCGGCGGCAACCCTGGGATGGATAGCTCGCGCCGCCCCCAGCGCCGACGCCACTCCCACTGCGCCGGGGCACCGAGCTGCAACTGGTCGACCGCCACGGCGAACGCAAGCTGCGGCAGCGCGCTATCCTGGTATCGCACGACGAGCGGCATCCGCCGCGTCACGCCGTCGCGATCCGGGTCGAACACGACAAAACCGCACCGCCGCGCGGCCTGCGCCAGGGGAAAGTACGTCGGCGCCAGATCATGAATCGCGGTCAACTCCGGCCAGCGCCCGCGTGCCAGCGCCGTATCCAGCGTAGCGGACATGCTCAGCAGTTGCCGCAGCGCCAGGGCCAGGGCTTCCGGGTTGTCCTCCGGGAATTCCCGCAAGGCGCCCGCAAAGAGCGCCGGGGGGTCAGCATGGCCCACGTGCGTCGACAGCCAGCGCTGCACACGCTCACGCAGCACGCGATCCCCGGTCAGCGCCGCAGTCGCGACCTTGACCTGGGCTCCGCCCCCGTAGTCGAACGCCAGGTAGACGCAGCCCGCCTCGTGTAGAGCGCTGCGCAGTTCCAGATCGGGCAGTGCCACCGACAGGTCCTGCGTCGCCAACCGCACCGGGTCGCCCGCGAAATCCGCCTGCTGTGGCACGATGGTGCGCACCGGCTCCGGATCGCTGAGCGTCACGTCGTACAGAACGGCCTTCGGCCCCAGCTCCCCGAGCACACCCAACACGCCGGCTTGCACGTCCCGCGGCCACGGCCAGCGCCCGACCTTCTCCAGCGACCCGTCATCGATATCGATGCAGACGATGCGCGAATCGGCGGGCGTGTTGTTCGCCCGGCGAAAACGCCAGTCCAGCGTCTTGAGCTCAAGCCAATCCAGCCACCCCGCGCTGTATAGCACCAGCACCGCGGCGGTCGCCAGCGCCCCGACGGCCCAGCCGGTCACGCTGATTCGTTGTTTCCGCTTGATCACGGCCGGTATTGTGCCCGAAGCCCCGCAATCGGGCCAACCCTCCGCCCGCGCGTTTCCGCCCCCGCTGTCGCCCGGCTCGGCAGCCGGCCAAGGAAGTCGTGGCGGCCCCGGCGGCCGACGCGGAACGCGCGCCGGCTCTCCGACCGTGACACCCCTGCGTGGCGCGGGCCTACCTTTCTCCGGGCGCTCCGGTCCCCGTCACAAACCCCACGTTCGCCGGTGCGAAGACCTGCTGGCCGTCCACATCGGTGATGGTCAGCCCGCCCGGGGTCGGGTCGATCGAGTGCACATGGCGAAACTCCGCCGGCACCCCCGCCAACCCGAAGGCGTAACGCACCCGCAGCGGCTCCTCTGGCCGCAGCCGCACGGCCGTCGGAAAGCCCGCGGCCTGCAGCGGGTTAGGATTGGTCGAGGCCTTGTGCCCCAGGTGGAAGTAACTGGTGGTCTCCTCCACCCCCAGCACGCGCGTATGGCGGTTCGACCATGGCGGATAGGAGCGCCCCCCGTTGCTCATCCACAACACGGTGTTCCGCAGCGTGCTTGGCGACTTCAGCGCGAACCAGACCCAACCCGCGTGGGGCGCCGTCACCGCCGACCACGCGAACGGCGATCGCGCGTCGGCCACCAGCATCAGCAGATCCTCGTGCCGCTCCTCGAACGGATACCGCGACGCGTCCGCGGTGCGCCCGTCGGCCAGCCGCACGTGCGCCAGGCTGGCAAACTGCTGCGGATAGGCCAGCAGCGACCGGCCACGCTGCGGATCGGGCTCCAGCGGCGTGGGCATCGTGCCGCCCCACACCCAGCGCGAGAAGCTGAGGTACACCGTCTCCGGTGCGTCCAGCATCGCGTGATGGCCGATGGGGATTTCGCCGCCCCCCCCTTCCAGCACGTGCTCCTGGTAGACCAGGGCCTGTCCGTGCTCGACGTGAATGCGCTTCCTGACGCGCGCCCCCAGGACGCGCCGCGACAACTCCAGCTCGAGGTGCATCTCGTCGCGACTTACGAGTTCCCAGCGGGCATTGGCGGTACTGCCGTGGGGGCGCTGCTCGTCCGGCTCGACGTCGCTATCGCCGAAGGGCGCGCAGAAGAAGTCGCCGCGCAGCACACGCAGCATCGGTGGCACATCCGGCGGTACGTGCTCGTAAGCCCACGGCGCCACATGCAGCGGCGCAAACGTCCCGCCGGCGGTCGCAAACTGCACGTGGTCCAGATGCCCGCCCTCGGGCACGACCCCCACCTGCACACGGTCGCTCTTGATGAGTAGATCGGACATGCCACACTCCCTCTGGAGCCGCAGTGCGAGGAAGGACAAACCCGTGCCGCTACAGCTTAGCACCACCGGCACACGCCGCCCAGGGGTCTGCTTGCGGTCGGGGCGACCAACGTGATACCGTAGGTCCGGTGCGAGCGCGACGCGCGGGCGGCGCGCCGCCGGCCCCGGGAAGACACCGTGCCCGTCATGCCGTCTGATTCCGACTCCCGGCCACCACGCGGCGCCGTTGAGTCGGCGCGGGCGCGATTCCCGCGCCCGCACTCGCGGCCTGCAGCACTGCTGGCCGCTGGGGTCTTCCTGCTAACCGCGCTGGTCTTCGCCCGCACGCTGCGCAACGGCTTCGTCGACTGGGACGATCCCGACACGATTGAAAAGAACCCCCATATCCGCAGCCTGACTCTCGCCAATGTCGGCTGGATGTTCACGACGTTTCACCTCGGCCACTACCAGCCCCTGAGCTGGCTGACGCTGGCCCTCGATTACCAGGTCAGCCGGTTGATCGCCGGGGATGGGCTCAGGCCGGTCGTCCATCACCTGACCAACAACCTGCTGCACGCGGCCAACGCCGTCCTCGTCTACCTGCTCACCGTGTGGTTGCTGAGGCGCACGCAAATCGCTCCCGCACCGCGCGAGACCCGAGTCCTGCACATCGCTGCCCTGGCCGCAGCGCTGCTCTTCGCTCTGCACCCCTTGCGGGTGGAATCCGTGGCCTGGGTCACGGAACGCCGCGACGTGCTCAGCTCGCTGTTCCTGCTGCTTACCGTGCTCGGCTACTTACGGGCCACGCGAACCGCCTGCGCACGCCCCGGCTTGTGGTGGACGCTGACGCTTGCGGCTTATGTGCTCTCGCTCCTCAGCCGGGCGATGGGCGTCACGCTTCCACTGATCCTGCTCCTGCTCGACTGGTATCCGCTGCGGCGTTTCGCGCGGCGCGAGCACGAACCCGGCCCGCCGCCCTGGCGCGTGCTCGCCGAGAAGATCCCCTTCGTTCTGCCCGCTGTCGCGACCGCGGTCATCGCGCCGCTCGCGCAGGTGCAGGCCGGCGCCACGCCCAACCTGCAGGCGCACGGTGCCTTGTCGCGCCTCGCGCAAGCCTGCTACGGCCTCGTCTTCTATCTCCGCAAGACGCTCTGGCCCACGCAGCTCTCGCCCATCTACGAGCTGCGCCTGCCGCTTGAGCTCACGTCGGCGCGCTACCTCGTGCCGGTGATTCTGGTCGGCCTCACGCTCGGCGTCCTGGCAGCGCTCCTGGTGCGGCGGCGCGGCCGGGGCATCGTGGTGGCCGCCGGCGCATACGGTTTGCTGCTCGCGCCGGTGCTCGGCTTCGTGCAGAGCGGTAATCAGGAGGTGGCCGACCGCTACAGCTACCTCGCGTCGATCCCCGTGATGATCCTGCTGGCGGCCGGTGGACTAGGGCTCTGGACCTACACCGCCTCGCGCCGCCAGGGCCGGCGCGCTGTCGCGCTGACACCGTTTGCGCTGGTGGTTGCCGCGAGCGTGGTGACGTGGCGGCAGATCGGCGTGTGGCGCGACACGACGTCGCTGTGGACGCACGCGGCCAAGGTCTGCCCCGACAGCTCGATCGCGAACACCGGCTACGGCTGGGTGCTGGCGCAGCGGAAGGAGTACGACGAGGCCTTGACGCACCTGCGACGGGCGGTCGAGCTACAGCCGCTGAACCGCAAGGCGCACTACAACATCTGGTACACGCTGCGGGCACAGGGCCGCACGGCCGAGCTGACGGAGGCGTATCGCGCGTCGATCCGCGCGTATCCGAACTTCCCCGATGCGCACTACCAACTCGCCCTCGACCTGCAACACGCGGGCGACGCGGCAGGGGCACAGCGCGAGTATGAAATCACCGTGCAACTCGATCCGCGGCACTCCAGCGCGCGGGCCAATCTGGGGTTGCTCCTGTACCAGCGCGGACAAGTGGACGAGGCGCTGGCGATGTTCCGGCAGGCGGTCGAGCTCGATCCGCGCAACACGGTGGCGCGGTGCAACGTGGCGCGGCTGCTGTGGAAGCGCGGCGAGCGCGACGCGGCGCTGGCGGAGGTGCGGCAGGCGCGGGCGCTCGACCCCAATGACGCGACGGCACGGCAGCTTGAGGCGCAATGGATGCAGGCGCAGCCGGCTCCGCCAAGCCCGTAGCGCCCGCCGCCCGCCGGGTGCGGAGATCCGGCGCTACTGCGGGCGGCGCGCTCGTGCTACACTGCCGGCCATGAGTACCATGAATTCGTCGCAGTGCTCGCCGAATCCGGCCGAGCCGCCCGTACCGTTGCCGTTCGTGCCCGGCTCGTTCACGCTCGTCGTGCTGCCCGACACGCAGTGGTACGCCGAGTCGTTCCCGGAGCAGTTCGAGGCCCAGACGCGCTGGATCATGGCCAATCGCGTCGCCCGCAACATCCCCTTTGTCATCCACGTCGGCGACCTGACGAACCGCAACCTGCCCGCGCAGTGGGAGAATGTCCGCCGCGCGCTGCAGCACCTCGACGGGATGCCCTTCGTCGCCACGACCGGCAATCACGACTACGGCCGCGGCGGCGACACGGACTCGCGCGAGAGCGGGCTCAACGAGTTCTTCACGCCGGCGCTGTTCACGCGGCAGCCGACGTTCGGCGGGTTGTTCGAGCCGGAGCGCCTCGAGAACAGCTACCACTTGTTCTCGGCCGGCGGCAAGGAGTGGCTCGTGGTGGCGCTGGAGTTCGGCCCGCGCGACGCGGTCGTCGACTGGGCGAACCGCGTGCTCGCGGAGCATCCGAAGCGCCGCGCAATCCTCGTCACGCACGCGTACCTGTACTCCGACAACACGCGGTACGACCACGTCCGCCGGCCCGACCACCTGTGGAACCCGCACGCGTACCCGAGTGCGAAGCTGCCGGGCGGGACGAACGACGCCCAGCAGCTTTGGGAGAAGCTCGTTTCGCGACATGACCACATCGACTTCGTGCTCTGCGGGCACGTGCTCAACGAGGGGGCGGCCCGGCTGTCGAGCCCGAACCCCCGCGGGCACGTGGTGCACCAGCTCATGGCGGACTACCAGGAGCGGGCACAGGGCGGCGAAGGGTACCTGCGGCTGATGGAGTTCCTGCCGGACGGGCGGACGGTGCAGGTGAAGACGTATTCGCCGACGCTGGATCGGTACCTGACGGACGAGCGGCAGGAGTTTGTGGTGCGGCTCGGGGGGCCGGGAGACGTGAAAACGTGAAAAAGTGAAAAGGTGAAAACGGGCGGGGCGGCGGCAGGCCCGGGCGCACAAGCCACGCGGGACGGACGGGGCGCACCAGCCGCGCGGGGCGGACCGGGCCGCGCGCCGCAGGGCTGCCGATGGGCGGCGCATGGACGTGCGGCCGCGGCGCCGGGCTGCGCCGCAGCGCCGCGTGGACCGAGCGGAGCGCCGCATGGACGCGCCGCAGCGCTGCGTGGACCGAGCGGAGCGCCACATGGACGCGCCGGAGTGCTGCGTGGACCGAGCGGAACGCCGCGTGGACCCGGAACTCCGGCGCCCGTGTGCCACTGCTCTGCGAGCAGTGCGGGATAGGGCAACCACCCGAATCCCGAAGGACTTTCGGCGGCTTGCGCGCCGGCACTACCTCCCAACCACTGACACAGCAGTGGCACCGGGCACGGGGCCTCGCCCCTCTTCTTTCGTTATTCGCTCTTCGAAATTCGCCATTCCCCGCCATTCCCCGCCCCAACTCGCTACTCGCAACTCACTACTCCTTCTCGGCGGGCGAGACGCCCACCCCACCCTGCTTGCAGGCGGGACGCCCACTCCACACTGCCCGGCCTACCCAAACCGCCCCGTGATGTAGTCCTGCGTCTTTGGGCTGGTCGGGTTGGTGAAGAGCTGGCCGGTGTCGCCGACCTCGATCAATTCGCCCAGGTACATGAAGGCCGTGCGGTCGGAGACGCGGGCGGCCTGCTGCATGTTGTGGGTGACGAGGATGACGGTGTACTGCGTCTTGAGCTGGTCGATGAGGTCTTCGATGTGCCGCGTCGCGATCGGGTCCAGCGCCGAGCACGGCTCGTCCATCAGCAGCACTTCGGGCTGCATGGCGATGGCGCGGGCGATGCACAGGCGCTGCTGCTGCCCGCCGGACAGGGCGAGCGCCGATTGGTGCAGCTTGTCCTTCACCTCGTCCCACAGGGCGGCCTTGCGGAGCGATTCCTCGACGAGTTCGGCGACGTTGCCGCGGTAGCCGTTGATGGCCGGGCCCCAGGCGACGTTCTTGAAGATCGACTTGGGGAACGGGTTGGGTCGCTGGAAGACCATACCGATGCGCAGGCGGAGCTCGACCGGGTCCCAGTCCTTATAGATGTCCCGGCCCTGGTACGACAGCTTGCCGGTCACGGCCACGCCGTCGATGAAGTCGTTCATGCGATTCAGCGCCCGCAGCAGCGTGCTCTTGCCGCAGCCGGAGGGGCCGATGATGGCCGTGACCTGCTGGCGGGCGAGGGCGAGCGAGACGTCGCGGACGGCCGTGAAGTGGCCGTAGCGGATGGTGAGCTGCGCGGCGCGGATGATGGGCTCGTCGGGGGGCGCGAGGGGTGGGGCGGTGTGGGCCCGGGCCTCGACGATGGCCCGCAGGCCGGGCGGCCGGACCGGTTCACTGATCATGCGCGGGATTACCAAGAGCGGTGCCTCTGCTGCCATGCGCGGATTCCTGCGGCCAGAGCGTTCATGGAAAGGAGCACGATGAGGAGCACGATGATGCCGGCGGCGGCGAGTTGGCGAAAGATGTCGTCCGGCTGGCTGGCCCAGTTGTAGATTTGGATGGGGAGGGCCGTGAACTGGCTGTTGAGCGCGTCGGCGAGCCACTGCCACAGGCCGGCGGGCGAGGCGGTGTAATCGTCGCGCCATTGTCCGGGGATGAAGGAGACGTAGGTCAGGGCGCCGAGCATGATGAGGGGGGCGGTCTCGCCGATGGCGCGGGACAGGGCGAGGATGATGCCCGTGAGGATCCCGGGCAGCGCGGCGGGCAGGACATGGTGCCGCACGCACTGCCAGCGCGTGGCGCCCACGGCGTAGGCCGCCTCGCGGATCGTCTTGGGCACGGCCAGCAGGGCCTCGCGGGCGGCGATGATGATGACGGGCAGCACGAGCAGGCTCATGGTGAGCGCGCCCGCGAGCACGCCGCGGCTCCCGAGCAGCCAGCGGACGAAGACGGCGAGGCCGAGGATGCCGTAGACGATGGACGGGACGCCGGCGAGGTTGGCGATATTGAGGTGGATGAAGCGTGTGAACCTGCTTGGCCGGGCGTATTCCTCGAGGTAGACGGCGGCGCCGATGCCGGTGGGCACGGAAATGAGGGCGGTCAGGGCCATGATCCACAGCGTGCCCCACAGGGCGTGCCAGATGCCGCTGGTTTCGGGTTCCAGATAGGACGGGAGGCTGGTCAGGAACTTCCAGCTCACCAGCCCCCAGCCTTCCCAGGCCACCTGGATGAGCAGCACGGCCAGGACGAGCACGGTCACGAGGCCTGCCAACAGGCACACGGCCTGGAACAGGTAGCCGAGCAGGCGGCGGCGGCGCAGGCGCGGGCGGAAGCGGGTGGCGGCGGCGGGCGGCGGCAGGGTGAGCGTACTCATTCGTACACCTCGCGGAAGTGTTTGAGCACGCGTTGGGCGATGAGGTTGACGGTGAGGGTGATGGCGAAGAGCGTCAGGCCGACGGCGAAGATCGTGTGGTACTCGATGGTGCCGGCGGGGGTGTCGCCGAGGCTGACCTGGACGATGTAGGCCGTCATGGTCTGCATGCTTTCGAGCATGTTGGCGGTGAGTTTGGGGGTCATGCCGGCGGCGAGGACGACGGCCATGGTTTCGCCGATGGCGCGGCCGAGGGCGAGGAGGATGGCGGCGACGACGCCGGACATAGCGGCGGGCAGGACGATGCGGAGGGAGACTTCGAGCCTGGTGGCGGAGAGGGCGTAGCCGGCTTCGCGGAGGCTGCGGGGGACGGCGCGGAAGGCGTCGTCACAGAGGGAGCTGATGGTGGGGATGATCATGATGCCGACGACGATGGCGGCGGCGGCGGCGTTGTAGATTTCGGTTTGGGGGGCAAGGCGGCGCAGCACCTCGGGGGTGATGAAGACGAGGGCGAAGTAGCCGTACACGACGGTGGGGATGCCGGCGAGGATTTCGAGGATCGGCTTGGCGACCTGGCGGAGCCAGGGGGGGGCGTATTCGCTGAGGTAGATCGCGGTGCACAGGCCGACGGGGACGGCGACGAGGAGCGCGCCGGCGGCGATCAGGACGGTGCCGGAGACGAGGGGGAGGATGCCGTAGGAGCGCGGTTCGAGGAGCGGGGCCCAGCGGGTGCCGGTGAGGAACTGGGCGAGGGAGACGTGGCGGAAGAAGGGGATCGATTGCTCGATGAGGACGAAGATGATGCCGAGGGTGGTGGCGACGGAGACGAGCGCGCAGAGCAGGAGCAGCAGAGAGATGGTGCGTTCCTTGAACTGCCGCACGACGAGCGCCAGGGTGTTGGCCATGCGGGTCTCACAGAAGGCGGGCGGCGCCGGTCGACGCGACGGCGGCGCCGCCCGGGCTGCGGTTACTCCGGTTGGACGCCGTAGAGTTCGTAGAGGCTCTTGCTGTGGGTCTCGGGGCCGCCGTAGACGGTTCCGGGGGTGGCCTGTGCGAGGCGCGCCTTCGACACTTCGTAGAGCTTGGGGCTCAGGGCGATGTAGTTGACGCGGGGGTGCTCGACGATCTTCTTGGCGTTCGCGAGGTAGAACGCCAGGAAGCCCTTCACTTCGGGCTTGGCGAGGGCGGCCTGGTTGACGTACAGGAACAGGGGGCGGGCCAGCGGACGGTAGCTCAGGGTGCGGATCGTCTCGGCGCTGGGCTTGAGCGGCTTGCCGTCGCCGTTGTCGATGGCGACGAGGTGGAGCTTGGCCTTGTTGGCCTCGTAGTACGAGTAGCCGAAGTAGCCCAGGGCGCCGAGGTCGCCTTCGACGCCCTTGACCAGCACGTTGTCGTCTTCACTGGGGGAGAAGTCCGCACGGCACGACTTGGACTTGCCGACGATGACTTCGGTAAAGTAGTCGAAGGTGCCGCTGTCCATGCCGGGGCCGTAGAGCTTGAGCGGGAGATCCGGGAAGCCGGGGCGGACGTCCTTCCAGTTTTTGATCGGGCTGTTCGGTTCCCAGATTTTCTTCAACTCGGCCACGGTGAGGTGGTCGCAGAACTTGTTGCCGCTGTTCACGACGACCGCGATGCCGTCGTAGGCGATGGGCAGCTCGACGAAACCGACGCCCAGCTTGGTCGCCTGCTCAACTTCCGGCGGGGTAATGGGGCGCGAGGCATCCTGGATGTCCGTCCGGAGATCGGCCTTGTCTTCCAGGAACTTCTTGAAGCCGCCGCCGGTGCCGGAGATTCCGACGGTCACGTGGACCTTGGGCTGCTCCTTGCCGTAGAGCTCGGCGGCCGCGGCGGTGATGGGGTAGACGGTGCTCGAGCCATCGACCTTCACGTTGCCGGCCAGCTCCTGCTTCTGCGCCGCGGCTAGGCCGGACAGGCAAGCGCCGACGAGGACACCGACCACGGTTCGCCGCACGATTCCGCTTGTCATCTTGCACTCCTGTGTGAGGGATACCTCTTGGGCAACGCCAAGCATGCAATTCTGTAACACTTTGGTAGCGGGCGGGCGTTAAGGTTTGGTTAAGAGTCCGTCTGGAAAGCATTTGAGCCGCGCCACCGGGTCGGGTGACGGGGGGCGGGGCCGTCCGCGGGGGCCGGGCGGGCCCGCCTTGGCAGTCCGCGCGGCGGCCCCTACACTGTGGGTCCTTTCAGGGAGTATCGTGCATGAGTGTCCGCTACCTGGATCAGTTGTTCAAACCCGCCTCGGTGGCCGTGATCGGCGCTTCCAATGCCCCCAAGAGCGTGGGTGGCATCGTGATGCGCAACCTGCTGAAGGCCGGCTTCTCGGGGCCGATCATGCCGGTGAACCCCAAGTACGAGGCGGTGGCCGGTGTGCTGACGTACCCGGATGTTCCCAGCCTGCCGTGCACGCCGGACCTGGCGGTCATTGCCACGCCGCCGGCCGCGATCCCGGACTTGATTCGGCAACTGGGGGAGCGGGGCACGCACGCGGTGATTGTGATCACGGCGGGACTATCGACGGCGCGGCACACGGACGGGCGCACGATCCAGGAGGTGATGCTGAGCATTGCCCGGCAGTACACGCTGCGCATCCTGGGGCCGAACACGGTTGGGCTGATCGTGCCCGGGGTTGGGCTGAACGCGACGTTTGCGCATGCCGAGATTCAGTCCGGCTCGCTGGCGTTCGTCTCGCAATCGGGCGGGTTCTGCACGGCGACCCTGGATTGGGCCCGGGCCCGGGGGATCGGCTTCTCGCACTTCATTTCGTTGGGCAACAGTGCGGACATCGACTTCGGGGACGTGCTCGACTATCTGGCCAGCACGCCGGAGACGAGTGCCATTCTGCTGTACATGGAGTCGATTGGGGCCGGGGAGGCGCGGAAGTTCATGTCCGCTGCTCGCGCCGCCGCCCGCAACAAGCACGTGCTGGCGATCAAGTCCGGGCGGTTCGCGGAAGGTGCCCGCGCGGCGGCATCGCACACGGGGGCGCTGGCGGGGGCGGACAACGTATACGATGCCGCGCTGCGCCGAGCAGGCATTCTGAGGGTGTTCGACCTGGATGAGCTGTTCGACGCGGTGGAGACGCTGGCCCGCGCGCGGCCGCTCAAGGGCGAGAAGTTGGCGATCCTGACCAACGGCGGCGGGCCGGGCGTGATCGCCACCGACGCGCTGATCGCGGAAGGCGGCCAGCTCGCGGAGTTCACGCCGGAGACGATGCGGAAGCTGGACGCGATCCTGCCGGGCACCTGGTCGCACGGCAACCCCGTCGACATGATCGGTGACTCGGACTACCGCACGTACATTGCGGCCGTGCAGGTGCTCGCGGAAGACCCGGGCATTGACGCGATCCTGGTGATGAATGCGCCGAGCGCGGTGGCGCCGCCTGAGGAGACGGCGCGCGGCATTGTCAGCACGCTCCAGCAGATTGACCGGACCATTCTGACGAGCTGGGTCGGCGGGGAGGCGGCGGCACGCGCCCGGCGCTGGTTTGCGGAGGCGCAGCTCCCGACCTACGACACGCCGGAGGCGGCGGTGCGCGCGTTCATGCACATGGTACGGTACCGCCGCAACCAGGACGCGCTCATGCAGGTGCCGCCGTCGGCGCCGACGGACTTCACGCCGACGGTGGGGGCTGCCCGCGCGGTGATTGAGGATGTGCTGAGCGACAACCGCGAGTTGCTCACGGAGCCGGAGGCCAAACAGGTGCTGGCGGCCTACGGTATTCCCGTGGTCGAGACACGGGTGGCGCTCACGCCGATGGAGGCGGCGCAGCTCGCCGATCAGATCGGATACCCGGTGGCGCTCAAGATTCTCTCGCCGGACATCACGCACAAGTCCGACGTCGGCGGTGTGGCCCTGGGGCTGGACGCGTCGGATGATGTCTGGCAGGCGGCCGTGACCATGCAGGCCCGCGTCGGCAAGCGGCATCCCAACGCGCAGATCACGGGCTTCACGGTGCAGAAGATGGCGCAGCGGCCGCGCGCGCATGAGCTGATCGTCGGCGTGACGACCGATGCCATTTTCGGGCCCATCATGCTGTTCGGGCGCGGCGGTACGGCCGTCGAGGTCATCGGCGACAGCGCGACCGCGCTGCCGCCCCTGAACATGAGCCTGGCCCGCTACCTCATCGGGCGCACGCAGGTTTTCAAGCTGCTCAAGGGCTATCGCGACCGCCCGCCGGCCGACCTGGACGCCATCTGCCTGACGCTGATTCAGGTGTCGCAGCTCATCATCGATCGGCCGGAGATCGTCGAGCTGGACATCAACCCGCTGCTGGCGGACGAAAATGGCGTCGTGGCGCTGGATGCGCGAATTCGGGTGGCGCCGGCCGGTACGGAGGGTGTAACCAACGGCAAGCGCCTGGCGATTCGTCCGTATCCGCGCGAGCTCGAGGAGACGGTCGCGCTGCCGTCGGGGCTGCAGGTGTTTGTGCGACCGATCCGGCCGGAAGACGGACCGCGGCACCGGGAGTTTGTGGCGCGGATCACGCCGGAGGACATGCGTTACCGGCTGCTGGGCGTGACGCGGGACATTCCGCGTTCGGAGATGGCGCGGCTGACGCAGATTGACTACGATCGCGAGATGGCGTTGATCGCGTTGGCGCCGGGTCCGAAGGGCGAGGACGAGACGGTGGCGGTCGTGCGGGCGGTGTTCAATCCGGACAACACGAAGGCGGACTTCGCCGTGATGGTGCGGTCGGACAAGAAGCACCTGGGTCTGGGCCAGACGCTGATGCGGAAGATCATCGACTACTGCCGGGGCCGCGGCACGGGCGCGATCGTCGGGCAGATGCTGGCGGACAACCAGCCGATGCTGAGTTTGACGCGCAAGCTGGGCTTCACGCATCGTCCGCTGCCGGATGGCACATTGTGCGAGGTGACGTTGAAGCTGGGGTGAGCGCCCGTCGCCGGCTGCGACAGGCAAGGATGCCTGGCGCCGCGCGCGGCGGAGTAGGATAACGTGCGTGCGGGACAGCACGCGGCGGGTCCGGACTGACTCCGGGCCGCGTCGGGCGCCGGACGGTCGGTGATCTTGCGGTAGAGGAATGGAGGCCTCAGATGGCTCAGGTCGGCGGTCGGCAGGTACGGGGCACGGGGACTGGCCGGATGGCGCAGGGCGGCACGGGTTGGGTGGGGGTCGCGCGCGGTCTGGCGCTCGCCGGTGGTCTGTGGCTCGCTGGTTGCGGCGGACCCGTGGCGACGCGCTCCGCGAACGTGGTACCGCATCCGGCGCCGGAGCCGCTCACGAATACGGGCACACACAGCGGGCTCCGTGGTGCGGAGTCGGCAGGCGCCACGCCGGTGCAGATCGCGCCGCCGCCGGCCGAGGTGACGCCGCGCACCGTCGAACTGGGGCGCTCGGTGCAAGGCGCGCCACTCACGCTCGAAGTGTACGGGGACGGGCCGGAGGTCGTGTTCATTTTCGCCGGCATTCACGGCAGCGAGCCGAGCGGGACCGCCCTGGCGCGGCAGTTCGCCGCGTACCTGCGGCAACATCCGGCCGAGCTCACCGGGCGGACGGTCGCGATTCTCCCGGCCGCCAATCCTGATGGTTTGGCCGCGCGCACGTACGGCAACGCGCGCAATGTGAACCTGAACCGCAACTTCCCCGCCCACAACTGGCGGGCGGCCAGTGCGCAGCGGCGCGGCCCGACCAATGGGCCGGCGCCGACGAGCGAGCCTGAAACCCAGGCGCTCATGCGGGCGCTGGACCTGCTGCAACCGCAACGGATCGTGTCGTTGCACGCGATTCGGCGCGGGCAGCACTGCGACAACTACGATGGGCCGGCGCGCGAGTTGGCGGAGCGGATGGCGCTGCAGAACGGCTACCCCGTGAAGGCGAACATCGGCTATCCGACGCCCGGAAGCTTCGGGAGCTGGGCCGGCAACGATCGCGGGATTCCGACGGTGACGCTGGAGCTACCGGCCGACGCGAGCGCGGCGGAGTGCTGGCGGGACAACGCAGGCGCGCTATTGGCGTTCGTGCGGGGGTCGGGCGCGGCGCCGATGCCGCCGACCGCGGCCACAGGGAAGTAGGCCGTGACCAGGCGACGGGGGCAGGCGAAACCGGGGGCGAACGGCCGCAGCCTCCCCGCGCGAGGCGGCAGCGACCGGCGCGGCCGCCAGAGGAGCTTACGAGGCGACAGGTAAATACCCCAACGCGGTTGTAGTTCGCGCGCACCGATGGCCAGTGGCTGGCGCTGGTGGCACGGAGGGTGGGCGCTCGGCGGCGGATGTGGCGCAAGTGAGTTTCGTGCGGGCAGCGGCGGTTGCGCCGGCGAACCTGCGCTGGCCGGGGCCGCGCATGTCGGCCGTAACGCGCCAGCCCAGTGCCGCGTACGTGTGCGCTCCCCCTGACACAGCGGGCACGCCCGGGCTACAATTTGCGGCATGCTCGCCCGTATCCACAGCATGGCGCTGACGGGAATCGATGCTCGGCCGTGTGAGATTGAAGTAGACGTCACGGGTCGGGGGTTTGGGATTCCCAACATTGTTGGTCTGGCGGACTCGGCGATCAAGGAGAGTGTCGATCGCATGCGCAGCGCGCTGACCAACTCCGGGTTTGCGCTGCCGCGTTCGCGGACGACGATCAACCTTGCGCCTGCCGATCTCAAGAAGGAAGGACCGGCATACGACTTGCCGATGGCCGTCGGATTGCTGCTGGGGGACGACCAGCTGCGCAGCGAAATCGCGGGCGCCTACCTGATTGCCGGGGAGCTGGCGCTCGATGGGCGCGTGCGACCGATCAAGGGGGCGCTGTCGATGGCGCTCTTGGCGCGCGAGCACCATTTCCGTGGGCTGATCGTGCCGCGCGAGAATGCAGCCGAGGCGGCGGTGGTGCAGGAGTTGGAAGTCTATGGCGTCGGCACGCTGACGGAGACGATCGGGCTGTTGGCCGGCGAATTGCCGTTGGAGCCGACGACGGTCGATCTCCATGCGCTGTTTGCGGTGGCGTCGCGCTACGACGCGGATTTCGCGGACGTACGAGGGCAGGAGCACGTGAAGCGGGCGCTCTTGGTGGCGGCCGCGGGGCGGCACAACGTGCTGATGATCGGGCCGCCGGGGACGGGCAAGACGATGCTGGCCAAGCGCATCCCGACGATTCTGCCGCCGATGTCGCTGCAGGAATCGCTGGAGACGACGCGCATCTACTCGGCGTCGGGTAAGCTCAATCACGGGTTGGGGCTGCTGGCGACGCGGCCCGTGCGGCAGCCGCACCACTCGATCAGCACAGCGGCACTGGTTGGCGGCGGGACGATTCCGCAGGCGGGCGAGGTGTCGCTGTCGCATCACGGCGTGCTGTTTCTGGACGAGTTTCCGGAGTTCAACCGCACGGTGCTGGAGTCGCTGCGGCAGGTGATCGAGGATCGCGTCGTGACGATCTCGCGGGCGCACAGCGCCGTTGACTTCCCCGCGGATTTCATGCTGATTGCCGCGATGAACCCCTGTCCGTGCGGGTACTTCACTGATCCGCGGAAGGCCTGCAAGTGCTCCGCGCCGCAGATTGATCGGTACCTGGCGCGGATCTCCGGGCCGCTCCTGGAACGGATCGACATTCACGTCGAGGTGCCAGCCGTGCCGATTGCGGCTTTGCGCGATCTGCAGCCGGGGACGGATAGCGCGACGTTGCGGGCCCAGACCGAGCGGGCGCTGGGGGTGCAGCGGGCGCGGTTTGGAGCGGGGACGACCACGACGAACGGCAGCATGACGTCGCGGCAACTGCGCAAGTTCGCGGCGATCGACACGGAGGGGGAGCGCGTGTTGCGGCAGGCGGTCTCCGAACTCGGGTTGTCCGCGCGGGCGCATGACAAAGTGCTGCGGGTGGCGCGGACGATCGCGGATCTGGCGGGGGAGCCGAATATCACCGCGACGCATCTGCACGAAGCGATTCAGTACCGGCGGTTGGACCGGCAGTTGTAGTGGTGCGCGAATCCCGGGGCGGACGCGGATTTCGTCCGTCTGTGGCCCAATTCACTCGGCGTGTGTTTCCGGTTCGGTTCGCAGCTCGATTGGCCGTGACCTTGGCGCGGACAGGTTCCAGATCATGCTGCCGGCGTTGACGACGGCAGGCTGGAGAGGTGTCCTGTGCTCCAGCTTCCCTTCCGGCCCGTGTACCAGGCCCGGGCCGCTGCCGCGCGCTACGCCCGATCCGACGTGGGTGGCCTGACCCGTGCGCCCAGAAAGCGGGTCAGGGCGGTGTAGCCCAGCAAAGCCGCAAAGAGGAGCCCGATGAGCTGCGCGCCGCGCCACGCCAGGTGATCGATGGCTGCCAGGGCGCTCGTGTGTGACAGCTCCACGATGCCGCGCGCGCGGGTTTCGGTCTGCGTCAGGGACGTCGCCAGCTCGCTGGATCCGGCCAATTGGCGAATCTCGCGCGTCAGCTCGCGGATCTGGAGCGCGGCCCGATCCAGGGCGTCCGCGGCCTGTGTATAGTCGTTTACATCAAAGCGCGGCTGCTCAGTGCCTGGCGACGGCGCAGGCCCGCCGTGCGCCACCACCGGCGGGTAGTCGTTGCCTGAGCGAATCCGGTCCGCCGGCGACGATTCGGCCGCCGGTTGGTCGTCCGGGGGTCGGAAGGACGCGACCATCTCCGTGATGGCGCGGACGGTGCCCGCCCAGGCGTCGCCGGCGGCGGTGGCATGGGTGGCGGTTTGCTCGACGGAGGCCGCGGCGGTCTGTACGCGTGCCAGGGCCTCGTTGGTGCAGGCGATGACTTCGCGGGTCTCCCGCAGTGTTTCCTGGAAGCTCGCCTGGCGCTGCTCCAGGTCCTCCGCCGCCAGGGAGAGCTCCCGCCGCAGGTCGGCGGGCAGGCATTCCGCCACCGTGGACAAGCGGGCGGAGCTGTGCGCGAGCTCGGCCAGGCTGGCTTGCGCCGTCTGCACGGATTCCAGCTCGTCGATGTCCATCAGGAGCAAGTTGGTCTGGAGGCGGATGGTCTCGGGGAGATCGTTGACCGTGTCGGTCAGGTGCGCTGCGACCGCCGTGAACCCCTGGATGGCCGCCGCGCCGCGGTCGATACCTTCCATGGCGCGGAATGGAGCCAGCGGCGCCCGCAGCACCGACGCGAGGACGTCGGCGTTGCGCGCGGGTTTCTGCACGGCCGTCCGCACGACCGAGCCGGAGAACTCGCCGCGCAGCGGAAACTGCAGCGCCAGGTCCTCGATCGCGGGGCGCGTTCGGTTCAGGCTTTCCGGCGTGAGGATGAGCGCGGCAATCCGCTCGATATCCCCGAGCGAACGTCGCGCCGCCTCCTGCGCGAGCGCCTGGTTCGCGCCAAACAGCTCCCGTCCGTCGCCGCGCTCGAAAAAGTCGCGCTGCCGCACGCACAGGGCCCAGCCGTCGAGCAGGCTGTAGACGGCGTCATCCTGGTTCAGCGTGTCGCGCGCCATCGGGATCAGCCGCATCTGCCACAGCAATGCCAGGTGGCGCGTGCGGCGGTCGGGCTGGAGCGTGACGATCCGTTCGGCCGCCTCGCGGATCGTGGCCTCATACGTGTCCTCAAACTGCTGCAGCAGCTCGCCCAGCTCCTCCTTGGACAACTGGGTCCGGGCATCCGGGAAGGGGGCGCGCGATGCGGCCCGCGGCGGCAGTGCGCACCCGGCGAGTGAGACAAGGGAGCCCGACGAAAGCAGCAGCGCCACGGTTCGAACTGCGATGGTCATGATGGCGATCTCCTACAGGACAGGCACACAGGACGCATCATGCCCAACCGAGCGCGTTTTTCCAGCCCCGCGGCCGGCGGTGGCGACCCGGTTTCGCGGCGCGGACCCGGCGGATGGGCGACGCGCGTCCGCAAGGCCCGTTTCCGGCGGACGGGAACTTTCGGCGGCCCGGTGGCGTCTAATTCCCTGAGCGGTCCGGCCGTGCCCCGCGGTCGGGGCGGTGGACCGCAGCGTTTCCGCAAGGAGTCCGCATATGCGCCGGTTATCCGCGGTGGGGTATGGTCTGGCCTGGGGGCTGGTGGCGCTGCTGCCGGACGTGGCGCAGGCGCGGGTGAAGCTGATCACGCTGCCGGTGCGTGAGCGCGTGGAGGTACAGCTCGATCATCCGCAGGCGACACTGGTCGAGGAGGAGCGGATTGTTCCGCTGGTGAAAGGGCCCAACCAGGTGGACTTCTCGTGGGCCAACACGGCGATTGACCCGGAGACGATTCTGCTTCGTGTGCTAGCGCCCGCGGACGGGGACGCGCTCGAGGCGAAGGTGCTGTCCGTCAGCTATCCGCCCAACGAGGCGGCGCTGGTCTGGGAGGTTGCGGCCAGCGCGTCGGGCTCGGCCCGCGTGCGCATCAGCTACCTCCTGGCCAACCTGAGCAAGAGCTTCAACTATCGCGCCACGGCCGCCCATGACGAGCGGACACTGACGCTGGCCCAGTACATGCGGCTGCAGAATTTCGCCAACGAGGAGTACGGCGCGAGCGGTCTGTTCGCGGGATACGGCAAGCAGTTTCTGCGGCCGATCGGGCTCAATGAGACGAAGGAGATGCTGGTGGAGCGCGTCGCGAACGTGCCGGTCCGCAAGACGTACACCTGCGACCCGGCGCAGTTCGACTACTTGGACCGACCGAAGAACAAGTTGCGCGTGCCGATGCATTACGTGCTCAAGAACGATGGGGCCAACCAGCTTGGCCGCGCGCCGCTGCCGTATGGCAAGGTGCGCATCTTCCAGGATGACGGGCACGGCGGGACGGCGTTTCTGGGGGAGGACTGGGGCAAGTTCACACCGATCGATGACGAGTTGCGGCTGTACCTGGGGGTCGCCCAGGACATCGTCGTGGTGCGGACGATCGAGCGTAACGACAAACGGCGCGTGGCGGGCAATCTCGAGGACCACGACGTCGTCATCAAGTACGAGGTCGAGAACTTCAAGAATCAGCCGGTCGTGCTCGACGTGGGCGAGAATCTGCGCTACGTCCGCAACGAAGTCCGCCAGGACACCAAGCGGGACGTGCAGTGGGAGCTGGCACCGGACACGACGTTGACCGGCCCGCCGGATGCGGAGAAGACGACCGATGAGCAAGTGCTGTTTCACGTGCCGCTGCCGGCGTGTGGCGCGGGGGCGAAGGCGGAGAAGTTGGTCTACCGGCTGCACGTGATCATCAAGAACGAGTGGTAAGGCCGACGTCGCACCAGTGAGGGTTTTCCCATGCGCAAAATGCTTCATGGCATGCTGACCATCGTGCTCGCCGCGGGTGCGGGCGTCGCCGGGGCCCGCAATATCGACTTGTCCACGGTTCCGCCGCGCGACACCGTGCAACTGACGATTTACAACTCCGAGGACCTGACGCTGGTGCGGGAAACGCGCGTGCTGACGTTCCAGCGCGGCGTCAACCCACTGCAGTTCAGTTGGGCGAACACGCTCATTGACGCGAGTTCGGTGGAGCTGACGTTCCGCACGCGGCCGGACCAGCTCTCCGTCCTGGACACGACGTTTCCGCATGACAAGCCGCAGATGCTGTACTGGAACGTGCAGAGCGAGTTCGACGGCGAGGCCACGGTGGAGATCACGTACTTCACGTCCGGCATCTCGTGGGCGGCGGACTACGTGTGTCTGGCGAATGCCGACGAGTCGCAGATGCACCTGGACGGCTTCGTGCGTATCCAGAACCGCTCTGGCGAGCACTACGAGAACGCGCAAATCCGCCTGGTGGTGGGGACCATCAACCTCGTGGAGAAGATCGCCCAGTTGGCGCAGCTCGCGCTGGACAAGGTCGACCGGATGCCGGCGGCCGAACGTGGCGCGCTCCGCCAGGTGGCGGCCAAGAGCGCGCTGTCCGATCGTCGGGCGGCGGGTGAGGTGGATGCCGCAGGGGGGCGACTCGAGGAGCCCCAGATCGTCAAGGAGGGCCTGAGCGAGTACTTCATCTACACGATCGAGGGAACGCAGACCGTCGCGGATACCTGGTCGAAGCGCATGCGCAGCTTCGAGGGTGCGGCCGTGCCGTTCCGCATTCAATACCGCTATCGGCCGGTGGAGTATGGCGACCAGCTCGTGCGCTTGTATCTGCTGACGAACGACACGGCATCCGGGCTGGGGACGACGCCCCTGCCGGACGGGATCGTGCGGGTGTTTCGCGACAACGGCCGCGATGGGCTGAGCTTCCTGGCCGCGCAGCCCATCAAGTATGTGCCGATCGGGGACAAGCTCGAGTTGAATCTCGGGCCCGATCCGGAGGTGATCTTCGAGCTCATCAAGCGGCGGGCGTATCGGGATAACTTGTGGATGCATGTGACGGGCACGGATCTGTTCCGGCGCGTCGACGACGGCGCCCTGCAGATTGAGGTCAACAGCGCGGTGGAGGGCTGGGACGATCACGAGGTCTACACGCAGCGCATCCGCAACTACTCGGCCAAGCCCATCGACGTCGAAGTGCGCCGGGCGTTCCCGGGGCACGTCGTCTTTCGCAGCGCGCTGGCGGCGAAGCTGCACGACTTTCGGACGGTTGAGTTCACCGCGTCCGTGCCGCGTGGGCAGCGCGTCGACCTGCCGTTTGAGATCGTGCGCCACCAGGGCCGCAACGCCAAGCAGAACAACGTTACCCTCGAACCCGCCACGGCGGCACCGTAAGCCGGATGCAAGCTGACCCAGGGTCCAGAGCGGTTTTGCTTCCGGTGTGGTACTCTGGAATGGGCCTTCTTCGTCAGGCACTGCGCGCTTCGCTCGGGGCCGGCGGAGGCCGGACGCGCCACGCTCCGTCAGGCCGGGACGCGCGACGCGACGGGGCAATGCACCATTGGTGAGACGGTTCGAGGGGGTAGAGCGACGCCGCGCGGCAGCGCGGGGCGCGCGAGCGGGCGGGTCGTTGCGCCGGAAAGCGGTGCCGCCCGCGGGTCAAAGCGGCTCAAACTGCCACAGCGTGGCGGGGGGCAACGGGGCGCCGGGCCGGCATGCGCGATGGTCCTGGCGCGGCAAGGCCACTTCTCGGACGTGCGGTCGACCCAGCGCGGAATCCCGGGTAGTCACCCGAGTGGCTCAGTAGGCGCAGGCCCGAGAAATCCCCGGACGTTGCGGGGACGTGGTCGGCGGTACGAACACGCGATCGAGGGGGGGCGCCATCGAGACGATCAACCCCATAAGCGCCGATGTCGGCACTACCGACACGGACCCGGGCTCGTGCGCCCGTGGTCGAGCCGGCCAATAGAGAGAGTAGGAAGAACGCGCATGGCGGATCGCCCGCACAAAGAGAACGTCGCGCAGCCGGCCGATTCCGGCTCAAATGGTCAACCCAACCAGGCCGGGCGGCAGCCCCCAGCGCGACGTCGGAAGGCGAGAGGACAGATGGAACCACTCGAACCCCGCATCCTGATGTCGGCCACCTGGTCCGATACGGAAACCGGCCAGACGCAGCCGGACGCCACGGATCACAATGACACGTTTACCGGCACGGACGGGGCCGACACGGCCCATGCGCTCACCGGTGATGACCTGCTGCTGGGCGGTGCGGGGGATGATGCGCTCTTCGGCGACGCCGGCAATGACGTTCTCGCTGGCGCGGAGGGTGACGACCAGTTGGAGGGGGGCACGGGCAGCGACGTGCTGGATGGCGGGGCCGGCGTGGATACGGCCCACTATGACAACGCGACCGCAGGGGTGAATGTCAGCCTGGCGGCCGGGGCGGCGACGGGCGGGGACGGCAACGATCTGCTGCACAACCTGGAGAACGTCGTCGGCTCAGCGCACGACGATATCCTGACGGGCGACGGTGGGGCGAACGTCCTGACCGGTGGAGCCGGGCACGACCACCTGGAGGGCGGGGCGGGCGACGATACGCTTGACGCCGGCACCGGCACCGACACGGCGCACTACGACCATGCCGCGGGCGGCGTGAATGTGAACCTCAGCACCGGCACCGCCACCGGCGGCGACGGGCACGACACGCTGGTGAACTTCGAGAACGTGACAGGTTCGGCCCATGACGACATCCTCACCGGAGGCAGCGGGGCGAACGTGCTCGTGGCGGGCGCGGGCAACGACCACCTCGAAGGCGGCACGGGCAACGACACGCTCGATGGCGGCACGGGCAGCGACACCGCGCACTACGAACACGCCGCGGGCAGCGTGAACGCGAATCTCAGCGCCGGCACCGCGACCGGCGCGGACGGCAGCGACACGTTGCTCAGTATTGAGAACGTGACCGGCTCGAACTACGACGACACGCTGACCGGGCACACCGGTGCAAACGTGCTGGCCGGTGGCGCCGGCAACGACCATTTGGAAGGCGGCGCCGGGGACGACACGCTCGACGGGGGAACGGGCAGCGATACCGCCCATTACGACCACGCGGCCACGGGAGTCACGGTCAACCTGACGACGGGGACGGCCAGCGGCGGCGACGGCAATGACACGCTGAGCGGCATTGAGAACGTCACCGGCTCGGCGCACAACGATACGCTGACTGGCGACGGCGGCGCCAACGTGCTGACCGGCGGCGCGGGCAACGACCACCTGGAAGGCGGCCTGGGCGATGACACGCTCGCCGGCGGGACGGGCACCGATACGGTCCACTACGACCACGCCACGGGCAGCGTGGACGTCAATCTCGCGGCCGGATCGGCCACCGGCAGTGACGGCCACGACACGCTGACCGGCATCGAGAATGCCACGGGCTCGGCGTACGACGACACGCTGACCGGTGGCGGCGGCGCGAACGTGCTGGCGGGCGGGGCGGGCAATGATCAGTTGGAAGGTGGTGCGGGAGCCGACACGCTGGATGGTGGCGCGGGCCTCGACACGGCGCACTATGACCACGCGTCCGCGGCGGTCAACGTGAACCTGGCGACGGGTACGGCTACCGGCGGCGATGGCGCTGACACGCTGACCGGCATCGAGAACGCCACCGGCTCCGCTTACAACGACACGCTCATCGGCGACAGCGGGGCGAACGTTCTGACCGGCGGCGCCGGCAACGACTATCTCGAAGGCGGGGCGGGCAGCGACACGCTCGCGGGCGGCGCGGGCACCGACACGGTGCACTACGACCACGCGTCCGCGGAGGTCAACGTCAATCTCGCCGCCGGCACAGCCAGCGGCGGGGACGGTACGGACGCGTTGAGCGGCATCGAGAACGCCACCGGCTCCGCCTACAACGACACGCTGACCGGCGACGGCGGCGCCAACGTGCTGTCCGGCGGAGCGGGCAACGACACACTGGGCGGCGCGTCCGGCGATGACCGGCTGGACGGCGGCGCGGGCAACGACCAGCTCGAGGGCGGGCTGGGTGACGACGCGCTGGACGGCGGCGCAGGCACCGATACGGCCCATTACGAGCATGCGACCGGCGCGGTGACGGTTGACCTGGCGGCCGGCACCGCCAGCGGCGCCGACGGCAATGACACGCTCACCAGCATCGAGAACGTCACCGGCTCGGACTATGACGACAAGCTGACGGGCGACGCCGGCGCGAACACGATTGGGGCCGGCGCGGGTAACGACGACGTCGAGGGCGGGGCGGGCAACGACACGCTCGATGGCGGCGCCGGACAGGACACGGTGCATTACGACGGGGCCACGGCCGGCGTGACGGTCAACCTGGCAGCGGGTACGGCGACGGGCGGCGCGGGGAGCGATACCCTGACCGGCTTCGAGAGCGCGACGGGCTCGGACTACAACGACACGTTGACCGGCGACGCCAACGCCAACACGCTGTCCGGCGGCGCGGGGCATGATACGCTCGACGGCGGTGCCGGCGACGACACACTCGACGGTGGTGCCGGGACGGACACCGCGAGCTACGCGGCCGCGAGCTCCGGCGTGACGGCGAACCTCACGACCGGGGTGGCCACGGGCGGCGCCGGCACGGACACGCTCAGGAACATTGAGAATCTGACCGGTTCGTCCTCCGGCGACACCCTGACGGGGGATGCCGGCGACAACGTCCTGAGCGGCGGGGCGGGGAATGACATGCTGAGCGGTGGGGCAGGCGACGACACGCTCGACGGCGGCAGCGGCACGGATACCGCGACGTATGCCGGTTCGACGGGCGCGGTCAATGTCGACCTGACGGCCGGCACGGCCACGGGGGCCGCCGGTAACGATACGCTGGTCGGAATCGAGAACGTCACAGGCACGGCGTACGACGACACGCTCGTCGGTAACGGCAACGCGAACTCGCTGTCCGGCGGCAGCGGCAACGACACACTGCAAGCCGGCGCGGGCAATGACTGGCTGGACGGCGGGGCGGGCGATGATCTCCTGGACGGCGGGGCGGGCACGGACACGGCCTCGTATTCCGGCGCCACGGGCGCCGTCAACGTCAACCTGACGACCGGGACGGCCACGGGCGGGGGTGGCGATGACACGCTGACGGGCATTGAGAACGTGACCGGGTCGGGCTACGGCGACACGCTGGTGGGCGACGCGAACGCGAACACGCTGTCCGGCGGCAGCGGGAACGACACGCTGCAGGCCGGCGCGGGCAACGATACCCTGGATGGCGGCACGGGTAACGACACGCTGGACGGCGGGGCGGGGACGGACACGGCGACCTATGCGAGCGCGGCCAGCGCGGTGAACGTCGACCTGTCCGCGGGCACGGCGACCGGCGGTGCGGGCAGTGACACGCTGACCGGCATTGAGAGCATCACGGGCTCGAAGTATGACGACACGCTCGTGGGGGACGCGGGCAATAACACCCTGACGGGCGGCACCGGCAATGACGTGCTCGACGGCGGCGCGGGCACGGATACGGCCAGCTACTCGTCGAGCTCAACCAGCGTGAACGTCAACCTGAGCACCGGAACGGCCACGGGCGGTGCCGGCGATGACACGCTGCTCAACATCGAGAACGTCACGGGCGGTTCCGGCAACGACGTCCTGACCGGCAATGCCGGCGCGAACGTACTGAGCGGCGGCTCCGGCAATGATCTGCTCGACGGCGGCGCGGGCAATGACGCGCTCGACGGCGGCTCCGGCACGGACACGGCGACGTACGCCTCAGCGACGTCCGCGGTGACGGCCAATCTGACGACCGGGAAGGCCACCGGCGGGGCCGGTAACGACACGCTTGCCAGCGTGGAGAACCTGACCGGCTCCGATTTCGACGACACGCTAACCGGCAACAGCAGCGCGAACGTCCTGGCCGGCGGGGCCGGCGACGATCTCCTCGATGGCGCCGGTGGAGTCGACACGGCCGATTACTCGACGGCCACGGGGGCCGTGACGGCCGATCTGGTCAGCGGCACTGCGACGGGCGGCGCCGGGAATGACACACTGCGGAATATCGAGAACCTCACGGGGTCGACGTTCGACGACGCGCTGACGGGCAACGCGAGCAACAACACGCTCGATGGCGGCGCTGGCGACGACCTGCTGGATGGCGGCGGCGGCACGGACACGGTCACCTACGTCAACGCCACCGCGGGCGTCCAGGTGGATCTCGCGGCCGGCGCGGCGACCGGAGGCGGTGGCCAGGACACGCTGACCGGTCTCGAGAACGTCACGGGCTCCAACTATGACGACACGCTGGCGGGCGATGCCGGCGCGAACGTGATCAGCGGCGGGGCAGGCAACGACGTCGTCGTGGGCGGCGCCGGGAATGACACGCTGGACGGCGGCGCGGGTACGGACACGGTCAGCTACGCCGGCACGGGTGGCGCCGTGGATGTCAACCTCACGAGCGGCACCGCCAGCGGCGCCGACGGTACCGACACGCTGACGAACTTCGAAAATGTCACGGGCTCGGACTATGGCGACACGCTGACGGGCAATTCCGGCACCAACGTGTTAGATGGTGGAGCGGGGGACGACACGCTCGACGGCGGCGCGGGCAATGACACGCTGAGCGGCGGGGCCGGCAACGACACGGCCAGCTTTGGCTCGGCCACGTACGGCGTGACCGCCAACCTGAGCACGGGTGCGACGAGTGGCGGCGCGGGTTATGACACGCTCAGTGGGATTGAGAACCTCACCGGCTCGAGCTACGCGGACACGCTGACGGGCGACGCCGGCGCGAACGCGCTGTCCGGCGGATCCGGCAATGACACGCTCGACGGCGGTGCGGGCGACGATACGCTCGATGGCGGCGCGGGCACGGACACGGCCAGCTACGCCAGCGCGAGCGGCGCGGTGAACGTCAACCTCGCGAGCGGGACGGCCACCGGCGCCGCCGGCAACGACACGCTCAACGCGGTCGAGAACGTCACCGGCTCAAACTACGACGACACACTGACCGGCGACGGCGGCGCGAATGTGCTATCCGGCGGCTCCGGCAATGACCATCTCGAAGGCGGCCTCGGCAATGACTCCCTCGACGGCGGATCCGGCATCGACACGGCCCACTATGAACACGCCAGCGGCGCAGTGACGGTTGACCTGTCGGCCGGGACGGCCACGGGCGCCGACGGGACCGACACGCTGATCAGCATTGAGAACGCGACGGGCTCGGAGTCGAACGATACGCTCACGGGCGACGCCAACGCCAACGTCCTGGCGGGCGGGGGTGGTCAGGATACGCTGCACGGCGGCGCCGGCAACGACACGTTGCTGGGCGGCGCGGGCGACGACCTGCTGCACGGCGGAGCGGGCGACGACACGCTCGACGGCGGCGCCGGGCACGATGTCGCGGATTACCGCGACGCCACCGGCAGCGTGCGCGTCGACCTGACGGCCACCGGCCCGCAGAACACCGGCGGCGCGGGCACCGATACACTGACTCATGTGGAAGGCGTCATCGGGAGCGCATTCGACGATCGGTTCGCCTTTACGCATCCGACCAACGGGGCGGAATACACGGTCGACGGCGGGGGCGGCAGCAACGTCATCGACCTGACGAACTTCTCCAAGTCCGACATCGTCATTCACAAGGACACCGGCACGCTGGAAGTGGCCACGCCGGACGGCGGCACGTTCACGGTGCACTACAGCCACGTGGACAGCATCGCCCTCCGGGACGGCGACATCCTGACCACCGACACGCCGCCCGTCGCGCAGGCCGGGACCGCGCAGTACGTGCACGAGCGCGACGTGGTCGCCCTGAGTGCGGCCGGCAGCGTGGACGCGGACGGTGATCCGCTGACCTATGAATGGGTGCAGACGGGGGGGCCGACGGTGACCCTGTCCAACCCGCATGCGGCCAATCCGACCTTTGCGGTTCCCGACCTGGCGCACAACGCGGAGCTGACCTTTGAGCTGCGCGTCTCGGACGGCACGAACACGACGACGGCCACCACCGCGGTGCACGTGGGCGCCGTGGACGATGCGCCGACGGCCAGTGCCGGTCCGGACCAGGTGGTCAACGAGCGCGAGGTGGTCCACCTCGCGGGCCACGGCGTCGATCCCGAGAATCAGGACCTGACGTACGAATGGGTGCAGGTCAGCGGGCCGCGGGTCGAGCTATCCGACCCGCACGCGCCGACGCCGACGTTCACGGCGCCGGCGTCGCTGGAGGACGCGGACCTGCTTTTCGAGCTGCATGTTTCCGACGGCACCAGTACGAGCGTCTCGACGACGGCCATCCATGTGAATGCGGTGGACGACGCGCCGGTGGTGGACGCCGGCCCGGACCAGGTGGTCAACGAGCGTGAGTTCGTCCAACTCACGGGCGCGGGCTTCGATCTGGAGAATCAGAGCCTGACCTACGAATGGGTCCAGACCGGCGGCCCGACGGTCGAGCTCTCCGATCCGCATGCGGCCAATCCGACCTTCACGGTTCCCGACCTGGCGCACAACGTGGACCTGACCTTTGAGCTGCGCGTCTCGGACGGCACGAACACGACGACGGCCACCACCGCGGTGCACGTGGGCGCCGTGGACGATGCGCCGACGGCCAGTGCCGGTCCGGACCAGGTGGTCAACGAGCGCGAGCTCGTCCAGCTCACGGGTGAGGGTGTCGATCCGGAGAATCAGAGCCTGACCTACGAATGGGTTCAGACCGGCGGCCCGACCGTTGAGCTTTCCGATCCGCACGCGGCGCAGCCCACGTTCACGACGCCGGAGTTGGCGCACGACACGGACCTGACCTTTGAGCTGCGCGTGTCCGACGGGACGAATACGTCCGTCGCCACGACGACCATCCATGTGAATGCCGTGGACGACGCGCCCGTGATCCGTGCCGGACCGGATCAGACCGTCAATGAGCGCGACATCGTCCAGCTCACGGGCGAGGGCGTCGATCCGGAGAATCAGCATCTGCTGTACGAGTGGGTCCAGACTGGCGGCCCGACCGTCCAGCTCTCCGATCCGCACGCGACGAGCCCGACGTTCACGGCGCCGGACCTGGAGCACGACACGGACCTGACGTTCGAGCTCTACGTGACTGACGGCACGAACACGACGACGGCTACGACGGTGGTGCACGTCAGCGCGACGCAGGAAACGCCGGTGGTCAACCCGGACCCGGTGACGCCGACGACGCCCCCGGACAACACGCACCCGGCGGACGATACGCCGCCTGAGCCGGTGAACGACACGCCAGCCACCGCGCCGAATGCGGACACGCCGACGACGCCAATGGACGTGGTGACCCCCGCCACTCCGGAGGAGCCAGCGACGCCCGCAACGCCCACAGAGCCGACGATCCCCGTCGACAGTACGAACTCGAGCCCGACGGCCGACAGTACCACGAACGACGCCAGTCCGGTCGCACCGGCGATCCCAGGAACCCTCCCGACCGCGACGCCCGCCGCGGAGTCTACGGGCGGAACTGCGACGGACGCGCCGGTGGGCACCGGCCAGGGCAGTGACGCGCCGGCGAGCCCGTCCTCGTCGCAAGGATCCCCGTGGGATGGCGGCGAGACGCTGCGCGTGCTCGACCCGTTGGCCGATCACCGCGGCATCGCCGGACCCGCCTCGCTCGAGGGTGTGCAGACGGCCGGCATCGCTTATGAGGCGGTGCCGGCGGCCGACGCGCCGTCGACGGCGCCCGCGGCCGATTTCGATCTGACGGTGGAACCGCTCGCCGCGCCGCAGGCCAGTGAGCTGACCGTCGCGACCACGGGGCTCTCGTTCCAGGAGACGTTCACCGCCCAGAAGGACGTCACACTGGAGACCGACGCCGCCACCGATCTGGGACTGGCGGAGGAGCAGGCCGGTAAGTCGCGGTTTGTGCCCGCCGCGGGTCAGCCGGTTCCGGACGACTCCGCCGAGACCGTGGGGAACACTGGGGCCGGCGGTCCGGCGGACGGCGATGACGTCGCCGCCGGCGGGCAGGACAGCATCTGGGCGGCCTTGTGGGGCCTGCTGCGCGGCTGGTCCGGCAGCCGAGCGGACGCGACTTCGGCCGCGGCGGAGCGTGCCACGTCCGAGGAGCAGCGGAATCAACGCCGGTAGCGTGTGCATGAAGGGATGGTGGACCATGCGAACGCAACTCCGCTTGCCCCGGTGCCGACCGTGGTGGCCGGCGGCCCTGGCGCTCAGCCTCCTGCTGAGTACGGGGGTCGGGCGCGGCGCCGACGAGGCCGCGCGGGTGGCATCGGCGACGGCGCCGCCGGGGGTGACCGGTTTCACCGCGCCGGCGCACGTCGTCACGATTGCGGCCGTCACCACCGGGCGGATCGCCGAGTTGCCGGTGGCGGAGGGAGCCGCTGTGCGCAGCGGGGAGCCGGTGGTGCGGCTGGATGCGGCCGTGCAACAGCGGCGGGTGGAGATCGCTGCGGGGCTGGCGGGTTCGACGCTCGAGATTGAGGCGGCACAGGTACGTCGCGAGCAGGCTGAGGCGGAGTGGCAACGTCTGCAGCACATCGCGGAGGTGTCAGCCTCGACGCAGAAGGAGCGGTCGGATGCCGCGGCGGATTTGCGGGCGGCGGAGGTCGCGGTGGCGCAGGCGCAGTTCCGCCGAGCGCAGGCTGTCCGCGAGTTGGCGCTGCAGCAGGCGCTGCTGGATCAACTGGAAGTGCGGGCGCCGTTCTCCGGTTTTGTTGCGGAGCGGGTGCGCGAGGTGGGCGACACCGTGGAAGATCGCGAGGCGATCCTGAAGCTGGTGCAACTGGATCCGCTGCTGGTGGTGGTGGATTGCCCGCTGGCGCTGGCCGGCCGGGTACAGCTCGGACAGCGCGCGGTGCTCAGTCCGGTCGAGACGCGGGACGCTCCCCGCACGGGCGAAGTGATCTTCGTCAGCCCGGTGGCCGATGCGGCCAGCCAGACCGTGCGCGTGAAGCTGCACGTTCCGAACCAAGATGCCGGGTGGCACGGGGGCATGCGCGTGAATGTCAGCCTGGAGGCGGAGCCGAGTCAGGCCCGTGCGGCCGCGCCGGTCCCGTCCAAGGAGCAGTTGTGATGGATATTTTTGGTGATGTGACGGGTGCGCCGGATTCGCTGGACGAGAACGAGGCTTTCGGCCTGCTGCGTGAGCTGGAGCAGAACACGCCGGAGGAGATTCGTCAGCAGCGCCGGCATTTCCGGCTGGAGATCAAGGCCACGGTCACCCTGCAGCCGGGCAACACCAGTGACATGCTCAAGTTCAAAATGCAGGGGACGACCGGGGACGTCTCGCAGAGCGGGTGCCGCATTCTGTTCCCGCTCGCCGTGCGTGTCGGTGACCTGTACCGGATCGAATTCGACCGCGCGCAGCTGGACCTGCCGATGATCTTCGTGCGCTGCGTGCGCTGCCAGTTTCTGCGCGAAGGCGCCTACGACGCCGGCTTCGTGTTCTTGAGCCCCATCACGCTCCCGCGCAAGCTGGCCCCGACGGCCAATGCGGCGCGCCCGGGATAGTACGCCTTACGGCGGAGTGGCCTGGTGTCCCAGCATCCCCCATCTGCGAGTCCTCGGACCGCGCCCGACGCGACGTCGGACGCCGCGGGGCTGCACGCCCAACTGTTGTGGCTCGCCCGCCGAGCCCCGTCGCACCAGGACTATCTGGCCCGCGTGCTGGAGCGGCTCGGTGACGCCTTCGCGAGCCCGTACGGCGCGCTCCACGTCCAGGTCGGTCCTGCCGTTGTGCAGGAAGAGACCCACAACGGGCCCACCGATCCGCGTTTCTGGCGGCAAGCGGTGCAGCAGTTCCTGACGGAGGCCCTGGCCGGCCGCAAGCCGCGCGCCCGTCTGCTGAGCGCGTCCGCCGCTGATACGCAGATCGCGCTGTTGGCGGTCCCGCTCCGGGACGCGACCACCGGCGTCGAGGGCGCCCTGGCGCTGGTCGTGCCCGCCGACGAGACCCGCGCGCGGACGTGCCTGCAGCAACTGGAAGCGCTGGCGGCGCTGACGGCGGCGGCGCTCGCGCTGGTCGGGGCGGAGGCGGCGCGGGCCGATCATCGCGGTCCGCCGAACGCGGCGCTGGGTCGGGCGGCGGGCGTACGCTCGCCGACGGAGCTCGCGTTTGCCATCACGAACAGCCTGCGGAACCGCCTGAGTTGCGAGCAGGTGGCGCTCGGGCTCGTCCGCGGCAAGCACGTGGAAATCCTCTCGATCTCCGGCCTCGACAACATCCCGCCGCGCAGCCCGGGCGCCGGCAGTTTGCGGGCGGCGATGGAGGAATGCGCGGACTTTGGCGAGCCCATCGTCTGCCAGCAGGACCGGGGCTGGGCGAACGAGAAGCTCTCGGCCGGCCACCGCCTGCATCAGCAGTGGCACGCCGCGGCCGGGGGCGCCGCCGTGGCCTCGTTGCCCATGCTGGATGGCGGTGTGTGCGTGGCCGTGCTGAGCCTGCGGGCGGCGGCCGAGGAACCGCTGCGGCGGGAGAAGCTGGCGGAGATCAGCAAGCTCATTGAGCCGTTCGGGCCCGCCTTGCGACTGGTGTGCCAGGCGCACCGCGGGCTGGTGCGGCACGCGTGGGAGGCAAGCGCCACGGCGGTCAGGTCCCTCGTCGGACCGGGCTGTCGCGGGCGCAAGCTGCTGACCGCGCTGGCCCTCGTCGCCGTCGCGTGGTTCTGCTGCGGCACGCTGCCGTACGAGCTCATGTTGGCGGCCAAGGTCGTGCCCGCGGAGCAGCGGCACCTGGGTGTGCCGTTTGATGGCGTGCTGGCGCGGGTGGTCGCGACACCCGGCACGCGGGTCCGCGCGGGCGACGTATTGTGTGAGCTGGATCGCCGGGACCTGGAGCTCGAGCACCAGCGCCTCGCCGCGCAGCGGGCCGTGCTGGATCGCGAGGAGACGCGGGCCCTGGCCGCCCGCGACGGCGGGGCCGCACAGGTGGCCGAGGCCAACCGGCGACTGGTCGACGCGCAACTGGCCATCAACGCGCGGCGGCTGGAACAGACCGTGATTCGCGCTCCGTTCGACGGGCTGGTGGTCAGCGGCGACCCGCGCAAGCAGGTCGGGAGTGTGCTCGCCCAGGGCACGCCCTTGTACGATGTCGCCCCGCTGGAGAACGGGTTGCTCGAAATCGAGGGCCTCGAGGCCGTCACGGCGGACCTGCATGCCGGCTTGCGCGGGCAGTTCGCCAGTGAGGCCCGGCCGGAGTGGGCCCTGGCGTTCGAGGTGACGCGTGTGGCGCCCAGCGCGGAAGCGCGCCCGGGCCGCAATGTCTACGTGGTGGAGGCCGCGCTCGACACGCCGGTCGACTGGCTGCGTCCAGGCATGGAGGGCATGGCCAAGGTGGAGGTCGGGCCGCGGCGGGTCTGCTGGCTGGCGCTGCACCGGGTCATCGACTATTTGAGGCTGCACTTCTGGCTATGACCGCAACCGCCCCCCAGCCCGCGCCCGTGCTGGCCGACCGCCTGAAAGCGGTGCGGGTGCGCGTGCGCCGCGACCTGGAGGTTACCCGCCACGTGTTTCGCGGCGCGCCCTGCTACGTGGTGCGCGATCCGATCACGTTCCAGAGCCACCGCCTCGATCCGGAAGACTATCGCCTGTTCATCCGCATTGACGACTCCCGCCCCCTGGGCGAGATTTTCGAAGAGGTAGTCGGCGCCGGCCTGCTGGACGCGGCCGACGCGGAAGTTTTCTACCAGTTCGTCCTCAGCCTGCACCGCTACAGCTTCCTGAGTCTGCCCGTCACCGACGAGCAGGCACTTTTCCGTCGGCACCAGGCGCGCCGCCAGGCGCAGCGCCGCCAGAAGCTCATCGGCTTCCTGGCCCTGCAGATCCCGCTGCTGAGCCCGGACGCCTTTCTGACGCGCACGCTGCCCTGGGTGCGCTGGCTCTTCAGCCGCTGGGCCTTTCTCGGCTGGCTCGTGCTCGTGCTCGCGGCGGGCTGCGTGGCCGCCTCGCGCGGCGCCGAGCTGCTCCGCCCTATTCACGGGCTGCTCGTCGCGCACAATCTGCCCCTGATCTGGTTCACGCTGATTGCGCTGAAGGCCTGCCACGAATTCGGGCATGCCTATGCCTGCCGCCATTTTGGCGGCCACGTGCCCGAAATGGGGCTGTACCTGGTCATGTTCACGCCGTGTGCGTATGTCGACGCGACGGCCGCCTGGAGCTTTTCGCGGCGGCGGGACCGGCTGATCGTCTCGCTCGCCGGCGTGTACGTCGAGCTGGCGATCGCGGCGGGGGCCGTGTTTGTGTGGGCCCTGACGGGGCCGTCTTTGCTGAACGCGGCGGCCTACAACGTCATCTTCCTGGCCAGCGCCACGACGCTGCTGTTCAACGCGAATCCGTTGATGCGCTTTGACGGCTACTACGTCCTGAGCGACCTGGTCGAGGTCCCCAACCTGCGGCAGCACTCCGCCCAGTACATCCTGGCGGTGGCCAAGCGGGTCCTGCTGGGGCTGCCCAATCCCGCGCCGCCGGAGACCTGGCGACTTCGGGGCACGCTGCTGTGGTTCGGCGTCGCGTCCACGGTGTACCGGACGATGGTCATCCTGGCCATCGCCGCCGTGGTGGCCTCGAAGCTCTTCGTCGTCGGCTTCGCGCTGGGCGTCTTGTACCTGTGCCTGACGCTCTGGGGCCTAGCCCGCCGGCTGGCGCGTTACCTGTGGACCGCTCCTGAAACCGCCCCGGTGCGCCGGCGGGCCGTCGCCATCAGCGTCCTGGTCTTCGGGATCTTGCCCCTGGGCTTCGCGCTGTTCCCGCTGCCCCGCAAGGTCCAGGTCGCCGCCACCGTGTCCGCCGCCAACGAGACCGTGGTACGCGCGGCGACCCCGGGCTTCGTAAAGCGCGTCGCCTTCGTCCGTGGCCAGACGGTCGCCTCCGGAGACCTGTTGGTCGAGTTGACCAACACGGAGGTCGCCGAGCGCGTCGCCAAGGCACAAGCCGAGCTGGACGCCAGCCACGCGCGCCAGGCCGCCTATGAGCCCGCCGATCCCGCGGCCGCGCTGCGCGAGGGCGAGCGCGCCCAGCAGCGCGCGCTGGAGCTGGATCGCGAGCGCACGCGCCAGGACGAGCTGCGCGTGGCCGCGCCGCTGCAGGGCGTCGTCGCCACCGGCTTGCGGCCGACGCAGACCGGCCAGTTCCTGCGTCTGGGTGACCCGGTGGCGGTGCTCATCGCCGGCGCGTACGAGGTGCGCGCGGTGCTGACGGCCGACGAGTTTGCCGCGGCAGCGCCGGCGCTGGGCCAAGTGGCCACGTTTCGTCCGGCCGGCGCTCCCGCGCAGGCCCTCACCGGCACGATCACCCGCATTCAGCCGGCCGCCAGCCGCAAGGTAGAATTGGCGGCGCTGACGCATGCCGCCGGCGGCTGGATCGCGGTGGATCCCACGGGCGAAGCGCAGCAGCCCTATCTCGAAGTGACAATTACGCTCGAGACCGCGGACGCGGTCGCAGCCGTGCACGGTATGACCGGCACGGTGCAGTTGTCCGCCCGCGCCGAGCCCGCCGCGGCGCGCGTCTGTCGGCGCGTGCTGCGTTTCATCAATCATCTGCTGCAGGCGTAGGCGCCTGGGCGGCAGGCGGTGCGACCCGGCGCCACCCCCCTGCGCGCCGACACGCCGCCGGGGCCGGGAAACGCGCTCCGTGCCCTTACCCCTTCACCGCCCCGATCGACAACCCGCCGACGAACTGTTTCTGGGCCACGAAGAACAGCAGCACGCACGGCAGCATGGTCACGATGCTGGCGGCCATCAGGAGGTGCACCTGGTTTACGCCGCCGTACTGGTTGCGGAACGAGTTCAGCGCGATGGCGAGCGTGTAGTTATGCTCGGTATGCAGGTAGATCAGGGGGCCCAGGAAGTCGTTCCACACGAACATGAACGTGAACACGGCCGTCAGCGCGATCACCGGGCGGCACAGGGGCAGCATGATGCTCCACCAGGTTCGCAGGTAGCCGGCGCCGTCGATGCGGGCGGCCTCGACGAGGGCTTCGGGGATCTGGGCGAAGAACTGGCGGAACATGAAGATGTAGAACGCGTTGCCGAAGAACGTCGGGACGATGAGCGGGAGGAACGTGTCGATCCAGCCCAGCCAGCGGAACAGGAGGAACAGCGGGATCATCACGACCTGGAATGGCAGCATCATGGTGGCCAGCATCAGCACGAATAGCCCCGCGCGACCGCGGAAGCGCAGGCGGGCGAAGGCGTACCCGACCAGGCTGCAGGAGAGGACCTGGCCGAGGACGCTGAAGGCTGTGATGACGACGGTATTGGCCAGAGCGTCGAGGAAGCCGTGCCACGCGGTCGTGCCGATGGCCCGCAGGGCGTCGGGGTAGTTCCACCACTGGGGGCGTGTGGGAAACAGGGTAAACTCGCCGGCACCGACTGACGCGCGCGCCGCCTGGGTCGCATCCGACAGGCTCACGACCACCATCCACCACAGCGGGAACAGCAGCACGAGCGCTCCGGCGGTGAGGAAGAAGTAGACGAGGACCTTGTGGAAGGTGATGGCCGGGGCACCGGCCAGTGCCGCGGGTGTCTGCATTACAGGGGAGCTGCTCATTGTGCTCATCCGCAAACGGTACCCTTCACCGCCAAGGGCACGAGGATCTTCACCGCGAAGGACGCAGAGGACGCGAAGGAGATGATGAGACGGTCATGTTTTCGTCTTCGCGCCAGCGCCTGCTTGCGGCGTGTAGTTCAACACTCTTCTCCGGATTCCGTCGCGGAGGTGAACAACGTTGAAGTTGATCAACAATCCGACGGAGACGTTCGCCAGCTTCATGTAGGTCATCAGTTGCGCTTCGTGAATCGGCAACAGACTCTCCACGCTCTTCAGTTCGACTACCAGTTGCTCGTCGACAACGAGATCGAGTCGATATCCGCAGTCAATCCGGACGTCGCGATAGCGCACCGGTACCGGCTTCTGGAGCTCGAACGGGATGCCGGCCGTGCGCAACTCATGCGCCAGGCACTGCTCATAAGCAGATTCCAGAAGCCCGGGGCCGAGTTCTGTGTGGACCTCCATGGCGCAGCCGATCACCCGTTGCGACAACGGATCAAACTCGTGCTGCACGCCACCTGTCGGCATCGGTCTTCTCAGTCTTGTTACTGTCTTCCTTCGCGTCCTCTGCGTCCTTCGCGGTGAAGCAGGGAGTCGCGCTACTTGAGCGCCTCGTAGTACACGAACCGCCGGCTGCCGCGCATGACAATCAGTGTCAGGATCAGGATGATCGCCAGCAGCAGCCACGCCAGTGCGGAGGCGTAACCCATCTCGTGGAACTCGAACGCCTGGTTGAACAGGTACAGCACGTAGAACCGCGTATCGTCGCCCGGGCCGCCGCCGGTCATCACGTACGCCTGCGTGAACACCTGGAACGACCCGATGATGGCCATGATCACGTTGAAGAACATGACCGGGCTGAGCATCGGCAGGGTGACGTTGCGGAGGCGCGACCAGCGCGACGCCCCGTCAATGCTGGCGGCCTCGTAAAGCTCCGTCGGGATTCCTTTCAGGCCCGCCAGGTAGATCACCATAGTGCCGCCGATACCCCACAGGCTCATCAGGGCGTATGCCGGCGGGCCAAAAGTGGCCGCATCCTTGTCGAACCACTGCGGCGGTTTGACCCGGAATGGTTCCAGCAGCGGACCCAGCAAGTATGTGTTCAGCAGGCCGTGGTCGCCGTCGAAGACCCACTTCCAGAGGATCGCGACGCCGACGCCCGCGAGCACGCTGGGCAGGTACCACGCGCTGCGGAAGAAGCCCGACAGCTTGAGGTCATGGTTGAGCAGCAGGGCGCCCAGAAGGGCCAGGAGCTGCCCCAACGGCACGGCGAACAACGCGTAGTAGGCCGTGACGCGCAGGCTCATGCGGAACTTGTCGTCGTAGAACAGCAGCTCGCGGTAGTTCGCGAGCCCGACCCACTGCGCGTATTGCAGCCCGGATACCCCCGTCCACTTCATGCACGAAAGCAGGAACGACAGCACGATCGGGAAGGCCATGAACGCCAGGAAGCCCAGCACCCACGGGCTCACAAAGCCGTAGCCTGCCAGCTCCTCGCGCAGCCCGATCTTCTTCGGCCGGCGCTGCCACCAGACCACCAGCGCGACCAGTAGCAGTCCCGCCAGCGGGATGACGAGGCCCCGGGTGATGCGCCCCCATGGTGCGGCCGGAAAGTCCGTGCGCCGCAGCGGCGTCTGCTGGCTCTTGCGCCACTCGTCCTCGAGTTGTGTGATGGCGTTTTCGAGGGACGTCGAGCCGGTGCGCAGCGCCGCCTCCAAGCGGTTGCCCAGGCGGCTTTCGAACTGCGTATCCGCCGGCCAGCGCAGCACCTCGGCGTACTCCGCCTGATCGACGTAGACGTAGTCGCGTTCCGGCTTCTGGTTCGGGTCCATGAAGGCAGTGCTGCGCGCCACGGCTTTGAGTGTGGGAATCGCCAGCCCCAGCCCCGCCGCCTGGGCCTGCCCGTCGGACCCGCACAGGAACTTCACCAGCTCCCAGGCCTCCTGCGGATACCGCGTCTGCTTCGCGATCGACCAGGACACGGTGAACGCGACGTTCGCCTTCACCTTACCGTGCGGCAGCGGCGCGAAGTCCCACTCGAACTCCTTGATTGGCCGATACGTCGGCACCACCCAGCGGCCGAACGGACCGGCCATGCCGACCTTGCCCGACAGGAAGACGCTTTCGCCGGCCGCCACCTGGCTCTTGCCGCTGGTCAGCGTGCCCTCCTCGTCGAAGCGCCAACTGCGCAGGCGCTCCAGCGCCGCCCGCACGTCCGGCTCGCGCAGCCGCGAGTGTTGGAAGTCGTCGCTGGAGACTTCCAGGCCTTCGGTCCGCAGGTACGCGCGGATCATCGACGGCCAGGTCATGAATTCGGCGCCGGTCACATCCTCGCCGGCCAGGCGCTGGTGCAACTCGCGCGCGGTCGTGATGAAGTCGTCCCACGTCCAGTCGTCCGGCGGATACGGCAGTCCGGCCTTGTCGAAGAGCGTCTTGTTGTAGTAGAAGCCGATCGTCGTGAAGTCCTTGGGAATGCCATACAGCTTGCCGGCCCCGGTGGCCTGGCCATCGAAGCGGAAGCAGTCGACTGTCGGCCTGAAGAAATCCGCGGGGCGCAGCGTCGGGCGCCCGGCGGCCTCGTCTGCGGCGATCAGCGGCTCCAACTCCAGCAGCAGGTCCTGACTCGCGAATCCGGAGAGGCGCTCCGAGCCCATGTAGAACACGTCGGGGGGCGCGTCCGCCGCCATCATCGTCTGCAGCTTGGTGAAGAACGACGCGGCGTCGCCGGGGTTGATGCGCGTGACCTTGATGTTGGGGTGCTGCCGGCAGTACGTGGCGATGAGCTCGGCGACGATTTGCTCTTCTTTCTGCCCGCCGCCGCCGGCCCAGTTCATCACCCGCAGCTCAATCTGCCCGGGGCGCTCCGGGGCCTGCCGATAATGGCGCACCACCGTGACCCAGACCAGCGCCCACAGGAACAGCAGCCCGGCCGCTGCGGCGAGGGTGATGCGGAGGGCCCGCGTAATCGTCGACAGCAACGCGTTGTTCATGCGACTGGTGGCACTCCCTGCTGGCACCATGGGACGTGGCGCGTCGGCGGGACCGGGAGCCCTGTCCGCCGCGGCCGGGCGATAGCCGCCACGATCTGCCTCTTGGCCACTTAAACCGCTTTTACTCGTACAGGCAAGACCAGTAGAATTGGCCACCATGTTAACCTCCCTACCACAAGTCCGACACCCCCACCGGGCCCACCGTGCCGCCCATTGGCCGGCGCTGGGGGCATGGCTCTTGCTGCTGGTTCCGACCGCATGCGCGACGGGCACCGCTTGGCCGCCCGCACCCGCGCTCAGCATCAAACCAGACGGCGCTCCGGGCACGCTGCCCGCATCCGTGACGGCCGAACCGACCGATAATGGTCGCTGGCGCTGCACGCTGCGGTTCAAACCGGACGGGGTCGCCAAGACGGTGAGTCTGGCCGGGACGATGAACGACTGGAACGCCGGCGCGATGCCGCTGGCCGGTCCGGACAAGGACGGCGTCTGGTCGGCCACGGTGGAGCTGGTTTCCGGCCGGCACCAGTACAAGTTCGTGGTGGATGGCAGCAGGTGGCTGCAGGATCCGCAGAATCGCGAGGGCGTGTCCGATAACCGCGGCGGCAACAACTCGGTCCTGCGGCTGGGACGTATTGCCCAACTGACGACCTCGACCGCCCAGGTCGGCGACGGCCAAGTGGAAGGCCTCGCACTGGAACACCGCCCGCAAACGCCGATGTATCTGCAGCTCCTTGCGGATCACCGGGCGCTGTTCCGGGTGCGTACGCTGGCCCATGACGTGGAGCGCGTGGCCGTGGCCGTCCAGGGCGGCGACATGGCCGAGATGACCCCGGTCCAGGACGACGCGGTCTTCTGCCTGTGGGAAGGGATTGCGGCCTTGCCGGCCGGACTGGCCGGCGATGGACACCTGCACTACACCTTTGTGCTGACGGACGGCAAGCTGACCGCGACGGACCCCACGATTTACGGAGCACCCGTGTCCAAGAAAGAAGTTTTCCGCACGCCGGACTGGGCGAAGCACGCGGTTTGGTACCAGATCTTTCCCGATCGCTTCCGCAACGGGAATCCCGCCAACGATCGCGACCCGGTGCGGCCGTGGACGAGCGAGTGGTTTGCGCTGTCGCCGTGGGAAGTGGAGAAGGAGAAGGCCGGCGACACGTTCTACAAGTGGTTCGTCTACGATCGGCAGTACGGCGGGGACATCGACGGCCTGGAGGCCAAGCTCCCGTACCTCAGGGAACTCGGCGTCACGGCGCTATATCTCAACCCGGTTTTCGAGTCGGAGAGCAACCATAAGTACAACGCGACCAACTATGTGCACATCGACCAGCACTTCGGGACCAAGGGCGACTATGAACCCGCGGCCGCGAAGGAAGATTTGAACGATCCCAACACCTGGGTTTGGACCGAGAGCGACCTGCGTTTCCTGAAGTTCCTCAAAGCCGCGCACGCGCAGGGCTTCAAGGTCATCATCGACGGCGTGTTCAACCACGTCGGCACGTTGCACCCGGCTTTCCAGGACGTGAAGAAGAACGGCCAGAAGTCCAAGTATGCCGATTGGTTCAACGTGACGAGCTGGGAGCCGTTCAAGTATGAGGGTTGGTTCGGGCACGACGCCCTGCCGGTGTTCAAGAAGAGCCCCGACGGCCTGGCGAGCACGCAGGTCCGCGATCACATTTACCACGTCACGCGCCGCTGGATGGCGCCGAACGGCAATGCGGCGGACGGCATTGACGGCTGGCGGCTCGACGTGCCGAATGAAATCCCCGCGCCATTCTGGGTCGGGTGGCGCCAACTCGTGAAGTCGATCAATCCCGAGGCATACATTGTCGGTGAGATCTGGGACCGCGCCGACATGTGGCTCGCCGGCCAGCACTTCGACGCCGTGATGAACTACGAGTTCTCGCGGCCGCTTGTCGCGTGGGCCTTCAATCGTAAGCTCAAGATTTCGGTCAGCGAGCTGGATCACCGCCTGCGCGACTTGCGCGTGGCGTATCCGCTCGAAGCCACGCTCGTGCTGCAGAACCTCATGGACAGCCACGACACCGATCGCGTCGCGTCGATGGTCCTGAACCCCGACCGTACCTACAACGAGGGCAACCGGCCGCAGCAGGAGGGCATCAAGTACGACAATGCCAAACCCGGCCCCAAGGAATACGCCCGCGTGCGCCTGACCGCACTGGTCCAGATGACGTACGTCGGCGCGCCCATGGTCTACTACGGTGACGAGGTGGGTATGTGGGGCGCGGCCGACCCGACCGGCCGCAAGCCGATGCTGTGGGAAGACCTGCAGCCCTACGAGAAGCCGGAAGAGAACTTCGTGATGCGCGACCTGCTGGCGTACTACCGGCAGGTGATCGCGCTGCGCAACGCCCATGCCGCGCTGCGCACCGGCGAGTTCCGGACGCTGTTGGCGGACGATACGGCCGACGTGTGGGCGTTTCTGCGGAAGGACCGTGACGAGCAGCTCGTCGTGGTTCTGAACGGCTCGGATGAGGAGCACGAGGTCACGATTCCACTGCCGGTGTCAGCCCCGAACAAGTGGCGGCTCATCTTCGACGCGAGCGCGGCGGGCGCGGGCAAGACGCCGGCGGAGAGTGTGATCGAGCCGCAAGATCACAAGTTGAAGATCAAGGTGCCGCCGGTGGCGGGCGTCGTGCTGCAGGCGGCAACGCCGAAGTAGGCGGCGAGCGGCGAAAGGGGTAGCGACAGGCCTCCGCGCCTGACGATTGGGCGGCAGGTTGCGGCGTTTCGAGCAGGCGAGTTGAGTCGCTTGGTCGCGGGCACACCCGCCATCGCGCAACTTGCCCTACCTTTGGATCACTCCGGCGGCGTGACATCCTCGGCGCGCCAGGTGGGCTCGATGCGCTGGTAGGTGACATCCCGTCGCAGGCGCCAGGCACTGAACAGCAAGCTGCAGCCGGCCGCCACGAACACCGTTGCCACCACAAACGACAGCAACTGCGGCCACACGTACAGCAGGACGCCGATCAGAATCAGGAGCCCTCCCAGGAGCGCCGGCGCCAGCCGCAAACCGCTGTGATCCAGGCTGGACCAATACAAGCGCATTCGTATCGCTCCGTTTGCCCGCCGCGTCGGGTAATCCCGCGCGGTGCATCCATCTGTGGCACAAGTGTGGGTTTCGCCGCACTCAACGTCGGCCACGGGGGGCCGACGCTACATTCTCCGCGGGCTGTTACGTCCGCTCCGCGCCTTCCGCCAGCTTGCCGCGCAGCTCCGCCAGTTCCTTCTCGAGCGCCTTGACCCGCTTGCTCAGTTCCGGCAGGCGCGCCATGTGTGCCACCTGCCGCTTCATGTCGTGAATCGGGATGGCCGGCGCGCCGAGTACCGTCTCGCCGTCGGGCACGTGGTTCGTCACGCCCGCTTTCGCGCCCACGGTCGCGCCTTCGCCGACGCGGATGTGCCCAACCACGCCCGCCTGCCCCGCCATCGTCACGCGGTCGCAGACGGTGACCGAACCGGCCACGCCGACCTGCGCGACGAAGAGGCAGTGCGCCCCGACCTGGGTACCGTGCCCGATTGCGATGAGGTTGCTGAACTTGGTGCCCTTGCCGATGCGCGTGCGGCCCAAGGTCGCGCGGTCGATCGTGCAGCCGGCGCCAATCTCGACGTCGTCCTCAATCTCGACGTGCCCGATCTGCGGGATCTTCACCCACTGTCCGCCGTAAGGAGCGTAGCCCAGGCCGTCTTCGCCAATCACGGTATTCGCGTGAATCGTGACGCGGTCGCCAAGGATCGTGTTGTCGTAAAGCACGACGTTCGGGTACAGGAGCACGTTGTCGCCAATGCGGCAGCGCGGCCCGACGTAGCAGCCGGGGTACAGGACGGCGTTGTTACCGATTACCGCCTGCTCATCAATGGTCACGCCGGGGTGGATCGTCGCGTTGTCCCCGATGCGGGCGGTCTCGTGGATGCTCGTGCAGCGCGGGTCCGCTGGCACGCGGCGGTGTTGCCGGTAGCCGTGGAGCTTGACGATCAGGACGGTGATGGCCGCATAGGGGTCCGCCACCTGGATCAGGGCGAGGTGGTCGGGCGCCGGAGCGTCCGGCCGGCAGACGACGACGGAAGCCTTCGTCGTCTGTAAAATCTTCTCATACTTCGGGTTAGAGAGAAACGACACGTCACCCTCGACGGCATCTTCGAGGGTGGCAACCTGCCGGACGATGCGGTTTGGATCGCCGCGCAGGACGGGCTTCATCCCAAAGGGTTCCAGCGCGGCACAGAGCTGTCCGAGTGTCGCTTCCATCCTGGGTTCCGATCCTGTGAGCCATGTGACAGTGCGTGACGGTCCCATTGTAAAGCCCTGGCGGCGGAGGGTCAAAACGGAGTTGGCGCGCTGTGCCGCCCAGATGGAAACGGCGCGCCGACACCGACGCGGCCGCCACCGGGACACGCGAAACACAAATCGAGTCTTATCGGGTCCGGATATTCTTTTCCCGTAGGCGTCCTCGTGGTAGTGTGATCAAGGCCGTCGATGTGGGGAGGACTGTCTGGCCGCGATGCGCTGCGCGGCTCTACCCGAGCATCGCACTGCCGATGAGGTGTCGTTATGCGCTGGGGATGGAAGGGAACAGGGGGGCTCTGTGCCCTCGTCGCATTACTGGCCGTCGCCCCGCTCCACGCGCAGGAGCTCGGCGCCATCGTTGGTTGGGGCACACAGGTCGTCGTGCCCCAGTCCATGCTATCCGACCTCGACGCCGTATCCGCCGGCGCGTACCACAGCCTCGGCGTCAGTCGCAAGGGGGGCATCGTTGCCTGGGGCAGCAACAATTACGGCCAGTGCAACGTGCCCGGCACCAACGATGACTTCATCGCCACCGCCGCCGGCGCCTTCCACAGCGTCGGCCTCAAAGCCGACCACTCCGTGGTCGCCTGGGGACGCAACGACTACGGCCAGTGCGACGTCCCGACCCCCAACAGCGGTTTCACCGCCGTCGCCGCGGGCGGCGGCTATGAAGACGGCCACTGTCTCGGCCTGAAAGACGACGGCTCGATCGTTGCCTGGGGACGGAACAACTCCGGCCAGTGCACCGTCCCCACACCGAACAGCGACTTCCGGGCGGTTGCGGCCGGCGGCAGCCACAGCCTGGGTCTGAAGGCGGACGGCTCCGTCGTCGCGTGGGGAAGCAACAACCACGGACAGTGCACCGTGCCCACGCCCAACAGCGGCTTCATCGCGATTGCCGCCGGCGCCTATCACAGCCTGGGCCTGAAGCAGGACGGCTCGATCGTGGCGTGGGGCTGGAACAACTACGGCCAATGTACGATCCCCGCGCCGAACAGCGGATTCACGCGGATCGCGGGCGGTTTCTGGCACAGCGCGGCCCTGAGAACCGGCGGCGCGGTTGCGGCGTGGGGTCGCAATAACAACGGGCAATGCACGGTGCCACAGCCCGACAGCGGCTTCAAGTCCATCGCGGGCGGCTGGTATCACGGCATCGCCCTGAAGAGCGATGGCACGATCGTGCCGTGGGGCGCCAACTCGATCAGCGGCTGCAACGTGCCGGCACCCAACAGCGGCTTCAAGGCCATCGCAGCCGGTGGCTACCACGGCATTGGGCTGCGGACCGACGGCTCAATCGTTGGCTGGGGCGACAATGCCAACGGGCAGATCGACATCCCAGCTCCCAACAGCGATTTCATCTCCGTCGCGGCCGGCGGGTGGCACAATCTCGGCCTGAAGCCCGGCGGTGTGCTCGTGGCTTGGGGCAGCAACGGCGACGGCCAATGCAACGTCCCGCAGCCCAACGAGGGCTTCATCGCCATGGCCGGCGGCGCGGAACACAGCCTCGGCCTCAAGAGCGACGGCTCCATTGTGGCGTGGGGCTACAACGACGATGGGCAATGCAACGTCCCCGAGCTCAACGGCGAGTTCATCGCCGTTGCCGCGGGTGGGTTCCACAGCTTGGGGTTGAAGGCTGACCACACCATCGTCGCGTGGGGTTGGAACGTGTACGGCCAGTGCGACGTCCCGCAGCCCAATTGCGACTTCGTTGCCGTTGCGGCCGGCGGCATTCACAGTCTGGGGCTGAAGGCCGACGGCTCGGTTGTGGCGTGGGGTTCGGATGCCGTGGGGCAATGTGACGTCCCTGCCCCCAATACTGGCTTCACGCAGATCGCGGCGGGCAACGCGCTGAGTGTCGGGCTGAAGGCCGACGGCAGCATCGTGGCCTGGGGCTACAACAATCAAGGGCAGTGCGGTGTCCCGGCGCCGAACAACAGCTTTGTCGCGATCGCGGTCGGCGGGGCTTACTCGGACAGCTTCGCCATCGGCCTGAAGAGCCGCATCGACTTCAGCAGTATTGCCATTATCAATGGCTGTCTGTCGGGGCCGGAGGTCGACTGCGCGCCGGATTGCATGAGCGCAGACAGCGATGCAGACGGCGACGCGGATTTGCTCGACTTCGCGGAGTTGCAGCGGACGATCGCACAGTGACGGCTTCACGGGGAGCGGAACCATCGCGCCACGGAAGGCCGTCGCGCGCTACGGCGACGGCGGCATATCGGGCGCCGCGGTCCTGACCAGCGGCGTCAGCCCCACCTGTGCCGGGTCAAACTCCTGTCCGCACTCAGGGCACCGGGTTTCGACGTAGCCGCGCAGGTCGTAGCCGCAGTGCGAGCACCTGCCATCCGTGTACCTGAACTCGGCGGGCCTGGCAATCAGGAGACGAGCGAAGGTGCGCACCACACCCCTGCGGCTCCACGCAGCGGTCTCGAGTACCAGGACGATCAGCAGGCCAAGTGTGGCTGCGGCGGAAATGAAGACGCCGAGTGCCGGTCCGATACACAGGTCGGGAACAAAGAAACTGCACAGGTAACCCCAGCGCGGCAAGCAAAGCGCTACGCCTGCGAAGCTAAGACAGAGTGCGGAGCGTTCGCGCCAGCGCATTACGTAAACTGCGTAGACACAGCCGGCAAGGGGGAGGATCCAGCATGACCAGAAGTGATTTGTCGAGTATGCGACTTCACCGAGCCACGTTTCGTAATGATCGAATGCGCACAGGAGTATTCCGGCCGCGGTCGCGAGGAACAGCGCTAGCATCAACCAGGCCGCCAGCCGCTGCCCACGCGGGCGGAATCCCAAGCGGCCGATGGCCGCTAAGGCTACCAGGAGCGCGAAGGCATACGGCACCGCGTACGCAATCGAGAGCGCCAACCACTCGATGCGTCCGCTGCGGAACGCTAGATGTGCTCGTCCAGATCTATACGCAAGCCCCTCGATTTCGCGCCAAGGGGTCATAGGGCGCCCGTCGGTCTCGAAGATCGGCACGAGCCAACTTCCCGCGAGCAGCAGCGCGAAGAGCAAACCCAGCAGCGCCCAGAACTGCGGCCGCCGCTTGTGTGTGGCAATGAAACGCTTCTGCTCGGTCTGCCCCGATCCGCTTTGCACTCGCCACCTCGCTGCGTACGATAGGGCATACTACCGAAAGGTCGCCCGAGCATGAAATACGTCATCATTCTCCCGGACGGCGCCGCCGACGATCCGCTTCCCGAGCTAGGCGGACGCACCCCGCTCCAGGCCGCCCGCAAACCGCACATGGACTGGGTCGCCCAGCATGGCCGGCTCGGCCGCGTCGTGACCGTGCCCGGCGGCTTCACGCCCGGCACCGACGTCGGCACCATGTCCCTCTTCGGCTACGACCCGCACCGCAGCTACACCGGCCGTGCCCCGATCGAGGCCGCCGCCAAGGGCCTCTCCGTCGCGCCCGACGAGCTGATCTTCCGCTGCAACTTCGTCACCATCCGCGATGGCCGCATGCGCGATTTCACCGCCGACCATATCCACCAGGACGAGGCCGACCGGCTCATCGCGGACCTCAACCGCCTCGCGGGCAACGGCACGCCTGGCAGCGGCGCGCGCAGTGGCGGCACCTCCGGCAACGTTACTCCGGCCGCCGCCGCGCCGGAACTGGCCGGTTGCGTCTTCCATGCCGGCGTCGGCTATCGCAATCTGCTGGTCGCCGCCGGAGCGGCTGCGTACCAGCTCAAGTCCACCCCGCCCCACGACATCCCCAATCAGCCCGTCGCGGAGCATCTGCCGCGCGGCACCGGACAAGAGCGCGTACACGGCATCATGGCCCGGGCGCAGACCCTGCTCCGCGATCACGCGGTGAACGCGGAACGGCGGACGGCGGGACGCGAGCCCGTCACGGACATCTGGCTGTGGGGGCAAGGCCGCCCCGCGCCGCTCGAGTCGTTCCAGCACCGCTTCGGCGTCCGCGCCGGCGTCATCACGGGCGTCGACATCATCCGCGGCCTGGCGCGTCTCGCGGGCATGGATCTAATCGACGTGCCGGGTGTAACCGGCTACTTCGACACGAACTATGTGAACAAGGGGCGATATGCGCTTCACGCGCTTGACGAATACGACCTCGTCATCGTCCACGTCGAGGCCAGCGACGAAGCCGCTCATCAGGGTAACGCCAAAGAGAAGATCGCCGCGCTGGAGCGAACGGACGAGCATATCGTCGGGCCGCTGCTGGCGGAGCTGCAGCGCCGCGGTGACTGGCGGATGCTCATCGCTCCGGACCATGTGACTTCGACCGCGACCACACAGCACGCCGCCACGCCGCCCCCCTTCTGCTTCGCCGGCAGCGACGTGCCCACCGTCGAAAGACGGGCCTTCAGCGAAACCGAGGCCCAGGCCGGCGGCTGGCTGATCGAGCGCGGCCACGAGCTGGTCCAGACCTTCTTCGGGCGTGGTGGCTAGCCCGGCCGCACTGCCCCGGTCTGTCAGCAGACTCTTGTGGCGTAGCGCGGTACACTGGCGCGCGAGGAGGACGCCCAATGCCCCGCACCGATCAGCCGCTCTACATCGGGACCAATCGTCACGTCGCCGCGCTCGATGTCGCGACCGGCGAGGAAGTCTGGCGCACGCGTCTGCCCAAGTGCAATACCGACGGCCCGGTCTCGATGCTGATCAAGGATGCCGTCCTGATCGCGGCCTCGTCCGGGCAGGTGTGGTGCCTCGACAAGCGGGACGGCACGGTCTTGTGGCACAACGGCTTGCCCGGCTTGGGCTATAACTCCGTACAGCTCATGCTCGAAGGCGCGCAGGCGGCCACGTCACAGGACAGTTTGGCCGGGGCGATCGACAAGCGGCGGCGCGATGCAGCCGCGGCGGCGGCGAACACGTGACAACGTCGCGCCGTGCCCGGGCGCCGGGTGCCGCGACTTTGTGAGCAGAGGGGCGCTGCAGTACGCCATGGCTGACACAGCCGCGGCACGGTTGCGAACCTAACCGCATGCAACGTCGGCCGCGGGGCGTCGCTGCCGTATTCCCAGCATGTTGCCGGCACCTGCAGACTGCGCCCGGCCCGGCAGATTGCGTGGCCGCGGGCGGGGGCGTTTGCTATACTGGTTGTAGATATCGTTCCTCGCAACGGAGGTCCGGGCGTGCGCAACTAACCCCGTAACGAGATGACCGAGCGTGGCGCATGGCTGAAGAGCGGCCATGCGCGGTATGGCGCATCTCGTTCACCGCGTGCCCGTGGCCTGCAACATTCCTCAGAACAATCCGCTGACCACGGGTGTGTCCGTCGAAGCCCTTTTTGCCGCCGCACGGCGGAAAGGTCGCGGTATGGCGCGAGCACCGCTCGATTTTCGCAACGTGACGTTTCTTTACGACACGGCCACAGCGCCCTTGTTTGACGGCTTGTCGGTGTCCTTTGGGACCGGTTGGACCGGCATCATCGGCCCCAACGGCAGCGGCAAGTCCACGCTCCTGCGTCTGGCGACCGGTGAGCTGCAGCCGGTGCGCGGGCACGTGCGCGGCGGCGCAAACGTCGTCTACTGCCCGCAGCGCACCGACGAGCCGCCCGCATCGTGGCAGGACTTTCTGGCGAGCGACGACGCGCGGGCGTGCAGCCTGCGCGGCCGGCTGGGCCTCGCGCCGGAGTGGGCCGCGCGCTGGGATACGCTCAGTCACGGCGAACGCAAGCGGGCCCAAATCGGCGTCGCCCTGTGGCAGGCGCCCGATCTGCTCGCACTCGACGAGCCGACGAATCACATCGACGTCGACGCACGGCGTTTACTGGCGGGAGCGCTGCAGGGCTTTCGCGGCATCGGCTTGCTCGTCAGCCATGATCGCGAGCTGCTCGACGCGCTGTGCGGGCAGTGCCTGCTACTGCGCGGCGGACAGGCGACGCTGCGCCCCGGTGGCTACACGCAAGCAGCCGCTCAGGAGCAGGCGGACCAGGCGCGCGCCCGCGAATTGCACGCCCAGGCGCAGGCCGAGCTGCGCCGCCTGCAGCGCGAAGCTGCGGCGCGCCGCCATGAGGCCGCCCGCGCCGACCGCCTGCGCTCCAAGCGCGGTATCGACCCCAAGGATCACGATGCCAAGGGGGCCATCGACCATGCGCGCGTCACCGGCAAGGACGGCCGCGCCGGGCAGATGTTGCGGCAGATGCAGGGGCGGGTTGCGCAGGCGGCCGCACGATGTGCGGAGTTGCGAACGCCGCCGCCGCAGAAGTTGGGCATTGCCCTTGGCGGGCAGCAGTCACGCCGGTCGCTGCTGTGGCGCCACCCGGAGGGGGCGCTGCCGCTCGGTGATGGACGCCGATTGCGAATTCCGGAGCTGCAGTTGCCGGCGGATGCCCGTATTGCGCTGGTCGGTCCGAACGGCACCGGCAAGAGCACGCTGATCCGGCACATGGTGGCACAGCTCGACCTGCCGGACGATGCCGTCGTGTACCTGGCACAAGAGATCGATGTCGCGCGGGCGCAGGCCGCGGCCGCACAATTGCGCGTTTTGCCACGCGCGGCCCGCGGCGAGGTGTTGTCGGTCATCAGTCGGCTCGGCTCCGCGCCGCTGGCGGTGCTGGAAACGGAGACGCCCAGTCCGGGCGAAGCGCGCAAGATTCTGCTGGCGCTGGGGATGTTGCGCTCGCCACAGCTCATCATCCTGGATGAGCCAACCAACCACCTCGACTTGCCGTCGATTGAGTGTCTGGAAGCGGCGTTGGAGTCGTGCTCGGCGGCGCTCCTGCTGGTCAGTCACGACCTGCGGTTTCTGGCACGGCTGACGCGGACGCGCTGGGAGATCGGGCCCTGTGCGGACGCGGGGCCGGACACGGAGTTGCGCGTGCGAGTCGTGGCGTCCCCGTGCGCGGGGGATGGCCACTAGCCGGGATAAACGAACTCGGTGGGCAACTGCACGTCGGGATGCAGGCTTTGCTTCACCGGGCACGTGTGGGCGGCGCTCTCCAGCCGCGCGCGGTCTTCGGGTGACCACGCGCGCGTCGGCGGCAGCGTGATCTTCGTGCGCAGCGCTGCGATGCGCCGCGGCGGGGTTGCGCTCATTTCCTTGCTGACCTGCACGCGCGTGCCGGTCAAATCCCAGCCGTGTCGCTCGGCCACCTTGCCCATGATCGTCAGCATGCACGTCCCCAGCGCCGTGCCCACGAGGTCGGTCGGCGAGAAGGCCGAGCCGCGTCCGCCGTTGTCCACAGGGGCATCGGTCACCAGCGTGCTTTGCGAGGGGCCATGGCGGGCCTCGCAGTGCAGGTCCCCGGAATACACCACGTCGATTTCTACGGCCATACGCTGCTCCCACAAGGAGTGCTCGCACACCCGGCGGCGGCGGCGCGCCGGGGGTGGCTCGCGTCCACGCGGGTATCGTAGTGCGCAGCGCCGCGTGCGGCGAGGTCGCGGCCCAGGCCAGGCGGCTGGTTGTTTGCGCCGCGCCGCCGAGGCGCGCCCGGCGCCGGCTGGATCTGTACCGGCAGGTGCCCCGCCAGGTTCACCCCGGCACCCGGACGACGGCGCGCTGAACCACGGACGGTCCCCCCACCGGGCCGCACGCGGGGCCCCCAGGCCCGCGGTACCCCGCGCGCGGCTTCCGGCACCTCGCTCCCTCCAAGGATGACGGCCTCATCAACTCGGGCAGGTCGTGTTCATCAGCGCGATGAACGGATCGATATCGCGCCAGTTCACGTGCCCGTCACCGCTGCAATCCAGGTTCAGGAACGGGCACAACGGTCCCGGCGGCGGGAACAGGGCCCGCCACGCGGACTCGTTGTCGTTCATGCCCGCGACGAGGTAGTCAATGTCGCGCCAGTTGATCGCCAGGTCGCAATTGCCGTCTCCGCGGCACGGCGGACAGTGGTTGGGCGTACACGAGCTGCCCGGTCCCTGCGGGTGACCCTGCCAGACGAACACGCAATCCAGCGGAAGCACCTCATGGCAAATTCCGCCGCGGCTGCAGCACGCCTGCAGACCCGGCAGCTCCGGCGTCAACAACTCAAACGCCATGTTTACCGGCGGGAACGGCGGCATGGACGAACACAGCCACGGCTGCTTGGTCCAGCTCACGTACTCCGGACACCACGTGGTGATCGGTCCCGGCTGTGCCGGCAGCACGAGTCGGCCGGTACACGCGGGTTCCAGTGCGCTGGGCATCAAATTCGCCGGACTGGTGTGCCAACCCCAGAAATGCCCGCCGTCCGTGAGTTCCGACGGCACGTGCCCGGTGTAGCGGAACGCGCACTCCGCCTCCGGCAGCCACTCGCCGCCCGTCACGGCCTGAATATCGAGCCAGTACGTCAGCCCGCTGACCTCGGCGAAGCGATCCGGCCACGCGGGTCCGCCGATACTCGGCACACGCGGGTCCGGCAGCGCGCAGATCAGGCAGCAGGACGCGAGATCGACCTGGTACTCATACAGCGTATGGCCCAGGCAGTCGACCATGTCGATCCCGGTAATCGTCACGGCGGCGTGCGGCGCGAAGTACAACCCGAGCACATCGGGTGCACTCGTCAGGTTCCCGTTGGGCGGGCAGTTCGGCACCGAACTCGTATCCGCGGGGTCGTGGTGGAAGCTGATCAGCCAGCCGTCGACCACGTGCCGCGCATCCGGTTGCGGATAGCCCGGAATGTAGCGCTCGTCGAGATAGCTGCCCCACCAACGGATGGCCGTGATCGGCCGGCCGTCAGACACAAAGTCATCCGCGATGACTTTGTTCACTTCGAACTCGGGCGGCATGATCTCGAACGCCAAGTCGCTATAGCGCTCTGGTGTGCCCGGGGTGGGTGACCAGACGATGGAAGTCCAGTTCGGCATGGTATTGGATTTCTGCGCCGCCGGCGCGTGGCCCAGCGGCGGCGCCGGACCCCGGCGCGCCTCCTGCCAGCGCCACAGGGCGGGATTGTGGGCGTCATTCGAGAGCGCACCCACATCCAGCCAGTAGTACGTGCCCGCCACCTGCGCAAAGGGCTGCGGCAGGGCGTAGGTGTACTCGTAGATCCGGCAGCCCTCGCTGTTCACCAGTCCGGTGAAGGTCTCGTTGACCTGCGCCAGCGGCACTTGCGCCAGCCACAGCGGCGGCTCGAGCGGCACACACCACGGCACGGTCGGCTGACAGGTGTGGATGCTCAGGTGGAACAACCCGATGCCGGAGCCGCGCTGCTCCACGCCGGCCGGATCGGTCTCGTAATTGCCGTACCAGCTCACCCGCACCACCGGCAGACCGCGGCAGAGCCAGTCGTCGGCCAGCGTGACGCTGCGGTAGACGGGCGGATCGTCCATCTGGTACCAGTCGTGGGCATGCAGACCCGGCAACTCCGGATCCGGCGGCTGCGTCCACTTATACGGCAGAGTGGTCGCGGCGTGCAGCCACAGGTCCGCAGGACCGTCGAAGCCCTCCTGGTTACCGTGCGGGAACTGAGACCACTTGGACTGAATCGTCGGACGCCCCGGCACGTGCACACGATAGCCGTAGCCGTCCGGCTCATCGGCGTGCCCCTGCGAGCGGTCGATCACGCTCGCGTACGGGTCGCTGACGTTGCCGATCGTGGTCACCCAGTCACTCCAGACACTCAGGTTGGGGTTGTCAAAACGGAACCGGAACTTGGCGAAGATGGCGTCACTGCAGTCCGGGTCCCACCACGACGCCCACCACTGGTTGCCGACCCGGTGCACCGCGAACTGCCAGCTCGGCGGGGAGACCACGTTCGTGTAATTGGCCGGATTGGAGTCGTACACCCGCACGTGGAAGTCGCAGCGCCCGAACGTATCCGGCGTCACGTCGTACCAGTAGGTCGGGGGATGGAACGGGTTGCCGGGCGCACCCTGCGGCTCGCACACGACCACGTCGTGCAGCGCGCGCGGCACGTGCACCCGATAGCCATAGCCGTCCGGCTTGTCGGTGTGGTTGCCCGACTGATCGATCACCTGCGCGTACGGATCGGAGAGGCTGGAGACCGTCGTCGTCCAGTCGCCCCATGCGCTCGGCCGGGGGTTATCGAACTGGAAGCGGAACGTGCCGTAGATCGCGTCGCTGCAATCCGGATCCCACCACGAGGCCCACCACTCGGTGCCCACCTGGTGCACCGCGAATTTCCACGTTGGCGGCGCAATCACGTTCGTGTAGTGCGTCGCGTCCGCGTCGTACACCCGGACGTGGAAATCGCAGCGTCCGAAATTGCCGCCCGGCGTCACGTCGTACCAGTACGTCGGCGGATGGAAGGGGTTGTTCACCACGCCCTGCGGCTCGCATACGACGATGTCGCGGGGCGGTTCGCAGATGTCCGCCGCGCCATTCCCATTCAGATCGCGGCAATCGGTGCCATAGCCCTTGAACACGCCGCCCGGACGCAGGGCGCAGTCCTCCGCCGTCGTGAGAGCGCACTGGACCGCAACTTCACCCCAGCAGCAGGCCCCGAGCAGCCCTTCGCACACATCCGCCACACCGTTGCCGTTCGCGTCGGAGCAGTTCGTGCCGAGCCCGGCCCAGACGCCGCCATACAACTGCTGGCAGGCCAGCTGGTCTACAACCACGCACTGGATCAAGGTGGTGCCGTAGCAGCAGGCCCCGGTCGTCGGCTCACACACGTCCGCCACGCTGTTGCCGTTCAGATCGGTGCAATCCGTGCCGAAGCCCTTGAAGACACCGTTCATGAGCTGCGCGCAGGCTTCCGGCGACGTGATCCTGCAGGCCGTGCCCAATTCACCCCAGCAGCAGGCCCCGACGGAGCCCTGGCAGACATCCGCGATGCCGTTGCCATCCAGGTCCGCGCAGTCCGTGCCCGGCCCCATCCACGTACCCTGCAACTCGATCTGGCAGAACTCGAGGTCGGTCACCCGGCACTGGATCACGTCGTAGCCCCAGCAGCACGCGCCCACCACCTGCGGCTCAAAGTAGTAGTCCTCGGTCTCGCCGTAGCGATAGCCGCCGGCCGGACCCGCACCACCGGAGCCGATCTCTGAGCTGGGGGCCCACGGTTGCTCCGCCAGCGTGATGCGCATCCAGATCGGCGGGGGGTTGACGCCCGTGACCGGATGCCAGGGCAGGAACTGCGGCGTGGTCACGAGGTTCATTCCGGGCAGCAGGCCCACCAGGGGCTGGTTCTGCACCGCCCACTCCGGGGCCGGCGCTGCGCCGCAATCCAGTACGTCGTCCCAATCACCGTCGCGATTCCAGTCGAACCAGACGTTGACATACAGGGGCTGGGTACTCAGGCCCGACATGAACACCAGGTACTGGAACGCGCTCGGCAGGCAGTGCGGCAGAATGAGCGGAAAGAGCACGCCATCATCCGCGCCATCCCGATCGGGCAGATTGCCCGGCGGATCGAGGTTGTTCAGTCCGTCCTGATCCGGGCCGACGTCCGCCTCATCCTCGAGCGTCACGTTTGGTCCCAGCCACGCCAAAGCCCGCGGCTGGAAATGAATCGGCCCGAACGGCGGCGAACCGGCCAGGTAGACGGTCGGGTAATGCGCCACCACGCCCCCCGCCACACCCGGCGGGTACGCGGTCATCTGCGCACCCCAGGTGTTGGTGCTGTCCGGCGCGTCCCCGAGGTCGGCCTGATGCGCCTCGTGCAGCTCCCACACCCAGCGGTAATCGACCATCTGATTGTTATTCACGAACATCACGCGCTCGCGCGCGATCAGAAAGCCGCCGGGCGGGATCGGCACCGGGTGCGCCGGATAGATGCCCGTCGCCATGGGCGGCCCCAGGTACACGTCGAAGAAGCTGTCGATATCGAAAGCCACCGGATTGCTGGGACTAATGGGCAGACCGTTCTTCATCACGGACACCCAGTCCAACTGCCCCTGCAGGCCCTCCACATACAACTCGTGCAGCGGCTCCGGTCCCAGCAGGGTCTCGAGCTCCTCCCGGCCGGGTACCGACACCACGTCCATCTGAACGACCGTCATCTCAATCTCGCCGATGTCGAGCGCGCCGTTGCCGTTGCCGTTCTGCAGACGCAGAAACTGATCGGCCAACTGATCCTGCACGTCGAACCCGGCGATCGGCACGAAGCCGCGGTTGAGCCCCAGGCCGACGGGCAGGCCGTTGCGCAGCCACGTGCCCTTCACGTCGATGATGATGTTGTGACACTGGACATTGAACAGCAGCCCCAGATGCCAGGGCGTGCAGTACGGAATCCCATTCACCATCGGCACGCCCGACCATTGGGCGGAGACGGTGAAGCGATTCTGCAGGGGATCGGTGTTGTCCGGTGAAATCTGGACGTTGAAGCTGGTGAACACGTTCGGCGCATAGCCGTCCACGTGATCGGCCAGTGTCGGCGGACTGCTCCACCCGCCGCCGCCCGGAGCGCCCACCGGCAATCCCGAACGAACGTGCCCCCAGATCATGAACCCGTCGGGCAAACCCGGAGCGTTGACGTCCTGGTGCAGGTCCACATTCACACCAACCTGCAGCGCCCACGCCGAGTCGCCGCGCCATGCCGCCCCCAGGCCCAAGGCCATTATCACAAGCATGAACCGCCAACGCATGTACCACCTCCTGCGGCCTGTGCCGCAGCCCCACACTCTGCCATGTTCGCCCCCGGCTCGCGCGACCCTCGCCCTTGTGGACGCGCAGCGCGCACCGCATGAGTGCCGCCGCCCTGGCGCGTCCGCCGTCCCCCTTGGCCTTGACTCCCGATCATCCGACGCCGGCCCACGGAATGGCGCGGCCGCGGCGCGTCCCGCAGTGCGCGGGGCACGTCGTCGTCGCGTGGCATTCGGCGACACAGGACGCCTGTCCAGCTCGGCAACGAGCGCACTGACTACATCACTTCGAACCGCGCACCAGGCCATACAAGACCCTGCGGCGCGCCGCCCGAACGGGCGCACCTCTCGCCTCGCTTCATGCCTCGTCGGTTACTACGGCCCGAACTGCTCTCAGAAAACCACACCTCGCCGGTATGTCCGCGAGGCGCACCTGGCCCGAAAACTAGTATTCCGGATGTTTCCAGTAACCGCAAATCAAACGCCGGGAATTCCCGTTTCCCCACAACAGGTCCCGCTGCGGTGCGTGCGCATGCCCGACTGTAGGCCATAAAGCGCACAGTCGCGTGCATCGAATGCCTGTCGGCTGCTCGTCCTACGTCGCCCCGTTTACCAGCCCGACGTTGCGCCCGTCCGGCGTGGCCTCGAAGAAGTGCACATGTTCCATGTCCACGCGCATGACCGCGGGCGCGTTCTCCTGTACCCGGGTACGCGCATCGATCCGGCATACCAGATGGCTGTGCTTGGGCGTGCTGCAGTACACGTCGACGCGATCCCCCAGCGGCTCCACGACCGACACCTGCGTCTTCAGGGTCGTGTCCGCCGGTGCATCCGCAGCCGGATGCAGCGCCTCCGGCCGCACGCCGAGCACAATGGCCTGATTCACAAAGGGCTCCAACTTCTTCTGTTGCGCGGTGCTGACCGCCAAACGGTTGTCGCCCTCGTCAAACAGGAGCCGCTGCCCGTCGCGCACCAGCTTGCCCGTCAGGAAGTTCATCGGCGGCGTTCCGACAAACCCAGCCACGAAGCGATTGGTCGGCCGCTCGTACACCTCGTACGGCGTGGCACATTGTTGGATCAGGCCGTCCTTCATCACGACCACGCGGTCCCCCAGCGTCATCGCCTCTTCCTGGTCGTGGGTGACGTAAATGGTGGTCGTCTGCACCTGCCGATGCAGGCGCTTCAGTTCCGCCCGCATGCCGATGCGCAGCTTCGCGTCCAGGTTCGACAGGGGCTCGTCAAACAGGAATGCCTTGGGCTGGCGCACGATCGCCCGCCCCACCGCGACACGCTGCCGCTGTCCGCCGGACAGGGCCTTGGGCCGCCGCTGCAACAGGTTCTCGATGCCCAGAATCTGGGCCGCCTCGTAGACCCGCCGGTCGATTTCGCGGCGTTCTTCCCGCGCCTGCTGCCAGTACCCGTGGGCGAAGATGAAGCCCAGCGGGTTGTCCCAGGCGCCGTATTTGCGGCGCAGGAGCAGCCCGAAGGCCATGTTCTTGTAGACCGTCATGTGCGGGTAGAGGGCGTAGTTCTGAAAGACCATCGCGATGTCGCGGTCCTTCGGCGCCACACCGTTCACCACGCGCTCCCCGATGCGAATCTCACCGGCTGTGATGTCTTCCAGCCCCGCCACCATCCGCAGCGTCGTGCTCTTTCCGCACCCCGACGGCCCGACCAGCACCACGAACTCGCGATCGCGAATCGTCAGATCAATGTGGTCAACCGCTTTCACATCCCCCGGGTAGACCTTCGTCACCTGGGTTAGTACGACCTCGGCCATGGGTGCCTCATTGCCGGCGGGGCCAGAAAACTCGACTCGGAAACCTGAACTATACGAGTTCGGCCGCGCGCCGGTCAAGCCGCCCCCCACCCTCCCAGGCTGCGGCGGGGCCGGTTACCGTCCGCCCCGGTGGTGACCGGCGCCGCCGCACGCCGCAGGCCCGAAGATGCGCGCTGGCCCGGCACCGAGTTTCATGCCCGCGGGTGCGTAAAACCCCGTTGACACGCGAGTACGGCCTTGTTTAATAGCGCGCAGATTTCGAGGCACCCTCTTTCAAACAAGGACTTGAGAGCATGCTGCTTGCGGAATTCCTTTTCTCTGGCGGACAGTGGGCGCTGATCCTGGGCCTGATCGTAGTCGTCGTCGTTCTGGTGATCATCAAGAAGAAGCAGGCCGGCTGATCCCAGGCGACCACGCCCCGCACGCCGTAGAGCACGCACCATGGGCGCGACGGGCCCGATGGCCCGCTAGTCCGTGGTGTACTGCGTCGCCTTCTCGGACCCTGCGAGCCCGAACATGACCGCGCCGCTGTCGCCCGTCTGGCTCAGCTTCGCGCGCCAAGTCGTCGCAATTGCGGCGCACCGCGGCGACGCCGGAGCAGTCATCGCGCCACCGGACGACCGCCCCCACAGCGGGGTCTTCGTCACCTTGCATAAATTCGGCCGGTTACGCGGTTGCATGGGTACGCTCGATCCCAGCCTGGGCCTCGCGGAGGCCGTTCGCCGGGCGGCCGTTTGCGCCACCTTGCAGGACCCGCGCTTCGACGCCGTCGCGCCCGGCGAAGTGCCGGACCTGAAGATTGAACTCTCCGTCCTCACCCCCCCCGTACCGATGAACTCGCTGGATGACCTCGTCCTCGGCGAGCACGGCATCATCGTCCAGCGCGGCCAGCGCCGCGGCCTCTTCCTGCCCCAGGTGGCCACCGAGCACCACTTCGACCGCGAGACCCTGCTCGCCCGCTGCTGCACCGAGAAAGCCGGCCTGCCCGCCGACGCGTGGCGTCAGCCCGGCACGCAGGTCCTGCTCTTCACGGCCGCCGTCCTCCAGGAAGAGTAGCGCGGGGCCTCCGCCGCTGATGCAGCCGTAACGGCAAGCGTCCGCGCCCGCCGCACTGCAGGGTTTCGCCTTGCAGACCTTTCGCTGAGCCAGGGCCCGGCAAGTTACGCCCAGCCGGCGCAGCACCGTCACCGGGTTCTGGCCCAGCGCACGCTGCCCCCACCCTTGCGAAATTCCCGCCTTTCGGCCATGTTGCCGGAACCATGAGCAAGCAACTACCCTTCACCCTGGCCGCTCGTGCGGCCGGCATCCTGCTGCATCCCACCTCCCTCCCCGGGCGCCATGGCATCGGCGAACTCGGCACCGCCGCCCGCAGCTTCGTCGATTGGCTGGCGTCCGCCGGCGTGACCTGGTGGCAGATGCTGCCGATCGGGCCGGCCGGTCTGGGCAACTCGCCCTATGCCGCCCTGTCCGCTTTCGCCGGCAACCCGTTCCTGATTGACCTCGATGAGTTGGCGGCGGCCGGTCTGCTGCGCGAAGACGAGGCACAGCCGCCGCCCGGCCTGAAGCGCGAGCGCGTCGCCTTCGCGCTCGTGGCCCGCTACAAGCACGCCGCCTTGCGCAAGGCCTTTGACCGCTTTACGGCCCGGGGTGGCCTGGCCGGCCGGGCGTTCGCTGCCTTCTGCACCCGCGAGCGGGCCTGGCTCGAAGATCACGCCCGGTACATGGCGCTCCGTCGTGCGCAGCGCGGTCAACCCTGGCCAACCTGGCCAGTCGAATGGCGCAGCCACGACCGCGCGGTCCGCACCCTGTCTGGCGCCGCCGACCTCGGCCGCATTCGCACCGACGTCGATTACGAGCGCTTTCTGCAATTCGAGTTCGACCGCCAGTGGACTGCGCTCAAGAAGTACGCGGCCGCCCGCGGTGTCGGGTTGATCGGCGATATCCCGATCTTCGTGGCCCATGACAGCAGCGACGTCTGGGCCCACCCCGACCTGTTCGATCTCAACGCGGACGGCACGGCCCACACTATCTCCGGAGTTCCACCGGACTACTTCAGCCGGGATGGCCAGCTCTGGCGGCACCCGCACTACCGCTGGCCGCGGCATCAGGCCACCGGCTTCGCGTGGTGGGTCGCGCGGTTTGCCCGCACGCTGGCGCAGTTCGATGCCGTGCGGATCGATCACTTCCTCGGCTTCAACCGCGTCTGGTCCGTGCCCGGCCGAGCCAAGACAGCCCGCCGCGGCAAGTGGGTGCCGACACCCGGCCGCGAGCTGTTTGCCACGCTCCACCGTAAGCTCGGCCACATGGAGATCATTGCCGAGGATCTGGGGCTGGTGGTCCCCGAGGCCGCCGCCCTGCGTGACCGCTGCGGCTTTCCCGGGATGCGTCTGTTGCACTTCGCCTTCGGCAATGATGCCGGCGACCGCTACAACCAGCCGCACACGCACCCGGTCCGCAGCGTGGTCTATCCGGGCACGCACGACAACGAAACCACCGTCGGCTGGTTCGCGGGTCTGCGGAAGCAGCACGACAGACTTCGCCGCCGCACGCCGCGCCGCGGCGACGATCTCACGCCTTACGAGCGCGTGCTCCGCTACACCGGCACAAGCGGCCGCGAAATCCACTGGGACATCCTGCGGCTGGCGCTGGCTTCCCCCGCCAACACCGCCGTCATTCCCCTGCAGGATGTGCTCGGGCTCGACAATCGCGCGCGGATGAACATCCCGGCCACCGAGCGTGGCAACTGGGAATGGCGCTTCCTCGCGCCGCGCCTCGTCCCCAGGCTGGCCGAGCGGTTGCGCGAGCTGTGTGCCGCGTACGGCCGAATTCCGGCCCGCAAGTAGGCGCGGTGGCGGCGGCGCGGCGCCGCATCCGCGACCGCGTGGCCGACGTACAACGGGGTGGTCCCGGGCCGCGGCCCCGGTGCATTGCCGCGCCGTTCAGGCGGACATACAGTTTCAGGGCGCTCTCAAACCAAAAAACACGCGAGGCTCGCCATGCTTTGGTCCGCAACCTCACCGACCGTCCCGGCGCCATGTTTCCGGATTCGCCGCCGCACGGCCATGGGGTGCCTGCTGGCCGCCCTGACGGCTCCCCTGACCGGCTGCGCGTTCCATCCCACCGGCCCGCATGGCCCCGCGTGCTCGGCGATCGAGGCGGCCACGGTGGTCGAGCTTTCGAGTGAACGGCTGCTCATGTTGCGCCGGATCGCCAACCGTCCGCAACTGTCGCAGCACGAGCAGACGTATTTGGTCAACGCGATCATCCACGGCGGCCTGGGGGGTGACCAGGCCGATCCGCTGATTGTGCTGATCGAGAATCCCGTTTGTACCGAACAGACGCGCAAACAGATCACCACGGAGCTGCGCTGGGTCGCGTACAGCGGTGAGCGCAAGCGGATCGCCGACGCCCTGTCCCGGCCGCCCGTGCCGCGCGGCCAGGAGCGTTTGAGCGACCCGATTCACCCCGACACGCCCTAGTGCGGTTTCACAAATGGTGTGTTGCCGGGTAGCGTCAGGCCTCCGTGCCTG
>CAZGAQ010000022.1:0-86446 GCA_964523405.1 uncultured Planctomycetales bacterium
GTACCCGCCGTACGTGTTTAGCGGCTACTGCCACATTCAGGAGTACTTCACGCTCAAGGAGCGGTTCCTGTTTGTGGACGTGTGCGGTCTGGATCGGGCGGTGCGCGAGCTGAAGCTGGAGGGCGACCTGGAGTTGACGTTCGCCTTCAACCGCCGGCTGGAGTCCTATCCACTGGTGGCGCCGGAGAACGTCCGCCTGCACTGCGTGCCGATCGTGAATCTCTTTACGCATAGCGCCGAGCCGATCCGCTTGAGCCAGGATCGCGTGCGCTATCTCGTGCAGCCGGCCCGCGCGGGCATCGCCGACCGCCGCCACGCCGAGGTGTACTCGGTCGACCGCGTGCTCGGGCTGGTGCGGGCACAGGACCTGGAGTCGCACGAATTCAAGCCGTTCTACTCATTCGCCCACGTGGCCACGAATGACCCGCGCGCCGCGACGTATTACCAGCTCCAGGTGACGCCAAGCATGATCGGTACGGAGGCCCGCTGGGGCACCGACACGTTCGTGTCCTTCGTCGTCGGCGGAGGGGCCGAGATGGTGCCGGCCGAAGAGACCATCTCCATCGACCTGACTTGCACGAACCGCGACTTGCCGGGGGAGCTGCGCGCGGGCGACATTAGCGAGCCGACCGACGCCTCGCCGTCGGGCATCCGCTTTCGCAACCTGCTGAAGCCCACGCCGACCGTGCGTCCGCCGCTGGGCCGCGGCCTGCATTGGCGGCTGATCTCGCACCTGTCGCTGAACTACGTGTCGCTGGCGAAGATCGAGCATCTGCGCGAGCTCTTGCGCGTTTACGACTACCAGGCCGCGCACGACGCGCAGCGGGCCCTGGTGCATCAGCGGCTGCTGGACGGCATCGTGACGCTGCGCGCGACCTATCGCGAACGCATGGTGCGCGGGGCGCCGATCCGTGGGCTGCAACTGCAGTTGGAATTGAACGAGGACCACTTTGCGGGCGAGGGTGACGCGTTCCTGTTCGCCGCGCTGCTGGACCGCTTCTTCGGGGCCTACGTCACCGTCAATGCCTTCAGCCAATTGACGGTGCGCTTCACGCGCAGCGGGCAGGTCCATGCCTTCCCGCCGCGCGCCGGTGAGCAGAGTACGCCAGCGGAGTCCTGTCATGACGACCGTTAGCGCCCAGCCCCGCGCTTCCGCAGCGCCCGCTCCGCCGGACGCGCTGGACCGGCTGCGCGCCCGGCCGTGGGAGTTCGACTTCTTCCAGGCGGTCTGGCTGCTGGAGCGCGCCAATGCGGGGGGCACGCCCGTCGGCCAGCGTGGCCCCGTGACGCAGGAGCGACTCCGCTTCCGCCCCGATTTGTCGCTGGGCTTTCCCGCCACGGATGTGTGCGGACTGCTCGAGTTTTCCGGCGCGAGTGGCGCGCCCTGCCACCTGCTGGAGGTCGCGTTCCTCGGTCTGTACGGCGGCTCGACGCCGCTGCCGTTGCACTATGCCGTGGACATCCTGCGGGCGAGTGATCCGGAGCGGGCGACCGAACGCGGGGGGCCGGGCCACGGGTCTGGCGCCGACCTGCTGCCCGGTTCCAGTCCGATGCGGGACTTTGTGGACGTGCTGCACCATCGCGTGATCTCGCTTTTCTACCGCGCGTGGCTGAAGTACCACTACGAGCGTGCTTTTGCCGCCCCGCAGCGCGACGTCGTCACCGATTATCTGAAGCTGCTGATCGGCTGCCCGCCGGAGTACGACGCCGCGACGCTGGGGGTGCCGCCGCTGAAGCTGCTGCGCTACGCCGGCCTGCTGACGCAGCGCCCGCGCTCGGCCATGAGCCTGCAGGGCCTGCTCTTCGACTACTGGGGCGATATTCCGGTGCAGGTGCAGCAGTTTGTCGGACAATGGGTGCCGCTGGAACCGGGCGATCTGAATCACCTGGGTGCCGCCAACAGCCGCTTGGGCGTCGATCTGACGGTGGGGGATCAGGTCTACGACCTGGGGGGTGCGTTCCAGATCCGCCTGGGGCCGGTGGATTTGGCCACGTATGAGACGTTCCTCCCCGGCGCGGCGCGTTACGAACAGACCCGGGCCCTGACGCGGCTGTACTGCGCGGACCCGCTGGCGTTCTCGCTCGAGATCGTGCTGCGCGCGGGCGAAGTGCCCATGACGCAACTGACCTCGAACGCGCAAGCCGGCCGCCTCGGCTGGACGAGCTGGGTGCGGACCGGTGATCTCGGCGAAACCGCGGTGACCTTTGCCGCGAGCTAAGGCCCGCGTGTGGGCCCCGCCGGACCGGCCGTCCGGCGTGCGTGCGTGACCGACCGACCTGACCGAGCGAAGGAGAGAGCAGGGACATGAGCGACACGCCCTCCGCCAACACCGCGGAACAACTGCGTAACCTACTGCGGCGCAGCGACGCCCAGTGTATCCAGGCCTTCCAGGGGGCCACCAGTGTCTGCGCCTCGCGCACGCACTATGAGGTCACCCCGGAACACCTGCTCTTGCGGTTGCTCGACGAGAACATCGGCGACGTCAACCAGATCTTCAGCACCTTCAAGGTCGATCGCGCGCGGCTGCGGCGCGCCGTCCAGCATGCCCTCGACCAGATGCCGGGACAGCACCGCGGCCGGCCCGCCCTGTCCCCCAAGCTCGTCGAGCTGTTCCAGTCGGCGGGCGTCCTGGCCGACGAGTACGGCTGCGAGCAGATCCGTCCCGGGCTGCTGATCCTCGCGCTCGCCCTCAACCCCGGGCACGTGAATCTCGGCGAATTCGCGACCGAGCTCGAACGCATCGACATCGACCAGCTCCGCGATCATTTCCAGGAGATCGTGCTCGGCCCGTCGGTGGGCGGCGCGCCGGAGGGACGGGGCAAGGGGGCGCCGGGTGCCCCGGGCGGCGGCACGGCGCTGGAGCAGTTCTGCGTGGACCTCACCGCCAAGGCCCAGGCCGGCGGGATCGACCCCGTCTTCGGCCGTGACCCCGAAATCCGCCAGATGATCGACATTCTCGGCCGGCGGCGCAAGAACAACCCGATCATTGTGGGCGAGCCTGGCACGGGCAAGACCGCGATCGTCGAGGGACTCGCGCTGCGGATTGTGCAGAACGACGTGCCGCCGTTCCTGCGCGGCGTGCGGCTCATGTGCCTGGATCTGGGCCTGCTGCAGGCGGGCGCGGGCGTGAAGGGCGAGTTCGAGAACCGCCTCAAGAACGTGATCCGCGAGATCAAGGAAAGCACGCAGCCGATGATCACGTTCATCGACGAGGCCCACACGCTCATCGGTGCGGGGGCCGGGGCCGGCGGCGGCGATGCCTCCAACCTGCTCAAGCCGGCCCTGGCGCGCGGCGAGCTGCGCACCGTCGCGGCCACCACCTGGGCTGAGTACAAAAAGTACTTCGAGAAGGACGCCGCCCTCGAACGCCGCTTTCAGGTGGTGCGCTGCAACGAGCCGACCGTCGAAGCCACGGTCGTCATGCTCCGCGGCCTGAAGGACAAGTATGAAAAGCACCACAAGATCGTCGTGCTCGATGAGGCCGTGACCGCCGCCGCCGAAATCTCGAAACGCTACATCAGCGGCCGCTACCTGCCGGACAAGGCCGTCGACCTGCTCGACACGGCTTCCGCGCGCGTGGCCGTGGCGCTGACCACGCGTCCGGCCGCACTCGAAGACATCGACCGGCAGATCAGCAGCCTTGATACCGCCGTGGCCGCGCTGCAGCGCGACGAGGCGGCCGGTCTGACGATCGAGACGGCCATGCTCAACGAGATGCAGGCGCAGCGCACGAAGCTGTTCGCCCAACGCGCGGAGACGGAACAGCGCTGGCAGAACGAGCTGGCAGCCGTGAACCGCATCCGCGACCTGCGGGCGCAGCTGCAGGGGGCGGACAGCCCAGACGCTGTGGCGCGCCGCGCGGAGGCCGCCGCTGCCCAGCCGGCAGCCCCAGCCGCCGAAAAGGCCCCGGCGAAAGCGCCCGAGAAGGTACCCGACCAGACCGCGGGCAAAGAGGCCGCGCCGGCCGCGGCCGTTGCGCCGGTCGACCCGGCCGCGCTGCGGCGAGAGGTCGCGGCGGCGATGGCCGAGTTGCAGCGCATCCAGGGCGAGAACGCGTTGCTGTATCCGCAGGTGGATGCCGCCGCCGTTGCGGCGGTCGTCTCCGACTGGACCGGCATTCCCGTCGGCCGCGTTGTCAAGGACGAGGTCAGTGCGATCCTGCAGATGGAGGATCGCCTGCGCGGCCGCGTCGTGGGCCAGGATCACGCGTTACAGGTGGTGGCCGAAAAGCTGCGTTCGTCGAAGGCGGGGATCGGCAACCCGTCGCAGCCGATGGGCGTGTTCCTGTGCGTGGGCCCCAGCGGCACGGGCAAGACGGAGTTGGCGCTGTCGGTCGCGGACCTGCTCTTCGGTGGCGAACGCTTCCTGACGACGATCAACATGTCGGAGTTCATGGAAAAGCACACGGTCTCGCAGCTCAAGGGCTCGCCGCCCGGCTATGTCGGCTACGGCGAAGGCGGCGTCTTGACCGAGGCGGTGCGGCAGAATCCGTATTCGGTCGTGCTGCTCGACGAGGTCGAGAAGGCCCACCCGGATGTGATGAACCTGTTCTACCAGGTCTTCGACAAGGGCAATCTGGCCGACGGCGAAGGCCGCGTGATCGACTTCAAGAACACGGTCGTGTTCCTGACGAGCAACCTGGGTACCGACGTGATCCAGCAGATGTGCGAGTCGGGTAACGAGGTGAACTGGCAGGAGCTGCGCGAAGCGATCTACCCGCATCTGCGCGAGCACTTCAAGCCCGCCCTGGTGGCCCGCATGACGGTGATCCCGTTCTACACGCTCGGCAACGAAGTGCTGAAGAACATCGCGCGGATGAAGCTGGGCAAGGTCGGCAAGCGCCTCGGCGCCGTGCACAAAGTGACCCTGCGGGCCGACGAGCCGGTTTACGACGCGATCGCCGCCCGCTGCCAGCAGGTGGACCTCGGCGCCCGCCAGATCGATCACGTCATCGATCGCGAGGTGCTGCCGGTGCTGTCGCGCCGGCTGCTGGAGCAACTGGCGGCCGAGAAGATGCCGCCGGTCATCCACATGAGCGTGACCGACAACGAGTTCGTGTACGAGTTCACGGAGGCCTGACGGCCCGGCCGTACCGCCGCGGCGCGGGGTGCGCCGGCGAACGACGGGGTCGCGAGGTGTGCAGCGGAAGGTGAGGTGACGGCCAATGGCGCTCGTATTCGATCGCAGCGAATCGCAACTGGCGTTTCAGATGGCCGGCGGCGCACTGGACCGCTTCCAGGTGATCCGGTACCGCGGCACCGAAGGCCTGTGTCAGCTCTACCGCTTCGAGATCGAGCTGGCGACCGACGACCTTGCGGTGGACCTCAACGAAATCGTCGGCAAAGCCGCCGTGCTGAGCATCAACACGGTCACGGAGGAGCGCTGGTTCCACGGCCTCGTGAGCCGCTTCGAGCTCACCAATCAGAGCGAGCGACAAGCGTACTTCCGCGCCGAGCTCGTGCCCGGCATCTGGCTGCTCACGCATCGCTACAACTCGCGGATCTTCCAGAACCAGACGACCAAGGACATCGTTACGGCCGTGCTGACGCAGGCCGGCTTCGCGTCCGATGCCCTCAAGTTCTCGCTGTCGGGCTCGTATCAGCCGCGCGAGTACTGCGTGCAATATCGCGAGAGCGACTACAACTTCATCGCTCGCCTGCTCGAGGAGGAAGGCATCTGGTGGTATTTCGAGCAGACCAAGGACAAGCACACGCTGATGCTGGCCGACGCGACGGCCGCCTACCAGCCGATCACCGGCACGGCCACGCTGCCCTTCGTGCCGCCTAGCGGCATGAGCCACGAAACCGAGCACGTTTACCGCTTTCGACTTGGGCAGATCGTCCGCCCCGGCGCCGTAGCCCTCAACGACTTCGACTTCAAGAACCCCAAGCTCAAGCTGGGCGCCAAGGCCGATGCCGGACGCGACACGGGCCTGCAGTTCTTTGACTACCCCGGCGAGTACCTCGAGCAGAGTGCCGGTACCGCACTTGCCAAGATACGCATGGAGGAATTCGAGTCCGGGCGCGTCCTGGGCGTCGGCCAGAGCAACTCCTACCGCCTGAGTATCGCCCGCACTTTCGAGCTCAGCGAGCACCCGATCAGCGCGGTCAACGGCAGCTACGTGCTCACCGCGCTGACGCACCAGGGCAAACAGGCTGCCCTGCGCACCACCACCGGCGCCAGCGCCCGCGGCAGCCTACTCGACGCCCGTGCGCACCAGTCGCTCATGGCCGCGCGCCAGGCCAACGACGAGAACGTCCGACAACTGGCCGAGGCCCTCCTGCAGCTCGCCGCCCGCTTCCACGCCGGCGACGGCACCGCCCACCGCGCGCTGACCAACTGGGTCTACCACGCCGGCCAGGTCTCGCGCGACCTCGCCAACGTCGCGGCCGCCAGCGGCGCCAGCGCGCTCGAGGCGGTCTCGCTGCGCAACCTGATCGACGATGTGACGACGAGCGGGCTCATCGAGTTCGATGCCCCCGTCTACGAGTGCAGCTTCGAGTGCATCCCGGCCACCGTGCCCTATCGCCCCCCGCGCGCCACGCCTTGGCCGGTCATGCGCGGCACCCAGACCGCGCGCGTCGTCGGCCCGTCCGGCGAGGAAATCTACACGGACGAGTACGGCCGCGTGCGCGTCCAGTTCAACTGGGACCGCGAGGGCAAGTTCGACGACAAGTCTTCCTGCTGGATGCGCGTCGCGCAGGGCATGGCCGGCGGCAGTTACGGCATGATGTTCCTGCCGCGCATCGGCCAGGAAGTGATCGTCGACTTCCTCGAAGGCGACCCGGACAAGCCGATCATCGTCGGCCGCGTATTCAACGCCGATCACATGCCGCCCTACAAGCTGCCGGACGAGAAGACCAAGAGCGTTATCAAGACGCACACCAGCAAGGGCGGCGGCGGCTGCAATGAGATCCGCTTCGAGGACCTCAAGGACAAGGAGCAGCTTTTCCTGCAGGCCCAGCGGCAGATGGATACGAACGTCAAGGCCGACCATTTCCATACCACCGGCGGTAGCTACCACTTGACGGTTGGCGGCGAGAAGGACGGCCAGCTCTCGGGCGAGTACCGCCAGAAGATCTTCAAGCTCAAACAGACGCACGTGAAGGGCGAGGTGCGGACCTGGATCGAGAAGGACGAGTCGCACAAGGTCGACGGCAAAGTGTCCGTGCAGGTCAAGGGTACGCACTCGACCACAGTGGGCGGGGACGTGGTTGAGAAGCTCGACGGCAACGTCAAGGTGGATGTCGCCACCACCTATGCCTGCAAGGCGGGCACCGGTATTCGTTTCGAGGCGGGCTCGGGGCTCGAACTGAAGTGCGGGGGCAGTAGCATTGTCCTCTCACCGGGCGGCATCTACATCGTCGGCACGGTGGTGAACATCAATAGCGGCAGCGGCCCGGCCGTGTCGCCCCCCTCCTGTTCCGCGACTTCGCCTCAGGCCGTAGAAGACCCGACGGCCGCCGACAGCTCCAAGCCCGGCAAGGACACGACCTACTCGGCCACCGGCGCGCCGCCGCCCGCGGTCACGCCCCCGCAGGAGGTCCCCGGCTACGAGTGGAAGGGCCAGGAGCCGCCGCCGGAGGAGGAGACGACCTACATCGACATTGAGCTGACGGACGACGAAGGCGACCCGGTCCCCGGTGAGTTCTACCGCGTGACCGACTCGAAGGGCAAGGTCTGCGAGGGCACGCTCGACAGCAACGGCTACGCCCACGTGACCGGCATCGCCCCCGGCGACTGTCAGATCGAGTTCCCGGATTTGGATCAGTCCACATGGTCCCGCGCTTGATGGCGCCGCGCGGGAGTTGGTGAGCGCATAGCGGAGTAGCACCGATGTCCGTCAAACCCCAAGGCACCCCGCCGCCTGCACCGAAGAAGCCGCTGCCGCCCCGCCCGGTCTGGCCGGACGTCCCCTATGACTACAAGGTCAAAGCGGACTACGAAACCCTGTGCTGGATCGCGCAACAGCACACCTTCAACAACTGCGACCCGCTGCGCGCCGAGGCCGCCAATGCCCCGCACCTGAACAAGACCTATCTGAAGAAGGACGATGTCGTCCGCATCCCCGCGCTCAAGCCCAAGACCGACCACGGCGCCACCGAGCAGCTCCACAAGTTCAAAAAGCCCGACTATCCGGTGCCCAAGGTGGAGCTCATCCAGGACAAGAACGAGTACAAGCAGGCCATCCACGCGGCCGCCCAGTATGTGTCGGCCCATCCGCTGGGCGGCACCACCGCGCCCACCGGGGGCCAGCCACCGCCGCCGCCCGCGCAGCTCGTCGCCAAACGCATGATCCGCGCGGGGATCGAGAACGACCCGAAGGCCCGCACCCTGGCCATCAGCAACTACGTCGTGGACCGTGGCGGTGACGGGACCGTCCCCGGCAACTTCCCCGACGACACGAAGTACGAGTACGTCAAGGACGGCTCCGACGACCCGGATCACTTCAAAGTCCAGGTCTACGACAACAGCATCTCTGGCTCCACCCAGACGATCACCGTCACGCTCTGCGCGCTCAAACCCTTCTATTACGCCAGCGTCAAGGACGGCAAGACCTACGTCAAGCTCCACCCCACGGCCAATTGCTGGCCCAAGAGCGCCAGCCGCAAGCTGACGGTGACCTGCAAACGCGTCGGCGATACCAACTACTTCCGTTCCCCCTACCTGCGCCTCGTCACCACGCCCGGTCGCCAGACGAAACGGCCCAAGCAGACCCTGTTGGTCTCCGACTACCTGGATGAGGGCACGAAGAAGTACGAGAAATACCACACGGAGATTCTGCACCAGAAGGTGCAGGCCACCTACGCGTATCCCCACTGCTCGGCCAAGAAGTGCTCTGCGTACTTCGTCGCCAACCTGGCCGCCTCATACCAACTCCACATTGGCCTCTATCTCGCCAAGGGCACCGGGATGACCAAGGACACGGTGCGGCAGTCCATCTACAAGTGGGCCCGCCGCATCTTCTCCGCAGCCAACGTCTGCCCGGTGATCGACGACTTCCGCGAGATCGATCTCCCCAAGAACATGGTGCGCATCGCCGACCAGACCGGGGCCGTCGGCGCGCACGCCTCCGGCAAGAACGCCAGTGGCGGCGCTTCCGACATGGGCATCAAGCTGGCCGGCAAGTGGGTCGTCCACCGACCCACGGCCGGGCAGTCGCCCGCCACGACCGCCGCGGCCTTCGTGACGGCCATCGCCAACCACACGGACCTCAAGAAGCTCGGCTACAAGGCCAAGTCGTTCCAGCACCGCCGGACCGATGTCACCGTCGCCGCCGGCATCAGCTATCCCTACGACCTGCTCGTCTTCGACAAGGACGGCAAGCCCGTCGAGGTGGAGAGCGCCTACTCACGCGACCTCGCCCACGGCACTTCGCCGGGTCAGAGCTTGGCCCGCGTGCAGAATATGGTGCTGGACAACTTCCCCATCGGCTGGCCTGCCGCGAGCCCCGAACAGCGCGCCCTGCGCTGGAATTACTACCAGGACAACAGCATTAACATCTACATCCTCGGCTCGCCGTTGAGCGGCAACTACTCCACCCCGCCCACCCTGCTGGACGGGCTGGGACCGTATGGCAAGTACAAGGGGTACGTGACGGACGTCGGGCCGATCATCTACCTGGCCAAGACGGGCGTCAGCCGGCCGGCCGTCATCTCCCACGAGATCTGCCACCCCATGATGCACGTGTGCCATACCAGCACCCCCAAGAACGACGCCTACACGGCCGGCACGGTCCCGGCGAACAACGGCGCCGTGACCACGGAGCTGATGGACGGCAAGATCCTGACCGACACCGACACGCATGACGCCAGCCTGCACCTGTCGGATGCCCCCATCGTGCCGACCTACCAGATCGTTGACGAGAACAACTCCTACGAGAAGCTCGACGGGACGACCACGTCCGCTGGCGGCACGAAGACCACTCCGGTCCGTCGTTTGCACACCGTCGGTGGCTTCTACAACATCGTCCGCGCCTTTGCGGATCCGCTGAAGGACCCGGACGTCACGGACTTGCCCGCCGACGCCAAGGCTGCCGAGGCCGAAGCGAAGACCTATCGCGGCGGCTGACGCCAGTTCGGAGGAGACGACTCTTGGCTACGCCAACCTATAAAGATTACATCGACGATGACCGCGGGCGCGAACTGCTTCGGCAGTTCCTCGAGCCGATGGGGGATGCGCGCACCGAACAACGTGTCCCCGTGCGCATTCGGCCCGCCATTGTCCAGCGATTCCTCAGTGACACCGTCAAGCCGGACCTCAAGGGCGAGGCTTTTACGAAGTCCTGCGACATCGCGCGCTTCTACGTCCAGCGCGAAGCTCTCGCGCTCTACCAGCCCCTGCTGAAGCGCGGCGAGCGCAAGCCGGGTGACGCTTGGCTGGCGCTGCACACCCTCTGGCTCCTCGCCGACCTGGGTGACCAGGCCCAGCTCAAGCTGGCGAACGAGTACTACATCTACCTCGTCAAGCACGCCACCACGGCTGACCTCACAGACGACCTGATCGTCTCCCAGTTCCACCTGGGCGAAAAGGATGCCGAGACCGCCATCACGCAGCGCCTGGATCAGCGCCTGCGCGAGATTGAGGCCCGCGACGGCAAACAGGACCCGCCCGGCGAGGAATACAACGGCGTCGAGCGCCAGCGCTATTCCGCCTTGCCCCTCGCCATCGCCGCCCGCCGGCGGCGCCGCGGCATCCTCGACGATAAGGACGCTGTTCGCCGCAGTACGGCCCTGGCCCGGCTCTACCTCGGGCTCGACGATTACGGCGCCGTGCGCTGGCCACGCTGGGCCGCTTTCGAGAGCATGGCCGAATTGCAGCGCAGCTCGCCGACCGACCTCGTCACTGGTCTGCGCGCCGCGCTGGCGGCCATCTCGGAAAAGGACCATCCCGCTGATTTCGTCAAGACCGCCCGGGCCCGCGGCGCCCGCGCGGTTGCCTTCTTCAGTGGTGGCATGACCGAAGCGGAGCAAGGTTGGGCCGTTCAGGAAGACGTACCGATCGCCCAGCTTCAAGCCTGACTGTAGCGTCCCCGGAGCGCACGTATGCCCCCGGCTGCACGGACCAACGATTCGACCTCACACGGCAACCCGCTCAATCCCGGGCCGGGTAGCCTGAGCGTGACGATCGGGTACATGCCGGCGTGGCGCGCCGTGCCGTCGTCCGTCGCCTCCGCAATCGACAATATCTCCAACTCCATGAAGTCCTTCATGGACAAACCGGTGCTCACCCCGGCCGACGCCGCCGCTGACTTGGCGCAGATTTCCGCCAATCTCATCGTGGGCGGGGCGATGGCCGCCGGGGCCGGCGCGCCGGCGGCCGCGGGCACGGCCGGAAGCATGGTCGGAACACTTACGGCCACCAACGTGACGCTCACGACGACGTGGACCTCGGCCTCGGCCGCCCCGGGGGGACAACCCGCCGCCAACACCGCCTACACGGAAGGCATCAAGGCGGCGGCCGGTGCGGCCGCGGCGGGCACCATGTCGGCGATGGCGGGCATTGCGGACATGCACATCTGCCCGTTGCCCTCGGGGCCGGTGCCGCATGGCCCAGGTTTTGTCACCAAGGGCAGCAGCAGCGTGATGATCGACAATCTGCCGGCCTGCCGACAGGGCGACAAGGTCATGGAGGCGTGCGGCGGATCGGATCCCATCGCGATGGGCTGCACGACCGTCATGATCGGCGATTCCGGCGGCGGTGGGGGGGGCGGTGGCGGTGGGGGGGGCGGGGGTGGGGGCGGTGATGGCGGCGGCGGTGGCAGCAGCGAAGCGCCGCCTGAGGACGAGTCGCCACCGGAGCCGGCGGAGGAACCGGCGCCGGAAGAGCAGCCGCCCGGCTCCAGCAATGAGCGCGTCGACAACGGCACGCACAAGATTGATATCGAGATGGTCGACGAAGCCGGAGAGCCGGTCGCCGGCGAAGCGGTCAAGCTCAAGCTGCCCTCCGGCGAGCGCGTCAGCGAGGTGCGCAGTCGGCTCGACCGCAAGGGCCGGTTCAAGCTCGAAGGCCTGAAGAACACCGGCAATTGCACAATCACCTTCCCCGACCTCGACCTGGCGGCCTGGCAGCGCTGGACAGGATCGCCCCCGCCCCCGACGCCGGCCACCCGCACGCTGCCGCAGGATACGCCCGACGGCGGCCCGGTAGCTCCGGCCGATCCACCGCCGCGCGGGGGCAAGTACGTGAAAGCCGGCCGCGGCGATTGCATCTCCAGCCTGGCGCTGCGCACCGGGCACTTCTGGGACACGCTCTGGAATCACAACGCCAATGCCGAGCTCAAGCGCCGTCGCGGTGATCCCAACGTGCTGATGGCCGGCGACGCCGTCTTCATTCCGGACAAGCGCCCCCGCGAGGAAACCGGCGCCATCGACCAGCAGCACAAGTTCCTCCGCCGCGGAGAACCGAGCGTGCTGCGGCTGACGGTACAGGACAACGGTCGGCCCGTCGCCAATGCCCCGTACGAGCTCTCGATCGACGGCGCGTCGCGCAGCGGTACGACCGGCGCGCAGGGCGAGATCGTCGAGAACATCACCGGCCGTGCCCAGCGCGCCGAACTCGTCGTCACGGCCACCAGCGGCAAGGTCTACCGCTTCGTATTGTCGCTCGGGGCCGTCGATCCCGTCACGACGCGTCGCGGCGTCTGCCAGCGCCTGCGCAATCTCGGCTACAACTGCCGCGAGCACGCCGGCGACCAGGAACTCGAAATGGCGGTGCGGGCCTTTCAGCGCGACAACAGCCTGCCGGACAACGGGATTGTGGATGACGCGACGCGCACGAAGTTCAAGGAGAAACACGGCTCGTAGGGCCGGAGCAGCAGTATGGGTGACACCCCCGCACAATCCAGCAGCGCTGCACGCTCGACCCCCGAGGGCGGCGCCGGCAATGTGCTGAACACGGCCTACGAAACGCGCGAGATCATCGTGGCCCAGGGCATTCAGTTCACCAATCGCGACTTCCAGAGGACAGCCGCCGGCCTCAGTGGGCTGGATCGCGAGCTGTTCGAGTACTATCAGATCCCCGCGGGGTTGCAGGCGGATTTCCCGGACATGGTCGTCCGCGGCGAACAGGCCGAGTACGTCAGCGAAGTGCAGCACGTGCGTTTCACGATCCGCGTGGTCAACACGAAGGACGCCTTCAAGCAGGCCTTGGAAACCCCCGGCGTACACGTGATCTATGGCGGGCACGCGCGCTATGGCCGCGGGCCGTGCTTTGGCACGAATTCCGTACCGAGCGAAGATTGGGAGCAGGGTACCAACCCCAGCACGACGGGGCTGTGGCGGGCCGGCTACCCCATCATCGGTGTGCCCCTGCACGAAATCCGCGAGTACGGCTACAGCTTCTATCCGGTTGCCGCGGGCGACAGCGCGCCCGAACGCGCCCAGCTGCACCCGGATACTCCACGCAACCTGCAGCGTGTGACACTGCCCCAGGACCTGCAGAACAAGGTTGTCGCCCAGGCCCGACCGCTCGCCAGTGCATACTGGGGCTACGGCAGTGGCGCTGCGGCCTCGATCCTGTTGTATGCCGGTTGGGAGAATACGCGCAGCGCCCCCATGGACCTCGGCGCCACCAACCTGCGCTGCCGTTGCCTGTGCCTCTTTGGCTGCAGCACTTTTCGGCACAACTGGCGCGTGCTGCGCGAGCGCAAAGCCTGGACGCGGACGGAGACCGAACGCTTCGCGTACTTCAACACGGCCCCCAGCAAGTCGTTCACGACGCCCTGCTGGCTCACGGCGCTGTTCACCTATCCCCAGCGCAACGACGGCCAGTCCTGGTATCCGAGTCTGCAGTGGGCGCGTGAACGCGCCAGCAACCTGATCCGCGCCAAAGCGCGCTACTTCGGTGAAACCAGCATCTGGAGAATCATCTGAGCACACGGATGGCCAGCCCATGAACGCCGGCGAAACCCAGAAACGCCTGACCGCGCTGAAGCGCAACGAGTGGGACAAGCTCGAAGCGCTGACCAAGGACATCGTCAGCCAGTCCCGCGCGCCGCTCGAAACGCTCGCGGACGTGTGGGCATCCTCGGACGCCGACGAGCGCCGCAAGACCGCGCGCGTCCTGTCCCTGCTTGAGGAGCTGGCGATCCGGGCGTGGCTGGGCGTCCTCGGCCGCGTGGGGGTGACCGAACGGCTCGAGGCGGCGGAGCCCATCGTGGCCGCGTACCGCGCCACCCAGGACCAGCTGCTCAAAGCGCTCACGCCGCTCCTGGACGACACCACGGCACTCCCGCCGCCTCGAGCCCTGGAACCGTCCGAGGAGCGCCGCCCGCCCACACGCGTTTGCGATGAAGCCTACCTGCTCCTGCGCCGCCTGCGCAAGGCCGACGAGGGCCCGACGTTCCGCGCCGCCTCCGAGCGGGCCTTTCTGCTCCTGACGGACCGCGAACGCAGTCGCGAAATCAAGCTCTACCAGGACAAGCAGCTCTGGTCGTCCCTGGCCGAGCCTCCCGACGAGAAGGAGGGCCGCTAGCATGACGCCCACCGAACTCCGCGAACGTCTGACCAAGCTGCCACTCGCCGACGAGCGCGGCCTGGCGCGGCTCGCGCTGGACGTGAGCGCGCAGGCCGACGAAGCCCCGCGCGCCATCGTCGAGCAGTGGGCCCGCGGCACTGCCGAAAACGGCAGCAAGGCCTGCCTGATCGGGCTCGAACTCGAGGAGCTGGCCCTCGCCGCATTGCTGGACGAAGCGCAGCAGGGGCCCTGGCCGCGGCGGTTTGACCTGCTGCGCGGCGCCGTGGAGGCGACCGTGCACCTGCGCGACCTGCTGGTGCTCATCCTCGATGCGCACCTGCAGGACGCGACCGTGCTGACCCCGGCCAATGCCGACCACCCCACGGCGGAGCGGGTTTGCGATCGGACCTACGCGCTGCTCGCCCGGCTGCTCGGGATCGTCGGGACGTCCGAGGCGCCGCTGCACAGCGAAGCGGACTTCCAGGCCATGATCAGCAGCGCCCGTGACCGTGAGCTGGAGGCTTGGCGCAAAGCGCGCACGCGGGCGGCCGCCGTCGCGACGGCGCGCCGCTATGGCTAAACCGCCGCAGGGTTGATCCGGCCCGCGCGCCGGGCCGGCGTAGAATCTGGAATCGGAGCTGAACCGCCAGAATGGAGGATTGCCATGGATGCGATTATTGAAGCCAAGGTTATGGACTACCTGTGGAACAACCATTACTGCAAGTATTACGACACCGGCACGGTGCTTGAGGCCATGCGCAGCCTGGCGCGCATGTCCGGCCGCGATCTCAACGAGTCGTTCCGCTTCGCGGGTATGGGCGCCGGCCCCGAAGCCCGGATTGCGTCGGGCATCGTGGATCTGGCCCTCGGCGGTGGCGGTTGTGACACTTCGGAGTACGCGATCCGCATGCACATCCGGGACTGGCTGCACCGGCAGCCGCGGAAGGGCCGGCTGTAAAATCCCGCGGTGCCGCTCCTGACGCCGCCAAGCCCGGCGGCGCCGCGTCCGCGGCGCTGCTTGGGGCTGGCGGGTGCATCCGAACCAGGCCGACGTGCGCGACACGCCGGCGGATTGCGGCGCTGGACCGCCGCGTGGAGAATCACCGATGACCGATGAACCGCTTCCGCCGGATCTGGACGTGCAGTTCTCGTCGCCCGACGGTCTCAAAGTGACCGCCCAGCGCCCGTATCGACTGCTCTATCTTGCGGACTTCGGTGGCTCCGCAGCGGGCCGCGTGGCCGGCCCCCTCGCGGACGGCCCGGTCGAAGTCGACGCCGAGTCGTTCGACGCCATCCTGTCCACCGCCTGCCCGACGGTCGCCTTCAAGACCGTCGATCCGACGGTGACCGGCAGCGCCCTCGTCGAGATCGAGCTGCCGTTCAGCAGCCTCAAGGCCTTTGCCCCCAAGGCCATCCTGGCCCACGTCGCCCCCGCGCGCCCCCTCGTTGAGGCCCGCGAGCAAATTGTCGCCCGCATGCGCGGCAAGCTGTCCGCCGCGCAACTGGAGGCCGCCATCGCCCGCCTGGCGGGGACGGCCCACCTGAACTGGCTGGTTGAGGCGCTGCGCTGGACACCCGCCGCCGCGGCGCAACCCGAGAACGTCGTTGACGACGTCCTCGCGCAGCTCGATCTCGGCGACGGGAGCACTCCGGCGGACGTCCCGCCGCCGAAGACGCCGCTCGGCAAGGTTGTGGCGGCCGTCGCCGCCGGCGGCGGAACACAGTTGCCCGCCGAGGAAGCCTCGACCCTGCGCCGCGCGCTGGCCGAGATCGACCGCCGCGCCACGGCCTGGCTCAACACGGTCCTGCACGCTCCGGCCGTGCAGAGACTGGAGGCGGTCTGGCGCTCGCTGGCGTTCCTCGTTGCGCACTGCGAGTTCCGCAAGGGCCTGCGGCTGGCCGTGCTGCACGCGCCGCGTGCCGCCACCACCGAACGCCTGGTGGCCGGCATCATCGACCCGGTCTTCGACGCCGGTGCCGACGCCCCCGACCTGATTCTCGTCGACCCTGTCTTCTCCAACCAGGCTGCCGATATCGAGTTGCTCGACGAGCTCGCCCAGCACGGCGCCAGTCTGCCGGCCGTCGTGCTCGCCGCCGTCGGCCCCGAGTTCCTGGGCGTCAAGCACGCCTGGCAGGTGCCGACGCTCCCCGCCTTCGTGAACCTCTTCGACCAGTGGCAGTTCGCCAAGTGGAAGACGCTTCGCGGCCAGCCCTACGCGCGCTCCCTGGGTGTGCTGTTCGGCCGCGGCCTGCTGCGGGCGCCGTACGCCGAGACGCCCGCGGACACGCTGGACTTCGCCTATCGCGAGGAGTGCGTCGCCGACGCCGATTTCGTGTGGGCGAGCGGTCCGGTCGTGGCGGCCTGCACCATCGCCAAGAGCTTCGCCGATACGCAGTGGCCGACCGGCATCGTCGGACGGCTCGAAGGCCTTTCGATTGCGCAGGGGGGCAAGAAGGGCGACAAGCAGTTCGGCCCCGCCGACACGCAGATGCCGCTGGAGAAAGCGCAGGAGCTGACGGCTGGTGGCCTGAACGCCGTCATCGGCCTGCGGAACCAGACGGATGTGATCGTCTGCAACGGCTTCACGGCGGCCCGCGCGGGGCGCGCCGAGGGCCTGGCCTTGCTCGAAGTCAGCCTGCCGTACCAGCTTTTTGCCGGCCGGCTGTCGAGCCTGCTGCTCGACCTCAAGCCGCACCTCAGTGGCCTGGGTCGTGACCAGCTGGTGGCCTTCGTGCTCACGCACGTCCGCGACTGGTTGACCACGGAGGACACCCAGCCCGACGAGCAACAGGTCGCCGTGCAGGCCCGTCCGCCGGAGGATGGCTCGCCGGGTCTCCAACTGGCGGTGACGGTAACGCCGCCGCCGCGCATCCTGCCCGGCGCGGTGCCGGTCGTGGTGGGCTATCGCGTGAGCTGAGCGAACGCCGCGCCTGGGGGAGAGAGGCGGCGCGCACCAGCACGGGCCGACGAAGCGCTGGGGGGGCGGGCGCGCGCCGCGCAGGATGGGGCGCGCGGTTTTCCGCGCTCCAGGCGAACCCCCGGACCCCGTCCGCTCAGGTCTGGCTGACAACCACGATGTTGTCGGGCAGGAACGCCAGCGCCTTGGCGACATCCTCCCAGGCGAGCTCACCCGGCTCACAGCCCGGGCGCGGGAGGAGCGTCTTCTTCTCGCCCACGATTGCCATGAGTTCGTGCGCGCTGCGCTCGATCACCGGCACGGTCGCGGCCGACCACTGGTACTGCTTGACCGGGAAGCTGCACAGGTCTGGGCGGATCAAGTGGACGTGATTCCCCCGGGCGGTCAGCAGTCGGCCGAGGTCGGCGGCCAGACCGGCAAAGCGTCCGGCGGCCTCGCGGGCGGAACGGGACTCGAGCACCGCCTCCCCGGCGTTCACGGCGCCGGTAGTGAGGATGCAGCGAAAATCCGCCGGTTCCAGCCAGAGATTGCAGGTTTTTTCGGTCATAGCGTCACCGCGGGCGATGGGCGGCATTATAACGTCCGTGCGCCGTACCACACCCTCACTACTTATCGGCAGGTTATTTTTCCGTCCGAAAGTCCTTTGGAGACGTTCCCCCACCGCTTTCCCTGGATTGCTGCTGCCCCACCTCCCACCCCCGCTGTCCGGCCCCCGGACCGGGTGGCCCGGCGGCGGGCCGCAGGCGCTCGCTCACGGGGCGCCGGCGGCGGCGCCTCAGAAGGACTGCGAATCGTCGTCGGCCGCGCTGGTTGCCGGCTGCTCGGCCAGCCCCACGAATGGGGCCAGGACGTCGCGCAGTTGCTCGGGGCGGAAAGGCTTGCGGACGTAGCCGCGGGCGCCCACCGCCATGAGCTCCTGGATGCGCGTCTCGCTGCCCTCGGTCGAAGCGATGATGACCGGGATGTCGCGCAACCGCTCATCATCCCGGATGCGGGTCACCAGCTTGACCCCGTTCATCACCGGCATGTTGATGTCCAGCAGGACGACGCTGATCGGATGCTTGGCCATCTGCGCCAGGGCCTCGATGCCGTTGCCGGCTTCGTAAATCTCGCCCACATCCAGCCCGCTGATGGCCAGCGTGCGCTTGATCATGCCTCGCATCGTGCCCGAATCGTCGACGACCAGTACGTTGGCGGCCATGTTGCACTTCCTACTTCGCGGCGAGGACCACCTGCACCGACTTCACTTCCGCAATCACCTCGGCGCCCACGGCTTCCAGGTCCGACTGGGCCAGGGCGTGTCGCGTCAGAACCTGCGGACACACCCGGTACGACAAGCCATCGTCGCCGGCGCCCACGCCCAACAGAATGCAGACAGAATCGGCCAGATGCAAGGCGTCCACCAGGGGATCAGGCGTCGGCATCAGTTCCGGTTCGTGATGATAGCGCACGCACTGCACAATGGCCGACGGTAGATTCCAGGTCTCCGCCAGTCGCGCGCCGATCTCGGGGTGCGTGAAGCCCAGCACTTGCGACTCCGCTTCGATGAACGACATGTGCTGCTGGGACACGCGCTGCGCGATCTCGCTGTACTCGCGGGCCACGAACTCGTTCAAGATCACCTTGCCCACGTCGTGCAGCAGCCCGGCCGTGAACAGCAACCCCACTTGCTTGAGCCGCATCGGCCGCGCCAGCAGTTGGGCCCCCAGCGCCACACCCACGGAGTGCAGCCACAGCGCCCCGGAGGGCAGACCGTAGCCCGTTTGCGGGCGGCTGAGCAGGGCCTTGGTGTGGGCGGCGATGACGAGTTGTAGGACTTTCACCGTGCCCAGCAGGCGCACCGCGTCGTCCAGCGATTCGATGGTGCGCGCCAGGCCGAAGTAGGCCGAGTTGCACAGCCGCAGCACTTCGGCCGTCAGCGTCTGGTCATAGCGGATCGTGTCCACGATCTGGGCTAGGGTGCTGGACGGATCGCCCACGACCGACATCAGGCGGCGCAGCGTTTCAGGCAGCGGCGGCAGGGTGCCGACGCGCTCGATGATTTCGTCAATGACGGGAGTGCTCACAGCGGCACCTCCTGGCTGCGCGATTTGATGGTCACGATGCCGGACACCACCTCGAGCTTGAGCGTGCGGCTGGCCGACCCGCCCACATCCTCGGCCTTGATCATGACCCCATTCTTCCAGAAGATTTTCCGCAGGGCGAGGTAGTTGCGCTTGCCGATGTTGAATGTCCCGTTGTCATCCAGCAGTTGCGAGCCGCCGGCCACCTTCACGATCAGCCGGTTCTTGACCGCGCCCAGCTCGTATGCCGCCCGGAACAGCTTGGGGATGCCGGTGTCCGCGAACATCGCGGGATTGGCCCGGGCCTTGTCCGGCGAGAGCTGCGAATCGGGCAGCATGTAGTGCAGCATGCCGCCGACGTGCGCCGCCGGGTCCCAGATGGCGACGCCGATGCAGCTGCCCAGCGAGTAGGTGATCAGCGTCGCGCTGGGGTCGTTGGAGACCGCCAGGTCCGCGATGTCCACCACGACACTCATGACGTGCTCTCGTCAGCGGCCCGCCGGCCCGCTGGTCCCATCGCGCTCGGTTGCTCAACTCCGTCGTGCGACCTGCGCCGCGGGCGCCGCCGCGTGGGCGACGCCCCCGGCGCCGGCGTGGTCAGGCGTTCTCGGGTGCGACCGCATCGAGCACGGCCGCCATCTCCGCCGAACCCAGCACCTTGTCAATGTCCAGCAGGATCTTCACATCGTCCTTCACCTTGCCCATCCCCAGGATGAAGGTCGTGTCGACCGAGGCCCCCAGCGGCGGCGGCGGGTCGATCTGCTCGTCGCTGATATCCAGCACTTCCTGGACCGTGTCCACAATCACGCCCACCAGCGCCCCGACGTCCACCACCACGATGCACGTCTGGTCCGTGTACGCCGTCGGGTCGATGCCGAACTTCAGCCGCAGGTCGATGACCGGGATCACCTTGCCGCGGAGGTTGATCACGCCCTTTACGTCCGGCGGCACCTGCGGAATCGCCGTGATGTCCATGATCCCGATGATTTCGCGCACCTTCAGGATCTCGAGCCCGTACTCCTCGCCCGCCAGGCTGAAAGTCAGGTACTTGCCGCCCAACGTCGTGGTTCGAGTCTCTCGCGGTTCCAGCATCGTTTCCATGCGGATTCTCCTGTCTCACCGGCGCGCCCACCGGGCCGCGCCTGTCTTCCTACACCGCGGCGAGAGCCGGCTCGACCGGCGCTGTCGCGTGCGCTGCTCCCGTTTCGTCTGCGTCCGGGTTCGCCGCCGCTGCGACCGCCGCCGGGGTGGCCGCAAACGCCGGCGTGTGACTCTGGTTGTGCAGCGCCAGCACGCCGCTGGGCTCCAGAATCAGCCCCACGCGTCCGTCGCCCAGGATCGCCGCCCCCGAAACACCCTTGATCTTCTTGAAACGCTCGCCGAGCGTCTTGATCACCACCTGTTGCTGCCCGATCAGCTCCTCCACGACCAGCGCAATCTTGCGCCCCTCGGCCTGGACGATCACGACCAGGTTCTCGCACGGATCGACCGGCGTGTTGTAGCCGAACAGCGCCCCGAGCTGAATCAGCGGACACAGCTCACCGCGCACCTGCACCATCGCGCCGCGCCGCTGCACCGACGTGATCTGCCGCGCCTCCGGGCGCAGCGACTGCTCGATCAGGATGGTCGGGATGATCATCCGCTCCGCGTTTACCCGCACCAGCATGCCGTCGATGATCGCCAGCGTCAGCGGCAGGCGGATCATGAAGACGCTGCCCTTGCCCTTCTCCGACTGGATCTCGATCTTGCCGCGCAACTGCTCCACGTTCCGCTTCACCACATCCATGCCGACGCCCCGCCCCGAAACGTCCGTGACCTTCTCCGCCGTCGAGAACCCCGGCTGCAGAATCAGCGCGAACGCCTGCTGCTCGGTGAGCTGATCCTCCGGACCCACCAGCCCGCGCTCGATGCCCTTGGCAATCAGCACGTCGCGGTCCAGACCCTTCCCGTCGTCCCGAATCTCAATCACGATGCTGTCGCCCTGATGGTACGCGTTGAGCTGCACTTGCCCGGCCTCGGGCTTGCCCGCCGCGCGCCGCACCTCCGGCCGCTCGATGCCGTGATCGATCGCGTTCCGCACCAGGTGCACGAGCGGATCGGAAATCTGCTGGATCACGTTCTTGTCCAGCTCCGTCTCCTCGCCGCTGATCGTCAACTCCACGGCCTTGCTGACCTTGCGCGACAGGTCGCGCACCAGCCGCCGCATCTTCTGGAACGTGTGCCCGATCGGCACCATCCGCATGCCCATCGCCGTTTCCTGCACGTCACGCACGATCTTCGTCACCTGCGCCACGTTGCGGGCCAGCTTCTCGTCTTCGTGAATCTTCTCGCTCAGCCCCACCATCGATTGCGCGATCACCAGCTCGCCCACCGCGTCGACCAGCGCGTCCAGCTTGCCCGTGTCCACGCGGATCGAGCTGTCCAGCATCGCCTTGCCTGCGTCCTGCGGCTGACTCGTCGTCCGCTTGAGCGCGTCGTCGGTCGCCGCCGGGTGCGCCCCAGCCTGGCGCGACGACGTCACTTCGCCCGCCGGCTCGTCCACGCCGTCGTCCCCGTCCGGCGCCTCGACCGTGCCGCTCGCCACCAGCAGCTCGCCCAGCGTCGGCCGCGTGGCACGCGCTCCGAAATCCGTCAGCCCGGCCGCCGCCCGCCTGAGCTGGTGCATGATGTCCGTGATCTCCGGCTGCGGGCACGGCTCGCCCGTCGGCGCCGCCATGTATTGCCGGATCGCCCCGAGCTGCGTCTTGAGCGTGTCCACCGCCGCAAAAATCAGGTCCACCACCCCTGCGTTGATCGTCGTCTCGCCCCGCCGGCCCTGGTCCAGAATCGTCTCGATCTCGTGCGTCAGCCGGTTGATGTCCCGCAGGTTCAGAAAGCCCGCGATGCCCTTGATCGTGTGGAACGGCCGGAACAGCTCGTTGAGCTTCTCCGCGTCCGTGTTGTTCGCCTCGACCTCCAAGAGCCCCGCCTCGATCGTATCCATGTGCTCCGCAGCTTCTTCGAGGAACCCTTCGAGATGCTCGCGCTCCCCCAGGTCGAGCATCAGTGGCTCGCTCACGTACGGCTCAATCTTCGGCTCCGGCTTCGCTTCCGCGGCCGGTGCAGGAGCCGCGGCCGGTGCCGGCGGTGCGGCTGCCGGCGCCTTCGCCGGCGCCTTCGCCGGAGCCGCCGCGGGCGCTGCGGCGGGTTTTGTCGCCGCGGCCGGTTGCGGTGCCGCCTTCACCGCGGCGGCCGGTACTGCCGGCGCCGCCGGGGCCGCGGGCTTCGCCGCTGCGGCCGGTTTCGCCGCCGCCGGTTCGTCCCCCATGACCGAGACCGTCCCCGGCCCGCTGCCGATCGCGATGGCCATGCGGCTCAGCACCGATTCGGGGTCGGTGGTCTGACCCGCCACGGCCTGCCCCAGGGTGCGCACAATCTCCGGAATCAAGGCGGCGCCGCCTTGCGGATCGGCCGCCTCATCCAGAATCAGCCGTTCCAGCAGCGTTACGAAGGCCTTCGCCAGGCGCACCAGCGGCGCGTGTGCGGCCGGATGATCCGGTGACGCCTCCGCTTCCGCCAGCACCAGCCCCCACGAGTGCATCTGCGCCAGGCGCCCGAGATCGTTGCGGTTGACGGGGGTGGAAATCGCCTCGAGCAGACCTGCCATCGCTTCTTGTGCGGTCGTCATAGCTGCCCCAAAGTCAAATGGGAACTCACGTTCCGGACCGGCCGTACGGTCGGGCTCCGGTGTTGGGTACGGTACTCTTCAACCGTGTCGTGCCGGGCGCCGTGCCGTTGCCTGTGGTTACTCGCCCGATTCTCGGCGCGACACACTCCTGTCGCGGGCGCGACCTCACGCGTCACTAGTTGTTGGCGGCACCGGGCGACCCACCGGTCACCCGCGTGGCGGAGGCGGGCGCCTCACGTAGCGCCCGCGGCGGCGCGCTGCCGCACGGGCCCTGATCCGGCCCACGAGATGCGGCGTTCCTTAGGGTTATCGTTTCGGATACGCCGCGCGTTGAATTGTCGCGGGCCCGGGAAACTCTGCGCGGGCGCACCGACGACGCCTTCGCGCAGCCTCTGCCGCCTGCGGACCGCCGCCGGCGCCGCTTCACGCAACTTCTGCCTCTTGCCGGCGCCCCCAGGCATCTACCCGCGCAACATCCGCCGTTTCCAACGCCGCGCCGACAACCGGACGCGCACTTCTCGCGGCCACGCTCGGCGCACGATTCTGGGCCCGCGCTGCATGCTCCCGCGCCAGCCAACGGCCGTCGTGTTGCGGCGCGACTCCAGCGCCGCAGGTACGTGACGTGCCCGTCTTCCTCGTACCCGGCGACGGCCGCTATCGCGTGCAGCCGATCCACGTCGAGAATCTCGCCGACCTGGCCGTCACCGCCGGCGCCCGCTCCGATAACCTCGTCCTCGACGCCGTCGGCCCCGAGATATCTACTTTCGACGAGCTCGTGTACACGATTGCCGCCGCCCTCGGCCGCCGCGCCCGCCGCCTCCACGTGCCGCCCTGGCTCGCGCTTCGTGCCGCCCGCGTGATCGGCCGCCTCGTCGGAGACGTCACGTTGACCCGCGACGAACTCCGCGGCCTGATGGCCGACCTGCTCGTCTCCGCCGCTCCGCCCACCGGCACCACGCGTTTCACCGCCTGGCTGCGTGCGAACGCCGCCGACGTCGGCCGCCACTACGCCTCCGAACTCCAGCGGCATTACGACCGAGGCTGACGTTCCACCCCCAGAGCTGCGTACTCGCGACTCACGCACAATCCCCGGCGGCTTTTGCCACGCTTGTCGTATGTACCTGTAGAAGACGATCCCCGCGTGTGGAGTCCGGGAAGGGAGTCGCGGGATGCCCGAAGCGAGCGCAAAATACTGCCTGACCTGTGGCTATGTCCTCGACTATCTGCCGCAGCCGCGTTGTCCGGAGTGCGGGCGGGGGTTCGATCCGGTTGACCCGGCCACGTACGCCACAGCCGGCGGCGGCAGGATCGCGCGAGTCGCGCGTTTCATTGGGCGGCAGGCGACCGCGGTCTGGGGAGCCCTGCCACTCATGTGGGGGCTCCTCGTGTCGCCCGCCGCTTCGCCGCTTACCGTGCCGGTGCTCCTCGGCGGTGTGGTCGTCAACCTCAGGCGGCGGCGCTGGTGGTCCACGGGCGCCATCGTCCTGCTTTCTCCGTTTGCCGTCGTTAGCTATACGGCAGCCTGGGACTACCTCGACGGCAGCGGTTGCCTGCGCGGCATGGGGCTCTTCTCGCTGGAGCACTACAACATTGACCCTCAGTACCGTTGCCCGCGCCGCACCGGTGGCTGCGTCGTACGGGGGGGCGAGTGGGTGCGTATTGGTCCCTACAACCTCACCCTCAAGCTGCTGATCACGGTCTGCGGCCCGATGCGCGGCTCGTATGTGGGGCCCTATCCCATGCGCGCGGACTGTCAGGCGGCCTTGGCGACGCCCACGGACATCACGCCCCAGGAACTGGCCAGCGACCGGGTCGTGCTCGGTGCGGACACTTGCACGCTGGACCCGGGGGTCGGCCGCCGACTCCTGGGGATTACGTGGCAAATGGTGCTGGATGGTAGTTACCCGCTGGATGAGGCGCTCCGGGAGTTGGGGCCATTGCAGGCCGCCCGCTGGCACGGCTGCCTGATACTACGGATTCCAGAGGACCCGGTGTACGACTCGACTACCAAGCCGTTTATCATGGTTGCCATCGACCCCAACACCGGGCGCCCATTCGCGTACTTCAGCGAGGGCGCGTCTGTGCTGAGGCCGCCGAGAGTGCTGTGGCGGAAATGAGGCCGGCGGTTCCGTAGCCACTGGAGAACACGGATGGCGCAGCCCAATGATGCCGCCGCCAAACGCTGCCTCACCTGCGGCTACATCCTCGATCACCTCCCCGCGCCGCGCTGCCCGGAGTGCGGGCGCGACTTTGACCCAACTGACCGCACGACGTACGCCGGCCCGGATGCCCGGACCGCATTCCGTTGGCCGCGCGCCCTGGTCTTCCTCACTACATCGCCACTGGCCGTCGTCCCACTGACGTGGACGTGCCTGGTGGCCTGCGGACCGCCGCCCATCGGCTTTGTTTTCACGGTCCTGGGTCTGGGCGTCAATCTCGCTCGCCGGCGCTGGTCTCGGGCCGTCGCCATCGCCCTGCTCAATCCGCTCGCCGTCTTCTTCGTCCTGACGATCTTTGACTACTTCTCCGGCTCCGGCACCCTCTGGTATCCCTATCTGCCACGCGTGCAAAGCTGCAACGTAGACCCCGTTTACCGCTGCCAAATCAACGGTCGCTACGCCTGGCCGCAATTTCCCGTCGACTGGCTGCACAACGCCACGCTGAAGACGCTCATTGCGGTCTTCGGCCCGATGCGCGGTTCGTACCTCGGTCCCTATCCGACCGCGCAGCAGTGCCAGGTGGCGCTGATTGGCGCCGATGAGCTGGACCCCAACGTGCTGGCGGCGGATCGGATCGTGTTCCGTGAGCAGACGTTCCGCCTCGACAACGGTGTCGGGGCCGACATGCTGCGACGCTGGGCATGGCGAGGGCCGGCGGATTTCGCCAATGTGCGGCACGAGGCCGGCCCGCTGCAGGTCACGCTGTGGCAGGGGTGTCCCCTCTTGCGCAGTCCGCGGCGGCCCTACGCCCCGAACGAACCACGTGCCTTCCTTGTTGTCCTGGACCCCGTCCGCGGCCGTCCCTTCGCATATTACGCACAGGGCATACACCGTGGCGGTCCGCCCTCCCCGCGCTGGCTTCCGCCCTGATTGAATCCGCCGCCCGTCGCGGCCAGAATGGACACTCATGGGGACCTCCCAACCCAAACGCTGCCTTGATTGCGGCTACATCCTCGACCACCTCCCCGAGCCCCGCTGCCCCGAGTGCGGGCGCACTTTCGACCCTGAAGACCCGCGGACGTTCCGATCGAATGCGGACTGCGAGCCGCGCATCATCCCCTGGGTGATGGGAAGCGCACTCAGCGCTGCTGTCTGCCTGCTGCTACTTGTGCTCCCGCCGCAGACGGCGACGACGTTCCGCATTTGGGCGGCGGTCGGAGTTGGAGCGCTCATGCTTGGCTTCGCCGTACTCGTGCGGAGCTTTTTCGGCCTGTTCTCATCCGTTTCCGAGTGGCGCGGGCGCTGGCTCGTCGCCTTCATCTTCGCCCTCGTACAGCTCACGGGCTGCGGCGTCGCGACGATCGTCTTCGCCAGTATGATGCTCAGTGGCATATGACTCAGCCCCAACCCAAACGCTGCCTCACCTGCGGCTACATCCTCGACCACCTCCCCGAGCCGCGCTGTCCCGAGTGCGGGCGTGCCTTTGACCCATCGAATCCTGACACGTTCGAGACCGGCCCGCGCTGGCGGCCGATGCGGGCGCCGCTGGCCGTCTGCCTCGCCCTGGTCTCGCCGTGCGTGATTGGTCCCTTTGGACCCGGCAGTCCCTTCTTCCTCATCGTGCTTGCCGTGCTCGCCGCCCTCATTCTCTGGCTGGGTATCACGGCCCTTGTGCGCCGCCCGCAGGAGCGGTACCCGCGCCAGCGCCTCGACACCGTCGTGGACTGGATTCTTGCCCCGCTGGCCATCCTGTTCGCCGGCATTATCCTGACCTTTCTCGTGCACGAGGTCTGGCGCTAGTCATGTCGTCCACGGATCCCAAACGCTGCCTCACCTGCGGCTACATCCTCGACCACCTCCCTGCGCCGCGCTGCCCGGAATGCGGACGCAAGTTCGATCCGGACGACACCGCCACGTACTTCACGCGCCCAGAATCCGGGCGGCGGTACGCGTTCATTGCGGTGACCGGTTGCGTCCTGGTCGTCGTCAGCTTCTTGCTCTGGGGGAGCTCCCTGTCAGTGCATGGCAAGTGGCTGGCGCGCGTTATTGATTTCCTTGTCGTTCTGGTGATGGTCGTCGGCCTCGTCGGCCTGATGTTTGCGGGCATTCGAAGCGTGGAAGCCCTGCGCCGGCCCCGGCACCAGCTTACCTACCGCTGGGCTGCCCTCGCCGCGTGTGCGCTCGTTGTTGTGCCTGCCGTGCTCTGCGTTCTGGCTCTTCTGCGGACCTGCTGATGCGCGGGCCGACAGTCTCCGCCGTGCAATCCTGAGACCGGAACCCGCCCGGCCACCCTCCATCCCCCGCTCGTTCGCGTTATAATCCCCGCCTGATTTGCACGGAGTTGTACCTTGGCCAAGACCGCCCCCAAACCGAAGAAGTCCGCCCACGGCGGCCGCGATCGCACTGCGGCCGGCGGGCGCATCGAGAAACTCGCCCGCGAAATCGTCACCGTCGTGCACAAGCACGAGGACCCCTACGTCGACATCCCGGCCCGCACGCTCTCGAACGTCCGGTTCAACGAGAAGAAGGGCATCATCGAGCTGCTCGACGGTAAGCAGCGCCGCTCGTTCTTCAGCCTGCTGGGCCGCCGCAAGGGCGAGGGCAGCCAGGCGAAGAAGTTCATGCAGACCATCCGCGTCGCCGAGGTCTGCAAGCGGCTCATCGACGCCAACGACTCCACGAGCATCCGTGACCTGTTCTACAACCTGAAGGTCCCGATCAAGACGCTCGACGGCAGGACGTCCAAAGAGCTGATCTTCGTCGAGCAGAACGAGTCCGATCCGATCATCGAGGACATCGAGGTCGCGGTCGCGGCCCTGCGCGAGGAGCTGGGCGTCCACGCCGAGACCAAGGGCGCCATGGTCGGCCCGATGACCATCGTCGACAACGGCGACACGATCGACCTGTCCGCGATGGGCTCCGGCGGCTGGGCCGTGCCGAGCATCGTCGAGGCCGACGTGATCCAGTTCGTGAAGCACAAGGCCGAGTACATCCTGCTGATCGAAAAAGGCGCCATCTGGCAGCGGTTCAACAAGGACCGCTACTGGGAGCGCGAGAAGTGCATGATCATCCACGGCGGAGGTCAGCCGCCGCGCGGCGTGCGGCGGCTCGTACACCGCATGCACAACGAGCTGAAGGTGCCCGTCTACGTCCTCGTCGATAACGATCCCTGGGGCTACTACATCTACAGCGTCGTCAAGCAGGGCTCGATCAACCTCGCCTTCGAAAGCCAGCGCATGGCCATTCCCGCGGCGCGCTTCATCGGCATGAGCAGCTTCGACGCGGAGCGCTTCGCGATCCCCAGCCACGTGCCGATGCCGCTGACCGAGGAAGACCGCCGCCGGGCCCGCGAAATCCGCGAGTATCCGTGGTTCCAGAAGAACGCTTGGCAGCGCGAGATCAAGTACATGGAAGGGCTCGGCGTGAAGCTCGAGCTCGAAGCCCTCTCCAACAAGCACTTCAGCTTCATCACCGAGACGTACTTGCCGACCAAGCTCCGCGACAAACGCTGGCTGGACTGAGGCGAGGAGGCTGGGCTAAGGCCGGCGCCGGAAGGCGATCTGCAGCGAACAGGCCTTGACGGTCTTAGCCCAGCGCAGCCCGCGCCGCGCTGGTGCGAGAATCCCTTTCCGAGCTGGTGCGAGAATCCCTTCTCGCACCTCCGACGCGTCGCGCTCTACTCCGGCGCCGTCACTCCAAACGCAGCATCACGTCATTCCGAAGGAGCGCAGCGACTGAGGAATCTCCCCCCGCCCCCCGCGCACTCCTGCCCAACCGCATCGCCCGCGTCGGCGTCCTCTTCTTTCGTTATTCGCTATTCGTGATTCGCCATTCGCCCCCGTCCCGTTCCGCGCGTCCGCAATCCCTCAATCCCCGCTTTGATCACCTTCATCCCCCACGCGTCCCCCGACCGGGTGTCGCACGCGCTATTCCCCCCGGAGCTGCCCGTTTTCCAGCACCAGCGTGCGGTCCGCCTGGGCGGCCACCCCCGGATCGTGCGTGACCAGCACGATCGTCTGCCCCTCATTGTGCAGGCTCTTGAGCAGGCCCATCAGGCTCGCGCCCGCCTCGGCGTCCAGGTTGCCCGTCGGCTCGTCCGCCAGCAGCACCTTCGGCCGGTGCACCAGTGCCCGTGCGATCGCCACGCGCTGGCGTTCGCCGCCGGACAGCTCGGCCGGGCGGTGCTTCAGTCGCGCCGACAGCCCCACGCGCTCCAGGACCGCCAGCGCGTCCGCGTGGGCGGCGTGGCGGCCGCTCCACCAGTCCAGGATCGACGTGCCGACCATGCGGGCCAGCAGCACGTTCTCCAGCACGTTGAGCTCGGGCAGCAGGTGGTAGAACTGGAACACGAAGCCGAACGTGTAGCGGCGGAAGCGGATGCGTTGCCGCTCGTAGGCCGACAGCACGTCGAGGGCGTTGGTGCGGAAGTGTCGCGCGTCAGGCGGGGCGAAGACCGGGGTATTCTCGAACAGCACCTGCCCGCTCTCCGGCACGTCCAGCGCCCCGAGCATGTGCAGCAGGGTGCTCTTGCCGCTGCCCGACTTACCCATGATGGCCACGAACTCGCCCGCCTGCACACGCAACGTGCAGCCCCGCAAGACCCGCAGGGTGCTGCGACCCATCACGTACGTCTTGTGCAGGTTCTCGGCGACGAGCAGCGTGTCACTCATGGCGGATCGCCTCCACCGGCTGCATGCCGCCCGCCCGCCACGCGGCCGCCAGCGCGCCGATCGTCGAAGCGGCGATGGCGGCGGCCACCACGAAGAGCACTTCGCCCGGGCGGACCGTACTGGGAATGTCGTCGAATGAGTACACCGAGCGATCCCACACGCGCCAGCCAAAGGCCCAGACCAGGAAATCCTGAATGCGATTGATGTTGTGTACGAACAGCGTGCCGAGCGCCGCGCCCACGATGCTGCCGACAATGCCAACCGCCGCGCCGTACGTCACGAAGATTGCCGCCACGCCGGCCGACGAGCCGCCAATACTCTTGACAATCCCGATGTCCCGCGTCTTCTGCAGTACGATCATGTACAGGATGCACAGCACGAGCACGGCCGCGACGAGGGAAATGATCCCGAAGAGGATCGTGACAAGCTGCCGTTCCTTCTCGACCGGCGCGATGATGTGGGCCTGGGATTCCTCCCAGGTCTTTGCGTGCACGCGCTGGATGAGTTGCAGGTCGTCCAGCGTGAGGTTGAAGCGGCGATCCAGCGAATAGCCCTGGTAAAGCGTCTCCAGCCGCTTGGCCACCGCGTACGGATCGACGGGCCGGCCCTTCACCTGGTCATGTAGCTTGATCTGAATCTGCGAGCAGCGGCCCGGTACCGTCCCGATGACCTCGCCGGTATCGCTCTTCCGCTCGGTGCGCTGCATCTGCAGGAGCTTCTGCAACAGGTCGAAATCGCAATACACGTGCCGCGAGTCAATCTCGTAAATGCCCGTGCGCGAGTCGTCGGCGTAGCGGAACGGCTGCTTGATCGGCGTATCGAGCGTGCCCGCCAGCGACACCGGCACGAGCGTGAGCGACATCACGCAGCCGCGCGGCCGCTGCCAGTAGCGCTGGTACCGTCCATCCGCCTGGCGCTCCGCGATGATGTCCCGACCGATGATCAATCCGGGATAGGGCTCGCCGGTCATCTCGGGTGGCCCGAGCGCCTCATTCTCCAGGGCCTTGTATTCGCCCGCGATGATCGGCCCGCCGTACGCGCGGCACGTCGCTGTCCAGTAGTTGTCCGTGGTCTCCGCGTCGCGCACCCCGGCCCCCCAGCTCTGCTCCAGGGCCGCCTGGTATGGCGGCGGCAGTACCGGGCGCGGACCGCGCACCATGACCTCACCTTTCTCATCACGCCACTCGACGGCGGGATGCTGCAGGTCGAAGCCCAACACCGGCTGCCGCTGTTCGGCGAGCGTCGTCGTGCCGGGGTAGTACTTCTCGTAGTACAGGCTGCTCTTGAAGGCGTTGACGACGTAGACGTCTTCCAGGCGGATGCCGACCACCTGAGCGGCGCTGGTCAGCGTGCTGCCCTGGAAGCGCAGCAGGCCGAACGAGTAGATCACCGGCGTGGCCTTGGCGATCTCGGGCCACTGATTCGGGTCGCTGATGTCCGCAATGAACTCCTCGTACAGCGGGAAGCCGGACGGAGAGTAGTTGTCGACGATGATGTCGCCGAGCAGGCCGCGAGCTTTGAACTTGAGCTGGTCGAGGAAGCCGCCCATGACCGACATGACGATGACGACCATGGCCGTGCAGAGCACGACGGCCGCAATGGCGAAATAGGCGATCCGCCGTTTGCGGAGATAGCGGAGCGTAAGAAAGAGCTTGTACAAAGGTAACCGGTCTTGTGTGCGGAACTTCGGACCGTCCTCGCGCCGGGGCCGCCGCGCGGTCCCGCCGGACGGAGCAGGCGAGAGCTTACCCGGAATCGCCGCGGGATGCACCAGCAGGCGCCGCCGGGCACCAGGTTCATCCGGAGCGGGCGACTACCTAGGCCGGAAACTCGAGTCGGCCCCAGCCGAGCGTGTGTTGGCGCGTCGCGCCGACACGGGCGCTCAGCCGCTGGCCGTCCCAACACACGCTCACCGGTTGGCCCGCGATGACGCAGTTGTCCAGGGCAAAGTGCGCCAGGCCGAACTGCAGCGGCTCAACGACCAGCCCGCCGTCCGGCTGCGGCCGCAAGCCGACGACGTACCGCAGCAGCAGGTCGATGATGTAGCTGTGCATGTAGTCTTCGGTGCCGCGGAAGAAGGGGGCCTGCCCGGTGAGCGGGTTGTAATACTCGTAGCTCGTCGGCCGGGCGAGGTCGCGGTCGACGAAGAGCATGTAAATGAAGCGCGTGAGGAACGTGGCGGCGTAGGGCTCCAGTTGCGGGTCGAGGTTCAGGGCGGCCTGGCCCAGGACGTCAGCGATGTGCGCGTTGGTCATCAGCCACGTGCGCCCGTTCCAGGTGCAACTCATGCGTTTGCCTTTCCAGCGGCCGCACGCGTCGGCGAGGTCGTCGTCGAGTGCGGTGGCGGGCGCGGGCCATTCGGTCCAGAACTCCTGCGGGTTGAGCAGGTGCTCGTGGATGGCCGGCAGATGCTGGGTGGTGGCGAGGTCGGTGAGGAAGGGGTAGAAGTCGGTCAGCGCCTTCACCGGCGAGCGGCGCCCGTTGCGCGGGTCGACGTCGCAGAACTTGTGCCAGCGGGGGTCCCACATGCTGTTGCGCACGGCGTCGGCGGTGCAGTCGGCAAAGTGGTGCCAGTGGGCGGCCTGGTCGGCGTGGCCGAGCTCGGCGGCCATCCACGCCAGGGCCCGCTGGAGCTTGTAGACGTAGACCGTGGCGTCGACGCCCTTGAGCCGCAGGGCGCCCCATTCATCGCCGCGCGGGTCGACGAAGAGGTACCGCGACATGTACTCCTGGCCGGTCTCGGCCTGGTTGACGACGTCGTAGAGGTGCGTGCCTTCGGGGTCGCGCTGGCGGCTGAACCACTCGGCGTAGCGCGTCAGCGGTTCGTAGCAGGCCTTCAGGAAGCCGCGGTCGGGGTGGATGGCGTAGACGTCCTGCACCGCGCCGCCCCAATCGGAGTGATACATCAGCGTCGGGTTCCACGTGCCGGGCTGCTTCTCCGGCCACAGGCCGCCGAAGATAAAGCCGTCTTCGCGCTGGGATTCGAGGAAGTTGAGGATGCAGCCCTGGGCGAGGGCGGGGTTGTGCAGCCAGCGCGTGTCCTTGGCGAGCACTTGCGAGCTGTAGGAGATGTTGTGGCGGAACCAGCCGGCGTTGATGCCTTCGAAGACGCAGGGATGGCGCAGGGGCGCGCGGCCGTGGTCGATCGCGTTCAGCCGTAGCCCGTACCAGCGGTAATTGAAGTACTTTTCCAGGTAAGGGTCGGAGCAGCGGAAGTCGGGGGCCTGCGCGAAGAAGCCGGACCAGTCGGGGAGGGCGGGGGCGCCGAAGCCGGCGGTGGCGCGCGGAGCGATCTGGAGGGCGCCGGTGACCGTCGTGCTGCGGCGCGGGGCGAGCTTGAGGCGGCGGTGCAGTCCGACAAAGACCCACTTGCGGTGCGGCTGGCCGCCCGGACGGCCGTCGATGCCTCCGGCGGTGTGGCAGGTGTTGGGCAGGGCCGAGTTGAACAACTCGTAGAAGGGCGTGACGTGCCAGTCGGGGATGTCGGGCGTAGTCTCCGAGGATTGCACGGCGAAAGAGGTGCAGGTCGGTGCCCCGCCCTGGGCCGCAAGGGTCCAGGTGAAATCGAGGTCGTGTTGCACATGTTGGCCGTCGACCACGCGGTAGGCGCCGCGGATGTGGCGGCGGTCGGCGGTGACCGCTTCGAAACGCGTGTCGCCGACGTCGGTGGCCAGCACGCGGCCCCACAGAATCAGGTCGACTGTGCGCGCCGCCGCCGTGGTGTTCGTCAGCGTCAGCGTGCTCGTGAAGCGGTCGTCCGGCGTGACCGCCTTCTCTTCCTGCACGTCCAGCCCGGGCGCGGCGAACTCCGACAGCAGCACATCCGGGCGCCACACGCGGCCGCGGCAGGTCCAGGGCAGGGGGGCGCCGTCTTCCAGCAGCGTATATGTGAACAGGCCGTCGAGCTTGAGTTCGAGATAGGTGCCGTGATCCCAGAAGCCGGGTAGGTCGAGGAAGAGCGGGAATTCGGGGGCCCAGAGGATCCGGCGGCCGCCGCCGAGGAACCACTTGTGCGGGCCGGCCAGGCTCTGCAGCCGCCGCGTCGCAGCGGCACGATCGGAGCGCGTCGCGTTCTTTGCAGCGTGTGGCGGCACGGTGGTGGCGCGCGCCGGACGGCGCGGACGAGTGGTGACGGCCGGCTTGCGGGGCATGCGAGTCCTTTCGTTGAAGACGACGGATTCTGGCCGCGCTTGCGGGCGGTCGTCAACGGGCTGGGAGGGCCTGGGCGAGATCAGCGATCAGGTCGTCGGCGTCTTCGAGGCCGACGCTGAGGCGGACGAGGCCGTCGACGATGCCGATGCGTTCGCGCACCGCGGGCGGAACGGAGGCGTGGGTCATCAGGGCGGGGTGGTTCACGAGCGACTCGACGCCGCCGAGGCTCTCGGCGCAGGCGAACAACTTGGTACTCGACAGCAGGTGTTGGGCCGCGTCGAGGCCGCCGCGCAGGACGCAGGTCACCATGCCGCCGCCGCCGGACATCTGTCGTCGGGCGAGTTCGTGCTGTGGATGTGTCGGCAAGCCCGGGTAGATCATCGTCTCGAAGGCGGCCTGCGCGGCGGCCCATTCCGCGATGCGCTGCGCGTTTTCGCAGTGCTGGCGCATGCGGAGGGTCAGCGTCTTGAGGCCGCGATGGACGAGGTAGCAGTCGAGTGGCCCCGGTACGCCGCCGGCCGCGTTCTGAAAGAAGCGAATCGGCTCGAGGACGTCCGGGCTGGCTGCGATGACGGCGCCGCCGATGACGTCCGAATGACCGCCGATGTACTTGGTGGTGCTGTGCAGGACGAGGTCGGCGCCGAGCTCGAGCGGCCGCTGCAACGCCGGCGTGGCGAACGTGTTGTCGACGACAAGTAGGATGCGGTCAACGCCGTGGCCGGCGCGAATGAGGGACTGCTGGCGCTCGTGCACGGCTCGCGCCACAGCGGCGACGTCCAGAAGTCGTAGCAGCGGATTGGTCGGCGACTCGATCCAGACGAGGCGCGTGGTCCGGTCGATCAGGGCCGCGATGTCGGCCGGGTTGGTGCTGTCGGTGTAGTGCGGGACGAGACCCCAGGGCTTGAAGACGCGTTCGAAGAGGCGGTACGTGCCGCCGTACAGGTCGCTGTAGGCCACGACGGAATCGCCGGGGCGGAGCAGCCCGCCGAGGATGGCGGTACTGGCGGCCAGCCCGGAAGCGAACGCCGCCGCACCGACGCCACCTTCGAGGTCGGCGAGGCACGCCTCGAGATTGCGGCGTGTCGGGTTGTCCGAGCGGGAGTACTCGAAGCCCTTGTGTACGCCGGGGGCGGTCTGGGTGTAGGTGCTCGTGAGGTACAGCGGGGGCACGGTCGCACCGCTGGCGGGGTCCGGGGCCTGGCCGACATGAATGGCGCGGGTGGCAAATCGCATGGTGTCCATCTTCGCAGGCGAGATCAGTGGGCCGCGGTCGCTCCGGCCGTCGGCCGATCCCAGAACTCAACGAGGTCGATGCGTGTGATGATGCCGGCGATACGGCCGCAGTCGCGCACGACGACGCCGGTGTGGCCGGACATGAGCAGGCGATAGACCTCATCCAGGGAGGTCCCGGCCTGCACTTCGGGCAGGGGGCGGGCCATGACGTCGCGGAGCTTCACCTGGCGGCGGTCGTTGCCGTCGCGCAGCAGGCGGGCCAGGGTGACTTCCTGGATGGCGCCGACGACGCGGTCGTCCTCGATGACGGGAACCTGCGAGATCGCCTCCTGGCGGCAGAGCTCGATGGCGTCTTGCACGGTCTGGTCGGGGGTGAGGGCGAGGAGCGTGCGCTGGCCCTGCATGGCGAGGACATCGGCGGCCGTGCTGGTCGCGGAGGCATCCGCGCCGAAGCCGCTCGCCTGCATCCAGGTGTCGTCGTAGAACTTGCTCAGATAGTTGCGGCCGGTGTCGGGGAGCATGGCGACCACGAGGTCCTGGGGGCCGAGACGCTCGGCGTAGCGCAGGGCGGCCGCGACGGCGGTGCCGGCGGAGCCGCCGACGAGCAGCCCTTCCTGCCGCGCGAGGGCACGCGCGGTGCGAAAGGAGGTGCGATCGTCGATGCGCACCCAGTCGTCCACGACCTGCGTGTTGAGCGTCTTCGGCACGTAGTCCTCGCCGATGCCTTCGACCTTCCACGACTTCGGGGCGTCGCCGGAGAGGACGGAGCCCTCGGGGTCCGCGGCGACGATGCGAATCTTCGGGTTTCGCTCCTTGAGGTACTTGCCCACGCCGGAGATCGTGCCGCCCGTGCCGATGCCGGCCACAAAGCACGTGATGCGGCCCTCGGTCTGCTCCCAGATTTCCGGCCCGGTTGTGAGATAGTGAATCTCAGGGTTGCTCAGGTTGGTGAACTGATTGGGCCGCCACGCGTGGGGGATCTCGTTGACGAGGCGGTTGGCGACGCCGTTGTAGCTCTCGGGCGCGTCCGGCGGGACATTGGTGGGGACGACGACGATCTCGGCCCCGTAGGCCTTGAGCAGACTGATCTTCTCCGCGCTCATCTTGTCAGGCAGCACAAAAATGCAGCGGTAGCCCTTGATCGCGGCCGCCAGCGCGAGCCCGACACCGGTGTTGCCGGCGGTGGCCTCGACCAGCGTGGAAACGCCGGGGCGGATCAGGCCCGCCTGTTCCGCCTGTTCGACCATCGCCCGGCCGATGCGGTCCTTGATGCTGCCGCCCGGGTTGAAGAATTCGACCTTGCCGTAGACCGGACACGGCGCCCGCTCGGCCACGCGGCGCAGGCGGACGATCGGGGTGTGTCCGATCGCGTCGAGGACGGACTCAAAGCGGGCGGGCATGGTGGGCTCCGGATCGGGACGCCATGCCTAGGCGGCGTCGTCCAAGTGGCTGAAGAGTGCGGTCGACAAGTAGCGCTCGCCGAAGCTTGGGATGATCGTGACGATCGTCTTGCCCGCATTCTCGGGGCGCTCCGCGACGACGTGGGCGGCGCACAGGGCCGCACCCGCTGAAATCCCGACGAACAGTCCCTCCTCCTTGGCCGAGCGACGGGCCCATTCGATGGCCGCATCCTGGTCGACCTGCACGACGTCGTCGATGAGGTCGACGCGCAGCACGCCGGGAATGAAGCCGGCGCCGATGCCCTGGATTTTGTGCGGACCGGGCTTGAGCTCTTCGCCGGCGCGCATCTGTGTGATCACCGGGCTCTGCGTGGGCTCGACGGCGATCGTCTGGAAGCCGGGGCGGCGCTCCTTGAGCGCCTCGGTGACACCGGTGAGTGTGCCGCCCGTGCCGACTCCGGAGATCAGGATGTCTGCGTTCCCGCCGGTGTCACGCCAGATTTCCTCCGCCGTCGTTCGGCGGTGTACGGCCGGATTCGCCGGGTTGTTGAACTGCTGCGGCATGAACGCGTCGGGCAGCGCCTTCAGGATCTCCTCGGCCTTCTGGATGGCGCTGCGCATGCCGCCGGTCGCGGGTGTCAGGGCGAGCTCGGCGCCCAGCGCGCGGAGCACCTTGCGGCGTTCGACGCTCATCGATTCCGGCATGGTCAGAATGCAGTGGTAGCCGCGGGCGGCGCAGACCCATGCCAGGGCAATCCCGGTGTTGCCGCTGGTGGGCTCGACGACCGTCATCCCCGGCTTGAGTTTGCCTTCGCGCTCGGCCGCTTCGAGCATGGCCACGCCGATGCGGTCCTTGACTGAGGCCATCGGGTTGCAGCTTTCCAGCTTGGCCAGCACGTTCGCCTTCGCGCGGATCAACTTGCGGATGCGCACGAGCGGCGTGTTCCCGACCGTTTCGGCGATGTTGTCAAAGGTGTGTCCCATGTGCGTTTCCTTTCGCCCCGTCTAGATGCTATAGCTCGCCGCCAGTGCTGCGGAGTGCGCCTGCTGCCGCTCGATCAGGTCCTGAAACGTCGTCGCCCCGAAGACCCGCTGTACCGCGGCCGTCGCCACCTGCCACAACTCGAGCAGCGCACCGCCATCCGCCGAGGTCGTCGCCTGACCGCGGCGCGCGCCCGGCGCTGACTCCGGCGGGCCGTCGATCGCCGCAATGACCTGCAGCACGGTCAGCCGCTCCGGCGCTACGTCCAGGCGATAACCGCCCTGCATGCCGCGCACCGACGCAACGAATCCCGCCTGCTTGAGCTGGGCCAGGATTACCGCCAGGAACTTCGGCGGAATGTCCTGCGCGCCGGCGATCTCCGCGATGGTCATCGTGCTGCGCTCCCCGCGTCGCTGCGCGAGCTCCAGTACCGCCCGCAGGGCGTAGTAGCATTTCTGTGACACGTGAAGCATGCACGCACCTGAAAAGCATTATTAACTCTATTCAGATAGTAGACATTTTGTCCATGCAGATCAAGTAGAAAAGGAAGATGGCGGTTGCGATATTGGAAGTATCTGTGGTTGCGAGTGTTATGGGGCCACGCCGGCCTCGCCGGCTTGGGTGGTCGCTCTGTGTCCAGCGGCGATGGCCGCCTCACTCGCCAGTGCCTGCCGGAGGTTCTCGTGCTTGGGGAGGTTCTCGAAGTCGAACGCGCCCATCTCCGCCATGACCTGCTCCAGTGTCCAATGCTGCTGATGCAGGCGGTACAGGCCGACCGCCAACCCGGTGCGATTGGTGCCCGCCGCGCAGTGCACCAGCGTCGGCGGGGCGTTCGGGTCGGCCAGCAGGGCGAGCAAGCGCGTCCGGTCCGCGGGCAAGCTGGCGCCGTCACCCGTCAACGACACGTTCTGCCATTCCAGGCCGAGCCGCGTCGCGGTCTCGCGCTCGGCGTGGGTCACCGGGGCATTCGCGTCGAGCAGGCACACCACACGCTGGACGCCGAAGTCCCGCTGCACGTGCGCAAGCTGGCGCGCCGAAACCTCCCCCGAGCGATACAGCCGCCCCGGTTCCACCACGGCGAAGCGCTTCGGCAGGTACGTCGCGCGCCAGTACGCGCCGCTGGCCACCACGGCTGCCACCGCGACTACCGCCGCGAGCACGACGACACGCCGGCGCTGGAGGGCTGTCATGGACATCATGCGGAGTATAGGCTGCCCGGCCCGCGCCGCCCACCGGCCCTAGTGCAACCCCGGTCCGGGCGGTTAATGTCTGCGCGGCTGCGGCCGACCCCGCGCAGGCGCTGCGCCGGCGCGCGGCCGCACGTGGACCAGGATGTCACTCAACCCGCCATTCCGCTCGCGCCGCGCGTCGCGAGTCGCCGTCGTGGCCGTGCTCGTACTGGTGGCGGCGGCGGTGCTCGTGAATCAATCCTCCGTCCACTGGCGCGAGAACATCGTCGACGATCAACTCTTCGCCTATTACGGCTGGTGCGCATCCGTCGGTGCCCGGCCGTACGTGGATTTCTGGGACAACAAGCCGCCGGGGATCTGGTGGCTGAACGCGGCCGCCTTTCGGCTGTGCGGGGAAGGCGTCGCCGGCGAAGTGGTGCTCGGGACGCTGGCGGTCGGAGGCACGCTGCTGGCGTACATCGCGCTCGCACGGCGTGCCTTTCATCGTTCCCTGATGATTCCCGCGGCGCTCGTCGCAGTCTTGCTGTTGCCCGATCCGCGCCTCGAGTTTGGCGGCAATCGCACCGAGACCTACGTGGCGCTGTGCGAGGTGCTCGCGCTGCTCGGCTATGTGCACTGGCTGCGACGGCGGCGGGGGGGCTGGCTGGTGCTCGCGGGGCTGGCGGCCGGCGCAGCACCGCTCTTCAAGCAATCCGGACTGGCCGTGACGGTCGCCTGCGGATTGCACCTCGCGTGGGTGCAATGGCGCACGGCGCGCTATCGCGGCATGCGGCCATGGCTGCTGGCCAGCGTGCCGTTCCTGGTCGCGCCCGTGGTCAGCGCCGGCGTGCTGGCGTCGCAGGGGGCGCTGGGCGAAGCTGCGTTCGCGGTGGGGCGTTTTAACCGGGCCTATTTCGCCGTCGACGACGCATCCTGGACACGTGTGGACCGGGCGATCGGCATCTACTGGCCGGTCTTCACGGCGCTCGCGCCGGCGTTTCTGCTGGCGGCGCTGGGGCTCGCCTGGGGCCTGGGGCACGCCCTGCGCCCGGCGTGGGGTCGTGGTGCCACGACCGCGCCGCGTCATCGCGTGCTGGGTGTGATCCTCCTGTGGTTTGTGCTGGCAGCGTACCTCGCCTGCGTGGGGCCGGGGCGCCGCGGGCACCATTTCATGCCGGCGCTGCCCGCGCTCGGACTGCTGGCGCTCTACCCGCTGCACCTGCTGGGGGCGCGACGCGGCCTGTGTGTTCGGCTGACCGCTGCGCCCACCAGTGTTGCGCTCGTGGTCGTGTGGCTTTTTGCCCTCGTCTCGCTCGCGAGCGGCGGCTGGGACGAGACGGCGCGCGGCTGGCGCGCCAAAGCACACTGGTATGCCGCAGACTACCGCACGCCGCAGCCTTACCAGCTTAACGCGCGGGAGGTACGGCAACGGACGAGTCCGCAGGATCGCGTCTACGTATGGGGCTGGAGTCCCGGGACGTACCGCTGGGCGTACCGCCTGCCCGCCACGCGCTTCGCCACGTTCGAGAAGCTCGGCCAGGTCCCCGGCCAGGCGCAGTTCATCTTCGATGAGGCCGTGGCGGAACTGCAGCAGCGTCCGCCCGCCGCCTTCGTGATCTCCGTCGGTGACTACGCGGGCCTGACGGCGCCGCCGCGGAGCGCGTTTGCCACGTGGCTCGTGGCGCAGTACCGCCTCGCCGCGACCGCCGGCGGCATGCACGTACTGCAGCCCGTCGATGCCACCGCGCCCGCGCCGGCAGGGCCGTAAGGCGGCCGGGCCCCGCCGCTGGGGACCCGGTGGTCATTTGCGGTTTGACGCCCGCGCGCCGCCCGCGTTAGCATTCCAGCCGGTACGAGCCGGCCTTCATGTGGAGGACCGTCGTCCCGGCACACGGCAGGATTCGATGACCGCCTCAGCCCGCAACATCATCGCCGTCTACCAGGGCTCGTTTGACCCCGTCACGTTTGGGCACCTCGACATCGTTCGCCGTGGCGCGCAGATTTTCAACGAGCTCATCGTCGGCATCGGCGTGAACCCCGAAAAGGATGAGCTCTTCACGCCCCAGGAACGCCTCGCGCTCCTGCGCCCCAACATCGCCGACCTGCCGAACGTGCGGGCCGCCACCTATGACGGTCTGACGATCGACTTCGTCCGCCAAAACGGCGCCCACGTGCTCCTGCGCGGTATCCGGGACATGGCCGACCTGAGCAAGGAAGTGCAGCTGGCCAACCTGAACCGCATGATCGGGGGCGTCGAGACCGTCTTCATGCTGGCCAGCGACCAGCACGTGCTCACCTCCAGCACGTACATCAAGCAGATCTACGAGATGGGCGGCGGCGATCGCGCCCGCATTGTGCAACTCGTGCCCCCCAACGTCGCCGAAAAACTCGCCGAACGCCTCCGCGGCCCGTCGCAAACGGCCGCCGGCCGCGCCCGCGAGGGCCGCTGACCATGCGCCGCGTGTCTGACTGCTGGCGGCCGGCCGCGCTCGCGGGGGCAGGCGGCGAGCGGCCGGTTGTCCGGTGGCGCCGCCGCGCTGCCGCGCGGCCGCGGACCATCCTGCTGGGGGTCGTCGTCGCAAGCGGTGTCGCCCTCGGCCTCTATGCCGCGGCGCCGTGGCTACTGCCCGTGCGCATCTACGAGGGGCCGATGGTCCAGATGGCGACGGCGAACGCCGTGTCGCTGGTCTGGTACACGACTCGTCCGGCTGACTGCGCGGTCGTCGTGCTCACGGCCGGCGCGGAGCGCGTCATCCCCGCCACGGCGACCGGCACGCGCCACCTGGCGCGCGTGGATGGCCTCGAACCCGGTACCACGTACACCTACCAGATCCGCGTCGTCCACCGCCCGTTGACCGATAAACTCGCTTTTCACACCAATCGCGCGGCGGGGCAGCGCTTCAGCTTCCTCGTCTTCGGCGACAGCGGCCGGGCGACGCGCGCGCAGTACGGACTGGTCGCCGACATGCTGACGGTGGAGCCGCAGCCGGACTTCATCCTCCACACCGGCGACGTGGTCTACAGCGACGGGGCCCGGAAGCGCTATCACGACCGCTTCTTCGCGCCGTATCGCAGCTTGTTGACCCGCGTGAATTTCTGGCCCAGTGTCGGCAATCATGACGTGGCCAGACAGGATTCGGGTGAGCCGGTCGGGGGAACCCGCGACTCCGCGCTGGCGTACCAGGAGGTGTTCGAGCTGCCGCAGAACGGTCCGGCCGGGCTGCCGCCCGACTTCAACTACACGTTCGATTACGCGTCGTGCCGTGTGGCGGTCGTCGACACGAATGCCGACAACGACACGCTCCGCGACCGCATCGCCCCGTGGCTGCGGGAGGTGCTGTCCGCCCCCGGGCCACGCTGGAAGTTCGTCGTCTATCACCACGCCACGTACACCGCCGGCAAGTACAAGCATGACCTGCGGCCGCGGCAATTCCTGGTCCCCGTCCTCGACGCGACCGGCGTGGACGTCGTCTTCAACGGACACGACCACAACTATCAGCGCACCCTGCCGCTGCGCGGTGACCAGGTGGTCCCGCCCGGGCAGGGCACGGTGTACATCATTACCGGGGCCGGCGGCGCGCAGCTCTACGACGTGCCCGCCGAAGGCCGCCCGCCGTACGTGGCCTTCGTCGACGATCGCGAGCACTCGTTCACGCACGTCAACGTCGATGGAGATACGCTGACTCTCCGGCAAGTCGCCCTCGGCGGCAAGACCGTCGATACGTTCACATGGCGCAAGCCCCCAACCTCGCAGCCTGCAGCCGTGACGAGCGCGCCCGCCGATTCCCCGGCAGCGGTCACCTCCCCGGACTCTGCGCCAGCTGCACCCTGACTACGGACGCGACGTCGGCTGGCTGTCCAGCACGCGGGGCAACTCGTCCAGAATCACCAGCGCGCGACACGCGTCCAGGGCTGCCGCGTCCGGCGCCACCAGGCCCGTGCTGGCCAGCGGTAGCAGCGCCTCGGGATGCCGCTGACCAGTCGCCAGCAGCGCTTGTTCGATGTCACTGCTGAGCGGCGCACCCACCTTTGGCGATAGGACCATGACCCAGTCGGGCAGGGCCAGCGTCCGCCCGATGACGCGCAACTGGTCGCGTGCCGGGTCGCCCGGCTGCGTGGCGTGCTCCGCTAGCTCGTCCCAGGCCGCGGCGTCGACGAAGCCGGCCTCCGAGCTGCCGTTGATGACGCTCTGGGCGATGCCGCGCCCGTCCGGCAGGTGCTTGACGGCACCGGGCACCGGCAGGGCCTCCAGCGCCAGGTCGCGCTTCTCCAGCCCCGCCTCCCGCAAGAGCTGCAGCGCCGCATGATATGCGCGCGAATCCTCGGCGGGCCCAAAGGCGACGATCTTGCCGCGCAACTCGCCGATGCTCCGGATCGCGGAGTTCGCCGGTACCACCAGCAGGGCGGGTCGCACCGCGCGCTCCTGTCGGTCCACCGGCACGGCCAGCACGCGGCAGCCTGTCGCCAGGGGCGCGATCCGGGCTAACTGCGCCGGGGTGAGCACCGCCAGGTGATACCAGCCACTCGCCAGGCCGGATTGCACCTGGAATGGAAAGCACGCATCCAGCGAGACCGGACGCCCCAAGTCCTTGGCTAGCGCCTGCTGCAGCCCGAAGTACTTCGGAAAGGGGTTGAACACCTCGGCGGCCGCGGCCACCGGCCGGTTGTCGAGCACCAGGGCGAGCACCACCGGCTGCTTCTGCAGTCCGACGAAGCTCAGCAGGCGCAGGCCGGCCGTCTGGCAGCCGGTCACGCCGCACAACACCGTTCCGCACAGAGCCAGCACTACCGCACGTGCATCCCGTCCCATGGCGTCTTCCTTTCAGCGGACATTATGCCGCCGAAGTGGGGGCGTAGTCGAGGAGCAGATCGCGCTCGAAGACCGGACCCTCCTGGCACGTGAGGGCCCAGCGCCAACCGGCCGGCTGAGTCGCATCCCGCGCCCGTACAACACACGACAGGCAGGTCCCGAGTCCGCAGCCCATGTTGCGCTCGATGCATAGCTGGCAGCCCAGACCCAGCTCGCGCGTCTGGGCGGCGAGCGCCCGCAGCATTCCCGCGGGTCCGCAGGCATAGACCATGGCCGGGCCGGTGAGGCGTCGCCGCGCATGCCATTGCCCCAGCGCGTCGGTGACCAGCCCGCGCAGGCCGATCGAGCCGTCGTCGCTCGTTACGGTTGCTGCGCAGTGCGCCGCGCCGGGAAGGGCGACACAGTCGGTCGGTGTTCCGTCGCGCGCCGGCTCCTGCCGCAGACCGACCGGCAGCAGATTGCGCTCCCGCGCGCCGAGGATCACGGTGACGTCTGTGCGGCCCAACTCGTGCAGACGCCGCGCAAGATAGAGCAATGGCGGGATGCCGACACCCCCTCCCACCAGCACCAGCGGACGCGCATCGCCCGGAATCTCGAATCCGCGCCCGAGCGGACCGGTGAGGTTCAGCGTGTCGCCTGGCCGCAATCGCGCCAGCCAGCGTGTGCCGCTGCCGACGCTGTGGGAAATCACACCCAGATGGGTGGCGCCGTCCGTGTCGCGCCAGTGGTCGGCCAGACTAAAGGGCCGGCGCAGGTATGCTGAGCGCTCCGTCACATCCGGACTGGACCAGGTCGGCAGATGGTCCTCATGCCATTCCAGTACACCGGGAGCGACCTCATCGTCCGCTCGACACAGCAGTTGCACGAACTGCCCCGGTACGGACGCCGGAAACACGGGCAGCACGACGTCAAGCTGCACATGCTCGTGGCAAATGGGCACACACCCCGCGACGCGGGCACGCACGGCACTCATCGGATGGTGGGGAACAGCGCTACTCATGTCTGCATGGTAATCGCGGGCCGCGTACACGGTCAGCAGCGCGGCGCAGCGCGTGCCGCCCAGGTCCGTGGTCGGCCCCGCGCGCCACAAAAAAACTTCCGGGACCGAACCAGATGGTCGATCCCGGAAGCGCGCCACGGCTAGAACAGCCGCAAGTTCGTGTCGTTCCTCGCACCCCGGCGAGGTCTTTTCGACCCCCGAACTATATCAGATCGCAAGTCCCCTGTCCATCAAATGCCGGGGAAATGGGCTGTGCCACCCATTATCCGTAATATCATTATTTACAAAGACTTGTGATCCGTGTTTGGTCAGTGAAACGCACGCCGGCAGGCGCCCGGGACCGGTTCCGGACAGGGTCGGTATTCGGCCTGCGCCACCGAAAATGTCTTGCCGCGCTGACCCCTGGAAAGCACACTCCACGACCCCTAAGGAGGTCCGTTTGAGCAAGCCCACGCTGGATGTCGCCCTCGCACTCGTTCGACGGAACGGACACTGGCTCGTTGCGCAACGCCACCCCGATGCCCATCTGGGGGGCCTGTGGGAGTTTCCCGGCGGCAAGCTATTGCCCGGGGAGACGCCGACGCAAGGGGCACTCCGTGAACTGCAGGAGGAGTGCGGCGTCGCGGCGCGACCGCTGCGCGTGCTCGCCGCGGTGTGCTGCGAGTACCCCGACCGCGTCGTGCACCTGACGCCCGTCGTCTGTGAATGGTTGGCCGGTGAACCCCGCCCGCTCGCCAGCCGTGCCTGCCAATGGGTCACTCCCGCGCAGCTCAGCGCCCTCGACATGCCCGCCATCAACGCCCGCATCATCGCGGCCGCCCAGTCCACCTAGGCCGGTTGGCGGACGGTGGCCGGTCTACTGCCAGTCTTTCATTTCGGTCCGCAGTGCCTCCTCATCCGTCAGTTCCAGGGCATGCGCAATGTCGATCGCACGCTGCATGCTCGCCACGGCCTCCTTGGTCTGCCCCAGCTTTCTCTGCTCGCGGGCCATCTCGCGCAAACACAGGAATTGCTTGTTCATATCGCCGTCCTTCTTCACCGCCGCGTAAGCCCGCTCGAGTTCCTGCAGCGCCTGCGCGTGATCCTCCATGCCCTGATAGACGTTGGCCAGCGCGATGCGCACCTCCGCATGCACCGATTCGTCCGCCAGCTCCAGGCACTTGTGCATGGCCGCCAGCGCTTCCGGCCAGCGCTTCTGCCGCGCATAGCACTGCCCCAGATAGATATACGCCGTCGCCTGGTGCGGACGTGAACCCAGGTTCTGCGCCATCTTCAGCGTGCGCTCGTGCATCTCCAGCGCGCCGCTCACGTCGTCCAAGCGCTCGTAAATCAGAGCCAGCTTGCTGGTGGCCGGCAGACTGCCCACCACGTCACCCAGACCGGCCAGCACGTCCAGCAACCGGGACTGCCACTGCGCTGCCCGCAGCAGATTCTCGCGCTGCAGCTCCTTTTGCTTCTCCGGGGGCGCTTTGGGACCGGCCGGCGTCTGCCACGTCAGGCACAGATCGGCGATCCACGCCAGCGCCGCCACCTGTCCGTACGTGTCGCCCTCCGCGACGGCCAACTCCAGCGCCGTTTCCGCGCGCGTCCGCGCTGCCTCGGACGAGCCGCTCGCCTGCATGATCAGGCTCAACGCCAACTCGGCGTTCACGCGATCCGGCGTGTCGCCGTCCATCCGCGCCATGTCGCTCAGCATCCGCAGCCGCGTGGCCGCCGAATCCCGCCCGCGCTCCCCGCCGCGCACCTCGAGCTGCGCCAACAGCCCGATCGCCGGACGATAGCGCCGGTCGCTGTCCACCGCCTCGGTGGCCCAGCGCAGCGCCTTGCGCGGGTCTTCCTGCCGCGCCGCGGTCGTCGCGCGGGCAAAGTACTCCACCGCGGACAGCGACGTGCTCGGCGGCGCGAAGATCCGTGCCGCTAGCTTCTCGTTGAGTTCCGTCACCTTGAATTCGCCCAGCACCCAGCGCGTCGCGTCGTCCAGCACGTCAAACAGCCGGCCGGTGGTGCAGGTGTGCCGCCCGAGCGGCGCGTCCAGGTTATCCGTCCGCGCGATCTGCAGCTCCAGCGCGACATCGGTCGGCGTTCCGCGACACCGACCGCTGATCACGTGCGTTGCGCCCAGGCCGCGAATAACGAGCGGCCACGGCGGCGGCGGCCCGTTCGGCTCCTGCATCTCCAGCCGGCCCTGGAACAGCCGGATCGTTGGCAGCGCGACCACCGTTGGCACGCGCCGCAGGCGCCAGGTAAGCACTTCCTCGACGGCGACGGCGATCCAGGCATCCCGCTCGTCCCCTTGCGGATCGGGTGTAATGCCGGTGACCGCCACGCGCGGCCGCAGGTCTGGCGCGGGCAGTGAGGCCGGCAGCGAGGTGGGGGGCGCGGCGTTGGGGTCTTGCGCGCTGCACCAACCGGGAACCCCCAGCAAACTCACGCCGGCGAGCACAAAGCCGGCGACTTGGCGAGAGTGCGAAACGTGAATGGCTGATCTCCTTCCGCGCGTGGGGCACGCCGGGCGCCAGCCGCCGCACGCCGGCGCGCATCATACTCCCCTGGCCCGCTGCCGGAAACGGACCGTCCCCCGCCCGCTGCCGGAAACACCGCCGCCGCCTACGCCCCCAGCGCCGCGTGCATGACGCGCTCTTGCGTCGCCTCCGCGCGGTCGAGTTCCGCCGTGATGCCGCCGCGGTGCATGACGAGGATGCGATCCGCCAGCGCCAGTAGCTCCGGCAGCTCGCTCGTGATCAGCAGCAAGCCCAGCCCGGCGCCGGTCAGCTCATTCAGCAGGGCGTAGATGTCCGCCTTCGCGGCCACATCGATCCCGCGCGTCGGCTCGTCCAGCAAGAGCACGCGCGGTTCCGTGAGCAGCCAGCGGGCGAAGACGACCTTCTGCTGGTTACCGCCCGACAGCGTGCCCACGGGCGCGTCCAGCGACGGCGCGCTCAGCCGCAGTCGTGCAGCGTAGTGCCCGCAGCGCTCCCGTTCGCGCGCCGCGCTGAGCAGGCCGCGCCGCTTCATCTTCGCCAACGTCGACAGACTCAGGTTCTGCAGCACGGACATCGGCAGCACCAGCCCGCTGGCCTTGCGGTCGTTCGTCAGCAGGGCCAGCCCCTGCCGGATCGCCGCTCGCGGCGACGCCAGCGCCACCGGCTGCTCATCCAGTTGCACGCCGCCGCGCTCCAGCGGCCCGTAGCGCCCGAAGATCGCCCCCAAGAGCTCGCTGTTGCCTGAACCGATCAGTCCGGCCACGCCCACAATTTCACCCGCCCGCACGGTCAAATCGACGTCGTGCACGAGCCACCGGCCGGTGCCGCGGTCGCGCAGCCCCAGTCCGCGCACGCACAAGCGCGCGCGCCCGGGCGTGCGAACCTGCTTGGGAAAAAACTGCTCGATGGTTCGCCCGACCATCCACTGCACCAGCCGCTCGCGCGGCAACTCCGCCGGTGTGGCCGTGCCGATGTACTGCCCGTCGCGCAGCACGGTGATGCGGTCCGCCAGGGCGTAGATCTCCTCCATCTTGTGCGAGATGTACACGATGCCGACGCCGCGGTCGCGCAGTTGCCGGATGGCCGCGAACAGTCGCTGGGTATCGGCGTCGGTCAGGGCGCTGGTCGGCTCATCCATGACGAGCAGATGCGCCTCGCGGGCTAGGGCCTTGGCGATCTCGACCATCTGCTGAGCGCCCAACGGCAGGTCGACCACCCGTTGCGCGACGTTGAGATCGAGCCCCAGCCGCTCCCGCAGCACCGCGTGCGCCGCCGCCTCCATCGCTCGCTGCCGCACCAGCCCCAGTGCGCTGACCGGCTCGCGTCCGAGAAAGATGTTCTCCGCCACCGTCAGGTGCGGCACCAGCGCCAGCTCCTGGTGGATGATGGCGATACCCGCCTGTTCGGCGTCGCGCGGCCGCGCGAAGTGCACCGTCCGCCCGCCGAGCCGGATCTGCCCCGTGTACTCCTGGTACACCCCGCCGAGGATCTTCATCAGCGTGCTTTTGCCGGCCCCGTTCTCACCCACCAGCGCGTGAATCTCCCCCCGCGCCACGGAGAAATCCACGCCGCGCAGCACCTCCACGCCGGCAAACGCCTTGCGCACCTGGCACATCTGCAGTAGAACCGGCGCGGGATGCGTGGACACGGCAGCTCCTCGGGGCACTCCGGCCACCGTAACCGCGCGCCGGCCGGCCTGGCAAGCCCCGCGGCGCACACGCCGCGGCCCGCTTGGAGTTGCGGCCTCGTCGCGGTATAACATGCTGCCTGGGCGGGCACCGCGCGGAGATTGGCGCTCGTCCGGACGGAGAACCCCATGAAGGCGGCAATCGCGGCGGCGATCGTAGTGGCGCTGATGTGTGGCAGTCTGGTCTACGCCGACCTGGAGAAGGGGGCCTGGGCGCCGGATCTCGAAGCCAAGGAATGGTACAACAGCGACGAGCCCGTCTCGCTCAACCAACTGCGCGGCATGACCGTCGTGCTGTTCTTCTGGGTGTCCTTCCACGAAGGGGGCGAGCAGGTCATCCCGCTCATGAACCTGCTGAACTCCCGGCTGGGCCGCACGCGCGGCGTGTACATCATCGGCGTCACCGACGGTGACCGCACACGCGTCGAAGCCATGCTCAAGAAGCAGAAGGTCTTTTTCCCCGTCGCGCTCGAGGCCAAGAAGACCATCGACGAGTACAAGATCACCAGCTTCCCGCACACCGTCGTCATCGATCCCTCCGGCAAGATCGCCTGGGCCGGCTGGCCCGGGGGCCAGGGCGAGGACGAACTCGCCAAACTGACCCTCGGCCTCCTCGCGGATAATCCGCCCATCAAGACTCACCCCCTGGAGGCCAAAATCGCCGAGGAGAAACTCCGCGAGGCCCGCCAGGCGCTGCGCGACGGCGACTATCGCGAGGCCTTCGTCGCCGCCATCACGGCCGACGAGCACGCCCTGGCCGGCGACGAGCTGAAAATCCGCTGCCAGGATATGCTGGACCTGGTTGAGGCCGTCGGCCGCGACCGGCTTGCCCAGGCCGAACGGGCTGCCGTGGACCGGCGCTTCGAGGATGCCGTGACGCTGCTGGCCGATCTGCGCCGGGATTTCCGCGGCATGGACGTGGCCCGAGCCGCCAGCCGTAAACTCGAAGCCTTGAAGAAGAAATACCCCGAGGTGGCCCGCCACCTGGAGAAGGAGAACGAGCTCAGCAAGGCGGAAGCCCTGCTCGCCAAGGCGCTGGACGATCTGCGCGCCAGCCCGCGTCGCATCGGCCCCGCCTTCGAAAAGCTCGAGGAAATCGTCGGTGACTACGCGGGCACCGCCACCGCCACCAAAGCGCAGACCGTCCTCGACCGGATCAAGAAGAATGACGGCATGATGGACTACGTGCGCGACCACAAGGCTTCGAAAGACTGCGAAGCCTGGCTGTCCCAGGCGCGCGTGCACGAGAACACCAGGCAGTACGCCAAGGCCCGCGAGCTTTACCAGCGCATCCTGAAGGAATACTTCGACACGATCTACGCCGATCAGGCCGCCCAGCGCCTCGCGCAACTGCCCTAACGCCTGGCCCTCGCGACAGCGGGGGCCCGGCGCTCACCGGCGGACATTGAACTCCCCTTCCTCCCGTAGCGGGGTGGCGGGAGTGAATCCCTGTTCCGCTGACCCCCGCGCGGCGCGACCCCGCCTTACGGCTGCTGGTCGCTGGACTCCGGCGCCTCTGGCCCCGCATCCAGCGCCGCCAGGAGCGTGCCCGCCACGACCGTGCCGCGCTCCGCGCGCACCCGGATCACCAGGTAAGCCTCGCGCTCCAGCCAGCCCGGCATACGCGGCTGCGGCGGCGCCAGCACCACCGCGCGATCGTTGGTCGTCAGCATCCACGCCGCCACCGTCGGCGCCCGGTCCTTCAATTTCTCCGCCGTCAGCACCTGCAGCGTCTCGGTCGGCACCCCGTCCACTTTGATCGGCCGGCGGGCGCTGATCTGCGGCTCCAGAACGTGCGGATAGAGGCCCTTGGCCGGCCGCTCCGGCAAGGGGCCGACCAACGGCAGCGCGTCGTAGCCGGCCGCATCGACGACCGCAACCGCACGGGCGCCGCTGGCCTGGGCCAGGGCCAGCACAAAATCCAGTGCGGCGAGCTCGGCGACCTCGTCCGGTGTGCGCTTGTCCGCCGGGATGCGGGCGAGCCGCTGCCGGGTGAGCGCGTACGTTTCCGGCCCGGTCGGTCGCGTGGTCTCCGCTGTCGTTGGCTGCGAAGCCGGGGTCGTCTTGCCCGGCTTCTTGCGGCCGGTCGTGCTGCGCTTCTTGTTCGGTTTGCGGGCCGGGGCTGACTTGGCGGGCGGTTCTGCGCTCACGACGAGGGCCGCCCCGCCCGGGTGGGGTGGATTGGCGGCCCGCCCCGCGTGCGAATCCCCCGCCCACGCCGCGCACGAAAACGCGACGACTAGCCACGCCAGCCGTCGCGCGCCGCTCGTCCGACCGCTGCCGTTAGGCATTGATCGCGCCGATCTCCACTTTCATCATCTGCTGACGGTGGCCCCAGCGCTTGTAGTACCCCTTGCGCCGGGAGAATTTCACGCCGCTGACCTTCGGCATCTTCAGGGCCTCGAGCACCTTGGCCGACACCGTCGCTCCGCTTACCCACGGCGTGCCGATCCGGGCGCCCGCGCCCTCGCCGACCATCAGCACCTTGTCGAAGGTGATGTCCTTCTGGCCTTCGGGGAGTTCCTTGAGTTCGATCAGCAGCTTGTCACCCGTGCTGACCTTGTACTGCTTGCCGCCGTCTTCGAAGATTGCGTACACGATCGCTCCTTGTCTGTCAGGCAGAGCGAGTTAGCTCCACGCGAGAACCCGGTAGTGTACAGCACGACCAGCGCAACTGCAACCCGGACGCTTGGTCTGCGGCCACATCATCCCTTGTCCGCCACATTCCGTGGCCTTATTGGGACGTAACTTCCGCCCCTTCCGTAATTTGGATCGAGCCCGGCCGGTCGCGCCGGCGGGGGGGCCGCGCACCGCCGTCCCGGCCGCGGGCGCGCCCGCGGCCCGCGCTCGGGCGCTGCCGGCGTCCCCGCCCCCGCCTCCGGTTGACCCTCGGCATGGGTCGACTACCCTCTAGGCATGACGACCGATGCACTAACCCAGGCGGAACCCACCACCGATCCCCGTGACACCGACCCCCTCGAGACGGCCGAGTGGCTTGCCTCGCTGGAAGCCGTGCACCACCAGGGTGGGCGGCGGCGCACGCAGTTCCTGCTCGAACAGCTCCACAAGTGGGCGCTGAAGCGCGAAGTCCCGATCCCCTTTGCCGCCAACACCCCCTATATCAACACGATCCCGCGCCGTCAGCAGCCGCCGTACCCCGGTGACCGCGACCTCGAACGACGCATCAAGAGCTTCATGCGCTGGAATGCGATGGCCATGGTCGTCCGGGCCAACCGCCAGTCGGAGGGCATCGGCGGGCACATTTCCTCGTATGCCTCCAGCGCGACACTGCTGGAAGTGGGCTTCAACCACTTCTTCCGCGCCCGCACTGACAACTCCTCCGGCGATCAGATCTTCTTCCAGGGCCACGCTGCCCCCGGCATTTACGCCCGCGCCTACCTCGAAGGTCGCATCGACGAGCCTCACCTGATGAACTTCCGCCGCGAACTCGCGCCCGGCGGCGGCCTGTCCTCGTATCCGCATCCCTGGCTGATGCGCGACTTCTGGCAGTTCCCCACCGTGTCCATGGGCCTCGGCCCCCTCAACTCGATCTACCAGGCGCGCTTCAACCAGTACCTGGCCGATCGCGGACTCCTGCGGACGGCCGGCTCACGCGTCTGGGCCTTCCTGGGCGATGGCGAGATGGATGAACCCGAGAGCCTCGGCGCGATCACGCTGGCGGCCCGCGAGCAGCTCGATCACCTCACGTGGGTGATCAACTGCAATCTGCAGCGGTTGGACGGGCCGGTGCGCGGCAACGGCAACGTGATCCAGGAGCTGGAGGCCGCTTTCCGCGGCGCCGGCTGGAATGTCATCAAGGTCATCTGGGGCAGCGACTGGGATCCGCTCTTTGCGGCCGACACCGAGGGCCTGCTGATCGAGCACATGGGCCAGATCGTCGACGGGCAGTGGCAGCGCTTCAGCGTCGAATCCGGCAGCTACGCCCGCGAGCACTTCTTCGGCCGCGATCCGCGCCTGCTTGACTTGGTCGGGCGCCTGAGCGACGACGAGCTGCGCAACTTGCGCCTCGGCGGCCACGACCCCGAAAAGGTCCATGCGGCCTACGCCGCGGCCACGGCCCATACCGGCCAGCCGACCGTGATTCTCGCCCGCACGATCAAGGGCTATGGACTGGGCGAAGCAGGGGAGGGCAAGAACGTCACGCATCAGCAGAAGAAGCTCAACGAGGCCGAACTCAAGGCATTCCGCGATCGCTTCGACATTCCCGTCAGCGACGCGGAGCTCAAGGAGGCGCCGTTCAAGCGCTTCGAAAAAGGCAGCCGCGAGTACGAGTACCTGCACGCACGCCGTCGCGCGCTGGGTGGTTTCGTGCCTCACCGGCAGGTCCGTACGGTGCCACTCGAGGCCCCGCCGCTGGAGATCTTCGACGAGTTCCTGCAGGGCAGCGGCGAGCGCAAGGTCGCGACGACCATGGCGCTGGTACGCATGATCAACCGCCTGATGTCCGACAAACGGCTGGGCAAGCTCATCGTGCCCATCGTCCCGGACGAAGCCCGCACATTCGGGATGGAGGCCCTGTTCCGCTCGTTCGGCATCTATGCCCACAGCGGACAGCTCTACGAACCGGTCGATGCGCACCTGCTGATGCGCTACGAGGAGCGCAAGAACGGGCAGATTCTGGAAGAGGGCATCAACGAGGCCGGTGCGCTCGCTTCCTGGATCGCCGCCGGCACGGCGTACGCGACGCACGGCGTCAGCACAATCCCGTTCTTCCTGTTCTACTCGATGTTCGGTTTCCAGCGTGTCGGCGACCAGATCTGGCTCGCTGGCGACATGCGCACCCGCGGCTTCCTCGTCGGCGCGACCGCGGGCCGCACGACGCTCAACGGCGAGGGCCTGCAGCACCAGGACGGCCACAGCCTCCTCCACGCCAGCACCGTGCCGAACTGCATCACCTACGACTGTGCCTTCGCCTACGAGCTGGCCATCGTCGTCCAGGACGGCCTGCGCCGCATGCACGAACTCGGCGAGGACATCTTCTACTACCTCACCGTCTACAACGAGACGTACGCGATGCGGCCGCTGCCGGGCAACAGCGGCGCGGACCATGAACACGCCCGCACCGGCGTCCTCCGCGGACTCTACAAAGTGCAGACCGCCGACAAGCCCGGCAAGCTACCCCGCGTCCACCTCTTCGGCAGCGGCCCGCTCCTCAACGAGGCCCTCCGCGCCCAGCAGCTCCTCCGCGACCAGTACAAGGTCGCCGCCGACGTGTGGAGCGCAACCAGCTACAACGAGCTGTACCGCGACGCGCTGCTGTGCGAACGCTGGAACCGCCTCCACCCGACTGAGCCGGCCCGCGTGCCGTTCTTCCGCCAAGCTCTGGGCGATGACGCCTGGCCGATCGTGACCACGTCCGACTACATCAGCGCGGTGGCGCTGCGCCTGGCGCCGTGGGCTCCGGCCGGCCTGACGGCCCTGGGCACAGACGGCTTCGGCCGCAGCGACTCGCGGGCGGCCCTGCGGCGGCACTTCGAGACGGATGCCGAGCACGTGGTCGTCGCTGCCCTGGCGGAACTGGTGCGCCGCGGCCAAGTCGAGACCCGCGTGCTGGCCAAGGCGATCAACGATCTGGGGCTTGACCCGGAGCAGACCCCGGCGGCGCTGGCCTGACCGTCGTCCGCCCCGACGACTCTGACACGGTCGTCCCGCCCGGTCCGTCGAGAACGCAGCGTCGGCCCCCGCCTGTCCCGAACGAACATGAGGGCCGGCCCACGCGGAATGCCGTAGGCCCAACCCTTGCGCCCACGCCGCGCTGCGCACGAGGCATTCGCGCCGGCCCCTATGTCCCCGAGCCCGCCGCCAGCGTTTCGCCATTCGCCAGCGGATTCACCCCGCGCAGCATGAAGCCCAGTGCGTGCGAATTGTCCCGGTGCGAATGCCGCGGCCGATCGGCCGGATCGCGCACCTGCACGAGCACCGTCTTGCGCGTCCGGGGCGAGCGGTTGATGTCCGAGCCGTGCACGAGCAGGTAGTTGAAGAACACCACGTCCCCGCGCCGCGCCGGCAGGACCTTGGCGCCCGCAATCGGCCAGCGCGCCGGGTCGAGGTAGGGCTGCTTCTCGTTCACGATCGGCAGCGGTCCCTGGCGGTGCGTCCCGGGGTACACGCGGAAGCACCCCATCTCCTCCGTCGCCTCGGACAGATGAATAATGGCTGCCATCATCGTCCCCAGCGTGTGCGGGAAGTAGTGGAAGTCCTGGTGCATCGGAAACGCCGACCCCTTTTCCGGCGGTTTGATGAACCCCTTGGTGTGGTGCAACGCCACGTTCGGACCCAATACGTCCGCCAGCGCTCCGGTGAAGCGCTCGTGCGTCAGCACCCGCGCCCACGCTGCCGAGTACGCCTGCACGTCGTGCGTGTGCAGGATCTCCGTCCGGCGATCCAGGTGGTCCTTCCAGTCGCCGGCCCACGTGGCGTCGATCTGCGCGGCATTCCGCAGTCGCCGCTGCATCAGCTCGTCCAGCTCGCGCTCCAGCACATCCAGCTCGCCGGCGGAGAAGATGTCGGTGGCCATGACGTAGCCTTGTTCGTGGTAATGGTGAATCTGCTCGGTGGTCAGCATGTTCGGCATGGGTCTTCCTCGGCCCGCGGCAGCGCACCCGGCACCGCCCACGGCTGATTGTAGGCCGGTTGCCGCCGCCCGCCCGGTTGCCGGCCCGCCGCCACCCCCGAGGGTTGTGCAGCGCCCTACGCCAGTTCCGGATGCAGCAGCCGTCCCTCCATGCCGCCCGCCACCGGCACGATCGCCCCGCTGATGTGCCCAGCCAGCCGCTCGGCGGTCAGAAACACGATCAGCCCCGCCACATCCTCCGGCTCCGCGATCTTCCGCAGCGCCATCGTCGCCTGCACGCGCGCAAGTGCCGCCGCATCCGCCAGCCCGTACGCCGCCATCGGCGTCCGTGTCCACCCCGGGCACACGCAGTTCACCCGCCCCCGCGGTGCCAACCGCACGATCTCGTTCTTCAGGCTGCGCGTCAGCCCGTAGGCCATCGCCGCCTTCGCCGCCGCATAGTCCGCGTGCTCCGCCTCACCGAACAGCGCCGCCGTCGACGCCACCAGCACGAGCGCCGCCGCCTCCCGCGGCACCGCCGCCAGATGCCGCAGAAACGCCCGGCACGTCAGGAACGCACTCGTCAGATCCGCGTCCAGCGTCTCGCGCCATTCCGCCAGCGTCATCTCGTGCAGCGGTACACCCCGCGGCCGAAACCACCCCGCATTGACCACCACCGCGTCCAGCCGGGGGCTGGCCTGCAGCGCGGCGGCGAACAGACGCTCCACCCGCGCCTCATCCCGCAGATCGGCCTGCAACGCTACACTCCCCGCCGGCGCCGCCCGCGCCAGCTCCGCCGCCGCTTCCGCCTGCGTGTGATAGTGCAGGATGAGTCGCGCCCCCTCGGCCGCAAAGGCCCGCGCCGTCGCTTGCCCGATGCCGCCCGCCGCCCCCGTGATCAGCACCGTCTGTCCCGCCAGGTCCGTCTGCATCCCGTGCTCCTGCGGTGCGCCCGCCTCGGCAGGCGCGGAGGCCTGCCCCACTCGCGGCCAGCTTCCTGTGAGGCGCTACACTAGATCGCCGGCATCACCCGGCCGCCGCAGACGGGAATGTACGCCCCCGTGATGAACCGGGCCAGATCGGACGCCAGAAACGCCACCACGTTGCCGATGTCCACGTCCTCGCCGCGATGACCCAAGGGCACCTGCGCCTCGTACGCCGGCTGCCGCGCCGTGCCCGCCTGCCGGTGCCGATCGCTGATCATCCAGCCCGGTGCCACCTCGTTCACCGTGATCTGGTGACTCCCGATCTCCTTTGCCAGAACCCGCACGATCGCGTCCAGCCCGCGCTTCCCCGCCGCGTACGCCGACTCCGTGGGCAAACACGTCATCGCGCACTCGGTGTTGATCGCGATGATGCGCCCCCAATTCTTCGCAATCATCGCCGGCGCGAACGCCTGCGCCATCAGCACCGTCTGCAGCACGCACGAGCGAAACTGCGCCAGGTAATCCTCCGCAGGCTGCTCGAGCAGCCGCTTCCATTCATACTGCGACACCGCGTTCGTCACGAGAATGTCCACGTCCCCGAGCTGCGCCACCGCCTCCGCGTGCACGCGCTGCACCGTCGCCGCGTCGGTCAGGTCCCCCTGCACGAGCGCCGCCCGCACCCCCAGCGCCCGCACCTCCTCCGCCAGCCGCGCCGCCCCGTTCGCGCTGCGCAAGTAGTGAATCGCCACATCCGCCCCGCAACCCGCCAGCGCCCGCGCAATCGCCCGCCCCAATTCCCCCGCGGCGCCCGTTACCAGGGCACAGTGGCCCGTCAGGTCAATTCGCATCGTGGACACCTTTCTCCGGTGACGCCTGCTCCGTCGGCCCGCCGACCTGCAGCACCTTCTCCACCCGCCCGGCGATGCTCGCCAGCCGGCCCAGGAGGCGCCTGTACAACGCCACCACATTCTCGACAAACTCGCGCGCGGTGGCGATGGCCGTGCCTGGATCGCGCGCCGTCGGCAGCTCCGGCAGGACCACGTGCGCCACGTCGATCTTCCCGGCGGCGTGCTCAAACGGATACGGCACGTCCCGCAGCGGGGGGCGGTGCAGCTCCACGAACTCCAGCAGCCGCTCCGTCCGCGCCCGGATCACACCTTCGATCGTCGCGTTGTGCGCCTCCGGATTGTAGACCTCGCATGCCATGTGCAGCAGGACGCTATCGCCCAGCACGGAGCAAAAATCGCTCAACACCGTGTCCAGCGCGACCAGGACCAGCGTCAGCCGCTCCACTTCGGCCCGCAGCGCGCGTCCGTCCTTGAGTCGCTCTTGCACCGCCGGCACCTGTAGTAGCTCCAGCCCCAGCCGCAGCCGCGTCCGCATGAGCTGCTCGTACTGCTCCACCGTGCCGGCCGCGGCCGCCCGGCGCCGTTCCAGCTTGTGCCGCGCGTCGGCCACCGCCGCCGGCTGCGCGCTGGGCACCTCGAAGTCCTTCGCGTTGAAGCGGATCTTTGCCCGACACAGCAACTCCGCGCCCTGGATCATCCACAACTTGCGCTCGAGCTCGTCATACTCGGCGTACGCCTTCTCTGCGGCGGCTGCGGCCGTGAGCGCGGCCGCGCGGGCCTCCCGCAGCGCCTCCCGCGCTGCCCGCGGCTGCGCCGGCGCCTGGTGCAGCGACTCGGGGTAGCGCAGCGGGCGGAGCGGGGCGACCTCCAGACCGAAATAGGCATCCTGTGCCCGGCTCTCGGCCGACTGCTGTTCCTGCTGCTGCACGATCACTTCGGTGGGGGCCAGGTTCGCCCGCGTCAGGTTATCCGGCAACACCGCCTGGTAGTAATTGAAGCTCGCCCGCCGGCACAATTCATCAAACTCGCGGAACAACGCCGTGGCCGGTGCCGTCAGCGTCAGGAGACCTGCGTGCCGACCGGCTTGCGCCGCCGCGACACGGTCTGCCGTGGCGGGGTGCGTGTCGTACCACTTCGTGCGCTGCCCCCGTTCCTTCTCGGCCAGTTCGCGCCGCACTTTGGATGGAGCTTGCCGTGCCTCCCAGAGGATCAGGCGCGGCAGGTTGTCGGCCAGGCGCCGCTCGCGCCACGCCTCCTCGAGTCGGTCATGCGCCAGCATGCTGGCCATGCCCAAGAGCGGCAGCTTCTCGCTGGTGCTCGCGAAGGCTTGGCTGCCGGCGATGCGCACCTCGTACTGGTCAGCGTCGAACTCCATGCGCCGCATGAGAAAGCAGCTTACCCCGTGCCCGCACATCATCAGCAGCCACAGGATGCGCCGCGTCAGCCACACTAGCCCCTGAACCAGCCGGATCACCAGGTTAATGGCCCCGGACGACCCCGCCGCCGCTCGGACCAGCTGCTCATCCCACGCGTCCCGCCCATACACGACGCGTGCGAACCAGTCGTTGACGGCGCGGATCATGTAGGACAGCCGCATGCCCAGACCCTGTGAGAAGTGCCCGAATTCGTGCGCCAGTACGCCCGCGAACTCCCGCAGGGACAGGCCTGCCGCCAGCGGTAGGCCGATCGTCAGTGTGAGGTGCCGGCTCAGCAGCCCGCCGAGACTCGCGCTGGCGTTCACGTCGCAATCAACGTGGATCGCACGCGGCCTGGGAGCGCCCACGACGGTGCACAGACGTTCGACAAACGCGAACAGCAGGGGCTGCTGCTCGCGGGTCACCATCGTCGGCTCCGGACCGCGGCGGCGCCGCGCGAACAGCGGCTTAACCATGAACAGGATCAGCGCGACGCCCGCCACAATCGGCGCCACATAGACCAGCAGCGCAAATCGCGCTGAGCCGCCACCGTGCGCATGGCGGAAGATGCTCACATCATGCGTCGCATGCCACCACACCCCCCAGCCCACCAGCCCGATCATACCGACGTAAACCAGCGGCAGCACCAGCATCACCGCCGCCGCCAGCCCCATTCCGACGGCATACAGGGGCGATAACCGTACCGGCGGGATCGTCCCGTCCAGGCTGGCCAGAAGCTCCTCGTCGGTCACACGCGGCTTGGCCGCCGTGGTGGAAGCAGAGGACATGCGCACACCCCACTCAATAGCGTGTAGAAGCCGGGGAACCCACCGCCGGCGCGACTCGCATCCTATCCCGTTTGCTCCGCCGCGTCCATTGTCGTACACTCGCTGACGCTACACCCAAGGAGATTCGCCCCCATGGCGCTGTCGTTCAAGCCGTTCGACGAGATGACCCCCGCCGACTACCAGGCCATCGGCCTCAAGGTCGGCCTCGAAGTCCACCAGCAGCTATTGACCGGCCGTAAGCTCTTCTGCCGCTGCCCCGCCGGGCGCTACAGCTACGACTACGACGCCGAAATCCTGCGCCACATGCGCCCGACCCTCTCCGAACTGGGCGAGTACGACGGCACCGCCCTCATGGAGAAGAAAACCCGCAAGAACATCTTCTACCGCATCAACCACAGCACCGTCTGCACCTACGAGTTCGACGATACCCCGCCGTTCTTCATCGACAACGAGGCCCTCGACATCGCCCTCGAAATCTGCCTGCTCCTCAAGCTCAACCTCGTCTCCGAGCTGCACATCGCCCGCAAGCAGTACCTCGACGGCTCCATTCCCACCGGCTTCCAGCGCACCGGCATCCTCGGTGTCGACGGCGCCATCCCCTTCCGCGACGGCCGCCAAATCCGCATCCGCCAGCTCTCCATCGAAGAGGATGCCTGCCGCGAGGTCTCCGACGTCGGCCACGACCGCGTCTACCTCACCGACCGCCTCGGCATGCCCCTCATCGAAACCGTCACTGAACCCGACATGCACACGCCGCAGGAAGCCGCCGAAGTCGGTCAGATCATCCGCCGCCTCGGCCGCAGCACCGGCCACGTCCGCACCGGCTACGGCGCCGGCCGCCAGGACGTCAACGTCTCCGTCACCGGCGGCACGCGCGTCGAGATCAAGGGCACCCCGCAAATCTGGCGCAATCCGCGCCTCATTTACAACGAGGCCCGCCGCCAGTGCAGCCTGCTGCACATCCGCGACCTGCTCAAGGAGCGCGGTGTCACCCCCGAGACCTTCGAGTGGACCTCGCAGGACGTCACCGCCCTCGTCGGCAAGACCGACTACGAACCCCTCCGCGCCGCCATCGCCGCCGGCCAGGTCGTCCGCTGCGTCCTGCTGCGCGGCTTCGCGGACCTCTTCAACGAGCAGACCCAGGAGCACACCACCTTCGCCAAGGAGTTCGCCGACCGCGTCCGCGTTATCGCCTGCCTGACGCGCCTGCCGAACATGCTCCACTCGGACATGGCCACCGACTCGCTCGCCGGCCGCGACTGGAAAACCCTCCGCCGCCGCATGCGGGCCGAGCACAGCGACGAGCTCGTCCTCGTCTGGGGCTCGCCCGCTGATACGCTGACCGCCGCCAACGAGATCGCCCTCCGCGCTAAGGAAGCCACCGTCGGCATCCCCAGCGACACGCGCCAGGCCCTCAAGGACGGCACCAACGGCTTTGAGCGCGTCCTGCCCGGCGCCGAGCGCATGTATCCCGACACCGACCTGCCCCCGCAGGAAATCCCCCAGCAGCGCCTCGACCGCATCGCCGCCGACCTGCCCGAGCCCGTCTGGCAGCGCGAGGCCCGCTATCGCCAGTGGCGCCTGCCCGCCGAGACCATCTTCCCCCTGTGCGACCTGCGCTGGGCCCGCCTCTTCGACCGCCTCATGGCCCTCGGCACCGATCCGACCCTGGCCGCCGTCATCCTCGTGCAGCGCCTCAAGCACCTGCGCCGCGCGGGTCTGCCCGTCGCGACTCTGACGGACGACGAGATCTTCGCCGTCTTCGAGGCTCATCAGCGCAAACTGCTCAGCCGCGAGGGCATCGTCGAGGTCCTCGAGCTGGTCGCCCAGCACGAACCCGTCGCCGGCGGCACCGGCCCCGCTCGCGTCGCCGCGGTCTTCGCCGAGCACAATTTCTCCCCGCTCAACGGCATGGAGCTCGACGAGGCCATCACGCGCCGCCTCGCCCGCGTGGACAGCAGTCAGTTCGCCACCCCCGCGCAAAAGTGCCGCTACCTGTGCGGCAAGATCATGCGCGACTTCGTCGGCCGCGTGGATGGACGGCTGGTCGCCGAGCGTGTGCACAGTCGTCTGCACGTGCCGCTGGCGACCCACACACGCGTCGAGGCCGGGGCCTAGTATCCGGGTGGGGCGGGCATCTTGCCTGCCAGGGTGGGGTGGGCATCTTGCCCGCCTTCGTTGGTGTGGGGCGGGCAGCCTCCCCGCTCCGTGCTTCGTGTGGCACCGGCATCTCGCCGGTGAACCCGTCGCGCCAGCGCGGCGTCTCCCCCCGCGCGGGGAGCATGGGCCTCCGGCCCGTATCCGCCGCGCGCCAACTCCCCTCCCTCCTAGGGAGGGGGCAGGCGGAGGGTCGGAACCCTCGACCGCGGCGCGCCCGGCTCGAACTCCGTCTTGCGATCCAGTTCGACGAACGCGAGCCCAGGCAGGCCGTGCCGCTGCATGAATTCCCACCAGGCGGCATGGTGCCAGTGCAAGTCCGGCCGACGTTGCGCCACCAGCGCATTCACCTTGTCCTGCAGCGGCCCCAAGGTCGGGGCGAACGCGTCGCACGCCGCCCAGCGCGCGACGTTGAGCGATCGAATCGGCACGCGCCGCAATAGAACAACGTGAGACCCGCGCGACTCGGTTGATTGTCCTGCTCCATCCTCGTTGTGCGGCGCTGCAGCCATTTCCGTCTACCCCACTAGCCCGTCCTGCGGCACCGGCGGCGTCGGCGCGCTGGACAAGACCGCATCCCAAAGCCACCGTTCGACTTCTTCTGGGCGTCGCATGTTCTGCAATTCCACGGTCTCGGACTGCGCGTCGCGTATCAGCGTCACGCGCACCGCCGGCCACACCCGCTCCACCCACAGCACCGTGCCGGGCTCGATCGGGTAAGGTGTGATCTCCGGGGTACGCCGCAGCAGTCCGAACTGCAGCACCTCAATCAATCCGGGCGCGAAGCGGATGTACTGCGGCATCAGTCCGGCTCCGATGGACCACGCGATGGACCCGATGATGCCCAGCACGACAAAGTAGCCCAATCCACGCGTCGAGACCCCTTGCACGATCGGCACCAGCCCGAACGAGTTGTTCAGCCCCAGTGCCAGCCACGCCAGCGCCACCGGCACCGGCCACAGCATGCGCCAGATCGACCGCGTCGGCGTCACGATCCGCGGCTCGAAGTAGTCCGTCAACTCGTCCGGCGGACTTACCGCCCCTGAGCAGATCACCCACGCACGCTCAACGGCCAGATCGCTCAAACGTCGTCGGTACTCGGCGGTTAGCGCCGTGTTTTCCCGAAATTGTTTCTCAATCGCTTGCAGCCCCCGTACCTGCGCGGCCCGCGCATCCGCCGCCCACTCCGCGATGCGTGCGCTGTTCTCTTGCCGCCAACGTTGGTCTGCCACGAAATACCGACGCTGGTTCCGCATCCGCACGCCGAGATAGGAGCAGAAGGCTAGGCTGGCCAGCCAGTCCTTCAGCAACATCCGCACGCCGCCGCCCCAGAACGCCATCGCCAGCACTACAGCCAGGACGAGCACGATGACGAGGGCGATCTCTCTTCTCCAGGACCAACTCCGCGGCTTCCCGGGCAACTGCACGAACGCCGGCGCCGGCCGCGCTGCGACCGCTGGCCCTTGCTCGTTCCGGACGTTATCGCCGTCAATCGCCAACATACGAAACCCGCCTGCAGCGCCATCAGCGCCGTGCCTTCGCAGAAGCCCTACCCGCCATCGCCCCGTAAGCCCCGTGCAATCTACCAACTGCTCTTTCTTCTTCGTGCCCTTCGTGTCCTTCGTGGTGAGAAAGAGGCGCACTGTGCAGCGTCGCCTGCGATGGCCGCGCCGTGCCCCCCATTCTCACCCTGTCACTTGTTCATTCGGTCACGCTGCGATCACGACGCCTTCCGCGCCTTGAGCTTCGCCCGCGTGTACTCCAAGAGCCCGCCCGCCTCACAGATCGCCAGAATCTCCGCCGGCAGCGTCGGGAACGTGTGGCTCTTCCCGTCCACCGTGATCTTCCCGCCGGCCGCATCAATCGCGATCGTGCTGCCTTCTTTGTACGCGTCGACCGCGGCCGGGCACTCGATCAGCAGCAGACCCTGGTTAATGGCCGCACGGTAGAAGATGCGTGCGAAGCCCTTCGCGACGATGGCCGCGACGCCGACGGACTTCAGTCCGACCACCGGCTGCTCGCGCGACGACCCGCAGCCGAAGTTTCGCCCTGCGATCACCACGTCGCCCGCCTGCACGCCCTTGGCGAACGTCGCGTCGAGGTCCTCCAGGAGGTGCGGCTTGATCTCCTCCGGCGTCGCGCAGGTGTACGTGTACTTCCCCGGGAAGAGCATGTCCGTGTTGATGTTGTCGCCGTACTTCCAAACCTTCATGACGTCCTCAGCTTTCAGCGATCTACTTCGCGCCGTCAACTGCGCTGAATCCCTCAGTCCCTCAATCCCTACTTCCGCGGATCGGCGATTACGCCCGCCAGTGCGGATGCCGCCACGGTGGCCGGGCTCGCGAGATAAATCTCCGCGTCCTTGCAGCCCATGCGCCCCTTGAAATTCCGGTTGCTCGTCGAGATGCACACCTCGCCCGGCGCGAGAATGCCCTGGTGCGCTCCGAGGCACGGCCCGCAGCCCGGCGGCAGCACCGTCGCACCCGCCTTCGACAAGGTCAGCAGAGTTCCGTCGACCGTCGCCGCCTCGTACACGCTCCGCGACGCCGGCAGCACCAGCAGCCGCACCTTCGGCGACACGCGCTTGCCCTTCAGCACCGCGGCCGCCTCGTGCAGATCGACCAGCCGCCCGTTCGTACACGTGCCGACCAGCGCCTGGTGGATCGGCTTGCCCGCGAACTTGCTCACCGGGAACACGTTGTCCACCGTGTGCGGCGCCGCCACCACCGGCTCCAGCGCCGCCAGGTCGTACGTCAGCTCGCGCTCGTACTTCGCGCCCGCGTCCGCCCACACGGCCGCATAGCTGCCGCGCGGCAGGCCGCAGCCCGTCAGGTACTCGACCGTGCGTTCGTCGACCGGGAAGACCGCGATCTTCGCGCCCATCTCGACGCCCATGTTCGCGATCGTGAAGCGCTCCTCGATCGAGAGCTGCGCCACGTCGCCGTGGAACTCAACCGCGGCGTAGTCCGCGCCGTCTGCGCCGATGTCGCCGATGATCCGCAGCACGAGGTCCTTTGCCCCGACCGCCTTCGGGAAGCGGCCCTTCAGCGTCACCTTGATCGACGGCGGCACCTTCAGCCACGTCTCGCCCGTCAGCAGCAGGGCGGCCGCCTCCGTCCGGTCAATGCCCGTCGAGAAGCACCCCACCGCGCCGTACGAGCACGTGTGCGAGTCGCTGCCGACGATGATCGTGCCCGGCTTGGCGTGCCCCTTCTCGACCACCACCTGGTGGCAGATACCCTCGCCGACGTCGTAGAAATTCTGCACGCCGTACTTCTCGACGAACTTGCGCACCTTCGCGTGCCCGGTCGCCGTCTTCTCGTCATTCGCCGGAATCACGTGATCCAGCACGATGATCGGCAGGTCCTTGCGCACGAGGCCGTACTCGGCCAGGTCCTTGTCGATCTTGCCGACGATCGCCGACGTGTTGTCGTGCGTCAGCAGGTGCGCGGGCTTCACGGTGACGATCTGTCCGACGGTCACTTCCTTCTGACCGGCGGCTTGCGCGAGCACTTTCTGGGCGAAGGTCTGCGACATGAGAAGCTCTCAGCTTTCCGCTCTCGACACGCGGCCGCAGGCCCGCCGCGCGGACCGCGCCGGCCGCTGATTTGTGGCGATTAGCATACCATGCCCCCCGTTGAATGTGGAGTCACCGGCCATCGCAGCCGCTTCGCGGTGCCCATCAACGCAGCGACCCGCCGGCGGGGGCGGGTCGCGCGAACTCCGATTGCAGACCAGAAACCGTCCTACTTCTTCGCCTTGTAGAACGGCAGCGGAACGACGACCGCCGGCGTCATCGTGCCGCGGATGTCGACCGTCACCTTCGTCCCTACCTCCGCGTGCGCGGTCGCCAGGAGACCCATCGCGATGTTCTTGCCCAATGTCGGGCTCTGCGTGCCGCTCGTCACGGTGCCGGCCGCCTGCCCGTTCACGAGCAGCGGCGCGCCTTGCCGCGCGATCCGCTTGCCTTCGAGCTCCAGCCCGACGACCTTCCGCGCTAGCCCGTCCGCCTTCAGCTTCTTCAGCACGCTCGCGCCGACGAAGTCCTTCGTCAGGTCGACCGCCCACTCCTGGCCGGCCGTCAGCGAATCCCATTCCTCGTTCAGCTCATGCCCGTACAGCGGCATGCCCGCTTCCAGCCGCAGCGTGTCGCGCGCTCCCAGCCCGGCCGGTTTGATCGGCCGCCCGATCTCCTCCGCACGGGCCAGCATCATCCGCAGCGCCATCAAGGCGTAGCCCGCGGGCACGATGATCTCCACGCCGTCCTCGCCCGTGTAGCCGCTGCGGGCCACGAAGTACTCCGCGCCCATGACGCTGCCCGTCAGGAACCGGTAGCGTTTCAGTTCGCTGACCGGCACGGGCAGCAGCTTGCCCATCGTCTCCAGGGCTTCGGGCCCCTGAATCGCGACCATCGCCGTCTCGAACGTGCGATCGATGATCTCGACGCTGTGCCCGCGGCGCTGCTGCTCCCACCAGCCCAGCAGCTTCTCGCGGTTCGACGCGTTGCAGACCACCAGGAAGTGATCCTCGAAGACCGACACGATCACGTCATCCAGGATGCCGCCGTCGTCCTTGCACATGTGGCTGTAGCGGCACATGCCGGGTGTCGCGGCCCCGATATTGCGCGTGTTCAGCCGCTCCAGCAGCTTCAGAGCGTCGGGCCCGCGGAACTCGACGCGCCCCATGTGCGAAACGTCGAAGACGGTGCAGTGCTGCCGCGTGTAATTGTGCTCTTCGATGATGCTCGTGTAGATGACCGGCATTTCCCAGCCGGCGAAGTCGACGAGGCGGGCGTTGCACTCCCGGTGATACGCGTTCAGCGGCGTCTGCAGCATGGTCCATTCCTGTCAGCGGGTTTGGGGCACAAAACAAGCGGGGTAGGATACCCGAATTGCCGTGCGCGGGAAACGTGGTGGGGGGAGCGGTGGGGGCACGCGTGTGAGGTCAACTTGAGTCCGGCGGCGCGATCCTGTCATCACTCCTCCGAGCCCACTCCGCGCGCCGTAGCCGATGCGGGATTGATACGGATCATCATCCGCAGGCACGCGAATCGCTGAGCTCTCGACAGCAAGGTGAGGTTATTTCGCTTGTCATTCGGATAGCAGTGACCTTGGTCCTGGGTCTGGGCACCGCAGCGGTTCGTGTGCTGCTCTGCCCGTCGCTACCCTGCGACTTGACCGGAGTACGCCGCAGTCTGAGAGCTATTGTCGAACGGCGCGGTCTTGGTCGCCCGCCGTGACTCCACCCATGTGTACGGGTAGCGCGACAACCACGATCCCTGCGCATTCACCGTGCGCACGGCCCCCCACAGTGCCTCTCTCATGGGATACTATGTACCAAACAAGGCGAAAGATCAACTAATAGAATGAACTTTCTGCATACAAAATACACTCATGGTTGTGATAGTGAACTAATATGTTATACTAGTTCACTGTGAGAGTGAAAGAGTGCAGCAAAAGGAGCCGCACATGGATATCGCCATGTTCTCAGAATTCAAGACCGGGAAGCTTGTTCCGATAAACTTTCACGGGAACGACGACTACGCATTCCTGCCGAACCCGCTTCCGCCATCTTCGGTCAGCAATGATCCGTTCTGGCCGTTGCTGATGGATGCGCGGACGAAGCTTGAGCGACTTAACGTGATCGGAGCTCAACTGCCAGATGTCAATCTACTGCTGCGGCCCTTGCAGCGGCGCGAGGCGCTGACGTCGAACAGCTTGGAAGGCACGTTTGTTACCCCGCAAGAACTGCTGCTCTTCGAGGCGCAGGAGGGTGCAGCAAAAGGGGACCAGACGCGACGTGATGATTGGCTGGAGGTGAGCGCCTACGACATGGCGTTAACGCAGGGGGCTGGTTGGATCGACGACGGTCACAACGTGGACAATCAGTTGATTCAGAAGCTCCACCTTTGCCTGCTAAACGCGAGTGCGAGAGGAAGGGGGAAAAACCCTGGGCAATTCCGATCGTCACAGGTAGTCGTTGGTGCGGATCGCAGATATGTTCCTCCCCCTCCGGGGGACGAGTTGTCCGCCGCACTATCAAGCCTCGAGGCCTTTCTGGCTCTACCTCCCACCGATTTGCACCCACTGATCGCGGCATATGTGGCGCACTACCAGTTCGAAGCCATTCACCCGTTCCAGGACGGAAACGGACGCATCGGCCGGCTGATTCTCTCGTTGTGCATTTACAAGTGGCTGGGGTTACAGACCCCCTGCTTGTACATGAGTGAGTTCTTCGAGAAGCACAGGAAAGACTATATCAGCCACTTGTTCCGCATAAGCACCCACGGGGAGTGGCAGGACTGGATCAAGTTCTGTCTGCAGGGAACAATTGAACAGGCGACAGCGTCCATCAATCGCTGCGAGAAACTGCAGGCGCTGAAGAAGCACTACAAGGCGGCTCTTGGAACAAACGGAGGGAAGGCGCTTCTGCTAATAGATGATCTATTCAAGACGCCCTTTCTTACCGTGATAGATGTACGAAAGAAGTTCGGAGTGTCTTATCGACCGGCTAAGTCGTATCTTGAGCGGCTGGTGGCGTGTGGCATCATGGTTGAGATGAAGAACCAGTATCCAAGGACCTTCGTGGCTCACGAGATCTTCAAAGTGGCCTACGTAGACTGATCAAAGCCCCCCCGACGCTTCAACTTGACTTCCGTCAATGTCTGACCTCACTCAATGATCGGCAGCCTCTGCGATGTCACCTTGCCGCTCTTCGATCGCTCCAGGCGTTCAACTCCTATTGTGATTCAGTGGGCGGTGCCTCGCCCGCAGTTTGCACGGCCGCCCATCGTCTACGTCCCGGAATATCGCCCGCCGGCCCCGCCGCCGCGGCCCGCGCACCCACCCCCTTGCCACCGCCCGCGCCGCCTGTCAGACTGCACGCTGTTTGGTGTGACCCCCGATGTCGTAAGGACCCCCTGGCATGGACAAGCTGGCGCGCTATTTGGCAGTAAATCAGGCGAATGAAACGGTTCGAGAGCTGGCCGCCGAACTCGGCGTCTCCGAGTTCGCCCAGGTTCGTAACCTCGACTACGTCTTCGCCCCCTTCGAGCTCTATCCCCTCGCGCCGCGCGTCACCCAGCCCCTGCCGCGCCTCGCCGCCTTCGCCGTCGACATGGACGGCACCAGCACGACCACCGAGCCCCTCGCGCTGCACTCGCTCGAGTACATGGTCCGCCGCTTCACCGCGCGCCTTGACCGTGCCGCTTGGGCCGGCCTCGACGAGCAACTCGACCTGCCCTACGTCATCGGCAACAGCAACTTCCGCCACACCGAGTTCCTCGTCAACCGCTACCGCGAACATGTGAACCACGCCGCGTTCACCCAGGCCTTCATCGAGGCCGTCACGTGGACCCTCGCCTGCATGACCGACCCGCAGCGCCGCCGCGACATCCAGCAGAACGCGCGCAACTGCGGCCTCGCCGGCCTGCTCGCGGACTCCGACTTCAAGCGGCTCGTCGCCGGCGGCACCGTGACCGCCGACAATGTCGCCACGCTGGTCACCCCGCTGGTCGCCCGCTACGGTCCCGCGTTCCGCCCCGAGCACCTCAGCGAGCAGGTCGCCTCCGCCCTCGACATCTACTACATGCGCTACCACGCCATCCTCCGCGAACTCGAGCGCGGCCAGGGCGAGCGGCTGGCCCGCGAACTGCTCGGCGACGGCGGGAAGCGCCTGGTGGAGCCGATGCCGGGCTATGACGTCTTCATCCCGCTCATCAAGGGCTGGCTGGGCCCCGAGGTCGACGCGCTGTACGAGCCGCTCCGCGCGTACCTCCTGCAGCACACCGAACTGGGGCACACGCCGGCCGAACTGGACTCGTGGCGTCCGCGCCTTACGCGTCTGGCCGAGCACTTCCGCCGCCAGCCGGCCAAGCTGTCGCTCGTGACCGCCTCGATCGCGTACGAGACGCACGCGTGCATGAAGGAAGTCATCGCGGTCATGGCCCAGCGCGTGCAGGATTGGCCGGTGCCGGCCGCGACCAGGGATCGCCTGGCGGCCAACCTCGCGAGTTACCTCGACGTGTTCGACGGCTTCGTCTGTGCGACCGATGCGTGGGAAGCCCGGCTCAAGCCGCACCGGGATTTGTACAGCCTCGCCCTGTTCCAGATGTCGATCCCCAAGGCCGACTACCGCTACTGCGTTGGCTTGGAGGACACCGAGCCCGGCATCATCGCGCTGCGGGCCGCGGGCATCGGGTGTGCGATCGCGTTGCCAAACCATGACACGCGGCGTCAGGACTACTCCGCGGCCACCGCCGTCGTGCGCGGCGGTCTGCCGGAGCTGATGCTCGCGCGGAATCTGATGCTGGAGGAATGAGCAGGAGTAAGGATCGAGGGAGCAAGAAGGCGGATTGGTCCCGCGGCGACGCGTGTGCGGTGCTCGGGCAAACAGTGCCAGGCGCCGTGTCCGCCGCGCGCACTACGGCGCAATCCGGGGGGCGGGTGGCACGGCCGCTTGAGGTCGCTACCCGCAGGGTGGAACGCCTGGAACGCGCTAGTCGCGTCTGTGTCCGGGAACGCTCGATAGCGGCCGTGGGGCCCGCAGCATAGCCGTATACTGGATGCGTCCGCAATACTTGGTCGATGTCCAGAAGGTGCGATCGGGTGCCATGCTCAGGTTCCCGGCGCAGCCGGGCCTGAGCGTGTTTGGGGGCGATCACGGACCGAAGGGCCGCGTGCCACGGCCGCTCGGATGCCGTTGTGCGTGACGGGCTGTCATCGCGAGCATGTCCGCTCTGCGCCCTGCCGGGACCAAATTGGCAAGCGGCCGTGCCACTCGACCGGGCCGCGCAAGATCGAGCTCTGTGAGCTGTTCGACGATCACTCCCCGCTGGTTCAGTAGGGGCACGCTCGTGCCCGCGGCCGCCCGGGCAAAAGAGACAGGTGGCGGCGAATTGAGTATGGTGTCCCCGGATTACCGCCCACCGGATTACTCGGATTACCGCAGTGGGCAACGATGCCGGGTTCGCGCGCGTCCGGTAATCCCCGACCGGGCGAAGACGATTGCGGGGGCTGGCAAGCCTGGGCCGATGTACGCGGCCCCAGTCGGTTGCCGGCGGGCTCGACGAACGGGTAGAATGGAGTTGGTGCATCAGGGTCTCCAGCGTCAGGGGTTCCTATACTGCGAGGCACCAGCCGGCGCGTGATAAACAGGAGAAACGCATGCTGAAGGGGATTGCCGGACTCGCCCTGATCGTCGCGGTCCTTGCCGCGGTGAGCAGCGCGGAAGCGACAATTTGCCGGGGGGACGCCAACTGCGACGGAGCCATCAACTGGCGCGACATCGACTATCTAGTTGTGGGCATGAACGACAACCAATCCGGCTGGGCGGCGATGTTCCCGACCGGCCCGGCGTGCCCGTTTCTCAACCTCGATACAAGCGAGGACGGCGCCGTAAACTGGCGTGAGATTGACCCCTTCGTCGCACTGATGAACTCGACGTGCAGCGCGGCAATCCCGGCAGGCATGGTCCGGATTGCGGCCGGCGAGTTCCAAATGGGCAACACGTTCACCGGTGAGGGGTACGCGGATGAACTCCCACTGCACATGGTGTACCTGAACGCCTACTACATGGATACCTGCGAGGTGACCAACGAGCAGTACGCCGAAGCGCTGAACTGGGCCGCGAGTCACGGCCTGATCACGGTTAGCGCGGGCGTCGTGTATCAGCCTGACAGCGGTACGAGCTATCCGTACTGCTCGACGACGGCGGCGCCCGCTGGCGAGCCGGATTACGGGGAGTACAGCCGCATCACATGGGACGGCAGCACTTTCGGGGTTGTGCCCGGCAGAGAAGACCACCCCGTCGTACTCGTGAGCTGGTATGGGGCCGCGGCGTTCGCCAACTGGCGCAGTGCAACGCAGGGGCGACCGTTGTGTTACGACCTGTCGAACTGGAGCTGCAGTTTCGTGGCCGGCAGCTATCGGTTGCCGACCGAAGCGGAATGGGAGAAGGCAGCACGGGGAGGCACGACTGGCCGGCGCTTCCCGTGGGCCGACGCAGACACGATTCAGCACACCCGGGCAAATTACTACAGCACAGCGGTGTATGTCTGGGATACGAGTCCAACGCGAGGCTATCACCCCGCGTGGGCGATCGGCAGCGTGCCAGGCACAAGTCCGGTAGGGTTCTTTTCGGGTGCGATGCAAGAACAGACAGACTGGGGCTGGCCGGGGGCGCCGACCAGCTACCAGACTGCGAACGCAGCGAACGGCTACGGGCTGTATGACATGTTCGGCAATGTGTGTGAATGGTGCTACGATTGGTACGATGCCACGTACTACGGCAGCAGCCCCTACGGCAACCCCGTTGGTCCGGTTGCAGGTGCGGCCCGCATGCTGCGCGGCGGCAGTTGGGACAACATGGCCTACGTCGGACGATGTGCAAATCGCAACTTCCACTACACACCCAACTACCGCAGTCGCCGGGTAGGGTTCCGACTGGTATTAGGGGATCAGTGATCGTGCTGCGGGTGGAGGCGCGGCGGGCGGCGGGGCGGGAACGCGCGAGACGTGGGGCGGATGCGAGGCTCCGGTACCCCGTTGGGGTGCGGGAGATAGAGAAAGAACGGGGCTCTACGGGTGTCGCTGCGCTCCACCCGTAGCTGCGCTCCGACCACCCCTTGCGGGGTGAAGAGGGGGCGGGCCGGCGTGTGGAACGCGTCGAGGTGGGCGGGCGTGTTGAGTGGGTGGGGGTGGGCGCGAAGGGACTCGCGCGCGGGTCCACACCGCTCACAGAGCAGCGGCACGCGGCACGCGGGCCCTGCGCGGGCTACACCGGCTCGACGCAGACCCGGCGAACCGCAGTCGCCATCCCCCTCGCGCGATTTCCTTTCCAACCCGTCCCCGCCCGGGTAAACTGGCCGTTTTCCGGCCAATCGGCCGCACTTAACCTACGGTGGCAACATGAGCAACGGCGGCAGTTACGACCCCCACGCGGTCGAGCAGGACATCTATCGTTTCTGGGAAGAGGGCGGCTACTTCCACGCCGCGCCGAACGCGGATCGGCCGCCGTACGTCATCGACATCCCCCTGCCGAACATCACCGGCGCCCTGCACATGGGCCACGCCCTCAACGACACCGTGCAGGACATGCTCATCCGCTACCACCGCATGCGCGGCTACGAGGCCCTGTGGATGCCCGGCACCGATCACGCCGGCATCGCCACGCAGGCCGTCGTCGAACGTAAACTCAAGGAAGAACAGAACCTCACGCGCCACGAACTCGGCCGCGAGGGCCTCGTCGCGAAGATCTGGCAATGGAAAGAGGACTACGGCGGACGCATCCTGCGGCAGCTCCGCGCGCTAGGCGCCTCGTGCGACTGGGAGCGGACGCGCTTCACGCTCGACGAGGTCTGCGCCAAGGCCGTCTACGAAGTGTTCTTCCAGTGGTTCAAGGCGGGCCTGATCTACCGCGGCGAGCGGCTGGTGAACTGGGACGCGTTCCTACAGACGGCCGTGGCCGACGACGAGATCGTGCACGAGAAGGTGAAGGGGAGCCTGTGGCATATTCGGTATCCGTTGGAGGGCGGGAAGGGAACGGGGAACGGGGAACAGGGAACGGCAGGCGTTGACTACCTCATCGTCGCGACGACGCGGCCCGAGACGATGCTGGGCGATACGGCGATCGCGGTGCATCCGTCCGATCCGCGGTACAAGCACCTGATCGGCAAGCACGTGGTGCTGCCGCTCGTCGGACGGAAGATCCCGATCATCGGCGACGCGCTGCTGGTGAGCATGGAGTTCGGGACGGGCTGCGTGAAGGTCACGCCCGCGCACGACCCGAACGATTACGCGTTTTCGCAGCGGCACCCCGAGGCGGCGCCGATCAACATTCTGACGAAGGATGGGAAGATCAACGAGGTGGGGCGGACGCTCGCGGGGGCGGCCCAGGGTGGCGGGCTGGCGACGCGGGCGGCGCTGGGTGGGCGGACATTCGACTATGTGGGGCTGGATCGGTACGACGCGCGGAAGAAGGTCGTGGCCGATCTGGAGGCGCTGGGCCTGCTGGAGAAGATCGAGCCGTACGAGAACGAGGTGGGCCACTCGGACCGCAGCAAGACGCCGATCGAGCCGATGCTCAGCGAGCAGTGGTTCGTGAAGATGGCCGACCTGGCCGAGACGGCGATGGAGGCGGTGCGCGACGGCCGGGTGCAGTTCTTCCCGGAGCGCTACGCGAAGACGTACCTCGACTGGCTGGGCGAGAAGCGCGACTGGTGCATCAGCCGGCAGCTTTGGTGGGGGCACCGGATACCGGTGTGGTCGGTGACACTGAATCAGGCGTCGCTGACGGACGTTCCAGCCAGAGAAGCGGGCCTCAAGACCAGGCAATTAGCGCTAAACGTGCGAAACCTGCTCAACCAGTTGGGGACGGCGGCTGGGTGCTGTGCGGACTTCGAGATGCGGCCCGTGGGGGAGGAGACGGGACCTCGGTGGTTCGTGTGCGCCCGGACCGAGAAGGCACGCGAGCTGCTTCAAGTTTGCGAGTTTGGTAGGCTCGGAGCAGCGGGATTCAAAACGCTCTTTGGCAAGGACCCGGTTAGCAGTGACAAGGCTGTAGGACCTGACGATCCGCGATATCCCCTCCTCTGCCAACTGTGGGGACTCGCGAGGTTCGAGCAGGACCCCGACGTCCTCGACACGTGGTTCAGTTCCGCGCTGTGGCCGTTCAGTACGCTCGGCTGGCCGGACAACTACGGGAAGGGATCGAGGGATCAAGGGAGTAAGGGATCAAGCGAAGCCGGGACCTCGATCCCTCGATCCCTCGATCCCTCGATCCCTACGGATCTCAGCTACTTCTACCCCACCACCGTCCTCGTCACCGCCCGCGACATCATCACGCTGTGGGTGGCGCGGATGGTGATGACGGGCCTGTACTTCCAGGGCCGCGTGCCGTTCGCCCACGTCCACATTCATCCGAACATTCAGGACTCGCAGGGCCGCCGCATGAGCAAGTCGCTCGGCAACGGCGTGGACCCGCTGGACATCATTCACATGTTCGGCACCGACGCCCTGCGCTTCACCATGGCCCAGATCGACAGCGAGACGCAGGACGCGCGGCTGCCCGTGATGTACCTGTGCCCGCACTGCCAGCAGTCCTTCGCGCAGGCGACCGAGCACCTGAAGAAGCCCGTCATCAAGTGCAAGCTCTGCAAGAAGGAGTTCGCCACGCGCGTGGCCGGCGACGCGGACATCGCCAAGCACGGCCTGGGCGTGGTGTTTTCCGACCGCTTCGAGATGGGGCGGAACTTCTGCAACAAGATCTGGCAGGCGGCGACGGGGTTCGTGCTGCCGAATATCGCAGGGCTCAAGGGATCGGGGGATCAAGGGATCAAGGCGCAGGACCTTGAAGTCGAGGATCGCTGGATTCTCTCGCGGCTGGCCGACACGGTGGAGCGGATCGACGCGCGGTATGCGCGGTATCAGCTCAACGACGTCGCCAGCGCGCTGTACGACTTCTTCTGGGGCGACCTGTGCGACTGGTACCTCGAACTCGTGAAGCCGCGGCTGTTCGAACGGAGCGAGTCGGGCGAGATGGGCATGCGGCGCGACGCATCCGCCGACGTCGCCCGGCGCGTGCTCGCGTTCGTGCTGGATCAGGCCCTGCGGCTGATGCACCCGGTGATGCCGTTCATCAGCGAGGCGCTGTGGAAGAAGCTGGGCGACGTCGTGCCGCGGCGCGGGCTGTTCACGCTGCGCGAGGCGGAGCCGGTGCTGATTCGCGCGGCGTGGCCGAGACTGGCCGACATCCCGCGCGACCCGCAGGTGGAGCTCGAATTGGCGGCGCTGCAGAACGTGATTCGGGCGCTGCGCGACACGCTGGCGCGGATCAACACGAGTCGGGCGGCCGCCAAGCAGCCGGCCATCGGCAAGCTGCCGAGCGCGGTGATTCGGGCGGACGCGCGCGTGGCGGCGCGGCTGGCCGAGGAGCAGGCGGTGCTGGAGCGGCTGGGGCGCTGCGAGCGCGTGCAGGTCGGTGCGGACGCGGCCAAGCCGCCGGAGTCGGCCACGCAGGTTCTACCCGGCGTCGAGGTCTACGTGCCGCTCAGTGGGCTGATGGATCTGGCGGCCGAGCGCAAGCGTCTGACCAAGGAGCGCGACGAACTGCGCGGGCACATCGAGCGGCTGGTGGCGAAGCTGGGGAATGAGGGATTTGTGGCGAAGGCGCCGGCGGCGGTGATTGAGACGGAGCGGGCGCGGCTGGCGGAGATGCAGGGTCGGCTGGCGACGCTGGAGCGGAATGTGGCGGAATTGGAGTAGGGATCAAGGGATCGAGGGCAGGGATTGAGGGATTAAGGGGGAAGATGCGGACGGCGGGTGCACGCGCGCGAAGGCGGCGGCCGGTACGGAGCCGACCGCCGCGATTCGCTGGAATCAACATGCACGGGATATTGGGGGATGGGGTCGGAACTAATCCTCGTCGTCGCTCGGGCCGCCTGCGAGGCAGTCCTTGACCTGCTCGTACAGGTCGGGATTCTGGGTCTTGAGCTCGTCGACGTTCTTGTACGAGTAGTGCGTCGTCGCGCCGTTGATGGTTTGCGTGATCTTCACGGCGCCGTCGTCGCCGCGCGTGACCATGAGTAGTTGCGTGGCGGCCTTGGTCTTACCGTCGGGTGCAGACGGGCTCTGTATCTTCATCTCATAGTGTTTGAACGCCTCCTGGGCCTTCTGCAGGGCTTCCTCCTGCGCGGTCCGGGCCTTCTCCAGGGCCTCCTGGCTGGCTTCCTGGGCGTGCTTCAGAGCATCCTCGACGCGTTTGCGGATCTGCACCTTGAACTTGTGGCTGCCCAGCGGCCCCATGTTGAACATGTGGATTTCGCTGTTGTCCGCATGGCGGCTGTAGAGCTCGAACGTCTCGGGATCGGCCTCCCGCAGGGCGTCCGCGTTTTCGTACGTGGCGGTGGACTCTGCACCCTGGGCGTCGGTCTTCGTCACCGTGATCTGTCCGTTGGTGTCGCGGTGGATGCTGGTTTTCGCGCCGTCCTTGTCGACGCGAATCTGCAGTTCGACCTGGCCGTCCTCGGCATCGTCGCCGCCGAATCCCTTGAGGAGCTCGTCGTCAGGGCTGCCGCGCCAGAAGAATTTCCGCACGTCCGCGTCATCGGGGTTCATGTGGATGTTGAACTTCCCCTGCAGCTCCTTCAACATGTCCGGCAGACCCTGCATCGGTCCAAAGTCGCGCATGGTCCAGTTGCCGTCGGCGTCGCGCTGCAGGGCGCGCAGGCCCATCGTGGTGACGCACGACGTGTCCTCGGGCTCGTCGAACTTCAGTTCGATCGGGGCGTCGGCCGCACGTTCGGCCGGCGTGATCTGCACCTCCTGGGACTGGGCCTTGCGAATGACACCCAGGCGGGCGGGCGTGCCGGGCGTGGCCTTGCCGATGGCGGCGGACAGATCCGGCGGGTTGATCAGCTCCTGACCGTCGACGGAGACGATAATGTCGTACTGCTGCAGGCCGGCCTGGTCGGCGGGGCTGCCCTTGACGACATTGCCGACCATGACGCCGCGCGCGCCGAGGTGGGCAGCGAGCGGGGCCGGGATGGGCGTCAGACGGACGCCGATCCAGACCTTGGGCCATTCGGCGGGTTCGGCGAGCGTCTTGACCTTCACCGTGCACTTGCCGTCGTCCGTAGTGACGACGTCCGCGTCCGCCGCCGCACAGCCTGTACCACCTTTGAGCACGATGACACGCGGCGCGGGGCCGTCGTCGGCCGCGGGAATGGCCACGGCCACATTGGGAGCAAGCATGAGCAAACTGGCCAGAATCGCGAGCATGAGTGGTCTCCTGTAGAAAAGGATGATGGCTAGTAATCCTGATGGACCCCAATTGCGTGCGTCCGCACGCGATTGAGCTCGATGATGACGACCGTGCCCGGGTGTTCCCCGGGAATTACGATCCAATCCCGCTGCGCACCGCGCAGCCGCAGCTCCGGGCGCTCATAAGTTGGGGGCACGACCGGCTCGACCAGGTCGCCCGCGCGGGCCGCACCGGGGAGCACTCGTCCCTGAAAGGGCTGCGGTGAGCCCGTCGAAGGTGACCCCTTCTGCGTCGGTTGGAGCCAGGCAAACGTCGCGAGGCTTGCGGCGATGGCCACGAGCGCGAGTCGGCCCCAGCTTTCGCGGCGGCGTGCAGCCGGCGCTGCGGGCATCCGCAAGACGGGCGGCCGACGCTCGAGCGCGCCCCGCAGGGCGAGGCCCAACTGCCGGTCCAGGTTGCGCGTCGCGTCGTAGGTGGCGCGGGCGTCCGCGTCGGACCGCAGCCAGTGCTCTAACTCGGTGCGCTCCGCGGGGGTCAGCTCCCCGTCGAGCTCGCGCGAAATCAGGCGTTCCAGCTTGTCCGAGTCGAGAGTCATGAGGGCACCTTGCCAGCGAGCATTTCTCGCAGTAATCGTCGGGCTCGCACCAATCTGGTCTCCACCGATTCCACGGGCAGACTCAGCACTTCACCAATCTCCGCATACGACCAGTCTTCCAGGTGCCGCAGGACGAACGGTTCGCGATACAGCGCCGGCAGGGCCTGCACGGCGCGGAGCAGCGTTTCCTGCAGCTCCCGGCCGCCCACGGTGGTGTCCGGTGTGGGCTGCCGGCGATCCTGCCAACCGGCCTCGTCCTCCAGCGGGGCGGTCGTGGACCGCTGCCGCCGGTGCGCGACGCTGTAGTCGATGGCCGTGTTGCGGGCAATCGTGTACAGCCAGGCGCGCAGCTGGCGCGGATTCTCGAGTGTGCCGAGGCGTTCCCAAGCCCGCGCCCACACCAGTTGGGCGATGTCGTCCACCCAGTCCGCCCGGCCGGTGGCGGCATAGATCGCGCTGCGCACCCAGGCCTCGTGCTGGCGGACCAGTTCGTCCGCAGCAATTCGATCGCCCTGTTGCGCCTCGGCGACCAACTGTCGCATGGACTCGGCGTCGACCGACATACTCGTCATTTCACAGGTATAGACTGGCGGCGCGGCCCGACCATGACAAAATCCGACGGGTGGCAGTGGGCTACGGGCCGGAGGCCGGGGGCTGCCGCAGGCGGAGCCGCCTGCCGCCGCGGCTCAGGGACGACTGCCCCACTGAGCGGGGCCACTTTTCCTGCCGTGGCCGATAACATACAGTCTGCATCGTAACCCCGCCCGGTGGGACGGGGGTGAGCGGCCAGATCGTTTGTGGAGCCGCAGGTGACACGCAAAGGTCCGCCGGCGGTTGGTGGCCCGAGGCCTGGGAGTTGGAGATGCCCCTACCCAAAGTGTTGAAGGACCTGTTGACGCTGCCGACGGCCCCGTTTCTCGAGGCGGCGGTGATGGATTACCTGGTCACGGCTTGCCGAGGCTTGGCGGGTGTGAAGTGCCAGTTCGACAAGCATGGGAACTTGCTGGCACACTACCGGCATGGCCCACGCACGGGGCACCCGCTGGCGTTCGTAGCGCACACAGATCACCCCGGGTTTGCGGCGCTGGCGATGGTGGGGCCGCGGACCGTGCGGGCGGCTTTTCGGGGCGGGGTGAAGTTCGAGTACTTCAAGGGGGCGGGGGTGCGATTCTGGTCAGGGGGGCACTGGGTGCGCGGCAAGATAGTCAAGCTGTCGAAGGCGTCGAAGGTGCCGGACGTGGTGGGGTGGACGTGGAAGCCGGAAGAGGTGTTGGTGCGGGTGCCGGAGGCGGTCTCTGTAAACGCTCCCGGAATGTGGGACTTACCAGACCCAGTGTTGAAGGGCGACCTGGTGGTGGCGCGGGGGTGTGACGACGTGGGCGGAACGGCGGCACTGCTGGCGATGCTGCAGCGGCTCAGCCGGACGAAGGCGCGCGGTGAGGTCTACGTGCTGTTCACTCGGGCGGAGGAGGTCGGGTTTGTCGGGGCAATTGCGGCGGCGCGAACGCGCACGTTGCCCAAGCGGCTGCCGGTGATTTCGATCGAGACGAGCAGCACGCTGCCGAGCGCGCCGATCGGCGCCGGGCCAATTCTGCGAGTGGGGGATCGGGCGGCGGTGTTCGCGCCGGCGCTGACGGCGTACTGCGATCGCGTAGCGCGGGACCTGGCGGCGAAGCGGAAGTCGTTCCAGTACCAGCGCAAGCTGATGGACGGCGGGACGTGCGAGGCGGTGGCGTTCATCGCCCACGGGTACGAGGCGACGGGGATCTGCGTGGCGCTCGGCAACTACCACAACATGGACAAGCAGCGCGAGAAGATCGGCAGCGAGTCGATCAGTCTGCGCGACTGGCAGAACATGGTGGAGTGGTTCGTCGCGCTGGTGACGGACACGAAAGGCCGTGGCGGGGATGACCTGCGGGCGAAGATGGACCAGCGGTACCAGACGTGGGAGAAACTGCTACACGCATAGGCGTGGCCGGGTAAACGCCTGCGCGGGGCAACGGAAAGCGCGATGCCAGCGACAGTGGACTGGACACAACTGGCGGCCAGCACGGGGCTGATCCTTGTGCTGTTGGCCATGTCGGCGGCTTTCTCCGCCAGTGAGGCCGTGCTGTTCTCCTTGTCGCGCGTGCAGTTGGAGCGGGCGGCCGCCAGCGCCAGCGTGCTGCGGCGCCGGGCGGCGCAGCTCATGGCGCGGCCCAAGAGCACGCTCCTGACGATTCTGATCGCGAACACCGCGGTCAACGTCGCGCTGTTCGCCGAGGCGTACGTGCTGTTCAGCCGGCTTGGTTACCGCCTGGGGGCGTGGGCGGTGCCGCTGGCCGGGGTGGCGAGCGTGCTGCTGGTCGTCGTGGTCGGCGAGGTCGTGCCGAAAGTACTCGGCGTAAGCGTGGCAGACCGGCTCGCGCCGCTGTCGGCGGTGGTCGTACACACGGTGGGTTTCGTCGCGCGTCCGCTGGGGCGCATCATCGATCTGGTGCTGGCGGAGCCGTTCGTGCGGATCGTGCTGGGGCCGGAGCGTTCGCGCAGCGCGGCCGACCTGAGCGCCGACGAACTCAAGACGCTGCTGGCGATGAGTCGGCAGGGCGGGACCCTGCGGCCGCTGGAAGACACGTTTCTCCGGCCGATCGTGGACTTGAGCTCGATGCGCGTGGTGGACGTGATGGTGCCGCGCGTGGCGATGAAGGCGTACGATGTGCGGGCGTCCAGCGAGGGTCTGCGGGCGCTGATGCGGGAGAGTCGGCACAAGAAGATTCCGGTCTACGACGGCAGCCTGGACAACATTGTGGGGCTGGTTTACGCGAAGGTGCTGTTTCTGAATCCGGGCAAGACACTGCGGGAGCTGGTCGTGCCGGTGCGCTTCGTGCCGGCGCTGATCACCTGTGAGCAGTTGTTGATCCACTTCCGCTCGACGCGCTCGCAGGTGGCGATCGTCGTGGACGAATACGGCGGCGTCGCCGGCCTGGTGACGCTTGAGGACGTGATCGAACAGATCGTTGGCGAGCTGCACGATCCGGAAGAGCAGCCGGCTGAGCCGGAGATCCAGGCGCTGCCCGAGGGGGGCTACGAAATCAGCGGGCAGCTCAGCGTGCAGTACTGGATTGAGGCGTTCGGGCTGCCGCAGCGTGTGGAGCGGGTGGCGACGGTCGGCGGGCTGGTCATGGCGCAACTAGGGCGGCCGGCGGTGGTGGGCGACCGCGTGCAGTTCGGCAACGTGGAGCTGCAGGTGGTCCGGGTGCGCAGCCGGCGCATCGAGCGGCTGCACCTGCGGCTGCGCCCGGCGGCCGGGGAACCGGAGGGGGGCGCGGCATGATTCTGACGGTGCTGCTCCTGACGGGATTGGCCGGGGCGCTGGTGGCCAGCGCGTTCTATTCGGGTTCCGAGACCGGCGTGTACACGCTGAATCATGTGCGTTTGCGCGTGGCGGCGGAGCGTGGCGTCCCCGGGGCACGGCGGATCGAACGGTTGATGCGGCACCCAGAGGACTTGGTGATCACCAGTCTGCTGGGGACGAACGTGGCCGACTACATCGCGACGGCCTGCGCGACGGCGCTGTTCATGCGGGCGGTACTGGAGGATGGGCTGGCGGAGTTCTATGCCACGGCGCTGGTTACGCCGCTCGTGTTCGTGTTTGGCGGAATCGTGCCCAAGGACTGGTTCCGGCGGGACAGCAACCGGCTGATGGCCGCGCTGAGCCTGCCGATTCTGGGCTCGGTGTGGCTGGCGCGGGCCACGGGGCTGGTTTGGTTGCTGCGGACGATGACCCGCGGGCTGGTGCGGTGGATCGATCCGCAGCATGATCCGGCGCGGCCCGACCTGCTCTCGCGGGCGCAGACGCTGCACCTGTTGCGTGAAGGGGCCGCGCGCGGGGGCCTGACGCGTGTGCAGCGCGACCTGATTGAGCGGGTGTTGCGGCTGGCGGACATTCGGGTGGCGGACGTGATGATTCCGCGGGCGCGGGCGGCGACGGTGGCGCGGGACATTCGCCGTGACGACTTCCTGCGGATCGCGCGGATGGCGCACTTCTCGCGGCTGCCGGTGTGGCGAGACGACCCGCGGCGGATCATCGGAATTGTGAATGTGTATGATGTGCTGACGGACGCGCAGCAGCGGCCGGTGGGCGCACACGTGCGGCCGCCGCTCGTGTTGCCGTCGCAGATGCCGGTATCGGCGGCGCTGCTCAAACTGCAGGCGGCGCGGCAGGCGATGGCGATCGTGGAGGACGGGGCGGGGCACTGCGTGGGGGTGCTGACGTTGAAGGATCTGGTGGAGGAGATTGTGGGGGATCTGGAGGCGTGGTGAGCACGGGGTGGGGAAGTGGGGAAGTAGGAAGGGAGCGGCGAGTGGCGAGTAGCGTGAAAAAGGGGACAGGCACCGCGGGAACGCCCACCGGCGCTACCGCGAACACCGTCCGGCGCGGAGCCAGTCCCCTTTTTCAACGGGCGGTCAGTCGCGTTCGCGCAGGCGGATGCCGAGGCTGGCGCCGACGGCGCGCCAGTGGCCGTCGCTGGGGCGGTTGGTGACGCGGGGTTTGTTGGGCGGGGCGAAGACGAAGGAAGAAGAGCCGCCCCCGTCGAGGGCGACCGCGGAGTAGGCGCCCAGTTCGAGCATGAGGTCGGCGAGCTCGGGGAGCGTGACGCCGATGCTCCAGCCGGGCTGGCGGCCGTCGACGACGAGGAAGATGAGAGTCTGGTTGTTCTTGGTGAGGCCGACGGCGGTGCGGGGGTGGCGCTTGGCGGGCTGGACGAGGGCGGTGGCGCCGGTGTTCTTGCCGGCATCGACCAGGAGAGTGCCCTTCTTGCCGCTGGATTCGGCGAGGCCGGCGACAGCGTCGTCGGCGTCTTTGAGGTCGTCGAGGGTGAGCAGGCCGATGCGCGCCTGGCGGTCATTGGTGAGGGCGAGGACGGGGAAGGGGCCGTAGTCCTCGCGGGTTCCGGAGACGACGCGGCCTTCGCTGACGCAGGGGCCGACCAGGTTGACGGGGGCGTCAGGGCGGAAGGGGCCCCTGGGCTGTTTGAGCAGGGCGAAGAAGTGGGTGTTGATGGCGAGGATGAGGCCCTGCTGTTCGAGCCAGACGGGGGTGGTCTGCGCGTGGGTTTCGGTGAGCGGGGGGTCGTTGGGGTCGGCCGGCTGAGGTCCGGTGACGAGCACGTCGACGCGAGGGTCGGTGAGATTGATTTTGGCGACGAAGGCGCGGATGGGGCCATCGGCCAGGGTGCGAGCGATTTCCTCGACGCGGATGGGGCCGTAGGTGAGCGGCGCGATCGGTGGGGTGGCCGGGGCACTGGTGGTGGTTGGGGCGGAGGTGGTGGCGGACGTTGGTGGCGTCGCGGGCGCGGAGGCGGGTCGGGTCGCGGTCGGCGCGGTGGCGACGGGGTCAGCGGCGCAGGCCCGGCGCGTGGTCCAGGCGGCCGGGGTGAGGAGGGTGGCGGCGAGGGAGAGGGCGAAGATGGTGGTGAAGACAGGTCGCGAATGTTGGCGGAATGAAGTCAGCGGGGTCATGGGATCTCCAGTCGTTTAGTACGGCAATATAGCGTGGGAGGAACGCGAAGGCAGCAGGGAACAGCTCTCAGCCTGCAGCGGGAGGGAGGCAAGGGTAAGTTGGGGGAAGGCAGATTCGTCAGTCGTGACACTCCTTCGGAATGACGGCGCGCGCGGCGGTGGCTGGGATGCGCTGCAAGGCAGAGCCACGCAGTACGTCAGGCAGGGACGCCCTATTTGGCGGGCAGAGACGCCCGCCCTACTTGGGGGTTCACGCGCGGCGGAGGCGGAGGGAGTTGATGACGACGGTCAGTGAGCTGAGCATCATGGCGGCGGTGGCGAGAGCGGGGGGCAAGGGGGCGAAGGCGGCGACGGGGAGCATGATGAGGTTGTAAGCGGCGGCCCAGAAGAGGTTCTGCTTCATGATGCGGGCGCCGGCGCGGGAGATGCGGACCGCTTCGGCGATGAGGCGCGGGGAGTGGCCGATGAGGCAGATGTCGGCGGCCTCGCGGGCGACGTCGGCGCCGGTGCCGAGAGCGATTCCGACCTGAGCGGCCGCGAGGGCGGGGGCGTCGTTGATGCCGTCGCCGACCATCGCGACGTGTCCGGCGCGGGCGGCGCGGTCCTGAACCCGAGCGAGTTTATCCGCCGGGGTCAGCTCGGCCTCGAAGGCGTCAACGCCGAGGGCTTGGGCGACGCGCGCGACGGCGCCGCGCTGGTCTCCGGAGAGGATGCGCACGCGGGTGCCGAGGGCGTGCAGGGCGGCGACGGCGGCCGGGGACTCGGGATGGAGGGGGTCGGTGATTTCGAGCAGCGCGGCGACGTGACCGGCGAGCGCGACCCAGACGACGCTGCTGCCGGCCGCGGCGAGCGCGGCGGCGCGGGGCTGGTGCGGGGTTGTGTCGATGTTGTTGGATGCCAGCCAGGCGGCGTTTCCGACGACGACGCGGGTGCCATTGACATTGCCGGCGACACCGGCGCCGGGCTGGAGGCTGAGGTCGGCAAGGGGGGGAATGGGGAGGTGGCGCTGTTCGGCGGCAGCGACGATGGCGCGGGCGAGGGGGTGCTCGCTGAGGCGCTCGAGGGCGCCGGCGGCGGTGAGCACGCGGGTTTCGTCGGCATCATGCACCAGTTCGATGTGCTGCAGAGCGGGGCGGCCGAGGGTGAGCGTCCCGGTCTTGTCGAGGAGGACCTCGCGGACCTGGCCAGCGGCTTCGAGGGCATTGGCGTCGCGGACAAGGATGCCGCGCTGGGCGGCGCGGGTGGTGCCAACGAGGACGGCGGTGGGGATGGCGAGGCCCATGGCGCAGGGGCAGGCGACAACCAGCACGGCGATGGTGCGCTGGAGGGCGACGAAGGTCTCGACGCCGCCCAGCCATTTCCAGCCGGCAAACGTCGCGAAGGCGAGGAGCAGGACGGTGGGGACGAAGATGGCGGCGACGCGGTCAGCGAAGCGTTGCCAGCGCGGCTTGCTCATCTGGGCCTGTTCGACGAGGCGGCCGACACGGGCGGCGGCGCTGTCGGCGCCGGTGGCCGTGGCGTGGAAATCGATGAGGCCGTCGAGGACGCGGGTACCGCCGAAGACGCGGTCGCCGGTGGTGCGTTCGACGGGTAGGGATTCGCCGGTAAGCAGGGCTTCATCGATGCTGGCGCGGCCGGTGAGGATTTCGCCATCCACGGGGATGGGGGCCTGGGCCGGGACGCGCAGGAGGTCGCCGGGGCGGACGGAGGCGATGGGGACGGTTTCGGTACGTGCCCCAATGACGCGGAGGGCGGTGCGGGGGAGGCGTTGGAGGAGGGCGGCCAGGGCGGCACCGGCTTGGCCGCGGGCGCGAGCCTCGAGGTGTTTCCCGAGTCCGACGAACAGGACGATCATGACGGCGGCGTCGAAGAGGATGAGTTCGTGGGTGTGTGTGGCGAGCCCGGCGAGGCCGGCCGTGAAGGCGGTGAGGGCGCCGAGACTGACGAGGAGGTCCATATTGGCGCTGCGGTGGAGGAGCGCGCGAGCGGCGCCGGAGAGCATCGAGCCGGCCGCGAGGGCGAGGACGGCTGCGGTGAGAACGATCTGGGCTCCGGGATGGGTAAAGGGGGCGAGGGCGGCGGCGAACCAGGCGGGGGTGGCGCCGGGGGGCAGGGACATGAGCAGGTGAGAGAGCATGATGGGGAGGCCGAGGAGTGTGGCGAGGATGAGGCGGCGGGCCGCAGCGCGGAGGCGGAGGTCGCGATCGTCGGGATGGCTCTCGCCGGATGCGAGGGTAGTTGGGGCGGCCGCGGGCGTGTACAGCTCGGCGGTGTAACCGGCGGCTTGCAGGGCGGAGATGAGGGGGCCGGGGGGGACGGCGGAGCCGGGCGCGAGGGCGACCGAGGCGCGTTCGGTGGCGAAGTTGGCGCTGGCGGCTTGGACGCCGGGGACGCGGCGGAGGGCGTTTTCGACAGCGGTGACGCAGCCGGCACAATGCATGCCGTGGATGCGGAGCTCGAGGGTTGCGGGTTGGTCTGCGGAGGTGGGCATCATCTGTGATGATAGTCCGGGGCGGCGTTGGGAGGGTGGGGCGGGAGGGTGCGGGGCTGGCGGGAAACCGTCGAGGTGGGTGAAGTGGGGGGTGGGGGGACGAAATCGCGTCGGCAGTCCGGAACCGCCGTTGCGTCAGCGGACGGGCGCAGCTAAACTCCCCGGCTGCCTGGTATGGGGCGCCCATACGTGCGCAACTTCAATCGCTGCAGTCTCCAAACGGTCGCGGCGGGCGGCCAGCGGAACGGAAGGCTGAGCGAGACGGGTGCGTGGGCCTCGTTGCGGCGGCGGGCGGACCGTGGGAACCGGTCGGCCCGCTGAGAGCGAAGGAGATCCGGATGTCATCTGTGGTGCGAGTCTGGAGCGTGGCGGCGGTGCTCGCTTTGGTGGCGGTTCCCGCGGCGGTGGCCCAAAGCGAGGCGTTCAAGAGCGCCGTGCAGTTGTACGAGCGTCAGGACTATGTTGGGGCGCAGCAGGCGCTGCTGAAGCTGGACCGGGCGAGCCTGAGCGACGAGGAGCGCGAACGGATCGACGAGCTGC
>CAZGAQ010000023.1:0-84695 GCA_964523405.1 uncultured Planctomycetales bacterium
TCGCAGGCGCTGGCGTCCTTTGTCCCGGGCGCGCTGAAGGTCTGGAAGGTCAGCGGCTGGAAGTGACTGCCGGCGAGGAACGGGCGCTGTGTTCTGCGCCCAGGCTGTCATCGATGCGAGCGAGAGTACGGGGGCGAGCGGTGTGATTTCCGCAGATGACGATCCCTTTGCGCGTGACGGGTGTAAGCGCCAATTCGAAACCGGGCGTGTGCGGGAGTTGCAGCGGGGTGAGCGGCGGCGCACGCACTAGCGGCGCTTCCTCTGCCCCTGCCGGGGCAGGATGGAAGGGCGACGGGGACCACGGGTTGCGCGTCGTCCGCCCTAGCGGCGGGCGACGCTCCACCCGTTGCTACAGTCCGGCGCCCCGTTGGGGCGGGGAGGGGGGCGTCATGATGCGCCGACGGAGCGAAGACGGGGCGCAGGCGTGAGGATGCAGCGACGCTACGTCGCTCCCGTCGGGGCGAAGAGGGGAAGCCTGCTGAAGCGGGCTGGGCTATGGGAGGGGGGCGCGGGGTACCAGCTCTGAAAGGGCTGGCCTATTTGCCCGGCTGCGCCGGGGGAGGCTGCTGAAGCGGCCAGGGCGAAGGGGGCCGCTGGCGTGCGGGTGATTCGGCGGAGTGTGGAGGCCGCGCGGATGGCGGAGAAGAAGACACTGCTCGCAGAGCAGTGGCACCGGGTGGGGCGGGATTCGCGCCCGGCGCGCGTGTGGAGCTTCGCACTGCCGCCGCCCTGGGAGAGCGGGGAGGCTGCGAGGCGTGCGCCACTCATCGTGCTAGGGCTCTTCCGCGCGGCGCGCATCACGGGCCGGGCAACGCCTCCGGCGCGCGATGCGGTTTGCGCTACTCTTCCTCGTTGCGGCCCTGTTGCCTCACGTCGGCCTCGGCCGGCGTCGCGAAGTACCGCTTCTGCAGCCACAGCGCCACATTCACCAGTCCGATCAGGACCGGTACCTCGACCAACGGACCGATGACGGCCGCGAAGGCGGCGCCGTGGCCGAGGCCGAAGACCGCGACGGCGACCGCGATGGCCAGCTCGAAGTTGTTGCTGGCCGCGGTGAAGGCGATGGTCGCTGTTTTCGAGTAGTCCGCGCCGATCTTCCGCCCCATCCAGAACGAGACCAGGAACATCACCACGAAGTAGATGCACAACGGGATCGCGATGCGCACCACGTCGAGCGGCAACCGGACGATCTGCTCGCCCTTGAGCGAGAACATGACCACGATCGTGAACAGCAGCGCGACGAGCGTCAGCGGCGCGATGCGCGGGATGAACTGCCCTTCGTACCAGGCGCGGCCCTTCAGCCGCAGCAGCACGAGGCGGGTGAACATGCCGGCCAGGAAGGGAATGCCGAGGTAGATGAACACGCTCTGGGCGATTTGGCCGATCGTCACGTGGACGGCCGCGCCCGTCAGTCCGAACCACGGCGGCAGGACGGTGATGAACAGCCAGGCGTAGACCGAGTAGAACAGGACCTGGAAGACCGAGTTGAACGCGACCAAACCGGCCGCGTACTCGCTGTCGCCGCGGGCGAGTTCGTTCCAGACGATGACCATGGCGATGCAGCGGGCGAGGCCGATCATGATGAGCCCGACCATGTACTCGGGGTAGCCGCGCAGGAAGAGGAGCGCGAGCGCGAACATGAGGATGGGGCCGATGACCCAGTTCTGGAGGAGCGAGAGGCCCAGCACGCGCGTGTTGCGGAAGACGTCGCCGAGCTCCTCGTACTTCACCTTGGCCAAGGGCGGATACATCATCAGGATCAGGCCGACCGCGATCGGGATGTTCGTCGTGCCGTGCTTGAAGCGGTCGAGGAAGCCCTCAACGCCGGGCCACAGCCAGCCGCCGAGCACGCCGGCGAGCATCGCCAGGAAGATCCACAGCGTCAGGAAGCGGTCGAGGAACGACAGGCGGCCGGGACATTCGCGCGGCATCGCGGGCTACTCCGGTTTGCGGGCGGTGACATTGAGGCTGGTCACGAAGTCCGCGGGCGTCGTGCCGGGCGGCAGGGCGGCCGCGATCTGGCGGTACAGCGGGTCTTGGAAGCCGGTCATGGAGGCGACGTATTCCGGCTTGGGCTCCAGGCGAATGTCGAGCAGGCCGGCCGCGCGGGCGAAGCGCTCCGTGTCGGACACGAGCACGGCGCCGGCGATGCAGCCGACCAGCGCTGCGACCATGCTGCGCACTTCCTCCGGCAGCGGGCGGAGCAGCGCGAGGTCGGAGACGGCGACGCGGCCGCCGGGTTTGAGCACGCGGGCGAGCTCACGCCAGACCTGCGGCTTGTCGGGCGAGAGGTTGAGAACGCAGTTGGAGATGACGACGTCGACGCTGCGGTCCGGCAGCGGCAGGTGCTCGATCTCGCCGAGGCGGAACTCGACGTTGTCGAGGCCGGTGCGCTCGCGATACGACGCGATGTTGCGGCGGGCCTTGGATAGCATTTCCGGGGTCATGTCGACGCCGATGACGCGGCCGGTGGCCCCGACACGCGGGCCGGCGAGGAAGCAGTCGAAGCCGCCGCCGCTGCCGAGATCGAGGACGACTTCGCCAGGTCGCAGTGCCGCGAGCGCCGTGGGGTTGCCGCACGACAGACCCATGTTGGCGCCGGCGGGCAGCGTGGCAAGCTCGGCCTCGTTGTAGCCGATCCTCTGCGCGAGGCCGTCGGCGGTGCCGGCGGCGGTGCCGCAGCAGGACGAACCGGAGCAGCAGCCGGACGAGCGCGGGGCCGTGGCGAGACCGTCGGTGCGGGCGACTTCGGCGTAGCCGGCGCGCACCTGCTCGCGGACGGTCTGGGCGTCGATGTTCTGCGGGGATTCTGGCATGATCGTTCTCCTTAGGTACTGGCGGGGCCGCGCAGGGCCTCCGGCAGGGTCAGGATGAAGGCGCGGATTTCGTCGCGCACGCGGCGGTAGTGGTGAAGGGTCTCTTCCTCCGTCTTCGCGTTGCGGGCTAGACGCGGCGGGTCGTCGAAGCCGACGTGCACGACACGCGGGCCGGCGGCGAAGAGCGGGCAGTGCTCGTGGGCGTGGTCGCAGACGGTGACGACGAAGTCGAAGGGGACGGTGCGCAGCTCGTCGACGTGCTTGGAGCGTTGGGCGGAGATGTCGACGCCGGCTTCAGCCATGACCTGCACGGCGCGCGGGTTCAGCCCGTGGGTTTCTAGGCCGGCGGAGTACGGTTCGAGGGTGTCGCCGCGCAGGTGGCGGGCCCAGCCTTCGGCCATCTGGCTGCGGCAAGAGTTGCCGGTGCAGAGGAAGAGGATGCGGAGCTTGCGAGACATGGAGTACCCTAGTTGAAGAAGAGCACCCACAGCCCGACGAGGATGATCAGCACGCCGCCGGCGCGCCGCAGGACGTCCGTGCCGCGCGTCCAGCCGCGTGAGTCCGCCAGCTTCTGCACCAGCCCGATCGACGTGCCGCCGACGAGCACCAGGCCGCAATGGCCCAGGCTGTACGCGATGAGGAGCACGAGGCCGAACAGGAACGTCACGCCCTGTAGCTGAGTCAGCGCCAGCAAGGCGACGAGCACGGGCCCGGCGCAGGGCATGGAGATCAGGCCGAAGAGCAGGCCGAGCAGCAAGGCGCCGACGAAGCCGCGGCGGCGCGGCTGCCAGCCGGTGGGCACGGGGAGCCGGATGCGCAGCGCGCCGAGCAAGTGCAGACCCATGAGCAGACATACGCCGGCGGCGATGTATTGCCACGTTGTCGGCGGAACGAGTGTGCCGGCCCCCTTGACGACGAACCACAGCACCAGGAAGGTGATCGTCAGTCCGGCGGTGAACGTGAGCGAGAGGAGGAACGAGCGGCGGACGGTGCGTTGCTCCTGACCGGCGACGTAGCCGACCATGAGCGGGGCGGCGGCGAGGACGCAGGGGTTGGCCGCGGTGAGCAGGCCGCCGACGAGGGCGGCGAGCGGCGCAAGCCAAACGTTCGACTTGATCACGGTGGCCAGGTTTTCGGCGAGCGCTTCGAGCATTTACTTCACTCCGAGTTCGGCGAACTTGGCGATGAAGTCGGCTTTGGGCAGGAAGCCCTCGTGGCGCCAGACTTCTTTGCCGTCGGCGTCGAAAAAGATCTGCGTGGGGATGAGCTTGATCTTGTACGGCGTGCCGGCGTCGGGGTTTTTCCAGACGTCGATGAACTCGACGGTCACGCGGCCGGCGTACTCCTTCTTGAGCTCTTCGAGGATCGGGGCGAGCTGCTTGCAGGGGATGCACTTGTCGGCGCCGAGATCGACGACGCGCGGGAGCCGGCGTTCGGATGGTGCGGGCGCGGAGGTCGTGGGCGGGACGGCGGCGGTAGGTGCGCGCGTCGTGCGGAACCAGGCGATGCCTGCGACCAGGGCGACGACGGCGATGACGATCACAGCGTTCTTGGCAGGCATGGGCAGCTCTCGCAAATGGGCCGCGGCGTACTGTCGCGGCTACAGAGTACCGCCGAGGAATTCGGCGACTTCGGACACGACGTATTCCTGGAAGCCGCCGGAATCGTCGACTAGATCCCAGACGCGCGGTAAGAGCTTCCAGCGTTTGACCTGCGCGCCGTCGAGTTCGACCAGGACGAGGGCCTGACGCTCCAGGCTGAAGTCCCGCTCGAAGTGCTCGTTGCCGGGCTCTTCGATGTTCACCGCACGCCAGCGCGGCGTATCGCCGAAGAACAGCGTGAGCGCGTCGTGCGACTGCTTCTCGATCGACAGACAGGTGGCGCAGCGCAGCGTACGGTGGAAGTAATACGCGATGTACCGGGGGGCGGCTTCCGCAGTCGGGTTCGTCGTGGTCGGCGCGGTGGCCGGCGCCGAGGTTGCAGTGGAGGGTGCGGAGGCGGCCGCCCGGGTCGTCGCGGTTTGCGGCGGCGCGGGCGCGCTGCTCCCGGTGCTCGGGGGGCGCTCGCAGCCGGCGGCGGCAATGATGAGGAGGAGCGCCACAGCGGCGTTGCCTGCGCGGATTGCGGACCAGCGGATCGTGCGGTTCGTCATCGGGTGCTCACAGGGCTGCGGCCGAAGCCGGTGTGTCGGTGCGGCCTCACTTGTTCAGGGCGCTCGTCAGGAGCGTCGTCAGCTCGGCGGCGCTCGGCACCTTGCCGGACGTCTTAACTTGGCCGTCGATGACCAGGGCGGGCGTCATCATGACGCCGTAGGCCATGATCTTGCTCAGGTCCTTCACGTGGGTCAGTTCGTAGGCGATGCCGAGCTGGTCGGCGGCGGCGCGCGTGGCCGCCTCGAGCTCGTTGCACTTCTTGCAGCCGGTGCCGAGGACTTCGATCTTCATGTATGTGCTCCTGGTTGTTACGGACGACTAAGGCCTTACGGGCGGATACGGTCCATGACGGCCTGCAGCTTGGTGCGATAGCCTGCGAGGATGGTCGGCTCGAGGTCGCCGAGCGGCTTGACCGGGATCAGGTCCATCACCTGCTGCGGCGAGAGGCCGGAATCCTGCAGGGTGCGCAGGGCGCCGAGCAGCATCTCGCGGACGGCCTCGGCCGCTTCGGCGGGCGTGAGACCGAAGGACGTGCCAAGCGTCTGCAGTTCGTGCCATTGGGGCCAGAAGTAGGTGGGGCCCATGGCGGCCACGACGGCGTAGGCTTCGAGCTTGGCTTCGGCGACTTCGGGGCATTGGCCGAGCGGGTGGAGCAGTTGGGTGAGACGCGCGCGGTCGTCGGGCGGCAACGCGGCCGAGAAGGTCAGCGGATTGAAGCCGGCGCCAACAATCGAGGGTGCGTTCGGCAGGACGCGGGCGACGCGCTGGAAACCGCCGAGGAGCGTCGTGAGTTTTGCCAGCGTGAACTTCGGAGCGAGCGAGACGACCACGGCATCCGGGCGCAGGGCCGCGCGAGCGCTCGTCAGGGTTTCGGCGATCGCCGGTGGATGCAGCGCGATGAACACGGTGTCCTGGGCCATGGGCTTCGACAGCTCACCGCCGCAGGTTTCGATGCCGGGGTGCTGGGTTTGCAGACGCGCCAGCACCTGCGGGTCCGCGTCGGCGACGACGATGCGGCGCGGGAGGGCGCCTGCGCGCTGCCAGCCGCCGAGGAAGATGGTGGTGATTCGTCCGCCGCCGATGAAGCCGATGGTCTCTTGGGTCATGGATGAACTCTCCTGTCAGCGTGGCGAGCGCAGCATACGCCCGGTTACGCGAACGCGCCGTAGATGAGGCCCGCCACCGTGGACAGGCCGACGACCAACGACACGTATACGAGCATCTTCTGCGTGCCGACGACCGAGCGGATGACGAGCATGCTCGGCAGCGACAGGGCAGGCCCCGCCAGCAGGAGCGCGAGCGCCGGGCCCTTGCCCATGCCGGAGCCCAGCAGGCCCTGCAAGATGGGCACCTCCGTGAGCGTGGCGAAATACATCAGGGCACCGGCGAAGGCGGCGAAGAAGTTGGCGCCCCAGCCGTTGCCGCCGACGGACTGTTCGATCCAGCGGTTGGGAATCAGGGCTTCCTGCCCGGGGCGGCCGAGCAGCACGCCGGAGACGAGCACGCCGACGAACAGCAGGGGCAGGATTTGTTTGGCGAAGAACCAAGTGCTGGCGACCCATTGCTTCAGCTCGGCGCGCGTGAACCACAACTTGAGCATGACCGCGAGCGCCAGCAGCAGCACGGCGGTGATCGGCCACTTCGCGGCGAACAGCACTTCCCACAACGCGTTGGGCGTGGCGGGCTTGGCCCAGTTCGCGAAGACGAGGATGCCGATCATGGCGGCGAAGTAGGCGGCCGTCTGCCAGAGCGGGCGCTCGGTGGCACCTTGCGGCAGCACGAACCCGCCGTTTGCCTTCGCCTGTTCGGCTTTGGCGCGTTCCTCCTTGCGGTAGATGAGGTGCATCAGCAGGCCGATGACGAAGCTGAAGCCGACGGCGGCGCCGGCGCGGGCGAGGCCGATCTCCCAGCCGAGGATGCGGGCGGTGAGGATGATGGCGAGCACGTTGATGGCGGGCCCGGAATAGAGGAAGGCTGAGGCGGGGCCCAGGCCCGCGCCGCGCGTCCAGATGCCGGCGAACAGGGGCAGGACCGTGCACGAGCAGACGGCCAGGATCGTGCCGGAGACGGAGGCGACCGTGTAGGCGACGAACTTGTTGGCGGTCGGTCCGAGGTATTTCATGACCGACGCCTGGGACACGAAGCAGGAGATGGCGCCGGCGATGAACAGGGCCGGGACCAGACACAGGATGACGTGGTGCTGCGCGTAGTCCTGGAGCATCAGGAGCGCTTCGCGCCCGGCGGTGGCGATGCGGGTGCTGCCGGCGGGCAGCGCGGTAAAGGGCAGGAAGTAGGCCAACAGGAACACGGCGAGCATGACGGCGAGGATGGACAGAGCGCGCCGGGTCGCCGGCGGGAGCCGGCGGGTGGTGCCGGCGGCGGGCGATGGGGGCGTAGCGCCCGCAGGCGTCTGAGCGGGCGTTGCCGTCGAGGCGGAGTCGCATGCACTCATGGTCAAATCACCATACATTGGCGAACAAAAAAGCCGGCGCGGGCCGGCGTACGAGGCATCAGCTTCCACAGGCGGCCTGGTGGGCCTTGAGGTTTTGGCGCAGGACGTTTTCGACGCACTCCCAGAAGGCCTTCAGGCAGCAGACGGTGGGGCGGTAGAAGGTCTTGGGGCCGTCTCGGCGGTCGGCGATCAGGCCGGCCTGCTTGAGGAGGGCGAGGTGCTTGGAGACGGTGGACTGATCGGCGTCCACCAGCTCGGTCAGCTCGCAGACGCACTTTTCGTGCTGGGCGATGGCGTCGAGGATCATGAGGCGGCTGGGGTGAGCCAGGGCCTTGGCGATCCGGGCGCGGGCGGCGTACTGGGCGGGGGAGTACTTGGTGGTCTTACTCATTGGCATATGGCCATTATGCCATATATTGGCCGTTGCGTCAAGTGGGGCCGCGGGTATTTCCCACAGGGCGCCGATGCGGCGCGCCGGGCCAAGGGGTATCCGCGCGCTGCGGCGGACGCGGGAACAGGCGGCGCGGACGGCGTTTCGCGTCGGTCCTCCCTCACAACCGTTTGCGGCAGGCGCGGGGCCGACGCTGCGGCGGACGGCGCCGGTGGCGGTCGTGTTCCGGTTGGATTTGCGTTGACCGGCTGCGGTGCCGGCGCTATGCTCCATGTATAAGGGTGTGGGGCGCTGGTCCGCCCCGCAGGTTCGCGAATGGTCGGGCCGCCATTCAGGTATCCAGCGCGAGTCTGCGATGCCGCACGCTAACGGCCCGATTCTCCTGCCCTAGTGTCACTGCCGTTGGGGAGACAGCGCGCCGCATAGCTCTGCGGACCCGTACGACGGTGTCGTGTCGCTCGCGCCGCGAGGGCGCTCCGATGACCTCTGCCGTTCCGCCCACCTCCGGTCCGCAGCCCGGCCAGGTGACCCATGTGCACGTGCTGTTTGCGCGGCTCTTCTGGATTGCGATAGGCCCGCTGGTGCTGATCCTGGCAGCGTACGAAATTGCGACCACGGGCTCCGGCTGGCTGACGCCGTGGGACGCAACCTTCGCGATCGCGCTAGTGTTGGCGGTTGGGTCGCGCTGGGTCGAGCAACGCTCGGGCTGTGCCACGACGCTGACGGGCGCGGCCGCGACGCCGGCCGACTTCACGCGGTACGTCCGGCGCTTCGTGCCCTTGGGCATCGGCGTGTGGGTGTTGGCCAACGTGCTGGGGAACCACGTGCTGCACTGAACGTCGCGCAGCCCGGACCGAGCCGTCGAGCGCGGCGCGCTCGTGTACTGCCTCGGCATTACTTGTGCGTGGGCGGGGCGGCCATCTTGGCCGCCGTGAGGCGGGCGGGACGCCCACTCCACTCGGCTGATGTGCAACTTCGTGCGAGGTACAACCCTAGCGGCGGAACTTGCGCGCGGAGCGGAAGCGGCTGCCGAGCGTCTTGTGGATCGGGCGCAGGCCGTGGAACTCGAGCACCTCGTCGCGCTGGCGCGGCTCGAGCAGGCGGCTGGGCGTGGGCGGTTCGGCGGCGTCGACCGGGGCGAGCTGCGCGGCGGCGGCCGCCCGGACCTGCTCGGGGCTTGGCGCCCGCTTGACCAGCCAGGGCGGATCGAACTTCGGCACTTCGAGATTGATGAGCTTCTCGATTTCGGTCAGCAGTTTGCCTTCCTCGGGCGTGACAAACGTCACGGCGTAGCCGGTCTTGCCCATGCGGGCGGTGCGGCCGATGCGGTGGACGTAGGCGGATGAATCCATGGGCACGTCGTAGTTGACGATGTGCGAGATGTCCATGACGTCGAGGCCGCGCGAGGCGAGGTCGGTCGCAACGAGCACGTCGAAGCTCTGGTTGCGGAAGCTCTTCATCACTTTGTCGCGGCGGTCCTGCATGAGGTCGCCGTGAATCTCGCGGCAGTCGATGCCCTCGCGGCGCAGGCTCTGGGCGACGCGGCGGGCCTTGTGCTTGGTGTTCGTGAAGACGATGGCCAGAGTGGGGGCCTCGTGCTTGATGAAGCCCAGGAGCGTGCTGAACTTGTCCTCGGGATGCACAGAGACGAAGCCCTGGTGAATGTGCTCGACGGTGAGCATGTCGCGTGAGACATTCACCTCGATGGGTTCGTGCATGAACGACTTGGCGAGCTTCTCGATCTCCTCGTCGATCGTCGCCGAGACGAAGATCGTCTGGTGCGGCGCTTCGATGGCGCGCAGGATGCGGCGAATGTCGTCGCGGAAGCCGATGTCCAGCATCCGGTCCACTTCGTCCAGCACCGCGATCTTCAGATTCCGGATGTCCAGTTCCTTGCGGTGCATCAGGTCGAGCACGCGGCCGGGCGTGCCGATGGCGACCTCGGGCTTCTGGTGCAGCCGGGTGATCTGCTCGCGCAGGCGCTTGCCGCCGAGGACGGCGACGGTCTTCACGCCCCATTCCTGCCCCAGCAGGCGGACTTGTTCCTCGTCCTGGGCGGCGAGCTCGCGGGTCGGCGCCAGGCAGATGGCCTGCAGGCCGCCGCCCGGGGTCAGCCGTTGCAACATCGGGAGGGTGAACGCGGCCGTCTTGCCGGTCCCGGTCTGGGCCTGGCCCAGGACGTCGCGGCCGGTGAGGGCCGGGGGGATCAACTCACGTTGGATGTCGGTGGGGTGGAGGAATTTCGCGCGCTTCAGGGCGGCCAGCAGCGGGGGGGACAGGCCCAGTTCAGCCCAGGTTGTGGTCGGTTTCTCCGTTGGGGAGGATTTCTTCATCGTGCGGTTTTCCTGATCAGGCGCCGGCCGGGGAGCGGTTCTGCCGAGGGGCGTGTACCGCGGTTGCCGGCTTCTCACCCGCCCTCATTTGCGATACTCTACCTAAGTTTAGCGCCGGCACAAGCTTCGGGCTGGACGGCTCGGGCTGGCGGTGGCGACGGGATGGCTGGTCGGCGGTCGCGTCGGTGGGTCGCGCGGCAGGGCGTGAGCCGCCATGGAACGGTACGACGCGGCAGCACTGCGGCGGGCGCCGCCTCTCGCAAAGCCCACCGGCTCAAACCGGTTACGGCGGTGCCGTCGCTGCGCAGGTGACCGATAATAGAGGGAGGTTCGCGGCTCGCATCCGCGGCCCCCCGGACGCGTATAAAGTGTCGCCCCGGCAGTGGATGGATTCTGCGCCGCGGCGGGAGCGAACGATTTCGAATGCCGACTTTTGCGTACAAAGCCCGAAGCGCGACCGGCGAGCAGGTGAAGGGCACGTTGATCGCCGACACCTCGCTGGCGGCGGCGCGCGTGCTCGATGAGCGCGCGCTGCTGCCGATCGAGCTGGAGGAGGTGCAGCAGAACAAGTCGGTGTTCACGGGGCGGACGCGGCGGGTGAGTCTGTCCAAAGTCGGGCCGATGTACGAGCAACTGGCAGACCTGCTGCGGGCGGGCGTGCCGATCATGCGCTCGCTGGAGGTGCTCAGCCAGCAGTCGTCGGCCGCGGGTCTGGGGCAGGTGCTGCGGGAGGTGCGGGACGATGTGGCCGGCGGCGACTCGCTGGCAGACGCGATGCAGAAGCACCCGCACGCGTTTCCCGAGCTGCACGCGTCGATGGTGCGGGCCGGTGAGAAGGGCGGCTTCGTGGAGGACGTGCTGGCGCGGCTATCGGAATTCGTCTCGCGTCAGGACGCGCTGAAGAACAAGTTCATCGGGGCGATGATTTACCCGTCCGTGTTGCTGCTGGGCGCTCTGGGCGCGGTGACGTTCATCATGGCGTTCGTCGTGCCGAAGATTCGGAGTGTGTTGGTCGGGCAGGTGCTGCCGTTGCCGACGAAGATCGTTTTTGGCATCAGCGACTTGCTGCGCGATCATGGCCTGCTGCTGGTGGGCGGGGTCGTGGTGGTGATCATCGGCATCGTGCTGTATCTGCAGAGCGCGCCCGGGCGTGCGCTGCGTTCGCAACTGCAGCTCAAGATGGTGGGGCTGGGCAAGATCTACACGATGGTGGCGATCTGCCGCTTCTGCCGTGTGTTTGGGACGATGCTGACCAACGGCATTCCCCTGCTGCAGGCCCTGAAGATTTCGAAGGACTCGACGGGCAACGCCATCCTGGCGGCCGCGATTGACGAGGCGGCCGAGGCCGTCCGTGGCGGTGAGGCGCTCGCGGGGCCCCTGTCGGCGAGCAAGGTGTTTCCGCCGGCGATCATCGACATGATCGCGGTGGCGGAGGAAAGCAACTCGCTGGACAAGGTGTTGGTGGAGATTGCGAATACGCAGGAAGAGCGCACGGCTCGGCAGATCGACTTTACGATGCGGATGCTCGAGCCCCTGTTGCTGATGTTGATGGGCGTGATGATCGCTTTTATCGCGATCGCGTTGCTGGTTCCCATCCTGCGGATGTCCTCGATGGGGCTGCAGCACTAGCCTGGTGCCAAGGAGTACGGATCGTCATGACGAAGGGCGTCATTAACTGGGAGATGAAGATGAAGGGCAACATGCGTAACGTTCGCGCCCGCGTGCGGGCATTCACCCTGCTGGAAGTGCTGATGGTCGTCGTGATCATCGGCCTGCTGGCGGCGTTCGCAGCGCCGAGCTTCTTCGGTGCGGGCGAGAAGGCCAAGAAGGACCTGGCGCAATCGACGGTGAACTCGGGTTTCAGCAACGCGCTCGAGATCTACCGGGCCAACGTGGGGACCTATCCCCAGTCGGATCAGGGCGGCCTGAAGCTCCTGCTCGAGGCGCCGCAGGACGAGGTGCTGGCCAAGAAGTGGGCGGGTCCGTACCTGCCGAAGGCCAGCGCGCTGCAGGATCCGTGGGGCAAGGATTACCTTTACGAATGCCCCGGCAAGTACAACGAGAAGAGCTACGATCTATCGAGTTCTGGTCCGGATGGGCAGTCGGGCACGGATGACGACATCAAGAACTGGGACCAGACCTGAGCCGGCACGCTGGCCGGCCGCGCTGTGCTGCGAACCCACCGCACTGGGCCACCCGGGTGCGGTGGGCGGCTCGTACCGCTGGCTGGTGCGCGCTGCACGTAGCCGGAGGTTGCGACGGAAGTGACGAGGAGCGCCGCGATGCGAAGCGATCGTTTGCCCGCATTCACGCTCCTGGAGTTGTTGCTGGTCATCGCGCTGTTGGCCCTGATCGCCGCCGTGGTGATCCCGGACTTCTCTGGCACGCGGCAAGCCGAGGAGTTGAACGAGTCCGCCCGGCGTCTGGAGGCGCTGGTGGTCATGTGCCGGGCGGAAGCGATGAACCAGTCGACGGCCTACCGCGTGGAGTTTCGCCGGGACGGCACGGTCCGGGCGCGCCGGCAGCTCGATGCGCTCCAGGCGCCGCACATCTACGTGCCGGTGGATGAGCCGTGGAGCCGCACGCCGCCTCTCCTGGAATCCGTATGGGTCGAGGCCGTGCAGCTCTTGCCCGAAGGGCCACCACCGATCTACCTGATTGACGACCGGCTGCAGCTTCCGGAGATGGAGGTGGAGCTCACGCCCGTGACCGAGCTCGAAGCGGATGTGGCGATCGACTTTGGGCCGGATGGGAGTTGCCCGTCGCTGCGCTGGGTGCTGCGCGATCCGCGTGGCCATGCGCTGCTGCTCACGCTGGAAGGGCGGCTCGGACGCGTGCGGACGGAGGACTGGACGGCGGTGGCGCCCGGTGAGGCCCCGCGGCCGCCGGCGTTGCCGGTCGAGGAAGAGCCGAAGTACGACGTGCAGGACTTCGAGCGATGAGGGCCGCGATTTTGGCACCGAGCGGAGCGGCAGAGCGGAAGGGGCGGCGGCGCGCGGCATTGCTGCTGGAGGTGGTGATCGCGCTAACGATCCTGGTGGCGGCGATGGGGGTACTGGGGGCGCAGCTCGCGTCCGGGCTGCAGATGATCACTTACAGTGAAGACCAGTTGCGGGTGGCGGAGCTGACCGAGCGCATCCTAAACTTCGTGGAACTCGATCCGGAGACGCAGCAGCGCGTGGCCGAAGGTGGTGAGCTCGGGACCGAGGACAAATTCGGTGATGAAGCCCCGGGCTATTTCTGGCGCGTGCGCGTGGAGCCTGCGGATCGCGACAACGAGGAGTACGCGGACCTGAACCTCGTGACAGTGGAAGTGCTGCACCAGAAGGACCCGGAGCTAGTCGAGAGCATTGACGGCGCCGAGGTCGTGCGGCATATCGCGTACCTGAAGGCCAAGCCGGCGAGCGTGAACCTGGAGAGCCTGGGACTCGATCAGCTCGGCACGCTGGACCCGAACGGGCAGGGCGGGCTGGACGGGCTTGGTCTGCCGGACGAGCTGACGGCGCTGATTCCGCAACTGGAGGCGCTCCTCAGCGGCTACGCGGGCGGGGACATTCCGATCCAGCAGCTCATGTCGCAGATTGACGAGGCGCAACTGGCCACGCTCTTGCCCTTGATTCAGAGCCTGCTCGAAAACAACGGCGCCGGCTTGGAAGGCCTGAGCGGTCTGGCAGGGCAGTTGCAAGGCGGCGACCTGGCGGGCCTGTTGCAGGGCGGCGTGGGCGGTGGTGCACCGGGCGGAGGGGGCCCCGGGGCGGGGCCGGGCGGCCGGCGCGGCGGGGCGCTGGGCCGACTGCCGGGTGCTGGGCGCGGCGGGGAAAGCGGGCTGCCGGGCGGCGGGCCGGAAGGGGACGGACCGGGCGGTCGCGGCGCGGGGCGCGGCGGCGATGCCGGGATGGGGCCGCCGGGCGGTGGAGCGGGTGGTGGTCCGGGGGGTCGTGGTCCCGGGGGTGGTCCCGGCGGGCGCGGACCCGGGCGCGGCGGGAACCCGGGCGGCGGGATGACGATTGAGGATCTGATTCGCATCCGGGACGAGATGCGCGCGCAGGAAGGTGGCGGATGAGCCGGCAACCCGCACATCCCGGCCGCGCGCTCACCCTCCTGGAGGTGATCATCGCGATTTCGCTCATTGGTCTGATCATGAGCACGCTGCTGACGTTCTTCTGGCAATCGCTGGAGATTCGGGAGAAAGCCGGCAAGTCGGCCGCGCGGACGCAGGTGGTGCAGCAATTGCTGCGGCGGATGGCGGATGAGCTGCGCGAGGCGGTGGGGCTGGAAAGCACGGGTTTCGAGGGGCTGCCGCAGTTTGTGGGGGAGCGCCGCCGGATCACTTTCCTGACGGCAGCGCCACTGCCCGCGGCGGAGTCGTACGTGTTCGTGCGGCCGACGGACGTGTTGCCGGCCGCGCGGCACGACCTGGTTGGCATCACCTATGAGCTGTGGATTGATCCGGACAAGGACACGGAAAGTGGCGACCCGCTGGTGGGCGGGATTCTCCGGACGGAAAAGCAGGCGCTGAACCCGTCGCTGCGCGAGGGGCAGGTCTCGGAGGAGGATCAGGAGCGGCTGTACCAGCGGCGTGACCTGTGGTCGTATGAGTTCGGCTACCTGGAGTTCCGCTACTTCGACGGCAAGGACTGGTCCACGACCTGGAACGTGACGCAGGGTAACGCGCTGCCGCACCTGGTGCAGATCACCGTTGGCTTCGACTCGCTGACGCGCGCCGAGCTGGACGACCAGGACCTCCAGCAGTTTCCGATCGAGCAGCGCGAGTACCGGTTGGGGCCCAACGTGCCGAACGCCAACCGGTACAGCATCATCGTGCGGCTGCCGGCGGCGGACGAGCTGTTCGCCGCGCGACTGAATCGTGTGGCCGACCAGACGGAGGAGGTCTACGAATTTGGCGGTCCGACCCAGACCGGCGGGACGACCACCGGTGGCACGACCAGTGGTGGCAAGTCGGGCGGCACCTCCACGGGAGGGGGTAAGAGCAACGGTTCGACATCCGGTGGCAAGACGACCGGCGCGGGGGGCAAGTAGCCATGCGTGGGGCGCGGCCTGCCTTTCTGCTGCCGGTGGTTCTGGTCATCATCGGTCTGTTGGCGCTGGTGATGGCCGGATTCATGTTCTTTGTGCGGGCGGAAGTGGCGGGGGCGCGGGCGGAGCGCGATGTGCAGCAGGCGCGGCTGGCGGCCGAGTCGGGCCTGCAGGACGTGATTCTGGTGTTGCGCAAGAGCCGGCAGGACCCGACGGCGTGGTTCGATGTGCCCAATCGCTGGCGGCACGCGCTGGTGTGGTCCGAGGTGTACACGCGAGCGGACGACCCGGTGCGCAAGGACGGTTCGCGGAAGGAAATTCTGCTGCAGAAGAATCCGGCGGTCGCGTGGCGCTACAGCGTGGTGGCGGAAAACCTGGACGGGCTGGTGGACACGATGCGCTACGGCATCACGCCGGAGGCGAGCAAGCTGAACATCAACACGGCCAGCGAGGCGGAGATCGAGCGGCTGCTGATGGATGTGCTGGCGCCGATGGGCGTGGAGAACGTGCCGGAGCTGGTGGCGGCGCTGCTGGATTGGCGCGACGCGGATGACGAACAGCGGTCGAACGGGGCGGAGACGCTGTACTACGAGACGTGTAATCCGCCGTATCGGGCGAAGAACGGACCGCTGGATACCATTGAAGAACTGCTCCTGGTTAAGGGCTTCTCGGCGGCGATCCTGTATGGTGAGGACACCAACCGCAACGGGATTCTGGACGGCAACGAGAATGACGGGGCGGCCACGTTCCCGGTTTACGACAACGGGGACGGCCAGTTGCAGCACGGGCTGGCGTCGTACATCACGGTGTGGTCGGGCGAGGCCGGCACGGCCGGGCGCGGCGCGAGCGGGACGGGCACGGGGGGAACCGGCACGGGCGGGGAAGGGGCCGGCGACGGCACGGAAGATGGCGGCGGCACCAAGAGCGGCACATTCAAGGCGCTCACGGCCGGAGCGGACCCGAATGATCCGAACAGTCTGCTGGACCCCAACGCGCTGGCCGGGCTGCTCGATCCGAATGACCCCAACAGCGCGGGGGATCCGAACGATCCGAATGCGACGCAGGTGAAGCCGGCGAAGGTGGACGTGAACACGGCGTCGATTCGTGTGCTGCGGGCGTTGGACGGCATGACCGCGGAAGGGGCGGAGCAGATCGTCGCGCTGCGTGCGCAACAGACGGCCGAGGCTCTGAAGGATGTGAACTGGGTGGTGACGTCCGGCGCGCTGGACGCGGCGACCTATGCGGCGGTCAAGGACAAGCTGACGACGCAAGCGTACCAGTTCCACGTGGAAGTGCTGGGCTATGCGGACCACGTGAAACTAGCGCGGCGGTTTGAGTGGATCGTCGAGGTGCGTGGCTCGATCGTGCAGGTGATCTACCACCGGGACCTGACGAAGCTGGGCTTCGCCTGGCCGGTGGATGACGATATGGTAGTGACGACGGGGCGCTGACCGGCCCCGTGGACGAGGAGCTGTGGTGCTCAAGATGGCTCGCAAGGTGCTCTGCCTGGACTGGGACAAGCGCTCGCTGCGCATGGTGGCGGCGCGCGTGGGGGGCGGGCGCATGGCGCTCGAGGATGCGCACTCGCACCGGCTGCCGCTGACGCTGGATGCGGATGATCCGGCCGCGCTGGGCGAGTTCATCCTGCAGATGATGCGTCGACACCGGTTGCGTTCGAAGATGGTGCTGGTGGACGTGCCGCGGGAGCGCACGGTGATGAATCCGCTGGCGCTGCCACCCACGCCGGAGAACGAAGTGGCCAGCGCCGTGCGTTTCCAGGCGATGCGCGAACTGCCCTTCCCGCTGGAGTCGGCGGCAGCCGACTACGTCATCACCAAGCGCGATGAACAAGGGCTGGTCACGGAGGTGCTGCTGGCCGCCGTGACGCTCGAGACATTGAATCGCGTGCGGGAGACGTGCGCAGCGGCCGGGTTGACGCCGACGCGGATTGGCCTGCGCCCGTATGCGAACCTGATCAGTGTGCGGCACGTGGCGCAGTTCCAGGAAAAGCGGGTGCTGTTTGTGGATGTGGGGCCGGGGGCGACGGAGATTGACGTTTTTGCGGGCGAGGCGCTGGCGTTCGCGCGCTCGGCAAACGTGAACGTGCCGGTGCCCGGTCCGGGCGGTGCGGCGGGGGAGGACTCGCGCATTATCTCGCTGGCGGAGATCACGGACCTGGCGTCGGACGAGACGATCGACGCGGCCGTGGACGAGCTGTTGGTGGAAGTGACCCGTACGCTGCAGGCGTATCGCGCGACGGAGCCGGAAGCGACGATCGACCGGGTGGTGGTGGCGGGGGGCACGAACATCGAGGAGCGGTTTGCCGAAGCGTTGCATGGGCGGCTGGGTTACCCGGTGGAGCTGTTCGATCCGACCGGGCCGCTGCGCGTGGATTCGTCCGAGGCGGGCAAGTTGCGCTCGTTCTCGGCCGCGCTGGGGCTGGCGTGGGGGTTGAGCCAGGAGGGGCTGCTGGCGCTGGACTTCCTGAATCCGAAGCGGCCGGTCTCGGGCCGCGAGGCGCTACAGCGGCGCGCCCGGATGGGGGTGCTGGCGGCGGGCGTGGTGCTGGCGGCGGGGGCGGGCCTGTTTGGCCGGTACTACTGGACGCTGACGAAGGAACGGGACGCGCTGGTGAAATCGAATGGCGCGTTGCAGAAGCAGGTGGACGAAAAGCAGGCCATCCAGAAGCAGCACGACCGTGCGAAGGAATGGGCGCTGGCGGCCGTGTGGCCGGAGGAACTGCTGGCGATCAGCGAGAAGGCGATCGAACCGGGCAAGAAGATGCTGGTGGGCGCGATGGAGTTGCGCAGCGACGATCGCGACCAGAAGATCACGCTGCGGAACGTGCAGGTCACGGACTACCAGCTCCAGTTCGACTTCGTCCACGCGTTGCAGGAGATTCGGGACGGCAACGAGCCGGTCTACGAGGTCAGCCCGCGGGCGTTCGCGTTCCAGCACACGGGAACGGACTTCAAGGGCAAGCTGGACATTGAGATCGGACTGCGGCGCCTAATCGCGCAGCAGGACGAAAACCGGAAGCGCGAGCAGGAGCGCAAGGGACGAAACTGAGCCGCCGGCCGGGCAGGGCCGCACGGAGTGTCGTATGAGCGGGCGCGAGCGAAAGATGGCGATCGTGCTGGGGCTGACGCTGGGGGGGCTGGGCTTGGCGGGCGCGGTGCGCTTCATCGTGATTGCGCCGCTCGATGCGATCAAGAGCCAGATCAAGAACGAAAAGGAGCGGCAGGGCAAGCTGCAGGGGCGGCTGCGTGAACTCAGCGGCGTCGAACAGGAGTGGCAGGCGCTGGCGGGCCAGACGCTGGCGGACGACGCCCGCGAAGCCCAAATCGCGTTCCGCGAGAAACTGCACGGTCTGCTCGAACGCCATGGGCTGTCCAATGACCCGACCGCCAAGGACACGAAGATCAGCCCCGGCGCGGCCGTGCGCGACAAAGCCGGGTTCGTGCGTGTGCCGTTGACGATCACGACGTCCGGGACGTTGAAGGAGGTGGTGGGGTTCTTGTGCGACTTCTACCGGCAAGGCTTTCTGGCGCGGCTGGATCGGGTCACGCTGGCGGCCGACCAGGCGGCGATCAGCGACGCGCTGCCGGCGACGGGCGGCGCTGGGCGGGGCAAGCCGGGGGCCAGGCCGGCGGGGCCCCGGAAGAACACGGCGCCGCTGGGGCCCGACGGTCCCGAACTGACGGTGACCATGACGGCAACGACGCTCGTGCTGCCGCGGATCAAGAACGTCAAGGCCGCGTCCAACGCCAACCCGGAAGAGGATCCGAACGGGCGGCTGCCGCGCGACCGGCTCGTGTACAACAACATCTTCGAAAAGAATCCGTTTCGGCCGTACCAGCCGCCGCCGCCGCCGCCGCCGAAGGTGGACCCGCCCGCCGTGACCTCGGCCCCAGTGGAACCCCCCAAAGCTGTCACGCCGCTGGAACCGCCGAAGCCGGTGCGTCCGGATGCGCCGTACCTGTGTGCCCGGATTCTGGACGTGCATGACGGCCAGCCCGTGGTGTATGTTTATGACAACCGCGACGCGGCGAAGCCTCCCAGTGTGTACCAGCTCGATCAGCCGCTCGACGACGGCACCCTGTTCATGGTCGTGCCCGGCACGAAGGGTGGCTTTGTCGTGCGGGCGAAGGATGCTGCGACGGGGGTAACGAAGGTGTACTTCTACAAGCTCGGCGAGACGTTTGACCAGCGCAGCGAGGTGACGGCGGAAACGCATCCGGAGCTGGTGCGGCAGATGCGTGGCGCGCACGCGGACGGCGGGACGTAGCTTTCCTGCGGGCTCCGCAGAGGCTGCCCGCCGGCGGGCGGCGGACCCGGGCCGAAGGACCGGCCGGGGTGAGGTAGCTAAGTGTCGACCGACAGGGATGTTAAGGTCGCGCAGAATGTGGTGTTTCCCCCGCGGGGGACTGCCACCCGGGGGTCACTTGCGTGTATAAATAGCGGACCCTGTGGGCACACGGGCACGCCCGTGCCGCGCGCAGGGCGGATGTGGGCCTCGCCGACGGCCGGTAACCCGGATCGCGACGGGGCCGGGACCGTCGGGTTTCCGGTTCCCATGAGTGGCAGACCGGGCCGCAGTTTGGCCGCGGTCGGATTTGTGGAAGAGGTGTGGGCATGACGTTGCGGACCATTCAGCACGGCCTGCGGGCCCTGCTCCTGAGCGTGATTTGCGGCGCGACCGTAGCGGTGGCGCTGGCCCAGGAAACTCCGCCGCCGCCGGCGCCCGAGTCGCAAGGCACCATCGATCAGAAGATGGATCGTCTGCGCGAAGAGATGCGCAAAGGGCGTGAGCAGGAAGAGCGTGACAAGCGGACACAGGGGACGCCCGCACCGACGCCGACCCCGGCGCCCACCACGGCCCCGACTCCGGTCGTGACGCCGCCACCGGGCGGCGCCGCGCCGACCGACACCTCCGCGCCGGGGGCGGCGGAACGCAAGCCGCGCCTCTCGCCCGAAGAACTGCGGGCCCGCGCCCGCGCGTCCACGCAGCGGGCCACGCCGGCTCCTGCGCCGGCTCCCGCGCCGGCCAGGCCCGCCAACGAAGTCGCCCCCAGCGACGTCCCGCCGGATTTCATCGGACCGCCGCCGCATCTGGTGCAGGTGCAGTCGGGGCCCGCGGCTGAGCCGAACGCCGCCGCGCCGGCGCCGGCGGGGGCGCCCGCGGCCAGCGCCACGGAAGAGGAGCTCACGCGTCCCCCATTGAGTGAGGACGAGAACTGGTTCCAGTTTGACAAGACGCCGTGGGAGGACGTGATCCGCCGGTTTGTCGAGCGGATCGGCAAGCCGCTGATGACGCCCGAGGCGGATCTCATCATCGGGGGCGAGCTGACGTACAAGACCGATCGCAAGTTCACCAAGGAAGAGGCGATCGACGAGCTGAACCTGATCATGCAGGAGAAGGGCTACCGCTTCGTCGAACGGCCGAACCACATCTACATCGTGCCGCTGGCGGACATGCGGGCGAAGGTGGAACTGGACCGGACGTTCAACTCGGTGGAAGCGTTTCTGGAAGCCGACCCGCGCGACATGGATTATGTCGCGGTGTACTACCAGGTGAAGGATCAGCCGGCGCAGTTCTTCGTGGATGTCTTCGCCGACGCGCTGCCGGATGCGTGGCTGACGGCGATGAAGGACAGCAACCAGATCAAGATCGTGGGCGTGGCCCGCGACGTGCGGAAGTTCCTGGCGCTGAAGGACCTCGTGGTCCTGACCCCCGACGACCCGCGGCAGATGCGGATCTACAAGATCAAGACCAACGCGATGGACATCGAGCAGCGTGTCCGCCAGCTCCTGAACATCGGGGCGGCCGGGGTGGGGGTGCCGGTGCAGCCGCAGATGCAGATGGTTCGCGATCCGCGCACCGGCCAGATGGTGCCGCGCCCGGTGGCGGCGGCGCCGGCGGCTAACGCGACGGCCGATGCCGGGACGCAGATGGTGGCGGACGAGCGGACGAACTCGATCATCGTGAAGGCCACGGCGGACAAGATGAAGGAGATTGAGGGACTGATCGAGACCCTCGACATCGAGCCGCCGCTGGGCAAGTTCAAGACCGAGGTGATCGAGGTCGAGCACGCGGACGCGACGGCCGTCGCCACGCTGCTGCAGAGCATTTTGCAGCAGGAGCAGGGGCAGGCGGCGGGTGGCGTGCCCAACTGGCAGATGCAGCAGCAGCAGGCGATTCTGCAGCAACAGCGCATGCAGCAGATGATGCAGATGCGGCAGCGCAACCCGAACCAGCCGATGCCGCCGATGCCGGTGCAGAATCCGATGGCGATGCAGATGGGGAACGTGACGCCCGAGTCGATCATCATGGAAGGCGTGTACGAGCGGGCGCGCAAGACGATCCGGCTGGTGGCGGATTCGCGGACGAACTCCCTGATCGTGTACGCCAACGATGAAGGCTTCCAGCGCGTCCGCGATCTGCTGCTGATCATCGACAAGCCGATGCCGGATTCGTACAAGGTCTTCAGCCTGGACAACGCCAAGGTCACCGACGTGGCCCCGCTGCTCACGCAGCTCGTGCAGGGCCTGCTGCAGGCCGGCGACACGCGGACGGGCCGCTCGCCGAGCATCATCACGGACGAGAGCACGAACACGCTGCACGTGATCGCGGACAAGGTCGAGATGGATCGGATCGAGAACCTGATCCACCAGCTCGACGTGTCGCCGCCGACGCAGGAGCGGCACATCGTGGAACTGGAGAACCTGCGCCCCAGCCAGGTCGCGCAGCTCGTCCAGACCCTGCTGTCCAGCAGCGGTGGCGGGGCCGTCGCGCCGACGAATCCCGCGCTCAACCGCATGAACCGCATGGGCCGCCGCGGGCAGATGGGTCAGCCCGGCATGCCGGGCATGACGACGCCGGCCACGCCGACCGTGACCGGCACGAGCGCACGGGAGTACCAGGTTATCGCGCTGGATGAAGCCGGCGTGCTGATCGTGATGTGCTCGGACGAGGATTGGGCGAAGGTCGAGGACACCGTGCGCATGTGGGACGAGAAGGCCCGCACGAATACGCCCAAGCTCAAGACGTTTGAGATCACCACGGGCAATCCGCAGAGCATCGCGGGCATCCTGGGCGGTATGTATCGCCAGTATGACCATCCGGTGCTGGGGCGCTCGAGCGTCATGGTGCAGGCCGACGGCAACACGCTGTACGTCTATGGCGTGCAACCGGCCATCGACGAGATTACCGCGCTGCTCCCGACGCTGGACGTGGCGACCGACGCGGACCAGATCGAGGTTCTGGCGCTGGCCAATGCGGATGCCGCGCAGGTCGCGCAGCAGATTCAGCCGTACTTTGGGGCGGGCACCGGTGCCATGGGGGCGCGGGGTGGCAGCCTGCCCAGCGGCGGGCGCGGTCCGATCATCAATGTCGAGCCGGTGACGAACTCGTTGATCGTGCAGGCCGGCAAGACGGAGATGGAGAAGATCAAGAACCTGGCCCTGCTCCTGGACCAGAACATCGCCAAGGTGGCAACCGAGCAGAAGTTCTTCACGATGCGCTACGCGCAGGCGCAGGATGTAGCGGCGGCCGTGCAAAACATCTTCGGCGGGCAGCGCGTGGGGCGCGGCGCGGCCTCGCCGATCAAGGCGATGGCGGCCGGCTCGCAGGTGGTCGTCGAGGCGCCGCACGAGCGGATGCAGACGATCGAAGCGTTCATCACGAAGATGGACGATCCGCAGGGCAAGCAGATGGTCACCCGCGTGGTCAAGCTGGCCGGCGTGGACGTGCAGCAGGTGGCCCAGAATCTGACCGCGTGGTTCCGCAGCCAGCCGGCGCGGCCCGACCGCCTGACGGCGATGTTCATTCCGGACAACACGACCGAATCGCTGATCGTGTCCGCGCCGGCGGACCTGGGCAATCAGATTGATGAACTGATCGCCAACACGCTCACCGGCACGGAGGATCTGACGCTGGAGCGGCGGCTGTACCCGATCCAGAATACGGATGCGAGCTATGTGGCGGACATTCTCAAGCAGCAGTTGCCGCCGCAGGTCGAACAGAAGAAGGGCAAGATCGTCGCACAGCGGATCAACATCAGCCTGGACGATCGCCAGAACCAGCTCGTGATCAACGCGCCGCGTTTCGTGCACCCCATGGCGGACGAGTTGATTGCCAAACTCGATCGCGAGGCGCCCGACCAGACGCCGGTCACCGTGTCGCTGAAGTACGCCGACGCCACGCAGGTCGTGCAGACGATCCAGGCCATGTTCAAGTCGACGGGCGGCGGCAAGGGCCAGTTGCAGGACGTGCAGGTCACGGCCAGCGGCAGCCAGCTCATCATCAAGGCGCCGAAGAAGAAGCAGACCGACATCCTGGCGCTGGTGGCCGCGATGGATTCCGAGGACACGTCCGGCGGGATCAAGGTCAAGACTTATGAGTTGAAGGTGCTCAACGCGACGCAGGTGCAGGCGCAGGTGATGCTGTTCCTGCAGCAGATGAAGAAAAACGTGCGGCCGGGGCAACTCACGCCGGGGGCGTTTGCGGAGCCGACGACCAACACGCTGGTGGTGCTGGCGCCGCCGGAGATTCTGCCGGTCATCGACAGCATCATTCTGGAGCTGGAGAACAAGACGCCGCCGACGGGTCGGGCGCACGCCTACGTGCTGCGCAGTGCCCGCGCGGACCAGATCGCCAACAACATCGACGGCATGCTGAAGGCGAAGGTGCAGGAGAAGGAAGGCGCCAAGAAGGGCACGCTGCAGACCGCGGTCTTCGCGGACACGCAGTCCAACCGGCTGTTCGTCTACGCCCCCGATGAGTACCAGAACCTCGCGGCCGAGCTGATCGCGATGGTCGACGCCGAGGTCGACTCGGGCGAGATCGTGCACATCATCTCGCTGACCGAGGCCGACGCGACGCAGATGGCCCAGACGCTGAGCCAGGTCGTGCAGGGCAAGACCAGCAAGGGCGGGGCGGCGAGTGTACGGATCTCGGCCGACGCGGGCAGCAATGCGCTGCTCCTGGCGGGGCTGCCGAAGGACGTGGCCGACGTCGAGAAGTGGATCAGCGAGCTGGAAGGCAACAGCGTCCGCGTGCCGGAGCTGCAGACCTTCACGCTCAAGTACGCGAACGCGGAAGACGTGGAGAAGTGGCTGAAGAACGCCTTCCCGCAGGCGAAGAACGCGCAGGACGCGGTGGTGATCTCGTCGGATGAGACGAGCGGGAAGCTGATCGTGTTCGCCAACAAGCGCAAGATGCGCGAGGTGGAGGCGTACGTCGCGCAGCTCGACGCCGAGCCGGGTGAGGACGAGTCCATTCTGGGCGGAAAGCAGCTGTACTTCGTCAACGTGTACCGGGGGAAGGCCAGCGATATCGCCTGGGACGTGCGCGACAACCTGCCGGATGAGAAGAAGGGCGGTCCCAAGGTGGAGTCCGACTGGTTCGGCGAGTACATCCGGGTCACCTGCCGGCCGTCGGAGTATCCGCAGGTCGAGAAGCTGATTCGCGAGTTCGACCGGCGCTCCAAGCCGGAGTTCACGGCCAAGATCATCAAGCCCAAGGGCGGCGACCTGGAGCGCGTGCTGACGTTCCTGAAGGCGCGCAGCGGCGACGATGTGTCCATTCAGCATGCGCCGACGCAAACCAGTCAGGAGTCACTGATCGAAGTGCTGCATCCGGATGGCGAAGAGCCGCCGAAGCCGCAAGGGAAGCGCGAGCCGTCCCAGCGGATCAGCGGCATCGTGCCGTTCCAGATCGGGACGTCCCTGTCCACGGCGCTGCTCGACGAGATCGAGGCGGAGATTAACGGAACGCCGGGCGCTGCGGCGCCGACGGTGCCGCCGATCGCCGAGGCCGCCCGGGCGACCGCCCGGACGGTGGTGCCGGCCGCGACAGGTACGGCGGTCGTGGCGCTGGCCGCGGATCGCTCGACGCAGATTCGGTTCGTCGCGGATGAGCCCAAGCCGGCGGCTCCGGCGACCAAGCCGGTGGCTCCGGCCGTGAAGGCCGCGGCCCCGGCGGCGCCGCCGGCCATGCCTCCCCAGCCCAAGACCGTCGGGCCCAAGCCCGCAGCGGCCGCTCCGAAACCCACCGGTCCGGCGGCCACGCGCTCAGACGACAGTGCGGGCGAAGAGCCGGAGGGAGACGGCGCCGAGTTGAAGAAGCAACCCACGGAAGTGATCGTGCAGCCGGATGGCACGCTGCTGATCAAGGGCCAGAAGCGTGGCGTCGAGGACGTGGCGGACACGCTCGAACTGCTGCAAGGCGATCTGGCGGTCGGCGAGGTCATCCGCATCTTCCAGTTCAAGTATGGCGACGTCACCGCGGCCGCGGAAATCCTGAGCATGATGTTCGACGTGCAGCGGCAGCAGCCGGTGATCATCCAACAGCCGCAGCAGCCGCAGCAGCGGCGCCAGGGCCAACAGGGCCAGGGCGACGAGCGCGACCAGCAGGGTGGCTTCATGTCGCAGTTCCGCGACATGGTCGGGGGTGCGAAGTCCGGCAAGAGCGGTGCGGGCAGCGGCCAATTACGCATGGCCACCGATCCCGGCCACAACTACCTGATCATCAAGTGCGAAGAGACGGCGCTGCCGGAGATTCGCCGGCTTCTCCGCGAGCTGGACATTCCGCCGGGCGAGGTGCAGGTCAAGATCTTCCAGCTCAAGAACCTGATTGCGGGCGAGACGGCCGAGAATATCAAAGACGTGCTGGGCATCTCGAAGGCCCAGTCCAAGCGTACGGGCGCACAGCGCACGCCGACGCAGCAGCGACCGGGCATGCCGGGCGGGCAGCAGCAGCAACTGATGGAGATGCTGCAGCAGCAGCTCGTGTCGGTGCCGGGCGTCGAGGGGGGTGCCAAGGTTGAACGCGTCGAGATCGTGTCGAACGACGTGACGAACGCACTGCTCGTGTCGGCTCCGCCGGAGGTCATGACGCTGATCGAGCGCGTGATCAACGAGATGGAGGAGCTGGAAGGGCGCGACGTGGTGGGCGTGAACTACTACCCGCTGCAGAACGCGCGGGTGGATGACATCCTGCCCCTGCTCGAAGAAGTCTTCGGGGCGGCGGGCGGCAGCAGCGGCGGGTCGAGCTTCGGGCGCGGCGGCCGCGGCCCGATGGGTTTCATGATGTCGACGGGCGGCGGGAAGTCGCCGGCGGCGCTGGGTTCGGTGAGCATTTCGGCCGACCCGCGCAGCAATACCATTATCTATGTCTGCGAGAAGAAGGACGCCGAGACGGTCGCCAAGCACATTCGCGCCCTGGACATCGAGGGCACGATTGCGGACGTCGAGACGTACGTCTGCAAGCACGGGGACGCCGAGGCGATCGCCAGCGTGCTAGAGACGATTTTCGTCAGCGGCAGCAGCGCGCGGGGCGGGATGCGCAACCCGTTCATGGGCGGCATGCCGAGCAGTTCGGGAAGCGATGTGCGCATTGCGGCCGACAGCTCCACGAACACGATCCTGGTCTGGGGCCCCCCGGACAAGCGGGACCAGATTTTCCGCAAGATCGAGGAGCTGGACAAGCTCGGGGACCGCGAGATTCGCGAGATCAACGTGGTGCACGCCGATCCGGAGGACCTGGCGAGCAAGCTCGGCGAGATTTTCGGCGGTAGTGGGGGCGGCAGTGCGGCCTCGGCTGCGGGACGCAGCGGACGCCGGACCACCCGCGCGACGATGGGCGGCAGTTCGCCCGGTGGCCTGTCCGGCGGGCGCGTGATGATCATGGGTGACAAGGCGGCCAAGAAGTTGCTGGTGCGCGCCCCGGATGAAGTCTTCCGCCAGATCACGGATCTGGTGACGACGCTCGATCAGCCGGACGAGACGATGAAGCTCAAGCGCTTCCAACTGCGCTATGCCGACGCGGAAGCGGTGGTCGAGAGCGTGAAGGCGGCCCTGACCGAGTACATGCAGCTCAACAAGGGGCTCGGCGGCGAGACGCGCATCGACGCGTTTACGGCCGTGCCCGACCCGCGGACGAACAGCGTGACGGTGGTCGGCTCGGACAGCACGTTCCTGTTCGTCGAGCAGATTCTGGCGAACATTGACCTGCCGACGCCCGCCGACCAGAAGAAGGACTTCCGCATCTTCGTTTTGGAGAAAGCGGACGCCGTGACCGTGGCGGATGCGATCAACAGCTTCGCGGCTGGCGGGGCGGCCGCGACAAGCGGTGGCAGCAGCGGCCGGCGCGGGCGCAGCGGCGGGGCGAGTCCGGCGGCGACGGGCGGGGCGCGGGAACTGAACGTCAGCGCGATGGCGGACGAGACCGCCAATACGGTGATGGTTTTCGGGCGTAGCGAGGACATCGACACGGTCGAGACGGCCGTGATTGCGCCGCTCGAAGATGCGCTCATCGACCTGCGTCAGATTGCCAACGTTCCGGTGAAGCGGGCGAGTGCCTCGCAGGTAGCCAGCTTCATCATCCAGTTCCTGGATCAGGGCGCGCAGCAGACGAGCGGCTCCGGGGGCAGTCGCGGCACGCGGCAAGGCCTGCCGGAGACGAACGCGCCGCGCATCGTGCCCAATGACGCCGGCAAGGAACTCATTGTCCGTGGCACCAAGCGGCAGATTGACGAGATCCGCGACCTGGTGGACCGCTTTGACAATGAAGAACTCGTGCGCGGCCGGCTGAAGGTGTTTGAGGTGCCGATCGGGCAGGACGCCCTGACCATGTCGACGGAGATTGAGCGGATCGTCAACGCGGCCGAGGAGGAGAATGCCCGGGCGGCCGGGCGCGACGCGCGGCGGGTGGTGCTTGGTTCCGACGAGAAAACCAACACGATCATTGCGGCCGGCGACCCGACGCTGTTCGGCGAGGTTGAGACGCTGATCACGCAACTAAAGGATATCTACGGCGGGACGAACCGGCCGGTCTACCGCGTGATCCAGTTGCAGAATGTGTCGGCGCGCGACGCGTCGGACATGATCAACTCGCTGCAGACCAGCACAGGAGGGAGTCGCGCCGGTACGCGGTCGGGGACCGCGCGTCCGGGTGGCATGCGGCGGCCGAGCGGGAGTGGTTCGTCGGGTAGCATGAGCAGTCCGCGGCCCAGCGGGACGCGTTCGGGATCGGGCACGCGCTCGACGACGCCGCGTCCGAGCACGCCGTCCAGCACGCCGCGCCGCACAACGCCGCGGCCGGGCGGCGGGGGAGCGCCCGCGGACGGCGGGAGTTCGCTGCATCTGGAAGCGACGGGCGTGATGCCCGTGGCATTGGGGCCGAGTGCGTGGACAGAGCCGTGCGTGACGGTGCTGCCCATTTCGCCGCTGATGATGCTTGTGGCCCAGGTGGTGGATCAGGCGCCGCCGGTGCGCAACCCCGCGCCGACGAGCCGTCCGGCCACGGGGCCGGCGGCCGCGCGACGCACGCCGCCGACCTCGGCTCCGGCCGACAAGCCGGCGGGCGCAGCCAAGCCGCCGGTCGACAAGTCGAGCGGCACGGTGAAGCCGCCGAGCGCGGACAAGCCGACGACGGCGGCGAAGCAGCCGGCAGCGGTCAAGCCAACCGAGACGCCGAAGGTGCCGGTGACGCAGAAGCCCACCGTGACCGACAAGGCTCCGGGGACGGACGAGCCGACGACCGCGGAGCAGGCGCCGGCCAGCGCGCCGCGGCGCGCGCGCCGCCCGGCAGCGGATGCCGCCGAGACGCAGGCGGACCAGCCGGCACCGTCCGGCCGTCCAGGACTGCGGATGCCAGGGACCCCGGCACCGGCCAGACCGGCGACCAGTGCGCCGACGGATGAGCCGCCCGCCGGAGCGACCGAGGAAACGTCCGCCCCGGTCACGATGCTGGAAGGGCTGACGGGGGTATCGGGTGCCTTGCGCGGCGAAGTCACCGCGGAGGTCATCGATAGCCAGCAGATCATGATCATCGGCGACGAGCGCGACGTGGACTTCGTCGAGCAGATTCTGCGGATGATGGAGGCGAGCAAGCCGGCGCCGGCGATCGAGATTTTCTCGCTGAACAAGGCGAAGGCCGTGGCGCTGGCCCCGATCATTGAGAAAGCCATCCAGGCGCAGGTCGATGCGCAGGGGCTCGAGGAGCGTTTCAGCATCAACGCTGAGGGCGGCAGCAACTCGCTGATTGTCTCCGCATCGCCGACCATGCTGGACCGCATCGCGGAACTCGTGGACCGACTGGATCAGGGGACCAGCGAGCGCGACACCGCGCCGAAGATGGTTTCGCTGGCGAACGTGCGCGCCGCGGACGCCGTGGCGATTCTGCGGCCGCAGATCGAGAAGCTGGCCACGATTCGGGACATTCCGAAGGACGCTCAGCCCTCGATCGAAGCCATCGACCGCGCGAACAGCGTGCTGATCATCGGCACGCCGAACGAAGTGGAGGAGATCACCGGCTGGATCGAAGCGATCGACGTCGAGATTCCCAGCAAGGGAGACAAGGCGGCCAGCTTCGTCCGGGCCGAGGCGATCCTGCTGCAACTCAAGAACGGTGTGGCCGACGACGTCGCCAAGGTCATCAATGACATGATCAAGGCGGAGCAGGAAGCGGGGACGGCCGCCGCGTCCAGCGGTGGTGCTAGTGGCAGTGGCGGCAGCCGCGCGGCCGGGAAAGCGGCGGTGAAGCTGATCAAGCTGCACCTGCCCGACGGCACGGAGCTGCCCGAGCTGAACCTGGAATATCCGATCCGCATCGTGCCGGAAAAGGGCACGAACTCGCTGATTATCTTCTCGACCCCCAACAACAACGAAGCCCTCAAGGCGATCGTCGGCGTGTTCGACACGCTGCCGATCGGGGCCGACACCGACGTGAAGGCGTTCGCGCTGAAGCACGCCGGGGCGGAGGAAGTGTCGAAGCTGCTGACGGATCTGTTCAAGGATAAGGGCTACATCTGGCCGCCGAGCATGGGCGAGACCAAGAGCCTGGCCAAGGGCCAGTTGCCGCCGATGCCTCCGGGCGTGGCGGCCAAGGGACTGCCGTTCCCGATCGTCGTGCAGGCGGACGTCCGCAGCAACACGGTCATCGTCATTGGCCGCACCGACGCGGTGATGCTGGCGGCGGGGCTGATCAGCGAGCTGGATCAGCCGTCGGCGAATCTGGGGCTGAAGGCCTATGTGCTGCAGCTCAAGAACGGGCAGGCGGCGAAGATGGCGGAGAAGCTCAAGAAGGCCATGGACGACCGCAGCAAGGCGCTGGGGACGGACAAGAACGCGGCCCGCGACAACGCGGTGATTGCGGCCGAGGAGCGTTCCAACGCCCTGATTATCTGGGCGACGCCGGAAGTGTACGAGCTGGTCGAAGACCTGGCGCTGCAGCTCGACGCGAGCAACAAGTACAGCACGGTGGAGGTGCGCTATCGGTCCCTCCAGCATGCCGATGCGAGCAAGCTCCAGGGGTTGCTGGAGGAAACGTTCAAGAACCGCCAGACCGCGGAGTCGAAGGCCAACAAGGACTCGACCGACGCGCTGAACGTGATGGCCGACACGCGCAGCAACTCGCTGCTCATGAGTGGCACGCGCGACTACCTGGATGAGGCGGAGGCGCTGATCGCCAGGCTGGATCAGCCGATGGAAGGCTCGGTCGTCTTCCGGGCCCGCAAGCTGAAGCTCAATACGGCCGCCAACGTGTCGGCGCTGCTGCAGGACATCGTCGACAAGGCGCTGAAGCAGCAGGATTCGAAGCTCAAGGGCACGCCGATCCACGTGACGGCCGACCCGGTGTCCGACACGCTGCTGCTGGCGGCGGCGCGGGAGGACATGGAAATCCTCGACCGCTGGATCGACAGCCTCGATCGGCCGAGCGAGATCGGGCGGATGATCCGCATCATTCCGCTGGCCCGTGCGACGGCTGAGGATGTGTCCAAGTCCGTGCAGGATGTTTTCAAGAAGGGCGGCAGCGGCAGCAGCGGGTCGAAGGGGCAGATCGACATGACGATCACGCCCGACAAGACCACGAACTCGGTCATCGCGTTCGGGCCGGCGACGCTGCTGGCGGACGTCGAGGAATTTGTGCGGCAGCTCGACAACGTTGAGTCGCCCAAGGGTGCGATGGTCAAGACGTTCAAGCTGACGCAAGCCGACGCGCAGGACGCGGGCGACCTGATCCAGCGCATTCTGGACCTGCAGGGCGGCTCCGTCGGCGGGACCGGCGGGCGCAGCAGCGGCAGTTCCGGCAGCAAGACGGACTCGGCCAAGGCGATCATGCTGATTCTGCAGAAGGATCACGCCGATCTCGGCCTGGAGACACTCAAGGCGATGCGCAGCGAGATCACGGTGATCTCCGACCTGCGGACGAATTCGCTGGTGATCACCGCGCCGCCACAGAGCATGCCGCTGATGGAATCCCTGGTGGCGTCGGTCGATGTGCCGCCGGACGCGGCGAAGATCCGCGTCTTCCGGCTGCGCAACGCCGACCCCGAGCAGATGGTCAAGACGCTGGAGGAGTTGTTCAAGCAGCAGACGGCCAGCAGCTCGGGTCGCAGCGGGGGCACCGCCAACCAGGGCGAGCGCGTCCTGACGCTGGAGGGCGGCATGGGCGAGGCCGGCGGGCGGCAGGAGATCGCCTTCACCAGCGACCTGCGGACGAACTCGGTCATCGCCGCCGGCACACCGGGCTATCTCGACGTGGTTGAGAAGATGCTGCTGGAGCTGGATACGATTCCGATCAAGTCCCGCGAGACGATGGTGTACACGCCGAAGAGCAGTACGGCCAAAGACCTGGCCGCCTCACTGAAGGACTTCAGCGACGCGGAGCAGAAGCGCCTGCAGGACATCGGCAAGGACGTGTCCACGCTGGTCAAGCAGGAGCGGCAGATCGGCGCCATCGCCAACGAAGACGCGAACAAGATCGTGCTCGACTACGATCCGCGCTTCAAGGACACCGTGATGAAGATCCTGCACGACCTGGATCAGCCGCCGCCGCAGGTGAATATCCAGGTGCTGATCATCGAAGTGACGGTGGACAACGCCCTGGACCTGGGTATGGAGTTTGCCTTCCAGGACTTGCAGTACGCCAAGGCCGGGCCGGCCGACACGACTACGTTTGACTACGTGGGTGGCACCGACATCGGTGCCGCGGGCAGCGGGCTGGGTGGCTTCTCGTTCACCATCACCGGCGCGGACTTCAACTTCCTGTTCCGTACGCTGCAGAACGAGGGCAGCCTCCGCGTGCTGAGCCGGCCGCAGATCGTCGCGATGGACAACAAGGAAGCGTCGATCGACATCAGCAACGATGTGCCGTACGTGAATGGGACGCAGACCTCGTCGACGGGACAGATCGCGACGAGCGTGAGCCGCCAGAAGGTCGGCATCAAGTTGAAGGTCACGCCGCAGATCAACCCCGATGGGTTCGTGCGGATGGAAGTGGAGCAGGAGGTCTCGGACCTGACGGGTTCCACGGTCGACGTCGGACCGGGCGTGACGTCGCCGGTCTTCTTTACGCGGAACGCGAAGACGACGATCACCGTCATGGACAGCGAGACCGTGGTGCTGGGCGGGCTGATTACTTCGCGGGTGGAGAACCGCGAGCAGAAGGTGCCGCTGGTTGGCGACATTCCCGGTCTGGGCATGGTCTTCCGCAACCAGAGCGACGACTCCAAACGCGTCGAATTGCTGCTCGTGCTTACGCCTCGCGTCATTCGCACACCGGAGGAATACCGCGAGCAGTCCGTGGTCGAACGCGACCGGCTGCAGCTGATCTCGCAGGATGTGCTGCGTGACCCGCTGATGCAGGGGCTGCAGATCAAGAATGACACCCCGGCGCCCGCGGGCGCGGCGCCGGTCCGGCGCGAAACGCCTCCGGCCGACGAGCGCCTCGCGCCGCCGACGGAGGAAGAATACGGTCCGATTCAGCCGGCCGTACACGGTGCCGTGCTGCCGGCGACAGACCCGAATTCGTATGACCTGCCGCTGGCCACGCGCCGGGAGCCGGGGCGCTAGGCGGGCGCAGGCAGGAGCATCAGGTGGCGTGGCGCATTAAATCCTGGCGACGGTCGGGGCTGGTTTGCGGGCTGTGGCCCTTGCTGGCCGTCGTGGCTGGCTGCCAGAGTCCGGGCGGCGGCGATTGGCTGGGGGCGCCGCCGCAGCGCGACGACGTCGTGGCGATTCGCCAGTTCCCGCCGCCGCAACCCTGGCTACGTGACGCGGATAATCGCATCACCGGCCTGTGCCTGCGGACGTACTTCGTGTCGGCCGCGACGGACAAGGGCGTTTTCGTGCCCGGGACGATCAGCGTGCGCATGTGCACGCTGCGTGCCCGGCCGGGCGGCGGCTACGAGCGCACCCCGGCGCATCAGTGGGTCTTCGACGCGCGGACGGCGGAGGCTTTCCGCGTCCGGCGCCAGTCCCCGATGGGCTTCTCGTACGGTTTCGTGCTGCGCTGGCCGCAGGAACTGAACCTCATGGGCCAGCGCATCGAGGTGGTCATCAGCTATCAGCGCGCCGACGGCAAGGTGGTGGAGGGGCCGGCGTGCCACCTCATGGTGGACGTGCCGCCCGGCTTCGTTGTCTCGGAGGCCACGACCGGGCCGGCGACCGGTTCTTCCGCGCCGCAGAGACGTACGGCTCCGTCCGCGAAACCTCCGGCAGGACAACCTTGATGGCGTGGGGCCTGTTCGCAGTTGTGTTGCTCGTGACCTTCCTGCTGCAGACGACCGTGCTGAAGCACGTGCCGCCGCACGCCGTGATGGACCAGGTGGATCTGTTGCTGGCCCTGGCGCTCGTGTGCGGTTTCGTGCTGCCGGCCGTCGAAGCGCGCCTGGCCGGCTGGATCGTCGGCTTTGCCTATGACATCCACAGCCTCAACCCGCTTGGGCTGCATGCGTTTCTGTTCGGCCTGACGGTGTATGCGCTCACGCACCTGCGGGAAGTGGCCAACCAGCAGGTCTGGTGGGCACGCTGGGTCATCGCCTTCGTGGTGGCCTGGCCAGCGCAGTTTCTCGTGCAGGCCTATCAGCGGGTCGTGTGCGGTGTGGCGCAACCATGGTCGACTGTGGTGGGGCAGTCCTTCCTCACGGCGCTGGTCGCGGCCCTGCTCGCCGCGGTCGTCGTTGGCCTGCCGGCCTTGTTGGGTTCAACGACTCGGCGGCGGTATCCGACTGGGCGTTGGTAAGGCGCCGCCTCGACCGGGCGCCACGGGTCGCCCGCGCGGGGCACCGCTTGCTGCCGCCTGCCTGCCGACGCGCGCCTGCGGGGGCCCGGCCGAATCCCGCCAGCGTCTGCGGCCGCGGATGCCGGCGGTGAACACCGCGCTACAATCAGGCGATCGGGTCAAGGGTCGAGCCGCCTTGCGCGTGCCCGTGGAGGACTGTCGCATGACCACCGTCCGTGCGATCCTCGAGCAGAAGGGCCATCATGTCGTGCACATTGCGGAGACGGCCACCGTGCGTGAGGCCGCGCAGTTGATGCGCGAGCACCGTATCGGGGCGATCGTCGTGACACGCGGCGACAAGGTCGTCGGAATCTTCACCGAGCGGGATATTCTCAATCGCGTGGTGGCGGTGGAACGCGATCCGACGGAAACGACGGTGAGCCAGGTCATGTCCGCGCCCGTCGCGGTCTGTGGGCCCGACACCCGGTGCGACGAATGCCGGGCGGTCATGCGGAACCAGCGTCTGCGGCACCTGCCCGTGGTCGACGCGGGGCAGCTGGTCGGGATGGTCTCCATCGGCGACCTGAACAAAGCCGCGCACGCGGATCAGGCGCAGACGATCCAGTATCTGTACGAGTACATGTACGGCGAGTGGCGCTGACCGCGCGCTCGGCACAGTCGGGCGCAGGGATCAGGGCTGCGGTTTGTCCGCGGGGGGATGGTCGGCCGCGTCGGCGGCGGGCTCCGTTTTGGGAGCCGGGGCGGGTTTGCTGGGCGGCGGGCTGGACGCCCGCTGGGGCTGCAACTCGAGTCGCTTGCCGCGTTCCTGCTCGGCGTCAACCAGGTTGATGGAGCGAATAACGAGCGGCTTGAGCGGCGCGCCGCGGGCGTTGGTCGGGACGGCGGCGAACTGCTGCAGCGTACGCAGACTCTCATCGTCGCGGGCGTTGCCGATGACGGTGTACTGGCCGTCGAATTCGGGCTTGCGGGCGAGCGCCACGAAGAACTGGCAACTGGCCGAATTGGGATCACTCGGCTTACGGGCCATCAGGAGCGTGCCAATGTCCACGGGGACGTTGCGCAGCTCGGCCGGCACAAGCCTGCCGTCCAGGCGGATACCGGTGCCGTCCCCTTTGGGGCAGCCGCCCTGCAGACCGCCGCCGGGGATGATCCGATGGATGGTCTTGCCGTCGTAGAAGCCCTGCCCGACCAGTTCGAGGAAATTCTCGACATTGCGCGGTGCCCCGTCATAGTCCAGCACGAACGTGAGCTTGCCGAGGTCGGTGACGAGGATTGCGTCCTTGCGCGGCTCGACGCGGAACTGCACGCTGGCCATGCCCACCTGCCCCCCCAAAGGGCGCCACTCCAGGCGATACGTGCCACTGTAGCGCGAGGCCGGATACAGTGACCGGAAGTCCAGTTCCAGACCGACACTGGCATGCGCGGCCAGGCGCAGGGTGGCCGCGGTCGCGCCGGTCGCTGTCTTGGGGGTAGCAGTCGGGGGCGTCGCGACGATCAAGGGCTTGGGATCGTCGTTCTCGTAGACGATGGTGAGCGGAGTGGATTCGCCGGCGCCCACGACCAGGGGCAGGGGCAGGGCGATCCCGTCTTCTAGCGGTACGGCCGATTCCAGCGCGACGTTGGCGGGCGTGTCGGCGGTGTTGACGAGTGTGCAGCGGATGCGGATCGGGCCGTCGGGACGGTACAGCGTCTTATCGGCCTGCAACTCCGGTCGCAGGGTGGCCAGGGCGGCATCGGCCGCGGGCGGGTCTGCGGCGAGCACGGGCCCGGCCCAGAGGGCCGCCAATAGCCCGGCGAGGCCACACACCCGGCGACGAGTCCCAGTTGACAGAGTGGTACTGACCATCATATGTCCCAGCTTTATACCCGGCTGCGCGCCGGCGGTTGTAGTCCCGGGGCGAAAAAAGTCAGCCGGGCAGAGCCTATCAGACTACGGCGCGAAGTTCCAGATGCAGGACGTCGGGCAGGGCCCGGATGGATTCCAGGGCCTCGGTACTGGGGCGTTCGTCCATGGCGATCGTGCACCAGGCGGCCTTGGCGCCGCTGAACACGCGGCTGGTGATCTCCTCGGCATTGATGCCATCGGCCCGGACGGCCTCCAGAATGGAGGCCATCACGCCGACCTGATCGCGGACGCGCAGCACGAGTTGCCAGGTGGCGGGGCTGCGGTCGCAGACGTTCAGGCAGTTCACGACGTCACCGGAGACGACGAAGGACCGGACGATGCGAACGACCTCGTCAGCCGTTGCCTGGCGGGCCTGGGCGGTGAGCGGGCCGATGTGCTGTGTGCCGATGACGTTGGGCATTTCGCACAGGCGTGAACGGAAACGGGCTTGCTCCGCGGCGGGCTCCGAGCCGAAGACATCCAGGGCGACGCGCAATTGTCGCTGGGTGATGGCGGCGGCCAGGGCGGCCTCATCCACCGCGCCGGGATGACCGACATGCACCAGATAGGCGCCCGGCTGCAGGCGCTCGAGGAATTCCGCATCGACCAGAACGGCCCGGTCGTCGTCGCTGAGCGCGTGGACGGTCACGATGTCCGCGTCCCGGGCCAGTTCGCGCGGCCAGTTGCAGAACTCGACGTGGGGTTCGGGCGGGCTGGCGGGCAGGGTCGGTGACCAGGCGACGACGCGCATCTCCAGCGCTTGGGCCCGGCGGGCGACGAGTCGGCCAACCGGGCCAAAGCCCAGGATTCCGAGTGTGCGTCCGGCCAGACCGCGGGCGTCGTGAAATTCGCCGCGTGTCCAGCGTCCCTCGCGCAGGGCGACGGCGTTGTCCACGATGCGGCGATCGAGGGCGAGCATGAGTCCGAGCGTGAGCTCGGCGATGGCGGTGGCCTGCTGGTCGGGGCAGTCGCAAATGAAGATGCCCTGGTTGGAGGCTTCGGCAAATGCCACGTCACCCGGTCCGGGACCCGCGTGGATGATCATCTGCAGCATGCGGGCGCGGGCGACCACCTCCGGCGAGACGCGCGTGGGGCCGACGATGAGCAGCCCGGTATCGGGGATGGTGTCACGCAGCTCCGCGGCGCTGATGGTGGGGCGATAGAGCAGGGCGCTCGACAGCGTTTTCAGCAGATCCAGCGTGGCGGCGGGCAGCTCACAGGCAACGAGCATCTTCATGGCACGATTCCGTTACCGGGCGACGAGCGCGCCCGGAGCCAGTGTCCCGACGCGCACATTAGACCCCCACCGTCTGGTTTTCTCAAACCGGAATTCCCGCGCGAGCGCGCCGCGGCCCCCCCCGTCCGGGGGATCAGCGGTTGCTTGGCCCGAAAGTACGCTCAATGAAGCCCGTGTCGAACCGGCCCTTCACAAAGTCCGCCTGCTCCATGATGGCGCGTTGCAGGGGAATCGTCGTCTTGATCGGGCGCACGTGAAATTCGTCCAGCGCCCGTGCCATCGCATTGATGGCCTCCGCACGCGTCGGGCGGTGCACGAGGAGTTTGGCGATCAGGGAGTCGTAGTATGGACTCACCGTGTAGCCGGCGTACGCGTGCGTGTCCAAACGCACGCCGGGGCCGCCGGGCGGGATGAATTCCTGGATCGGGCCGGGCGACGGCCGGAAGCCACTGTCCGGGTCCTCCGCGTTGATCCGGCACTCGATGGCGTGGCCGGTCTGCTTCACGTCGTCCTGGCGGAGCCTCAGCGGCTCGCCGGCGGCGATGCGGATTTGCCACTGCACCAGGTCTTCCCCGGTGATGAGCTCGGTGACGGGGTGCTCGACCTGGATGCGCGCGTTGACCTCGATGAAGTAGAAGTTTTCCTGTTCGTCGACGAGGAATTCGCAGGTCCCCGCGGAATAATAGCCCGCGGCTTTCGCCAGACGCACGGCGGCCGCGCACAACTTGGCGCGCGTGCGACCGCTGATGTGCGGGGACGGGGACTCCTCGACGAGCTTCTGGTGGCGGCGCTGCAGCGAACAGTCGCGTTCCCACAGATGCACCACGTTGCCCCCGCGATCGCCGATGAACTGCACCTCAACGTGCCGCGGGCGCTCGATGAGCTTCTCCACGTAGAGGGTCCCGTCCTTGAAAGCGGCTTCCGCCTCTTGGCGGGCGTGCTTGAAGCTGGAGCGCAGCGTCGCCTCGTTATGCGCCGCGCGCATGCCGCGCCCGCCGCCGCCGGCGGCCGCCTTGATCATGACGGGGTAGCCGATCTTCTCGGCCAGCGCGACGGCCTCGTCTTCGTTCTCGATCGGGCCCGGGCTGCCCGGTACCAACGGAACCTTCGCTTCGCGGGCGAGCTTGCGGGCGGCGACCTTGTCGCCCAGGGCCTGCATCGCTTCCGCGGACGGACCGATGAACTCGATCTTGCAGTCGCGGCACATCTGGGCGAAGCGCGAGTTCTCCGCCAGGAAGCCGTAGCCAGGGTGGATCGCCTGCACGTCCGCGATCTCGGCGGCCGAGAGAATGGCGGCCGCGTTCAGGTAGGACTGGGCGGGGGCTTCGCCGCCGATGCAGATCGCGTCATGCGCGAGCCGGAGGTAGGCCGCGTCCCGATCGGCGCGGGAGAAGACGGCCACGGCTTCGATGCCCATGTCGCGGCAGGCCCGAATCACGCGGAGGGCGATTTCGCCCCGGTTGGCTACCAGAATTCGCGTAAACATCCGACTCCCTGGTCAGCAGAAGGCTCTCCGGATGCCAGCGCCCGTACCGGCGAGCGCCTGGGTGAGCGTCCGACCGCGGCACCGGCGCGCGGGGCTGCGGCCGCGGGCGCTCAGGCCGGCGCGACCGCGAACAGCGGCTGATCGTACTCGACGGCCTGCGCGTTCTTGACCAGCACCTTGGTAATGCGGCCGGCGCACTCCGCCTTGATCTCGTTAAAGACCTTCATCGCCTCGAGCAGGCAGACCACGGTGTTCGGGTTCACCTGCGTACCCACCGCGACGAACGGGGGGGCCTCCGGCTCAGCGGCCGCGTAGAACGTACCCACCATCGGTGAACGGATCAGGATTTCGTTGTCGGTCAGGGCCGCGGCAGGCGCCGGCGCGACCGGGGCAGGGGCGGGCGCTGCGGCTGCGACGGGCGCCACGTAGGCGGCCGGGGTCGTTGTGATGACGGCCTGGCCGCGACGGAGCAGGATGTGCTTGTCGCCTTCGCGCAGCTCGACGCGTGTCAGGTCGTGGGTGACCATGAGGTCGACCAGGGCCTTGAGTTCGTCGGCGGCAAAAGGCAGCTTGCGCCCCTCGCCGCCGATAGCCGCGTTGTCGCTCGCTTCCTTCGTACTCTTTTGCTGTTGGCTCATTTGAGTTCAACCGGTAGGGAAGACAGAACCTCGTACCCGGTCGCGGTTACGAGCACATCGTCCTCAAGACGGACACCGCCGACGCCGGGGAGGTAGATCCCCGGTTCGATGGTGACGACCATCCCGGGCTCGAGCACGTCAGTGGACGTCTTGGCCACGCGCGGTGCCTCGTGGACCGCCAAGCCCAGCCCGTGTCCAAGGCCGTGATTAAAGTGCTTGTCGTAGCCGGCTTTACGAATGACGTCCCGCGCGACGCGGTCGACCGCCTTGGCCGGTCGCCCGGGCCGGACCGCTTCCACGGCCCGATCGTGCGCCCTGCGCACAATGTCAAAGACTTTTCTCAATTGGGCGGGGATGCTACCGAGCCACAGGACGCGGGTCAAGTCGCCGTTGTACCAGCCCGCGCGAGCGCCCCAGTCGATCAGCAGGAGCTGGTTCTTCTGCAGCTTGACGTCCCCGGGCTCGTAGTGGGGCAGCGCGGCTCCGGGACCCGCCGCCACGATGGCCGGGAAGGACTCGCCCTGCGCACCGCGTTTCTGCATCTCATACGCCAGGCGGGCCGCGATTTCCCTTTCGGTGAGCCCCGGTCGGAGCCAGCCGCGCAGCGCCAGGAACGCGGTCTCCGAAATGCGGATGGCGTGACGGAGGCGCGCGACCTCGTCTGGCGTCTTGCGCGCCCGGTGGGCCGTGAAGGGGTTGTCCATGGGCACCAGCTTGAGCGTGCCGGCGCGCTTCCGCAGTGCGGCGAACTCGCCGACCGTCATGTGGTGGCGGCAGAATCCGATGCGCTTGGCGCGGGCGCGGCGCAGCTCTTGGACGTTGGCCTCAGGCGTACGCTGCTTGCGCAGGACCTTGCGGGCCCAGGGCGCCTCAAGGTTTGCGGCCTCGTCGAAGCGTCCGTCGGTGAGCAGCACGACGTCCTGGGGGGTGACGAGGGTCAGGCCGTCCTCACCCGTGAAACCGGTCAGCCAGTACTGATCGAGGCGGTCCTGGACCAGATAGCTGTCGAGCTTGTGCTTCTGCAATGCGGCTCGTAAGTTATTGATACGTAGAGAATAAGGTTCTGGGGGTGTGCAGCGGACACCTTTCATTGAGTGCTCCTCCGCGCGGTCTGTAGCGGCCAGCGGTGGCAACGGGTGCCACACCCGGCCGGCGGACTGCCCGCTATTGGCAGGTGCACTGTACCGCGGGGGGTGCCGGGGCACCAGATCCAGGCGGGCAGCGATTGGCTGTTTGACCCCCTGCAGATGGTTCGCTAAACTAAGGGGCTCGCAGTGGATCGCGCGGCCCTGGCGGCCGGCGTCCCGGTATCGTGGAAACGAGGTTGTCATGGCCCGCGTGTGCTACTTCACGGGAAAGAAGACGATTTCTGGACGCTCGATTGCCCGGCGCGGCAAAGCCAAGTACCTGGGCGGCGTCGGTCGCAAGACCACCGGCATCACTCGGCGCAAGTTCAAGCCCAACATTCAGAAGATGCGGGCGGTCATCGACGGGCGCGTGGTGCGCGTGCGGCTCAGCGCCAAGGCGATCCGCATGGGGCTGCTGATCAAGCCGATGAAGCGTGATTGGAAGCCGGCGGAGACTCCGGCATCCTAAGCGGGGGCCGCTCATGCCCGGCCAGATCGACGAACTGCAGGTGCGGCACATCGCCAAGTTGGCGCGCCTGAACTTGTCGACGGAGGAGGTCGGGCTCTTCGCGAGCCAGCTTGGCGATATTCTCGATTATGTTCGGCAGTTGGAACGGGTGCGCACCGAAGGCGTGGAGCCGCTGGCGCACCCGCTGTCCGTGACCAACATGCTCCGCGACGACACGCCCGGGTCGAGCTTCGCCACCGAGGTGTCGCTCCGCAACGCGCCGCAGCGTGAAGGGCCGTTCTTCCGAGTTCCCAAGGTGCTCGACCAGGGGGCGTAGCGCCGGCACCCAGTCCACGGGATGCGAGGCTCATGCCGGACACCGCCCAGCAAATTGCCGCCGACGTGATCGCAGGTCGCCGCTCCGCCGGCGAGGTCTGCGCTGCTGCCCTGGCACGCATCGAAGCCGAAAACCCGCGCCTGGGCGCGTTCCTGGAGATCACGGCCGACTATGCCCGAGCGCGTGCGGCGGACATTGATGCTGCCGTGGGCGCGGGCCGCCCCGTTGGTCCCTTGGCGGGCGTGCCGATCGCGGTGAAGGACAACATCTGCACGACGTTCGGCCACACGACCTGCGCGTCGAAGATTCTCGCGGGCTACCAATCGCCGTACGACGCGACCGTCGTGGAGCGCATCGCGGCGGCCGGGGGCGTGATCGTGGGCAAGACGAATCTCGACGAGTTCGCGATGGGCTCGTCGACAGAGAATAGCGGGGTCGGTCCGGCGCGCAACCCGTGGAACCTGGAGTGCGTCCCGGGCGGATCATCCGGCGGGTCGGCGGTGGCGGTGGCCGCGCGGCTCGTGCCGCTGGCGCTGGGCTCCGATACGGGCGGTTCGATTCGACAGCCGGCCGCGCTGTGCGGCGTGGTCGGGCTCAAAGGGACCTATGGGCGTGTGTCGCGTTACGGCCTGGTGGCGTACGGATCAAGCCTAGATCAGATCGGCCCGTTGGCGACGTGCTGTGAGGACGCAGCGCTACTGATGGGCGTGCTGGCGGGGCGCGACGCGCGGGACTCGACCAGTGTTGCGCAGGCGGTGCCGGACTATCGCGGCGCGCTCGCGGATGCGGCGCTGGCCGGCCTGGCGCCGCGCCTGCGGATCGGCGTGCCACGCGAGTACTTCGGGGAGGGCCTCGGGGCGGAAACGCGCGCCGCGGTCGAGGCGGCTCTGACCGTGTACCGGGAACTCGGGGCGACCCTCGTGGAGGTGTCCCTGCCGCACGCGCGCTTCGCGATCGCGACGTACTACCTCGTCGCGACCGCCGAGGCGTCGAGCAATCTGGCCCGTTTCGACGGCGTGCACTACGGGCATCGCACAGCCCGGCCGCGCGACATTTTCGATCTGTACAGCTCATCGCGCGATGAGGGTTTCGGGGCAGAAGTGAAGCGCCGCATCATGCTGGGGACGTTCGCCCTGTCGGCCGGCTACTACGATGCGTACTACAACAAGGCCTTGCGCGTGCGCCGGCTGATCAAGGACGATTTCGACCGGGCGTTTGAGCAATGCGATGTGATCGCGGGGCCGACGTCGCCCACGCCGGCGTTTCGGCTGGGCGAGAAGCTCAGCGACCCGCTGCAGATGTACTTGGCGGACATTTACACCATCGCGGCCAACCTGGTCGGGGTTCCGGCGCTGTCGATCCCCTGCGGCTTCAGCGCGGCCGGCCTGCCGATCGGTTTGCAGCTCATGACACCGCAGTTCGGGGAGACCACCCTGCTGCAGGCGGCGCGCCTGTATGAACGGGCCACGGACTGGCACACGCGCGTGCCGCCGGCTGGCGGGTGAGTGGGGGAGCGGGGCTACACACCCGCGGGCAGCAGGAGTGCGCTGATGTCCTCACTGGCGGAGGCGGTCTTTACCGCATGAGCGGGGACGCCGACGACTGTGGCCAACGGGGGGACATCCGCGATGACGACCGAGCCGGCGCCGATGATCGATTCGCAGCCCAGGGTGACCTTGGGAATGACGGTGGCGCCGATGCCCACGAAGGTGCCCGGCTCGACTTTGACGCGTCCGGCGATGCGTACCCCCGGACAGATGTGGCTGCCTTCCCCGATCATGGTCTGATGATCAACGACGCACCCGGTATTCAGGATCACCGAGTCGCCGATCTGGCAATGGGCGCACACGACCACACCGGCCGCCACCACGATGTTACGCCCCAGGGTCGCGTTGCGGGCCAAGGTGGCCGAAGGGTGTACGGCGTTGATCAGCTCGAACCCGGCGGACTCGAGGTCACGGGCCAAGCCGCGGCGGACTCCGTTGTCGCCGATGGCGACGATGACCCCGTCGATGCGGTGCTCTCGGGCGAGGGGGCCGGCTTCGGCGATCGTTCCCAGGACTGGGATGCCGTCGATCCGGCGGCCGCGGATGTCGGGGTTGTTGTCGAGGAAGCCGACGGGCTGGTGGTGGCCATCCTGGAGGAGGATGTCGAGGACGACGCGGCCGTGCCCGCCGGCGCCGAGGATCAGGACACGGCACGGCAGGGCGGTGTTGTGGCGGAAACCCGTCAACTTGTGCTCCGGTCGTCCGGCGAGTAGGCTTCTCGGCGGGGTCGTGCGGACTGCGGCGACCCTGCTGGCACTATCGGGTGAGTCGGGCTGGGAGGAAAGGCGAAGTGGCATGGTGACGGCGGGAGCGCGTGAGTGAAAACGTGCAAGAACGGCGCGTTGCTGTGCCGATAACGTTAGCTGGCGATTTGACTGGCCAGGAGCGTGGCGGGTGAACCTGGAGGGCATGAGCACCGTAAGCCCAGTACGGGGCGTACTCTGGAACCCGGTGCGCGGTGCCGCGTTTGACAGGCATGTGGCACGACCGGTAAAGTCCTGGGCTCAATCAGGTTCCGCCGCGAGGGCGGAAATCGCCGGTGGCGCGCGGCAAGGGAAAAGCGCGCAGGTCGGGCATTGCGAGCAAAATGAGCGCTAAGGAGTGTGGTATGCGACGCCGACGGACGCGCGGAGCGGCAGCATGGGGGCGGCTCACGATCAGCGTTCTGTTGGCGATGCAGCTGAGCTGTGCCGCGTTGCCGCCCAATAGCTTCATCGACCCGACCAAAGTAGGGCGTTTTGGCCTGGATGCCCAGGAGGTCGGGATTCGGCGCGTGCTCACCCCGCGCGACACGCCGCCGGGCTTGGCGAACGCTACGGACCCGACTCCGGAAGACATCGTCGCGACGTACGAGGACTACCGATTGATGCAGGGGGACACCCTGGCCCTGACCATTCAGGACCTGATCACCCCGGGCCAGCCGTTCAACGTGGCCCTGCAAGTCAGCCCGCTCGGTGAAATCCGCGTGCCCGACCTGGGCTCGATCCGCTGCGCGGGCATGACCGAGCAGGAGCTTGAGCAGGAAATCACCGCCCGCCTCCGGGACAGCGGTCTCCTGCCACGTCCGGTGGTCATTGTGACAACGCAGGTCAAGCGCGGCCGCATCTTCACCGCCGTGGGGGCGGTGGGCCAGGCCGGCACGTATCCCATTCCCGACTCCGACACACGCCTCCTGGACGCCTTGGGCGTGTTTGGGGATGTGGCCGCTGTTTCCAAGAAGATGTACGTGATTCGCCGTGCGACCACGGCCCAAGGCGCGGTGGGTCAGCCGGCCAACCCGGTGGCGCCGCCGGCGGACGGGCAGACCGAGTTGATCGTGCCGCCGCCGAGTGAGCCGGCGCCGGCGGCCTTTGCGACCAGTGCGGGCCGGGCGACGCGGACGCAAGATCCGCCGCCGGGCGGCAATCCGCCGCCGACGAAGGACGAGCTGGCGGACGTCCTGGTGCCGGCCCCGCGGGCGCAGGCGACGGCGCAGACGAGCGCGCCGGCAGACAAGCCGCCGTTCGGCCCCATCATCTTCGACCCGCAGACCGGCCAGGTGCTGGAGCCCGAGCGCACGGCGCCGGCGTTAGCGGAGAAGAAACCCGCGGTGATGCCGCCAAGCACGGAACCGACGCAACTGGAGCAGCCCTTCGAGTGGGACAAGGCGGCCGAAAGCGAGTTTGACCAGCGTGTGATCGCGATCAGTGTTGACGAACTCAAGGGCGGCAATCCGCGCTACAATGTGGTCGTCCGGGATCGCGACGTGATCAACGTGCCGACCGACACCGGCGTCTTCTACATCATGGGCGAAGTAACCCGGCCGGGCGTGTATGCGTTCGGCGGTCGCGACATCACGATCAAGCAGGCGCTGGCCGTGGCGGGTGGGTTCGCGCAACTGGCTTGGCCGCAGCGCACGGAAGTAATCCGGCGGGAGCCGGGTACGGACAAGCAGTTGACGATCACGGTGAACCTGGACGCGATCTTCGCCGGGCTGGAGGACGACCTGTATCTGCGGGACGACGACATCGTGAACGTGGGGACGCACTTTGTGGCGCCGTTCCTGTTTGTGATCCGCAACTCGTTCCGGTTCACCTACGGTTTCGGCTTCGTGTACGACCGGAACTTTGCGGACAAGGACGCCTACGGCAGCAAGATCAATCCGCAGATTCTCGATCAGCAGCGGCGTCAGCAGCGTGGGCTGCCGTTCTAGCGGAGGTCGCGTGGCCCGTGTGGCGAGGCAGGCTGGATGACGGTCGAACCCCTGGCCAGTTCCGAGGCGAGGCTCCTCGCGTTTGACCGCGCTGCGCAGGTCAAGACGGCGGTGGTGGTGGCGCTGTTCATCGCGGCCTTCTGGCACCTGCTGTCGTTCATTCCGCCGCTCGGGTGGCTGACGTACAGCTGGGTCTACGAGGCGGACTGGTCGCACGGCCCATTGATCCCGGTGTTTAGCGCTTACCTCGTCTACCATCGCTGGGACCGGATTCGCCGCTGTCCGGTACGGCACACCTGGGTGGGTGCGGTGCTGCTGGCGCTGGGGCTGGCCCTGTATGTATGGTCGCTGACCGGGCTGCTGTTCGCCTATGCCAAGGCTCTGGCGATGATGGTTACGCTGCTGGGGCTGCTGATCTTCCTGCTCGGGCTGCCGGCGCTCTGGTACCTGTGGCTGCCCTGGCTGTATCTGTTCTTCGCCTATCCCCTGCCGTCGCGGCTGTACTTCGCCTGGACCACGCCGCTGCGACGCATTGCGGCGGAGGTGGCCGCTGCGGTGCTGAGCCTGACCGGGCTGCACATCGAGCGCGTCGGGGCCAACCTGGAATACATCTACCGGGGCGTCAGCGGCAATATCGGTGTCGCGGATGCGTGCAGCGGGATGCGCAGCACGGTCACACTCTGCGCCCTGGGGGTGGCCGTGGCGTGCATGTCGGACCGGCCGCTATGGCACCGGATCATCCTGGTTCTGGCGTGCGTGCCGATCGCGACGTTCTGCAATTTCATTCGCGTGACGACGACGTGCTGGCTGCATGTGTACGTCGACCCCAAGTACGCCACGGGCGATTATCACATGATGCTGGGGTTGGCGATTATCGTGCTGGCCTTCGGCATTTTCAGCGGTCTGGGTTGGATCCTGAATCGGCTGGTTGTGGAAGAAGAGGCGGCGGACGACGAGCCGGCGGACCGCCCGGCGCCGCCCGCCGCACAAGGCACCCATGCGTGATGGCACCATGAGCAGCGCGTGTTCCGGCAGTTCGGCCGGCGCCCCGGGGGTGGCCCCGCGGCGATCCGCCGCGCCCGCCCCGGCGCGTCCCAGCGGGCGCTACTGGGTCGCGGTAGCGGTGTTGGCCGCGGCGGCGGTCGGGGGGCGACTGCTGACGGCGTTCGACGTGTACCTGCAGAAGGAAGCGGTGCCGCTGCGGAAGCCCTTGGCGCAGTTTGACGTTCGCGGGCTGGGGCCGCGCTACGAGAAGCACCCGGCGACCGACCGGCTCGAATCGATGAGCGAGGACATGATCGACAGCCTGGGGACGCGCGAGTTCGTGCAGTTCTTCGTCACGGACACGCGCGCCGGCCGAAGCGCGCGCACCCGCGTCGGACATGTGTTCATCACGTATTACACGGGCCGGCCGGACATGGTGCCCCACGTGCCCAACGAGTGCTATGCGGCCGGGGGCTACGACATCCTGGGGGCGGAGACGCGGACCGTGGTGGTGCGTGGCGCGCAGGCCCCGGCGGATGCGGTGCCGGTGATGGTGGTGCGTGCGCTCGCGCCGCCCAGCCGGCGGCGCAGCACCGAGAGTACCGGCGAGATTGCCGTGACCTACTTCTTCCATGCGAACGGGGCCTACGTGACCACCCGCGACGGGGTTCGGCTGAAGCTGTCGAATCCGCTGCAGCGGTACGCGTACTATGCGAAGGTCGAGGTCAATTTCTCCGACGAGAGCCTGGTGAACAACGCGAATCCGGAGGAAACGCTGGCGGCGCTGCCCCCGCTCCTGGAGGCGGTGCTACCGCGTCTGCTCGAGGATCATCTGAACGTCGGCCTGCTGGCGGCGCCGCGTACGAGCGCGACGACCGCGCCTAAGTGAGAGGATCGGGCCCCATGGCCAAGCAAAAGCGTCTCAACAAGAACATGGTGGCGTTCCTGACCCTGATGGGCATGCTGCTGGTGATCGGTGTGGCGGCCCTCATCATCCGGCAGGGGGCGCGGCGCGATCCGGCTGCTCTGGCTCTGCAGGCGCGGGAGATCGAGCAGCTTAACGATGTCGAGAAGATGAGCAAGGCGGTCGTGCTGTACCGCCAGGCCTACGCGGCGAGTGAGGAACGCGATCCCAACTACGTGTTCGACAGCGCGCGCTGCTTCTTCAAGATGGCGGCGATTGGTCCCTGGCTGGAGACACTGAGTCGCGCCCACTCGAAAGATCCGCACGACCCGCGCCCGATCGTGGCCGTCCTGAACGGCCTGTGGCGGCTGCGCGAGATGGAGGGCGTCCTCCGTTCGCCGAACGAATGGCGGGATTGGTCGGACAAGCTCCTGCAGATCGAGCCGAACCATCCCCTGGGACTGGTCTGCCGGGCGCGGGCGCTGGCGCCGGCCACGGAGGAGACGAGCCGGGCGGCAGCGGCGGAGGCGGCGCGGCAGGCTTACGGTGCGGGATCGACCGATCCGCGTGTGGTGGTTGTCTACGCCGAATACCGGGAACGTGAGCAGATGGCGGCGGCGCGGGCCGCGGCCCAGGCGGGGTCGACCGAGGCGGTGCTGGAACAGCAGCGCATGAAGCTGAACGAGGAGATCAAGGGGATCTTCGACCAGGCCGTTGGCGCGGAGCCGAACGATCCCGGGCTGATCATGGCCTATGCGGACCACTTGGACGGCATGTGCAACTGGCTGCGCGCGCTGGCGCGCCGCCCCGGGCGGGAGGCCGAGGCGGCGGCCTGGCGCGAACAGGCGCAGCAACTGCGGGCGGACGCAATCGCGCGGCTGGACCGCGTGCTGCGGGCGACGGAGCAGACACTGAAGGATACCAAAGAGGCGCTGACCGCGAAGCCGGCCCCGCCTATCGAGCGCGCCCGGGAGCTGTGGGAAACCCAGGCCAATACGGAGTGGTACCTGCCGGAGTTGTACCTGGCGCTGGCGCAGCAGACGCTCAAGCAGGGCGTGGAAAGCAATGAGCAGCTCATTGCGGCGGACGACCAACTGACCGAGGAGCAGTGGAAGGCCCGGCGCGCCGCTGAGCAGGCGCTCGTTGCCCGCGTCGACCCGCTGCTGGAGCGTGCCATCGCGCTGGATCCGGCCATGTACGATGCGTACACCGCCCGGGCCCAGGTGCGGCTGGTCGGGGTAGAGGATGCCGGCGAGTCGCGCAACCGGGAGGCGGACCGGCTGAAGCATGCGGTTGCGGCGCTCACGCTGTACGAGGAAGCCAGTCGCGCCACGCAGACGCTGCGTACGCTCCGCGCGACGCTCACGGAAGCGCAGCGCATGCTCATGCTGCTGCGGGGCTTCCTGATGGCGCTGGACTGCCGCGCGCTGGCGATTGCGCAAAAGGACACGGAGCGCGATGCGGCCGCGCTCGCCAGCGCGAAGCAGTTCCTTGAAGACGCGCAGGTCAAGGCGCCGGAATACCCGGCGACGCTCTACATGGAAGGGCAGTACGCGATTGCCACCAATGATCTGGTGACGGCGATCAAGGCGTTCCAGAAGGCGAGTGAGACGGGCATGCACCCGATCTGGTGGCTCCAGCTGGCACGCGTGACCGCGCTGCCGGAGGAGCAACTGGCGGCCCTGTACCTGCAGGCGCGGCAGTTCGGCGAGGCCGAGCAGTGGGCCCGGCAGGCGCTGGGGCGGTACGAGAAGGATATGGGGCAGAATGCGCCGGTGCCGTTGATTCTCGTGCTTGCCCAGGTGGTGCACCAACTGAACCGCCTGCCCGAAGCGTACCAACTGCTCGACCAGGCCCGGCTTGCCTACCCGGGAGACGCGCGACTCGCCGCGCTCCGGGCGCAACTGCTGGCCCAGGAAGGACGCGGCGAGGAGGCCACGAAGGCGGCCCGCGAAGCCGTCACGGCAGCGACGCCGCAGGCGCGCTTGTGGCAGGCCCAGGTGGCGTTGCAGGCCAAGGACCTGGCCACCGCGGAGCAGCTCACGCGCGGCCTCCTGGAATCGACGGAGACCAGCGACGAGCTGTTCGAGTCGGCGCTGCAGTTGCTGCTGGCCGCGCTGGAGGATGGCGGGCGGCGCGCGGAGGCGCAGCAGTTGGTTCGCGAGCTGAAGCAGCAGGGGGCGCGGCCCAAGTTGGCCATGAATCTGGAGCGTTACGAGGTGCTGCTGAGCGAAACCGATCCGCAGCAGCGCGACGCCAAGCTGCTGGAGATCATCACACGCGTCGCGGACCCGGCGACGCGCGCGGAGCAGTACGTTGGCTTTTATCTAAGTCGGAGTGCTGTGGATCCGGCGGTGCCGGGGGCCACAGACGTGGCCCTGAAGAACATGGGGGAGGCGCTCAAGTACCTGCGGGAACTCCGGAAGCTGCGCGGCGCGCAGCCGGCGCTGGTCGAACGTGAATTCGAGCTGCGTCTGCGGATCGGCCAGGCGCACGATGAGGCGGCCAGGGTGGCCGAGCGCGCCGGGGCGGCGAGCCGGGTGACGGCGGAGCAGACGGCGGCGAAGGAGGCGCTCGCGCAGGCCGGTGAATTGGCGAAGGAACTGGCCCAGGTCGATGACGGGAAGGGATGGGATCGGGTGGGCGGGGCCTCCTACCGCGGGAAACTCGCGCTGGTGCAGGATAACGCGGAGGTGGCGATCCGCGAGTACCGCCAGGCGGTGCAGGGTTCGCCGAAGTCCGCGGAACTGCAGGTGGGGCTCGCGCGGGCGTACCGCGCCGCGGGTCGTCAGGCGGAGGCGATTGACGCACTGAAGCGGGCGGTGGCGTTCAACCCGAATGATGCCGAGGCCCACGGCCTGCTGTCGGTGACGTACGACGACCTGGCGGCGAAGGCCACCGGGCCGGAGCGCAACGAGCTGCAGGCGCAGGCGAATGCTGCGTTTGAGGCGCTGGCGCGGCTCTCGCCGAACAACCCGTACGTCGCGCAGCGCCGCGCGCGACAGGAAGAGGAAGCCAAGCCGCTGGAAGCCATCGCGGCGCGTGAGCCCAAGTGCACGACGGACCCGAATGACCTGGCGAATATCTTCCGCGTCGGCGAACTCTACGTGCGGGCTGCCCAGATCACGAAAGACGCGGGCAACGCTGCGGCGCTGCCGGCGCTGACCACACGCGGCCAGGCATTCTATGCCGCGCAGCTCGGCACGTCTGACCCGAACCTGCGGCTGCGGCTGTTGGAGCTGGCGGCGAATTTCTACGCCCTGCAGGACGATCGGGCGGGCGGCGAGGCGTTCGTGCGCAAGTTCTTCGAGCAGGCCACGGGCGACCAGAAAGTGCTGGCGCAGCTGATGCTGGCGCGGATTGCCGAGCGCTTCGGCGACACGGAGGCAGCGGAACGTGAGTTTGTCGCGGCCCAGGGACTGATCAATCCCAGTGTGAGCGACCCGGCGAAGCGGCGGGAGCTCGCCCTGCAGATCGGACTGCAGTTCGTCGACTTCTACGGCCGTTCCGGCCGCGCCCGGCAGGTGATCGAGGTGTGCCGCTGGCTGCTGGACCGGGTTGCGGAACAGGGGGATGCGGTGCAGCGCGTGCGGCTGAAGCTGATCGACGCGCTGCTGCAGGCCGGGCAGGTGACGGAGGCGGATCAGGAAACGGCGGAGTACGTAAAGGCTTACGGCGAGGATCAGGATGGGCTGATGGCGCGCGCCCGCGTCCGGCTCGCCCAGAACGAGCGGGATGCCGCGACCGCCGACCTGACGGCCATCCTGAAGGAGTCGCCGGATCACGTGTGGGCCCTGATGGCCCGGGGCTGGCTGATGCTGCAGCGGGCGCGCTACGATGCGGCCCGCGTGGATCTCGAGCGGGCGGCGCAGTTAACCGCGGCAGACTCGCCTTGGGCGCCGCGCCTGCACGGAATGATCGCCGCGCTGCATGAGCGCGCGGGGCGGCTGGAGGCCGCCGTCGAGGAAATCCGCAAGGAACTCGAAGCCCTGGCGCGCGGTGGCGCGCGGCCGGAGGTGCAGGCCGGCGTGGTGGCCGACCTGGTGCGCGTGTTGCGCAAGATCAACCAGATCGATAAGGCGCGGGACCTGGTCAGCGAGTACATGGCCAAGAGCCCGGAAGACCCGCTTTGGCCGCAGCAACTCGGCCTGCTCTACGAAATGCGGGCGGACGGCGCCCGCAAGCGTGGCGACGCGGGCACGGCGGAGAAGGACTACGCGTCCGCGGCGCGGTACTACCAGCGGACGGCCGAGCTCTGCGGGGAGAAGCAGCCGGGCGGGCGCGTGCAAGCGTTGACAGCGCAGCTCCTGGTGCTCGTGAAGGCGGGCAAGGCGCGCGACGCCCTGCAGCTGTTCAAGGCCCAGCCGCAAGAGAAGACGCCGGTGCCCCTGCGGCTGGCGGCGGCGCGCGCGTACGCGCAATTGAACGATTCCGACGCGGCGCTGGAGCAGTGGCGCATCGCGCTGCAGGACGCGTCGACCAGCTCGATGGGGCAAGTGGGCACCGTGACGAATGACGTGCGCGAGGTCGTCGGCGAGGAGAACACGGAGCGTCTGCTGCGGGCGCTGGTCGAACCGCTGCCCGCGGATGTGTTGCCGGGGCAGCGGCTGCGAAATGCGCTGGGGGATGCCCTGGGGCGCTGCAAGCGCGGCCCGGAAGCGATCACGCTTCTGAACCAGACCCTGGAGACCTTGCCCAAGGAGGGGAACGAGACCCTCGCCGCCCTCCTGACGCGCGGACAGATTCAGGAGCAGAGCCAGGACAACGCGGCGGCGATTGCGAGTTACCAGCAGGTGCTGGAACTCGCCCCGCAGCATCTCGCGGCGCTCAACAATCTGGCCTATCTGCTCGTGGACGCCACCGGTCCCGGTCTGCCGCGGCCCGAGGAAGCGCTGAAGTACGCGGAACGACTGGAGGGACTGGTTCAGGAGAACCCGAACGCGGCGAATATGCTGGATACCATCGGCTGGGTGTACTTCCGGTACGGCAATTCCCGTGATGACCGGCGGGCCTATCTCGAACGGGCCGGCGCCGCCCTGGAGCAGGCGCTCAGTCTCGACGACGAGACGCTGCCCGCGATCGAGCACCTGGGACTGGTCTACGCGGCCGGCGGCCGGGACGCGGATGCCCGGGCTTTGCTGAACCGGGGCCGCGACCTAGCCAAGAAGGCCGGTAACGCGGAATATGTGCAGAAGTTCGAAGCGGCGCTGCAGAAGTTGCCGTAAGCGCGACCCTTGCGGCCGCGGCCGGCACCGCGGCCCCGTGTGCGAGGATAGTCATGAGTACTGTTGGTGATGCTCAACCCATCGTGCTGACTGCACCTGCATCTCCGGCTGCGCTGTCTGCGGCGGCGGCCCCGGCGACCGCGCCCTCGATGGCGACGGCCTTCACCGCGGGCGACGTCTGGCGGGTGATCAAGCAGCGCAAGCTGTTGATTGCGGTCACGTTCGTGGTGCTGTATTTGCTGGTCGGCGCCGCGACGGCGCTGGTCTACCGGTTTGCGCCGCAGTACGTGAGCGAGGCCTACGTCAAACTGATCCCGCCGATGCAATCGAACTACAGCGAGCAGATCCTGCCGCGCGACTACATTCTGCACTCGCTCTCCACAGAGGCCGCGCGCTTTCGCGATCCGGCGCTGCTGATGGACGTGCTCAAGCGCCCGGAAATCAAGGGGACCACGTACTACAAGTGGTTCGGTGACAACTTCGAGGAGTGCCTCAAAGACTTTCGGGACCGCCTGTCGGTTACGCCGGTGCGCGACAGCTACCTGATCCGGGTTGCGATCGGCCTGAAGGACAAGACCGAAGCCACCAACATCGTCAACACGCTGGTGCAGCAGGCCGTGTCGAAATCCCAGTTCCGCCTGACGGAGGAAGGCAAAGACCGGCTCAACAGCCTGAAGAACCGCCGGGCGGACAAGGAAAAGCAACTGACGGCCACGCGGGACCGCATCGCCAGTGCGCGGCAGCGCCGCGACATGCCGGCCCTCGAGTCGGACCGCGAAGTGCAGAGCGAGATGATCGCGATGCTGAATAACACCTCCGCGGAGCTGCGCACGCGGGCGGCGGATGTGCAGGCCCAGTTGGACTCGGTCCATGGACGGGATTACCGCACGCTGCCGCTGTCCGCGGAAATGAAGGTGATTGTCGAGTCCGATCCCGTGCTGCGCTACTACCGCCAGCAGGTGGAGACGCTCGACGTGCAGATTGAGGCCGCGCGCCGGACGGTCGGCGAGAACCACCGCTCGATGGAGGTCATGCGCCAGCAGCGGGAGAGCTATGCCCGCCTGGAGGCCGCGCGGCGCGAGGAGCTGATCGACGATCTGAAGAGCCGCCAGATGGAGTCGCTCAGCCAGGAGCAGGCCCGCGTGCGCAACATGCAGGCGGAAATCGGTGAGCAGCTGGCGCAGCGTGAAGCTACGCTGAAGGACCTGGATCAGACGATTCAGGACCTGAAGGGCCTCGAAGAGGACGAAAAGCTGCTGCAGGGTGAACTCGAGGCCATCGGCAAGTCCGTGCTTGAGGTGGAAGGTCAGGTGGGGGTGACCGAGAAGGAAGGCAAGCTCCAGATCGCGATCGCGGCCCGCGATGCGGTATCGCCCTCGCGGCCCGAATTCGTCACGTGGTTGGGTGGCGGGGGTGTGCTCTGCTTGCTGGTGGCCGTGGGGTTGGCCTTCCTGCGGGAAGTGACCGATCAGGCCATTCGGACACCCGTGGACGTGGCCCGCCACGGTGGCCTGTCGGTGCTCGGCAGCGTACCACTACTCGACGAAGAGGAAGAGACGGATATTGCCGAGCTCGAGCAGGTGACCCGCCGCGCGCCGCAGTCGCTGATTGCCGAGTCGTTCCGGCAGATTCGGGCGCATCTGGCGTACAGCGGTCCGCTGGCGTCGCAGCGCACGCTCCTCATCACCAGCCCACGGCCCGAGGACGGCAAGACCGCGGTTGCGATCAACCTGGCGGTCACGTTCGCCCAGAGCAATCAACGCGTCCTGCTGGTTGACGCCAACTTCCGGCGCCCGGGCGTGCGCCGCGCCTTTGCCGGCACGCGCGCCGAAGGCCTTTGCAACGTGCTGGTCGGACAGATGGCGCTCGACCAGGCCATCGTCCATACCGAACTCCCGAACCTGGATGTGCTGGGCAGTGGCCCGCTGCCGCCGAATCCCGGCGAGCTGCTGGGCTCGCCCCAGATGCGGGAGCTGCTCAAGCTCGTCGCCGGCAAGTACGACCGAGTGGTGGTTGACGGCCCGCCGTGCCTGTTGGTGAGCGATGCGTTGGTCATCGCGACGCAGGTGGATGCGGTCGTGCTCGTGGCTCGTGCGGTCCACGGCACCAAGGGCACGCTCCGCCGCGCGCGCGAGCAACTCCAGCGCATCGGCGCCCGCGTGATTGGCGCCGTGCTCAACGGTGTGCGGGCGCAGCCGGGCGGCTACTTCAAGCAGCAATACCGCGAGTTCTACGAGTATCGGGAAGAGGAAGCGACGGCGCCGCGCTTGCCAGCCGATCAGCCGGCAGCGCTCGAGCGCGGGCCGGCGGACGACGACCGCCAGACCTGACGCGGCCCGGTCCGCGCGGCTCCGTCCGGGCCGGCGTGCCACGCGCGCGGGCGGCGCTGCCGACGGAAACGGCGTGGACACACGAGGTCCACATGGACCGCAATATCAAACTCGTGCTGGCCTACGACGGCACCGAGTTTCACGGCTGGCAGCGACAAGCCGGTGTGCGGACCGTTCAGGCCGTCGTCGAGGACGTGCTGCGCCACATCCTGCGACACCCTTTGCATGTCGATGGGGCCAGCCGCACGGATGCCGGTGTCCACGCCCGTGGACAAGTGGCCCGGGTTGTGACCGCCGCGCCCATCCCCGTGGAGAATCTGCGCCGCGCGGCCGGACACCACCTGCCGCCCGATGTCGCGCTGGTTCACGCTGAGCTGGCCGCCCCCGACTTTCATCCCCGCGCGGCCCTCGGCAAGCTCTATCGCTACCGCCTCTTCAACGCCGTGCGGCGCCCCGTGGAGGTCCTGCAGGGGCGCTATGCCTGGCACGTCTGGTACCCGCTGGACCTGGAGCGCATGCGTGCGGCCGCGGCACTCCTCGTCGGCACGCACGATTTCGCGGCCTTCGCTTCGCAGGGGGCGCCGCGCCAGACGACGGTGCGGACCGTGCAGCGGATCGGCATCCGGCGCTGTGTCGATGAAGTGCTGATCGACGTCGCAGGCGACGGCTTCCTGTACAATCAAGTCCGCAACATGGTGGGTACGCTGTTCGAGGTCGGTCGCGGACACTGGCCACCGGAGCGCGTGTCCGAGATCCTTGCTTCGCGCGACCGAAGTCATGCCTCGATTACCGCCCCGGCGCACGGGCTGTGCCTGCAATGGGTCTGCTATGGTCCGGCCCCGGAGATTCGCGATGGAGCTGTCTGAACGCGTTGTCCTGGTGACCGGTGCGGCCCGCCGCATCGGCCGGGCAATTGCGGTGCGGCTGGCGCGCGCCGGCGCCCGGATCGCTGTCCACACGCGCTCGTCGGTGGCCGACGCGGAGGAGACCGTGCGCCTCTGTCGCGCCGCTGGCGGCGACGGCATGGTGTTTCCGGCCGATCTGGCGGACGTGGCGCAGACGCGCGCCCTGGTGCCGGCGGTCCTGCGGCAGTTCGGGCGCCTGGACGTGCTCATCAACAATGCCGCCGAATTTCGGCCGCAGACGGTCGCGCTGTTCTCGCTGGCCGACTGGGAGCGCACGCTGCAGGTCAACCTCACGGCGCCGATGCTCCTGGTGCACGCGGCCCACACCACCCTGCGGCAGGCGGGCGGGCGCGTCATCAACCTGTGCGATGCGGCGACGACGCACCCCTGGCCCGACCATCTGGCGTACATGATCTCGAAAGGGGCGCTCGACACGCTGACGCGCGTGCTCGCGCGGGCGCTGGCTCCCGAGGTCAACGTGATCGGGATCGCCCCGGGCGTGGCGGCCTGGCCGGAGGGCTATGACGACGCAACGCGTGCGCGCCTGGTCGCCAAGGTCCCGCTGCGGCGCGCGGGGACGCCGGAGGATGTCGCCGCGGCGGTACATTTCGCACTGGCGGAGGGCGACTATCTGACGGGCGTCATTCTCCCGGTGGACGGTGGCCGCCATGTGGCGGGATAGATGCCGAGGCCGTCCGCAGCACGGTGGGACGGCTTATAATCTGGAGTTGGGGGTTTGGCGCTGGGCCGGCCAGGCCGGCGCCCGTGCGACGAGGTCAGCCATGAAGTCGATGACAACCGCTGCGAATCGGGGACGAGGTCGTGTTGGCCTCCCGTTGCTGGTACTGGGCCTGGTGGTTTGGGGAGCGGTCTCGTCCAGTGCCCAGATGGCCCTGGATACGCGCGTGAACAACTTCGTGAGTCAGGATGGCCGCCTGCTGGATGCCAATCCTGCGCTGCGCGGTGGCCGATTCAACGCCGGTCGACCGGTATCGCCGCTGATGAGCGGTAACCTGTTTGCCACGGGCAACGTCGGGCGCGGGCTGTCGTTGCAGAGCTACTCGCCCATCGGCTCGCCCATGGCGTTTCGTGCGCCTCTGGGCACCGCGACGCTTTCGAACTTCCGGCGCGACTCGGTCAGTGTTTACGACGTCGGCGCTCCGTTAGGATCGGTTCCCTTGGCGCAGCCGTACTATGACCCGTCCACGAGTGTCTACACCGGCAATTACCTGCGCTCGCTGGGGAATCTGGGGGCGCCCTCGTCGCCCGGCACGCGGCGCATCCCCGGTCTCGATGCCCGCGTCGGCGTCCTGGATAGCCAGAGCAATCTGACTGCGCCGCCGCGCGTTTCGCCGGGTGCTACACCGCAGCAGCCGAGCCCGGCGCCCTACCTGTCGAGCAGCCTGTTTGGGCCGGGTGCGTCGCCCCCGCGCGTACCGCTGACCGGAGAAGAGCTTTCCGGTGCTGTTCCGCCGTGGCGTCGCGAGAGTGGTGCCGACGTTGGCCCCGCGGCCCTGCGGGAGGCCGGACGTCCGACGCGTGCGGAGGGCGAACCGCGTGGAGCGCTGGACGTCCTGTTGCGCGGCGGGACGAACCAGATCCGGCCCGAGCAGCGCGCGACGTCCCCTTCCTGGGCCGGCGGCTGGCAAGGGGGCACCTATCGGCCCGGCCTGCTCGTGCCGGAACCAGCGCCGGCGGTGCCGCCGACCACGGTCGTGCCGGGCGAGCCGCGCTTCGTGGATCCGACGGTGTTGCCGGGATATGACGTTTTCAACGATATGCGCCTGGCGATCGCGTACTCGGCGAATCCCGGGGCGCAGTGGGTGCAGGACATGGAACGCGCCGCGCAGGGTGGCGCGGAAGCCGCCCCCAGGTTGCCCGACCAAACGGCGCGCGACACGCGTGCACACCTGGAGCAAATGCTGAGCACGCCCGTCAAGTCGCTCACCGGACGCGGGGCCTCGGCGCTCAACGATACGCTGCTGAAAGCCGAGGCCGCCATGCAGATCGGGCACTATCAGGAGGCGGCGGATCGCTATGCGGCGGCCGGCGCCCTGGATCGTTCGAACCCGCTGCCGCTGATCGGCGAAGGACATGCGCTGCTGGCGGCTGGCTCGTACAACTCGGCGGCCGACGCACTTGTCCGGGGCTTCACCCTGTTTCCGGAGACCGCGCGTTTCACCTTTGATCTGCGCGAGTTCATGGGTAGCGGGGAGCAGATCGATCTGCGACGGGCAGACCTGATGCGCCGCCTCGATCAGCGTGAGAATCCGCAACTGCGCTTCCTGCTGGGCTATCTGGAATATCACACGGGGGATCGCGAGCGCGGCCTGGCTGACCTGCGCCGCGCCGCCGCCGCCGATCGCAGCGGCTCGCTGATTTCGCGCTACCCGGCCATGTTGCGGGGCGAAGGTACGTTGCCGCCGCCGCAGCCGGTGCCGGTGCCTGAACCGACCCGGCCGGTGCCGGCCGACGCGCCGCAACCCGGGTAGGAACCGCCGGAGCCCGGCGCGGCGCCCCGGGGCCTTGAGACGGCCGCTGCGGACCGAGTCGGGCGCGAGGCGGGTGGGCGAGACGCGCGAGCTGACTTCGGGTATGCTACGTACTCGCGTTTAGCCCGAGGAACATGCAATGACCCGGATCTTGTTTGTGCTGGTGTGGCCTGCTGTCGCGGTGCTGGCGGGCTGTGCCGACTCCGTGGGGAATGTCGCGGCGCGCCAGCCGCAGCAACAGCGCGTGATCGAAGGCGCTGCGCCCGACGAAGTACTAGCCGAGGGACAGGCGATTCTGCAGCGCGAGTTCGGCCGCGTCTCCGTAGACCGTGCGGCGCGCCGCATCGTCACGGCACCCGTCGAGTACACGACATCCCGCGACAGCGGCACGGCGCGCGACCTGGTGCGTGGCAGTTCCACGATGCGGCGGTCGGCGACGCTGGATGTTGGGCGGCGTGGGGACGTGACGGTTGTGCGCCTGAGTGTCGATGTCGAGCGGCAGGACACGCAACGCCAGACGGTCATGCACCCGCAGGGCCATCGGCTGAGCGACACGCCCGGTAGTGAAACACCGACGGATCGGGACGCTGCCACGACCGAGCGGCAGAACACGGTCTGGACGCGCGTCCGGCGCGACACCGGCCTGGAGCGCGCCTTGCTGGACGAACTGCGGGAACGATTTGCCCGGCGGGCCGAGGAGGCGGCTGGTACCGCGCCCCCGACCACCGCGCCGACAGCGCCCGCACCAACCCCGTCAACGCCCGACTAGCTGCGAGGAATCCGCATGCCGAATCTGCAGGCTCTCCCGTTGTCCGAAGTCGATGCCCAGGTTGCCGAGATCATTCGCCGCGAGGAAGACCGGCAGCAGAACACGCTCGAACTCATCGCGTCAGAGAACCATGTTTCCGTCGCGGTGCGCACCGCGGCTGGCTCCGTGTTCACCAACAAATATGCCGAAGGGTATCCGGGTAAGCGTTACTACGGCGGCTGCGTGAACATGGACGCGGTCGAGGATCTGGCCCGCGAACGCGCCAAGCAGCTCTTCGGGGCCGCGCATGCCAACGTGCAGCCACACTCCGGCGCGCAAGCGAACACGGCCGTCTTCATGGCGACGCTCAAGCCTGGCGAGACCATCCTGTCGCTGGACCTCGCACATGGCGGGCACCTCACGCACGGGCTGAAGGTCAACTTCAGCGGTACGATGTACAAGATCGTGCCCTACGGCGTCGAGCGCGACACCGAACGGGTCAGCATGAACACCGTCCGGCAGCTCGCCCGCGAGCACAAACCGCAGCTCATCATCTGCGGCGCGTCGGCCTATCCGCGGACGATCGACTTTGCGGCGTTCGCCGAGATCGCCCGTGAGGTGGGCGCCAAGCTCATGGCGGACATCGCCCACATCGCCGGGTTGGTCGCGACCGGTCTGCATCCGTCGAGCATCCCGCACGCCGACTTCACGACGACGACCACACACAAGACGCTGCGTGGCCCGCGTGGCGGCCTCATCCTGTGCAGCGCCGAGAATGCGGCCCTGATCGACAAGTGGATCTTCCCCGGTACGCAGGGCGGGCCGCTCATGCACGCCATTGCGGCCAAGTGCGTCGCGTTCGGCGAGGCGTTGCGACCGGAGTTCAAGCAGTACCAGCAGCAGATTCTGGCCAACGCCCAGGCGCTGGCGGCGGCCTTGCAGTCCAAGGGCTATCGCCTGGTATCGGGCGGTACGGACAACCACCTCATGCTCGTGGACTTGCGGGCGGTGCACCCGAACCTGACGGGACTGCAGGCCCAGAACTGGCTCGAGGCGGCCGGCATCATCTCGAACAAGAACATGATCCCATTCGACGAGCGCAAACCCACACAGACCAGCGGACTGCGGCTGGGGACGCCGGCGCTGACCACGCGCGGGATGAAGGAACGGGAGATGGCCATCGTGGCCGACCTGATTCACCGGGCACTGTCGGCGGGTGAGGACGAGGTGGCCGGCGGCAAGGTGCGCGGTGGTGTCCGCGAGCTCTGTCAGCAGTTCCCGCTGTCGCATGCCTAGTGTGGTGCCTCACAAGAAGTTGCACACCACCAGGGTGGGGTGGGCGTCCCGCCCGCCCCGCGGCGGCCAAGATGGCCACGCCACCCGCGCGCAAGGTATTCCGAGGCACCACCCTAGCGGCGCGTCCATCCGGATTACGGCTATAGGCCGTTGCGGGGCCGCGCTGCGGGGCCTGTCCCGTGGGGCGGGGCTGCTGGCGATCGCGGCGACCGGCGTACTGCTGGCCGGCTGCCAGGGCAGCGGGCGCATCGACGTCACGCCGCTGAATTACCGCGACATTGACCCGCCGGCGGCGCGGTTCAGCACGGTCGACCTGCAGCGCGCCGGCTGGTGGACCGACGAACAGGGCCAGGTGTGGATCGCGCTGGAGCGGGACGCGCCGCTCTTCCCGCTACCGCAGCACTTCGTGTTTCAGCTCTCTCTCGTGCTTGACGAGTTGCCGGCCGGCAAGGCGAAGAACTACCTGGTCAGCCAGCGCGAGCTGCGCGGGGTGGCGCGGCTGGGGCCCGCGCAGAGCCGGCTGGTGTCGATCGCCGGGATTGTCGCGCTGTACCGGGGTCCGGGTGATCACTTGCGCGGCAGTCTGCGGCTGGACGTCAGCCGGCAGGCACAGCAGCTTCTGGGCGGCTGGGCGCCGCCGGTGCGCTACCTGATGCTCGGCACCTTTGACGCGGTCCCTGATGACGGGCGTGGCCGGAAGATCGCCGCAGCGACGGAGGCCTACGGCTGGGAGCGAAAGCCGCCCGCGTCGGCACCGACGACGCGGCCCGCGACGAAGCCCGCCGCGGCGCCCGAGGCGGCGCAACCGGGGATGCAGCAGAGTGAGTGAAACACCTTGCCGAGACGGACGGCGTGGGGGTATGGTTTGCGCTCTGGCGGCCGTTGGTACTCCCGTTTGGGCAGTTGCGTGTGAAGGAGCGACTATGAAGGCGCGGAATGTGGGGCTGGCTCTGGTGGTGATGTTGGGCATTGCGGCGTTGCCGGCGCTGGCACTGGGACTGGGCGACGATGCTCCGCCGCTGAAGGTGGAGAAGTGGATCAAGGGCGGGCCGATCGACCTGAAGGCGGGGCAGGGCAAGAACACGTACGTGATCGAGTTCTGGGCGACGTGGTGCCGGCCGTGTCGCGAGTCGATCCCGCACATGACCGCGCTGCAGAAGAAGTACAAAGACAAAGGCGTGGTGGTGATCGGCGTGAGCGTGGACGCTGACAAGGGGGCGCGCAAGACGCGCGACAAGGTTGAGGATTTCGTGAAGGACCAGGGCGAGAAGATGGAATATGCCGTGGCGCTGGACGCGCGCGAGGGGACCACGGGCGACGCCTATATGGATCCCTTCCTGCTGGACGGGATTCCGTGCGCGTTCATCGTGACGAAGGAAGGCAAGATCTTCTGGCAGGGGGACCCGACGCAAGCAGACAAAGCGCTGGACGCGATCCTCGCGGGCAAATACGACCTGGCCAAGGCGCAGAAGGAAGACCAGGAGCGGCGCAAGCAGGTTGAGCAGCGGCAGGCGGCCGAGCAGGTTATCAACAAGTACTTCGAGCTGATCGCGTCTGACGAGAAGCCCGCCGGCGCGGACAAGGCGGGCCAGGAAGCGCTGGAAGCGGCCGGCAAGGACGCGGAACTGCTGAATGTACTGGCCTGGAAGATCCTGACCGATGAAGACGTCAAGTTCCGCGACCGGAAACTGGCGCTCAAGGCGGCCGAGCGCGCCAACGACGTGACCGAAGGCAAGGAAGCGGCTGTACTCGACACGTACGCCCGGGCGCTGTTCGACAACGGCAAGGTCAGGGAAGCGATCGAGGTGCAGACGAAGGCCGTCAAGCTGGCCGGGGACAGCGACGAGTTGAAGAAGGAGTTCGAGGAGACGCTGAAGAAGTACAAGGCGGCGGAGAAGCAGTAGTCCGCACGCGGCCGTGCTGTCCGGTCGCCCCGGATGGCAGGGGAATTCCGGCATGCCCGTCCGTCGCCGGTCGGCGGGCGGGCATGTTGTTTGCGAGGTGAGGGCATGAGCACGCTGCTGCCGGAGTGGTCCGGAGTGCGGTTCCCGCTGATCGGTATGCTCCACTTGCCGGCGCTGCCCGGTGCGCCGCGGGGCGCGCAGAGCCTGGCGGAGATCACGGCGTACGTCCTGCGTGATGCGGAGGCGCTGGCGCGGGGCGGGGTACACGGATTGATGTTGGAGAACTTCGGGGACACGCCGTTCTTCCCCGGCCGCATACCGGCCGCAGTGGTGGCGCAGATGACGCAGATTGCGGGGGCCGTGCGGCGGCAGTGCGAGCTTCCGCTGGGGATCAACGTGTTGCGGAACGACGGGCGCAGCGCGCTGGCGATCGCCCACGCGGTCGGGGCGGCGTTCATCCGGGTGAACGTGCTGACCGGGGCGCGGGTGACGGACCAGGGCGTGATCGCGGGACAGGCGCACCGGCTGCTGCGCGATCGGATGCGGCTCGGGGCGACGGGCATCCGCATCTGGGCGGATGTGGACGTGAAGCACTCGGTGGCGCTGGGGGCGCCGCGGGCAATCGAAGAGGACGTGGCGGACTTGGTGGAGCGCGGCGGGGCGGATGCGGTGATCGTGTCGGGGAGCGGGACGGGACGGCCGACGGACGTGGAGCAGGTGCAGCGGGTGAAGGCGGCGGCGGGGGCGCATCCGGTGCTGGTGGGGAGCGGGGTGACGGCGGAGACGGTGGGGGCGTTCAAGGCGTGCGCGGACGGGGCGATTGTGGGGACGGCGTTGAAGGTGGACGGGGTGGCGACGAATCCGGTTGACGTGGAACGGGTGACACGGGTGGTGGCGGCGGTGAAGGGGTGAGGCGGGGGCAGGGACAGGGATCTAGGGATCGAGGGATCAAGGGATCTAGGGATCAAGGGGGAGCGTGAGCGGTTCGCGCGGCGCGACGTGCAAAGGTGCAAAGCTGCAAACGTGAAAACGGGGCGGGGCGGGCAGGGACAGGGGCCAGGGGAAGGGTGACAGGGCGGGGGCGGGAGGGTGGCCGGGGGGGAAGGCCGTTGAAGCGGCCAGAGGTGGGGCGAGCGGTGAGCGTTCGGTGGCGGGCTGTGGGGGAAGCATTTCAGACACCTCACCGAGCAGTGGCACGCGGCGCCGCACGGTCGGGGCGGAGCCGACAGCAGTGCAGGGTGGTGAGTGAGTTATGCGGGCGCGGGATCGACAGTGCGGCAGGGGGCGGGGAGAATCGGGAGATTGAGCGCGGGGGTACGGTGGTGCAACGGGTGCGCAGAGGACAGGCGGCTGGCGGGGCCGGGTGGTACGCCGGCCCGCGGGCTGACGAGCGCGCGACCGGGAGGTGTAAGCGGTGGCAGATACGGATCAGGAGCGCGGGCGGGCTGGCCATTTGGCGGCCATGGGCCGTCCCGCCGTATTTCGCGGAGCCGGTTCGGGGCCAGTCCGTCTGCTCATAGAGCAGGGGCACCGAGCGTCCAGACGTGGGAACGAGAGGACGTGGAAACGGACGCGGGGGGGCCTGGTGCAGGGCATGGGGGCGGGTAAAGTGGGGGGAGGCGGCAGGCGCGCGGCCACAGAAGGCAAAGCAGCCGATGCGGTCGCCCGTCCGGCGGCACGGAAATGCGGGCAATACCGCAGCAAGGAAAGGAACCAGGGACGTGCTTCTGGCGCGCGAACACATTGGAGCGTTGCGCGGTAGCCTGGAACGAGGCACATCGTTGAGCGGGGCGCTGGCGCTCGCGCTGCGCGGCGTTGTGGCGGCGGGTGGCATGTGGAGGTTCTACTCCGATTTGTGGCCCGGTGAGGGCATGGAGTGGTGGAACGTGGCCAGCCCGTGGAGGCGACACTGGGCCCCTTATCTCCCGAAGGGGCTGTTTGCATTCGGTGAGGATGTTTTTGGAAATCAGCTGGTTGTGATGGCGGGCCACGAAGCGGCGCATTTGGTGGACCACGAGAATGCAGAGTGCCACAGTCTGTACGTGCATCCTATTGACCTGTTGCAGACCGTCATGGAATCAGGGGTCGACTGGGTTGATTTCTATTCGGGAGGGGCGCTCGAGGTGGCGAGGAAACTTGGGGAGTGCGACGCCGAAAGCCATCTCCACTGGACAACTCCGCTCATTCTCGGAGGCCCGTTGACCGCGAGCAACGTGACTGTGGTGCCTCGGGACGAGCATCACATTGGCCATGCCAGATTGTGGGCTCAGTTATCCGGTCTACCACCGGGAACGACAGTCGTTCTGTAGAGCGGGCGACGCGCGCCGCACGGCGATGGCTCGGGTCTGGCACCGGCGCGAGGCGCGGCACGACCGGAAGGTGCGTGCAAGAAGGGAAGGCCGCTGAAGCGGCCAGAAGCGGGGCGAGCGGTCGGCATGCGGTGGCGGGCTGTGGGGGAAGCATTCCAGACACTGCTCACAGAGAGGATTGCGCGCCTGGGAGCGCGCCCGTTGCGCCAAGTTGATAGATAGTCCATACTTGCTCGTGTGTGTAGACAGCCAAGAAAGGAGCAAGTATGGACACGGAACTGTGGCGGGTCTTGGTGGCCGCCGTGAAGTCGGCCGATCGACGCCTCCCACGCACCGGGCGGCGTCCGCGTTACTCGGACGCCCAGATCGCCAAGCTCTATCTCTGGACGGCTTGGCACGACCGGCCCCTGTGTTGGGCCTGCGATCCCCAACATTACAGCGGAATCTTTCGCCCGCGGCAACTCCCTTCCGTCTCCCAGTTCACCCGCCGCGTCAAGAGCCCCCGCGTCAACGCCCTGCTGCACGCCGTCCAGGAATACCTCACCCGCGTGCCGCAGCCCGAGCCGCTGGCCTTCCTCGACGGCAAGCCCCTGCCCGTCAGCTTCTGCTCGCGTGATCCCGACGCCCGCATCGGCTGGGCCACACGCGGCTTTGCCAAGGGCTACAAACTGCACGCCTGCGCCACGCACGACGGCCGCATTGCCGCGTTTGTCGTGCGGCCGCTGAACGAAGGCGAAGCCAAAGTGGCCCGTACGTTGCTGCCGCCGGTGCCGGAAGCGAAGCTGATCCTCGCCGACGCCAACTACGACACGCGGCACTTGTACCAAGCGTTGGGCGCCCGCGGGCAGCAGTTGCTCACGCCGCTCAAACGCGTCGCCGTGCGGCCGGAGAGCCTGCAGCGGATGGGGCCGCATCGGCGGGTGGCCGCGTCGTTGTACCAGCAGCTGGGGGCCGGCTATCGCGTGCTGCTGGAACCCCGCGCCGAGATCGAGCGGATCCTCGCCGCCCTGACGTGCTTCGGTGGCGGTCTGACGACCCTGCCGCCCTGGGTCCGCGGCCTCGACCGCGTCAGCCGCTGGGTCAACGCCAAAATCGCCATCTACCACGCCCGGCTCCGCCTCCGAAAACTCGCCCAATGAACCACCTTCATGCAAAATCCTCTCACAGAGCAGTGGCACCGGGCGCTTCCTCTGCCCCTCGCGGGGCAGGGGGGAAGGAGAGGACGGGCTTCCACGGGTTGCGCGTCGCCCGGCCGGGCCGAGCGAGGCACCTGGCGGAGGCGGGAAGGGATTCCCGCGGGGGGTGCGTGCGAGAAGGGATTCTCGCACGAGCGGGGCATGCGGGAAGTGACTCCCGGGGGCGCGGGTGCGAGAAGGGACTCCTGCACGAGCCGTCGCGGTCCGCACAGCGGACCCTACGCGCGGCGTGATTTGCACGGTGGAACCTGCGTTCACACGCCGTCGAACAGGCCGGGGGCGGGGGAATCTTGAGATGAAGCGCTCGGGCGGGGGGTGGTGGCGCTCGGGCGGGCGATGGCGGCTAAGCGGGGGTAGGCTTGGACGAGCGTTTCGGGGATGTCGACGCGGTGGCCGGAGAGGAGCGTCATGAGTTCCAGCGCGTTGACGGGACCTTGGCCGCGGTAGTGGTTGTTGGCGAAGACGTAGATTTCGTGGGCCTGGCGGGCCATCTGGTTGAGGCGCGTGACCCACTCGCGCAGTTCGCTCTCCTGGTAGAGGTAGTTGTAGCGCTCGAACGGCGGGACGTCGTCGCGGAACCAGTTGCGGGCGTTGCGGCCGTGGAGGCGGACGTAGGCGCCGTGGCCGGTGACGTGGGCGGAGGGGGCGAGGCAGTCGTGAAGGGCCGGTTGGTCGATGTTGCAGTAACCGCCGGCAGAGGCAATGGCCGCGCGGGCTTCGGCGGTGTCCCACGAAGCGTGGCGGACCTCGATGTAGCGATCAAAGTCGGGGAAGGCGTCGGCGAGGCGCCTGAGCCAGTCGACGGATTCGGAGGAAAAGCGGAAGGACCAGGGGAACTGGATGAGCAGCGGACCGAGGCAGCCGGCCTCGCGGATGGGGTGGGTGCCGTCGGCGAAAGCGCGGACCTCGGTGGCGGGCGGGAAGGCGGCGCGCTGGTGCGTGAAGCTCTGGGTGAGCTTGAAGGCGAAGCGGAAGCGCGGCGGGACCTGAGCGGGCCAGGCGGCGGTCATGCGCGGCGACGGGATGCGATAGAAGCTGGTGTTGACCTCGACGGCGTTGAAGTATTGGGCGAGGTAGGCAAGGGGTTTGAAGCCGCGGGGTTTCCTGGCCGGGTACACGAGGCCGTGCCAGTCTTCGTAGCTCCATCCGGAGGGGCCGATCCAGAGATTGGCGGGTTGGGAGGCCATGCGGGGGGTTTAGCACGGGGGGCGGTTGGGGGCAAGCAGATGTGTGGGCACGAACGGATGGCAGGCATGGAGGCCGGCGCCACTCATTCGAGCAGATGACAGGCACGGAGGCCGGCCCCACTCGCGTGTAGGGAGTGTGGGTGGGGGGTGGGTTTGGCGTAAGGGGATGGTGGGGAGAGGGTGCGTTGCGGCGGCGCGAGGAGCTGCGCAGGAGATGCGCCTCTTGCAGCGTAGCGGTCGCGTTTTGTGGTCGAGGGCAGATTCCTCGGTCGTTACACTCCCTCGGAATGACGGTGCGGAGGTGAGATGACGGTGCGGGGGTGAGAAGACGGCGCGGGGAGTCGAGATAAGGTGTTGTGCGGCGGCGTTTTGTGGGCGGCGAGGCGACAGGAAAAGACAATTGGCGTGCAGCGGTTTGGATTGAGCGCGGTGCCCAGCCAACCTATCATAGAGGTGGACCGCGCGTCCTCACAGCGGTGGAGGTGATTCCATGACGTTCCTCGATCGCCAGGTTTCGCAGGCTCGGCGGCGTCTGACGGGCAACGTGCTGCTTCACGATTTGTCGCTGGCGTTGTTGTTTGCGGCCGGAGTGTGGGCGCTGCTGATCGTGGTCGTGCGCGCGCTGGGGCTGGCGGTACCGATCGGGTTGGCGGGCGGGATTGCGGCGGGGGCGGCCGTGGTGGCGGGGGTGGCGGCGACGGTTCTGCGGCGGCCGACGGTGCTGCAGGCGGCGCTGGCGCTAGATGCGGCGGCGGGGCTGAAGGAGCGGTTGAGCACGGCGCTGTTGGTGCAGCGTGAGGCGGACCCGTTTGCCCGGGCGGCGGTGCAGGACGCGGAGAAGAAGGCGGCGAGCGTACACGTGCCGGCGCACATTCGGTACAGCGCGCCGGGGCTGTGGCCGTGGTCGGCGGCGACGGTGTTGGCGGCGCTACTGCTGGGGTTGTTCATGCCGACTTTGAATCTGCTGGCGCGGAACAAGCCGGAGGAGCAGTCGACGGCGACGCGGGAGCAGGTACAGGCGGAGCAGCAGGCGATCAAGGCGGAGCTGGAGCAGAAGCTGGCGAAGGTGAAGGAGCTAGCGCAGGAGAATCCGAAGCTGCAGAATCTGGCGAACGAGCTGAAGCCGCTGGAGCTGCCGGACACGGAGCCGGCGACGCCGGACGACGTGCGGCGGAACGCGGTGCAGCAGATCGACAACGTGCGGGAGAAGCTGGAGCGGGAGCTGGAGCAGGCGGAGGACAGCGGGCTGAAGCAGGCGCAGCGGATGTTTCAGCAGCTCAATGAGCCAGGGAGCCAGAAGGCGAACGATAAGCTGTCGCAGTCGCTGGCGAGCGGGGATTTTGAGGCCGCCAAGCAGGCGCTGAAAGACATGGCCGAGGATATCGCCGAGGCGGCGCAGAAGGCGGACGATCCGGAGGCGCAGCAGAAGCTGGCGGAGATGTCGCAGAAGCTGGAGCAGCTCGCCAAGCAGATCTCGGAGTTGAGCGACACGACGCGGCTGCAGAAGGAGCTGGAGAACAAGGGCGGGCTGTCGGCGGAAGAGGCGAAGAAGCTGCTGGAGCAGATGAAGAACATGGATGCGAAGCAGCTCGAGAAGGAGCTGCAGAAGCAGCTTGGGGAGAAGGGCGTGCCGCCGAAGCAGATTCAGGAACTGGCCAAGAAGATGCAGCAGCAGCAGCAGGCGCAGAAGCAGTGCCAGAAGATGAGCCAGTGCATGTCGAAAGCGGCGCAGGCGGCGCAGCAGTGCAAAGGTGGCGGGGCGAACTCGCAGCAGAGCGCGTCGCAGGCGGCCAACGCGCTGTCGGACGCGGCGTCGCAGCTTTCGGACATGGAGATGACCGAACAGATGATGAACGAGCTGCAGGCGCAGCTCTCGGAAATGGACAAGATGCGGCAGGGCGTGTGCGAGGGGCAGTGCCAGGGGACAGGCGACAAGCCGGGGCGCCGTGACGGTGGCAATATCGGCAAGCAAGGGCCGAATGAGGGGCTGGGGTACGGTTCGCGGATCGGCAAGGAGCGGACGGCGTACAACAAGACGCCGGAGAAGGCGAAGTCGCGGTATCAGGGCGGGGCGATCATCGGGCGGATGCTGGTCGAGGGGCCACAGGTGCGCGGGCAGGCGTCGGCGGAGGATCTCACGGCGGCCGAAGCTGAAGTGCGGGACCAGCTCGACAACGTGGAACGGGAGGACGTGCCGCGGCAGTACCACAAGGCGTTGCGGGAGTATTTCGACCGGCTGGCGGGGTTGATGAAAGAGCAGGCGGGTACGCCGGCGGAGGATAAGAAGGCGGAGCCGGCGAAGAGCGCGGGGGATGAATAGGGAGAATGACGGGCGCGTGGCAGACCGATAGCCGCAGGTTGTCGAGGCGGTGGGCCTCCACGATCTGCGTTGTGTGTGCGTTTGTGGTGCCTTGGGCGGGATTCCACCGCGCGGCGCGGTATTGCTACGACGAATTCTGGCCGGGTGTGCCGGATGAGTTCCGGGCGGAGACCGCGCTGTTGCCGGGGCTGGCTTTCCACCATTACGAGTGGTACTTCTGGCACGACGGGCAGCAGGCGGCGATTTTTGGGTGTGCGGCCGCGGCGTATGCCGTGCCGCCGCTGGTGGTCGGATTGCTCGGGCGGGGGAGGGGGCGGCGCTTCGCGGCGTGGGGGTTGACGCTGCTGAGTATGGGGGCGGCTCTGTACGAGATCTGGCGGCGCTGGGACTCGTACGTGCACCTGTTCTATCCGAAGAATTGCGGGATTGGAGCGGTGTGGCGTTGCGGCTGGGAAGATGCGGCGTGGGCGGTGGGACTTTCGTTGGGGGGACTGCTGGTGGGGCAGGGCTTGCTGCTGCTGCTGCGCCGGCGGGCGGGTGAGACGGCGTGTCCGAAATGCGGGTACGACGTGCGGGTGCAGCGCGAGTTGGGGATCGCGCGTTGCCCGGAATGCGGGGCCGAGCGAGTCGGAGAAGGCCGTTGAGACGGGGTGGGGGCGGGGTGAGTTGCGTGGCGGCGCGGCATGCTCAGGCTGTCACGACGTAAGACGGGAGCGGCTGGGAGCACGGCACGCGGCGACGGCGGGAACGTCTCTCCGCGGCCTGAGCACGGCCCAATGCTCCACGCGAACCCGGCGAGGCGACGGCAGGTTGCGGGGCGCCGTGTGCGTGAGGTGGCGGCAAAAGGGGGAGGCGTTCCGGTGATCGGGCAACCTGCCCTACGTGTTTGGGCCCGGCCGGACAGGAGTTACGGCGATGGCGCTCGTTAGCGCCCGCAGTTTTGCTGGAGGATTTGGGCGTCCTGGAGGTCGACGGCGCGGTCGCCGGTGAGGTCGCCGGTGAAGTAGCCGGCGAGAGCGCTGGGGCCGCCTACGCCGCCGGGGCCACCGGTGCTACCGGCACCGCTGAGGCCGGCGGCGAAGAGGGCGAGGTCGGTGGCGGTGACCGCGTGGTCGCGGTTGAGGTCGCCGACGATACTGCCGAGGAGGCCCTCGACGAGGGCGACGAGATCGGCGGCGTCGATGATGCCGGCCGAGGCGCCGCTGGGGGCAAGGTCGTGCAGCGGGGCGGGGGGAGCCTGGCCGAAGTAGTCGTAGAGACTGTTGGAGTTGCCTTGGAGGCCGTCGTCGATGTCGTCAAAGTTGACGACGCCGTCGTTATTGAAGTCGCCGGGCAGGTCGAGGTCCCAGACGAAGGTGGCGACGGACTTGGCGGTGAGGCGGTACGAGAAGCACTGGCCGTTACGCAGGCCGTCGAACCATTGTGTCGTGTCGGTCGGGTTGAGGGCAATGAGGACTTCGGTGCCGTCGGGATTGCGGAAGGCGACGGTTTCGACGACGCCGGAGTACGAATCCGAGGCGATGCGGCGGGCGCCGGGGCGGACGAACTTGCTGGCGTGGGCGAGGGAGTAGTACTCGACCTCGTAGGTGACGGCGCCGGAGGAGCTGTTGATGGTGACGACGCCGCGGCAGTTGGTGCAGCCACCGGCGATTTTCGGGCCGTGATTCTCGTCGAGGGCGAGGTTCCACAGGATGGCCGTCTTCGCCCAATTGCGGGTGGCGCCGATGAGAATGTTCCGGTGGAACCAGACGAGGTTATCGGCAAAGCTGGCGGACCAGTCGCCGCCGGACATCTCAGTGAAATAGATGTCCTTGGCGGGGAAGTAGTCGTGCACGAGCGACTGGTTCGCGACGTCGCCAGCATACCCGTGGAAGGCAGAGCCGGCGATGTAGGGGCCGGCGGTGGGGTCGTTCATGACGACAACGGGGTAGTTCCATTCGTCCCAGTTGTGGTCGTAGCAGAGAATCTGCGTGGTCAAGCCGGCGGCGGCGAGGGCGGGGCCGAGGTGGGTGCCGATGAAGGCGGATTGCTGGTAGGTGGCCATCGTGGCGGCGGGCATGCCGGTGGTGGTGTTGAGGGGTTCGTTCTGGACGGTGAGGGTGTGGATCGGCACGCCGGCGGCGGCGAAGGCCTGCAGGAACTTCACGAAATACTGGGCGTAAGCGGCGTACCACTGCGTGCGGAGGCTGCCGCCGTAGAGCGTGCCCGTGGTCTTCATCCAGGCGGGCGGCGACCAGGGCGAGGCGAGCAACTTGAGGTCGGGATTGAGCGCCCGTGCTGCGAGCAGGGCGGGGATGATGTAGGCCTCGTCGTGGGCGATCGAGAAATACGCGAGGTTGGGATCGGTCTGGCCGGCGGGGCGGTCATCGTAGGTGTAGGCGGAGAGGGCGAAGTCGCTGGCGCCCATGGGGACGCGGAGGTAGCTCAGGCCGATGCCGGTCTGCGGGGAGAAGAGCTGCTGCAGGAGGGCGGCGCGCTGGGCGGCGGTCAGGCGGTTGTAGAGCAGCCAGGCCGAGGTGTCGGTCATGGCGGCGCCGAAGCCCTCGATGATCTGGTACTTGGTGGCGGGGTCGATGGTGACCTTGGTGCCGTGGGTGCCGGTGCCGGCGGCGAAGGTGAGGGTGGGGCGCTGCTCGAGGAGGCTGACGCGGTCGCCGCGGGTGAGCCAGACCTGGACGTCGGTGGCGCATGCGGCCGCGACCCCGGTCAGCAAGACCACCAGAGTTGCGACGATGTGCCGCATACACAGGCTCCCAAGGCGGCTATGGCGGTTGCCGCCGTTCAGACACTGCTCGCAGAGCAGCGGCACACAGCCGACGATGTGTCGTCGCCAACGTCGGCCACGGGGGGCCGACGCTACATGGTCGGACACGACGGCCTGACACTACTGAATCTTAACAAGTTCGAGGCGAACGCGCTAACGCATTCGCTACGGACGCGGCCGCCGAAATCGCGACGGCCGCGTCGAAACGCACCGCGGCACGGGCCCGCCGGCCGCGCCGGTTCACGTGGTGAACGGACTACGGGGCCGTGACGGCGAGCTGGAAGGCGCGGAAGTCCGCGAGATCCACGTCCTGGTCCGCGTTGAAGTCCAGGGCGGCGAGGCACTGGGCGTCGCCGGGATTCACGCCCGGCCCGCGCATGCAGCCGGGCCAGCCGGCCAGGTCGGCGGCGTTGACGACGCCGTTGCGGTCGTAGTCGCCGGGAATCTGCGGGGCCAGCTCGGTCAACGTGGAGGCGAAGACAAAGGCGTTTCGCAGCTCACCGCCCGTCGTGCCGACGTTATCGAAGCGGATGCCCGGACGGACGTAGACGGTGCCCGGGACGGCCCGGCCGATCATGCTGAACTTCAGTCCGTCGCCGGGGGTGGCGGTGTCGGCCAGAGCGATGGTCTCGCCGAGCTTGGTGTAGTCGTCGGCGCCGTAGTATTCGAGGCCGAAGTACAGTTCGGCGTCCCAGTTGGCCTCGATGCGGACGTTGGTCAGCTCGAAGGCGTAGTCGGTGCCGGGTGTGCCGAGGATGCCCTGCTGCCACACGCCACCGGCGTTGCCGATGGTGTCGGCGAAGAAGCTGGCGTGGCCATCGTTGCCGCCGAAGAAGGCGTTGAAGTCGACGGTGCCCCACTTGCGCCAGTAGTCGCCATAGCCGTCGTCGTAGTTGAGGTCGTCGAAGCCGGGGTTCTTGAGGTACTCGTCGCCGGCGGCGGGGGCGATGGCGGCGTACGTGTCGAAGACGAAGAGGTTGGCCTGCGGCTGGCCGTTGTACGCGGGGTTGACGTTTTCGAACTTCATGATGGGGCGGACGAGGGCGGTGCCGGGGACGGCGGTGCCCGTCATACTGAAGACGTTGGCGTCGATGCTGCCGTTAGCCAGGCGGGCAGCGGCGTCGATGGGCACGAGCGTCTCGCCGAGCTTGGTGGCGTTATCCGAGGCGTAGTATTCAAAGCCGAAGAGGAACGTGGCGTCCCAATTGGCTTCGATGCGGGTGTCGAGCAGGTCGAACTTGTAGGTGACGCCGGGCTGGCCGGGAATCCAGGGCTGGAAGACGCCGCCGACGTTACCGGCGCGATCGGCGTAGAAGCTGGCGTGGGCGTTGTTGCCCCAGTAACTGTTGAAGTCGGTGGCGCCCCACTTGCCCCAGCCGTTGCCGCGGGGCGGGCCTTCGAAGCCGGGGTCGAGCAGGAGATTGACGTTAGGGCCGACCTCGGTGAGGCCGGTACGGAAGACGAAGAGATTGCGATCGGTGCCGCCATCATAGTAGACGTTCTCGAAGCGGATGATCGGGCGCACGTAGACGGCGCCGGGGACGGCGGTGCCGAACATGCGGAAGGCGAGGCCATCACCCGTGGTGGTGGTGTCGACGAAGACGAGGTCTTCGCCGAGCTTGGTGAAGTCGTCGGCGGCGTAATACTCCAAACCGTAGTACAGGTCGGCGGCGAAGTAGAGCTCGATGCGCGTGTTGGCGAGATCGAAGCGGTACTGTTTGCCGGGGGTGGCGAGGATGCCCTGCTGATAGACACTGCCGGTGTTGCCCATGGTGTCGGCGAAGAAGCTGGCGTGGGGGTTGCCGGCGCCGAAGAACTCGTTGAAGCCGGTGTTGCCGTAGTTGCCCCAGTAGTCGCCGAAACTGCCGTCGGCGTTGAGATCGAGGAAGCGCGGATTCTTGAGCGCTTCGCTGCCGGCGCGCGGCGCGTAGCTCAGGAACGAGTCGAAGACAAAGAGGTTGGCCTGAGTCTGGCCGCTGTAGCCCGGGTTCACGTTGTCAAAGCGGACGATGGGACGGACGTAAGCGGTGCCGGGGACCGCCGTGGCGGTGACGCTGAACACGTTGCCTTCGGTCTGGCCGTTGGCGAGGCGGGTGGCGGTGTCGAGGGCCGTCAGCGTCTCGCCGAGCTTGGTGGCGTCATCGGCGGCGTAGTACTCGAAGCCGGCGTAGGCGTCGGCGTCCCAGTTGGCCTCGATGCGCGTGTTCATGAGGGTGAGCTGGTACTGGCGGCCGGGGATGCCGAGCAGGCCGGCCTGGAAGAAGCCGCCGGTGTTGGCGGCGTTATCGCCGAAGAGGCTGGCGTGGGCATCGGTTCCGAAGAAGGCGTTGAACCCCGCGGCGCCAAAGCTGCCCCAGCCGGCTCCAACGGGGGGGCCTTCAAACCCCGGGTCCGAGAGCAGGTTGTCGACGGCGAGGGCAGCCGTGCACGAGCCCGCCAACAGGGCCGCGCCCGCGATGATCTTTAGCATGTGTCGTGTCATGGGGTTGGTTCCTCTCCTGTCCGGGGCGACGGACCAGGGGCCCGTCGCCGCGGGGCCAAACGCACTTCCACCGAGATTTCCGCACGCGGGGTTGGGGACGAGCAGTCCGTGGTCACAGTCCCGCATGCGGAAGATCGTCTGCAGCGATCACTGCCCACAGAGCAGTGGCACAAGGGCTAGCGCCGGCGCGCCGCCAGGATGCCCAGAGCGACGAGCGCCAGCGCGGCCGGTTCGGGAACCAGCGTCACGGACGCGTTGTCGTAGTTCAGCGAGCCGCCGGGATTCGGGGCCCACTCGGCGATCAACAGGACAATGCGGCCGGTCACGGCGCCGGCGGGTGCCGTAACGGTGCCGGCGACCTCGACCCACTGGTCGGCGGGGTCGGTCGCGGAGTAGTAGCGGTCCACCACGGCGTCGGCGAGCTTGCCGCCGCCGGCGTCGTAGAACTCGGCCTTCAGCAAGCCGTTCCAGACGTGCAGCAGGTCGCTGCTGGCGTTAAACGCCTGGACGCTGTAGCGGTACTGGGCGCCAGAGGTGGCGGCGTAGTCCTGCCAGAGGCCGGCGTCATCCCACCAGAATTTGACCGCTTTGGTGTCGATGACGCGCCCGGCATCGTCGTGGTGCCAGCCGCTGTTGCCCCAGGAATTCCAGCCGGGGATGGGCACGACGCCGATCTGGCCGGTGTCGCCGTCCTCAAAGCCTGGATTGGTCAGGAGATTCGCAGAGGCCGTAGCCGCGAGTCCTGCCATGACGACTGCAAGTACTAGTCCGTTTCTGATCATTTCTCTCCTCCTTTGCTGGAGCTGCCCGTAGGGGCGGTTGAAAGGGAACCCGAAGTGGACTCCACCCGCAGGTCGGCGAGGTCGAATTTGAGGGCCGCATCGCGCGGGGCCTGGCGACTGGGGTGGACGATGAGGAGCACCCGCGCCTGGGCGGTGGGGAACACGCCGGTGATCTGGAGGCGGCTCCAACCGCCACAGGTGGCGAGTTCCGATGCTCGATAGGTCTGGGAAGCGACGGTCAGCAGGCGGTCGCCATCGTGAGCTTCGAGGCGCAGCTCGACGGAATCGGGGCCGTGCTTCTCGGCTACGTTCGGGTCGGCGGCGGCGTAGACGCTGAACGTGGCACGAGAGCCCGGCGGGACGGCGACGTCCTGATAGGTGCCGGAGTCGGCGGCGGACTCGATCTGCCAGTGGTGATAGCCGAGGACGCATTGCCCGTCGCGGCGCGGTTGCCAGTCGGTCTCGCGATTCAGCCAGTGGCCCCAGCGCGGCCAGTCGGCGGCGCGATCGGCGGCGTCGGCTGCGGTCTCGAAGGAGGCGTTCTTCAGCAGGTTCGTCCCCGTGTCAGGCGTGGGCGCCGCGGGCGTGGCCACCCCATGCAGGTTGATGCCTTCGAACGTGGCGCCGGCGAGGACGAGGGCGTCATGCGACATGACGATGAGGCCAAGCAGGTTGCCGGTCGCGAAATCGCCGGTGGCCGCGATTTCTTCGCGCTGCCAGCGGCGGTCCGCGTCGGTGTAGTGGACGTAGAGCTTGCCGCCCATGCGCTGGAGGCCCAGGGCGACCGGTAGGCCGCTGAGCGACAGACAGCGTTCCTGGGTCGGACCGCCACCCTGCGATCGCCACGCCAGCATCAGCCGGCCGTTGGGGAAGGCGTGGATGAGGACGTGCGGGGCGTCGGGGGCGAGGCCGGCGCGGAGCATCCAGCCGGCCTTGGCGAAGTCCTGCGGGGCTTCGAACGCGGTCAGCCATGAGGTGACATTGAAGTCGCCCGGCTGTTCGCGGTGGACGAAGTGGAATTCGTCGTGGTTGCCCCAGAGATCGGCGCCGCCGCCGTAGATCGTGGCCGCATTGTCGCCGCGGCGCTGTAGGCCGCCGGGGAGCGCGGTCGCCACATCCGTACCCGTCCAGCCGGCGAGCGTGTCGGAAGCGGGGGCCTTGAGCCAGCCGGCGGCGGCCGGTGCGAGGCGGAACGCGGGTGCGTCCTTCGCGGTCAGGGCGGTGCGCAGGGCCGTGTCGACGGCGAGGTCCATCGAGCCGAGGGCGCGGAAGGCGGCCGCGAACTCGTCGGGGGTGCCGGTGGCGAGGTCGGGCAGCTTGAAAGGCTGGGCATTGGCAAGGAGATACCAATTGTCGGGGCGGATGCCGCCTTCGGGCTTGAGCATGCGGAGGGTCCACATGGTGCCGAGCCAGCCGGCGGCGGCGAAGTCATCGTAGTAGCGGCGCATCAGCTCGGGCCGGGCGACGCAGTCGCGCACGACGTTGAACTCGCCGATGAGGTAGGGCACGTTGAGGGCGGCGAGTTGCTGGCGCTTGGCGGCGAGCGTGTAATTCAGGAAGCGGGCGTGCGTTTCGAGCGACGGGGAGCCCTGGCCGAAGAGGCCGGGGTAGAAGTGCTCGGTGAAGCCGACGTTCTTCCAGCCGCGGGCGGCGGGATCGCCGTAGAAGGCGATGCCCTGCAGGGAGCCGGGGGCGAAGATGAGCGTGTCGGGGTCGACCTGGCGGACGGCCTCGTACAGACGCGTGACGATCTTGAGCAGGTCGGCGTTGACGTTCGTGCGGAAGTCGCCCCAGGGCTCGTTGAGGAGGTCATAGGCGACGACGGTGGAGCGACCAGCGAAGTGCTCGGCGATGCGTTGCCAGAGCCAGGCGGTTTGTTCCTGCCGGGCGGCGTCGGTCCAGAGCTGGTTGATATTGACGCGGCCGGTGGGGCCGTCGACGCTCTGGCCGCCGGGGGCGCCATGCAGGTCGAGGATGACGTAGACGCCGGCGTCTTCGGCCATGTCCACGGCGCGGTCGAGCCATTTGAAGGCGTCTGGGCGGAGGGCGAGCGGTCGGTCGTCGTCCATGAGCAGGCCGTAGTGGAAGGGGACGCGGACGAGGTTGAAGCCGAAGGTCTTGAGCTGGGCGAACTCGCGCGCGGTGATCCAGTTTTCGCGGAACCGCTCCATGAGCTCGGCGGTGCGGGCGGAGCCGCAGCGGGCCTCGAGGGCGGTGACGAAGGCGTGCTGGTCGCGGACCTGGTCGTTGGCGGCGCCGAGCATCCAGGGCTCGATGAGGAGCCAGCTTCCGAGGTTGCAGCCTTTGAGCACGACGCGCTCGCCCGACTCATCCACCAGCCAGGTCCCGGCGGGTTTGAGGCGCGGCAGGGGGGCCGCCTGGGTCGCCAGCACCAGGGCGCAGAGTACCGCGGCCGGCGGCCCGATGCGCCGCAAGCGCTGGCTCCACGAGTTGGCTGGTCGGCGCGGCATCTAGTTTGGCAGCTCCTTGATGGCGTATTCGTCCCAGCCGTTGGCGACGAACGGGTTTGTCCACTCCTGGGCGTAGGGAGCACGCGGGCTGGCCTTGAGGTAGGCCTTGGCGGTCAGGGGGTCGACGTGGCCGTCGACGTAGCCGACGTTGAGGCCGAGTTGTGGCGGATCGTGGGGGAACTGGGCGGGCTTCCAGTCGGCGAAGACGGCGTCGTAGAAGAGGACGGCGCGGGCGGTGTAGCGGATGGTGCCGGTGGCCCGGCCGGCGCCGGTGGTCTGGTCGATGGCCTTGTGCGTGTTGTAGCGGTAGTGATTCTGTTCGGTGGAGTTGACCCAGACGTCCTTGGGATTGCGTTCGACGGCGGGGCAACGGAAGACCTTGGCGAACGCGACGAGCTTGAACTGATTGGGGTCGACGGGGATGTCGGCGCGTTTCTGGCCCCCGAGATAAGGAATAAGGGCTTCCTGGATGTACTGGGCGTACTGGAGCTTGGTGTAGCGGGTCTGCTCCCAGTCGTAGTTCTTGGCGAGCGGCAGGCGGTCCTTGTACTCGCTGGCGTACATGAGCGCGCCCTGGACCTGCTGGCGGAGGTTGGACTGACAGGTGACGCGCAGCGCGCTTTGGCGGGCCTGCGACAGGGCCGGGAGCAGGATCGAGAGCAACAGCGCGATGACCGCGACGACTACCAGCAGTTCGATCAGCGTGAAGGCCGCCGCGTGACGTGCGTTCCGGAGTGTGCTTCTTTCGCCCATGCCGTGCCCTTGCTGTGCTGAGGCGCGTTAGCGTGTCCCATTGTTCTCGCTGATGCGTTGTCCGGTCGGTGTCACCCGGACCGGCTCGGCCGGCGGGGGTGCGGTGGTCTGGTTGATTTCGAGGAAGGCCTCGATTTCGAGGCGCAGGCCCGGGGCCTTGCGTTCGCGGCCGGTTTGCTGCGAGAGCTGGCGGCAAAGCCAGCGGCCGGCCTGCTGGCCGAGGTCGGCGGCGTTCTGACAGACGGCCGTGAAGACCGGGTGCGTCATTTTGCGGAGACGCTCGTCGTCGACGCCGATGATCGAGAGTTCATCCGGGACGCGGATGCCGACTTCCAGCGCCCGCCGCAGCGCGCCGACCGTGAGGGCGGGGTCAGTGACGAAGATCGCGGTGGGGGGCTGCGGGAGCGACATCAGGCGGTTGAACGCGGCCGCGCCGCCGCCGATTTCGGCGTTGATGGCGACAATGAGCTCGGGGTCGACCTCGACGCCGGCGTCGGCCATGACGGCGCGATAGGCGTCGATGCGATCGCGGTGGTCGGTATCGAGGACGGTGTTGTGGCAGACGGCGATGCGGCGGTGGCCGAGGTGCAGCAGGTGTTCGACGGCCGCGCGGCTGGGGGGCGAAGAATTGCAGCAGACATAGTTGACGCGGGGGTCTTCGAAGCGGTCGGCGACGACGACGTGCGGCAGGCCTTCGGCGGCGACGGCCGCGCAGACGTGGCGGGTTTCCTCGTCGACGCGGATGATGAGGCCTTCGATGCCTTTGCGGGCGGCGAAGGCGGCGAAGCTCTCGCTGGACCTGCGGTCGAGGGGATCGACGAGGCAAACGTCGAACTTCAGCGCGACGGCAGCCCGCGCCACGCCGCCCCAGATGACGGCGTCGTAGCCGCTGTACTTGGGGCCGGAGGTTTCGTTAAAGAAGATGATGCCGATGCGGCCGGTGCGGGCGCCTTTGCGGGGGAGCTCGTAGCCGAGGCGGCGTGCTTCGGCGATGACCTTGGCGCGGAGGGTCTCGCTGACATCGGGGGAGTTGTTCAGGGAGCGCGAGACGGTGGCGGGCGAGACCCCTAACGCGTTGGCGATTCCGCGGACGGTTGCCGAACTCACGATATACCTTTCCGGATAGGGCCAGAAAGTTTCAGATAACGCACTGAGTTGTTTCAGTCAAAGATAGCCGTGGCGTTGGGAGGGGTCAAGCGAAAAGCGGCGAATGAGCCTTGATTCAGGCTGTTTCCTGTTGACAAGGGGGTGGGGTGTGGCCTAGGGTGTGTTTCTGAATCACGCCGAAACTGTTTCAGTAAAAGAGGAACAACGCATGAGTTTTCCGGACGGCTTCCTGTGGGGCGTGGCGGCGGCGTCGTTCCAGGTGGAGGGGGCGGGCGAGCTGGATGGGCGGACGCCGAGCGTGTGGGACGCTTTGTGCGCGCGGCCCGGGGCGGTGTTTGACGGGCATACGGGGCTGGTCGCGTGCGACCACTACCACCGGTATCCGGAAGATGTGGCCCTGATCGCGGAGCTGGGGGCGAAGGCTTATCGATTGTCGATCAGTTGGTCGCGGGTGCTGCCGGATGGCGTGGGGCACGTAAATGAAGCCGGGCTCGACTTCTACGACCGGCTGGTCGATGCCCTGTTGTCGCGCGGGGTGAAGCCGTGGGTGACACTGTTCCATTGGGACTATCCGCTGGCGCTGTTCCACCGCGGGGGCTGGCTCAACCGGGCGAGCGTCGACTGGTTCGGTGAGTTCGCGCAGGTCGTTGCGCGGCGGCTCGGCGACCGCGTGCAGCACTGGATGACGTTGAACGAGCCGCAGTGCTTCCTGGGGTTGGGGCATAGCTCCGGCCAGCACGCGCCGGGGATTCGGTACAGTCGGCCGGACGTGCTACGGGCTACCCACCATGCGCTGGTCGCGCACGGCCGGGCGACGCAGATGATCCGCGAGAACAGCGCGTTGCGGCCGATCATGGGGTGGGCGCCGCACGGGGCGATCTGCTATCCGGCGACGAATTCGCCGCGGGACGTGCAGGCTGCGCGCGAGGCGATGTATGCGGTGCCGGCTGATGACGGGTGGTACTTCAGCACGACGTGGTTTGCGGATCCGGTCGTGCTGGGGCGTTATCCCGAGGACGGGCTGAGCCACTTCGGCAAGGAGCTGCCGCGCGGATTTGAGGCGGACATGGCCCAGATCGCGCAGCCGCTGGACTTCTTCGGGGTGAACATCTACCAGGGCAGTGCGATCGCGGCGGGGGACGATGGGCGCCCTGTGCGGGCGAAGCGGCCGACGGGGCATGCGATTACGATGTCGCATTGGCCGGTGCAGCCGGAGACGTTGTACTGGGGGCCGCGGTTCATTCACGAGCGGTACCCGTTGCCGATGTACATCACGGAGAACGGGTGTGCAGCGATGGATTGGGTGCATCAGGACGGGCGTGTCCACGACGCGCCGCGGATCGATTTTCTGGCGCGGTACCTGACGGCGCTGCGGCAGGCGATTCGCGACGGGGTGGACGTGCGCGGGTACTTCCAGTGGTCGATCCTGGACAACTTCGAATGGGCCGAGGGGTACCGCATGCGCTTCGGGCTGATCTACGTCGACTACGCGACGCTGGAGCGGATCCCGAAGGATTCGTACATGTGGTACCAGCAGGTGATTCTGTCGAATGGGAAGTGTTTGCCGAAGCATCCGGCGGGGTTGCATTGAGGGGGGTGGCCGCAACGCTGAGTTCGCAGTTCTGAGTTCGGGGTTGGCGCGGCCGTGGGCATGCGGGCGGGGGGCGACGGCCGTGGCGGGCGGCGTTAAGATGGCGGGCGGAGCGCGGCGGCGCTGGCCCCGCGACGGGTGCGTTGGCGGGTCCGTGTGGCGGCGGCCGACGAGCGGGAGTGCGGGAATTGTCGCCTGTTCCTAGTCATCGCCAGCCCCAGCAGCGGGGCCGCTGCTCTGCGAGGATGCGAATCGCCGTAGGAGCAGCACTCGCGGTAACGCTGGTTGGGATTGTGTCCCCATGGTTCGTAGTGTGTGTGCACGCAGGCGCGCACAGTGTGTCGGTCTATTCTGGAATGGTGAGCCTGCTCTTCTATGGGGACGTTCCGGATGTCCTTCCGATTGGGGCATCGATACGACAGAGAGAGCCCTATTGGGGAAGATACGTCATCATCCCCATGAGCTATACTGATGGCCACTCTATTGTGGTGGGGATACCGCTCTTATATCTTGCCGTCCCGTTGTGGCTGATTGTGATGGTCTTGCGACCACGTGCGCCCCGGGCTGACACGAGTTGTCACGTGTGTGGCTATGACCTCACCGGCAACGTGTCGGGTACCTGTCCGGAATGTGGCACGGCGATTCCGGCGCGCAGGTCGACACCGCACAGGGCCACAACGTCGATGGCCCGGCGGATCGATGACGGTCGCCCGAAACCGTAGTGAAAACCGACCCGCGCGGCGCGCTGGGCGGGTGGAAAAGTGGGGAAGTGGGAAGGGAGCGGCAGCGGGGAGAGGGGTTCGGAGTTCTGAGTGCGGAGTTGTTGGCAAACGCGGCAGGTTGCGGCGTAGCGCGGGCGGTGGCGTGCGGGGGGCGGCGAGGTTGTTGGCGGTCGCGCAACCTGCCCTACGCGCTACCTGCCCCTCACAGGCAAGATGCCTGTGCCACACGGTCGGGCGGGCGTCGTGTGAAGACGGCAGGTTGCGGCGTAGCGCGGGCTGTGGCGTGCGGGCGGCGGCGAGGTTGTTGGCGGTCGCGCAACCTGCCCTACTCTGCACTCTGAGTTCTACGTTGGTGACGGGGGAGACGATCGCAACGGGCGAGAGTAGGATGACGGGCGGGAGCGAAGGGGCGGAGTCCGCCGTGCGTGGCCGAAAGAGAAACGCGGCGGCGAGGTGAGTGTGGAGTCCCCGGATTGCCCGGTGCCACCATACGAGCGGTTCCAGGTGAGCATGTTACGATTACGTACGGCTGCCATCGGCTGCACAATTGCCGTGCTACTGCTGACGGCGATCAGTTGCCTGCGCCAATACAGCCTGGTACTAGGGAGGTGCGAAATACGCGCGGTTGCCGGCCTTGTGTCGGTCGTAGTGTTCGAGGTCCCTCCCGGATTCCCGGTGGCGAGTTCGGTAAGAGTCACGACCTGGCCGCGGCTGGCGCTTCAGAGGCAGTCCGTATTGATCGTCGCTCCTGACGGGAGGTACATCAGGGCGTGGTCTGTCAGTGTGCCGTTGTACGTGGCAGCGATATTGCCGTGGATATGGTGCGCTCTTCGTTACATGCGCGCAGTGCGTCCAGCGCACCTGTGCACCTGCGGCTACAACTTGACCGGCAATGAGAGTGGAAAGTGCCCGGAGTGCGGGCGCCGCGCAGGTCCACGTAGCACGGCGCACGGGTCCAAGTAGGCCGGGGCGCGCGGGGGTCAATTCAGGTCGGGAGCATTCGATCGCGGGCGTGGGGATGGCAGCGAGTTGCGGCTTGCGCGGACATGGCCGCTCGGAGACCGCCATGCACGATTCGCGATTGCCGCGAGCTTGCACGTGGTGCGCGATGCCGGGGGCGCGTTGGCAAGCGGCCATGCCACCCGGGCGCAAGACCACAGGCAAGATGCCTGTGCCACACGGAAGACGTCAGGCGCGGAGTCCTGGCGCTACGCGCCTTCGGATTCGGTGATTTCGAGCAGCTCGAACGCGTTGCCGTCGGGGTCGGCGACGGTGACGGCGCGGAGGCCTTCGTATTCCTCGATCTCGTCGACCTGGCTGCCGCCGTGCTCGATGAGGCGGACGAGCGTGGCGTCGAACTCGGACGTGGTGATGTCGAACGTGGTGCAGGGGAAGGCGGCGTAGGGGGGACGCGCGCCCTCGGGCCATGCGTCGACCGGGCCGATCAGCCGGATCGACGGGCCGCCGTCGGCGAAGTTCAGCCGCGCGTAGGCACTGTGGGGGCTGACCTCCTGCTCGGCGATCTCCAGCCCCAGGCCGTCCGACCAGAAGCGCAGCGCCAGCGTGAAGTCGCACACGTAGATGTAGATGTCGCCGACAAACAGCATGGCTATGTCTCCGTGTTGCTGGTCTTCACCTTACCGCATTCGCACCGCACGTTACGCAGGACCCGACGCCACGGTGCGTCCTACAGCCGCACGCGGGGGAATTCCTCGTGGCGCTCGGTCGCCAGGCCCAGGTCGGTGCGGTACTGGACGCCTTCGAACTGAATTTGATGTACGACTTCATACGCCCGGCGGCGCGCGTCCGCCAGGGTGTCGCCCAGGGCCGTCACGCCGAGAATGCGCCCACCTGCGGTCACGACCTGATTGTTCTCGAACTTCGTCCCGGCGTGGTACACAACGAGATCGTCGCCGGCCGGGCTGGGGCGGCTGACGGGCGGCAAGCCGGTGATCACCGCGCCGGTCGAGCCCTTTTCGGGGTAGCCGCCGGCGGCCATCACCACGCATAGCGAGGGGCGCGGGTCCCAGTCAATCTGCACATCCTCCAGGTGCCCGCTGGCGGCCGCGTCGAGCAGCTCCAGCAGGTCGGAGCGGAGGCGGAGGAGGATGGCCTGGGTTTCGGGGTCGCCGAAGCGGCAGTTGAATTCGAGGACTTTGGGGCCGGCGGCGGTGAACATGAGGCCCATATACAGCACGCCGCGATAGGGGATACCCTCGCGCAGGAGGGCGTCGAGCGTGGGAACCAGAATCTGGTTTTGGATGTCTGCGAGCGCTTTGTCAGTGAAGAGCGGGGACGGGCAGAACGCGCCCATGCCGCCGGTGTTCGGGCCCTCGTCGCCGTCGCGCAGACGCTTGTGGTCCTGGGCCGGTTCGAGCAGGTAGGCCGTGCGGCCGTCGACGATCGCGAGCAGGGAGGCCTCGCGGCCGAGGAGGCGTTCCTCGACGACGATGCGGGCGCCGGCGTCGCCGAAAATGCGTTTGCAGAGCATGTCTTCGGCGGCGAGGATCGCGTCGGCGGGGTCGTTGCAGACGATGACACCCTTGCCCTTGGCGAGGCCGGAGGCTTTGACGACGACGGGCTCGTCGCGGGTGGCGATGTACTGGCGGGCGGC
>CAZGAQ010000024.1:0-81551 GCA_964523405.1 uncultured Planctomycetales bacterium
CACGAACCTCGCACGGAGGACCTTGATCCCTCGATCCCTTGCTCCCTTGATCCCTCCCTTGATCACCTTCGGCCAGCGCGCCACGAACCTCGCACGGAGGACCTTGATCCCTCGATCCCTTGCTCCCTTGATCCCTTCCTTGATCACCTTCGGCCAGCAACCCACGAACCGCGCACGCCCAGCCACCCCGCCCGCTCAACTGCCTCACCTCTGCAACGCTCCGCTCCCGGCCAGCAGCCGCTTGATGACCCCGATGAACACGCCCGTCAGCAGCAGGTTCACCGCCAGCGAAAGCATGGCCACCACGACAATCGGCCCCCCAATGCCGTACGACAGCGACAACACCAACACACCCGCCCCCACTTCGCCTCGCGGCCACATCCCGATGGCCACGGCCAGACGCTCGCGGGGTGTCGCCTCGCGCCGATAGCACAACACGCAGAACATCTTGCCGAGATTCGCCAGGATCGTGAGCGCCACAACGTGCAGCGCGATCCACCCCCAGGACTGCCCCGGCGTGAGGCTGCTCAGGGCCCCCGCGGCTGCGGCCGTCGCGGTGCCCGCGGCGGTGGCCGCGCCAAGCACGGGCGGCATCGACAGCCCCACCAGAACCATGAACGCCGCAGACACGATCGTGGTCACGCGCTGCTCGTCCGGCGCCTCCGGCCCCTCCTGGTGACCTTCGCGGGCGTCGTCACGATGCGGATCGTGGCCCGCGGGGCGCGCCAGCATGCAGCCCAGCACGAAGGCCGGCAACAGCACTTCAATGTGAATCGGCACCGTGTCGTCCAGCAGCTTGCTGAAGTGATAGATCGCCTCCGCTCCGCCGGCAATCAGCAGGGCGTAGCTCAAGACCCACGGCCAGCTCGTCGGCAGACGCAGCGTGTGCAGGTAACGCCACGCCAGCCCCAGCAGGATGGCCATCAGCACGACGATCACCGCCAGTTGCCAGCGTGCTCCGACCATCGCCATCTTCAACGGGATCATCAGCAGCACGGTGTCGAGATCGTCAAACACCGCGAGCACGCGCGCTTTGCGGAAGACCCACGTCGCGCTCAGTCCCGCCGCGGCCAGCATGCTGAACAGCACGCCTGCGGATGTCGGCGCGGCGAACCGCGACGCCAGCAGCGCCTCCTTCCACACCGCCCACTGGCTCCAGGCCTCCCCCGGCAGCATGACGAATACGAAATAGGCACAGCAGAACACCCAGGGGAAAGCCGCGGCCGTCGCAGCCACCACGTAATCCCACCCGTACTGGCGCACGTTCCGCTTGTCGATGTCAAACTCGTATCCCACGTGGGTCATGATGAACGCCAGGCCCACCATGGTGAGAAGACGGATCACCCCGCCCAGGCGGTGGTAGCCCGCGCCCGCCACCTCCGGCAGCACCTGGGAGCCGATCAACCCCAGAACGAGCAGCAGCGAGAACAGCAGTACTTTGCGCATGCGGTTCTTCCTCCTGGCCCCGTTGCCAGGTGCCACCGACTCCCGCATCACCGGGCGCTACTCGCTCGCGTCCCCTTCTCCCGGCACCGCGCGCCGGCCGCGACGCCGGTGCTCCATGAAGAAGCTGATCCGCTCGTCCAGCAGGTCGCCCAATTCCCGTTTCAGCAGCGTGCGCGCCAGCGCCAGGGGCGTACGCCGCGACAGGTGGATCAGGACGATCTTCTCGTTGTGCAGTCGCGGCACGATCTCCCGCAGGTCCGACACGTACACGTGGTTCCCCGCCCGCGCCCGATCGCGATGCTCCGGCTCCACAAACGTGCATTCCAGCAGCAGCACCTTGCTGTGCGCGACGAAGTCGAGATCGAGGAAGTCGCCGGCGGCGGTATCCCCGCAATAGGTGACGAGCGGGATTTCCAGGCGGCGCGTGATGGCGACGCCCTGCTTCTTGAGCTCGACGAGCTGCGGGCCGCTGAGGTCCTTGTACTCCTCAATCAGCTTCTGCCGCACCTCGATCGCCGTGAACCCCAGCGCCGCAATGGTCTGCCGATCACGCCGCCGACACGGATGGTTGACCTCGAACGGCCGCACGATCAGGTCACGCCGTAGCGGCACGTCCACTCCCGGCTGCACCGCGTGGAGGTTGGCCGGCGGCTCGTGTCCATCGATCTCCGCCCACAGCCGCAGCAGCCGCTGGATCGGATCGATGAGCGGCGCCGGGGCGTACAGGTGCCCGGGCGGGTTGTCGATGAACATCCGCTGCGAGAAGTAGTACGCGATCCCCGCCGCGTGATCCATGTGCCCGTGCGTGAGGAACACGTGATCGATGCCCAACAGCTCCCGCTGGGCGCGGCCGACGTCGAACGCCAGGTTCAGCTCCGGCGCGATGATGTAGGTCTCCTCGCCGGCCAGAGAGGAGCCGACGAGATGGATGTCGCTGTGCACGAATTCCGCGACCGGTGCTGCCATGGGGAGGCGAGTTATACCGAATGGGGGCGGGGCTTGTCCCGCTGCAGCGCCGATTTTATTTGACCCCCTTGCTATTGTGGTTTAGACTGGGTAGAGTAACAACTTGTGGTATCCGGATCGCCTTCGCCGGCGGATGCGGGCCACGCACGAGGCGCGGTCACGTGGGGTTGGATGCGCGGGGGCGGCCGCACGTGGCGCTAGCGAGCGGAACCAAGCTCGATGCGGTGTCCGTTCTGCAAGGAAGACGATGACAAGGTCATCGACTCGCGCGCGACCGACGGTGGCCGGTGCATTCGTCGGCGGCGGCGTTGCTTGTCGTGTGGGCGGCGGTTCACCACGTACGAGCGGGCCGAAGACGCGATCAAGCTGACGGTGATCAAGCGTGATGGTTCACGGGTACCGTACGACCGCAGCAAGATGCTCGAAGGAATTCGACAGGCGGCGTACAAGCGCTTGATCAGCGCGGAGCGGCTTGAGCAAGTCGTGGACGAGGTGGAAGAGTACCTCGTATCGAACTACGAGAAGGAGGTTTCCAGCCAGACGATTGGCGAACGCATCGCGACGGTGCTGCGGCGAGTGGACAAGGTTGCATACGTGCGCTTCGCGAGCGTGTATCGCCAGTTCGAAGATGTGGGTGACTTTATCGAAGAGGCCCAGGACGTCATCGAGCGCGCGGCCGACGACGTGCCGGGGCAACGGAACCTCTTTGAAGGACCTCCCGCCAGTGAAACGCACGAATAAGGACGTCGTGGTTACGAAGCAGGACGGGACGGTCGAGCGATTTGCGCTGCCCAAGCTCGCGAACTGTCTGGCACGCGTGCTGCGGGGACGGGCGTACGATCCGCGGCTGGCGGGGCCCTTGGCGCGGGCCGTCGCCATGCACTTAAGGGAATGGCCGCGCGAACAGCCGCCCACGACCGAGTACATCTATCAGTGCGTGACTGCGGTGCTGCAGCAGACCGGGTTGACAGACGTCGCGGACGATCTCGGTCATCACCGGCGATTGCGGGCGGCGCGCCGGCGGCGAACGCGCGTATTGCGCAGCGGGGCGCCGGCCGGTACGACGGGCGAGCCGTGGCGCAAGGTCGCCCTGGTGGCGACGCTGGAGAATCGTTACGGCTTGACGCACGCGGTGGCCCGCTTCCTGGCGGGTCAGATTGAGTTGCAGGTATTCGCGCTGAATTACCGCCTGATGACGCGACCGTTTCTGGCGGAACTGGTGCGCAGTGAAGTGCTGGCCTGGGGTTTGGCGGACGAGCAGATGCTGCGAGTCGACAAGGCCTGCGAGCATCCGGTCGGTGGTCCGGGTCAGCCCGTAGAGGAGGACTAAAACCGCATCCAGGCGGTCGGCAGGAATGATACGGCCCGCCACGGCCAGAACAGCTTGTCCGATGCCTTGATGCAGCCATGATGGCCCGGGACTCGTAACGTCCCAATGGATGGTTGTCTTGCGTGGTCGCCGACCGGCGGCGGCGCGAAACCGTTACGGGTCCCTCTGAACCTCCGTTCCCCTGATGAAGGGCCAGTCGAGTCCCGCCCACGCCCACGCTCGACTGGCCCGCCCCTTTTGGTCGTCGCCCGCGGCGCGCGGGTTCGTTTCACGACCGCAACTCCCGTCCGTGGCACGTCTTGGCGCGCCCTATCTGTCCCCTGACGAATCGCCTAGAATGCACCTCCCCGTCGGTCTCACGCCGCCGGGCGGGAACGTGTACCGTCAGTAAGGAGAGTCTGAGCATGCCGGTCCCCAGCGATCGCAAGTACTCGCAGACGCACGAGTGGTTCAAGGTCGAGGGCAACGTGGTCACCGTCGGCATCACGCAGTTCGCGGCCGATGAGTTGACCGACATCACGTTCGTCGACCTGCCGAAGGTTGGTGCCAAGGTCGAGGGCGGAAGCCACTTTGGCGAGGTTGAGTCCGTCAAGGCAACAAGCGAGTTGTACTGCGCGGTGTCGGGGACCGTGAAGGCGGTCAACCCGCGTCTGGCCGATGAGCCGGGCCTGCTGAACACCGACCCGTTCCACGCCGGATGGTTGCTGCAACTGCAATGCGCTGACGCGCGCCCGCTGGACAAGCTGCTCGATGCGGCCGCCTACGAGAAGATGATCACTGCGCACTGAATGGAGCGCCACGCCCGGCGTGGAGTCCGCCACAAGGTGACGGCGTAACTGGCCCCCGGGGCGAGCTTGGGCCCCAGCGCGATGCGCGACTACCGGTTACGGCCGCACCTTGCTGCTTTGTAGCTCGGCGACCGGGTGCGGATATGAAGGAGCCTGCGAAGCCCATGTCTCACACGTTTTCGACTCCGCAATTGCTGTCCCCTTCCGATGCATTCATCCAGCGGCACGTCGCCCCCAGTGCGACGGACATCCAGCAGATGCTGGCCGCCCTGGGTTACGACTCGTTGGAGGCGATGATTGACGACACGATCCCGGCGGCCATTCGACTGGCAGAGCCGCTGAAGCTGCCGCCGCCGCGGACGGAGTCCGAAGCGCTGCGGGATCTGCGGGCGATCGCCGCGCAGAACAAGGTGCTGCGCTCGCTGATCGGGACGGGCTACTACGGCACGATCACTCCGCCGATCATCCTGCGCAACATCCTGGAGAATCCGGGCTGGTACACGCAATACACCCCGTACCAAGCGGAGATCTCGCAAGGGCGGCTGGAGGCGCTGATCAACTACCAGACGATGATCGCAGAGCTCACCGGGCTGCCGCTGTCGAACGCGTCGCTCCTGGACGAGGCGACGGCGGCCGCGGAGGCGATGGCGATGTGCCATCGTATCTCCAAGGACGAGCGTAGCGGCTTCTACGTGGCAGACGACTGCCACCCGCAGACGATTGCGGTGATCCGCAATCGCGCTGAGCCGCTGGGAATCCAGGTTCACGTGGGGCCGCTCGCGCAGATCGACTACGCGGCGCAGGGGCTGTTTGGCGTGCTGGTGCAATACCCGACGACGTACGGCGTCGTGCGGGACTACGCGGCCCTGGCAGAGCAGGTTCACGCCGCCGGAGCGCGCTTCGTCGTCGCAGCGGACTTGCTGGGGCTGACCCTGCTGCGTCCGCCGGGCGAGTTCGGGGCAGACATCGCGGTTGGCTCAGCGCAACGGTTCGGCGTGCCGCTGGGCGGCGGCGGGCCGCACGCCGGTTACATGGCAACGCGCGAGGAGCACGTGCGGCAGATGCCCGGCCGCCTGATCGGCATTTCGAAAGACGCACAGGGCAACCCCGGCTATCGCCTGGCGGTGCAGACGCGCGAGCAACACATTCGCCGCGAGAAGGCCACGAGCAACATCTGCACGGCGCAGGTGCTGCTGGCGATCATGGCCAGCATGTACGCCGTGTATCACGGACCGCAAGGCTTGCGGCGCATCGCGCGGCGCATTCACGCGCTGACGCTCGTGCTGGCGGCCGGACTGCGGCGGCTCGGCTGCGAGATCGGCAGCGAGCAGGTTTTCGACACGCTCACGATTCCGGTCGGCAAGCGCGCGATGCGGTCGCTGCTGGGGCGGGCCCGCAAGCAGGGGCTGAACTTGCGCGACGCGGGCGACGGTCGCGTCGGCATCTCACTGGACGAGCTGTCGACGAAGGAGGAAGTCGCGACGCTGTGGCAGGTGTTCGCGGACAAGGCGGCCGTGCCGTTTACCGTTGACGATCTGGCCGGCGCGGGTTCGATCACGTACCCCGAACCGTTTGCACGCACGAGCGCGTACCTGGCGCAGCCGGTGTTCAATCGCTACCACGCCGAGCACGAGATGCTACGGTACATCAAGCGGCTGGAGTCGCGCGACCTGTCGCTGTGCCAGTCGATGATCCCCCTGGGATCGTGCACCATGAAGCTCAACGGCACAGCCGAGATGCTGCCGATCACGTGGCCCGAGTTCACGAACGTCCACCCGTTTGCGCCGGCGGACCAGTTGCCGGGGTACCACGTACTGTTTCAGCAGCTCGCGGGCTGGCTCGCCGAAATCACGGGCTTCCAGGCTGTCTCGCTGCAACCGAATTCCGGGGCCGCGGGCGAGCACACCGGTCTGCTGGTCATCCGGGCCTATCACGCGGCCCGCGGACAAGGGCAGCGAAATGTGTGTCTGATTCCGGTCTCGGCGCACGGCACGAATCCCGCGAGCGCGATGATGGCCGGATACCGCGTGGTGCCCGTCGCGTGCGATGCGCACGGTAACATCGATCTGACGGACCTCAAGGCCCGCGCGGAAGAGCACCGCGAGCAGCTGGCCGCGATCATGGTGACCTACCCCTCGACACACGGCGTGTTCGAGGAAGGCGTCAAGGAGCTGTGCCAGATCGTGCACGCCGCGGGCGGGCAGGTGTACATGGACGGCGCGAACATGAACGCGCAGGTGGGGTTGACGCGGCCGGCGGACATCGGCGCGGACGTGTGCCACCTGAACCTGCACAAGACGTTCTGCATTCCACACGGGGGCGGCGGGCCGGGCGTCGGGCCGATCGCGTGCGCGGCACACCTGGCGCCGTTCCTGCCGGGGCATCCGCTGGTACAGACGGGTGGCGAGCAGGCGATCGGCCCGGTGGCGGCGGCGCCGTTCGGCAGCGCCAGCGTCCTGCCGATTTCGTGGATGTACATCGCGATGATGGGCACGGCCGGGCTGACGCGGGCCACGCAGGTCGCGATACTCAACGCCAACTACATGGCGCACCGGCTGCGCGGGCACTATGATCTCGTGTACAGCGGGCACAACGGTCGCTGCGCGCACGAGTTCATCATCGACCTGCGCGAGTTCCAGAAGACGGCCCACATCACGCCGGAGGACGTGGCCAAGCGGCTGATGGATTACGGTTTTCACGCCCCGACGATGTCATGGCCGGTCGGCGGCACGCTGATGATCGAGCCGACCGAAAGTGAGTCGAAGGCGGAATGCGACCGCCTGTGCGACGCGCTCATCGCCATCCGCGAGGAGATGCGCGCGATCGAGCAAGGGCGATTGGCTGCGGAGCAAAGTCCCCTGAAGCACGCCCCCCACACGGCCGCCGTGGTCTGCGCTACGGAGTGGAATCGCCCCTATTCACGGGAGCAGGCCGCGTATCCGGCCGCGTGGGTGCGGGAGTACAAGTTCTGGCCGCCGGTCGGACGAATCGACAACGTCTGGGGCGACCGCAACCTGCATTGCACGTGCCCGACCGTGGTCGAAGTGGCCGCGGCGGCGCCGGCGGCGGAGTCCGTGCCCGTCTAGCGTCAGCACGAACGCAGATCCCCGCGTACGCCGGCAGCGCGAGCGGCGCCGGCGCGCTTTAGGTGACAAGATGAGCGACGTGCAACCCAGCGCGGCCTTCTTTCGGGAGTTAGCCGGCGCCGTGGTCGGGGACGTGCGGACGGATCGCCTGGCCCGCACCCTGTACGCCACCGACGCGAGCATCTACGAGATTGTGCCGGACGGCGTCGTGCTGCCGCGCTGCACAGCCGACATCGTGTCGACCGTGCGGCTGTGCGCGCAGTACGGCGTGCCGGTCACGGCCCGCGGCGCCGGCACCGGACTCACCGGCGGCTGCGTGAACCGTGGCGTGCAGCTCGATCTGTCGCGCTATCTCAATCGCATTCTGCACATCGACGCGCGGGCAGGTACGGCGCACGTCGAGCCGGGCGTGGTGCTGGACGAGTTGAACGCGGCGATCAAACCACACGGACTGCAGTTCGCGCCAGACGTAGCAACAAGCAGCCGCGCCACGATTGGGGGCATGATCGCCAACAACTCGTGCGGGGCACACTCGCTCATCTACGGACGGACCGTCGACCACATCGTCGCGCTGGACGTCGTGCTCAGCGACGGCTCGCGGCACACGTATGGCGCGCCCCGCGGACTCACCGGCGGGGCGCAGGAGGACGTGCCGCAGGCGTCGGGCAACGCGCTGGCGGCGCGCGGCGACGCCCTGCTGTCGCAACTGCGCAGCGAACTGGCGGACGAGATTGCGGCGCGCTACCCGAAGGTGTTGCGCTCCAACGGCGGGTATGCCCTGGATCGACTGCGCGTGGACGGCGGACGGCTGACGACGGAGCGGCTGCTGTCGGGCAGCGAAGGCACGCTGGGGATTATCACGAGCGCGGTGGTCAAGTTGATCGCGCTGCCGCGGCACAACGGGCTGGTGGTCGTGCACTTCGCCGCGCTGCAGGAGGCCCTGAACTCCGTGCCGAAGATGCTGAAGCACCAGCCGGCGGCGGTGGAGCTGATCGACAAATTCATCACGGACGCAAGCAAGGGCAATCCGACGTTCGCGCACAAGCGTGGCTTCCTGCAGGGTGATCCGGCGGCCATCCTCATCGTCGAGTTCTACGAGGAGGACGCGGGGCGGCTGCAGGAGCGGATGGCGGGGTTGGCGGCGGATTTGCGCGGACAGGGCTGCGGCTACGCCTGGCCCCTGCTGACTGACGCGACGCAGCAGCAATACGTGTGGGACGTGCGCAAGGCGGGGACGGGGTTGCTCATGTCCCGGCCCGGCGAACGGCAACCGTATGACTTCGTCGACGACACGGCGGTGGACCCGGCCGTGCTTGGGCCGTACATGGAGAAGTTCCGGCAGATCATGGTGGAGGAGGGCTGCGAGCAGGCGGGGTACTACGCCCACGCGAGCGTGGGGTGTCTGCACGTGCGGCCGGTGCTGAACTTGAGGCGGCGCGACGACATTGAGCGGATGCACCGGATCGCGGACCGAGTGAGCAGTCTGGCGCTGGAGTACGGCGGGACCATGACGGGCGAGCACGGCGATGGTTTGGTGCGCTCGTGCTGGCTGGAGAAGATGTACGGGCCGCGGCTGACGGCGGCGTTCCGGCAGATCAAGGAGGCGTTCGACCCCCAGAACATTCTGAATCCGGGGAAGATCGTCAATGCGCCAGCGATGACGGTGAATCTGCGGTATGGCGAAGGCTACCGCGCGCAGCAGCCGCTGACGTTGCTGGACTTCAGCGCCCATGGCGGCATGGCGGGGCTGGCAGAGATGTGCAGCGGGCTGGGGCAGTGCCGGCAGAAGCTGATCGGCACGCTGTGTCCGTCGTACATGGCGACGGGCGACGAGAGGCACACGACGCGGGCGCGGGCGAACGCGCTGCGGGTCGCGCTGTCGAACCGCGGCCTGCTGGAGGGGCTGAGCGATCCGGCGCTGGAAGAGGTCATGGACCTGTGTCTGGCGTGCAAGGCGTGCAAGACGGAATGTCCGACCGGCACGGACATGGCCAAGCTCAAGGCGGAGTGGCTGCACCACCGCAATGAACGAGTGGGCGTGCCGCGCCGCAGCCGGCTGATCGCCAGTTCGATCGACATGGCCAAGTGGGGCTGCCATTTCGCGCCGCTGTCGAACTGGGTCATGCAGGCGAAAGTCACGCGGGTCATCATGGAGCACCTGTTCGGGCTCGATCGCCGCGTGCCGCCGCCGGAGTTCGCGCGGACGACGTTCCGCGACTGGTTCGCGAGCAAGGCGCGTGTGCGGCACGCGGAGGCCGGCGCGACCGTGCCGGCGCGACAGGTCATCTATTACGTCGACACGTGGACGAACTTCTACCAGCCGCAGGTGGGTGAGGCGGCCGTCAAGGTGCTGACCGCGCTGGGCTACGAGGTGCTGGTGCTGCCACATCCGTGCTGCGGGCGGCCGCTGATCAGCAAGGGCCTGCTGACCGAGGCGCGGCGGCTGGCGGAGGCGAACGCGGAGGTGCTCGGGCCATGGGCGGAGCGGGACGTGCCGATCGTGGGCACGGAGCCGAGCTGCATCTCGGCGCTGAACGACGAATTGCCGCAACTCGTGCGGACGGGGACCGCGAAACGGGTTGCGGCAACGGCGGTGACGATCGAGCACTTTGTGGCGGAGGCACTGCGGCAGAATCCGGGTGCGTTGCGATTCCGGGCGGACGCGCCGAAGCTGTTGTACCACGGGCACTGTCACGTGAAGGCCCTGGGGAGCACGGCGGACGCGATCCAGGTGCTGTCGGCGTGCACGGCGGGTCAGGCGAGCGAGATCAACAGCGGGTGCTGCGGGATGGCGGGCTCCTTCGGGCACGAGGTCGAGCACTACGACGTGGCGAAGGCAGTGGGCGAGCAGCGGCTGTTTCCGGCGGTGCGGGCGCGCGGGGACGCGCAGATCGCGATCAGCGGGTTCAGTTGCCGGCATCACATCGGACATCACACGGGCGTGCACCCGAAGCACGTAGTGGAGTATCTCGCGGACGCGCTGGCGTAGGCCGGGAACGTCCGGCGCCGATTGGGAGCGGTGGCAGGCAGCGGATGCGGAGGCTCTCCGCCTTCAACGTCGGCCGCGGGGGGCCGACGCTACATCGGGCGGGGCTACCCCCCTACGGATGGTCAGGCTTCAGGCCGGGATGTCGCCGGATTCTTCGGCGGCTTCCTCGGTGTCGCGCTGGGCGCGGATGGCATCCCACTCGTCCTTGGTGACCAGCACTTCGCGGGCCTGGCTGCCCTTGTACTCGCCGACAATGCCGGCTTCGTACATCTGGTCGACCAGACGTGACGCGCGGCTATAGCCGATGTTGAAGCGGCGCTGCAGGAGGCTGACGGAGCCGCGCTTGGTTTCGAGAATGGCGCTGACGGCCTCGTCGAACAGCTCGTCACGCTCGTCCGTGCCCCCGCTGCCCGCGCCGGGCAGGCGGACGAGTTCGGGGTGGAAGTCCTGGGCGCGCTGGCCCTTGCAGTGCTTGACGACGGCCTTGAGTTCCTCGTCATCGACGAAGGTGCCTTGAGCCCGCACGAGCTTGGAGCTGCCCGGCGGCAGGAAGAGCATGTCGCCCTGGCCCATGAGCACTTCGCCGCCGTTCTGGTCGAGCACGATGCGCGAGTCAAGACGGCTGGAGACGCGGAAAGCAATGCGGCTGGGCAGGTTGGACTTAATCAGGCCCGTGACGACGTTGGCCTGGGGGCGCTGCGTGCTGACGATCAGGTGGATGCCGACGGCGCGGCTCTTCTGCGCGATGCGGCAGAGGTAGAACTCGACTTCCTTGGCGGAGGTCATCATCAGGTCGGCGAGCTCATCAATCATGATGATGATGTACGGAAGACGCACGGGGATCTGGGCCATTTCCTCGTCGCTAGCGGGCTGGAGGCGGTTCTTCAGCTCGTCGTAACCGAGGCGGTTGTAGGAGCGGATGTCCTTCACCCCGGCTTCGGCGAGCAGGGCATAGCGCTCGTCCATTTTGGTGGAGGCCCAATCGAGGATGCTTTCGGCCTTGGAGGTTTCCGTGACGATCGGGCACATCAGGTGGGGGACATCCTTGTACATGGCCAGCTCGACGACCTTCGGATCGACCAGGATCATCTGGACCTCGGCCGGCGAGCGGGTCAGCAGGACGGACATGATGATGCTGGTCACGCACACGCTTTTGCCCGAGCCGGTCGTGCCGGCGATCAGCAGGTGCGGCATGCGGGTGAGGTCGGCCACCAGTGGTTGGCCGGCAACGTCCTTACCCAGGAAAAGCGGGATGGAGTACTGCTCAACGCGCCCACCGGCCATCTCGATGACGTCGCGCAGGCGGACCTTTTCCTTGTCGATGTTCGGTACTTCGATGCCGATGGTGCTCTTGCCCGGCAACGGAGCATTCACGCGCACTGCAGGGGCTTTCAGCGCCCGAGCCATGTCGTTGGACAGCGAGATGATCTGGCTGACCTTGATGCCCGGGGCCAGCTTGAGTTCGAAGACCGTGATGACCGGACCGGTCTGAATCGCGACCACCTGAACTTCGAGGCGGAATTCGTTGAGCGTCTGCTCCAGGATGTAGGCCTTCTCCCGACAGGTCGCCTCGAGGGCAGCGCGGTCGAGTGACTGGGCCTGTTCGAGCAGTTCGAGCGGGGGCAGCTCGTACGCGGCGTCGGTCGTCTGGCGCGGCGCCGGCTTGGCAGGCGGCGTCGGCTTGCTGTAAGCGGGCTTGGGGCCAATCTCTTTGACGACCGGCGCCGGCTTGGCGGGCGCAGGGGGGGCGGGTGCCGGACCAACGGGAACCTTCCGCGGGAGCGGGGGTACGTTCTCCGCCTCCTCCTCTCCTTGCTCGGTCTCAGCGGCGTCCGAGGGAGCTACTGCCATAGCGGGTTTGCGTCCGGCTCGCGCGACCGGGAGCGGGAGCGGTTCAGACACGTCTTCCTCACCGGCGTCCTCCTCCGTGGCCGGACGATCGAATTTCAGCGGTCGTCCGCGCGGTGGCGGACTGCCCGGCGGCGGTGCGGCGCGCTTGGGCAGCGGCTTGGCGAGGCCGGCGCCGGTCGGCGGCGGCTTGCTTGCGGCGCTGGCAATCCGCTCGGAGATGTTCGACACGCCGCTGGCCACGGCAGAGCCGGCCGTCGCGACAACGCTGCCGCCGCGGACCAGTACCGGGCCGGAGTGATGCCCGGCCCAGCGCAGCCAGCGAAACAGGACCACGAGCAGGTTGTCGGCGGCGAGGACCAAGCCGACCACCGTGGCCATGATCAGCAGCAGGATGGTACCGACGCGCTGCAGGTTGGCGGGGAGGAGCAGCGCGAGCGCATTGCCGAGTACGCCGCCGGGGCCGGTGACCAGATAGCGATCGCTAGGCGCCACCAGAAAAGTGGCGGCCGTCGAGCAGGCCGCGGCGATCAGCGCGACGCCGAGCAAGCGCAGCCACAGGTCGTAGAGGCGGACGCCCTTGGACCAGGCCAGCAGCGCGGCGTTGAGCAGAAACAGGACCGGATAGGTAGCCAGGCCCAGGTAGCGAAAGGCGTAATAGGCGAGAGTGGCCCCAACGGCGCCGCAGACGTTGTGCGGACGATCGGGGTGCGGCCAGACGGTATCGCTGGGGGCGTCGGCTACGTGAAAGCTGAGGACGCTGAACCACGCAAAGAGGAAGGCCAGCCAGCCCAACACCACGACGCAGAACCGCAGCGCCGCCTGACGTTGATCCGTGCGGGGCGTGCCGCCCATCCTTGCATGCTCCCACGCCCGACATCCCGGCCGGGCGGATTCCTATCACCCCCGGCCATGATATCGCATTGCGGGGAGAATTTCGATAATCTATGGGCCACGCGCGATGGCCGGTTGACGTGACCGCCCTGCGCGACCGCGCCGCATTAGCGGCGCACCGCGGCGAAGGTGTGAACGAATTGATGGCGCGGATGAATCCCATCGTGCGGGCGCTCGCCGGTCTGGGGGCCGTGTGTCTGGACGTGCTGGCGGGCTTCGGGCAGTTCTGGCTGTTCAGCGCCCAGGCGGTCACGTTCATTCCGGTGGAGCTCATGTCCCTTCGCGGTTGGCGGCGCCTCCTGCCGCAGTGCTTTGCCATTGGAACGCGCTCCGTGCCGGTCATCATGCTGACCGGCATGTTCATCGGCATCATTCTGGTCACCCAGGGTTTCGAGCAATTCGACAACGCCGGCCTGCGCTATCAGCTCGGCGGCATCGTCAACATTTCCATTACCTCTGAGCTCGGGCCCGTGCTGGCGGGGGTCATGCTGGCAGGGCGCGTCGGCGGCGCCCTGACGGCGGAGCTGGGCACGATGAACGTAACGGAGCAGCTCCTGGCCCTGCGCTCGATGGGAGCCGATCCGATCCGGCACCTGGTCACGCCGCGCTTTCTGGCTTGTCTGCTCCTGGCCCCGGTCCTCACGTGCTACGCCGACCTGGTCGGGGCTCTGGGGGCGTGGGCCGTGTTCGTCCTCTACTACGGCGGCGACTCCGAACCCTATTGGCAGTTCACGGGGCGCATGGTCGAGTTGTGGCACCTCAACACGGGCATTCTCAAGGCGTTCTTTTTCGGCGGGACAATCGGCCTGGTGTCTTGTTTCAAGGGCTTCTTCTGCAAGCCTGGGGCCCAGGGCGTGGGCGAGGCCTGCACGCAGAGCTTCGTCGTCAGCTTCATCCTCATCCTGATGCTCGACTTCTTCCTGAACATCGTGCTCAACGGCCTGTACAACATGTGGTACGGCTTCCGTTCGCTGATCTAGGAACCCCGACGCATGGACAGCGCCCCGCCCATCATCGAATTCCGCCAGGTCACCAGGGCCTTCGGTCGCCAACTGGTCCTCGATGCGGTAGACCTGCAGGTGGAGCGTGGCCGGAGCACGGTCATCATCGGCCGCTCCGGCACGGGCAAGAGCGTGCTGCTCAAGCACATTGTCGGGCTGCTCCGCCCGCAGCGCGGGGAGGTGGACTTCGAGGGCCAGCGCATTGACCAGTTGCGGGAGCACGCGTGGGTGCCCATCCGCCGACAAATCAGTTGCGTCTTTCAACTGAACGCGTTGTTTGACTCCATGACGGTGCTGGAAAACGTGGCGTTCCCCATGATGGAGAACAGCACCGCGCGGCTCAACAAGGTGGAAATCCGCAAGCTGGCCGGGCGCTGCCTGAGCATGGTCGGCCTCTCCGGGTTCGAAGGCAAGCGTCCCGCCGAGCTATCTGGTGGCGAGAAGAAGCGCGTCGCCCTCGCCCGCGCGATCGCGCTCGATCCCCCACCGAAGGTCATCTTGTACGACGAACCAACCGCCGGGCTGGATCCACAGCGCTCGGACGTCATCAACAAGCTCATCCGCGAGATGCAGAGCGAGGTCCACGTCACCAGCATCGTTGTGACACACGACATGAAGAGCGCCTACGAGGTCGGCGACCGCATCCTGATGCTCTACAACGGTCGCTTTATCGCCGACGGCACCCCGGACGAGCTGCGCAACTCGACCGATCCGCGCGTGCGCCGCTTTGTTCAGGGGGTGGCCGAGCCGGGCGACATCGTCGCCCTGTCCGAAGCCTGAGCCGCGCACGCGGGGAATCTCCGCACACAACGCCCACGAAAAACCGCGAGCCGCGCACCGGTGAGTGCGCGGCTCGCAGGTGTGGTCGTTTGTCCCGTGAACGTCAGCGGATGCGGCCCCGCATGAACAAGAGTACGAGCGGGACCAGCGCCAACGGCATCAAGCCGGCACCGCACAGCCCCGTCGGCACGACGCTGTTCAGGGTACCCTCCGCCGCGGACGTACCGCCGGCCGTCTGATCGGCCGCCGTGGCCACGGCACTTGCCCCAGCCGCCTGGCCGGAGACTTGTACGCTGAGGAAGACCGTATCCCCCAGGCCCGCGCCGGCCAGCACCGGATCTCGCAGCTCCGGCTGGTCCTGGACGAGCAGCCGGAAGTAGAACGTGCCGTTATTGGTCGCGCGCCATGTGCTGATGGCGGTCTCCGAGCCACTGATGGGCTGGAAGGCTTTTTGGGCTTCGGCCGGATCCAGATCGCGCCCGATGGCGTTCACCTGCCGCCAGCGATAGGTCAACTGGTCGCCGTCGGGGTCGCTGGAGCCGGACGCGTTCAGTTGAATTACGGCACCAATCGGTACCGCCGCCGCGGGTCCGATCGCGGCCGCCTGCGGCGCCTGGTTATTGGGCAGCACGGTGCGCACATGGATAACCACGGCGGCACTGCTGGGCACGGTGTTCACCCCGTCGGTGACGAGGACGCGATACACGTACGGGCGGTCCGCTGCACTGGGCACGTTGAGGAGCACCAGCGCCCGGGAAGGATTGCCATCCGGATCCGGAACCGGGTCCACACGCACGGGACCGTCCACCCATTCCCAGCTATAGATGAGCCGGTCGCCGTCCAGTACGCGGCCCGACTGCGAGTCAAAGCCCAGATTCGTCGAGTCAAAGGAGCGGCTGGCGTCGAGGATGACCGCCTGGCCCGCGGTCACGGTGCGCGGCGTCCCCGCATCGGCGAAGGCCGGAGGGTTGGCCGGCGCCAGCGCAGTGTTCTCGATGGCCAGGACGGAGAAGCCAATCCGGTCCCACGCCTCGTCCCCTTCCGGTGCGGTGCCGTTGGCTTTATGCACCCCGACGATCACCATCCACTCCACGTCGTAGTTGATCAGCCCCTCCAAACGAGCCTGGTTGCGTCCGTTGAATTCCGGCACCAAGAAGGGGATCCGGACGGTGACGCTGGTGGCGCCACTGGCTGGCCCGGGAAAGATGTAATAGCCGCCCGCGTTGTCGCCGTCGGCATCCGTCGGGACGCTCGGCGGCTCCGGTCCGTACATGATGCCGTTATGCACGTAGGGGATCCAGTACGAGGCCACCGAGACCGCAAAGCCCGGCACATCCGCGGTGCCGGTCGCATTCGGGTCGGGGGCCCAGTCCAGATCCTCAATCTGAAGGCAGAGCCATAGGACCTGCATCTCAACCAGGGGCGGATCGGTATCGGGGTCATAGGCCGGGGCGCACGTCGTACTGAGCGACGCCGCCGCGCCCGTGAAGACGGTGGGGCTCCCACTATCCTGCGCGGCAGCGGGGAAGGTACTCCACCACGCGACCGCGAGTAAGATGCCGGCAGTGGTGATCGAGCGAGTCACGGCTGGTACTCCTTGCCCGTGTATCATCCTAGACATCGATAACCCTATGCACAAGCCATAATTACGGCTGATTAGGGTCTACCGGCACGCTTTGCGAGCCGATCCGAACAATGCAGAACGCGCCAGCCGTCGTGTGGCCGGCATAGAAGTCGAACGCGATGGGTTGGCTCTCGGTATACGAATTGGTGGCGCTGCTCGTGCTCACCCCGCTGTTTAGGAACAAGCCCGGCAGAAACGGGCTGCACTGATAGGCACTGACCTGGGCGTACGTCTTGTATCCCCCGCCCGCGTACGAGGCTCCGCCCAGGACTTCACCCGTCTGCGGATTGGAGTACGTAAAGGCGACATTGTCACAACTCACGGGCGGCTGGGAGAAAAGCAGCACCACGTCGGGCGTGGTCAACGTGTACTGCATGCTCGACGGCACGGCCGGATTGCCCACGGCCCCCGTTGGATTCAGACGCACCGGGGTCGCGCCCCCGACGCCGGGGCCATTGTAGACAAACGTGCCGATGGGCAAGGTGAAGGCGGAGCCCAGGGTTACCGGGCTCGAGAGCTGCACGTAACCGTTCCGCAGCAACGCGTCCTGCTGGTCGGCCGTGCGCACGCTGCTGACGTTCACCCAGGCCGCGAACGATGTGTCGAGCACAGCCGCGGGGTGATAGTTCGTGAACGTCAGGGTCATGGGACCGCGGAACCAGCCCGTGGTGGCGGTGCCCTCACCCTGGCCCTGCTCCGAGGAAGACTGTTCACTGGAGGAGGAGGAGGAGGAGACCGCGTAGGTGTCCATATAGGCCAAGAACGGGCTGCGCTCGCCACCCGAGGGCGTGCAGCTCAGGCACGGCCAAGCCACCACACTGATTAGAATCCAGCGCCAAGCCTGCATGATGTCAATCCTCATCCGGCCCACCAAGCTCCCGCATGCGGGTGGTGTCCCGATTCGGCCGCGACGGTGCCTCTGCACGCGCCGCGCGCCCGGTTAGTCACCCACGCCGTAGATCAGATACACTTCGCCAGCCCGGGCGCGATCGCGCGGTGCGGCGGTCACCGATGTCATGAGCAGCTCCGCGCGGCCGTCGCCGTCCACATCGCCGATACTCGTGATTCCGGCCGAGCGGTCACCTTGCTCCCCGATGCCGCCGCCGAGCTGATCATTGCTGTTACAGCCGACGAACACGGCGCCGGGCAGCTTGGCCGTCCCGACATCGGCCAGGTTCAGGACACCCTGCAATTGCGGGGAGCCATATACGAGGTACACCACGCCACAATTGGCGCGGTCAATCTCGAAGTACCCATCGTCGTTGTTGTCGAGCCGCACCGAGCGATGAGGCGCCGCGATCAGGATATCCGCGTTGCCGTCCCCATCGACGTCGCCCACGCCGGACACGCGGGCGCCGGCCATGTCGCCATCCGTCTCGCCCACGAAGATCACGCCCAGGCCACGCGCGGCGATTTCGTCGAATGGAATCTCGCGCTGCGTCAGGTTGATGATCTCGCGCGAGCCGAACAGGACCGCCGCCCCCCCCCGCCGGTTGTTCACCTTGGGTGAGCCGATCACGATGTCGGGGATGCCGTCGTTGTTGAAGTCGCCGGCGTCCGCCACCGCTTCGCCCATCTGCGAGTTCGGGCTGCCCAGCACGCGGATGCCGTCAAACGCCCGTTGCTGCAGCGGATCGTCGGCTCCCATGGGCAGCGAGAGCTCCTCCAATTCCAGCTCATGGCCCATCAGCAAGGACGGCAGACGACCAAGCACGATAAAGCAGGCTCCGGCGCCTTCGTTGCTCAGCGGGCTGGCGATCACGAAGTCCATGATCCCGTCCGCGTTGAAGTCTCCGACCCGCCTGGCACCGCCGACTCGCGCGCCGGCCATGCTGCCATAGAACCGCACGGTCGCGCCAGGCTGGGGCGTATTCAGCGAGATACCGAACCCGCAAGGCGTGGAGTCCTCCAGGTCGACGTAGTAACCCGGACTGGCCATCAACAGCGTGCCCGGCGGCGCCAGCACGTCCCGGCTGTCATCCAAGATGTAGCGATAGGGCCCATTGTGCGGCAGCCCGTTGTCGCCCACATTCCAGATGTAGCTCCCGTAGTACAGGCTGACCACGCCCGCGCCCGCGATGCTGCGCCCGATCGAGGTGTTCGCGATCGGGTCGCGATTCGGCACCGAGATCAGGAGCCCGCCGTAGGCATAGGAAGAAACGGTCTCGCCGCATTGGTCGCCATAGTCGTTCGTGTGAATGCGGCAACCCGCCAGGTTGAACTCCAGGCTGTCCGGCGCGCTGGCGAAGTGGCGGTACATGGAGGTGATGCCGCCCGGTACGCCAGGGGAGTTGGACCCGTAGAAGGTCTCGGGACACGCCGCTTCGGTACGGCTCCCGCGGGGCACTTGTCCAAACAGCGCGAGCGTGAACACGTGGCCACCCGGAAAGCCCAGGCTCGGCTGTAGCGCGCCACCGGCCGCGATGACCACGCCGCCGGTGCGGAAAGCGCCGACATTGTCCAGAACAGCAATGGCCGCGCCTTCGGTGCCCTGGAAGTCGTCGACCAGCGAGTCGGTGTAGGGCAACCCGAAGACCATCTCGCGGACGCCGTCGCCGTCCCAGTCCGACAACGAGTCGCTGCAGGTAATCCCCCGGCTGGGCCGCAGCGGGTCCGCGGCTTCGCGCACACCGGTGAAGATGTCGCCCCGGAACAGCGTGCCCGTCGAATTCAGGTTGTTCACGCCGGCGAAGCGCGCCTGGCGCCCGTAAATCAGGTAGCCTTCGCCAATCCCCGTCCGCAGGTAGCCCGCCTGGTAGCGCGGCTTGCCGAACTGCGCCATGATCATGAAGTCGCGGAAGCCGTCGCCGTCAATATCGCCGACGGGCCCGACGAAACTCCCGGCATTGTCACCGGGGTTAAACCCCTCAAACACGGCGCCCTGGACCGCCCCGTTGGACAAAGACAGGTCGCGCAGATCAAGGGCCCCGGCCAGACGCGAGCGCAGCCGGATCGTACCCGGTCGGTAGAAAGGCGTCGTGGTCTGACCGTCGGAGACGAGCGCCAGGATGCGGTACGTGCCCGCGGCAAAGGCCGTTGTGGGCAGGTCGAAGCCGAAGCTGTCCGCGGTTTGCTGGGTGGAACGGTACAGCAGAATCTCATTGCCGTTGGGGGTGGCGTCGGGATCTAGATAGATCTCGACCGTGTTGTTCGAGTCCGGGTCTTCCAGTGTCCAGGCGACGTCGATGTGGGGGGCAATGCGCAGACTGCGGTCGTAGGCCACGTCCTGCCGCGCGGAGGTAAAGCGCAACTGCGGGCGCTGGTCCACGGTGATGGTGCCGGGCGCATAGGCGTAGGCGGTCGTTGTGCCGGTCTCGCGGAGCACGACGCCGATGTAGTACGTGCCCCGCAACAGGCTCGTCGTGTCGACGAGCCGTTTCGTTTCACCCAGAGACACATTGGTGTAGGCCGTGGTCTCCGTGCCGTTGTTGGGGTCCTGATCGGTGTCGATGATCACGTTCAGCGTGGCCGCGCGCGAGCGGGCCGCCGCCTGCCAGTTCACTTCCACCTGCGTGCCGCCGGTGATGGACAGGTTGCTGGCCGGGGTCAGCACCTTGACCGACGACACGGTTTGCACGAGCGCGGTGTCGCTGCTGCCCCCGCCCTGCACATAGTCGGTCGTGGTCGACGTCGGACAGCCGCCCAGGACTCCCAGCACCACCAACGCGACCAGCCCTGTGGTTCGCACTGCGTATCTCTTCGTCACACCGCACCCTTTCACTTCTGGTCTCCGCCGGAGGGTGACCTCAGGGATTGTCAATCCGTGCTCGCATGCTCGAAGAAGGCGATTTCCTCGAAGCCGGAACTGGTCGTTCCGGAGGCCCGCAGCACGAAGTTGATCGCGTCGCCGCACTCGTAGTTGACCCCTTGCCGCAGCAGCGTGCCAAACGCCTCCACGTCGATCGTGGGCACCGAATTCAAATCACCGCCGACCAGGCCTTCGACGAGAGCCACGCGCGCCCCGGAGGACCGCAGATCGGTGATGCTCCCAATCGTGATTTCCGAAATGGGGCAGACCAACATCTGGCCGCTGCTGTTGCCGGCCTCCAGATACGTTGTGTAAGTCTGCACGGCGTCATCCGCGTCCCGGTAGGAGACGGTAATCTCCGCGGCGCGCGTGGTGCGGTTTTCCACCGAGACGACCAAGCCGGGGGCCTGTCCGGGCAGCGACGCCACCCGTCCCTGTACGCCGAGCGAACTGATGAACTCGGGATTCAGGAACTCCAGCGGCGAGAAGCACGACAGTCCCGCGATCAGCACGAAGATTCCCGCGCCGCCGACAGCCCATCGCGATCGAGCAAACATCCAGACGTACTCCTTTCGGGGCTACTCGCCCGGAATCACGCGCAGTGACACGACAAACAGGGCCTGTGTCCCCCCGGTGCCGCCTGTGGCGGTGGCCTGTTCCGTCAAGCGAATCTCGATCACATCCCCGCAGAAGAACGCCGTGCCGACCTGCACGGGCACGCCCTCGTAAGCCACTTCAGCAGAGACGGACGTCGCGCCGGTAGTCGTCGTAATGGTCGAATTGATCGTCGCCGCGAGCGTGTTGATCGTGTAATCGCTGTCCAGGATGCCCGGCGAGACCAGCCCGACCGGGCACTGCAAGACCTCATTGCGCACGGAGCGGGCCTCGACGAGCGTACCGAAGTTGCGGGACTTGACCGTCAGATCCTGCGCGTCCTGCGAGTAGAACGCCGTGAAATAGGCCGGGAAGCGCGTCGTGTTATTGAACGCGACGAGCACCGTGCCCCGGGCCGTCAGCAAGCTGTCCAATCCCAACTGACTGAGCACGTCCGGGTTGACCAGGTCACCCGCAAACATGCAGCCAGCCAGCGGCGCCAACGCCAGCCCGAGGAGCACTCGGCGGATTACACGCGGCCTCACGATCCTCATTCTGTGCCTCCTGAACCTGCCAGGCTCCACGATTCACGCGACCCACAATCACACCGGGCCGGCAGATTACCTGCGGGCGGCGCGCTCGGCGGGACTCCATCCAGCGAGCCCGGCTGTTCCGGGCCCGGGGCGTCACTTCCATTCTCGCGACGCGCCAAAGTTCCAGAGTGTCTCGCGACCGGCCGCCGCAGCGCTCCCACCGAGGGAACGCTAAGTCGTTTCTCTGTCACGGTCTGCGCTTCGCCGGCGCGCGTCTAGTACGATACCACGCTATACACTGGGTAGTCGCCTAAGCGGCTTCGGCCACCCAGGTCCACCAGTTCGATCAGCACCGCCACCGCTTCCACTGTCGCGCCGGCGTCACGGACCAGTTGCGCACAGGTCGCCAGCGTGCCGCCAGTGGCCAGCAAGTCGTCCACGATGACGACCTTCTGCCCCGGACGCAGCGCATCCCGATGAATCTCAAGGGCGTCTGCGCCGTATTCCAACTTGTACTCGGACCTCCGCGTCGCCGCGGGCAACTTGCCCGGCTTCCGGGCTGGCACGAACCCAACCGACAGGGCAGTGGCGACGGCCGTCCCAAAGATAAACCCGCGCGACTCGGCCCCTACCACGACGTCGACGCCGCGCCCGCGGAACGGCTGCACCATCAACTCCACCGCCAGGGCCAAGCCCGACGCGTCGGCGAGCAGGGGCGTGATGTCCTTGAACAGGATGCCGGGTTTCGGGAAGTCCGGAATGTCCCGGATGAGCCGCCGCAGGTCGGCAGCTTCAGCCACTTTGTAGCGAACTTCTGCCCGCGTCATGCTGCCTCGAAACGTCCTGACCGGGACTCCACGACATCCTACCAAGGCGCAGAACACGCGCAGGACCGCTTCCGTTCCCACGCGGTCCCGGCGCGCTACGCCGCCAGGGCCGCCATGGTAGTCAGGCCCCGTCGCCCCCGCAACGGGCGACAGCCTGGATTTGGCGTTCCAGGCCCAGGCCGGTGCGATGTGAGCCGGGCCGGACCGGCCAACCGCCGGCGCCGATCCGGCCGATAGGAAACACGGGCCGCCGCCCGCCCGCAGGGGCCCGGCGGGTTTGGCCGGGGCTTCAGGACGGCCGTCCCGCGCCGCGCGATGCGGATGGAGGCCCACGGTGGTTCGCGGCACGGAGTACCGGACCGATGTCGTTGTGGCTGCTAATCACGTGTGCGACGGCCGGCGGCGGAGCGCTGCTCCTATGGCACGTGGTCAGTCGCACGAAACACGCCAGCGAGCAGATGCTTGACGCATATCAGACCATGCTCCGGCAAGCGCGGGAGAACCGCGCCATGGCACTGGCCCAAGCCGAAGCCCAGCGCGCCGAGGCCGAGGCTGAGGCGGCCCAGGCCGACGCGGCCGCACGTTGCGGAAGCCAGTAGCGGCCCCCACGGGCCAGGGTGTCGCAGTCCGGACTTACCAGCTACGGGCCCCCCTTAGCGGTATCCCCACAGAGCAGGCGGGTGAATTGCTGTCTGCCGTCGCGGCCGGAAAGCCCGCCGCGCCTTGGCAATCGCCCCACACGCCCCCTACCGTAACGTCGTTAGCTGTAGGCGCGCGAGGCCAAGCGGCAAGCGGGCCGCGCGCCGTGTTGGCCACGTCTCATGGAGTCCCGCCATGCAGCCACTATGGTTCGTCGCCGGAGCCGTCAACGGTCTGGTCGCAGTCGCCGCGGGGGCCTTCGGCGCCCACGCGCTGCGCGAGCTGCCAGAACGCTACACCAGCGCCTTCAAGACCGGCGCGCAGTACGAGATGTACCACGCGCTGGCACTCTTGTTCATCGCCGTGCTCCCGCGCACGCCGCTGGCGACCACGGCGGGCGCTTGCCTACTGGCTGGTACCCTGCTCTTTTCCGGCACGCTCTACTTGCTCGCGCTAACGCGACAAGACTGGTTCGGGGCCATCACACCCCTGGGCGGAGTACTCCTGCTCGCCGGATGGGCCGCACTCGTCACTTGCGGATTGCGCCTGGCTCGGTAAGAACCGGCGGCCGCTGCGCTTGCCGGTGTGGGCCCCGTGCCGGGAAGAGATGGTGGGGTGGTGCTTTCCGCCGCGGATTCGCTGCCCATCGGGAGTTCGGCGCGGTACAATGCCGGGCTTGTTTAGTGGTCGGCGGGCCACCGCGCGGTTGGCTGCGCGAGTCGGCACAGGCGGTCCGCCGCGAACCGTCGGCAGGCCACAGAGGCGGAGCGTGGAACCGAAGCTGATCCGCATTTTCGGTGCCCGGCAGCACAACCTGCAGAATGTCGACGTGGACATCCCGCGCGACCGGCTGGTTGTCGTTACCGGCCTGAGTGGCTCCGGCAAGAGCAGCCTGGCGTTCGACACGATCTACGCCGAGGGCCAGCGCAAGTACGTCGAGTCGCTCAGCGTGCACGCCCGTCACTTCCTGGAGCAGGTGGGCAAGCCCGATGTGGAGCGCATCGAGGGCCTGCCGCCGACGCTGGCCATCGAACAGCGCATCGGCGCCAGTAACCCGCGCTCGACCGTCGCCACCACGACGGAGATCTACGACTTCCTCCGCGTCCTGTACGCCCGCGTCGGCACACCCCACTGCCCCCAATGCGGCCGGCAGATCTTCGCCCGCACGGTGGATCAGATCGTCGACATCGTGCTGGGTTACGGCGGCCACGGCAACGGGAACGGACACAACGGGGCCGCAGGGTCCGTGCGCGTGATGATCATGGCGCCGCTGGTGCGTGACCAGCCCCGCGAGTTGGGCGGCGTCCTCCGGCGCATCCAGCGTGAGGGTTTCGTCCGTGCGCGCATCAACGGCCGGCTGGCGGACATCAAGGAGCTCGCCGAACTACCCAAGACTCAGGCGGCCCATGTGGATGTGGTGGTGGACCGGCTCGTCGTGCGCCCGGACATCCGGTCGCGCCTGGCGGATGCGGTCGAGTTATCGCTTTCGCTGGGCGACGGCATGGTCATCGTGAGCCGGGCGAACGGGGGCGCGACGAGCGGTGACGTGGAGCCGACGTGGCAGGACGAGGTCTTCAGCGAGCGACACACGTGCACGCAATGCGGCATCACGCTGCCCGAACTGAGCCCGCGCGCGTTCAGCTTCAATTCGCCCTACGGAGCCTGTCCGGAATGTGGCGGCTTGGGCACGACGCTGCGATTTGACCCGCAACTCGTCGTCCCCGACGAGGAACTCTCGCTGGTCGGCGGCGCGATCGCGCCTTGGGCAGGAGGGAAGAAGCGTCTGGCGGCCGCCCACGCCAAGGTGCTGCGGACGTTGTGCGCGGCCCTGGAAGTGAAGCCGGAGACCCCGTTCGGCAGACTGCCCGAGGACTTGCGGCGCATCATTCTCCAGGGGACAACCGCCCCGGACACGGAGCGCTGGGGCATTGAATTCGAAGGCGTGCTCCCCAACCTGGAGCGGCGTTGCCGCGCCGCAGGGGGCGAGGGCGGGCGCAGCCGCCTGGCGAATTATCAGGCGGAGCACACCTGCGCGACGTGCCGCGGCGCGCGCCTGCAGCCCACGTCGTTGGCCGTGCGGATCGCGGGGCGCAGTATTCACGATCACACCCGGCTGTCGATCACGGCGGCGACGCGGGCATTCGACGACTTGCGCTTCACAGGCGAGGGGGAGATGATCGCCGAGCCGATTCTGCGGGAGATTCGCCAGCGGCTGCACTTCATGCACGACGTCGGCCTGGGCTATCTCACGCTCGACCGCACGAGTGTGACGCTGTCCGGCGGCGAGGCCCAGCGCATCCGCCTGGCGACACAACTCGGCAGCGGGCTGGTCGGCGTGTGCTACGTGCTGGACGAACCGACCATCGGCCTGCACCAGCGCGACAACGAGCGCTTGCTCAATTCGATCCGCCGGCTGGTCGACATCGGCAACACGGTGATCGTGGTCGAGCACGACGAGGACGTCATTCGGGCAGCCGACCACCTGATCGACATGGGACCCGGTGCGGGGCTACACGGCGGGCGCGTCATCGCCCAAGGCCCGACGGCCGAGGTGCTCGCCAATCCGCAATCGATCACGGGCCGCTATCTGCGCGGTGAATACGGCATTCCGCTGCCGGAGGAGCGCCGCGCGCCGCGCCGCAATGAATTCCTGCAGGTCATCGGCGCCCGCCAGAACAATCTCAAGCGTATCGACGTCAGCATCCCGCTCGGCGTGCTGTGCGCGATCACCGGCGTCAGCGGCAGCGGCAAGAGCACGCTCGTGTCGCAGATTCTGCTGCCGGCCCTGCGGAGGCGGCTCTACAAGTCCCGGGAGACGCCCGGCGCGCACGAGCGGATCGTCGGCGCCAGCCGCATCGACAAGGTGATCGAAGTCGATCAAAGCGCGATCGGCCGCACGCCGCGCAGCAATCCGGCCACCTACACCGGCGTCTTCGACGAAGTACGGCGGCTGTACGCGAAGACGAAGGAAGCGCGGATCCGCGGCTTCAGCGCCAGTCGGTTCAGTTTCAACGCCAAGGGCGGGCGCTGCGAAGCGTGCCAGGGACAGGGCGTGCGGCGCATTGAGATGCACTTTCTGCCAGATGTGTTCGTGGAGTGCCAGGAGTGCAAGGGTACGCGCTACAGTCGCGAGACGCTGGAGATTCGCTATCGCGGCAAGTCGATCGCCGACGTGCTCGACATGCGCGTGGAGGAGGCGGTCCGCTTCTTCGACAGTTTCCCGAAGATCAAGCAGGGCGTGCGCGCGTTGTCCGACGTGGGGCTGGGTTATATCCGCCTCGGGCAGCCATCGAACACGCTCTCCGGCGGCGAAGCGCAGCGTGTGAAGCTGGCGGCCGAACTCGCGCACGGCGCCGCCTACCCCGGTACGCCCAATGGCCCGGCGAGCGCGTCGGCGACCCAGCGGGCGAAGCTGGACAACCACACGTTGTACGTGCTCGACGAGCCGACAACCGGCCTGCACTTCGCCGACATCCAGACTCTGCTCGCGGTGCTCAACCGCCTGGTGGACATGGGCAACACGGTGCTGGTCATCGAGCACAATCTCGATGTGATCAAGACCGCCGACTGGATCATCGACCTGGGGCCGGAAGGCGGCGACGCGGGCGGGCAGATTCTCGCAGAAGGTCCGCCGGAAGCGATTGCCGCCAGCGCGACCAGCCATACCGGTCGCTATCTGCGCGCAAAGCTGGGCACGTAGGCGTGCGCGTCTGTGCCGGGCGACTACGAAGCCGGCGGATTTCCCCTCGCAATGCCCCGCAGCGGGGTTACCATACGCGCACTGGGCCGGACTGAGTTCTCTCATTCTCTCTGCTGTGGGTTGGCCATGGGATCGCTGCAGCCCGCAGATGATGAAACCACATCCCGCCGTATCCTGCTGGCGGCGGACAGCGCTACCCCTGTCGCCGCGAACGGCGCGGCGTCACCGGAGAGCGGGGTCACCGCCTGGCCGCAGGCCCTGCCCGGCTACCGACTGTTGCGCGAGATTCACCGCGGGGCGCAAGGGATTGTCTACCAAGCCATTCAGGAGTCCATGGACCGCGTCGTCGCCATCAAGGTGATGCGCGAGGGTCCGTTTGCCGGCACCGCCGACCGGGCCCGCTTTGAGCGCGAGATTCAGACGCTCGCCCAGCTCCGGCATCCCAACATTGTGGCCGTGCACGATTCCGGTGTGGCGGCCGGATGTCACTACTTCGTGATGGACTACATCAGTGGCCAGCCGCTGCACGAGTATGCGGCCGCGCGGCGCGGCTCCTCCGCGTCGGTCGCCACAACGGCGGCCGGGGGGGGCGACGCGGGAGATGCGCGCGGCGCCTCTGCCCTGGCGGGCGCGACCGCGAGTGCCACCCCGGATCTCCTGCGCCTGCTGGTCACGATCTGCGACGCGTTGCAGGTTGCCCATCAGCGTGGCATCGTGCATCGCGACCTCAAACCCGGCAACATCCGCGTGGACGACAACGGCGCACCGCACATTCTCGATTTTGGCCTCGCCAAGACCGGCGGCGGCGACGAGGCTGCGATGACGAAAACCGGGCAGTTCCTAGGCTCACTGCCCTGGGCCGCGCCCGAGCAGGCCGAGGGACGTCCGGGGAAGATCGACGCGCGCACCGACGTGTACGCCCTGGGCGTAATCCTCTACGAGCTTCTGACCGGCTGCTTCCCATATGACGTGACGGGCAGCTTGCGCGAAGTGCTCGACCGCATCCTCTCCGCGCGCCCCGCCCCACCGAGCGTAGCCCGCGCGACGGGCTCCGCTTCGTACCGGCGCCACCCGCGCGATCGGCGCATCGATGCGGACCTCGACACGATCGTGCTGAAATGTCTGCAGAAGGAGCGCGAGCGGCGTTATGCGAACGCCGGGGATCTGGCCCGGGACTTGCGGCACTACCTCGCTGGCGAGCCGATCGAGGCGCGGCGTGACAGTCTCGCCTATCTGGCGCACCATCGGGCAGTCACGGTGGCGCGGCGTCATCCGGCGCTGACGCTGCTCGCCGTGGCCATGCTCGCGACCCTGCTGGCCTGCGTGCTTGGCGTACCGGCGATCTACGAGTGGACCCCACTCAATCGTGGTTTTGAGCGTTTGGCGTACCACGGCATGCCCGCGGTGGCGCGCGGGGTCCCTTTCGAGCACGTGCGTGTGGTGGCCCTGACCGACAGTACGCACCTGGGTGAGCTGGTGCGGCAGGCGGGACTGGACCCCGACTGCCTCGAGCGCGATCGCCGTTGCCTGCGCCGGCTGCACGGGCAGTTGCTACAGCGTTTGGCCGAGGCGGGGGCCACCGTGGTTGCCCTGAATCTCATCTTTGGCGAGAGTAGCCCACACGATGAGGCGTTCCTGCAGGGAGTCCAGGCGCTGCGGGCGGCCGGGGGCACGACCGTCGTGGCCAGCCGCACATGGGCACTCACACCGGAAGGGGTGCCCCCGCTGGACCCCGGAGTGCTCGGGCAGACGCGCTGGGGCGGCACACCCGCGGAGCTGGACGCCCGCGCCCCCTGGCGGCTGCCGCTGGCGCTCCAGCGCGGGGAGACAGACCCACTGCCGTCGCTGGCGACGACCGCGTTCGCGGCGTTCCGCCAACCGCGGGCGGAGGCCTGCCTGCGTCTCGACGAAGAGAGTGACCGGCTGCGCATCCTCTATTGGCGGCCGTCCGGCGTGGACATCCACGCCCGCAACTGGACCGGTGCCACGGACGAAATCCGGCTGAGCACTGTAGCGCCAGCCCGCTGGGAGGCGCCAGAATTCGACGTGCGCCCCACCGACCGCATTGGCTACTACCTGCTGGATTTGCCGGACGATGCGACGCTGGCCGGGGCAACGCTGGACTACGAGCGAGTCCTGACGGCTCCACGGGAAGAACTGCATGCCCTGGTCGCCCGCCGCATTGTCGTGGTCGGTGACCGCCGCGGCGAACAGGGCTGTTTTGCCACACCGGACGGGCGGCGCGTGTGGAGTACCTATGCGCACGCCACCGCGATCGACATGCTGCTGCGCAACGCCCCCATCCGCATCGCGTACACGAACCAGGCGGCCGCGCTGACGGCCGCGGCCGCCCTGCTCGGCACGCTGCTGGGGTGGCGCTGGCGTGCACAGCCCGGGTGGCGTATGGCCTGCTTGGGCGGAGTTCTGGGGCTGTGCCTGGCGCTGGGGCTGTGGGCGGCCAGCAGTCTGCGGGTGTTCTACAACCCGCTGGTGGCAGGCGTGGCGCTCGTGGCGGGTAGTGAGTTGGCGGCCGGACTGCGCGGACTAGACCGTCGTACGGACGCGCGCACCGGGCGCCCCGCAACCTGATGACGGCGCGCGGCGGCGAGCGGTCAGGCTGGATCACGAAGGGAGAACACACCATGACAACACGACTTATTCTGGCGGGTTTGTGCATCAGCGGGGTGCTGGGCTGTGGCGGCGATCGGAACACGACGCTGCATCCGCATCGGCCGGGTCCCGGGGTCCGCCCGACCACAGCGCGCGAAGGTGCTGAGGTGCGCGTCACCGGTTTCATCGCCCACGACCGCAAGACGGGCGCGGACGTGCCGATTGACCTGCGCGCGCTCGACCCCGATGGCCTGCTGTTCGCCCCGAACATGCCCGTGCGCCTGCCGCATGAGATCACACTGCGGGTTCACGACGTCGACGCGAAGGGCGAGCACCGCTACGACGTCCTGCTGGGCCCCTACTACCCGCGTGAGGAATTCGGCGTCGGTGAGGTGCACACCACGACTGCCACGGCCAGTGTCCAGGTGGGCTATGTCGTGGTCATCGGCAAGCTACCCCTGGCTCAAAGCAGGTGGGTGGACACCTCATCCGACACGACGCAGTGGGGCATCTGGATCGAACCGGGGGAAGGCGGGCGCGGTGAACGGCACCTCGTCTTCAATCTCGAACCGTCGAATTCGACGGCCGTCGTCTACGTCAACCTGCGTCAGGCTCCCCACCCGAAGCCCGAGCAACTCCGGCATGACGAATTCATCGAGGCCACGGCAACCACGCTGACACGGCACAAGCTCCCGGACTGGCGTGCGGATTACATGTTGCAGCGCGCCCGGCTCGCAGCCCTGCCGGTGCAAACAACCGCGGCGCACCCCGGCGCGCCGGGGCGCTGAGGGCCCCTGCGGCGTCGGGTCCGGGCGGCGACCTCAGGTGAGGGTCCCGTTCTTTCTGACGGTCAGAACGTAGAAGCTGCCATAGGTGGCGGAGCGGTCGGTCGCCAGCAGACGGCGGGCCAGTTCATCATGCCGCTCGATGTGCGGCAGGACGGAAGCCGGCGGATCGAGGGCGTAGCTGCCTGAGCGATAGATCAATGTCGCGCCGGGCTTGGCGGCCCGCAGGACGCTGTGCAGGGTGGACTCGAAGACCTGGGGGGTCATCCAGTCGAAGATGTCCAGCAGGTTGAACTTGCTCACCGATTCCGGCGGGAGCGTATCCAGGAACGGCCCAAGCCAGCCGTTGACAATGAGCACGCGATCCAGGTGGCGACGCAGGGTCTCGAAGTTCTCGGCGAGCAGGTACGGCGGCACACGGTTGCCGCGGAACTTGCCGGTCACGGCCTGGCTGAGGAAGTAATTATCGTAGACCGGCACCTGCGTGAGTGCATATTCCACGCGCTCCTTCACATACTCGTACATGTCGTGCCGGCCATCCACCAGCCGGTACTGCTCGGGATGCACGCCGGCCAGATACAGGAGCGGCTTGGACATGACGAAGCGCCGGGACCACGGGCCCCACAGGCGGGGCGCGGCGTACTGCTGGTACCACGCGCGCTGTTCTTCCAAGGAGCGCAGCTCGAAGAACGCGTCGATCTGCGCCTGCTTGATACCGAGCAGGCTCAGGAAGTGCCGCAGGATCCGGCAGAACAGGCCCATGCGGCCGTAGTTGTACAGCCCGCGTGCGGCCATCCACAGGTTCTCGTCCCAGAAGCGCTGCGCCACGGGCGAGATGTGCGGCCGCAGTTTCGTGCGGTACACCCCGGCCACGGCGGCCGGGCGCCGCGCGGCGAAGATGTCGAAGAACGTGGCGTGGTCGAGGGTCTTGATGGCCGCGAGCTTGAGCTCGAGGATGGCGTTCTGGGCGGGGTTGCCGTCGATGCTGATGAGTTTCTTGGGGCCTTGGCACAGGAAGTTCAGCGGGTTGCAGCCGGCGGAGCTGATCGAGACGACCGTATCGTCGCCCGTGAGGTTGAAGGCCTGGCGGTCCATTTCCGGGTCTTCCCACGACATGTTGAAGACGATGCCGCGGAAGACGAGCCGTTCGAGCCAGGCGCGGTTGCGGGCCTGAGGCATGTTAAGGACAACGGGCATGGTCAGGCCCCTTTCCGGGCGACGGCCGTGAAGTTGTAACCCCCCAGCCAATAACTCACCTGCAAGTCGGCGAAGCGCCGCCCCATCTCGTCTTCGTACGGGCGCAGCGTTTCGACGTGGTTAAGCCGGAGCCAGGTTCGCATGACCGGCGCGAGCGGGCCCCAGCCGCAAAAGCGGCTGAAATCGAGGACGACGAGCGTTCCGCCCGGGGCGAGGTGTTCGGCGGCGCGGTCTAAGGCCGCCGGCCACGCCGGAATCATGGTCAGGCTGTAGCCGAAGAAGATGGCGTCGTACTGCCGACCGAGTTGCATCTGAGTGGCGTCGGCCTGGACCAAGTCCACGTGGTTCCAGCCAGCCCGGGCCACGCGGCGGCGCGCCCGGACGAGCATGTCGGCGGAAAAATCCAGCCCGGTCAGGTGGCCGCGGCCGGCATCGAGGTATTTCAGCAGGTAGCGGAAGTTCAGCCCGGTACCGCACCCAACTTCCAGAACCTGGCTGTCCGGGCGCAAGCGTAGTGCGGCCGCGGCACGCGCGCGCCCGTGCAGGATCGTCCACCGGGTCAGGTCGTAGACGTAGGCGTGGAACCGATAAAAGCGCTGGACGGCGGTGTCCGCCAAGGTCCGAACTCCAACAGCTCTGGGAGAATGCCTGGCCTGGGTGCGTCCCAGAGGGCATCGACGCCACCCGGCAACCGCAGGGAACCGGCTCCGCTTCCGCCTGGTGGGGCCAGCCGTGGCCCACGAGCTCACCCCCCGGCCGTCCGCTCCGTTGCGGGTCCGCTAGTGTAGCGGCGGCGGACGGACGGACAAAGGGTTTTCGCGTCGAAGAATGAACGCCGGTTGACAGCCCGGCAGGGGCATCCGAGAATCAATATAGTGACATGAAATGCGGTTCCCGCTTACGCCGGCCGCCAGCGATTCCGTCTGGTGCTGGGCGACGTAAGCGCTACGGCCGGAGGCATAGGCGCCCATGGAACAACCCTCATCGCACGTGAAAATCAAGAAGGCGGGGGACGTGTCGGTGGTGCAGTTCGCCGATCGGAAGATTCTCGAGGAACTCTCGATCCACGAGATCGGAGAGGAGTTGCGCACCCTCGCGGAAACGCAACCGCAGGTGAAGCTCCTGTTGGACTTTGGGAACGTGGACCATCTGGCGAGTGCCGCCCTGGGCATGCTGATCACCCTGCACAAGAAGGTGCAGGAGCAGAATGGCGCACTGAAGTTGTCGAACATCAACCGCCAGATCTTCCAGGTATTCAAGATCACGCGGCTGAATCGCGTCTTCGACATTCACGAAACCGCGGAACAAGCACTCGATTCATTCGCCCACGCGTAAATGGCGGCCCGCCCGGCCACGGAACCGTGATGAAGGTGCCTTCCGATTTCGGTGTGGACGATGCTGTCCTGACCACCGTTACCGTGCCGAATGACTTGCGCGCCGTGAAGGCACCTGAAGCCCGCATCATGGGGGAGCTGCGCCGGCACGGATATGAGAAGGACACGATCTTCGCGATCAAGCTGGCGTTTGAAGAGGCCATTACCAACGCCGTCAAGCACGGAAACTGCAACGATCGTTCCAAACACGTCGACGTGCGGTACTACGTCGACCGCCACCGCGTGATCATCGGTGTCCGCGACGAGGGGCACGGGTTCTGCCCGGAAAAGGTGCCCGATCCGACGGCTGACGAGAACCTGGAGCGACCGTGCGGGCGCGGCATCATGCTGATGGCGGCCTACATGACGAAGTTGCGGTACAGCGGCGCGGGGAATGAAGTCTGGATGCTGAAGGAGCACGTGCCCGGGTCAATTCCCGCGCCGGAATGAAGTCTCGTGCGCGGTTCTGTTCGTGCGGGGAAGTCTCCAGGCAGCAGTTCTGCGGCAAGAATGACTCGCAAGTCTTTTTCCATAAACTACTTACAGAAACACACTAGGTGGCATCAGAAGGCTTGTCGATAGCAGATCGCCGTCTCCGGGCATGGTGGGCGTCGGGGGCCAAGGAGTGGCGCAATCCTGCGGACGGCGACGAACGGGAGTGCTCGGGTGTTTGCGCCCTCACCGTGCCCCCCTGTCAGAGTCGGCTGGCTGCCAGCGGGACCCCTGGGGAGACACACGATGGGGTGGTCTTTGAGGGGGGCGTGAATTTTCGCTGCCCGGCGGGGTTGGCGGCCGGGTTCGGCATGTTATACTGATCGGTCTGCCGGTATTTGGCCGGCAGGGGAACCAGGTACGGGAACGGATGACGTATGCCGACCATTAACCAGTTAGTCCGCCGGCCGCGGCGCAACGAGCCGAGCAAGTCGAAGGTGCGCGACATTCAGCGCTGCCCGCAGCGGCGTGGCGTGTGCCTGCAGGTTAAGACGCAGACGCCCAAGAAGCCGAACTCGGCTCTGCGGAAGGTGGCGCGTGTCCGCCTGACGAACGGGCGCGAAGTGACGGCCTATATTCCCGGTGTGGATCACAACCTGCAGGAACACTCGATCGTGCTGATTCGCGGCGGTCGTGTCCGCGATCTGCCCGGTGTGCGTTATCACATCGTGCGCGGCAAGCTCGACTGTGCCGGCGTGACGAATGACAAGGAAGGCAAGGGGCGCAACCGCAGCCGCAGCAAGTACGGCGTGAAGCGGAAGAAGTAAGGCAGGCGGACAACACATGGCATATAAGCGATTCACGCAGTCGGTCAAGCAGCTTCGCGGCGATGCGCGGTACAACAACCGCGTCGCGTCCAAGTTCATCAACTGCATGATGTGGGACGGCAAGAAGACCGTCGCCCAGTCCGTCTTCTATGACGCGATGGACCGCATCGCTGAGAAGATCAAGGACGTTCCGCCGATCGAGGTCTTCGAGACCGCGCTGAACAACACCAAGCCGGAGATCGAAGTCCGCTCCAAGCGCGTCGGCGGTGCCAACTACCAGGTGCCGATGCAGGTCAACCCGAAGCGACGGCAATCGCTGGCAATCCGCTGGCTGCTCGGCGCGACGCGCAAGAAGGGTGGCCGCTCAATGTCGGATCGCCTCGCCGACGAGCTGATGGCAGCCTTCAAGCGCGAGGGCGAAGCCATGCAGCAACGCGAAATGGTGCACCGCATGGCCGACGCCAACAAGGCGTTCGCCCACTTTGCCTGGGGACGCTAAGCGCCCGCCGGCATCCCAGCAGAGCTTCCGCGGCCGGGCCTGTGGGTCCGGCCGCTTTGTCTTTAGTGAGGCGGCAGGTTGCGGAGTCGCGCCGCCTCCGGCAACCGGGGGACGCGCGAGGCGCTTCTCGCCCCCCCCCCGCAACCTGCCCTACTCCGGCTCCGCAACCTGCCCTACGTTCGTGACGGCCTGTAGAATCCAGATGTGACGACGTTCCCCTTTCAGCATGGATTGCCGACGGCGGCCGCAGGCGCGGTGGAAGTCGTCCGCGCCCTGGCGGCGGCGGGGCATCAGGCGCTGCTCGCGGGCGGCTGCGTGCGTGATCTGCTCCTGGGACGTGAGCCGGAGGATTACGACGTCGCGACGGACGCTGGGCCCGAGCAGATTACGGCGTTGTTTCGCCCGACGCGGCAGGTGGGCGCGCAGTTCGGCGTTGTACTCGTGAAGCGCCAGCGACGCTGGGTGGAGGTGGCGACGTTTCGCGCGGACGGGCCCTATGTCGATGGGCGCCGCCCGACCAGCGTAACGCGCACGGACGCCGCGCATGACGCGCAGCGCCGCGACTTCACGGTCAACGGCATGTTCCTCGATCCGCTGAGCCACGTGGTCATCGACTACGTCGGGGGACACGCCGACCTCGCGGCCCGCGTGGTGCGTGCCATCGGTGAGCCGGCGGCCCGCTTTGCTGAAGACCATCTGCGGCTGCTGCGCGCCGTGCGGTTCGCGGCCAAACTGGGGTTTCCCATCGAACCCGTCACGTTGGCGGCCATTCGCACGCATGCCGCGCAACTCGCGCGCGTGGCGCCGGAGCGCATTCGCGAGGAATTGGCGCGGATGCTTGCGCATCCGGCCCGCCGAGATGCCTGGCAGCTGCTGCACACGTGCGGACTGCTGCCGCATCTGTGGCCCGGCGTCGAGTGGTCGGAGGTCCAGGCCGAGCGAGTTGAGACGCTGCTGGGGCGCTTGCCGCGGGAGGCATCGTTCGGGTTGGCCCTGGGCGTACTGCTGGGGCACCTGCCGACGGCGCAGTTCGCCGGTGCGGCCCGCAGTCTGACGCTGGCCAACGATGAGCGCGACGTGGCCGCGTGGCTGGTCGCGCACCAAAGCGAACTTGACGATCCGGAAGCGCCGTCGCTGGCGCAACTGAAGCGTCTGATGGCACACCGGGCGTTTGGTGAGCTGCGGGCGCTGGTTGAGGCCCGCTACCTCGACAGGCCCGCTGCGGCCGCGCGCCGGGCGCGGCTCGCGGCGCGCGTGGCCGGCGTGCGGCCGGAGGCGGTGCAACCACCGCCGCTGGTAACCGGAGACGACCTTCTGGCGCGGCACATTCCGCCGGGGCCGGTGTACAAGGCGATTCTGGACGAGCTGTACACGGCGCAGCTCGAGGAGCAACTGGTGACACGCGCGCAGGCGCTGCATGCGCTCGCGGAGATTTTGGTCCGCACGCGGCTTGAGGGGTCGCGTGGAGACCGGGCATGACGTGTCGCTCAGGGAGAATGCAGACGGCTAAGGAACGCACACCGCGCCGGGGGTGGGCCCACCTCCGCACGCTGGTGGGCCTGGCGGCGCTGCTGCCAAGCTGTGCGGGACCTGGTGGCGGCGCGCCCGGCAAGCGCGGAGATCCGCCACCGGTACAGATTCGCTTCCATCTCGCCGCCACGCAGGCGCGGGAGGGCTACGACGAGCGCCGGGATGAGCTCGGCGGACCGCTGTACGTGGTACCACAGCCTTTTCTGACGGACGAGCGAATCTGGAATGCCGCCGTTTTCGAGGGCCAGCGCCGACACCTCGTCCGGCTGACTTTCGACGCGGCCGGCACGGCGATCCTGGAGCGTGTCACGCGGGCGAATCGCGGGGCGCGACTGGCCGTATACATTGACGAGGAACTGGCGATGTCGCCGGGGATCGATCAGTCGATCACGGGCGGGCAAGTGTACCTCGATGCGGGCTTTTCGCGAGCGCGGGCCGACGAGATCGCCCGGGCCATCGAGGCCCAGCGCGCGGCGCGGGCCCCGGTCCTGGGAGTCCCCGCAGCACACGAACCCGGCACTTTCGAGCCCACGCAGCGGGAGCAGCGACCATGAATACCCCCCTTGCGAGCGCACGTTACGGCGCCCGCCTGGAGCTGGTGCTCGACCGGCCGGCGCGCCGCAACGCCCTGTCCAGCCAACTGATCACGGACTTGACCGCGGCACTGCGGGCGGCCGATGAAGACGAAGCGGTTCGTGTCGTCCTGCTCACGGGTGCCGGAACAGCATTCTGCGCGGGGCTGGACTTACATGAACTGACGGCTCGGGACGGCGCGACGGAGCCGGAGGCAGAGGCTCGTACCCATGACCTCGCGCCACTGCTGACTCTCTATGACACGCTGGAAGGACTGACGAAGCCTAGTGTGGCTGCCGTCAATGGTCTCGCGGTAGCCGGGGGCGCGACGCTGGCCAGCTTGTGCGACGTGGTGCTGTGTGGCGCGTCGGGCGGGTTCGGGTTCCCGGGGATTCGGCGCGGGCTGGTCGCTCCAATCATCATGCCGTACCTGGTACGGCAGGTGGGCCTGCGGCGGGCTCGATATCTGCTCCTCACCGGCACCCTGCTGAGTCCGGCCGAGGCGGTTGCCTGCGGTCTGGCTGACGAGGTCGTGGGGGACGCCGAGCTGCTGGAGGCCGCGCGGGCACGGGGCGACGCGCTGGCCGCCCTCGCACCGACGGCGGTGTCGCGGACGAAAGCACTGCTGCGTCGCTGGCGCCTGACGGGCGGCGGTCCGGCGAGCGAAGAAATGCGGCAGGTGTCGGCCGCCCTGACGCTGGATGAACAGGCCCGCGCGGGGGTACGCCGGTTTCTGGGCTTGTGACGCCCTGGCCGCCGGCCGTTATAATCCGCGCCGTTGCGCGCCGTGGCCCCGGCGGGAGCCGGCTGCACGCGCCGGCGATTCGCAGGGACTTGGCCCATGATGAACCCGATTCGACAGATCACGGCGTTGGGACAGGCCATCTGGTTGGACTACATCAGCCGTGACCTGTTGCGTTCCGGAGAGTTGACCGCACTGGTGGAAGAGGGGATCACGGGGCTGACCTCGAACCCGACGATCTTCCACAAGGCCATCACCGGCAGCCGCGTCTACGACGATGAGATTCGTGCGCTGGTACATGACGGCAAGCGCGTCGACGAAGTCTACGAGGGCCTGGTTTTGGCGGACATCGCCGAGGCGGCGGACTGCCTGCGGCCGGTGTACAACGAGACACACGGGCGGGATGGGTTTGTCAGCATCGAGGTAAACCCACACCTCGCGCAGGATACCCAGGGTACGATCGCAGAGGCGCGACGGCTATACAGCACACTGAACCGACCGAACGTGATGATCAAGGTGCCGGCGACCGAGGCGGGGCTGCCCGCCATCACGAAGCTCATCGGCCAGGGGATCAATGTCAACGTGACCCTGATCTTCGCACTCGACATGTACGACCGCGTGATCGAGGCGTACCTGCAGGGGCTGGAGGAGTTCCGGCAGAGTGGACGGCCATTGGGGCTGGTGTCGTCGGTGGCGTCGTTCTTCGTGAGCCGCGTGGACACGCTGACGGATCGCGTGTTGGAGCACCGCATTCGGCACGGGGAGGCGCACCTGGAACCGCTGTACGGCCTGGCAGCGGTGGCAAACGCGAAGCTGGCCTATGCCCGTTACCGGGCGGTCTTTGAGGGGCGGCGCTTCATGGAGTTGCGGGCGGCGGGTGCGCGGCCGCAGCGGCCGCTGTGGGCCAGCACGAGTACGAAGAATCCGAATTACTCGCCGACGAAGTACGTGGACCCGCTGATCGGGATCAACACGGTCAACACGGTCCCGCCGCAGACCCTGGAGGCAATCCGCTCACAGGCGGTGGCGGGGCAGACGATTGATGATGGCCTCAAGCAGGCGCAGGAGGTGATGCGCGAGCTGGCCAACATCAAGGTGGACATGAAGTGGGTGACGGACGCGCTGCTGGAAGAGGGCTTGCAGGCGTTCGTGGACTCGTTCGACAAGTTGATGGCGGACCTGGAGATCAAGCGGGGCAATCTGCAGGTGCCACCGTAGGACCCGGGTGCCGGGCATGTCGGCGGCGCGGGGGGCGGCGGCGACCGGCCGATTCGGGGGGTCAGGAGAGACCATGTTCCAGAACTGGATACGTTGCGGTCTGATCGGCGGCTGCCTGCTGGGATGCGCGTACGGGTGCATGGAACCACGGTCGCAGCTGACCCCCTATCAGCCGGCCACGCAACCGGCGGCGGGCCCAGCCACGACCGTCCCACAGGTCACGCTGCTGGCGGCACAGGATCGCAACGGAGAGCGAGTGATTCAGCTCGTGGAGGCCACGCACACGCTTTCCGCGCGCAGTGTGTCGCTAGCCGACCTGCTCAACCTGGCGTACCGCACCCCGGAGCGCGCCGGGGAGATTGTGCCGCGACTGTCCGCACTGCGCGTCGACGCGCCCGAGCCGCTGCCCTCAGGCCTGTATGACGTTCGAATCTGCCAGCCGGGGGCCAAGTGGCCGCAACTACGGGCGACGCTGCAGCGTGCGATACGCGACACTTTCGGGCTGACAGCGCGGCCGGAGACCCGGACGGGCACGGCGCTCGTGCTGACGGCGCCGCAGAAGCGCGTCAAGCCGTTCCAGCCGGCGGACGAGACGGCGCGGGCGAAGGTTCCGGCGGGCGAGCGCAATGCGGTGCACACGCTGCTCAGCGGAGACGACCTCGCGCTGCTGGCCGATCAGCTGGAAGACTGGCTGCGGCAGCCAGTCGTGGACGAGACCGGCGTGCGGAGCGGCTACGCGCTACGGGTCTATCAGCACGGGACTTCGGACCTGCTGAGCAAGCCGGACGTGGACACCATCCGCTTATCCCTGCAGCATCAGCTCGCGCTGGAGCTGGGCGCGGCGCGGCGCCCGGTGCAGTACCTCGTGGTGGAGCGCGTCGGGACGGGTCGCACGCCGCGGTAGACCGGCGCGGCGCTGGCAACTCAGGCCAGCGCCGCGGGAATGTCGTACTTGGCCATTTTGTCGCGCAGCGTCGTGCGCGGAATTCCCAGTTTCTGGGCGGCCCGCGCCTGGTTGTTGGCACACTGCCGCAGCGCCATGAGGATCATGCGCCGCTCGATGTCGGCCACCGTCTCCGTCAGGCCCAATCGTTGACCTTCGACGTCGGCGGTGGTCAGAGCCAGCGCGGCTGACCCGGTGGTGGGCGTGGTTGCAGGCGGCGTAGTCCCCAGCGGCAGGATGTGCTCGGGGCGGATTTCGTCCCCGCTGCAGAAGGCCAGCGCCCGCTCCAGCACGTGCTCCAGCTCCCGAACGTTGCCAGGCCAGCCGTGCCGCAACAATTCGTCGAGCGCATGCGGCGCGATCTGCACGACTTTGTCGCCGACGAGCGCGGCGTGCTTCTGGACGAAGTGCCGCACCAGGACGGGGATATCGTCGGGCCGCTCGCGCAGCGGCGGGATGGTCAGGTTGATCACGTTGAGGCGGTAGTACAGGTCTTCGCGGAATTTGCCGGCCTTGACGAGCTGCAGCAGATCGCACTTGGTCGCACAGATCAGGCGGACGTCGACGCGCACCGGCTGTTCACCGCCGACGCGCTCGAACTCCTGTTGCTCGACAACACGCAGCAGCTTGACCTGCAGGTCCGTGGGAATGTCGTCCACCTCGTCCAGCAGCATCGTGCCGCCGTCGGCCAGTTCAAAGCGCCCGGCCTTCTGGCGGATGGCCCCTGTAAACGCCCCCTTCTCGTGGCCGAACAACTCGCTCTCGAGCACCGAGGGCTGCAGGGCCGCACAGCTGAAGCGGACGAAGGAGCGGGCAGCGCGCGGGCTGTGCTCGTGAATTGCCTCGGCGAACAGCTCCTTGCCGGTGCCGCTCTCGCCGCACAGGAGGATCGTGCGGTCGCTGGCGGCCACGCCACGGAGCTGCTGGAACAGCCGCTTCATGCCACGGCTGCGGGCCACGAGGCGTCCGAAGGTCTCAATCCGATCGTCGCCATTGGTCGCAGTGTGGCTGGCGAAGAGGCGGTCGAGTTTGAGCAGCAGGTCCTGGGTGGTGAACGGTTTGGTGATATAGTCGTACGCCCCGCGCTTGATCGCCAGCACCGCGGTATCGACGGTGGCGTAGGCGGTCATCAGAATGACCTCGACCTGGGGGTGCAGGCGTTTGACGTAGGTGAGCAGTTCCAGGCCGCTCATGCCCGGCATGCGCACGTCCGTGACCACGACGTCAATCGGGCGGCTGTCGAAAATGCGCCGCGCCGTTTCGGCGTCGGCGGCCTCAAAGACCTCGTAGCCGTGCTCGCTGAGCTCGATTTGCAGCGTAATGCGCTTGAGGGGCTCGTCATCTACCACGAGGATGCGCGGACGCATACGGACTCCTTCCTCCATGACGGGGTGCCGCGTGCCAAACTGCCCGCACGACGCCGCTACTAGAACGCAAATCGGCGGACGGATCAACGGCTGCGGGCGCGGATTGCGCCGATTTGCGCGGCTAGAATGAGAATGGGCGTGCCGACCACGCCGGTTGTCAAGCAGGGCGCTGTATGGGTTGGCAGGACCGCGAGTACGGAAACGGGCCGTACGCCGACGCGGACGCAGGCGTCTGGTCGCGCGTGCGGCGCCCCACGGGAGTCACGCTCGGACTGATGATCGGGCATGTCGCCGCGCTGCTGTTGGCGACCCTGCTGCGTCGGGACCTGGCGGGCGCGGCGGAATCCCTGACCTGGATCGTTACCAGCCCCCTGGGCATCCTGCTCCACCCCTACCTGACCAGCAAGTTGCTGACCGGGGTGTTCGTCGTGCTGGCACTATGGTCACTCGGCGGCCGCCTCGAGGCCAGAATCGGCCACGGGCGCTTACTGACCGTGTACCTGCTGGGGAATCTGCTGGCGGGCAGCGTGTACTGGGCCCTGGTGCATGCGGCGCCGCCGCTGGCGGCCGCACCTCTCGAATATCCCGTAGGCGCGCTGGCGGCGTTCTGCCTCCTGGCCTGGCGCGTGCTGCGACACGATGCCGTCGCGGTCTTCGGTCGAACGACGTCGACGGCGATGGTGTACGCGATCTCGGCAGCCATCGTGATCACGCTGCAGTTGCTGACGGAGCGCCAAGGTGCGGTCGCGTGGGTGCTGGCGGCCGGCGGCGGCACCGCAGCGGTGGGTCTCGTGCAGGGGCTGGCGCACGTGATCGGTGCCGCCCGGCAACGACGGCCCCGCGTGCACCCGTCGATTCCCCGGGCGCCGCGCCCGGCTCCGACCGCAGAGCCGGAACTCGACGACTTGCTGGCGAAGATCAGCCGGGGCGGCTTGGACTCGCTTACCCCCGCGGAGCACGAACGTCTGGAAGCGGCGCGCCGCCGGTTGCTTCGGCGGGAGCACTAACGCCGCACGGCGGCCGGCCCGGTCACCGACCGCCGCAAGGTGGTTCAGCGGGCAGGCGCGGAGGTCTTTAGCCCTCGGGCTCGGCGCGGTCGACCCTCAGCGCCAGTAGTAATGCCACGAGTAGTCGAGTTCGACGTTCTGGCCCGCGTCGAGTTGGGCCTTCCAGACAATGCGCCCGATGCCATTGAAGCGGTACCACCAGTACGGCCAGTTGTAGGCGTACCACCAATTGGGATAGGCATAACCGTCGGGCCGGACGCGCTGATCCTCAAACGCATTTGCCTTTTCGAGCGTCCCCTCGTGGCTGGCCGTGTCGACGACGCCGAGGACGTGGCGGGTCACCTCAACGCAAACGCGCTGGGCGCGGTGGTTGTGCAGGTTGATCTTGCCCGTCAGGTCGATCTTGCCATAGGACTCGTTGTCCCACTTCTCGACGTTGGGCGTGCGCCGCACTTCCAACTCCGATTTGGCGGCGGTGACATCGACGGCCGTTGTCAGGTCGAGGTCGCTGCGTCCGCCGCGCGGGGTGTAAGTCATGAGGCTCTGGGCCAACAACTGGCCGTCGCGGAGGATGACGGCGGGGGCCGTCGTCAGCGGAGAGGCGCTCGTATTTTGCATGCGGATGCGGTGCATGACCTTGGGCGCGCTGCTCAGGCGCGCGAGCTGCAGGGCCCGGTCGTTGTTGCAGTTACGCTCGATCTCGGGCGGCGGTGCGAACGGAATGTCCAGGGCATATACGTCTTCGTAGGGCAGCGTGAACTCCGTGACCGGGACGACCATGCGTTCGCCTTTGCGCAAGGCGACGTGCTCGAGCGTGAAGATGAACAGGTCTTCGTGGCGGCCGGTGAGACCGGCGTCGCTCTCGTCGACGGGAGCCCGGTCACCGCCGGGCGGGTCATTGTCCAGCTGCGCCTGCTGGGACATGATGGCGTTGCTCAGCGCCCACTGCATGTTCCGCCCCTGTTGGGTCTGAAAGCTCTGTGCGAGCTGCGCGACGGCCTCCTGCAGGGCGATCGGATCGACCGTGTCCCGAAAGTAGAACGAGGGGACCCCGACCACCAGATGTACGGTCGTGTCGTCGAGGTCGGCGAGTTCGTTGACGAGCGTGGCCTGCAGCTTGATGCGCGCCTGCCCCGCCCCATCGATGTCGACGCGGTATTCGGGAATCCAGCGCACGCCCCTTTGCAGGTAGAGCATGCCGACGTGGGCCGTCGCTCCCGACGTCGGTGTGTCCCAGGTGAGCTTGAGCGTCATCAGGCGGCGCGATTCCTCCACCGGCATCTGCGGCTGGACGTCGCCGCGGAAGGTGACCTCACGAATTCGGTCCAGGGGCAGCGCTTTGGTCCCTTCCGGCACCCGCAGCAGCACGATGGAGCCTGGTCGACCGGCCGTTGGGGCCGCCGGGGGGTTGCCCGCCACCCGCGGTATCGACGGATCTGGGGCGGCGCGCTCGTTCGGCTCGCCCTTCGGCAGGCCGATGACGGTGGCCGCGTAGGATTTGCCGTCCACCTCGGTCAGGAAGATCTCGGCACCGGGGTTGGCTTCGAGCAGTTCGTGGACATTCAGGGCCGTGCGGCTCGTGCGCACTTTACGCTGACCGGCGACAACGGCGGTCAGCTTGGCGTGCGCGTCGGCCGAATACGGCCAGAAAGTCCCGAGTACGGGCGTGGGAAGCGTATCGAGGACGACGTCCCCGGCGGCGTCAGTGGGCAGGGTGCTCTCATGCAACACGAAGGCGTGGCCGTCTTTGAACACGGTCAATTCTTTCACGGGCATGCAGGTCAGCACGCTGGCTTCGACGGGCGCGGGCTGCGGCGGCCGGGGCAGCCCCCCCTTCTGCCCCATGGCCACAGTGGTGCAGACAAAGACGGCGATCAGCGCGGCGAGGCGGCGGTACATGGCGGCTCCCTGGGCGGTGGCGACCGACCGAGCCGGAGCCAATCCGGCCGGGCGGCGCACGGTTCAGGTTGGACACTGCGAAGAGTGTGCCACCGGTTCCGGGGGCGGGCGCAAAGGCTGTGTAACATCCGCGCGGGGCGAGGCTCGCCGCACTCAACGTCGGCCACGGGGGGCCGACGCTACGCGCTGCACGACAGGGAGTAACGCCGCGCCGAGCAAGGCTGGAGGGCGCGGGGGACGGGTCAGGCCTGGCGTGAGGCGCGCTTGCGGTCGATTTCCTGCAGGAGCCGCTTGCGCAGACGGATGCCGTCCGGCGTGACTTCGACGAGCTCGTCGTCCTCGATGAACTCCAGGGCGATTTCGAGCGTGAGGTGGCGCGGCGGCTTGAGCACAACGGTCTTGTCGGCCGACGCCGCCCGCATGTTGGTGAGCTTCTTGCCGCGGCAGATGTTGACGCAGATGTCGTTGTCACGGCAATGCTCACCGACGATCTGGCCGGTGTAGACGGGCTCGGTTGGTCCGACAAAGAAGTCGCCGCGGTCCTTGAGCTGGTCGAGGGCGTAGGCCGTGACGTTGCCCGGCTCGTTGGCGATCAACACGCCGAGCTGGCGGCCGGGGATCGCGCCGCGCAGCAGTTCATACTGGTGAAAGCTGTGGTGTATGATGACGGTGCCATTCGTGGCGGTCAGCAGGCGGTTGCGCATGCCGATCAGGCCGCGCGAGGGGATCGTAAATTCCAGGTAGGTGTACTCGGAACGGACCTCCATCTTGGCACAGATGCCGCGGCGATTGCCCATGTGCTCCATGACCGCACCGACATGCTCGTTGGGCACCTCGACGACGCACAGCTCGACAGGCTCGGTCTTCTTGCCGTCCAGCTCGCGGTAGATGACCTTCGGTTTGCCGACCGCCAGCTCGTAGCCCTCGCGGCGCATGTTTTCGATGAGCACCGACAGGTGCAGCAGGCCGCGTCCGGAAACGTGGAACTCCTCCGGCGTAACGCCGGGCTCGACGCGCAGCGCGACGTTATGCTGCTTCTCTTTTTCCAGCCGCTCCCAGATATGCCGGCTGGTCAGGTACTTACCGGAGCGGCCGGCGAAGGGCGAGTCGTTGATGCGAAAGGTCATGTGGAGGGTCGGCTCGTCGACGCGGATGATCGGCAGCGGCTTGGGTTGCAGGGGGTCCGCGATGGTGTTACCGATGTCCACGTTCTCGAGTCCGACGACGGCGCAAATGTCGCCTGCCTCCACGACGTCCACCTTGCGGCGGCCCAGACCGTCGAAAATGAGCAGTTCGCCGACGCGTTCGCTGGTTTGGACGCCGGCGCGGTCAATGACCACGACCGGGGAGCTGGCCTGAAGCCGGCCCGCGAACACACGGCCGATGCCGATGCGCCCGACGTAGTCGTTGTAGTCCAGTGTCGTAATGAGCATCTGCAACGGGGCGTCCGGTTCGACCGCGGGGGGCGGTACGTGCTGGACGATGACATCGAACAGGGCCTGCACGTTGTCGGTGCGCTGTTCGGGGTCGTAGGTGGCGTATCCCAGCGTGGCGGAGCTGTAGATCACCGGGAAATCGAGCAGGTGCTCGTCGGCACCCAGTTCGATGAACAGATCGAGTACTTCGTCCAGCACGTCCTTGGGACGCGAGCCGGGGCGGTCGATCTTGTTGATGACGACGACGGGCTTGAGGCCGTACTCCATCGCCTTGCGCAGCACGAAGGTCGTTTGCGGCATCGGGCCCTCGAAGGCGTCCACCAGGAGCAGGCAGCCGTCGGCCATTTTCAGGACGCGCTCGACCTCGCCGCCGAAGTCGGCGTGGCCGGGCGTGTCGATGAGATTGATCTTGATGTCCTGGTAGTTGATCGCGATGTTCTTGGCGAGGATGGTAATCCCGCGTTCGCGCTCGAGGTCGTTGGAATCGAGGATGCGTTCGCCCTTGAGCTGGCCGGCGCGGAACTGCCCACACTGGCGGAGCATCTGGTCCACGAGCGTGGTCTTGCCGTGGTCCACGTGGGCGATGATGGCGACGTTGCGAATCTTCTCGTTGCGGACGGTCATAAAGCGCACACTCACAGGCCGGCGCGCCCGGTCCGGGGACGGACCTGCCGGCAGAGCCGAAGAATAAACGAAGCATTGTCGGCGGGCGCGAGGCGGGACGCAATGCGGATAATGTCGGCCGGCAGACGCGGCCAAGTCGGTGCGGGCGGGCCCTTGTGCGCAGAAGAAAGGTGGAGCGAGCCCGTCGCCCGCTCCACCCCAGTACGTGTTCGGTCAGAAAGCCGACTCGGTCCTAGGTCTTCCGGCCGCCCTGGTCACCCGGCTTGGCGCCATCACCCGCCGGGCCACCGGCGGCCGGCACGTCGCCACTCCCGGCGACGCGCTTGGCCACGGCACCCAGGGCGCCCGTGATCGCGCCGCCGAGCGACGTGGCCGCGGACTTGATCTCCGCCGGCACAGACTTCTCCAGGCCGTCCACCAGCGTCCCCAGTGCCTGGCCGCGGAAGAACGCCGACGACATCTTCTCGAAGGTCGATGGATCGCCCCACAACTGCACGTGGGCGTTGGCGAGCGCCTGCCCAAAGGCCTGGGCCGCGGCAATCCGGGCATCCTTGTCGGCCGCGATCTTGGCCAGTTCGACCTGCAGTTCACGGGCGATTTTCTCGAAACGGGCCTGGCCTTCCAGGTCCCGGATCTTCACCTGCACTTGCGCGTCCTGCACCTTCACCTGCTCCTGCGCGACGGTGACCGGCACCATCTGCACCGCCCGCTCGGCTTCGGCCTCGAGCGACTTGGCCTGCTTGGTGGCCTCGGCCAGCGTGATGCGAGCCTGGGCCTGCTTGGTCGCCGCAGTCTGCTCCGCGTCGGCCTTCTTGACCTCGGAGTACGCAGCCACGTCGGCGTGCATCTGCTGCTCGATCCGCTGCCGCTCGACCTCAGCCTGCTTGGCGATGACCGCCTTGTCCTTGTCCCGCTCGGCCGTCGCGCGGACCTCGACCGTCATGACGGCCTGCTCCGCGGCCTTGCGCTCCTGCTCTGCGGCCAACCGGGCCGCCTCGGCGGCCGCCCGTTTCTTTTCGGCGTCGGCCACGGCGATCTGCTGCTCGCGACGGGCAAGCTCGACCGCGCGCTCGCGGGCGACGGCCGCGATCTGAGCAGCCTGCTCGCGCACCTGGTTGGCGACTTCGACGGCCTTGGTCTGGTCGACGGTGGCGAGCTTCACTTCGCGCTCCGCCTCGACGCGGGCGATGCCGGCGAGCTTGCTCTGCTCGGCCGTCACCGTCGCGGCGCGCTGCTGGGCCTCGGCCGTCGCAATGCTCTTGGAGGAATCCGCGTCGGCCTTGGCGCGGGATTCCAGCACCTCCTGCTGGGCGACGTACTGCGCCGTCTTGACGTTCTGCTCCTTGACCCGCTGATCGGCCTCGCGCTCGATCTGGTTGCGCACGACGCGCTGCGCCTGCACCTGTTCCGCGATGGTCCGCGCACCCTGCGCGTCGAACACATTCTCTTCCGGACGCATCGCGCCCAGCGGCGCCTGGTCGAGGCTGGAAATCGTGACCGATTCCAGCGTCAGCCCGTTTGACTTGAGGTCCTGTTCGACGATCTTCTGCACAGCCTCGGCGAACTCGGCCCGCTTGGCGTTCAAGTCGTACAGCGTCTGCGTGGCCGCCACCGTGCGCAAGGCCGAGACCAGCTTCTCGAAAATGAGTTGCTGCACGGCCTGTGGGCTGCCGGAGTTCGAGCCCAGCGAGGTCGCGGCTTGAATAATGTCTTCCGGCTCCTTCTTCACGCGGACGTAGAAAACGGCTTTCACGTCGGCACGCAGGAAGTCGGCGGTGATCAGCGCTTCCGGCCCGGTACGATCCACGTCCAGCTTGAATGTCTTCAGCGAGACCGGGATGACTTCATGCACAACCGGGATCACGATTGCGCCGCCGTCGATGACGCAGCGCCGCCCGCCCATGCCGGTCAGCACGAAGGCCTCGTCGGCGGAGGCCTTGCGGTACAGCCGTGTGACGATCGCCACGATGGCGACCACGAGGAGTACGGCGCCGCCCGCGAACATGAAGATGACGCGGGCACGGTCGCCGATCGCATCGTTGGGGATGAAGTACGGCCCCACGATCAGAGCGATACCGACCAGCGTCCCCATGAACATGAAGATCGACAGTGATGACTTGTTCCCGTTCATGCGCAGACCCCTTTCATGCCAGCGCGGACTTTGTCCGTTAACCCTCACTCGCGTATGGCGCGCCTACGCGGAACGCGCCCCCGGTTGCGGCGCACTGGCCGGCTCCGGTGCCACCAGGAACACCCGCGCTCCCGGTTCATAGCGCAGCAAGACGACCGGCGTATCTGCCGGCAGGGCCACTTCACCCGACCGCACGCGACACGCGACCTCCCGCAGCGTATTCCGCTCGTCGCGCAGCCGCACGACGCCGGAGGTCTCGGTCACGCGATACAGCACGCGCCCGCGCAGCCCCACCAGCTCGCGCTGCGGCGTATGGTGCGTCTCGAACGTGGGCATGACGCGCGCCAGCCCGTAGGCGATCTGCCGCGTAATCAGCAGGGCGGCCGCCGCCGCGATGGCGATGGCCACCCAGACCCGGTCCGCGCCGAGGAGCGTCAGGCTGGCCAGTCCGACCACGCCCCACACGAAGCAGTAGCACATCACCAGGATCGACAAGGGCACGCGGCCGATGCCGAAGAAATCGAGGACCGCAGGCAAGACGTGCCCGGCGTCGGCGTGCGCCAGGTCGTGCCCGGTATCGGCATCGTGATCCAGCCCGGCTTCGGCGGCGGCGCTGTCCGCGCTGGCTTCGAAATCATGGTCGATGCCACTGGCGGCGTCGCCGCCCAGATCGCCGTGGACGTCCGCGCCTGAAGAGGCGCCCAGGCCGGTCAGGGCCGTGACGAGCAGGTACAGCGCCCCCAGCGCGATGGGGATCAGGAAGAGCAGGTTTTGCCATTCCAGTAGCGCCATGCCATACCTCCCGGAGAGGCCGGGGGCGCACCCGCGCTTGCCCCAGCCCCCCACAACATAGCGTGGGATCGGTCGGACGGGTATTACAAACGGGGGGGATTATTGGAGACGCACCGTCGTCACCGTGTTCCTGCGCTGCCCGCACGACGGGCGCGAACGGCCTGCGACGAATTCCTACAAATGGGCGGTGATGAAATCCCACTGCAGCCGCGACCAGTGCTCATCGTAGTCATACAGGCCGTGATCGGCGCGCGGGTAGATCATCAGGTCGAACGGGCGCCCCGCATCCGCCAGCGCGTCCATGAGCTGCAGCGCGTTCTGCAGGTGTACGTTGTCGTCTCCCGCTCCGTGCACCAGCAACAAGCGGCCGTGCAGCCGGCGCGCGGCCGCGACGGCTGATGATCTCTGGTAGCCCGCCGGGTTGTTCGCCGGCGTGCGCATGAAGCGGTCGGTGTACACGCTGTCATAGTTGCGCCAATCCGTGACAGCCGACGCGGCGATCCCGATGCGAAACATCGTGCTGTGGGTTAGCGCGTATGCGACCATGAATCCGCCGTAGCTGTGCCCGGTAATGCCCACGCGGTGGAGATCAACGGGAGCGTGCTCTGCCAGCCAGCGGAGACTGTCTTCGATGTCGGCCAGCTCGGCGACGCCGAGTTGCTGGTAGGCCTGCCACGCGCTGGCCGCCCCTTCGCCGCTGGCGGAATGCGGGTCGATCGTCCACACGAGGTAGCCCTGCTGCGCGAGGAGATGCTTGACGAGGTCGTGTCCCCCAGACCAGCGATTCGACACGGACGGACCGTGCGGGCCGGCGTAGGTGAACACCATCACGGGGTACTTGCGGCCCGGCTGCATGCCGGGCGGTCGAATGAGCATTGCATTCAGGGCATAGCCGCGCGGCGTCGGCACCCGCAGCAGTTCCGGCTGGTCAAGTTGGTAGCCGACCGGCGGCGGCGCGTCGTTCGCGCTGATCACGCGGACGAGCGAGCCATCGGCCGCCTGCAAGCGCACGCGCGGTGGCGTCGTGACGTTGCTGTACGTGTCGATGAACCACCGGCAGCCGGTCCCAAACTGCGTGGCGTGGCTGGCGCCGCGCTGCGTCAGCCGCTCGATGTGCCCGCCAGCTACTGGCACGCGGTACGCATGCTCCTCGATCGGGCTGTCCAGTGTGCCAGAGAAGTACACGTTGCGATCTGTGTCGACGCCGTGCAGCGCCCGCACCTCCCACGGTCCCTCCGTCACGCGCCGGAGCAGCCGGCCATCGGAGGCATAGTGGTACAGGTGCGCGTAGCCGTCACGTTCCGAAAGCCAGAGGAACGACCCGTCCGTCAGCCAGTGCGGTGCACCGTGCTCTTCAAGCCACGCGCGCGAATCGTCGCGGACGAGAACATGCACCCGCCCTGTCGCCGGATCGGCTTCGTTGAGCTCCAGCCAGCGGGACTCGCGATCCTGTACGCAAAACGTAAGCCGCCCCGCCGGCGACCAAGCCACCTGGACGATGAGAATCTCCGTGCCGGCGTATGCCGAAAGATCCACCCAGGCCGTCGGGCCGCCGGTGACCGACACGACCCCCAGACGCGGGAGCGGGTTGGGATCCCCGGCTTTCGGATAGCGCAGCAGCTCAACCGCCGGATGCGTCGGCAGGTAGTCGACCAACGGATACGTGGGCACATTGGCGTCGTCGAGCTGCAGATAGGCCAGCTGGCGCCCGTCTGCGGACCACCAGTAGCCGCGGTAGCTGCCGCGACCGAAGAGCTCTTCCTGATACACCCAATCGAGCCGGCCATTGAGCAGCGTCTCATTGCCGCCGGTGGTCAATTGCGTCTCGCGGCCGCTCGCGGCGTCCAGCACGTACAGTTCGTGTGCGCGGAGATAGGCGACGGTGGTGGCGTCCGGGCTGAGGGTCACTTCCGCCCGCTCCGTCGCGATGTCGGTCAGCCGCCGGAGCGCGTGATCGGCAAACCGGTACAGATACAGTTGGTCGTGATGATCCAGCAGCGCCACGGAGTAGTCCGGCGAAAACGCCGTCGGTTGGCGGGACAGCTCGACGATCGCGCCAGTCGAGAAGTCCCCCTGCGCCCGCAGGGCCGCCGCGAGCGCCTCCACGTCGTACAGCGGCGCCGCTACACCGGTGGCCGCCACCACACGCTGCAGCACGTCTCCCTCGCGCTGCAGGTAGTGCTCGCCGTCGGGCAGCCACTTGAGCCCACGTGCATAGGTGCCGCTAAAGCTGACCTTGCGCGGACCGTACACGGCCTCGTACGTCAGCAGTTTGCGGCTGGCCAAAGGGTCCACACAGCCCGCGGCGAGGAGCAGTGCGAGCAAGAACGCGGTCAGCGCGATGCCTGCAAAGGTCGAGCGAGGGTGGCTGTCGCGCACGGGAGCCTCCGGTGGCGGTTGTTCGCGCCAGATTGTAGGGCCGTTTGGGGCCGCGTGTGCCCGAACGCGCGCTGATTCATGGTGAGATCGCGTTCGGCCGCAGGTTCAGTTCCAGGTAGACAGGGCCGGGCAGCGGGTTCTCGTAGTAGGCCGGGATCTCAACGAACCCGAGCGTGGCATAGAGAGTTCGGGCCGAAGTCATCGACCGCAGCGTGTCCAGGCGCATCCGCCGATAGCCGATCGCACGGGCCCGCGCGATGACGGCCTGGGCCAGTTGGCGGCCAAGCCCGGTACCGCGAAAGGCGGGACGGACGTACAAGCGCTTCATTTCGCACGTTTCGCCATCGAGCGGCCGCAGGGCCACGCAGCCGGCGAGCTCCGCTTCGTCGCAGGCAAGCAGGAGGCAGCCGCGCGGCGGGGCATACTTACCGGGCAGTCCCGCCAGCTCCTGCTGGAAACCCTGGAAACAGAGGTCGGCCTGAATCTCGTCCGCGTACTCGCGAAAGAGCTGCCGGACGACGGCGAGTTGATCGGGCGTGTGGGCGGGCACGAGCTGCATGGGACATCCAGTCCGTCGGTCGCCTGCGGCGACCCCGGGATGCGAAGCTCCTTCCGCGAGCGACGTCGGTCCGCCCTCCACTTGGATCGGGACGAGCGCGGGGCCGACGCCATGCGCTCCGCCGCGGCTGGCGGAACGCGTTTCTCCGAGGCCGGCGCTACGCGCTGCCGGCCCGGGCGGGGTGAGCTGGGGCGAGTTTGTCGCGGAGCGCGCGGATGAGCTGCTCCAGCGCCGCCTGCGGGTGCAGAGCGTAGAAATACTCGCGGTCCAGCGCCACACGGTCGAGCGCGTACTGCTCTTCCAGCACGCGGATGCGTTCGTCGTACTGCGCGGCGCGCCAGGGGTCCGTGGCCAGCATCTGCGCGCTGACGCGCCGGATTTCCCCGAAGACCGCCCGCCGGCTCGCCCGGTCGCGCGGGTCGTGGATCCGCAGGTCCGCGGAGCGCCGCACCAACTCCGCCCGCGTGCGCACCAACTCGGCCGGTGCGCGGCGCAGATGGCGCTGCGGGTTGTAGCGCAGGTCGTGGCTGGCGTGGCGCGCCGCGACGATGTCGGCGGGCTTGACCCCCACATGGGGCAATGGCAACTGCAGGGTGGCCGTCACGCACGCCAGCGGGCGCGGCGCAACCCCCAGCAACCGCTGGACAAAGTCCTCCATCATCTCGTCGTATTTGGCCCCGCCGATGCCGTGAATGAACAGATCGGACAGCAGCAGCCGGCAGAAGCCCGACAGCGCCAGGGCCCGCGGGCGCAGGCGCCAGCCGGCCTGCTCGATCGGCCAGAGCTGGGTGTGCGTCGCGCGCCGCGCCAATTCGGTTCGGGACATCCGGCCGATCAGCACCGAGTCGGCCAGCAGCTCCAGTTGCGCGCCGCGCGACGCCACGTACAAGCGCCGGCGTGGCTGTTGCGGTTGATATACCCAGAGGGGCAACTCCACGCGCCCGCCCGTGGTCGCCAGGGGCGGCACCGGCCGTCCCGGAGTGCGGACGCGATGCCGCCGACGGTATTCGGCCTGGGCCGCGTTGTAGGCCGCCGCGCACGCCTCCGCGTGCAAGAGGAGATGCGCGGCAAACATCCGGAATTCGGGGGTCGCGGCCACGGCGGACAGGCGGACTTCCCGCACGCCTTCCAGCCCCAGCGCCAGCTCGGTCGCCGTGCGGCCGGCGCTGAGCGCATCGCAGTACGTCGGTGCCGGGCCGGCCGCGGACAGCCAGCCGCGTGCGAAGACGCCGAGCAAGGACTGGTCGTGGAACTCGTACAGGGACGCCGCCCTGGCGAAGAACTGCAGCCAGTGCTCGCGCGGCACAGCCGGCTGCGACTCGAAGGGGTGGTGCGGCGCCGCCCCTGGAATGTCGACCTCGACGCGCCGCACGCCAGCCGACGTGGTCTGTGGCAGACTCAGATGGATCGTCTTGGGGAGATCCGAGTCGACCAGCAGGAAGACCGGCATGGCGCCGACGTGCAGGGCGAGCGCGTGCGTGGCGATCGTCTTGGCGAAGACCCCCGCGTGAAAGAACTCCGCCTGGTGGCCGGTCAGCACGATCCGCCCGGTCAACCCCAGGCGCTGCCGCAAGTCAGTGCGTAAGGCGGTCAAGGTGGTGTCGAGCAGCGCCGTCTGCGCGTAGGTGTCCGGCGCAGGCGCGGTGATGGCCTCGTGTAGGATGGGGGCGGACGGCTCGATGAGCACGCCCAAATGCGTGTCCGGCGCGGCGAGGCGCTCGTAGGTCGGTCTTACTGGGGTCGACAGCGGCATACGCTCCGCGGGCACGCATCGGAGGCGGGAGTCGATTCGCGGCGCAATTCCCGCATGAACACCGCCAGGTAGTGCACCAGGCGGGCGGCGGGATCGTCGAGCGTACCGCCAAACTCGCGGCTCTGGTCGCGATAGATGCGGCGGACCGGCAACTCCCGGATGCGCAGGCCAGCGCGCGTACACTGTACCCAAAACTGGAGCGGAAAGGCATAGCCCGGTTCGTCGAGCATCAGGCGCTGCATGGCACACACGCGGTGGGCTTTGAAGCCGCAGAACGAGTCGGTCAACTCCAAGCCCAGCACCTGGCGCAACAACCCGTTGACGGTCTCGTTGATGCGACGACGCTCCGGCGGCGGGACATCGTCATCCGGAAAGGCGCGCAGATACCGCGATCCACTGATGACGTCGGCATCCCCGCAGACGGCCGCCGCCATGAAATCAGGAATCTGCGCCGGCTCGTGCTGTTCGTCGCAGTCCAGCGTAATCACCCACTCGTAGTCGCGCGCGGCGGCGAAGGCGAACGCGTCGATCAGGCTCTGGCCGTAGCCGCGATTCTCGGGGTGGGTGATGACGTGGAGGCCGCGTTCGCGGCGGAGCAACTCCGGGGTGGCGTCGGTCGAGCCGTCGTCGACGACGAGAATATCGGACGCGTAGCGCCGCACGGCCGCCAACACCCCCGGCAGGTAGCGCTGCTCGTTAAAGACCGGGATCGTGACCAGGAACCGCATGGCCCGTACTCCGCTCGGCGACCCATCGGGGGACGGACGCAAACCGCCTGCCCACCGATTCTTGGCGCGCCGCCGGAATAGTCAAATCGCCGCCGGTGAACCAGTCCGGTCCCCGGTTCGGCGACTACGCCAGCTTCAGCGCCAGGTGCAACCGCTCTTCGACGCTCGCCCAGTTGATCACCTCGGTGAACGCCTTGATGAAGTCGGTTCGCTTGTTCTGATACTGCAGGTAATAGGCGTGCTCCCACACGTCCAGCGCCAGCAGCGGGACGGCGCCCCACGCCCCACCGTTCTCGTGTTTCTCGGCCTGCAGCACCATCAGTCGCTGCGCCAGGGGCTCGTACACCAGCACCGCCCAGCCGCTGCCCTGCACCTGCGCGGCCGCCGCAGACAGGTTGGCCCGGAAGGCCTCGTAGGTGCCAAAGTCGCGTCTGATGAGCTTGCCGGCGTCGCTGTCGGCCGGCGGATCGCCGCCGCCGCTCTTGGTCATGCTGTTCCAGAAAAGCGCGTGCAGCAGGTGGCCGGAGAGGTTGAACGACAGCTTGTCGGTCACAGCCCGCACGCTCTTCACCGTGTCGCCACCGGTGCGGCGAATCGCCTCCAGTTCGGCGACCGCGGCGTTGGCGTTCTTGACGTAGGCCGCATGGTGAATGTCGTGATGCAGCTTGAGGGTCTGCACGTTGAGAAAAGGCTCCAGGTCACCGTAACCGTACGGCAGAGGCGGGAGCTTGTATGGCCCCTCCAAGCCATCGGCCGGCGGCGCGGGGGGCACCGGTTGCGAGCCGGGCGCGGCCGGTTGCTGCGCCAGAACGTCCGACCCCAATGCCACCCAGCCACCGATCAAAGCGGCTGATCCCAATACGTCCCGTCGCGTGATGCCTGACATCGCTGATCCTCCGTCACGTAGTGCTACGCGGGCCCTGTGTCTGATGTCCCGATCCGGTCGCGGACGCGCCCAAGCGGCGCGCTTCTGGATGATCCTACTCGCCCGGCCGCGTGATCCAGCGGTCGGTCGCGCGCTCGTAGCTCACGATTTCCTCGGGCTTGAAGAAGAGGGCAATTTCCTTGGCCGCCGTCTCCGGCCCATCGCTAGCGTGCACGAGGTTGTACTGCTGATCCAAGCCGAAATCGCCGCGAATCGTGCCGGGGGCGGCCTTGCGGCCATGCGTCGCGCCCAGCAGGTTACGGACGACGGCAATGGCCTCGGGGCCTTCGAGCACCGCGATGACGACCGGCCCGGCGGTCATGAAGTCGACCAGGGCATCGTAGAAGGGCTTGCCGTGGTGCACTTCGTAATGCTGTTCGACCTGCTTCCGCGGCGACTTCTGGAGCTTGAGCGCGGCGAGCCGCAGGCCCTTGTCCTCGAAGCGCGTCAGGATGCGGCCGACCAGGTTTCGATTAACTGCGTCCGGCTTGAAGATAATCAGCGTTCGTTCCATGCACGGTCCTCATGCGTTATTCTCAAGGAGTGTGGATTGTAGCGGGACCGGCGCGCGCCGCAAAACCGCGTGCCGCTCGAACTTGTCGCCCGGGATCATATGCGGCGGCGTCATCTTTTTCGGCCCACCTGCTCGTTGGCCATCGTTCTGCTGGCGGCCGGCGGCTGCGCGGTTCTGCAGCCGGCGGAGGCGCGTCGCGCACAGGCCATCGCGGCGGCCGCCCAGCCGATTCTCGCGCTTGACCCCAACGCCTGCTGGACGGAGTGCTACAACCAGTTGCTCGCGTTTGGCCCGGACGCGCTCGCTTATCTCATGGCCCAGCCGGCCTTGACCCGCCCAGCCGCCCCCGACGACCTCGCGGTCCTGATGCATTTGTCGCTCGTGCGCGTGCTGGCGGCTCCGGGAACCGCACCGCGTCTGAGCGCGCAGGCCCTGGAAACGACGCTGGGCATTCTGCACTGCGATCCCAAGGTGGGGGGCGAGCGCCTCGGTACGGCTGTTCTTTCCGACCGGCCACCGCCGCGGGCGTGGCTGGATCTGTATCCGGCGGACTTCGACCAGGCGCTGGCAGCGCGCGTCGACCTGGAGGCGGACCGCCAGCAGTTGCGCTCGTGGTGGGCCGCCCGCCAGGGCCAGCCGGAAGCGCCGCGGCTGGGCGCGCCGCTCGCTCCGCAGGTGGCCGATCTGTGGCGTGTGCTGGCGCGGCGCCCTGCGGATCGGTGGTTCTATGGGCTGCAGGGGGAGCCGGTGCGCTGCGATGCGTGGACGCGCGGGTGTTTCGTGCTCTGCGGGGAACCCCCGCGCGCGCCGGCCCTGTTCGACCTGCCCACCTGGGACTACAACCTCGTGCGGGCCACGTGCATCTGGCTGGGCACCCAGCGCGATGCCACCATCGAGGCCCGGCTGGTTGAGCTGGTCGCCAGCCCCGACACAACCCTGGCCCACAACGCGTTGTTTGCGCTCCGCTACTCCCGCAATGAGCGCATCCGCGCGGTACTGAAGCGCTACGAGGCGCGCGAGACCGCGCCGCTGCAGCGCACGCGGGCCCCGTCCGCCGCGTTGTAGCGCCTCCGCTCCGGACCGCGCATCCAGCGGCCGATTGTGCGCGCCCGGGGGCAATCCACGGTTCATTTCGGGCGGGGCTTCCGATATGCTAGATTAGCGCCATGCCCCTCTCGAGGAGATGATCATGTTCACGCGCTGCTCCCTGCTGTTCGCCCTGCTGGCAACGCCGGCCATCACGCTGGCCGGCCCCCCACCGGTCACCTACCTCGTCCCAAGCAAGTTCGTGGCGGAAGTCAACGACACGGTCGACCTGCGGCTGGCGGTTGGCACGGCCAAAGGCGCTCAAGTTGCCGCCTGGCCCACCACACCGGTCGACTGGCTGTGCATCCGTGGCGGCGCCGTCCAGCAGAACCGTCACGGCGTGCGTCCGTCCAAAACCGGTGACAATTCCGTGCCCGTGCCCATCGCGTCTGCCGGAGTGACGCTCATCGGGCTCGATTATCGACCGGTCGTGCTCACCATGACGGGCAGGGAGCTGAAGGCCTTTGTCGCGCAGCATGGGACGGACGAAGCGGCGCGGGCGAAGTCGCGCGACCTGAAGGACGACGCCCCGGTGCGCGTCCGGCACGTGGCCTCAGCGAAGACGCTGGTGCGGGCGAGCGGGCCGCGCAGTGCGGCGGACCGCGCCGGCGTCGCGACCAGTAAGGCCGGGCTGTTTGTCGAAATCCGCCCCATGTTCGATCCGACGCTGGCCAAGGTCGACGCGGACATCCCCGTGGTCGTGTACATCGAAGGTACCAAGATGACCGGAATCCAGGTGCAGGCCACAAGTCTCGCGGCCGCCGACACCGTCGCGTTCACAATCGACCGGGGCGGCATGGGTGATATTCACGTGTCGCATCCGGGCGTGTGGCGTGTGGAGGCGCACCACGCCGCGCCGCTGGCGCAGGACGGTCAGGCCGATTGGGTGATCTACAGCACGACCCTGACGTTTGAGATCCCGGCGCAAGGAGCCCAGTCATGAGAGCCCTAACCCGCTGCGTATGCTCGACCGTCAGCGCTCTATGGCTGCTTGGCGCGAGCGGCAACTCGGACGCTCAGGCCACCGAAGTACTGGAGCTCGGTCCGGCACCCGTGATGGCCGGCTATTTCACCGGGCGCGTGTCGGCCGTCGTCTGCGACCCGGTCAACCCGGATCGCTATTTCATTGCGGGTGCGGACGGCGGCGTGTGGCGCACGCTCGATAGCGGCGAGACGTGGGCCCCGCTCACCGATTTCATGCCGACGACCGCCATGGGTGCGCTGGCCATGGACCCACACGACCCCAACGTGATCTACGCTGGCACGGGCGAAGCGAACTACGCCCACCACTCCCGCTACGGCCTGGGGCTGTACAAGTCGACGGATGGAGGCGACAGCTGGGTCCAGTTGGCGCAGGACACGTTCGCGGGGCGCACCTTTGCCAAGCTCATCGTGCACCCGCAGAACACCCAGACGCTGTATGCGGCGATGGCGCGCGCGGGCGGCTTTCCGGCGCTGTGTGCCGCCAAGGGTCATCCCGGCGCGAACGGCCCGGTGGGAGTCTTCCGTTCCGACGATGGCGGCGTGAGTTGGCAGTTGCTGGCCGGTGGTTTGCCCGCGGAGGCCGCAACGGATCTGTCATTGGACGCCACCCAACCCAACGTCCTGTATGCCGCCATCGGGCACATCTTCGGCAGTCCGGCCAACGGCATCTACAAATCCAGCGACGGCGGCACAACCTGGACGCGGCTGGCGGGCGGGCTGCCGACCGCGAACGTCGGGCGCATCAGCGTGGCCGTGGCGCCGAGCCAGTCGAGCCGCGTGTACGCGCTGGTCACGAATGCCGCCGCGGAGGACGGAGGCAACGCCAGCCAGCTGGGCGCCTACCGGAGCGACGATGGCGGGGACACCTGGACGAGCCTGCCGCTGCCGAGCATCCAGGCCACGTACGGCTGGTACCTGTCGTTTGTGAGCGTGCGGCCGACGGATGCCGACTTCGTGGTCATGGGCGGGCTCAACCTGTACTACTCGAGCAATGCGGGCGCGACCTGGTACAACATCACGCCGCCGCACGTGGACATGCACGCGGCGGCGTGGGACAGCGCTGGCCGACTGGTCGTTGGCGACGACGGCGGAGTGCACCGCACACCGGACTTTGGTGGCGGGTGGGCCCGGCTGACACTGGGCGTCGGCCTGATCCAGTTCTATGCGGGCCTCTCCACCCACCCGACGGACGAGTATGCGCTGCTGGGGGGCACGCAGGACAACGGCTCGATCCTGCGCGGTGACGATTCGCAGACCTGGTACCAGGGGCTGGGGGGAGATGGCGGCTGGACCCAGATTGACCAGGCCAATCCAATGCGGATGTTCGTGGAATTTCAGGGCACGGGTAACCTGTACCGTTCCACGAACGCGGGGGGCTCCTTCAACCGTATCAACCGAGGCATCACGACGACGGACCGCAATTGCTTCATGCCGCCCTACCTCATCGCACCGGGCGACTCATCCGTCATGTTGTATGCCACGCACCGTCTGTACCGCACAGTCAACGGAGGCTCCGACTGGTCGGGCTGGTCGGGCGACCTGACGCCCGGCACCGGCTCGATCCGCAGCCTCGCCATCGCCCCCTCCGATGCCAATGTCGTGTACGTGGTGACGACCGAGGGCACCATGCAGCGCTCGGCGGACGGCGGTGCGACGTTCCAACCGATCGCCAGCAACGTCGCCGGCTGGTCCCGGGTGACGCGCGAGCTCTATGTCCATCCCACGGACCCCAACACGGTCTACCACGCCGTCGGCGGTTTCGGTACACCACAGGTGCGCCGCACGACGGACGGCGGACAGACCTGGCAGTCGTTGGCAGCGAGTTTTCCGAACGTGCCGGCCAACGCCGTTGCGGTCGACGTGCGGACGGCGACGCCGGTGATCTATGTCGGCGCGGATGACGGCTTGTACCGGTCCGTGAACGAAGGCGTTACGTGGGCGCGCTATGGACGCGGGCTGCCGCACGCGCCTGTCATTGACCTGCGCCTCGAGCCGGCGCGCGGGCGCCTGATCGCGGCAACGCAAGGTCGCGGGGCGTGGCAGGTCCCGTTGGCCTGCGTCGGCGACTGCAACTGTGATGGGCTCGTGAACTGGCGCGATATTGACTACCTCGTGGCCGCGATGAACGACAACTTCGCCGGCTGGGCCGCGGCCTTCGCGCCGAGCCAACCGAGCTGTTCGTACGCCAATAACGACATAACGGGCGATGGACTCGTCAACTGGCGCGACATCGATCCGTTCATCACGGTCATGAACACGACGTGCCCCTAGGCGCGACGTGGCCGGTGGCATCGAGGCGTATGTCCGGCTGACGGGGTGCCGCTATACTGCCGCCATGATGGAAACATTGAGCGAAATCGAACGGCGCGTCTTGGGCGTCCTCTTGGAGAAGGCGCTGGCGCAGCCGCAGTATTACCCGATGACGACCAACGCCATCGTGGCCGCCTGCAACCAGAAGAGCAACCGTGACCCGATCATGGAACTGGACGAGGAGGCGGTCTGGAATGCGCTGGAGGTGTTGCGCGCTGCGGGCCTGGTGTCGCGGCTCATGCCGGGCGGGGCGTCGCGCGTCGAACGTTTCAAACACGAGGCCAAGGAGCTGCTCGGCTGGGAGAAGCCGCAACGGGCCGTCATGGCGGAGTTGCTGCTGCGCGGTCCGCAGACGGTGGGTGAATTGCGCGGGCGGTGCGGACGGCTGTACGCATTTGAAAACACGGAGGCGGTCAGTGCCGTGCTCGAGAGCCTGGCGCAGATGACGCCGGCGCGTGTCGCCCTACTGCCGCGCGCTCCGGGGCAGTCCGCACCGCGCTATGCGCACCGCCTCTATCCGCCGGGCGAATGGGCGCAACTGACCGCGGGCGGAGCCGAGACACCGGGTCCGATGTCGGCGGGTCCGGCGACGCAAATCGTCGCGGCGTCGTCGGGCGTGGACACGGGCGCGTGGCGCGAGGAGTTGGAAGCGTTGCAGGGGGAGGTGGCCGAGTTGCACCAGGAGCTGGCCGAGTTGCGGCAACGGCTGGCACGGCTGGAGGGCGGGGCCTAGCTGGTGAAGACGCGGTCTCTGGGCGGCGCAGGGCGTCACCGGAGACTCTGAACTGGGCGGCCCCGAACGTCGGCGATGGAAGGCCGACGCTGCTTCGCGATCGGGCTGGCAACGCAACCGCAATGGCACCGGCGCAATCAAGCGGCCCGCCGCAACGTGTGTCGCGGCGGGCCTATTTCAGTCGGCTGCAGAGATGGCAGCCACGTTCGCTGCGATCAATGCAGCCTACGGTTTATCACCCTTCACGGATCACCTCCTTTCAGAGACGGGCACTTCCCCGCGCGGGGCTTGGTGATCAGGCACCGCTCGGGGCCTCGTCCCGTCCGCCGACCGTCGCCGACGGACACAACGCGCGACGACACACATCGTCGCTCGGCCGGGTCGCGTGGCGTGGGCTACCCCAACCCAGGCTTTATGGAGCGCCCGTGCGCTCGTTGACCCTGCACCCTAATTATCGCAAACCGGAGGGACGAATCAAGCTTTTCTATATGGCAATTGCTGCGCGAAGCGCATTCGCTTACGCCGGACGCCGGGCGCCGCTTTTCTCGGCCGCCTCGTCCTTCACCGGCTTGGCGTCCGGTAGCGGCTGGCCCTTCTCGTCGTATGAATTGAAGTTGTAGATGTATTCCCACCAATTGTGGAGACGACCGTCCTCTTTGCTGACGCCGGGCGCCTTGGGCACGTGGGTGAACCACCACCGGATATAGTTGCGGTGATAGTGCGGTTTGCCGTCCGGCAGCTTGTGCGGCCCAGCCCACTCCACACAGTTGAACGTCCGCTTCTTGCCGGTCAGGTTCGGGAAATCCAGCCAGTCGTCGGCCGTGCTTTCCACCTGCCGCGGGTTCGCGTAGTCGTAGTCCTTTTCGCCGTTCGGCGGATAGTGACACGTGCCGACGGCGGCCGTGCCCGATTGCTTGAGGTTTGCGGCGAATTTCGCCCACGTGCTCGTGAGCGCGTCGACTTTCCAGCCGCCGGAGATGCGCGACATCGTCGCCTCGGTGCGATGGCACTGGTCCTCCAGCATCTCGGCCACGCTGCGCTCGATATTGAAGCCCATGATCACGAAGCGCCGCTTGCACGGGATCTGGTCATAGGGCGCGCCGTTGACGTCGAAGGCGCCGGGACCGATCATGCAGGCCTCCCAGCAGCCCCAGTACGGCATGGCCATCATCCACACTTCGTCGACCGCACCGCTCTCGACGCGGCGTGCCAGGTCGAATTCCTTGACGAAGTTTGCATAATCGATCCCGTCGGGCTGGTGCCAGGCGTCGGCCTTGCGCGTCCCCGCCTTCAGACCCTTCAGGTAGTCCTCCGGTGTGTACGTGTAGCCGTCCTGCTTTTTCGCAAAACGGCGCGCAATCACCCATTCGACGATCTCCGGCTGCACGTAGCCGCCGCTAGCCGCGACGAGATCATCCATGTAGCCCTGCGCCAGCGGAATCGGATCGTTCCAGCCGGCCACCTCGCGCAGCCCCTTGTCGGGCGCATCCGGCTTGTCGGGAGCGTACACCTTGCCCGGAATCGTGGGGTTGAACTCAACCACGAGGACCTTGATCCTCAGCGGCTTTTGATCGTGGGCGACCTTGTCCGGAGCCTTCGCCTTGGGGGTTTTCTCCACGGGGAGTTTTTCGACATCGCCGGCGGCCAGGGCCGCGGAGGCGCCTAGCAGGACAGCCAGCAGGATAGGGAGGGGTTTGCGCATAGATAGGTTCCTTTGCAGAAGAGCGCGAACAGGGGGCGTGAACCGGTTCATCGCGCCCCATCATACCGGGAGAATCGCACCTCGCCACCCCGTCCACCCCGCCCGTTTGGCGTACATCCGGACCGCGCGGCCGCACCGCAACCGACGGTTGGGCGGTCTTCGTGCCTCAGCCAAAGGGCTCCTCGGCCAAGTCCCGCAGAAACTCCATGGCCTGTTCGATCGTGCTCACCACGACGCCGCGCTGCCGGGCGCCGTCATCGATATTCCGCAACAGCATCAGATCGTCGTACCACTCCGACGCGCGCAGCCGCTGGGCAACTTTGTTCCCCAGCGTGCCGCTGCGTAGCGCCTGTGCATCCATGTGGTGGCGAATCAGGAACTCCGCGCGCTCGGTCAGCGAACCTTCCAGCGCCTCCAGGCCGGCCGCCACGTGATCGTGCAGATCGATAGCCTTGCCGACGTCGTGCAGCAGCGCCGCCGTAATCAGCTCTTCGTCGTACGGGCACTCGTCCCGCGCCAACTCGAACGCCTGCAGGGAGTGGTAGAGCGCGTCGCCCTCTGGGTGCACGGCCGGCAACTGCTGCACCTCCGCGAGCGGCGCCAGCAGCATGGGCCAGAGCACAAACGGGTCAGCACGGGCCGGCTCCTGAACGGCGCGTGACACGTCGGCGTCCGGGTACTCGCGCGTGACAAGCTGCATGAGCTGCGCCGTACTGAGCCGCTCGATCGGACGCCCCGTGATCGAGCTCTTGAAGACGTAGTGCCGCAACTCGGGCGCGTAGACGGTCAACTCAAACGGGAATTGGTCGCGCACGTGAATGTGCGTGAAAACGCGCTCTTCGTTGTGCTTGCGAATCCGCTTCCGCTCCACTGTACACGTGTAACCGTGCGTTTCGAGCAGATGGGTGAGGCTGGAGTCATTGGCGCAAAAGACGTGAATGTCAATGTCCGAGCCCTGACGTACGTGTCCCGTGGCCACGCTGCCGATCAGGCGCGGGTGAAATGCCGTCAGCAACTGCATCATCCGCAAGGCCGCCAGCCGCATATCCGCCAGTTCCCGGCCGCGAGCCGGACCCTCCTGCAGCACGGCCAGCGCCTGAATCTCGTCGCGAATCTCCCGATTGGAGGGCAGCACCTGGGGGTCGTGGCGGAAATTCACGCCGAGTTGGGCCGCAGCCTTGCGTTTTGCGGTGTAGTACTCGGATTCCTCCCGCGCGTACATCAAGCGCGCGGCCGCGACGGCAATGTGCCGGCGGATCTTCGGGTCACGCATGGTAGTATGCGCTCGATATTCGCAGGCCATTCGTGCGAGCGCCGGCCTGTAGGTCACCGCAACAGCAACCGGCGGATTATACCGCCGCCGTCCACTCCGGGCCTTTGTTTTCGACTTCGGCGCCGGTATTCCGGCGTCGCGACCCGAATGTGGCCGTGACCCTGGAAGTGTCCGCTGCGAGCCCTTCAGCGTATCCGTCGGAGCCCCGCCCTGACCGTCCGCCGGTAGGCGCTCTTGGCGCCGCACCGGGCACCCAGCCCAGCTTCCCCACCCAGTGTGTGATCCCGTGAACGGAAATCCACGGCGCTGCCGCCGCGCGCCCACGGCGCCGGCCGCCGGCGCCGCTCTCGAACTGGAGCATCATGCCCTCACGCAAGAAGTATCGACCCCGGCCGCGCCGCCCGGCCGTGCAGATGGAGCCGGGGCCGGACCTGCCGCAGGCGCTGGCCGGACTGGCTGGTACCGGCCATGAGCGCCGCAAGACGCTGCCGCTCGGCACGCAGGTACACGGCGCGCTCGACGTCAACCTGGGCAGCGTGTGCGGGGGCTGTTGCACAGCGAGGTCACTGAAGCAAGCGCGCGCAGGCGGGCCCGAAATCGAGTCACCAGTTGCGGGCCCCGTAGCGCGGCGCGCGCCCGTGCGCTTCTGAGGCAGTTTCACTCTGGGTGGGGTGCTCCGGAACGGGAATTCTCCGTCAGACACCCCTCACGTTCATTCGGGGCAGGCGGAAGCCTGATGCTCCAAGGCAACGCGCCACTAGCGGAGCCGCTCTGGCTCGCCACGTGCGACCCCCAGACACGTCGAGCCAGTGTGACACACAGTCCACATGCGCTCGGGGTGGCTGACCTGCCGAGACCGGGACCGACCCGCAGACTCAGGGGCTGCCTTGTCGGAGGATGTTCACGAGCTGGTGCTGCCCCGTGACAGCCAGGTACACTCCGACCGCCGCATTCACGATGGTGAGCAGTAGCCCGATACTGCACAGGACAACTCCGGAAATCGCCATGCCGCGCCCCGCGGACTTGAGTGCCTTGATCCCTAAGATCAGCCCGATGATGTTCAACGGCAGCCCAAGGATGGGCAGGCAAGCGCCGCCCAGCCCCAGCACGCCGAGTATGAGCGCGGCGATGGCCATTCCTTGGCCGCCGGTCGGAACGGCAGGAAATCCGACTGGAGTGTTGAGGGCGGTACCGCAGCCGACACAGAACGCGGCCGCGTCGGAGTTTGGCGTGCGACAGGTTGGACAGATCATGCCTGCCTCCCAGAAAGAGAATGCCCGACCGGGGCCGCCGCCGCGGGCCCACGCGGCACCGCTGAGGAGTCTTGCGCAAGGGCTGCGCTGCTGGTGTACATCGCGGTCACTAAACACCAACAGCGCAGCCAGCGATCACGAACCCATTCGAGGCTAGCCGCGTGCGGCTAGTCGCCGAACTTGATGCCCTGCGCCAGCGGCAATTCGGTCGACCAGTTGATCGTATTCGTTTGTCGGCGCATGTAGGCCTTCCACGCATCCGAGCCGGATTCGCGGCCGCCGCCGGTTTCCTTCTCGCCGCCGAAGGCGCCGCCGATTTCGGCGCCGCTGGTGCCAATGTTCACGTTCGCGATGCCGCAGTCACTGCCGCTGTGCGCCAGGAAGCGCTCCGCCTCCAGCAGGTGCGTCGTAAAGACCGCCGACGACAGGCCCTGCGGAACATCGTTGTGCAGCGCGACGGCCTCATGGATCTCGTCCACCGCAGCCCCCGCCGAGGAGCCCTTCTTGCCGTAGCCGACGATGTACAGGATCGGCGCGAACGTCTCTTCCTGCACAATCTTGAACTCGTTGCGGGCGGCAGCGATGCACGGCTTGACGTAGTGCCCGCCGGGATACTCAGGACCACTGAGCTTCTCGCCGCCATAGAGGATTTCGCCGCCTTCCTGCTTCACGCGGGCGATGGCCTTCTGCATGTCTTCGACGGCCTCATGCGTGACCAGCGGCCCCATCAGCGTGCCTTCCTTGAGCGGGTTGCCGATCGGCACGGTCTTGTAGGCCTTCACCAGGCGCTGCGTCAGCTCCGCCCGGATCGACTCGTGCGCCAGGATGCGGCGCGTGCTCGTGCAGCGCTGTCCGGCCGTGCCGACGGCGCCGAACAGGATCGCCCGCATGGCGAGATCGAGATTCGCGTGCGGCGTGACGATGATGGCGTTGTTGCCGCCGAGTTCGAGGATTGTTCGCCCGAGCCGCTTGCCGACCACCTCGCCGACGCGGTAGCCCATCTGGCACGAGCCCGTCGCGGAGACCAGCGGAATGCGCTTGTCGTGCAAGAGCTGCTCGCCGACCGTGCTGCCCTTGCCGATGACCAGGGAGAAGATGGCCGGATCGATGCCGTTCGCCTTGCAGACCTGGGCGGCGATGTGCGTCGTCGCGATCGCGGTCAAGGGCGTCTTGCTGGCAGGCTTCCACAGCGTGGCGTCGCCGCACACGGCGGCCAGCGCCGAGTTCCAGGACCACACGGCCACTGGGAAGTTGAAGGCGCTGATCACACCGACCACGCCAAGCGGATGCCACTGCTCGTACATGCGATGTCCGGGGCGTTCGGAGTGCATGGTCAGACCGCAAAGCTGGCGCGACAGGCCGCAAGCGAAATCGCAGATGTCGATCATCTCCTGCACTTCGCCCTCCCCTTCGGGGCGGATCTTGCCCATTTCGAGCGTGACCAGGGCGCCGAGTTCCTTCTTGAGCTCGCGGAGACGGACACCGAGCTGACGGACAACCTCGCCCCGCTTGGGCGCGGGCACCATGCGCCATTTGAGGAAGGCTTGGTGGGCGCGGTCGACGATCCGGCCGTATTCGGCCTCGGTGACCTGCGTGACGGTGCCGATGTGTGTGCCGTCGATGGGGGTAATGACTTCGAGCTGGGGCCCGCTACCGAGCCACTCCCCGCAGAAGCCGCCCAGGTTGTTCTTGTCCACGCCGAGAGTCTTCAGGAAGTCGTACATGAGGCACCTCTGACTGGCCGGGCCCACGCAAGAGTTGTTGCCCGCGCGACACGGAGCCGGTTCGGACCGGAACGGAGCCGCAGGAGCCGCCGACAACGGCGGAGCTTATGACGTCTCCCGCGGCAGAATGAGTAGTTTACCGCGGGAGGCTACGGGAAACAAAGCGGGCGGGGGCGGCGAGCGCATGCCGGGAGGGCGTGAGCCGAGATGGTGCCGAATCGTCAGCCCATTGGGGGCGGGAGTGCCGGTCGCGGCCAGCACCCTGGTTCAATCGTCGGTCGTTTCCCAGGCGCTGACCGAATTGTAGTTGGACTGGTACGTGGCGTTGTCGGGAAACAGCAGCAGGGCGCTATGGAAGTCCTGGGCAGCCTTCAGGAACTCCTCCTCATCCTTGTAGTTCAGGCCGCGGGCGTTGTAGGCGTTGGCCAGCTTCTCCTTCACGGCCGTGTTCTGCGTGTCGAGCTTGTACGCCTTGCGGTAGGCCTCCACGGCGTCGTCGTAGTTCAGGTTGTACAGGCGGTCATCCGCGTACTGCACCCAGGCGTTGATCGCGTTCTGTTTGTACGTCGCGTTGCTCTTGACCAGTTCGTGGGCCCGGCCATACGCCCCGGCCGCCGCCTTCCAGTCGTCCTCCGCCATGTACTGGTCGCCGAGGGCGTTGCGGCCCGCGGCCAGGCGATTCCTGTAAGTCACGTTGGTTTTGTCGAGGTCGTAGGCGGCCTGGAAGGCGGCCACCTCGCCGCTAACTTCGTCCCCTTCGGCGATCCGTTTGCGCTGGACGCGCATGCCGAGCGAGTAGGCGCCCTGGGCGGCCCGCGCTCGCAATTGCTTCTCGTTGCGTCCGACCAGCAGTTCGGCCGCCTTGGCGTAGTCGGCCAAGGCCCCGTCGACCTCCCCGAGGGCGGAGTACTTCTCCGCGCGGGCGACGTAGCCCTCGGCCAGGGCCGTCTTCACGTCCATGTCGGTCGGGCTCAGCTCGCGGGCCTTTTGTAGCATGGACATCGCGCCGGTCAGGTCGCCACCGTCCAGCCGTTCGCGGCCCACACCGGCGTACGCCTTGGCCAAGTCGCGCTCGTACGGGGTCGGATCGTCGGCGTCGGCTGCCACCGCGGAGAGCGTCTGCAGCGCCGTGTCGTAGTCCCCCTGTTGAACCTGCGTGCGCCCCAGGAGCTGGCGGGCGAAGAGCACCTTCGGCGCTCGGGCAATCACCGACTGCAACTCGGCGCTGATCTGCTTGAGCTCGGTGTCGTTGGCGGTGCGCAGCGCCGTGCTGTACTGCATCAACCCGTTGGACGGGTCGCCGGTCTGAATCAGCGCCCCCGCCAGCGTGATGCGCGCCGCGGTATAGTCCGAGCTGCGGTCCGTCAGCGCAATCAGCAGGCGCACCCCGTCCTCGCGGCGATCGGCCGTCTTTACCATAGCACTGGCCCGCGCGTAGACGATCTGGTCATCTTCCTGCAGGATCCGCGCGTTGGCCGCGTCCTGGTCATAGCCCGCCGTGGAGTTCAGCGCGTGCGCCCGCAGAAAGAGCTGCTCGGCCTCCGCGTACTTCTGCTGGCCCTGCGCGATCAGCCCCTTGGCCTGCACGGCGGCCGCATGGGTCTGGTTCTCTGCGAGGATCCCGTCCAGTATCGTCCCCGCATCGGCGTAGGCCTTTTGGTCAATCAGGTCGAGGGCCTTTTGGAGCGCCTCCTCCTCGGCTTTCGCCTGCTCCTCAGACACGGCCTGCTGGGCGATTCCCGTGGTCTGTGCCCCGTATACGCTCGCGAGATCAAACTGCCACACACCGGACGCGCCCAAGCTGGCATAGCCCGTCGCCGCGGTACTCTGGCTGCCGAGCGTCACCTGGTCGGAACCGCCGTACAGGAGGGAAGAGCCGCCGGTGCTCGAGCTCGTGCTGGTCGCCGAGCCGGGCATGTAGAGGCTGCCCAAAAGCGAACCCACTGTGCTGGCGTCGATCTGCATGCGCGTGACCTCCGCGCAAACTCTCCCCAACCAGAGAAGCATTCCAATCAAAGGGCGACGGGGTCAAACCACGGGCGCGCGGAGGTGGAAGAGTTTTGCGGATGTCCGGGAATCCACGCCCCCCGGACACGCAGCGCCGCAACCAGGTCAATCCGCTCTGACGCAAAACTCTGCGGTTGCGGCGTGTTCGACCCGCGCCCAACCGGTGGCGCCGCCGGCGCGCCGGGCCTGGGTTCGCGCAAAGCCTGCGCAACGAAGCCCGCTTGCACAGAGATCGGTCTACGGCTGACTGGCCGGCGCGGACGCCGGCCGCGTCACAGGCTGCGTCGCCAGCACGACGCTGGGCAGCGTCGCGCGCTCGGCAAACTGCAGACCGCGCACGCGCCAGTGGCCATCGGCGCCGCGGACACACGAGATCCGGAGCACGGCCAGACTGTCTCCGGCCCGCGCCGGCACACTTACGGTCGCATAACCCTCGCGCTCCGGCACTTCCACACGAACCTGATCCAGCCCGAGTCCGTCCGCATAATACGCCACTTCCGCGGACCAGTTTTCCACGCAGCGCGCCACGAGCACGACCGGATCGCGTCCCCGCGCCCCCATGCCGTGCGGCATCCGCGCCGCAATGTCCTCCCGTGTCACGACATACCAGGCGACCTGATCCCGGACCGCCGCGGCGGCTTCGACATCGTGTCGCGCCAGCGCCTGCGCCTCCGTGCGCAGCAGCAGCAACAGCGTGCGCGCGGCTTCCTGGGGCGTCGCCCGTTGCACAGCCGTCGACAGCGGCGGCGCTTCGGTCGCCGGCGGGACGGTTGTCCGTGGTGGCCGGCAGCCCAGCGTCAGCGCTCCGGCAACGGCCACCGTGACGAGCCCGCAACTGCACATTGTCTTGCGCAAGGCAATCTCCCGCGGCGCGACAGCCCCGACCACCTACCCCAGCGCCCCCGGTTCCAGTTTCGCAAACAAGATCACGGGCTCACCCAACGGTGCCCCAGCCGGCGGCGGCGGCGGCGCGGTCCAGCGCACCGGCTCGTCGGGCCGATTGAGCATTCGCAGGAGCCGGCGGGCGGCGCCGGGCATGAATGGCCAGGCCAGCACGGCCAGGTAGTGCACCGCGTGCACGCAGGTCGCAATCGTAGCGGCACAGTCCGCCAGGTCCGTCTTCCGCGAAGCCCACGGCGCCCGCACGCTGAAATACTCGTTGCACCCGCGCGTGAACGCCATCACCTCTTCCAGCGCCGCCCGAAAGCGGTAGGCCTCCAAGTGCGCGCCCGCCACGGCCAGAGCCTGGCCGGCCCGCGCGATCAGGTCGCGATCGGCGGCGGTCTGGGCGGTGGCGTCCGGGACGCGGTTCTCGAAGTAGCGCGCCGCGAAAGTCAGCGCCCGATTGACAAAATTACCGAAGGCGGCCACCAGTTCCGAGTTATTGCGGGTCACGAAGTCCTCAGGGTCAAACGCGGTGCGCGCGCTTTCGGGGGCCTGCGCGGTCAGGTAGTAGCGGAGCGCATCCGGGTCGAGCCCCTTCTTGAGGTATTCCTCGACCCACACCGGCGCATCGGCTGGCGTGCTGCTCTTGCTGATCTTCTTCATCTCGCCGGCGAGCTTGAGATTCAGGTAGTTGTTCGCCACGACCGCGGTCGGAAGCTGGTACTGCGCCTCGGCCATCAGCATGGCCGGCCAGGTCAGGGCATGGAAGACGGTGTTGTCCTCACCGATGAAGTGCACGATCGCGCACTGGGGGTCCGCCCACCAGCGCGTGTAGGCCTGCGGGTCGCCCTCGTGCCGGGCACACCACGCCGCGGTGAACGAGATGTATCCGATCGGGGCGTCGAACCATACGTACAGCACCTTGCCCTGCGCATCCGGATCGTCGAGCGGCACGGGTACACCCCAGGAAATATCGCGCGTCATCGACCGCTCGGGCAGACCCTGTTTGATCTGGCCGAGGGCGAAATTCAGCACGTTCGTCCGCCACTGCCCCTGCTTCGACTCCAGCCACGTCTGTAGCGGCTTCTGGAAATCGCTGAGTCGCAGATACCAGTGCGTCGTCGCGCGCACCACGGCCGGCTGGTCGGTGATCACGCTGACCGGGTTCTTGAGGAGCAGGGGGTCAATCATGGCACCGCAGTTGTCGCACTGGTCACCCGTGGCGCCCGCCGCACCACAGTGGTGGCACGTTCCACGGACGAATCGGTCGGGCAGGAAGCGCTCCGCCTGCGGGTCGTAGAGTTGCTTGGTGTGCCGCTTGCTGAAGTAGCCCTTGGCGTGAATCTGCCGGAAGAACTCCTGGCTGAAGTGCTCGTGCAGCGCCACGTAGTCTGGGTGGTGCGTACCACCATAGACATCGAACTCGATCCGCAGGCCGGCGAAATCCTGCTCCTGCCGGTCGTGGTAGTGCCGGGCGATCGCTGCCGGGGTGCTCTGCTCCTGCAGGGCGGAAATCTCGATGGCGACGCCGTTGTCGTCACTGCCGCAGACAAACCGGACTTCGTGCCCGCAGGCGCGCAGGTAACGCACGTACGTGTCCGCCGGCAGGTAGGCGCCGGCGATGTGCCCGACGTGCAGGCGATTGTTTGAGTACGGCAGGGCCGCCGTGATCAGATAGCGTTTGGCCATGCGTCACCACTCCACGGACCGGAATATGGCGGGGATGGTACGCAGGCGGGCGCGCCACCGCAATCGGGACCGGCCGGGAGCGAGCGCTCAGGCGGGAAGGGAAGCAACCGGCGGACGGTCAGCCCCCCGGCATGCGGGCAGCGCGACCGCCGTGCGCGCTGCGCAAGAAAGGCGAACGTCGACCAGCCTGCAAAGCGCTGACTGGTCGACGTTCGCACTCAACGCTGCTGGTTAGCAGCTGTTGTTCGCGGGAAACGACCTTAGTCGTTGTTGCCGCCGCGAAAAACGAACCGCCACAGCACGTAGATGATCAGGCCGATGACCGGGATCGCCGTCCAACCCAGGGACGCCAACGTCGTTGCAGTTGCCAACATTGCGAAACTCCTGCTTAATGCAGCCACTCGCTTCGGTCCCCGCCGCGCCGGCGGGGGATACCCGTAACGATTCCGGCGATATTCTTGCGGCCCGTCCCGGGCGCGTCAATAGGGCGCCAAGGGCCCAAGGCATCATTTTTCTGCCCCCCGGCCACCCCTTTTTGGAGTCGTCTGGGGCGCCCGGCAGACACGCCGCGGGGGTGCCGAGAGCCGGCGGGTTGCCCCCCCTACTTCCACCAGTATGACCTTCGCAGCTTCCGCATCGCCACGGAAATCCGCTGGCGGCACAGGTGGCGCCAGCACACGGCAGGGTCGTCCGGCCGCACTGCACGCCGCCCGCGCCACTTGTTCCAGCCGCGCTACGCTGGTAGGTCCGTGGTTCACCGAGACTTGCAGGTATCCGCCGGACTGGAGTAAAGCCAGCGCCCCGGCTACCAGGCGCTCCAGATCCGCGGTGATCGAGAAGGTGCGTTGCGGGCGCTTTGCCCGCCCGAACGAGGGGGGATCCAGAATGATGTAGTCGAAGCGATGCTGCTGCCGCAGGGCGCGCCGATAGTAGTCGAAGATATCCGCGGCCAGGAAGCGGTGCGCCGCCAGATCAATGCCGTTGGCCGCAAGGTTCCGCTTGCCCCACTCCAGATATTTCTTGGAGACATCGACGTTCACCGTGGTCGCCGCACCGCCGAGCGTGGCGGCCACCGCAAAGCCGCACGTATACGCGAACGCATTGAGCACCCGTCGCCCGGCCGCCAGTTCTCGCGCGCATACCCGCTGTGTGCGGTGATCCAGGAACAGCCCGGTCGCATAGCCGTCATAGGGCCGCACCAGAAACGTCACCCCGTGCTCGCGCACCGGAATTTCGGCCGGTACCGGCTCGCCCAGCCACGGCTGCGGGTCGGCGTGCAACTGCGCCAGCCGCGCCAGGGCGGCCGAACGGTCCTTGGGGAACTGCTTGCGATATACGGCCCGGGCGAACGTGCTTTGGCGGGCAGAGGCGCACAACATCTGCACCGTGTCCTCGGACGGCGCCAAGCGACCTTCGTGCAGTTGTGCGACGAGAACCTCCCCGAGACGCTCGACCACCAGGCCGGCGAGGCCGTCCGCAGCGCCATTGCACAGGCGCGCGACGTTCGTCTGCGGATCGGCCAGCAGCGCAGCGCGGCGCTCCAGCGCGGCGCTAAACCGCGCCAGCGCGACGTCGGGCGGGAGCGGCACGCCGGGGGCGTCAGGCTTGGGCGACACGGAGCACGTGGTAGGTTTTCTTACCCTTGCGCAGGAGGATGAAGCCGCCGGGCAGCAGATCCTCGCGCCCGAGCACGCGGTTGATGTCGGTCACCGCGACGTTGTTGACCGAGACTGAGCCGTTGGGCAGGTCTTTGCGGGCCTGGCCGCGCGACGGGTACAGCTTCACCTGCTCGTCGGCCAGCACGGCCAGAATTCCGGCGTCCGGCTTGCCCAGCACGGCGGTCGGCAGCGAACTCGTCGGCGCGCCCTGGAACATTTCCGCGAGTTCGTCCGCTGAGAATTGCCGGAAGTCGGTGTCCTTGCTGAACAGCGCCGCGGTCGCCCGTTGCGCCCGCGCCAGGGCCTCGGCGCCGTGCATGAGCTGCGTCACTTCCGCCGCCAAGAGCGCCTGGGCTTCCCGCTTCTGCGGCGCCGTCTGGACAGCCTGCTCCGCCGCGGCAATCTGCTCGAGCGGCAGGAACGTGAAGGTCTTCAGGTACCGGATCACGTCGGCGTCGTCGGTATTGAGCCAGAACTGGTAGAACTGGTATGGACTGGTCCGCCGCGGATCGAGCCAGAGGTTACCTTCTTCGGACTTGCCGAACTTCTTCCCGTCGCTGCGCGTGATCAGCGGCGTGGTCAGACCGAATGCCTCGACGCCGCGCATCCGGCGGATCAGGTCCGCGCCGGACAGGATGTTGCCCCATTGATCGCTGCCGCCGATCTGCAGTCGACAGCCATACTGGTCGTACAGCGCGAGAAAGTCGTAGGCCTGCAGTAGCATGTACGTGAACTCGGTGTACGAGATGCCGTGTTCGCGCTCCTCCAGCCGCATGCGCACGGAGTCGCGGACGATCATCTGGTTCACTGAAAAGTGCTTGCCGATGTCGCGCAGAAACTCGACCAACTTCAACTGGCACAGCCAGTCGCCGTTGTTCACCAGCATGGCCCCGGCCGCCGGATCGACGAACTGCTCGACCTGCCGACGAATCCCGGCGAGGTTTACCTGGAGCTGTTCCGTCGTCAGCAGCGTCCGCTCGGTCTGCCGTCCCGACGGATCACCGATCAGGCCCGTGCCGCCGCCGACCAGTGCAATCGGCCGGTGCCCGGCGAGCTGAAACCGTTTGAGCGTAACGAGTTGCGAGAGACTGCCGACGTGCAGGCTGTCCGCCGTCGGATCAAAGCCGATGTAGCCGACCATCGGACCGGCGCGGAGAGCCTGCGCCAGTGCCGGGGACGAGATCTGATTGATGAGACCGCGGGCGTCCAGGTCCTGCAGGAAATCGGTTTTCATAGCCCGGGAATTCTAACACCGCCGGCCGCCCTTGCCGAGCCGAACGACGCGCCCGGTGCACGCTGCGGGGGCGGCAAGGCTCAGTGTTTGCCCAACCCACCCGTCGGCCGAGACTCAAACCGCACATCGCCGAGCCACAGTGTCCCTGTCTTGGGCTCCGAAATGCGATCCTCGCACACCAGGACGATCCGGTCCAACCCATCCCAGTCAACAATCATGCCGCCCAGCTTGATGAAGGGCACGACGACCTCCGTCCACTCTTCGGGCTGGATTCCATCGATGTACGTCGAGCCGCTACCCCCCCGCCCGTGCACCTCGAGCTTCAGCTTGGCTGGCGTGCCCCGCAGGCTCAGCACCAAGGCGTTGCACCCGCTCGCATCGGCCTGGTTCAAACTCAATGTCAGCCCGCCGAAGGCCGGGTTGGGCGAATCCACGTCGTAGCCCAGGCACAGGCAGCGTCGCCCAAGCGTCGCGTCGCGCTCCGCCTTCAGGCTCACGCTCACCGTCGTGTCGTTCGGATCCCGCGTCCAGGTCTTGTTCTCGCCACCGACTTGGTTTCTGGAGGGATCGGCCACATCACCGCCCACCGCGACAACCCGCGTCGGTCCGGACGCCGCCGACTTCGCCACCGCCGGCAAGGGCTCGCGATCGCGCCGGCGCAACTCGCGCAGCCACGCTTCGTCCGCGGGCCGGGCGTACTCCGCGATGCGCTGCCGACCCTGCTGGACGATCGGGTGCGCCGCGAACGCGCGCTGGACGGCGCCGTCGGACAGGACATTCGCCAAAGCGAGAAACAGCATGCCCTGATCGAGCGGCGGCAGGTAGCGACCGCAAACGCCCCCGTTGCGCAAGTCGAGCGAGTCGCGGAAGCCCAGCCGCAGTTCCTTGCCGCTCTCCGCCAGTGGCGCCCGCGCCCCGCGCCGCTCCAGTTCGCGCAGGCAGGCCGTCGCCCGCTGCGGGTAATACAGCGCCGCCAAAGCGGCTGCATGCGGTGTCACGACCGGGACCTCCAGCCCACCCCAGCCCAGGTAGCGCCCGTCTGGCGCCTGGCACGCAGACCAGCCCCACGCCGGCAGCCCCAGATGCGCGGCGTAGAGGATCTGAGCGTAGGCGAAATTCGCGGCCGAGCGACCGATCGGCGTCGAACGCTCATCCAGAAAGAGCCCGGTCTGAACCTGCATGAACAATCCACCGCCTAGCCACGCCGGCCGGTAGTTCTCCAGCCCGAAGTGCGTCTCGGTTTCTCGTCCGAGCTTGTCCCATGCCGCAGGCGGCGCGCCCCCATTCGCGATCGCCAGAAACACGATCATCCGGCCGTCGCCAGCGTAATCGCCGATGTGCCAGCCGGTATCGAAGCGCGCGCGCGCCAGGTCGTACCCGCCGAAGAGCCGTCCGTCGTTGGGGTCATAGAACGGCGTCCAGTCCAATTCCCCGAGCAGCTCGTCGACCTCCGCGCGGACTTGCGGCAGGAGCTGTCCGGCCACAATGAAGCCGGCAATGAGGTTGCCCGAGTCGAGCAGCGAGATCATCGTGTCGTGCGGGGCCGGCTCGAGCGTCCGCACGTGGTTCCACGACTGCGAGAAGCCATGCCACTTCTTGAAGCGCCGGTAGGCCGCTAGCACGCGGCGCACGCGATCGGCTGCTTCGTCCGCCGACACGAGCTTCAGTTCGGCCGCTGCCGCGCACGATGCGGCGTAGAAACCCAGGTTCGTGACTGAGGTGTACTCGGGGCGCTGGCTGGTATCGTACGGTAGGCCCGTCGTCGGTTCGACAAAGTGAGCGAGGCAGGCCCAAGTCTCGGTCACCACGCCCCTCAGGTAAGTCACGTCCTCCTCCGAGGCGCCGGGCCACGGCATGGAGGGTGCGGAGGCTGGGCCGGACGCGGGCGCTGCGGCTCGCGCCGCAGAGAGAACGACCGTGAGGGCGACGACTGCAAGCGCTTTCATTTCGTCTTCCTATGCTCTTGGGGCGCGATACCTGGGATTCAACGTGGAAAGGGTAAGCCAGACGACCGGAAGTTGCACGCGGGGTACGGACGGAGAATCGGCCGTGGCCGGGCAGACGGCTCAGATTGGGCGCGCGGCGCGGTTGTCCAGCACATCGCGGACGCGCCGCAGTAGCCGGGCGCGTGTGAAGGGTTTCTCCATGAATTCCACGTCGGGCGCCAGGATGCCATGCTGCGAGATCACGTTGGCCGTATACCCGGAAACGTAGAGTGTCCGCAGTCCTGGCTGGCGTTTGGTCAGGGCTTGCGACAGGTCGCGCCCGTTCATGTCAGGCATGATCACGTCGGTCAGGAGCAGGTCGATGGGCGCGGCGCACTGCGCGGCGGCGTGCTGGGCCTCCGCACCGGAGGCAGCTGCGAGCACTTGGTAGCCGGCGTCGCGCAGCATCTGCAGCGACAGCTCACGCACGTCGTCGTCATCCTCGCAGACCAGAATGGTCTCGGTGCCGCGCTGGCGGCCGCCCTCCTCCGGACTGGCGTGCAAGTCCGCCGTGCGGTCCGGCACGGCCGGTAGGTACAGTCGGAAGGTGGAGCCGCGTCCCGGCTCGCTGTAGACCGTCAGATGCCCGCCGGCCTGCTTCACGATGCCATACACGGTGGACAGCCCCAGCCCGGTGCCATGCCCGACTGGCTTCGTGGTGAAAAACGGCTCGAAGATGCGCTCGCGGGTCGCGCGGTCCATGCCGCAACCCGTATCGCTGATGGCGAGCAGGACGTGGGGGCCACAGTGCGCCTCGGGGTGTGCACGTACGTGGGCCTCGTCCAGCAGGGCGTTGGCCGCCTCAATCGTGAGCCGACCGCCGCCGGGCATCGCGTCGCGCGCGTTCACCACCAGGTTCAGGATGACCTGGTCCACCTGTACGGGGTCGATGCGCACAGCGCCGAGGTTCGGCGCCAGCACGAGTTCGAGCCGGATGTTCTCGGCGATCAGGCGGCGCAGCATGGGCTCCGTGTCGGCCAGCACGCGGTTGAGATCGACAAGCTGCGGCTGAGCTGCTTGTCGGCGGCCGAAGGCCAGCAGCTGGCGAGTCAACATAGCCGCGCGCTGCCCACTGCGTTCGATCTGTCGGAGCGCCTGGAGGGGGGCGGTCGGTGCGCGCGGATCGGCCTCCAGGGCCTGACAGGCCAACTCGACATTGCCGAGGATGGCGGTGAGGATGTTGTTGAAGTCGTGGGCAATTCCGCCGGCCAACTGGCCGATTGCCTCGAGCTTCTGCGATTGGCGCAGTTGGGTCTCGAGCTTCTCGCGTTCCGCGGCGGCGCGACAGCGCTCAGTGATATCCTCGAGGCTCCCTTCGTAATACAGGACCTGTCCGCGCGCGTCGCGTACCGCACGGCTGTGGAGTCGCACCGTAATGGCGTGGCCATCCACATGACGGAGCTGTGTCTCGAAGCCACGCAGCTCGCCCTCGCGCTCCAGCGCCGCGCGCCACCCCTCGCGGGCGGCCGCATCACACCACAACTCCTGTGCAGTGACGGCGAATGCACGGTGTGGATCATGAAACCCGAGGAGCGTGGCAGCGGCAGGGTTGAAGTCGAGGACTTTCCCCTCCGGCGTGGTGCGGAAGAGTCCCACCGGGATGCCGTCAAAAAGGCCGCGATAGCGGGCTTCACTCTCGCGCAGGGCTTCCTCGATCTGTCGGGATGCCGTGATATCCTCCAGCGTCTCGAGCGCGGCGACCAGTGTCCCGCCCGAGTCGCGGATCGCGGCCGCAGTAAAGCGCAGCCACCGTCCGGCGCCCCCGATTTCGGGAAAGAAGTCCGTCCCTTCGTATGCTTCCGGGATGAGCGCGATCTTGTGATACTTGCCTGTGTACCACGTCTCGAGCGCATCCGCGCGCTGATCCACCAGCAGGTCAGCCATACAAGGGCGCGGCGTGCCATAAAAGGCCCGCCAGTGTCGGTCCGTACCCGTAATCTCCGCCTCCGCGATACTCGTCAGCTCCTCCAACGCCTTGTTCCAGTGCACGACGCGGTGCTGGCAGTCGATTACAAACGTGGGAATAGTGGAGCCCTGCAGAATGCGATGGAGCTGCTGCTCGCTTTCAGCAACCGCAAGTTCTGCCTGTCGCCGCTCGGTGATGTCCAGAGCCAGCGCATAGATGAGCCCCCGGGTCGGATCGGGCACTGAGGACCAGGCCAGCCAGCGGTAGGTACCGTCCTTCTTGCAGCGGTAGCGGTTCTCGAAGTGGACGCTCGGAGACCCAGCGATAACCTGCGCGGCCTCGGCCGCGGTTCGGGCGCGGTCGTCCGGGTGGACGAGGTCGATGAGTAGCTTGCCCGTCAGCTCCTCGGTCGAATACCCGAGCAAATTCGTCCAGGCGACATTGACCCATTGCAGCCGGCCATCAAAAGCGACAATCGACAGCAGACAGAGCGGCAAGTCGAAGAGCCGGATCCAGCCCGGTCCATCCGGACGATCATCCCCCTGGCGGCCAGCGTACGAAACACGGTCCCCCGGAAGTGTGAACTCACGTGCCGCTGAGCACGCTCGCGCGTCCGCCGACATGGCTCTGCCCTGCCCCACCCTCCGTTCGAGATTATACTGCGGCGACTTGTTCGGGCCAGTAGCAACGGGGCACCGGCGACTCAGGCCCAGGCACCCCGGCAGGCACCGTGCCACTCATCGGCTGGTTCGCCCGCGACAACTGAACCACGATCGTTGCACGGCGCGCGCCTCTGATCAAGGCGCGCCGTGCCATCCGCGCCAGTCCACGAGGTGACGCTTGGTGCGCCGCCGAGTATGATCATTACGCCCGACGCACGCAACACCAGCATCTCCCGCTGGCGCAGGAAGTGCGCCCGCGGCCTACACGCGCCGACTGCCCCGGTATCAGTGGCGGTTGTGCAGAAGCGCCAGCACTTCCGCCCGCGTGGAGGCGTTCGTGTGCAGGGTTCCGCGCAGGGCTGACGTGATCATTACGCTGCCGGGCTTCTTGACGCCGCGACAGGTCATGCACGTGTGCACGGCCTCCATCACGACGGCGCAGCCCTTGACCTGCAGGCGTCGGGCCAGCGTGTCGGCAATCTGCGAGGTGAGCCGCTCCTGGACCTGCGGCCGGTGGGCGAATACGTCGACGATGCGGGCAAGTTTGGACAGACCGAGCACCTTGCCGCCGGGAATATAGGCCACGTGGGCTTTCCCCTCGAAGGGCATCAGGTGGTGCTCGCAGGTGCTGTTGAAGGGGATGTCGCGCAGCACAACCATCTCATGGTGGCCCTCGTCAAACATCGCTTTCAGGTGGCGGTCGGGATCGTCGTGCAGCCCGGCGAACAACTCGGCGTACATGCGAGCCACCCGGACAGGTGTCTGGCGCAGGCCTTCGCGATCCGGGTCCTCACCGATCGCCAGGAGGATCTCGCGCACCGCCTGCGCAATGCGCGGCTGGTCGATCCGCGGAGCATCTGCGGACGCGCGGGGACGTCGGGGAGCAGCGGATGGCGCTCTTGTCTTTCGGGGCATACTGGCTCCAGGCGGCAACGGGAACCGTGCAATGCGTGGCACGTGCGCAACGCCGCGGCGCGCCGTGGCACGCACGGGGCCCAGACAGAGTATTAGTGTAGCCCCCCCAGCAGCAAACGCACGCCCGTCGCGAAGTCGCCGGGACAAGCCGCGCGTTCGCGGGGATCGGCGGAACCTGGGCACGCGGTATGCGGAACCCGGCGCCCCACCCTCGGGAACTGCAAGCCCGATACCGTACGATGTCGTACTTGCCCCAGCGGGCGCACGACTGACGCGTGGCACGACAATGGGTCACTTCACCCGGCCGGCGCGGCGCATCAGCGCTGGGCAGCTTCGGCCGCGACGTCGGAAAAGAACGGGCCGGCCAGGCGATCCAGCCACCGCAGCGCCGTGCGCAGTGCCGTGACGGCCGGGTCCGCCACCGGGCGCCACCACGCCGGTGTTCCAGCGGCGGCGAGCCAGCGCAGCGCACCGCCTTGCTCCATCATCCCGTCAAGCGAGAAGAGGCTGACGCTGCGCACACCGGCCGAGCGTGCCGCGGCGATGTCGGCACCGATGTCGGCCGGAGTCGTGTAGCCCGACGGTGTGAACAGGCCAGGCGTACCGATGTTTCCGAGCGCGATTTGGGCCGTGGGGCCGAAGAGGAGACGCACGGAGCGCGCGTAGCTGGCAACGAACTCCGGGGACAAGGAAAGCCCGAAGAGCTCTGCGAACACAGGGCGATAGGCCATGACGCACACCTGGTCCCAAGGGACGTGCACAAAGGGGGTGTCGAAGATGTCCTGAAAATCCGCATCGCCATCGCCCAAGTCGTCGATGATCCACGGCAACGTGGCCACCATGACACGTATGTTCCGGGTGTGGAGTTCCTCTACCAGTGCGGCAAGCACGGCCGCCGCCGTCTCGAACTGCGCACGATCCTGATGCCTCCGCAGGAACTCCAGCAGGTCACCTGCCGCACCGCGCACCGCAGTGTCGTGCAGGGCCTGCGCGTAAGCGAACTCGGGCTCCAGGTCGAAGATGAGCCACTCGATGGTGAAACCGTTGGCCTGGGCCTGCGCAAGCAGCGTGCGCGCCAATTCGCCGCCGGCCGCCATGTTCCGTTCGTTGAGCCACGTGCCCTCGGCAGGGAGCTGCAGCCAGAGCCGCACTTCGACGTTCTGCGCGTGAGCGCTGGCGAGCAGCTCCCACAGGGGTCCACCGAGATCCTCCGGTCGCACCCGCAAGTACAGCGCGGCGGAGTGCGCAGCCAGCGTCTCCAATTGACCCTGCACTTGGTCGTAAGCGAGGAACTCGCTCCAGACGGCGAGTTCGTCGGGCGGCGTGTAGAGGCAGCCGGGGCCGCTGGCAAGCAAGACGATCAGCATCAGTGCCGGCGTCAGGCTCGCGGTGCCGAGGCGTCGCATATCGGCATTGGAGACGATCGTGAATGCCTTCGCAAGGATTCGCCGGTCAGAGCGTAGCGAGCGGAGTCCGGGGCGGCTGCCCTGCTTCGGGACCAGGCCAACATATGCATCAACCCCGAGCCGGGGGCGGCGTTCGGGCAACGGCAGGCACGCGAGTGGCGGCGTGGGCAGAGGGTGGCCGGCCGCTCGCGAGGCCGGGCTCGACCACGCCTGCAAGCCTGCCGTTCAACGCGGTCGCCCGAGACCCGGAGGGTGGAATCGTCCGCAGCATGGGACGCGATCTGGACTCAGCCTGTGGCGGGCGGCGCAGCGCGCACGGAGCGGAGCAGGCGTGCGAAATACGAAGAGCGGCTTGACAGCCCTCCGACGGTCGCCTACCGTTAAGGACTCGACTGCGGGGTAGAGCAGTTGGTAGCTCGTCGGGCTCATAACCCGGAGGTCGCAGGTTCGAGTCCTGCCCCCGCTACTTGAAAAGTCGTATCGAAAAGATGCGACCCAGGATT
>CAZGAQ010000025.1:0-78669 GCA_964523405.1 uncultured Planctomycetales bacterium
CGGGAAAGAGAGCGCCCCCATGGGGATTCGAACCCCAGTCGCCGGCGTGAAAAGCCGGTGTCCTAGGCCTCTAGACGATGGGGGCGTCGTGGGCCAGCCATTGGAGCACCGCATATTACGCGGCAGCATAGCGTGCGTCAAATGGACGTGGGCGGCGGCGCGGATCCCATGCGGGCGCGTGGCGGGGCGTCTGCACGGTGCACCGCCGGCCGGCGCAGTTATCGCTCTCGGGCGGCGGCCCAAGTCGCGGTCAGCGCGGGCACGCCGTGTTCATGTGGGTGATGAACGGGTCGATGTCCCGCCAGTTCACGTGTCCATCGCCGTTGGAATCCAGATTGCTGAACGCGCAGGCCGGACCCGGACTGGGGAACAGGGTGCTCCAAGCGGACGGGTTGTCGTTCATCCCGGCGATGAGATAGTCGATGTCGCGCCAGTTCACGGCCAGGTCGCAGTTGGCGTCGCCGGCGCAGGGATCGCACAGGTCGAGCACGCCGTCGCCGTCGCTGTCGGGGGCCGTGCCGGCGGCGATATCGCAGATATCGATGAGGCCGTTGCCGTCGCAGTCGCGGGCGGGCCGGAGGCTCGTGGCCGGGATCGTGACCTTGCCTGCGCCGGGCGGCTGCCAGCGCAACTGGGCGAGCGCGCTGCCGCCGTTGTCGTAGTACTCCAGGCGGATGCTGTAGTCGCGGTTGCCCTGGAGCAGGATGGCGCCGCTCCATTCGGTCGTGCTCTGGTCAACCCAGTGATCGATGAGCAATTGTCCGGCCACCCAGAGGCGCGCGCCATCGTCCGTCCGCGTGAAGAACTGGTATGTGCCGGTCGCGGCGGGCGTGTGGACGTAGCCGGTCCAGCGGACGGAGAACGTGTCCGCATCGATCCCGGTGAGCGGCGCGCTGGTGCCCCAGTCGAAGTTGACCATGCTGTCCAGGCGCGCGCGGCGCGGGCCGGTGAAGTCGGCGTTGTCGTAGTACGCGCCGGTCAGACCCAGGAGCGCAGCGAGTTCGACGGAATCGGGCATGCCGTTGGCGTTGCAGTCCGGCTCGCAGGAGTCGGGAATCCCGTTGGTGTTGTAGTCCTGCTCCCAGCCATTGGCGAGCTCGCACTCGTCCGGCCAGCCATTGCTGTTGCAGTCGGCGCTGGTGCCGGCGGCGATGTCGAGGTAGTCGTAGACGCCGTTGCCGTTGCAGTCGCGCAGGGGCGTGAAGACGAAAGTCATGAGGGCGCTATTCGTGCTGACGCTGGTGACGGCCAGGCCGGAAGGCGTGCCATCCCACCAATTCGTGTTGGGCGTGGTGGATGGCGTGCACTGCGTGTAGCTGGGTGCGGCGAACAGGTCGGTGCTGTCGCCGTAGTTGGTGTTGTGTTCGAGGTCCCAGCGGCCGTCGGCCTGCACGAGCGTAACCAGGTAGTGCGACTCGGGCGTCTGTTGCTGGTTGTCGTTATTGCCTGCGGTGTCGACGTGCCAGATGGCCAGGCCGGCGTCGGGTAGGCCGCTGTCGCGGACGGACTGCTGGCGGTTTTCGATCAGGTAGTATTCGTGGGCGTTGGCGGGATTGGCGTAGAGGGCCAGCGAGTTGTTGGCGGCGCGGAGGGCGACGGTACGCGGCGCGGTCAGCGTGGTGACCGTGGCCCAGCCGGCGATGTACTTCATGTACGCGCAGGGTTCCTCCGGGTTGGTCGAACTCGTGGAATAGCACATGAGACAGAACTGCCCGACACCTCGGGAGTCATAGTCGTAGTCGTACAGGTCGGGCCAGCCCATGAGCATGTGGCCGTTCTCATGGCAGAACGTGCTGAGGCGCAGGCTCGACTGCATGTCCGTGATCTGGTAGCTCTGCGTGCACACGCCGTCGGCGCAGAAGCTGATGCCGGAAGCGTGCGGCCAAAGGCCCTTGGCCCAGGCGCTATTGCTGTAGCCGGCGTAGAAGCAGTTGAGGGCGTCGATGATGCCGTCGCCGTTGGCATCGAACTGGCTGAAATCCAGCCCGCCGGCCTCGAGCGCGGTGAGGGCCTCGCCGATGAGTTCGCGGGCGCGCTGGCCGTAGGCGATGTTGGGGTCGTTGTAGTAGGTCTTGGGGTACAGGGCGCGGTAGTAGGCGGCGGGGACGTAGTTGGTGTAGGTGAGTTTGCCCTCGGAGACGGCGTAGTAATAGTCGCGGACGGAGCCGTTGTTGCCGTAGCCGGTGTAGCCCACCTGGTTGCAGTAGGCGGTGACATCGGTGGGCGGGATCGTGCCGACGTCGTCGGAAAAGTCGATGATCAGGGTGAGCCCCAACACCGCACCCGTAGTCGGACCGCGCAGCTCGGGGCCGCGCGCCTGGGCCCAGGGGCCGGAGAAACGCTGCAGCGCGAACTGGGCACGGTTCGCCCGGGCCTCCGCGGCGGCCGCTTCTGCGCTGCTGCGGACGTGCGGGGTCAGGCCCAACTTGAGCGGATCCGCTTCGCCTGGGCAGACGCCGATGGATTCGAGGCTGCGCCCGTCCTTGGACAGCCGGGCATAGCAGATGCGGTTGGTGGCGGGTTCGCGCGTGAGGGTGTAGCCGTCGAGGGTTTCGACGACGGAATAGAACTCGTCGCCCCAGATGCGGGTCTGCAGGACGGTGCCGTCGGGCTGGCGTAAGGGCAGCACGGCACCGAGCACGGCGTCCGCGCGCGACTCGGGGGCGCGCGCGGAAAGCAAACCGATTCCGATCAAGCACGACAAGCACAGCGCACGGCGAACACGCATCACAGACTCCTGGCCGGGGACGGGGAAGCAGCGGTCCCGGGCCGTCGGCGCACGAAGCCGATGATCCGGGCCCGTCACAGAGATTCCCAGCGCACTTGGATGCTAAACGGAAGTGGTGCGCGGTCCAAGGATAAAAGCGGGACGGCCTGAGGCCGATAACAGCGGGCGTGTGCGAGATACCACTAGACTGTGCGCGGGGCGGTCGGGCTAGGGCGCAGGCGTGTGGTCACCCCCGCCGGGCGGCGGCGGCGGCGGCAGATCGTTGTCCACGTGACAGGCGGTGTTGAGCAGCGCGATGAAGGGATCGATGTCGCGCCAGTTCACCGCGCCGTCGCCACTGGTATCCAGACTCTGGAAGGGGCAGGTCGGATGGCCCCCGGGAAACAGGGCGGCCCACGCCGACTCGCCGTCGTTCATCCCGGCGATCAGGTAGTCGATGTCCCGCCAGTTGATGCCGTTGTCGCAGTTCGCGTCGCCGCGGCAGACGGGTGGCGTGAAAGGCCAACTCGCCTGCACGGCCTGGTACACCTCGGCGGGAGCGGCATTCGCAGGCGCCTGGGCCCACGCGATGATCTTGAGGTTGGGGAGGTTGTTGAGGTCGTTGGGATCATTGGGATCGGTGAGCAGGTCCCAGACGACGGTTGCGCACGCGCCGGGCACGAGCGTGACGTCCTGCGGGCTCCCCGCGCGCCGGAACGTGTTGCGGGAGTAGGACGGGTCCGCCGGGAAGAAATCGAGAACTTCGGCCACGTACACCCGGACGGTCCTGGGCATGCCGCCAGGCTCGAGGCAGACCGTAGCCGCGATGTGATAATTCGGCTCGCCGGGGGGCAGGGGGGTGATTTCGAGATTGATGGTGATATCCGTCGGCGTGGCGCGGCGGGTCGTGATTTTGCTGTTGTAGCAGTCGAAAGCCCGCTGGACGGTCGACGCGCCCAGACACACGGCGGTGCCGTCGATGTAGGCGGTGGGGCGCCCCCAGATGGCGTAGAAGGAGGTATGCCGAGCGGTGCTCCAGGCGTTGGCGTAGGGGTCGTTGAAGTGGTACTCGATGACGGCCGCCTCGGTGGGATAGAACGCGAGGATCTGCTCGACGGCATGTCCGCCGTTGGGGCAATAGGTGCAGCCGTTCTCAGTGAAGTACTCCTGGAGCACGACGCGTTGTGCGGCCAGAGCGTGGGGGTACGGCGCGCTTAGTGATAGCAGCGTCGCAAGAATGACGGTATGGGCGTAAGAAACAACTGCACGCCGCGGATGCTTCTTCACGGAGACCTCCTCCTGGTTCAGGTCAACCGGAACGAAACAGGTGGGCTTGCTGCTCGCCTCTCCAACTGCCGATTTGAGAACGCTGTGTTTACTATACAACTCCCGCCGCCGCACAGCAACAAGAAACGTCTTATAAGTGGAACCTTAACAAATGGCGCAGAATGGGCGGGTTCGCTGGCGCGGGGTGCGTGCACGGGGGGGGGGGGGGCGGACCGGCGACGGGACGCCGTCGGTCCGCGCGGTGGCTCGATGTCCGCCTAATGCGGGCAGGTCGTGTTCATGAGCGCCACAAAGGGGTCAATGTCCCGCCAGGAGACGTGGCCGTCGAGATCGGTGTCCACGTTCGCGAATGAGCAAGCGGGTGCCGGATTGAACAGGGCCGCCCAGGCGGACTGATTGTCGTTCATGGCGGCGATGAGGAAGTCGATGTCGCGCCAGTTGATGGCCGCATCGCAGTTCGCATCGCCGTGGCAGAGCGGGGGCGCTTCGCACTCGTCGGGCACGCCGTTGGTGTTCGCGTCGGTGCTGACCGGGACCGCGCGATAGGTCACGGTGACGCGGATTCGGCTGCCGCCGGGGCACCAGTTCGGGTCGACGGCGCTTGCGGGGATCATGTGGATCGTCGCGTCGCCCCCGGCCTTGGCGGCGTTGAACACGGCGTCGGTGAGCGTGATGGACTCGCTCACGTCCACGCAGTCCATGCCGACCGAGAACAGCTGCCCGATCGTGAGACCGTTAAGGTCCAGGGCGACGGACTCGTTATAGAAGTTGAAGTCGCCGAAGCCCACGAAGGTCAGGGTGACGTTGCCGAGTGCATCGGGCGGGGTCGTCAGCGTGTGCTGCTGCGGATGCGTATAGTCGAATGGCGCCAGGTCCGGCGAGGTCTGCGCGAACGGAATGCCGTTCACGTCGCAGCCGTCCAGCACGCCGTTGGCGTTGCAGTCGCTGCACCAGGCGCTGCCGTCGCAGTGAGTCGCATCGCACGCGTCCGGGACCCCATTCGTGTTGCAGTCGGTCACGGTGCCGGCGGCGATGTCGCAGACGTCGAGAATGCCGTTGCTGTTGCAGTCGCCGCACCAGGGGCTGCCGTCGCAGGCGGCGAGGTCGCAGGCATCCGGGATGCCGTTGCCGTTGCAGTCGGTGTCCTGGCCGGCGGCGAGGTCGCATTCGTCGGGGATGCCGTTGGAGTTGCAGTCCGGGGCCGCGCCGTCGGCGACGTCGCAGCCGTCGGGCACGCCGTTGGAGTTGCAGTCGCTGCACCAGATGCTGCCGTCGCAGTTCGCGATGTCGGTGCTGTCGAGGATGCCGTTGTTGTTGCAGTCCAGCGACACGAAGGGATACGACATGACGGCCGCCTGGTAGACCTCCTTGCCGGTCGTGGACTGCGCCCAGGCGATGATCCGGACCTTGCTGAGGTTGGCGACGCTGTCGCTGTCGAGCGTGAAGTCGCGGGTGATGACCTGGGTCTGCCCGGCCGCGAGCGTGAGGTCCTGGGTGGCGGCGGCCTGTTTGAAGGTGTTGCGCGAGTAGGTGGGGGAAGTCGGCCAGTTGTTGATGACCTGCGTGATGTAGACGCGCATGCTGGTGGTGGCCGCGCCGGCTTCGAGGCTGACGCGGGCCTGGATGCGGTAGTTGGCGCCGCCGAGGGCACTGCCGCCGAGCTGGATGTTGGTCTTGGTGGCGACGGCGCGGCGCGTGTTGTAGGCGTTGTTGTAGTTGGCGTAGGCGCTGGTGGTGCTGCTAGCGCCGATGACGCTGAGCACCCCGTCGAAATATGCCGAGGGCGTGCCGCCGGCACCGTAGTAGGTGGCGCGGCTGCTGCCGAAAGCCGTGAGGTGGGGGTCGGAGCTATTGCCCCAGTGATATTGCACGCAGATATAGGTCGTGGGGTAGTTTTCGAGCATCTGGACCTGGGCGGGGCCGGCCAGGGCGCAGTAGGAGCAGCCTTCGCGCGTGAAGTGTTCGCCGAGAACCATGCGGCTGGCGGCGTGAGCCGTCGGGCAGGCGAGCCCGCCCAGCGCGCAAGCCAACACCAGCGACTGGACGCAGTGCGTCCACGCCCGCGAATACTCCACTGACATGTGATTCTCCTTCCCAGCGGCGCGGGTACGTGTCCGTGCGTTGTGCCCGCCCGCCCCGGGGTCAGACGGAAGCGTATCCGTTACAGATTACTTGCACTGTAATGACTTGGGCGGTGCGGTTCAATCCTAGACTGGTGCAGGTCCGAAGAAGTTGCCTGTGGCGGCATGTCGCACCGGAAGCATCCCACATTGCGCACGCGCACTCAGTCCAGTTATCCGGTGCGAGCGACGGTTCCCGGGGGCTGCTGCGGCGCGCTAGAAGTTCTTGATGTCGTCCGGCGTGCCGAACTTGCCATCCTTGCCGGGGCTGACGAGGAGGAAGGACTCCTTCCGCACGGGGACGATGGTGTTGCGGTTGCTGGACTTGTACACCTCCTTGTCGAGGATGTAGTTGGGAAAGGAGTCCGGGTTATTGGTCAAGAAGGTTTGCCAGGCGGCGAGGGTGGGGGGTTGCAGGCTGCCGGTGCGCGGGGGCGGCGCCATCGCTTTGAAGCCGTTGCCAAAGTCCCAGCCGGGAAAAGTCGCGCACGCTCCGCCGGCACAGGCTTCGCCACCCGTGAAGAGCGCATTGTCGCCAAAGCTGTAGATGCCGGCATGCGGACCCGAGGTGGCGCCAGGCGTGAAGTGCGGTGTGGCCATCGCCGAGTTGGCCTGCTGGCCCAGCCGGGTATTGGCGGCGTAATACAGGATGGGCATGTCGAAAGTATCGACGAAGACGTAGTTCGGAGGGATCGGCGGGATCGCGGCCCCACCGACCGGCCCGCCCGCCAGCTTGTTGGTTGGCAGGAGGCGTACGCCTTCGGGGGAGAGGTACGGACCGCTACGGGTGAAGCCATTGGCCGGCGCCCCAGTCGGAAGTGGGTCGTTAGCATCGGGGTACCACCCCCGCTGCTCATAATCCTCCTCGGTGTGCCACAGCTTCCTCGGCACGTTTCGGGGAGCGACGTAGCCCTTCAGGTCCTTGCCGAGCAGGTAGCGCACGACGCGGTGGGCGCCGAACATGTCCGGACCGGTCGTCCCCGAGTCTGTCGGGTCGTTGATTGACTCCGAAGACGGGTATTCATTGCCTTGGAGATCCGGGGCGTTTTCCGCGCCGAAAGCGACCAGTCCTTCGCCAATGGCCTTCATCTGGGCCTGGGTCTTGACCTTCTTGGCCGACTCGCGGGCTTTGTGCAGCGAAGGCAGCAGAATCCCCATCAGCAGGACGATAATCGCCACGACGGCCAGCATCTCGATCAGCGTAAAGGCTTTGCGACCGAGCGTCCGACCGTTCCAGTGTCCAGACAGCGTTGGCATAGTTTCACCTGTACGTGCCGGGAGGGGGCCAACGTCAAGGCGCACCCCAACCGCGGCTCCGTGCCATTATGGGGAGTCCCCAGTGTCGCGGCAACGGGAAACCCTGTGTGGGTGGGCGGATAGGGGGGCGGGGCACACGCCGATTTGGCCCCGTTTGGGCATCCAAAGTCGGTCAGCCCGCACCCGTTCGGGGCAGGCTCGGGGCCGACGCGACGCGCGTGGGCAAAGACCGACCGGAGGTCGGTCCCCCACGACAGGGACGGGCGAGCCGCCCATGCCCTCCTGGCGGAGACGGGCGGGGCACCCAGGTGCCTCGGTGCGACCGACGCTAGCTCACGGCGGCGACGACGTCCTCGCTGGGGGCGAAGCCGCGGCGGAGCGTGTTCTCGGTGACCGTGCGGGCTTCGCAGTATTGCAGCAGGTAATCGGGACCGCCGGCCTTGGAGCCGACGCCGGACATCTTGAATCCGCCGTAGGGCTGCAGGTCGACACGCGAGCCGGTAATCGGGCGATTCACGTAGAAGTTGCCGCATTCGCACTCCGCCCGGGCGCGCTCCAGGTTGGCCGGGCTGCGCGAGAAGATGCCGCCAGTCAGGGCGTACGGCGTGCCGTTGAAGATGCGGATGGCTTCGTCGAAGCTGTGGGCGCGGATGACGGTGACGACGGGGCCGAAGATCTCATCCTGGGCGATCTGCGCGGTGGCCGGCACGTCGTCGAAGATGTGCGGGCCGATGAAGTAGCCGCCGGTCTCCTGGACGGCCTTGCTCGTGTCCACGCCCAGCACGCATTTGCCCTCGCGCTTGCCGGTGTCGATGTACTTCCGCACGCGATCGTACGCCGCCTGGTCGATAACCGGCGGGACCGACGTGGCCGGGTCCTCGGCCGGACCGACGCCCTTGGAGCGGGCGGCTTCGACCAGCCGCTCGATGAGGCGGTCGTGGAGGGCGTCGAGGACGATGACGCGCGAGACGGCCGAGCAGCGCTGGCCGGCGTAGGCGAAGGCGCTGGCCATGATGCCCTTGATGGCCTCGTCGAGGTCGGCGTCGGAATCGACGATGACGGCGTTCTTGCCGCCGAGGTCGGCGATGACTTTCTTGAGACCCGGGCGCACGGTCGCGGCGCCGGCGGCGAGCTGGTTGATCCGTAGGCCCACGTCGCGCGAGCCGGTGAACGCGATCACCTCGACCTGCGGGTGCTTGACGAGCAATTCGCCGACGGTGTTGCCCGGACCCGGGACGTAGCTGACGACGCCCGCGGGCAAGCCGGCGGCGGCGCAGGCTTCGACGAACCTGGCGGCCGTCGCAGCGGCGGCGCTGGCGGGCTTGATCACGATGGCATTGCCGGTCACGACGGCGGCGGCGGCCATGTTGGCGAGCAGCGCCAGGGGGAAGTTCCAGGGACTGATGACGGCGACGACGCCGCGCGGGGCGTAGAAGTACTCGTTGGTCTCGCCTTCGATGTCGCGGCGGCGCGGATGCTCCCCGATGCGGACCATTTCCTTGGCGTAGTACGCGCAGTAGTCGATCGCTTCGGAGACGTCGGCGTCGGCCTCGCGCCAGGTCTTGCCGCACTCGAGGACCATCAGGGCGGCCAGCTCGAAGCGGCGCTGCTGCAACTGTTCGGCGATGCGCTGCACGTGGGCGGCACGCTGCGCCGCGGGCACCAGCCGCCACTTGGCGTAAGCGGAGGCCGCCGCGGTCACGGCCGCGTTGACGTGCGCCTCGTCCGCCTGGGCGATCTTGGCGACGACTTCCTTGGGCTTGCTGGGGTTGAGCGAGTCGGCCCAGCGTCCGGTCTTGACCGGCTGTCCGCCGATGACGAGCGGGACTTCGCGACCCATTTCGGACCGCACCTGGGCGAGGGCGGCCTGCATCTGCTGACGGGCCTGCGGGCGGGAGAAATCGGTATTCGCCACGTTCTCGAACGGCTCCATGATCGGTTCCTCAAATTCATAGCGGACGACCACCGGCTGCTGCGGCGGGGCCGTCTTGCGGCCGGTGACCTCGGGGTTTTCGAGCAGAGCGGCCTCGTCGGCGTCGTCTTCGCCGGACTGGCGCAGGAAGGATTCGTTGGCGGTGTTCTCGAGCAGGCGGCGGATGAGGTAGGCCATGCCGGCGAGCATGTTGCCGTAGGGGGTGTAGATGCGGCAGCGCTGGCCGAGGCCGATGGCGGCCTGCTTGATGGGGTCGCCCATGCCGTAGAGCATCTGGAGCTCGAAGGCCCAGCCGGGGACGCCGAGCAGTTGCCGCACGGCCATGGCGTGCGAGAGGCTGCGGACGTTGTGGCTGGCGAAGGCGGTGCGGACGTATTGGTAGTTGGACAATAGGGTGCGGGTGATGCGTTCGTAGCACGCGTCGGACTGCCACTTCTGGAGCCAGACGGGGACGGGCCAGTGGCGTTGGGCGGCCCAGACGGTCTCGGAGTCCCAGTAGGCGCCTTTGACGAGGCGGATCCAGAAGGGCACGCCGCGCTGCTTGGCGAACTCGATCATCTCGTGGATGTCGCGCTCGGTGTCCGTGAGGTACGCCTGGAGCACGATGCCGAAGTGCGGATAGTCGCGGAACTCCGGCTCAAGCATGAGTTCCTTGAACAGCTCGAGCGTGAGATCCTTGATCTCGTAGTGCTCGATGTCGACATGGATGAACTCGCCGTGCTTCATGGCCGCGCGGAACAGCGGGCGGAGGGCGTTCTTCGCGCCGGCTTTGGCGGCGTCGGCCGCGAGGGGGTCGAAGCCGGGGTACAGCGAGGTGACCTTCACCGAGATGTTGATGGTCGGGATCTTCTGGCCGTCGGCCTCGTCGACGAGGGGTACGTGCGGCCACTGGGCAGCGTACTGGGGGAGCTGGTTGGCGAGGTCGAGGTAGACCTGCTGATACGTTTCACCTTCACTGCGTGACAGGGCGGCTTCGCCCAGCACGTCGATCGTGAAGGCCATGCTCTGGTTGCGCAGCTTGCGGATCGAGCGGGCGGCTTCGTCGAGGTTCGAGCCGGCCACGAAGCTGCCGGACATGATCGCGGCGCTCTTGCGGGCGACCTGGGCGAACATCTTCGCGGACACGCCGTCGAGGCGGCGGAAATTCATCAGCCACGAGACCCACTCAGTCATGCGGCGACCCGGGGGTGCGGGCTCGAGTTCCTTGAGCGCGGCGGCGGTCGCGGCGCCGTTGTGGCCGTTGTGACCGGCGGCGGCGTGCTGCGGGAGGACGAAGTATTCCTTGAGATGGCGGGCGAGCTCGACGTCGCTATGCATGGTGGGCAGGACGTCGATGAAGCGGAAGGCCTGCACCTTGAACCATTCGTCCAGCATGCAGAGGCGGAGCAGGCGTTCCTGCCACCAGGCGTACTGGTAGAAGCGCGGATTGCTGCCGCGCATGCGGGCGAACATTTCGTGACCCAGTTTCTGGGTCAGTTCTTCCACCTGGCGATCGTTGAGTACTCCCGGCATCGCTAACCCTGCCATCCAGCCCCCGACTCCGCGAGTGCGCTTGTTTTCCTGGCGCGGAAGCGGCATCGTAGCACTGTCGTGCCCACGGGGCAATCCGCCAGCCGCGGCAGAGCCCGGGGGGTTGGGTCTCCGCCGCGGCTGACTGGAGCAGCGTCGTGGTCGCTTGCGAGCGCGGCCTGCGCTCGTGCCCCGGCCGTCGCTTCGACCCGTGCAGGCAGACGAGCTGTTAAGGTTTCACGATGACTGTCCGGGCCGCGTCGGTGCGGAGCGCGTTGAGTGGTCCGCGCAGCGCGGCGAAGTCATCGGGAGCGAGGTCGCGATTCTCCACCCGCGTCTGCCGCACGAGCTTCACGCTGCCATTCGCGACGGTCACCGTCTGCTCAACCGTGCCCCAGTCCGGCGCGTCCGAATCCGCGTCGGCCGGAGACAGCGTCTGCGGTTGGGCGAGCAGCGTCCACTTCTCCGGATACTCGATCGTCACGTCGATGCGCTCGTCGAATGCGCCCGCCAGCCGCACCGGCGTGCGGCGCGACGCGTCCGCCAAAGGCAGCGGCACGTCCGCCAGGAACGGCCCGTCTTTGGGCAATTGCAGCAGCCACGCGCCGTCGAGTTTCTTCAGCGGCTTGGCCGACTTCGCCTGCACCTCGGCTTCGAACTCGCCGGTGGCCAGACGGCGCGTCGTGTAACCCTCCACCGTGACGCCGGGCAGCACGCGGCCGACCAGCGCGGTCAACCGCGCGCGCTGTGCGTCCGCCGCGCGCAGGGCCTGCGAGGAGACGAATAAGCCGCTCAGATTCACATTCAACTTGCCCGCGTACATGCCGTCGTCGGACAACTTGACTTTGCCGCGAATTTCCAGATTGCTGGCAGTCGCGTCGTCCCAGGCGTCCTGGCCGTACTCCGTCAATTGCGGGTCCAGCACCATGCGCATTCCGGCCCAGGTGCCGTCTGCCCGCACGCGGCCGTGCCGTGGCTCCCAAATCTGCAGATCGTCGAAATCGAGCTCCGGATCGCCTTCGTCCGCGCGCATCGGCTGGGACAGCAGCGTCAGCGCGGCCGTCTCGATCATGCTCTCCTGCAGCACCACATCCGGGCAGTCCTCGGGGACGATCAGGAGCGGCCGGGTCTCCACGCCGGCACTGCGCGCCAGCGACATCAGCAGGGCGGCCGCCTCACTCGGCAGCCCGTAATTGCTCTGCGCGACCGCCGAGGCCGGACGCAGCGTGATGGGGCGCCAGGCGGTGGGCATGTCGACGATCGTGAACTGCGCGGCGAGCTTCTGTTGCAGCGTGTCGAGCTTCTCTTCCGGCGTGCGTGCGTCGCGCGTCCACTCCTGGGCGAGTCGGTCGATCAGCGGCGAGGTATCGGCCGCCGCGGTCAAAGCGGCGAAGCGCGGCTCCGCCCGCTCCCAGGGCTTGTCCGTCTGCGCGACGGCGAAGGCGAAACGCGCCGCGCCCGTCTGCCAGGGCAGACCCTGTGGCTCGTCGGGCGTGCCCGGGAAAGCGCCGAAGTCCAGCGCCGGCCCCGGCAACTCCGCGCTGCCGTCCGCCGCGTTCGCCTGCACCTGGTCCACCCAGGCTTGGGTCTCTGCGGGCAACTTCTGATCCTCGGGTAGATTCGCGATGATTGCGCGGACTTTGATGTTCGTCGGCGTCTCCACCTGCACGATCCGCTTTTGCACCGGATACTGATGATCCAGCCGCAGGTCGGCCGCCAGCGGGCGCGTCCCCGGCTTGCTCGTGATCCGGTATTCCAGCTCGACCACGCAACCCGGCTCCAGCCCGCTCATGACGAGCAGGTGCTGGCGGATGCCGGCGAACGCGGGCCAGCCGGCCGTCGCGTCCGGCGCGACCTCAATGTGTGCGTACGCGGGCAGCTCGACGTATTGGCCATTCGGCAGCTTGGTGTGCGCCGCGATGATCTCCAGTTTGTCCGTGTCGGCGTTGTACGTGATGCGCGGGTCGGCGAACTCGCCGTAGGCCCGCTCGCTGTTCAGGCGGACGTGCTTCTTCTCGTGATAGACGAGCGCGCCGTCGTCCTGCAGCTTCCAGCGCTGCTCCCACAACTCGATGACGGCGTCGGGCGTGACGTCCGCCGTGGGTTGCGCTGGGGCGGCGTGCTTGGTGGGAGCTTGTGCCACTGACTTGGCAGCCGGAGTCTGCGGCGCAGGAATCTTGTCGCTCTTCGCGGGCGCCTTGTCCCCCGCCGTGGCCGCAGCGCCACCGCCCTTGACGGTGCACACGACCACGCGCCCCGCCAGTTCCTCAAACTTCTCCATGACCTGCTTGAAGTTCGCGTATTCGTCCGGCGGAACGATCCACTTCTTGATCGTCAGCACGCACGTGTAGTGCAGCTCGCTCGCGCCGCCGGCCGCAGCTTGAGGCGCGCGCTCAAACGTGAACTTCAAACCGGCCGCCGGGCCGTCGATCTCCACGGGCTGCGGGGCGTCGACCACCTCCCAACCTTGCGGCAGCTCTACGGTCTCGTCGATCTTCGCCAGCCGCGTCGCCCAGAGCTTCAGGCCGTACTTGCGTTCCTTCGGCTCGGTGTTGCCGAAGAGGTCCTTGAGGGCGGTGGCGCCGAGGGGCGTCTGCATCATCGGCAGGGCGAGGTAGCGCCGCGCGCCGTCGCCGACCACGAAGCCGCCCGCGGTGTAGTCGGCCGCCAGATCAAGGGGGCGCGAGAAGTCGTCGGGGTCAAGGCACTTGAGGTTCGTGAGCTCGACGGTGGGGCTCAGGCGCTGGAAGGCCTCGACGAAGTAATTGTCGCGCTCCGTCGGCGGGTGCGCGGCCAGGATGCGCCGCACACGGCCTTCGGGCGTGCCGGTCGCCGTCCACGTTACGTGCCCGGTGACCGTGCCGTCCTCCGCGATCTTCGTTTGCGCGCCCCACTGTGCTAGCGACGTTTCCGGCGGGAAGTACGGCGACTGCGACAGCTCCTTGCCCTCGGGCAACCCGTACACCACGTGCTGCAGCGGCTCGAGTGTCGACCAGTTGTCCCGGCTCTTGGGCATCCACGTCGGATCCAGCAGGATCAGCGACCCGTCGCGGTTGCGGATGCACGTCACCGCGTGATTGAACTGGTCCGCCGGAATCGCGTCCACGCGCTGCCGCGCCATCGTCATGACCAGGAACGAGTCGAAGCCCGCGACGCGGAGCATGCCGACCAGCATGCCGGCCTTGTCCTTGCACACGCCGGCGCGGTCGTGGAACGTCTCCTTGATGTCGTGAATCGTGTACCCCTCGCACATCCCCCGGCTCGTCCCGGCGTACCGGATGTTCTCCGCCACCCAGTGGTTGAGGGCGGTGTACTTTTCCTCGTCCGTCTTGCAGTTCTTGATGACCTCGGCGACCTTCGCGCGGATGGCGTCGTCGGGCGTGAATTGCGGCTCGCTCACCTGGTACAGCCAGCGGGCCTTGTCCTCCCACGAGGGCAGCGTCGCCAGCAGCAGCTTCGGAGCGAGGTTCGGCCACGGCTCCATGTTGGTCTCGCCCTTGAGCGGCTTGATGTCCTTGCGCTCAAAGGTGTAGACCAGCTCATCGCCGTCGAACGTCACCAGCGTGCGCAACTCGCCGTTGTACACGCCGTACTGCAGCGGCTTGTCCTTCGGTAGGCGCACCGTGTAGCGCTTCTCGAGGATCGGGTAGCCCGTTGTGAAAAACAGCGCTTCGTCGTGCCAGTGCCCCGGCACCGGCGGCTGCAGCGGCTCGCCCTTCGCGTTGAGCTGCGGCTCCGTGGCGGGTTGCCCGGCTCCCGTGGCTGGCGCGGCAACTCCGGCCGCGCCGCCCCTGCTCACCGTGGTGGCCCCGCCGCCCGCCCCCAGATACGCCACATTGAACCCCGTCATCGTGCTGATCGTCTCGACCGCGTCACCGACCGCGAGGTTCGGCACGCTGACAAGGTACTGCTGTGTCCCCCAGAACACGCCCGACGCCGGTTGCGGCTGGAGGACCTTTGTAGTAAGTGGAATCTCCTCGACGTTCCCGTCCACCCGATACACGCGCACGGCCTCGAGCTCCAGGCGATTGGTCGACGGGTCGAAGTCGAACGCCCGGACGGACAGGCTGCGGATGGCCGGCTCGCGGAGGACCTTGGTGACGTTGTGCCGCCGGGCGGAGCCGATGCCGGTGGGGCGGACAAGGACAATGGTCTCATCCAGGACCACGACCGCGTCGGCGTCATGCTTGGCGGCGTCACCGGCCGCTTGGACGCGGGCCCGTATGTCGGCTAGCGCCGGCGCGACCTCGGGAGCCGTCGCGGCCTTGGTCGGCGCGACGGTCTGCGCGGTCGCCCAGCCGGCCCACAATACAGATAGAACGAGCCACCCCAGCGCCCTGCGACCGTTCTGCATGTGACCTCTCCAGACGTGGTTCCTGCCCCCCGGTGCCCACGCTCAGCGCGCCCGTCGCGCGCGGGCGTAGTCTACCCGCGCGGGGCCAGGCGTCAAAACGCGGCGCGGCGCGGCGTCACCGGACGGAGGGGTCCGGGGCGGGCTCGGTTGGCCCGGCCCCGGCCAGCCCGATTCCGGCCGCGGACGGGCCCTTGGCAAAGCCGGCGCTAGCGCTTATCATCCCGCCGTTTTAGCCGGTCACGCCGCGCGCCGCGCGGTGGACGGCCCCCCGCGGATGTTCCGCAAGTGCTTGCGGAGAGCGGGGCTAGCGTCGGTGTGGGCATTCGGCGCGTCGGCCGTACTTGCACGACCCGATTGCACCCGGTACATACTGTTGGTTTCCGAGCGGGAAGCCGCGGGATTCGTTGGAGGAACCACCGTGCCAGACGTGTCTGAGATCGAAGCCAAGGTCAAGAAGATCGTCGCCGAGCAGATGGGTGTCGCGGAATCGGAGATTACGCGCGAGACCTCGTTCGTCAACGACCTCAACGCCGACTCGCTGGACACGGTGGAGTTGGTGATGGAGTTCGAGGACGAGTTTGAGATGAGCATTCCCGACGAGGAAGCGGAGAAGATCCAGACCGTCGGGATGGCCATCGACTTTATCTGCGCCCACTTGAACGACGGCTCCAAGCCGCAGCAGGCGTAGGACTTCCGGAGCGCGAGTGTGGGCCAGCGGCGCGTAGTCATCACCGGTCAGGGCGCGATCACTCCCCTGGGCGCGTCCGTCGAGCGCTATTGGGATGGGCTCATCAGCGGGAAGTCCGGCATCCGGACGCTGACCCGTTTCGACCATTCCATCCAGGAAGTGCATATCGGCGGGGAATGCCTCGATTTCGACTCCACGGCCTTTGTCGATGTGCGCAGCGCCAAGCGGATGGACCGCTTCACGCTGTTCGGCTATGCCGCCGCCCAGATGGCCCACAAGCAGTCCGGACTCCAGCCGGGGCAGTTCGATCCGACGCGTGCCGGCGTGATGCTCGGCTCGGGCATCGGCGGCCTACGGGAAATTGAAGAGCAGCACCTGCGCCTGCTCGACAAGGGTCCCAGCAAGGTTTCGGCGTTTACCATTCCCAAGTTGATGGCCAACGCGAGCTCCGGGCACATCTCCATCCTGCTCGACTTTCAGGGTCCCAGCGCCTCGATTGCCAGCGCCTGTGCATCGGCCGGCAGCGCCATGAGCGAGGGGTTCCACGCCATCCGCCGCGATGAGGTGGATCTCGTCATGACCGGTGGGTGTGAGGCCGCTTGCACGCCGCTGGGGATTTCGGCCTTTGCGGCGATGAAGGCACTGAGCACGCGCAACGACGATCCGGCCCACGCCTCGCGGCCCTTCGACAAAGACCGCGACGGCTTCCTCCTCAGCGAAGGCGCCGGCCTGCTCCTCTTCGAAGAATATGAGCACGCGCGCCGCCGGGGGGCCCCGATCCTGGCGGAAGTCATCGGCGTCGGCTGCAGTACCGATGCGTCCGACATCGTCCAGCCTGAGCACGAAGGCCGCGGCGCCGCCCGCGCGATGCAGGCCGCACTGAAATGCGCCGGCCTCAACCCCGAAGACATCGACTACATCAACGCTCACGGCACGAGCACGTACCTGGGCGATATCGCCGAGACGAAGGCCATCAAGAGCGTCTTCGGTTCGCACGCTTACAAGCTGGCCGTCAGCAGCACCAAGAGTGCAATCGGCCACCTGCTCGGTGCCAGTGGTGGTGTCGAAGCCATCGCCTGCATCATGGCCCTGCGGAGCCAGACGCTGCCGCCGACTATCAATCTCGACTGTCCCGATCCCGAGTGCGACCTGGACTATGTGCCCAATCAGGCCCGCGATGCCCGCGTGCGAATCGCGATGAACAACTCGTTCGGGTTTGGCGGCCACAACACCTGTGTCATCCTCCGCGCGATCTAGCGAGGAGACCGACACGCCGCTTCGGGAGCGATGCCCGGCATCGAATGGAATGTGCACATGTGCCACTGCTGTCTCCTCCGCAGTGGCCTTTTCTTTGCGCCCCAGGCCCGTATGCCCCCGGCGCGCCTACACCCCTCCCTCCCAGGGAGGGGGCAGGGGGAGGGTTGATACCTTCCATTACATACATTGGCCTCCCGCATTTCCTGCGCCTTCGCACCCCCGCGAACCGGTAACGTACTGAATACACTTGTCGACTGGGCCGAACGTATGAACGTGCCATCCGCCGCCGTCACCATTCCCGCTGTTGCCGACCGTGCTGGCAGCGCACCCGGGCGCATGACGCGCCGGGCCTTTCTGCGCCGGGTCTGGATGGGCGGAGCAACAACAATCGTAACAGGAATGGGCGCAGGAGCTTACGCGCATTTTGTCGAGCCGTTCTGGGCGACGGTTGTGCCGGTGGAGATGGACATTTCCGACCTGCCCGACGCGTGGGTCGGTCGACGGATCGTCCAGCTCTCGGACCTGCACTTCTCACGCTGCGTCCCCGCTGAGTATCTGCAGGCGCAAATCCGCCGCTGCAATGAACTTGCGCCGGACATCGTGCTGCTCACCGGCGACTACATCACCGCCGGTGACTTCCGCTGGAGCGCCGGGGTTGCCAAGATCCTTGGTGGCCTGCGTCCGCGGCAGGGAACGATCGCGGTCCTGGGCAACCACGACTACGGCGTGTACAGCCCCTTCCGGCAGCCGCGCGGTCCGGCCATTGGCGACCACATGCAACGGGCGATGGCCGATGTGGGCGTGACGGTGCTGCGGAACGAAGCCGTGGTGCTTGAGCAGGACGGCGGCGCGAAGCTGCAGTTTGTGGGCCTGGAGGACCTGTGGAGCGGTCTGTGCGACGCGGATCAGGCCTTTGCCAGGGCGGACTCCAGCCTGCCGACGATCGCCCTCACGCACAACCCCGACACTCTGCCGCTACTCGGCGAGTATCGCGCTGACTGGCTCTTGTGTGGGCACACGCACGGCGGGCAGGTGCGCGTGCCGCTGTTCGGAGCGCTCATCCTGCCCGTCCAGAATCGGCAGCTCGACGCGGGGCGCATCGACGCGGGTCGCCGCACGGTCTACATCAACCGCGGCCTGGGCAGCCTGCATCAAATCCGGTTCAACTGCCGACCCGAGATCACGCTGTTCACGCTGGCGCGGCGGGCGTAGCCGAGGGCCAGCAACAGCAACAAGCCGACCGCGATCAGCATGAGCAGGTGTGCCCCCCACAGGCGCGCCGGCGGCCACATCCACAGCAGCATGCCGATCAGCCAGATCGCCAGGCCCGTCCACGTGCAGCGCCGGACGCGCGCGTCGGAGTTGTCCGCGTGCAGCGCCAGCAGCACCAGCGCCGGTACCGCCCAGACCAGGTAGTACTGCCGGACCAGCGGTGACAACGCGTTGATCGCCACGAGGTACACGGCTGCTTCCCCGCGGCGCTCCATGGGGACGAGTCGGCTCCACGGCTGTCGTGTGCGCCAGATCAGACCGAGCAGGAGCATTCCGGCCAGGATCGTGCCAATGCGGACGGCCGTGTGCTGCTCCAGGTGCACGGGCTGCCAGGCCGTGTGGAACGGATGACCAGGCCAGGTCAGCCGCGCGAGCACCTGTTGCAGCGACTGATTGCGGTGATCGATGAAGTGGTTGACGAGCTGGGCGTTGACGAGCCCCGCGGCGGAGTCGCCGCCGACGTTGTGGGTCCACCACTGCCGGTGGTACTCGATGGCGCGCTGGGGGCCGAAGGCGATCAGCGGCGGCACGACCGTCAGCACGGCGCCGGTGACGACCATACTGACGGCCGCAGACCAGCGCCGCTTGAGCAGCAGCCAAACCAGGAACAGGCCCGGAAGCAGCTTCAGGACGGCGGCGCCGGCGAGCAGCAGGCCGGCGGATTTCGGTCGGTCGCGCTCCAGCAGGTGCGCGCTGCCGAGCACGAGGGCGAGGACGAAGAAGCTAAGTTGGTTGAAGCGGGCGGCTTCGTAGAAGGCGGGCAGGGCCAGCGCGAGCGCCACGGCGTACGCGGTCCCTGGCCGCGCACGCGGGGCCTCCGTGGCCCAGCGCCAGAGGATGCGCAGGCTGAGGCCGGCCGCAGCGACTTGCGCGGCGGCCCACCAGAGCGCGGCCGACTGGATCCCGAGTGCTCCCAGGGGCGCCAGGGCGAGGGGCACGACTGGCAGATAGAACGGCAGTTGCCGGCGCGCGTCGGCCGCGGGGGTGTCCGGCTCGATTGGCTGCAGGTCGGGGTTGAGCGCGCCGTGCTGCCAGACGTAGCGGGCGTCGAGGTAGAAGTGGTTGAAGTCGTAGCGCCCCCGGGCCGCGCGGTGCAGGCACAGCGTGCCGAGCGCCACGAGTAGGACCACCAGTCCCAGCCGCAGTGCCAGTGGGCCCTTCGACGAGCTAGGCATGGGGACAGGCTCCGCAGGCGGTCGGCGCGGTCGTAATGGCGGGTGCGGCCGGGTGGGTCGGGTGCACGTCGGTGTACGCCGGAGCGGACAGGGCATCCGCGCGGCGTCCCAGCCGCACGAGCATCACGATGGTCGGCAGGGCCAGGACGGCGACGGAGGCCAGCACGCTGCCGGCGGCCACGAGGGTCTGCGACAGCAGCGCGAACTGCGTCCCCGCGAACGCGAGCAGGCAGAGGGCGGTCAGCCGCGACCAACCCCGGTGCCAGCCGGCGTAATGCACGCCGGCGCAGAGTACGGAGATCGTGGGCAGCGCCCACACGAGGTGATACGCGCGCATGACCGGCATGAGCCAGAGCATCGCGAGCACGAACAGTGCCCATTCGAAACGCAGTTGCCAGGCGGTCAGGTCGCGGGCCGGGCGGCGCGCGAGCCAGACCAGGCCCAGCAGGCTGGCGACGGCCAGGCCGGTGCCGAGCTGCGCGACCAACCCCAGCGGCAGATTCACGACGTTCAGCGTGCGCGGCGGCTCGTTGACAAAGTCCGCCTGCACGCGCGGATCGTTGTCGAAGTGGGTCGCGTAGCTCGTCGCGTGGAGCCAGCGGCACAGCACCGCTCCCAGGCCCTGGTTGCGCCAATCCATCTCCCGCTGCTGCGCGATGAGGGCGCCCTGCGACCCCCCGACCAGCGCGTTGCCTGCCCACGTGCGATACGCGGCCAGCGCCTCGCTCGGGCCCAGGGCGATGGCGTCCGCCCCGGGACCGACCAGCACGACCGTCAGCACCGCGGCCACCGCCGCCCGGTACTGCCGCTTGAGCGCGAACCAGATGACCAGCAGCCCCGGCGTGAGCTTCAGTAGGATCGCCAACCCGAGCCAGAAGCCCCCGATGACCGGCCGGCGCTGTTGCCAGCACACGAAACTCGCCACCATGAACAGCAGCGTGAAGTTGTTGATCTGGTCGAGGCGGTACTCCCAGTACCAGTACCCCGCCAGCAGGAGGAACGGCACGAACTGGGTCACGGGCCAGTCCCGCGGCGGCAGGCCAGTGAGGTACCGGCCGAGCAGCCGGAGGGTCGCCAGCGTGGCGGCCAGATTGAGGGCGATCCAGACATAGCCGGCGTGCCGCTGCCCCAGCGGAGCGAGCAGGGTCAGGAAGCGCGTCACGGCCGGCCAGTACCAGTCGAGCGTGCCGCGCTCGCGTATCTGCCCGTTCACGAGGTCGTAGCCGCGGTCCAGCGTGCCGTGGTGGTAGAGCCACGCCCCGGCCTTGTAGAAGTACTCGAAGTCTGGGGCGAGCACACGCACGTGGACCGTGCCGATCCAGCCCAGGCCCGCCAGCCCCGCCACGATGCCCAACAGGCATAGGTAGCGTACCGGCCGCGGCGCCACGGGCGGGTGGGGGGTGCGCGCGGCGGAGGGAGGTTCCAATGACAGGGGCGGCACGTCCATGGCGGCCGATTCTACGCCAAATCCTGTACGGCGCGTACGCGGGCGGCCCCTGTCCGCCACGCCGCCGCCCGCCCATAATGCCACCCATCAGGAGGAAAGTGCTGATGCTATCCGCACACTGCTCGCGTCCGTATCGTGCCGGCTGGGTCTTCCGCCTCTGCGCCACGGCCCCGCTCCTGGCTTTCACGCTCTCCGCCCGCGCGGCGGACGCGCCCGGCGGCGTCCTCACCGGCCTGGACGTGCTCGTCCGCGATGAGTTCCAAGTGCTGCGCGGGCGGAAGGTCGGCCTGATCACCAACCAGACCGGGGTGGACCGCGACGGGCGCAGCACGATCGAGCTCTTGCTGAAGGCGCCGGAGGTGAAGTTGGTCGTGCTGTTCAGCCCTGAGCACGGGCTGAAGGGCGCGCTCGACGAGCGCGTCAGCGACTCGAACGATCCCCTCAGCGGGCTGAAGGTCTACAGTCTGTACGGCAAGACGTACCGGCCGTCGGCGGAGATGCTGGCGGGCGTCGATACGCTGGTGTACGACATCCAGGACATCGGGACGCGCTTCTACACCTACATCGCCACGCTCGGCTACTGCATGGAGGAGGCGGCCAAGCACCAGATTCGCTTCGTCGTGCTGGATCGGCCGAACCCGATCACCGGCACGCAGGTAAGCGGTCCGCTGTGCGACAAGCAGGGCGAGTTCACGGCGTATCATCCAATTCCGCTAGTGCACGGCATGACGGTCGGAGAACTGGCCAGGCTGTTCAACGTCGAACGCAAGATCAACGCCGACCTGCAGGTGATCGCGATGGAGGGCTGGCGCCGCGCGATGTGGTACGACGAGACCGGCCTGCCCTGGGTCAACCCCTCGCCGAACATGCGGTCGCTGACGGAAGCGGCGCTGTACCCCGCGATCGGGTTGCTGGAGGCGTGCAAGGTTTCCGTCGGGCGCGGGACGGACACGCCGTTCGAGCGCTTGGGGGCGCCGTGGATCGACGCACGCAAGCTGGCGGGGCGGCTGAACAGCCTGGGCCTCAAGGGGGTGCGCTTCGTGCCGTTCGAATTCACGCCGACGTCCAGCGTCTTCAAGGACAAAACGTGTCACGGCGTGCAGATCCTGCTGACCGACCGCGCGGCGTTCGAGCCGCTCGAAACCGGCCTGTCGATCGCCCGGGAGCTGCAGAGCCTGTTTCCCGACGCGTTCGACAGCGACCGCGTGAACAACCTGCTCATCAACAAGAGCGTCTTCGAGCAGGTGCAGGCCGCGGCCCGGCCCACGCGCTACGCCCCGCTGTGGGAAAGCGATCTGCAGCGCTTCCTGACCACGCGTGCCCAGTATTTGCTATACAAGTAGGCGACGGCGCCGAGCGCCGGCGCCGCTTGCCAGTGGTACACTACTTTCTCCGCGGCGCCCCGCGCGCCGCGTCAGCGAGCCGTATGCCCGACCATCTGCGTATCCGCGAGCTGCGCATTCACCGCCTCGCTATCCCCATGCGCATCAAGTTCGAGCACGCCGCCGCGAGCCGCGACGTGGCCGATCCCGTCGTGCTCGCGCTGTCCGCGGCCGCGCCCTATGCCCAGCACGCCGGGTACGGTGAGACGCTCGCCCGGCCGTACGTCAGCGGCGAGACGCCGGAATCGGTGGTGGACGACATTCGCAACGTCTTTCTGCCGCTACTAACGGATTTCCGCGCGGACAGCTTCGTCAGCGCACTCGAATTCATCGAGGCGCTGCCGTTTCAGGTGGAGGGCCGCGTGATCACGGCCGCCCGCGCCGCCGTGGAACTGGCGCTGCTGGATCTGGCGTGCCAGGTCTACCGGCGGCGGCCTGCGGATGCGGCGGGTTGGATGGGGTTAATCGGGTTCGGCGCGCCCGGCTGCGTGCGGACAACGCGCTACTCTGGCATGGTCGTCGGGCGCACCAAGCGCAAGCTGCAATGGTTGCTGCGATTGCAGCGGTACTACGGGCTGCGGGATTTCAAGCTGAAGGTCGCGACGGACGGCTGGGAAGAGCGGCTGGGTTGGGCGCACGAGGTCCTGAAGGCGCCGCTGTTCAAGGGCCGGGCGACGTTGCGCGTCGATGCCAACGCCGGATGGTCCCTGGCGGAGGCAAACGATGCATTGCCCCTGCTGCAGGCGGCAGGCGTGTGCGCGCTGGAGCAGCCGCTGCCGGATGCCAACGACACAGATCTGGCGTATCTCGCGGAGCAGTCGTCCTGCGACATCATTGCGGATGAGTCGCTGCTGACGATCGAGGATGCGCAGCGCCTGCTCAGCCAGGGCGGCGTGCGCGTGTTCAATGTGCGGCTGGCGAAAAATGGGGGCCTGCTGCCGGCGCTGCGGATTGCCCGGCTGGCGCTCGCCAGCGGCGTGAACGTGCAGCTGGGCTGCCTGGTGGGGGAAACGAGTATCCTCAGCGCGGCGGGCATCGCGTTTCTGGAGGCCTGCCCGGGGGTGCGCTTTGCGGAGGGGGCGTACGGCCCGTGGCTGCTGAAGAATGACGTGGTGTTCCGGCCGGTGCGTTTTGGAAGAGGGGGGCGGATCGCGCCGCGTCGGGGCTGTGGGTGGGGCGTGGAGGTGGATCTGGGGGCGTTAGAGCGTGTGACGCAGGGGCGGGCGAAGACGATTCAGGTCTAGGGCGGCGTACGGGGTGTTTATAACAGGATTGATTTGATCTCGTATGGAGTCTGTCTGTTCCCGGGTGTTGGGGTTGGCCGATAAATAGAGGTGTGAGGTTGCGGTTCCGGGCGGAGACGAAAACCGACAAAACCCGGATACAAACGTGGAGCGCCCGGTTGAGTGCTTGGCTAGCGGATGTATAATGAAGGATGAAGCAATTCAGTCGTGCGGTTTGGCAGGCGGGCGCCGTCGAAGCCGTACGGGCGTGAGCTCATGAGCATCTGACCGGAGTATTGGACATGAACCTCAAGTCAAACGTCCGAGTGTACACGAAGAAGATGAAAGGGTTCACCCTGATCGAACTCTTGGTCGTGGTGGCCATCATCGCCCTCTTGATCTCGATTCTCATCCCTTCGCTGGGCAAGGCGCGCAAGCAGGCGGCCGGCGCTGTGTGCGGAGTGGGGTTGCAGCAGATCATGCTGGCCCTGCGCACGTACCAGGATGAGCATCAGGGTTGGCTGCCGGAGTCTGTTAACCCCGGTACTCCCTTCGGTGACATGGTGGGGTCCCTTTGGAGCGAAGCCGCCTGGTACGTGCCGAAGAAGAACCTGTGGTTCTACAAGCTCACACCGAAGTACACCGCGAACCCGAACGTGTTCATCTGCCCTGGTGACCCGTTCAAGGCGCGCTTCGACTACGAGAAATCGACCCAGCCGGGTGGCGAGCCGCGCACCGACTCTAAGGCGTACGCTTGCGGCTATGGTCTCAATTACATCCTGCGTGGCCAGCCGCTCATGAACACGGACCGCTTCGGGTCGAAGTCGCTGTCGCGGACGATCCTGCTCGCCGAAGTTGGCCCGGATGATGAGTCGCCAGCGCCGGAGGCGCTGACGGCGGCCGGATCCGGGGACAGCGGCGTCGGCATGGCGTGGCGCGACGGTGGGCGCATCGTCTGGGATGACGGACGCAACCGCGGGTGGTTCTTCCAGCCCACGTGGCTGACGGCGCGGCACGTCAACGGCATCAACATGTCCGCGATGGACGGGCACATCCAGCGCGTGAATACGATGAAGCAGCTCAAGTACCCGTTCAAGCGCGTGTACAACCGCGACGCGACCTTCGGGGACTGCTACGGACTGATGCTGCCCAGCCGTGAATACGTCTGCTATGAGTGCTCCCGCGGCGCCACAGGGTCCACGGATGCCACCCACTACACGTTTGCGCAGCAGATGCTGTGGTGGTTCATCGGCGATCCGGTCAAGATCATGGGACTGTAACCGAGAACTGAATCGATGGAAAAACGACAGGCGATTCGCGTAGGCATTCTGATCGGTGTGCTGGCCTTGTTGGGAGTCTCGCTGGCAGTGACGCTGCTGCGGGAAAACCCGAGCAAAATCAAGCCTTTTGTGACGCCGATGTCCACGTTCATCTACACGTGGCACTGCTACAACTGCAAGCATGAGGCCGACTTGCCGGCGGGCGTGGGTGGGGTGCCCTGTCCGAAGTGCTCCAAGCCGGAGTTCTGGCCGACCGCGAAGTTCAAGTGCGCCGAGCATGGGCAGTTTCGCATCGGCTTCGACTTCACCGCCAACAACCGGCTGAAGCGGGTGAGAGTCGAGGACGGCCCCTGGGTGCCGGACATCGACGAGAAGACGATGGAAGCCGGGCGCGTCTGTCCGAAGTGCAAGAAGCCGCTGGTTCCGGACGAGCCGGTGCGGCGTACGCCCTCGCCCGAGGATAGCAACTCCTGACGATGCGCCGGCGCAGGCCGGACTCCTGAGCGACTTTCGGCGGCAGCGGAACGTGTGCCCGCTGCCGCCTTTTTTGCGCGCCGTAGTGCAGCGCCGGACGCGCGGCTCTTGCCGGGTGCACCGCGCCGCACATAATGGCGCGGCGGCGTGCCTGCCGCCCCGGCGCCGCCGCGCTGCGCGGTCCGTAACCCAGCACCGCGGCGCGCCGCGCCGCAGCACTCCGGAGACCCTCATGCCCAGCCTGTATCTCGGCCTCGACGTCGGTACCAGCGGCAGCAAGGCCCTCCTCGTGGACGCCCGCGGACAAGTCCGCGCCACCGCCACGGCCAGCCATCCGAGCGAGTTTCCGCGGCCCGGCTGGTCGCAGCAGAACCCGGAAGACTGGTGGACTTCGGTGTGCGCCGCCACGCGCGCCGTGCTCCGCAAGGCCCGCGCCCACGGCGGCGACGTCGGCGGCATCGGTCTGTCCGGCCAGATGCACGGCAGCGTCTTTCTCGACGCGCACCAGCGCGTGCTGTGCCCAGCGCTGCTGTGGAATGACCAGCGCACCGGCGCCGAGTGCGCGGAAATTGAGGCGCGCGCCGGCGGCCGCGCGGAACTCATCCGCCTGGTTCGCAACATCGCGCTGACCGGCTACACGGCGCCGAAGATTCTCTGGCTGCGGCGGCATCAGCCGAAGGTGTTCGCCCGCGTCCGCACGGTGTTGCTGCCCAAGGACTACGTCAATTTCCGGCTCACCGGCGGGCTACACGGCGACGTCTCCGACGCTTCCGGCACCCTGCTGTTTGATGTGGCCGCGCGGCAGTGGTCCACCGAGCTCATGCGGCGCCTCGACCTCGACCCGGCACTTTTCCCGCCCGTGGCCGAGTCGTGCGCGGTCATCGGCACGCTGACGCCCGCCGCGGCCCGCGCGCTGGGGCTGGCGCCGGAGCTCCCCGTCGTGGCCGGCGCGGGCGATCAGGCGGCGGCCGCCGTCGGTACGGGGGTGGTGCGGCCCGGCATCGTCTCCGCGACGCTGGGCACGAGTGGCGTCGTGTTCGCCTATGGCCAGCAGCCCGTGCCGAACGATGCCGGCCTCCTGCAGTCATTCTGTCACGCCGTGCCGGGCGCGTGGTGCGTGTTCGGGTGCATGCTTTCGGCCGGGGGAAGTCTGCAGTGGGCTCGCGAGGTCTTCTATGCCGATCGTCTGGCGCAGGCCAAGACGGACGCCGCGCGCGACGCCATCTACACGGACATGATCGCGGCCGCGGCGCAGGTTGGTGCTACCGGCAGGGGTGGCTCAGGCCGCGGAGCGCGCCAGGCCGGTGTGGACGGTGCGGACATCGTGTTCCATCCGTATCTGACCGGCGAGCGCTGCCCCTATCCGCATCCGCACGCGGTGGGGGCTTTCCTCGGCGCGATCCGGGCCCACGGGCGCGGAGCGCTGGTGCGGGCGGTGCTCGAGGGCATCACGCTGAACATGGGCCGGCAGATTGAGATCATGAGCGCGCTGGGCGTGGCCATTCGCGAGGTACGTCTCGCCGGCGGTGGGGCGCGGAACGCGTGGTGGCGGCAGTTGCAGGCGGATATCTACGGCCGCAGGTGCGTGGTCATGCAGTCCGCAGAGGGCTCGGCGCTGGGGGCGGCGCTGCTCGGCGCGGTCGGGGCCGGCGCGTTCCGGAGCGTTCCGCAAGCGAGTGCGGCCGCGGCGCGCGTGCAGGCGGCGTACCAGCCGGTGGCGGCGCGGACGAAGCACTACCGCGCCCTGGGCGCGTGGCTGCGCGCGACGTACGAGACGCTGGAACCGCTGTACCGCGCCCGGGCGGAAGGCTAGCGCGACGTGTCCACGGAAAGGTGGGCTCCAGCGCACGCAACGCTGCCATGCGGTGGTGACTGCGCTCGGCGTCCGCAGACAAGGGGTGCGCTGTACGCCGGTCGGTCCGTCTCCGGCAGGCGCGCCAATCTCACAGGTACGCCCAGCCCGCCAGCGGTCGCCTGCCTGCGCGGGTGCTGAACTCCCCAGGGGCCCCCGGCCCGTCGCGAGCAAGTCGCACGAACCGCCACATCGCGCGGCACCACAATCCAGTCCGCGGACGGCTATACACCCAGGCGGCTCTGCAGCGCGGCGTAGTCCAGCAGATCTGCGTCGCCGTCGCAGTCGTCGTCCGCGGCCGTGCAGCCGGTGGGGATCGCTGGTCCGGGGCCGAGCAGGCAACCGGCGAAAGTCACCAGGTCGTCCGCGGTAATCAGACCGTCGCCGTCGAGGTCACCGGGCCGGCCGGGCGTGGGCGGTCGGGCGGTCCAGGCAGCGCTGTACGCGCTCTCGTTGCCGCTCGCGTCGACGGCCGTCACGACGTACTCATACGTTGTGCAGTTGATGACCGTGTTGTCGCTGTAGTCGGCCGTCGGCAAAGGAGCGGGGTTGAGCCGCGCGTACGATCCGCCGGGCAGCGTGGCGCGATAGACGTGGTAGCCCGCGAGATCCGCCGCGCCGCCGCTGTTCCAGGTCAGACTCACCTGGCCACTCGCGCCGACCCCGGCTAGTCCGGTCGGTGCGCCGGGCGGCGTGGTGTCAGGCGGCGTGAGGTAGTCCCAGCGGATCGCATCAGCGGAGACGTACAGCCCCGCCGGCACAGCCGACGTCAGCACGACGCTGCCCGTGGTGCCAGCGTTGAAGTCATAATCGCCGAGCCAGTTCCAGGTCTGGGCGGTACTGAGGTCGGCCTGGTCGGCGTACACGGTCGTGACCCCGCGTGCGTGGTTGATCGTGTAGGGCGCGACACCGCGGTTGGAGGCCGCGATCCACCAACCGTACACGCGATAGCGCCCGGCATAGGGCAGGCTCGGGGTCCACGTGCAGCGCGCCGCACCGCCGTCGCCCGCGTGATACTGCGAATCCGTGCCCCAGTAGCCCGAATTCGCCGAGGTCGGCCACGTTCCCACGGTCGTGCAACCCGCGTCGCGATTGTCCACGATGCACTGAATCGGGCTGTTGAGCACCAGGCGCACCGCGTCGGCCGAGACATACTGACTCGTCGGCACCGCGTCCGTCAGCCGCACGACCGGGCTCAGGCCGGCCGGCAGCGCGAAACTCCCCAGCAGATTCCACTGGCCGCCGCTGGTCTGCTGGTTTGCGAGTACGCGCGTTGTGCCCGTCAGCGTGAAGATGTCGTACGGGGCGGCCGTGGCGCGATTGCTCGCCGCCGTCCACCACGCGTACACGTCGTAGTGCCCGGCCGAGACGAGCGCGGGCGACCACGTGGCGCTGTCGAGGCCGTTGTTGCCGATGTGCACCACGGAGTTGGAGCCGTAGAAGCCGCTCTGCGTCGAGGTTGCCCAGGTGCCGGTCACGGCAAAACCGGCGTCGAGGTTGTCGACGACGTACTCGGTCGGCGTGGCCGGCAGCACGCTGATGTCGAACGGCAGCGACGAGCCGCCGAGAATCAGGAAGTGCACGGCCACGCAGCGCTCGCCGCACGGCGGGATCACGAGGGGGCCGCCGTCGCTGGTGAGGAGTGAGTAATCGAGCGTAGGTTGGTTGCTGCCGGCCCAAGCCACGCGCACGGGGCACGCGTCGACGGTCGCATCGGTGGGGGCGCTCGCGCCGGTGGAAACCTGCCACGCCAGCGCGATGTCGGCGCTCGTCCGGCCGAAGCGCAGGTCGACCGCCTGTGGCGCGGTCGCGCTCCTGTTGATGAACCGGAACGTGACACGGTAGTCGACCATATAGTTGCCGATCGTGTCGGCGCGCACGAAACCAGGCCGGAGCACGAGGTCCGCCGTCTGGCGGCCGAGCGGGCAGGACTGACTGCCGTTCTGCCACAGCGCCATGCGGAACTTCTGGCCGCCCGCGGGCAGGCTGGCCACGTCGAGCGTCGGTGTCTGGGCGCGCCAAATGAAGGTTTCGAACGTGCCGGTCGCGCGCCGCACTTCGCAGCCGCTGGGGGCGGTGTTCAGGTCGAAGGGGTCGCCATTCGTCGCGCCGGTCGTCAGCAGCGCTTCCGCGAGCGTCTTGTTCTGCGAGGCATTGGCCGAACCGATGGCGATCACGTAGGCGGTCAGGTGCGTCGGGTGATTCAAGGGATCGGAGTTCTGCACCGTGACGCGCACGCGCCCGAAGCAATTCGGGTTGGTGCTCGTGTCGGAGGTGTTGGTCGCGGCGGCAAAGCGCTTGCCGTAGCCCACGACATCGCCGGTTCCCGGGGCGAGGGTCAGCGGCGCCACCTTCGTGTTCCAATCGTTGGCGAGCATGCGCTGGCCAAGCGTGTTCGACATGCCGTGGTACGTGCCGTCGGTGGTGACGACCTGCCTGGGAGTGAGCAGGACTGGCCCCGTCCCATCGTTACGGACGTAGACGACGATGCGGCGCGGGGCGCTGCCGTCGCTGGGGCTGCTGGTATGCCAGAGCAGCACGTCGAAGCTGTCGTCGAGCGTGGAGAAACCGCCGGTGGTCACCTGGGTACGCATCGCGAGGATCGGGTTGCCGCTGCGGTCCGCGGGCAGAACGGGCGTCGTTGCATAAAGCACGCCCGTCGACGTGAACGTCTCGGGCAAATCGGAGAGCACGTAGTAGCTCGTGGCGGGGTGGGCCTCCAGCGCGCCGGGTAGCGCGTTGTAGAGGCACTGGTCGCAGCCGGAGGGCGATCCGAGCGGGGTCAGCGCGGGCGGATTCTCCAGGCAGAACTGCGCGTGGGCGGAGGTCGCGATCGTGAAGAGCGTCGCCAGGGCAGCAGCCACTTGCGGCGTCGCTCGGCGAGCGACGGTGCCCGCAGCAGCCGGGGTGGGGGTCTTCATGCGTGCCATCTTTCCATTCCAGCGCGGACGTTTGAGCCGCGTCGACCAGCCGCCGCAGTGCCACGGAGCGCGGCAGGTGGCGGGAGAGGTTCGCAGGCGTCGCACGTCTTCCCGCGCGAGTGCCGCCAATGGACGCTGCGTCGTGACGTGTCGTTCGCCAGCGTCAGGCCGTCGGGAGCGTACGCGAGTCGCTGCCGGCGCCTGTTGCGGCACCCGTGACAATGATGTAATTATATAAGAAGTCGGCCGCGACGCCAACAGATCATGAAGCCCGCGCGAGGGTGCGTCATGTCACTCGGAGGTTGCCGGGTGCACAGTGCGGGTTGCACGTCCGCAGTGCCGGCGCCTGATCGACGCACGAGTGCCGCGGAAGACGGCGCGGGAGGTCGGGGTGAGTGTGGCCCGTACCGGCGAGCGAATGCGTCGGAGCGGAGCGTCGGTCAGGCCGGATGGAGGAGATGCGATTGGGGGAGGCACACGTCGGGGACGGCCGCAGGGCGGCCCGTGGAGTGAGGCATGCGATTCACAGGCACATTCCTGGACGAGATCACGCACGACATTCCCAGTCAGAACTGGGGTCCGGACGAGTGGGCGGCCGACTTTGGCGTGATGCGGCAGATTGGCATTGATACCGTCATCATCATCCGCTCGGGCTACCGGGAGCAGGCGATCTTCAATTCGTGGGTGCTGCGCAAGCATCGACCGATGCTGCCGGTGCGGCAGAACCTCGGGCAGTTGTTCCTCGATCTGGCGCAGGCCAATGGCATGAAGCTGTTCTGGGGCTTGTATGACCCCGGTGACTGGGCCCGCAATGCGGAGCACGCGCTGGTGCTGAACGAGCAGTTCATGTCGGAGGTGTACGCGGAGTTTGGGCAGCATCCCGCATTTGCGGGTTGGTACATCACGTTCGAACTCAGTCGGGCAAATCCCCGTCAGGTGGAACTCGTGGTGGCGGCTGGGCGGCACGCGAAGACCCTGACGCCGGCCCTGCCGACGCTGATTTCGCCGTACGTGGCCGGGGCGAAGGGGCCTGCGGGAGAGGACCGCATTTCGCCGGAGCAGCACACGGCGGAGTGGGGGCGCATCTTCGGACGGATTCGGGAGTGCATCGACATCGTCGCGTTTCAGGATGGGCACGTGAATTTCCTCGAGCTGCCGGAGTACCTGACGACGCACCTGCGGCTGGCGCGCGAGGCGGGGATGCAGTGCTGGTCGAACGTGGAGACGTTCGATCGCGACATGCCGATCAAGTTCCCGCCGATCGACTGGCGGAAGCTGGAGTTCAAGATGGATGCGGCGCGCGAGGCGGGAGTCGATAAGCTGATCACGTTCGAGTTCTCGCACTTCCTCAGTCCGCACTCGATGTACCCCAGCGCCCACGCGCTCTTTCGGCGGTACTGCGAGCGTTTTGGACTGGCGACGGCGAGCGGGGCGCGAGCGCGGGGCTGATGCGGGATGCTCAAGAGGGCGCGGCTTGCGGTCGCAAGGCGGGTGTGCAACTCACCCAGCAGTCTCCGGGCTGGCGGGGAATGTGACCCGTAATCGGCGCAACTTGTTATTGATAAACGTCTTGCGGAACATGTGTATCGGAATGAGAGAGGGGCTCCAGTTTTCTTTGGCGGCTGCTTTTTTCGGCGGTATGATATTATATAATGGACTCGTGTGCGGCGGTGCCCACGAGGGCGATGTCAGACCATGTCTGGTTCGACCGCCAGTCCGGCGACAGTGACGTCAGGGCGACTTGGAGCAACGTCATCTGTGATTCACATCTGCGGCAGTCGCGTGAGCTGCCGACTGGAGCGCGAGGAGAGGAGTCCGGTCTCACTAGAGGAGGAGAAACCCGATGAAAACAGGCACGTCTGCAGTTGCACTTCTGGTTCTATTGACGGTCGTGGCTACGGCCGGGGCGTACACCCTGCAGCCGATTAGCACCTTTGGCGACAACGGCTGGCTGGCGCCCGGGTCGCGGCCGTATCTGGCCAACGACAACAATCAGCGTGGCATGGCGTTCAATGCGACCAGCAATCACGTTTACGTGGTGAACCGCACGGGCGGGCTGTCGATTCCGATCCTCGACGGCACGACGGGCGCGGATGTGGGTACGCTGAGTACGACCGGGATCGCGGGCGGCACGTTTGTCCTGAGTACGATCGCCGTGGCCGAGGACGGGGCGATCTACGGGGCCAACCTGACGACGAACTCGGCCACCAGCGCGCTGAAGATTTACCGCTGGGCGGACGAGAGCGCGACGCCGGCGCTGGTGTACAGCGGCAGCCCGACGACGACGACGGGCGTGCGCTTCGGCGACACGCTGGCGGCGCGCGGCGCCGGCGTGAACACGCAACTGGTCATGGGGACGGGCGCCACGGCAAACACCTTTTCCATCTTCACGACCGCGGACGGCACGACGTTCGGTGCCAACTACATGACGACGACCGGTCCGGCCAATGGAGCGTTCCGGCTCGGCACAGACTTCGGGATCGGCAACACGGTGTGGGGCCGCACACCCGGTGGCACGGTTCTGGGCTGGATTGAGGCCGCCGAGTTCGAACTCGGCACCAAGACCGCAGCGCGCATCGCGGGCGCCCCGTTCACGCCCACGGCCAACGGCGAGGCGCTGCTGGCCATCGATCCGGGCCGGAACCTGCTGGCGACCGCGGACATCAGCGGCGGCCAGGTGCGCCTGTACGACATCAGTGATCCGACGTTCGGGATCACGGCCCACCAGACGCTGGTTTTCCCGGGCACGCACAACACCAACGGCAACGGTACCGGGCAGATGGACTGGGGTAACTACGACGGCGACGGCCGGCTGTACGTTCTGGATTCGAACAACGGGGTGCGCGCATACGAGATCGTGCCGGAACCGGCCAGCCTGCTGCTGATCGTGGGCGGGCTGCTGCTGGTGCGGCGCCGCTAGGCGAGATAGGGAGAACAACCACGGGGCGCGGCGGACGGCAAGGCCGCGGCCCCGTGGTATGCGGCGTGGGTATGCCCGGGTACAGCGGAGGTTCGCGCCATGAAGTGCAGGGCACGCGGGTTCACGTTGATCGAACTGTTGGTCGTGGTGGCCATCATTGCGCTGCTACTGTCCATTCTGCTGCCGGCCCTAAGCCGGGCGCGGGATGGCGCCAAGTCCACGGTTTGCATGAGCAACCTGCGGGAGCTGGGACAGGCGCTGCATTACTACGGGCAGGATTTCCTGGAGCAACCGCCGCCCAACCGCAAGAGCCTCGGGACGGCGCCGGACTTCCGTGACGCGGACTGGTGGTACTACCCGCACATGGTGCTGAAGTATGTGCCGGGGAACAAGGTGACCCAGACCGGCGCAGCTTTTGGCGGCGTCTTCAAGTGTCCCGCCGACGCGCAAGTGGGTCGAGCCTACAGCATGAACATCTTTGCCAGCAACTACCCGACCAAGAAGAAGACGCCGGACGACGCGACCCTGTATACGCCCGGGCCGCCGTTCAGCTCCGACGACTTCCCGTTCAATCCCTTCAAGGCGAAAAGCGCGGCGCTGCTGATGACCTTCGGCGAGGGGCAGGCGTACTACTACGACTCCGCCAACCCCGGCTTCTTCACGACCAACTACGTCATGGGCATGGAGGGCACGAGCGTTTACCAGAAGTTCTTCAACTGGCCGGTCCCGACCGAACTGGTTGCGGGCACGCGCGGCCCGTTCAAGGGCTACATTGACATGAACCGGCATCACGAGCGGGCCAATTTCCAGTTCGCGGACCAGCACGTCGTGACCTACAAGAAGACGGACCTGGTGACCCGCGACAGCACAAACCCGAGTCGGTGGGTATCCACGCTGAAGGTACGCTGGACCCTCATCGACCAGGACACCCGCTTCAACACCCCCAGCGTACCGCAATAACGGACGAGCTACAGGCAGACGGACAAGGAGCACCTCATGAGCATTCGCAGAGTCCTGGCGCTAAGCCTTCCGCTGGCGATCGTTCTCGCCGCCGGCGCGCACGCGGACATGTACCTGGTCAATCGCATCGATTTGAACCGCTGGTTCGGCCCACTGGGTACCAACCCCATGTGCGTCACCTCGGACGGCACGTGGGCGTACATCGGCGGCTACAACAATACGGCGACCACGCGCGAGATCGGCGTGCTGAAGATTCGGCTCGACGTCACCGTGCCGACGGATCCCAACGCGCCGCTGCCGGACCCGAACGCGGCACTGGTCCTGACGGGCGGGGCGCAGACGGTCGACAACTGGCACTATTACGGCGGCATCGTCTATCACAACGGCGTCGTGTACGCGCTGTGCGATCGGCCGCAGGGCACGAATGACACGTCCAACCTGCGCGCGCTGGACGCGACGACCGGGGCGCTGGTGCCGAGCTTCGGACTGGGCGGCATCCTCTACCAGCCCGGGTCCGACCTCGGCGCCGGTTCCAGCAACTACTACATCGGGGGCCTGGCCTTTGACCCCGGCGTCGGCGGTGTCGACTCCGGCCTGTCGCTGCTGGTCAGCGGCAGCGGTCGCCGCATGCTCCTGGACCCCGCGACCGGCGCGACCCTCTACGGCCCCAACTCCAACATCGAGCCCCGCGGGATGGTCATCGTCGATGTCGTCAGCACGTGCACCAAGCCCAGCCTGACGAACTACCGCAAGCACGTGTATGCCCCCAACGGCGATATCTTCTTCCGCCACGCCAACCAGCTCGCTGCCGCGCGCCGCTCGGGCGGCAATGCTTGTGATGCCTGGCCGCACATGACCGACGCCTACAATCTCGACGGGACAAACTTCGTGGATTGCGGGGATGGCAAGCCGGTGCAGATGGGTGTGGGCACCAGCCAGGATGGCCAGTTCCTCGGCTTGATTCCGGCCACCTCGCCGTACTCCGGCGGGCAGGACCTGATCATCTTCAACGATCGGCCGACGAACACCCCGCCGACCGGACAGACCTGGCCGTTCGTCACGCGCATCAAGGTGGTCCAGGCCGGGTTGCCGGCGGATCCCAACGGCGCCGGCGCGCTACCGAGCCCCGCGTTCAACCTGCTGAAGGCGGACGGAACGCCGCTGACCGCCGCGGAAGCACCGGACGGGATTGGCCTGTATGACTTCTGCTACACGAGCAATGACCTGCTGCTGGTGCTGGATTTCGGCGCCCGCAAGCTGCTGGTCTTCGGGGCGCCGACGGCGACGGGGGCCTGCTGTCAGCCGGAGGGTTCCTGTGCGGTGACCACGCAGGCAAGCTGCACGGGCGTCTTCCAGGGCGCCGGCACGACCTGCACGCCGAACCCCTGCGCGCCGCCGACCGGGGCCTGCTGCGTGCACGGGGTCTGCACGGCGGACATGACCGAGGCGGCCTGCACCGCGGCGGGTGGGATGTTCCAGGGGCTCGGCTCGCTGTGCACGCCGGACACGTGCGCGTGCCTGGGTGACGGCAACTGCGACCACGTCATCAACTGGCGCGACATCGATTTCCTGATTGCCGGGCAGAATGACAACGTGTCGGCGTGGACGGTGCTGTTCCCCGCCGGCCCGACGTGCCCGTTCCTGAACCTGGATACGAGCGGAGATGGTCACGTCAACTGGCGTGACATCGATCCGTTCATCGCGCTGATGAACACGACCTGCCCATAGGCGGGCGGTGTTCCTCCGGGCCATCGACGGGCGCGATCCGCCGGTGGCCCGGGGCGGCGGGGTCCGGTGTCGCCGCCCAGGTGGTATGATGTGGCGATCTTGCGCCGGGTCAGGTGAGCACGGTCTGCCCACCGCACGCGGGGCGCCGGCCGGCGTAGGTGCCGCCGCTGGACGGTGGCCGGTCGCGGGTCGCGGCCCGTGCCGGCGTGGTCTGAGGTCCATTCATGAAGCATGCCTTTGTACTGCAGAAGGTCGATCACGCGGATCCGACCCCGAAGTATCTGCAGGCGCGCGAGATTCTGGTGGAGGCGATCCGGTCCGGGCAGTTGCGGCCCGGGATGAAGCTGCCGTCCACCAAGGAGATCAGTGGGCTGTTTGACATCAGTCTGATCACGGCTCACAAGGCGCTGGAAGGGCTGGTGGATTTGGGGTGGCTGCGGCGGGAGGCGGGGCGCGGCACGTTCGTTCGGGATGATGTGGATCCCGCGCGTGAGGCGCAATGTCCCTTGTATATCGGGCTGCTGCTGGATCACCGCGATCACGTCAACCTGGATGACTACTATCACGGCACCATCCTGAATCAGCTGCGGCGGCAGGCGCGGGCCGACACGCGGCGCGTGGAGTTCTTCTTCCGCGATCGGCTCGACCTGCGCGACAAGGGCAATCGCCACGTGGGGGCGATCTGCATTCACCCGCCCCTGGAGACGCAGCCGGAGGTCGAGCAACTCGCCCAGGGGCACCCCGTCGTCGTGCTGGGCGGGGCGTTTCCCGGCTCGACCGTGCCGGCGTTCGACTGCGACAATGTGACGGGAGCGCGCCGCGCCGTGCGACACCTGTGGGAGCTCGGGCACCGACGCTTTATGGTGCTGTCCGGTCCGATGAACATGAGCAACTCGCGGGATCGCGCCGAGGGCGCGGCCGCGGAGCTGGCGCAGCACGGGATCCGGCTGGCGCCCGAGGACGCCCCGGTGTCGGACGACAGCGTCACGCTCAGTGACGCGGCGCGCGCGCAGATCGCGCGGCGCATGGCGGCCGCGGAGCACCCCACGGCAATTGTGGCCGGCGGGTTCTATCTCGCGATGGCGGCCATGCAGGTGGTACGGCAGGCGGGGCTGGCGATTCCGCGGGATGTGTCGGTGGTGGGGTTCGACGATCCCGCGTCGGCACCGCTGCTCGACCCGCCGCTGACGACCGTGCGGCAGCCGCTCGAGGGCATGGCGACCCAAGCCTACGAGTCGGTGTGCCGGGCGGTCGAAGACCCGCGGGCGGTCCGCGACGGGTCCCTGCTGGCGCCCGAGTTGATCGTGCGTCAATCAACCGGGCCGGTGCCCGCCTGACGTCCGCGCCGACTGGCCGGCGGCGCTTGGGGGGGTAGACTGACACTCATCCGGCCACCCCGTCCGGGATGGCCGCTACCGCACCCTAACGGATGTGAGCCCATGAACGACCTGTGCCGATCTCAAGCAGTCCGCTCTTTCGCCCTGCTCCTGGGGCTGCTCACTGCGACCGCCAGCGCCCAACCGACGACCCCGGCGACGGCGCCCGCGACGGCTTCCGCGCCGGCCGACAAGTGGGCGCAGCACTACCGCGACCGTGTGGCGCTGTTCGAGCAGGAGAACGCTCCGCGGCAGAACGTCGTGCTCGTCGGCTCGTCGCACGTCGAGGGTTTTGACGCGAACCTGCTGGCGCCGCGCTGGCGCGTGGTCAACCGCGGAATCGCCTCCGACCGCATCGGCATCGGCGCACGCGGCGTGCTGCGCCGGCTGGATAGCTCGGTCTTCAACTGCGACCCCGCCGCGATCGTGCTCGAAAACGGCGTGAACGACCTCGGTGAGCTGCACCGCAACGGCACGCCCGCGCTCGACGAGATCGAAACATGCTACCGCGAGGTCGTGCGGCGTATCCGCACGCGTCTGCCGCAGGTGCCGCTGCTGATCGTCGACCTGTTCCCGACGCGCGAGCGCTATGCCGACCTGACGCCGCTCATTGCCGAGTTCAACGGCCGACTGCAGCGGATCGCCGCGGATTTTGACTGCCCGCTCGTGGCGGTCTATCCCCGTCTGGCGGATGCGGAGGGCCTGCTGCGCGCCGAATATTCCCGCGACGGTCTGCACCTGTCGCCCGCCGGCTACCAGGTGTGGGCCAAGCTGCTCGAGGAGGCGCTGGCGGCCCAGGTCGGGATGCCCGGCGTCGCGCTGGAGGCAGCCGCGGCCACGCAAGAGCCGGAGTCGAAGCTGGCCTGGTACGACGCGCAGCAACTCACGATCGAGGGCAAAGGCTGGACGGACACGGAGAGGTTCTTCGAGCGTCTGCCCGCGCGGGCCAAGGGCCAGGTGACGGATGCGGTCTGGGGGCTGAGCAAACGCACGGCGGGTCTCGCCGTACGTTTCGCCACGGATTCCAAGACGCTCGCCGCCATCTGGGACGGCGGCGGTGCCATGAACCACATGGCCGCTACGGGCAACAGCGGCCTCGACCTATATGTCAAGCGCGACGGACGGTGGGTCTTTCGCGCCGTGGGGCGCCCGCAGCTCCAGCGCACCACCGCGACGCTCGCCACGGGGCTATCCGGCGCCATGACCGAGTACCTGCTGTATCTGCCGCTGTATGCCGACGTGACCGAGCTGCGCCTCGGCGTCGATGTGGACGCACACCTCCTGCGTCTGCCGGCGCGTCCGGCCGCCAGCGCCAAGCCGCTGGTGTTCTACGGTACATCCATCACGCAAGGCGGGTGTGCCGCGCGGGCCGGCATGTGCCATCCGGCCATCCTCGGGCGCCGTCTGAATCGCGAGGTCATCAATCTCGGGTTCTCCGGTTCCGGCAAGATGGAGCCGGAGATGGCGGCCCTGCTCGGCGAGCTCGACGCGGCCATCTTCGTGCTGGAATGTCTACCGAACATGACGACGGAGATGGTCCGCGAGCGCGTGCGGCCGTTTGTGCGAACCTTGCGGGCGGCCCGGCCGACCACGCCGATTCTGCTGGTTGAGAATCCGCTGCCTGCGGCCGACTCGGCGGGCAATCGCGCCCTGCGCGCAGCGTATGCCGACTTGGTGCAGGAGGGCCTCACGCGCCTGCAGTACCTGCCGGGCGAGCCGCAACTCGCCGGAGACGAGAACGGGACGGTCGACGGCGTGCATCCGACGGATCTCGGCTTCGTGCGGATCGCCGACGCCTACGAACCGATCTTGCGGGCGATTCTCGCGCCGCAGCCGTAGGCGGGGCTAGTCGCCCGTGCAGACGAGTTGGAGCGCCTGCGCGTCCGCCACGTCGATGTCGCCGTCACAGTCGAAGTCGAACGTCGCCCCGTCGAGCACGACACCACTGTTGTCCGGCCCGGTCATCCAGTTGTTGGTGCCGAGTGCCGTCAGATCCTCCGCATCGATCAAGCCGTTGGCGTTGGCGTCGCCGGGATGGCGCAGCGTGAGCGCATACGTGAACGTGTGCGTCACGCCCGCCGGCCAGACCGCGACATCGAACGCGGACACCAGCGCGAGGTCCTGATCGAAGCCCACGCACCCGGCCGTGTTGTCGAACACCGCGGTGGCCAGCCAGCGTCGTTCCGCGTACTGCGCAGCGGTCAGGTCACACGTTGTGCCGGAGAAGCCGCTGGGGTTGCTCACGGTCCACGCGGGCGGCAGCCCCGTCGTGTCCAATCGGGCCGTGTGGGTGAGCGACATGTTCGGCGGCACGATGCCGGCGCAGGTGTTGCGGTTGGCTTGCAGGCCGCCGCCGTCAGCGGCAAACCAGCGGCCGAAGCCGTGTCCCACCCAAGGCTGCGCCGGGCAACACGGCGTGTGCGGATCGCCGGTCGGTGGAACCAGGTCGCCATCGACCATCCAGGCCAGGCGCACGGCGCTTTGGGCAGTGGTGCGCACGTTCGTGATCGTCAACGTCGTGATCAGCTGCGCGCCGTTGAGCTGGTGCCGCGTCTGGACGTCAAACCATGCGTTCCCGAAATGCGAGAGCACTGTACCACTGACGTAGTGGGCCGCCTCGTACACGTCCCACACGCCCGCCGTCGGTGACAGCAGGTGATTCGCTATCCCGCTGCCCTCGTTGTAGCGCAGGTTGCCTTCCCAGGTGAAGACCTGCGGTGCTGCGGATACCGGCAACCACGTGATGTCCGCCGGGATGGTCGCCTCGTATGGCAACCGCTGGCCGCAGCCGCCGAACTCGTGCAGCGTCGCGCTCAGGACGCCGTTGTTGACCACGTGTCCGGTGCCGGCCACGTTGGAGTAACCTGACTCGTAACCGGCCTCATCGACGGCGCCGAGCAGGTAGTAGTACTCGGTGCGGCGGGCATACCACGGACCGACGTCGACGCCGCGGTCGAAGTACTGCCAGCGCGCCACGGTCGGGTTGGCGTCACCGGTGATGCGCCCCACACGGTTGGCGAGGCTCGGCACGAAATCCGGCGTTGTCGCGCGATACACGTTGTAGCAGGCAATGCGCTCCGCCCCGCCGGACAGGTCGAGCGTCACCGGCGAGAAGTCCAGGCGCACGGCCGGCCATTGCCCTGGCACCGGGTCGGGAATCGTGGTGTCCTGCTCCATCACGGTGGTGGCGACCAGATCGCTGATGAGCTGCGGGGCGTAGCAGTCCACGCGGATCGGGTACGTCATCCCGCCCATGATGCCCTCGGGATTCGGATAGTACGAATTGTCGTACTGCGTGACGGTGACGCGTGCTTCCTGGCCGTGGGTGACGCCCATGGGCTGCACGCGCATCTGGATCGGCAGGAGCGTGTGCGGCGCGAGCGGCACGATGTGTGGCGTCGGCGGCATCCAGATTTCGTGCGTGATCATGTCTTCGAACTCGATCAGCCAGCCGGTCGGCAGGGTTGTCGCCGTGATCAGGCGGCACAGCTTGGTCAGCGAGGTCGGGTTTTCCATATCGAAGTTCGCCACGACCGGCCCAACACCGCCCTCGCAGCCGCGCCCGTCGGCTTTGCCGCCCGTGCGCGCGTAGAGCACGATCAGGTTGACGCAGCCGAGGTTGCGCGTGTTCGCCGGTCCCATCGACGTCGGATTGCTTTCGGCGCAGCTCGCCGTCACGCCGATGCAGTAGTGGCCATTGGCCGGAGGCGGCGGAATGATCCAGTTCAGCCAGACGGTTCGGGTGCTGCCCGCTGGCAACAGCGCGATGTCGCGCGTACCGATCAGCGTCGCCACGTTCGGCGCCGTGCCCGGGAATTCCAGCCCGGTGGAGTTGTTTCGGTAGTAGAACTTCACCTGCACATTGGTGGCCGCCGTCGTGCCCTTGTTCCGCACGCGCGCGTACAGGTGGTTGTTCGCGTTCTCAACCGGCCGGTCCTCGACCCCGTTGTCGTTGTTGTCGATCCAGATGTCGTCGCTGGTCCACCATTCGGGGCACAGATTGCTCGACGGCTCGATCCCGGTGTCGGCTGGGCAATCCTTGATCCACAGCTTCACATCCGGTGCCGGCGGCTGACCAACGGTCAACGTCGCCGTCATCGTCGCGCCGCAGGCACTGATGCTGGTGACGCTCACCTTGCTGTCAGCGCCGCCATAGCTCTTGGAGGAGGGCTTGCTGTTGGGATCGAAGGTGGTGTGCGTGCCGCTGTTGAAGAAGATCTGCGCCGAGCCGTTGGGATCGTTCGCGGAATCCAGAATATCCGCGTTCGTCGTGTGATCGTTGCCCGTCTGGTTCGCGCACTCCAGGTCGATGAACTTGTGCGTCTCGTCCCACTGCAGATTGTTGTAGGCCCAGTTGGTGCCGCCCGTGTTGGTGAAGTCCGTGGTCTTCACGCTGAGATCAACGTGGTAGATCAGCAGGCCACAGCTGGGCAGGTCCGCGTCGAATCCCGTCTGCCGGCGATTCTCCACGAGGAAGTACTGCGTCGTGGGGCGGCCGTAGGTCCACAGCCGGTACGCATCCTGGTTCGTCTCGATCTGCTGGATCTGCTCGTTGTTGAGCGTCTGCGTCACGTCGGTTGGCGTGAGCCAACCCAGCTCCATCTTGCTCCACGCACTCAAGTGCGTCGGCCTGCTGGGCGTGGACCAGTTCGCCCCCCACGAGCCATACGCCATCAGGTCGTACACCCCCAGGCCCCAGTTCCAGCCGTACGTGTCCTCGTAGTCGCCCCACACCGTGTCGTACAGGTCCGGCAGGCCCAGCGCGTGCCCGTATTCATGACAGAACACGCCGATGCCCGCGATGGCCGTGCTCGTATTCCCGAACTCCAGCTCGTGACAGATGATGTACTCATCCACGTACACCCCGTCCACCAGCATCGCCCCCGGCCCCATGCCCGAACTCAGGTTCCAGTGGTGCGGCCAGAACTCGGTCTTGTACTCGTTGTCCCAGGACGCACCGTGGCCCGCGAAAACCACGTACACCACGTCGACGTTGCCGTCCCCATCATTGTCATACTGCGAGAAATCCACGGCGGCGTCGGCCTTCAGAATGGCCTGCCGCACAAAGCCCTGCGAATTCTGCGGATAGACCAGCTCGCCGCCGTACCCGTTGATGTAGTAGCTGTCGTTCTGGGGCACGCGGTACCAGCCATACACGTCGCCGGTCACGGAAAACTGGTTGTAGGACACCTCCTCGAAGTACTTCTTCATCGTGTTGCCGGCGCCGGTGAATAGCAGCGTCGAGAAGTCGTTGACTGTCTTCGTGCCCGCGCGATTCGGGAAGTCGGCCAGCAACACAACCAGCTTGTTCGTGCCGCGGACCGCCACCGCCTTGTCACGCGGCCGGGGCGCGTCGATGTCGGGTGAAACGCAGCCGCGGTCGATGCGGCCATGCACGTGCATGTCCTCGACGGCCGGTGGTCCTGGCGGCATGGCGCCGGCGGGCAGCCCGAGACACAGGATCAGCAGGCCGGTACATAGGCCGAGGCAGGTGCGCGCGTCGAGACAGTCACACCGGCTCTGGCGGTCGGCGGCTGCACGGGTGGGATGGTGGGAAGGGGGGGCGTGGAACATGGGTCGTCTCCGAAGCGAGCCTTCCGGTACGGGGGCGAGTACGGCACGCGTCGGCCCCTTGAGCCAGGGTGCGCACAGACAACCGCGCCCCCCAATGCTCATGCGGGGACCGGCAGTCCGTCTTGGCCGAGAGTCGACGGCTTAGTTGGCGGGTTGCCCGCTGCCTCCAGGGCCGCGGCGGCGCAGCCTAAACGGCCGGCACAAATCGCGCGCCCCCGCCCGACACATGTCCTCTGATCAAGTGTAACCCAGGTGCGCCCGTCGGAGGCGAAATCCGCGCGGGCAACCGCTCCGCAGAGGGCTGCTACTGTCAGCTGTCGAGCCGACGTGGGCGAGTGAGCGGACATGGCCGCACGTTGACTGGGCGTTGGCTTACGTGCGCCCGGCCGCACGCCGGCCGACCATTCCGTCGCGCCTTTGACTTTGCGTGTTGCGCGCCTATCAATACGAGTGCGTGAAACGGGTGTTCGCGCTGCTCCCCGGCTACAGCCCCAGTTCGGTTCGGAGGGCTACTGGCCACGGACTTGTTACGCCGTCTCGGCGTGGCAGTGACCGACCAGGGACGCTGCGCGCTACATCCCGCTCACGCAGGCGAGCCCACGCCTCGACAGGCCGGAGAAGGAACCATGCGCTGCATTCTGTCTCGCGTCACTGCCACGTGCGTCGCGGCTGCGCTGCTCGTCAGCGCCGCTCAGGCCCAGGCCCTGCTGGGCAGCCAGTTCACCTACCAGGGCCGCCTCCTCTCGAACGGAGTGCCGGTGACCGGTACGGTTGATGTGCAGTTCGCGCTGATGAACAACGAGTCGGCCGGCAGCGTCGTGGCCGGCCCGCTCGTGGCCAACAATGTTGCGGTCAGCGGCGGCGTCTTCACCGTCCCGGTGGACTTCGGCTTCGCCGTCTTCGACGGCAATGCCCGCTGGCTCGAGATCGCGGTGCGCATGCCCGCCGGCAGCGGCGGATACACCACACTGTTGCCGCGCCAGCCGCTGACGGCCGCGCCCTACGCCCTGGCCATGCCGGGACTGAGCCCCGATGGCCAGCAGAACCTGGGTCTGCAACCGGGACACTATCTCGCCGCCTCTCCCACGGACGCATTCAACTATTCGGGCAAGACCCTGGGGAATTACGCCCTGGGCTGGTTCGCCGATCCGTGGAGCGGCACCGGAGCCACAGCCTGGCTCTCCGGCTACAGCGGACTCAAGTTCTTCGCGGGCAGTCAGCCGCGTCTGGCCATCACCGAGACCGGGCTGGTCGGGGTGGGGACAACAAGCCCGGCGGCGCAATTCCACGTCGCGGGAGGCACGAGTAACGGCGTCATCCGGGCCGACTCGAGCAGCGCCAACGCGGTCCTGAACCTGACGACGCTCGGGCAGATCGACTGGCACGTCGGGGTCGACCGCGCTGACGGTGGCAAGTTGAAGATCGGACCGGCCGTCGGCTTCGGCACGGAGGCGCTGGTGGCCACCAGTGCGGGTAATATCGGCTTGGGGACGACGAATCCCCAGGCCCGCTTGCACATCGACGGTGGTACCGCCGGCACCAGTCTGTCCGTGTCCAGCGCCGGAACGGATCCAAATTCGCAGTACTTCGCCGTCGTGGGAGGTACGAATGGCCCGCACAGCACCGGCGTCTACGGCGTAACCAACGCCGCCACCGGCCAGGGCGTCGGCGTGCAGGGTAATTCGTACAGCGCCAGCGGTGTCGGCGTCGCTGGCTCCGCGCTGGCTGCAATCGGCAACACGATCGGTGTCTACGGCCACGCGGCCAGCCCGACGGGCTACGCCGTGTACGCCATCGGCCGCTTCGCCGCCTCCGGCACCAAGAGCTTCCAGATCGACCACCCGCTCGACCCCGCCAATCGCCTGCTTAGCCACTACTGCATCGAAGGCCCCGAACCGCTCAACGTCTACAGCGGCAACGTCACGACCGACGCCGCCGGCTACGCCACCGTGCAACTGCCCGACTACTTCGAAGCCCTCAATCGCGACTTCCGCTACCAGCTCACCGTCATCGATGAGGCCGACAGCGCCGACTTCGTGGCCGCCAAGGTGGTGCGTGGCATTCGCGACAACGCGTTCGTCGTGCGCACCAGCCAGCCCAATATGGCCGTCTCGTGGCGCGTCGAAGGCGTGCGCAACGACCGCTTCGTGCAGGCCTACGGCGCCCCGGTCGAAGCCGACAAGACCGCCGAGCAGCGCGGCAAGTACCTGCAACCCGAACTCTATGGCCAGCCGGCCGAAAAGGGGCTGTTCTACGGTGCCGTCCAACGGGCCACCCCGATCGGCAACGAAAACTAGTGTAGCGCCTCACAGGGAGTTGCACACAACCAGGGTGGGGTGGGCGTCCCGCCCGCCCCGCGGCGGCCAAGATGGCCACCCCACCCGCGTGCAAGTGATTCTGAGGCACCACACTAGCAACCCACGGAGAATCGGGCGCCGGCGCCCCGCGGCAGACGCATGCCGCGGCGGAGCGCGCCATCGGCGGTTCGGGCGGCTCGCGGAGGCTCCGCCCGCTACAGTGACTGGGGCGCCGTACCCTCCGCGTGCCGACCGCCCCGCCCCGCGTACCCGATGTAGGCGGCCGTCAACTCCGCGTCGGTCACTGCGAAGCCGCAGGTCTCAGCGCTCGACCGGCCGATCAGCCGCAGGTTCTCATCTTCGCACTTCACCGCGCTCAAGTTCGCGATCGGTATCTCGAGCGGTGCCGTGTCGCTGATGAACGCCACACGCAGCGACGTGACGTACAGCTCCCCGGCGTGCTCCTCGCCTTCCCCCTCGCTCCGCCACGCCTGGCAGCAATACCAGAGCAACTCCCCCTCCCGCAGCAGCAGCGCCACCGGCTCGGTGATCGGTTCGATCCGCCCCTCACCGATCGCCTGCAGAAGCGCCGTGCGCTCATCAACCTCCCGCTGGACGGCCGGCTGCGCCGCCGCTTCGTCCGCCCTTTCTTCCTGCGGTTCCGTCGCCCGGCGCCGCGCCCGCGCCTGCCACCAGACCCGCGTCGCGACAACGAGTAGCCCCAGTGCCGTCGCGCCGAGCAGGACCGCAAACAGCAGCGTGATCGCCCGCCAGATCGCCGCGCGATAGGCCAACAGCAGCACCGCCGCCAGGATGGACCCCAAGATCACCCCCGCTAGCGCGAACACGCGCGGGACCTCCGGCAACGCCGCAATGCGCCGCGCCGCCTGACGCACCAGCGCGACCGGCCCGCCGCCGTCTGCAAGTCCCTGCTTGTCGCGATCATCGACCATGCCCGTACTCCCGGCCGACCGCCGTGCGGACCACCGCTCCCCAACGCCCGTCGATCGTAGCGGGGCCGCCCCGCTCCGGTCCAGCTTGTCCGGCGACGGTCCCCGCGCAACGCGAAAGCCCGCGCGCCACTCTGACGCGCGGGCCTTCCCTCGAGACTGCCTGAAGCTCACTCGGGGCTCGCGACCTTACGACCCTTCGTTGGGATCCGGTGCCGCGTTCACGTGCACCTTCAACTCGTGCTCCCCGTCGTCGGTCGTGATCACGATCGTCTGCTCCTCCGGCCCGCCGCCCGCGCCCTGCAGTTGGATCGCGATCTCGTTCTCGCTGCCCGGCTGCAATGCACCGGCCGGTACCGCGATCACCGCCTGCCCGTTCGGATCGAGCACCATCTCGCCGCTGTGCACCACGTTGCCGTTTACTTCCACGGTGATGAACCAGCTCCGAATCAGCGACCACCCGCCGGCCGCCACAAGGACCGTACTGCCGAGCAGCACGATCGCCGCCGGCAGCACCAGCCGCCGCACACGACTCCGGGAAACATGCTTCTGCGTATCCAAGGCTTGCATGATTCTGCGCTCCAGTTCAGGGTTCTCAGGATTCCCAGGCCATTGCTGGCCTGCCAGAGACTGCAGCGCGCCGTCCACAGGATCCATATCGCCGGACATGGTCTACCTCCGGGTTGTCAGTTGTTCGCGGAGTGCGTCGCGCGCTCGCGCCAGCCTCGACTTCACCGTCCCGACGCGACACCCCAGAATGGCCGCCACCTCCGCGAGGCCCAGCCCTTCCAGGTAGTGCAGCGCCAGGACCGACTGATACTTCGGCGGCAGCGACAGCAGCGCGCGCCGGGCTCGCGCCGGATCGGTTTCGCCGCCCGCGGACCCCGTGTCGTGGCCAACCTGCACCGCCGGTTCGACTGCCACCACCCGCAGCCGCCATTGCCGCTCTCGCCGGGCCCAGCGATTCACGGCGTTCGTGGCGATGCGCAGCAGCCAGTACCGCAAAGGAATTCCGCGGTACCGATAGCGCGGCAGCGCCTGCAGCACAGTGACGAATAGGTCGGCGACCAGGTCCTCCGTGGCGTGTACGTCGCCGGTGCGGCGGTAGACGTGGTCCAGCAGCGCCCGATGATGTCGCCGGTACAGCTCGGCCTGTGCCGCGCGGTCGTGTCCTGCCCGCGCGATCAGCTCGGCTTCGTCCAGCGCCGCCACCGGGTCCGCCTTACCCAGACTCATCCGCACTTCACTCCGGTTCATGCCGCCACTCCGGCGTGGCCACTCCGGGTCCACATCTACAATAAGTCACCCCGCCCCGGCGCGGTTCCCGATTCCCCGCGTTTTGCGTCTCCGACCGACGGAGAATCCCTCCCCCCGCTCGGTCCCTGAACCCATCTGGCGTCGCGCCGGGGTGGACCGACCGCCGACCCGCGCCGCACGCTCCCCTGCTTTACGACAGGACACAATACCGGACCCGCCGACTACGGTGGATCACCTTACTCGCGGTTCCGCGGCCTGTGGCCGATGTACTAGGGGACCCGGTCTCACCGGGCGGCGCCCCCGGTGTGTCCGCCGTATCGGGGGGCCGGTACGACGGAGATACCGATGCGCCCTCCATTTGCCAACGCCCGCTCACGGGCCCTGATATCCGCCAGTATCCTGGCCGCGACGCTGCTGGTCGCGCCGCTCACCCGCGCCGCCGACCTGCCCGACATCAAGGCCCGCGGCGTCCTGCGCCACCTCGGCGTCCCGTACGCCAACTTCGTTACCGGCAGCAACGACGGCTTCGACGTGGAACTCGTCCGCCTCTTCGCCGAGCACCTCGGCGTTCGCTACGAGTACGTCGCCACTACCTGGACGGACGCCGTCGGCGATCTCACCGGCCAGATCGTCGAGCCCAACGGGGTCAACGTCACCCTCCGCGGCACCTGCCCCGTCCGCGGCGACCTTATCGCCAACGGCCTGACCATCCTGCCCTGGCGCGAGAAGGTCGTTCAGTTCTCCAAACCGTACTTCCCCACCCAAGTCTGGCTCGTCGCCCGCGCCGATGCCAGCCTCACGCCCATCAAGCCCAGCGGCGACCTCGCCGCCGATATCGCCGCCACCAAGGCCCTCCTCCGCGACCACTCCGTCCTCTGCAAGGCCAATTCCTGCCTCGACCCCACACTGCACGGCCTCGCTGAAACCGGCGGCAAGGTGCAGCTCTTCGACGGCGGTCTCAACGAGCTCGCCCCGGCCGTCATCCAGGGCGTCGCCGAACTTACCATCCTCGACGTCCCCGACGTGCTCATCGCCCTCGAGAAATGGCCCGGCAAGGTCAAGGTGATCGGTCCCATCTCCAAACCCCAGGAGATGGCCTGCGGCTTCGCCCCGACCGCGCCCCTCCTGCGCGAGGCGTTCGAGAAGTTCCTCGAACAATGCCAGCGCGACGGAACCTACGACCGGCTCATCCGTAAGTACTACCCGCGCATCCGCGACTACTTCTCCGAGTTCTTCCGCACGCTACCGGTGACGGCCAAACCCTGAGGCGCAATGCGCGATGTCAAACCCCTCGCCGCGCCAACTCCTGTTCAAACGCCAGATCATTGGACTGGCCGCTGCGCTGGGGCTGATCGCTTTCGTCGGGTTCCTGCTCACCACCAACTACCGCGCCCAGCGCAAAATCCAGAGCGGCACCCTCGCCGCGCTGCGGCACGAAACCCGGAACCTCGCCGCGGCCACGAGCTACTTCTTCACCGAGCAGTGCGACGACTTGCGCTCGCTGGCCGCCGGACGCACCATCCTCACCTACTTCGAGAACCACGCCCTGGGCATGTCGCTGGAGTACGGCCTGCGCGTCAGCCTGGCCGCCATCGATGACGAATTGACCAACTTCGTCGCGCGCGAATGCGTCGCCGGCGACGCGATCTACGTGCAGATCGTCCTCTCCGGACTGGACGGTACCACGCTGGCCTCGAGCCGTGGGGCCGTCACGCCGTCCCCGGACGGCGGTGCAGCGCCAACTCCGCCCGCAGCGCCCGCCGTCGTGGCCGACCCGACCCACCGACGACTGTGCATCGTCGCGCCCGTGGAGTTCAAAGGCCAGGTCGTGGCCACCCTCGAGGGCCGGCTCAACCTGGATGTGCTTGAGCGACACCTGTTGCGCGACGAATGCGCGACCGGCCACAGCGCCGCCCTGCTCGGCCCCGGCCCATGTTGGTACCTGCCCGAGGACCGGCAAGCCCTCGCGGCGGCGCCCCCCGCGGACCTGCTCAAGCTCCCTGCCGAGCAGCCCTGCCGCGTATCGGCCGACAGCACCGCGCCGCCACTGCTCGTCGTGCGCTGCTCGGTCCCCCACACCGCTCTCATGGTCGTACACGGCGGCCCCGAGGCCGACATCGTCGGTCACAGCAATCCTCAGCACCTCCTGTTCGCCCTCGTCGTGCTCGCCCTGTTCGTGCTGGGCGTCGTCGCCGTCGGCTTTCGCGTCGGCCTGGAGAGCCTCGTGCTCCAAGACCGCCTCGCCGCCGGTGTTCGCGAGCAGGAGACCATGGCGGCCGCCAACCGGCGGCTCGCCGCCGAAGTCACGCAACGCCGCCAGACCGAAGCCGCCCTGCACCAGGCCAAGCTCGACGCCGAAACCGCCTGCCGCGCCAAAACCGAGTTCCTCGCCAACATGAGCCACGAGATCCGTACGCCCATGACCGCGATCCTCGGCTTTGCGGAAACCCTGCAGGACACCACGCTCACGTCGCAGGAAGCCCACGACATGCTGCAGACCATCCAGCGCAATGGCCGGCACCTGCTCGACGTCATCAACGGCATTCTGGATATCTCCAAAATCGAGGCCGGCAAGCTCGAGACCGAGACGGTCCGCCTGCCCCTGTGGCCGCTGCTGCTCGAGGTGCAGGAGCTGATGCGCGCCCCGGCCTCCGCCCGGGGCCTGTACTGCCGCCTGGAATGCCGCGGCCCGCTCCCCGAAACGATCGCCTCGGACCCGGTCCGCCTGCGCCAGATCCTGATCAACCTCGTCGGTAACGCGCTCAAGTTCACCGAAGTCGGCGGCGTCCGCATCGTCGTGTACCTGCTCGACGTCGCCCGTCCCGACCGCGGGCTGGCCTTCGACATCGTGGACACCGGCGTCGGCATCGCCGCCGAACACCTGCCCCACATCTTCCAGCCGTTCGCGCAGGCCGACTCGTCCACCACCCGCCGCTTCGGCGGCACGGGCCTCGGCCTGGCGATCAGTCAGCGCCTCGCCCACATGCTCGGCGGCGAGATCGTCGTTGCCAGTACGCCCGCCTGCGGCAGCACCTTCCGACTGACCGTCGCCACCGGCCCGCTCGCCGGCGTGCCCCTCATCGACGCCGCCTCCGCCTCCTCCGTGCCTGCCCCTCCGCCGCCGACCCCGCCCACGCCGTGCCCGACCCTCGCCGGCCGCGTCCTCCTGGCCGAGGACGGCCCCGACAACCAGCGGCTGATCGCCTTGTTCCTGCGGAAGGCCGGCACCACAGTCCACATCGTCGACAACGGCCGCGCCGCCATCGAACAGGCGTGGCGGGCCGTCGAGCAGCACCAGCCGTTCGACGTCATCCTCATGGACATGCAGATGCCCATCCAGGACGGCTACAGCGCCACCCGCGCCCTGCGCGCGCAGGGCTACCGCGGCGCCATCGTGGCTCTCACCGCCCACGCCATGGCCCACGACTGCCAGCGCTGCCTGGACGCCGGCTGCGACGCCTTCGCCACCAAGCCCATCGAACGCCAGGTCCTGCTGCAAACCCTCGCCCAGTATCTTTCCGCGCGGCCACGCCCCACCTCCGCCTGAGCCCGGCCTTACCCCGCCGGCTCGATCAGCACGCTGTCGACCCTGAATGTGACGCACGCTATCCTCACCAACTGCCGCAACTACCCCAAGGATGAAGCCCCCGCGGCCTACAAAGACTTCGGCGAAGTCGTCCGCTCCGTCGAGCTCGCCGGCTTGGCCACCACCGTCGCCCGCCTCCAGGCGCGCTTTGTCATCAAGGATGCGGACACGGCGGATGATTGAGCAAACTGGCCTCTGCAGAACGAAGTGAGTTTCCCATGTTGACCATCGACGGCTCCCACGGCGAAGGCGGCGGACAAATCCTCCGCTCCGCCCTCGCCCTTTCCCTCGTGACGGGTAAGCCCTTCACGATCGCCCACATCCGCGCCGGCCGCAAGAAGCCCGGCCTCCTCCGCCAGCACCTCACCGCCGTGCAGGCCGCCACCGCGATCGGCCGGGCCCAGGTCACCGGCGCGAGCCTCGGCTCCACGCAACTGACCTTCACCCCCGGCGCCATCCGCCCCGGCGACCACCACTTCGCCGTCGGCACCGCCGGCAGCGCGACCCTCGTCCTCCAGACGGTGCTGCCCGCGCTGCTCTGCGCCCCCGGCCCGTCCACGCTCCGCCTCGAAGGCGGCACGCACAATCCCTGGGCGCCACCCTTCGATTTCCTCACGCAGTCCTTTCTGCCCCTCGTCGCCCGCATGGGCCCGCGCGTCGACGCCACCCTCGTCCGCCCCGGCTTCTACCCCGCCGGTGGCGGTGAGTTCCACATCGCCATCACGCCGACCGCGATGCTCCGGCCGCTTGAGTTGCTCGAACGCGGCCCGACCCAGCGCATCACCGGCACCGCCAAGCTCGCCCACCTCCCGCGCCATGTCGCCGAGCGCGAGCTGCAGGTCCTCGCCGCCCAGCTCGGCCTCACCGGCGACCAGCTGCGTGTCGAAGAGGTCGCCAACTCGCGCGGCCCGGGAAACGTCGTTGAGATCACTGTGCAATGCGAGCACGTCACCGAGGTCTTCACCGGCTTCGGCGAAAAGGGTGTCCCCGCCGAGGTCGTCGCCGGTCAGGCCGTCGACCAGGCGCGCGCCTATCTCACACGTGATGTCCCCGTTGGCGAGTACCTTACCGACCAGCTCCTCCTCCCGTTCGCCCTCGCGCGCGGCGGCGCCTTTCGCACGGCCGGCCTCTCGCGCCACGCCCAGACCAACGTCGAAGTCGTGCAGGCGTTCCTCGACGTGCGTTTCGAGCGGACGCATGACGACGCGCGCGGCACAACCATTCGCGTGAGTTCGTAGTTGAGGGGCCGTCGGCGCCGCGCCGCAGGTGCGCGCGTGCCCTGTCGGCTACATGGTTATGGACGTAGCGACCGGCAGAGCCCACGCCCTAGAATGGGGACATTAGGTCGCTGGGGGCCATGCCCAGTTGGAGGAGAATGCCCATGTCCCGATCGTCACGATCTGCTTCACTTCTGATTGGCTGTGTGCTTGCGACCTGTTGCGCAGTGACGCGCGCCAGCGGCGCCGTCATCGCCGGCAGCACGCCCGCCAGCCCACCCGTCTACATGCCGACCTCATTCTGGGGATTCACGCCCGCCATCGACCGCGCCTTTCAGTTCACGCTGTTCGGCAGCGCGCCCTGCTATGCCGAGCAGTTGCAGGTCGTGGTGTATCACTATGACGGCCTGGCCGGCGACACGGCTGCCTTCTCCATTCGCGCCGACAATTACGGCATCCCCGGTAGCCTGCTCTGCCGCTTCAATATCACGAATATTCCCCTTGCCGCCGACGTGCTCACATCGCCCGGCGACAGCACCCCGCTGCTGCAGCCGAACACACCGTACTGGCTGGTCGGCGCTACGCCGCAGGGTCAGGTGAACTGGAACCTGGATACCACCGCGCGCGGCACCAGCGCGTACTCCGTTTTCGGCGGCGACTGGAATGTGCTGACCGATACGCAACTCAGCGCGTATGCGATCCTCGGCACGGCGGTTCCTGAACCCGTCACGTTCCTCTTGCTCGCCGGGACCCTGGCGTCCGTTGCTCGCGCCACCAGGCGCCAATAGCGCGGGTCCCCCGCGCCCGGCGCTCCATGCGGTGGAACTCGGTGGCCGCCGTGCCACCGTGCGATGCGCACGACCCATCCGGCCGCCTCAGCGAGCGCTCGGCCGGCCCGTGCCGGGTGCTCCGCTCCGCTACCGTGACTTCCCGATTACCTGCACTTCCATCGGCTGCAGTGTCACGCGCACCGCACGCTGTCCGCCCGTGTCCAGCACGCGTCCGGGCGGCGTCGCCGGCGTCCGGTTGGTCAGCAGCAGATCGAGCGCCGTGCCTGCCGGGTGCAACGCGCTGTCCACGACGACGTGTACGGTCTGCGCGTCGGTCGTGTTCGGATTCGCCACGACGAGCACCTCTTCGTCGTTCAAGATCCGGGCGTACGCCAGCACGCCGCCCGGATAAGGCGAAATACCGAAGTTCTGCCCGTCGCCCGATACCTCCCGGAAGTACTGCCGCCCGTAGCGCAGGGCCGGCTGCTGCTTGCGCAGCTCGCTCAGCCGCTTCACCCATACGAAGAACAGCGCGCTCGTGTCGAACGCCTGCTGTTTGCCCCACAGCGCCTCGCGCACGTGCTCCCGGGTCGGGCCGCTGCCGCACAGTCCCTGCTCGGTGCCGTAGTACAGGCAGGGAATGCCCTGCAGCGTGTACAGGCACGTCAGGGCCAGCGTGTGCTGTGCGTCGTAACGGTGCGGGTTGGCCGGGTCGCGGTAATAGAACCGATCGTTGAGATCGTGATTGTCCAGGAAAGTCACGAAGTATCGGCTGGAATCGCCGTGTGAGCTGACGTTGCCGCGCTGCACCTGCTTGCGGTACTCATAGTACGCGGCCAGTTCCGTCGGCGCGCACCACCCCTTGCACACGTCGCGCAACCGCCGGAACACCGGGAAATCCAGGGCGGCATCCACGCCGATCAGATCATCGCCGTCGGCCGAGGTCCGCCCGACGAACTCCGCGATCCGCGCATCCGCCTGGTCGTCCTCGCGCCACACCTCGCCAAACGTGAAGAAGTTCGCCTTGCCGATGGACAGGGCGAATTCCCGCATCGCGTTGCCAAACACGCGGGCGAACTCGCGCTCAATGTACATCAGGGTGTCGATGCGGAACCCATCCACGTCGTACTCCGCGATCAGGTACTGGTACGCCCGGATCAGGAGGTTCCGCACCGGGTACCGTCCTTCCGGCGTGCGGTATTCGGTCACCAGTTCTTTGAAGATCCAGAAGTCACCCAGCCCGTTCGGGCCGTCCGCACCGCGCCGCCGGAAGAAATCGTTTCGCTGCAACTCGAGCGGCCACACGGCCGCGTCCGCGGACACCGTCCGCTGTTGGCGCACCTGGCCGATATCCGTCCAGGTGCCGCTGGCGTTGCCCGTTTCATCGCGCCAATACACCTTGTATTCCGGCGCGGGCCAGCCGTGCCATGGCGCCGCATCGCGGGCACCCTCGTAGTTGAAGACGTTGCCGGCATGGTTCAGCACGATGTCCAGGATGACGTACATCCCCCGGGCGTGGGCCTCATCCACCAGCGCCTTCAATTCCCGCTGGCCGAGTGACGGATCGCGCGCCGCCCTGGCCGGATCGGACGTGAACCGCGGCTCGATCGTCAGGAAGTCCTGAATTGCGTATCCCCCGTAGTATTGGTCGCGCTGGGGGGCGTTCTTCAGCACCGGTGACAGCCACAGCGCGCCGACGCCCAGGGCCTGCAGGTACGACAACTGCTGACGCATCCCGTCCAGCGTCCCGCCCTGTAGGCGCAGTTCCGGCCCGTCATAGGGCGGATGGGCCGGCCGGTTCCGCGGATTGTTGAAGCGATCCAGCAGAACGAAGTAGATCCACGCGTCGCGCCAATCGGCTGGTGTCGGGAACGGCCGCGGAATCAGCTTCCGCCGCCCGTCCACCGTCACCTCGACCATCCGTGCCTGCTGCGCCGCGCGGCGCGCGTCGACCAGCGTCTCGACAACTTCCGGCTCATACAGCGAAGTGGGCATGATGTGACCCTCACTGCACGCTGCGATTCTCCGGCCCGCATGGCGCACTGTGCCACCGCCCGCGCCGCACGGCAAGGCAATTCCTGCGCCCGCGGTGTCGGCTGTTGATCGGTCAGCTTGCGCCGCCGCAACCTGCGCACGCTCCCGCAGCGCCGACAGCCCTTCCGCCCAATACGCCGCATGCCCAAGGCTCCGGTCGTCACCGGAGTCTCGGGCATGTCGTGGCATCACGCGTCCGGCGCCGGCGGCGCGCCCGGCGTGCCAGGTGCTACAGCGGTGCCTTCTCCGTCTTCTCTTCCTCCGCTTCCCACAGCGGCTTCACATCTGCCTCCGTCCACTCGCTGCTCAGCCCCTTCACTCCCGCCGCCGACCACAGCACCACCTCCACGCGCCCCTTCTCGCCCGCCGGCGGCGCCACGCAGCACAACTCGTCCGCGCTCCGCCACGCGGGCACCGTCGCCGTCTGCTTCGCGTCCTTCGCCTTTCGCTCCTGTACGACCTCCAGCGTCCCCGTCGCCAGCGTCAGCACCGACACCGTCCAGTCGTTGTGCAGAATCGCCACCCGCTTCTCATCCGGACTCACTTCGAAGAACGTCAGATCCTCGTCGACGCTCGTGGCCGCGCTGCGCGGCAGCATCCGCGTCACCGTCGGCTGCCGCTCCGGATCGACCGCGAACAGCGCCGGCCGCGCCGGCATGTCCTGCGCCGTCGCCGGCAGCGTCGCCTCGCTGCTCGCAAACAAGATCCGCCCATCCTTCAGGCAGCGCACGCGCGTCAGCTCGTGAAACAGAATCCCGGCCAAATCCTGCGGCTTGTCGAACTCGCTCAGCAGCCGCCCCTGTGCATCTGCGATCTCCCGCCGGCTGATCGATCCCAGCCGCACCGCGTCCGATCCCTCCGGCTTCGCCAGCGCCGCGGCCGCGTAAACCGCGTAGCGCCCGTCCGCCGACCAGTCCGGCGACAGCGACACCCAATTTGCCACCTGCCGCGGTGCACCCGCCACGTCCGTCGGCGCCACCCACAGCGTCAACGCCTCCTCCTCCGGCCCCGCTGTAAAGAGCACGGAGCTGCCGTTCGGCGCGATCCGCAGGCTGCACAACGGCTCCAGCGCCAGATGCAGCCTCATCTTCGGTAGCACCTGCCCGCCCTCCACCGCGAAGATCTGCAGTTCGTAGATCGTCGCCGCCGTCTTCTCCAGGTCCGCCCACTTCTCGCCCAGCTTCTCGCGCAGTCCCTCCGGCTGCACGTCACGCAGGTATAGCAGCGCCGCCGCCAGCCCGTCCGCGTGCGCTTTCACCTCGGCCGGCAGCTCGAACTTGTCCCAGTCGCCGTTGTGCGCCAACGCCGCCGTCCGCAGTTGCTCCGCCACCGCCCGCACGTCCCTCTGCTGCGCTTCACTGAGTCGCGCTGCCACATCCTTCCACGTCTTCGCCTGCGTCTGCACCACCGCGCACAGCCGCTTCCCGTCCGCAAACCACGCCACTTCCGTCACACCCGGCGCTCGCAGTTCGGAGAGCTTCCCGTCCGCCTGCAGCAGGTGCAGCCCCGCCGGCGTCAGATATGCCGCCTGCTGACCGTCCGGTGCCCACACCACCCGCTTCTGCGGATGGCACCCGCCCAGAATCCCGCACGCCATAATCCCCAACGCCGCCAGCACGCTCATCTGCTTCGGTTTCATGACGCTTCTCCTGCTTGTGGCATCTGCACCGGCGAGCGCCACAGCCCCGCCGGGCGCCCCGCACTCGCCGCCTGTGCCTGCTTGTGAATCCGTTGACTCGACCAGAACCCGGAACCCCGCGTCTCGTCCGGCACGCCGCCGCGTCCGTTCTCACCCCGCATGGCGACGGCGGACACCGCTTCCACCGGCGGTGTCGGCACCGTGGACCAGCGCATGCCGCCCATCAGTCCGATCAGTACGCACGCCGCCAAAGCCCCGGCGTTCCGCGTGATCCTCCACAACCTCCGCCGTCGTGCCTCCGCCGCGATTCGCTCCGCCGGAAACGGCGGCAACGCGGGTTCGCGTGCCTCCGCCAGCGCCCGCCGCGCCAAGCCGACCGTCTGCTCGTACTCGCGCTCCAACTCACCGACCCGCGCGTCCCCCTCGCCGTACGCCTCAAGCAGCCGCGCCGCCTCCGGCGTCAACGCCCCCAGTGCCCGATCGAGCACCAACTTCTCAAGCATCTCTCGTTCGAGCCTCATCGCTGCACCTCCGCACGCCCGCCGGTTTCGCTCGTCTCGCCCATCGTCTCGCGCAATTGCCGCACCGCGTGATGCAGCCGCGACCGTACCGTGCCCACCGGTATCCCCAGCACCTCCGCAATCTCCTCGTAACTCAACTCGTGCCGCAGCCGTAGCTCCAGGGCCTCGCGGTGCACGCCCGGCAAACGCGCCAGCGCCGCCCGCATCGCTTCCAGCCGCGGGTCCTCCTCCGCGCTCGGCGCCGCCGCCGCCTCCGATAGCGCCTGTGTCGGCCGTCGCCGGCGCCGCGCTGTCAGCGCCAAATGCCGTGCAATCCCGAACAGCCAACTCGCCGGCGATACCGCCGCCGCCAACCGATCCAGCCGCGTCAGCGCCCGCACGAACGTCTCGTGCAGCAAATCCTCCGCCTGCTGCGGACTCCCCAGGCACCGCGCCAGATACGCCAGCAGCGGCCGCCCGTGCGCCCGATAAAGCTCCTCAACCTGTCGCCGCTCGGCCGACATCCCGTTCTCCGTGACGCATCGGGCCATGCCACCCGGCCGGCCCATCGTCGGCGTTCATCATAGATGTCGCGCACCACCCCCAGAAAGTTCACTCCCGCATGAAAAAACCCCCTGTGTGGCACGCCCGCCTGCGAGCCGCGTCCCTATCCCGTGCGAGCCACGTACAACACGCTCGTGTTTCTGCGGCAGGCGATCCCCGGGCGGCCGTGTCCCGGCCGGCAGCCATCCGCCCGCCGTCCCGACGATGATATTCCGGAACGGGGACCCGACGGCCTGGCAGCCGGTGTGCACCACGGCATGACGACTCAGGCGATTCTGTTCGACAGCGACGGCGTGCTCGTCGATACCGAGCGCCTCTATTTCGACGCCACCTGCGCGGCGTTCCGCGCTGTCTAGTCTCGTGCCCGGCTGTCCGCGGTCCGGCACCTTCTGCCCCACCGGCGACCATCGCGCCAAGTCGATGTTCCCCCGCAGCGGTCGGCGGTGCGATCCGGCGCGACCCGAGCGTGCCCCGCCACACCGGTCTCGTCGCAGCTCCTCGCGCTACTTCCGCGCCGCCGTACGGATCTCGATGAGCTTCTTCATCACGTCGTGCAGTCCGCCGTTCCAGTCGCGCGTACCCAGCGCGTCGTGCAGCTTGCGGTACAGCGCGTACAACTCGCGGTACACAGCGTGTGCGGCCGCATTGGGACGGAAGACCTGCTTCTTCAGCCCGGTCATGGCCTGCTGCGCCGCAGCCACCGTCGCGTGTCCGCCGGCCGCCTTGCCCGCGACGACCGCCCCAGCGATGGCGGCGCCGAGCGCACACGTCTGCTGCGAGCGCGAGACGTGCATCGGGCGGCCCGTCACGTCCGCGTAGATCTGCATGACGAGCGGGTTCTTCTCGGCGATGCCGCCGCAGTTGACGATGCGCTCGACGGACAGGCCGTACTCCTCGAAGCGGTTGATGATCGTCAGCGCGCCGAACGCGGTGGCTTCGATGAGCGTGCGGTAGATCTCTGCGGGCGTCGTGTAGAGCGTTTGGCCGAGGAGCAGGCCCGTGAGGCGCTGGTCGACGAGGATCGTGCGGTTGCCGTTGTTCCAGTCGAGGGCGAGCAGGCCGGAAGCGCCGGGCTTGAGCTTGGCGGCCTCCTTGCTGAGGGCCTCGTGCGTGCCGACCTTGGATCCGCCGGGCTGAATGTAGTTCACGAACCAGTTGAAGATGTCGCCGACGGCGGACTGGCCGGCCTCGAGGCCGTAGTGGCCGGGGAGGATGCTGCCGTTGACGATGCCGCACAGGCCGGGGACGTCGGCGAGGGGCTGGTCGGCGGGGGCGACGAGCATGTCGCAGGTGCTGGTGCCGATGATCTTCACGAGCGTGCCGGGGGCGATGCCGGCGCCGACGGCGCCGAGGTGCGCGTCGAATGCGCCGACTGCGACGGGCAGACCCTCGGGCAGGCCGGTGCGCTGGGCCCATTCGGCGCAGAGGCCGCCGACGGACTGGTCGATCGTGTGGGACTGACCGCGTAGTCGCGTGCGGAGCGGCACGAGGCGCGAATCAAGCTTCCCGAGAAACTCCGCGTCCGGATAGCCGCCCCATTCGGCGTTGTACATGGCCTTGTGGCCGGCGGCGCACACGCCGATCTTGAGCCGGTCGGGGTGCTCGGTGCCGGTGAGCACCGCGGGGATCCAGTCGGCGCATTCGACCCACAGGTACGCGGCGTCGAACACGGCCGAATTGGTCCGCAGGCAGTGCAGGATCTTGCTGAAGAACCACTCGCTGCTGTAGGTGCCGCCGCACTTGGCGAGGTAGTGGGGGCGCATCTGGCGGGCGAGGCGCGTGATGTCCTCGGCTTCCTGGACGGAGGTGTGGTCCTTCCACAGCCAGGCGTAGGCGTCGACGTTGCGGGCGAACTTCTTCTGCAGGGCGAGCGGGCGGCCCTGGGCGTCGACGGGGATGGGCGTGCTGCCGGTCGTGTCCACGCCGATGCCGACGACGTCGGCGGGCTTGAAGCCCTTCGCGGCGCGGCGGGCTTTGGCGAGTACGGCACGGATGGTTTGTTCGGCGCAAGTGATGTAGTCGGCGGGATGCTGGCGCGCGAGGTTGGGATCGCGACTCAGGACGACGCCCTGGGTGCCATGCGCGAAACTGTGTACGGCCGAGGCGATCTCGGTGCCGCTGGCGACATCGACGAGGATGGCGCGGCCCGAATTGGTGCCGTAGTCGATGCCCAGCGCATACTTGCGACTCATGCGGTAGCTCCTCGTGTGGTGCGGCCGGCAGCCGCCCGGTCGTTACACGTCGATGATCACCTTGGCGATGCCGGGCGTGTAGGCGGCGTTCAAGGCGAAGGCCTCGGGGGCCTGTGCGAGCAGAAAGTGGTGGCTGATCAGGGCGGTCACGTCCACGGCCCGGCGGCTGACGAGGTCGATGGCCTGGGGATACGTGTGCTTCATGCGCCGGCACAGCACCAGCGTCAGGCCCTTGCGCCGCGCGACACTGTGGCTGAGCTCGAGCCGGTCGTCGGTGGGAATGCCCACCAGGACAACGCGCCCGCCGGGACGGCAGAGCTCGGCCGCCTGCTGCACCGCCGCGCCGGCCCAAGCCGCTTCAAAGACGATGTCGATGGGCCCCGGTGGATTGCCGAGCGGCGTCGCGCCCAGCTTCTGGGCCAGTTCCAGGCGCCATGCGAGCGGCTCGGCGACATACACGGTCGCGCCGCATAGCCGCGCGACCTGCGCGATGCATAGGCCGATCGGGCCGGCACCGAGCACCGCCACGCGCTGCCCGAGGCGTACGTGGCCCAGGTCGACCGCATGCAGGGCCACGCCGAGTGTTTCCAGCAGGGCGCCCTCCGCGAATTTCATGTCGGCGGGCAGCGTGAAGCAGCAACCGGCGGGTACCTGCCGGTACTCACACAAAGCACCGTCGTGCGGGGCGAGGCCGCAGAAGCGCATTTGCGGGCAGAGATTGGGGTCGCCGCGCGTGCAGCATTCGCAGTGGCCGCAAGGTTGCGCGGGGTCGACCGCCACGCGTGTGCCGCACGCCAGGGGGCGGCCGTCGGCGCCGACCAGGCCGGGCACGGCCTGCTCGATCTCGCCGCTGAATTCGTGGCCGAGGATGAGCGGTGGGGCAGCGGGCCCGCCGAGCCCGGCGCGGTAGGTGTGCAGGTCGCTGCCGCAAATGCCGACGGCGCGCACGTGCAGCAATACCTCCCCGCTGGCGGATGGTCCCGGGAGAGGGACCTCCGCGACGCGCAAATCCTGGATGCCGTGGAGCCGGGCTGCCAGCATGGTTTACTGGTGGAAGTAGACGTCCCAGCCCAGGTACTTCGTCAGCGCTTCATATACGGCTTGCGCTGCCGGGGCGGGGGTGATGGCCACATGATGCTCGAAGCCGGTCTCGCAAATATGGCGGAGCAGCTTCTGGAAGTTCGGGATGCGCACGACACCGTAGCCGCCAAATGTCTCCAGCGGGTCATTCGTGAGCTCACCTTCGCCGACGTATGCCCGCAACTTGCCGGCCTGATCGTCCGTGCCGACGCGCAGGTACGTGAACGGCGCGGCGGCGACGCGGCCGAGGATCGTACCGTAGGCGTTCTCCTGCCCGACCGCACCGGCGATGATCGCCTGGTAGTCCATCTTCGCGCCGCCGCCCTCCGGGCTGAAGATGTCCTTGGGCAGATTGCTGCAGTGGAAGACTACGCCCTTGTCGGGGTCCGTACCGTAGTTGTTGTTCCAGTCGACCAGGGCGGCGGGCTTGCCGCTGGCCTTCGCGAGCGCCGCCATCGCGACCGCACCGACGACGTCGACCTCGCAGGCGCTGGGCAGCAGGCTGTTGCTGAGCAGGCTCATGACCGCGCAGGGCACGACGCCGTAATACTCCTCCATCGCCGTCCAGCACTGGATGGCCGTCGCGTCCAGCGCGGCGTCCTTCATCCATTGCTCGACCACTGCGGCGAACTTGGCCATCTTCATCAGCGCCGCTGGCGGCACGTGGTCCGTCTTCACGTAGCCCTTGAGGGCGTTCAGCCGACCGACCACGGCCGGGTCCTGATCTTTGAGCTTCTCAGCGCGCCCGAAACACTCGAACAGGTCGAGCGTCTCGACGCTGATGCCGGCCTGCTCCAGCAGCTTCTCGCTGTAGCGGACGGTGTTGAACGCGGCCGGGCGGGCGCCGAGGGCGCCGATGCGCAGATGGCGCAGGCCGCGGACGACGCGGCAGGTGGTGGCGAAGTCGGCGACGTCCTGAGTGAAGGTGGCGCTGGTCGGCGCGTCGGTATGGAGGCGCGTCAGCGTAAAGGGGATACCGTATTGGCGCAGGTTGTTGCAGACCGACATCTTGCCACAGAATGAGTCGCGGCGATCGGCGATGGTCATGTGGCCGGCGGTATCGGGGAAAGCGTGGATGAGCACCGGCACCTTCAGGCCCGACCAGCGGATGGCGTTGGCGACGGCGCGTTCATCACCGAAGTTGGGCAGGGTGACGAGCAGGCCGTCGATCTGATCGGCGTGAGCGCGGAGCAAGTCGGCGCACTTGCGGGCGTCGTTGAGGTTCTCGATGCTGCCAAAGGTCGTGTCCTGCGGCGTGAGCGCGACCACCTTGTGCCCGGCGCGCTGGAGCACAGTCAGCATTTCCTGGCGGCCCTTCTCACATAGGTGCGCGGGGAAGAATCCACGGTTGCCCACAATCAGACCGAGCGTGACGGCTTGCATGCGCTGTTCCTTCCTGACCTACCGGGGAATCCCCGGGTCGCCGGTGAACCCACGGCACGGCGCCGGGGCGGAACTCCTCGGGCTACACGCCGGTACCCGGCAGCGTCGCCGGGCGTTCGGCCACCGGAGCACCACGATACCCCGAAGCGCGACGGGAATAAAGCGTTTCTGGCGGCTGTCGCCACGCCCGCTTTCTGCTGCAGCGGGGCGCGCGGCGCGCGGTTGCGGTTCGGCGCGGCGGGTTGCCGCGCGGGCCGGTTTCCACTAACGTCCGCGCCATGAATCTGTGCGGTAAGTTCATCGTGATTGACGGTCCGGACGGCTCGGGGAAGGGTACCCAGTTGGAACGTCTGGCGACACTGGTGCAGGCGCAGGGCGGCCACCCGCGACGGGCGCGCGACCCGGGCGGAACCGAGATCGGCGACCGCATCCGTCATATTCTGCTGGGCTACGACCTGGCCACGATGGATCCGCATTGCGAGGGGCTGCTATTCATGGCCTCGCGGGCGCAACTGGTCGCGGAGGTCGTCCGCCCGGCCCTGGCCGCCGGCGAGACGGTGCTGTGCGACCGTTTCATTTCTGCGACATGTGCGTACCAGGCCGCCGCCGGCATGCCGATCACAGAAATCATTGCCCTGGGAAGACTTGCGGTTGGCGACACCTGGCCGCACTTGACGATTGTCCTGGACATTCCGCCGGAGGTGGGGTTCGAGCGGATCGGGCGAAAACCTCAGGACATGGCTCGCAAGGGGGGTGGCCAGCTCCACATCTTCGACGGAGCCAGCGCGGATGCCATGGAACGTCGCCCGCTCGAGTTTCACCGCCGAGTGCGACAGAACTTCCACGAACTGCCGTCCTGCTACCCGACGCCCGTGGTGCTGGTGGATGCGGCCCGCGACGCGGATGCGGTCTGGCAGGACGTGCAGGCGGCGGTGCAGCGTGCGTTTCAGTGACATCCAGCATCAGGACCGCGCGCTTTCCATTCTGCGACGCGCGCTGCGCAGCGGGCGCACGCACCATGCCTACTTGTTCGAGGGGCCGGAAGGGGTCGGCAAGGAGCTGACCGCCCGCGCCCTGGCGGCCCGGCTGCTGTGCGCGGACGACACGCGGGCGCCCGATGCGGACGCGTGCGGCGCGTGCAACGCGTGCCACATGCTGGCGACGGGCAATCACCCCGATTTTCACCTCATTCATCGCGGGTTGAACAAGTACCACCCCAACCGCACGATCCGCGCCAGCAAGGGCCTGTACCTGGTGGTCGATCTGATCCGGTACTTCGTGATCGAGCCGGCCGGCATGAAACCAACCCAGGGTCGCCGCCGCGTGTTCCTGCTGCGCGATGCGGAACGCATGAATGACGAGGCGCAGAACGCGCTGCTCAAGACCCTGGAAGAGCCGCCGGGAACGGCCTGCCTGATCCTGGTGACGTCGTCGGCGGGGCGGCTGCTGCCGACGATTCGCTCACGCTGTCAGCGGGTGCCGTTCGATCTGCTGCCCAGCGCGTACGTGGCCCGCGAACTGCAGAGCCGGGCAAGGGTGGCCGCGCCGGAGGCTCATGCGCTGGCGGCGTTGTCGGGTGGGCGGCTGGGGGTGGCGCTGGCGTGGCAGCGCTGGGACGTGCTGGCGGCGCTCGCAGGTGTGGGGTCTGCGCTGGCCGGGCTGTGCGCGGCTGACCCCGAGAGCTTTGGCAAGGCGCTGGTGGAGGGCGCGGCCGAACTCGCCCGCCGGATGCGCGCGGCGCCGGGCGGACCCGACGGACGTCCCGAGGCGGAGGCGGAGGACACGGCCGAGGTGGACGAGGAAGGCGAGGAGAATGGCGAAGTCCGCAGGGCGGGCGGCAAGGTCGTACCGACCGACGTGCTGCGCGATATGGTGAAGGTGGAATTGCTGTTGCTGGCGGCGCTATACCGCGATGCGCATGTGGTCCGCAGCGGAGCGGCGCAGCTCGTGCATTTGCCCCAGCAGCAAGCGCAGGTCGCGCGCCTCGCGGAAGCGCTGCCGGTGAGCCGTCTGGACGACGGCATTCAGGCGGTGGGTGAGGCCGAGCGCATGCTCGATCGCAACGTCGCGCCGCAACTCGTGCTGGAACGGCTGGCCGTGGCTCTGTTGGGGGAAGCGTCCCCGACGGGATGAGTTGCGCTGCGCGGCCGCGCTAGCGCCCGTCCTTCTCCAGGTTGGCCAGGTGCTGGGCCACGGAACGGCGCAGGGGATCGTTGGGGGGTAGGCTCGCGATGATGCGTCGGTACAGCGCGGCGGCCTCGGCAATGCGCCGATTAGCGCGGTAGACGCCGGCCAGGTTCACCTGCACGCGCAGATCATCCGGCTGCAGCGCCGCTGCCCGCTCGGCATGCCGCAAGGCGGCGGGGGCGTCCTGATCCACGAGCAGGTTCGCGAGGTTCGCGTGGGATTGCCAGTCGTTAGGATCGCGCTCCACAGCGCGCTGAAACCACGTGCGGGCGGCGTCGGGCTCGCCCAGTACCGCCAGCGTCTTGGCATACTCGCGGAGGCTCGTGGCGTCGTCCGGCGACAACTCCGCGGCGCGGGCCAGGTGTTCGCGCGCCTCCTCGAACAACCCCTCCTGGCGGGCCGCGACCCCCAGCGCCAGCCGCGCGGCGGCCTCGTCGGGGTGGGCCGCCACCGCCGCGCGCAATTCGGCCAAAGTCGTGCCGCCCGCGGCGCTCGTGGTGGTCAAGGCGGACATCTTCGCGAGGGCCTGCCGCGCCTCGCGATTGCCCGGCGTCAACACCAGCGCGTGCTCGAAGTCCTGCCGCGCGCCGGCCCAATCACCCTGGCGCCCGCGCAGTTCGCCCCGGTAGACAAGCGCATCCGCGTAGCCCGGCCGGATGGCGAGGGCCGCCTCCAGGCATTCCGCCGCGCGCCGCCGGTACGCGTCCCGCAGGGCTGGATTCGGCAGCCGGTCCTCCGCCCGCAGCAATTCGACGGCCAGCGACTTGTTGAGGTGCGCCCCCCGCGGCTGGCTGCGCACGTCTTGCGTGAAGAGCGTCAGGTCGTCCGCCCAGTCGGCGCTGCGCAAGGCCGTTCGCAACCCCAGGGCCGCAAGGACCAGCACGCCGAGCGTTTGCAGCAGCCGCGCGCGGGCGGCCAGCGGCCGGCCGGGCGCCAACTGCCGGCGCCAAAACTCCATGAGCCCGACGGCCACCAGCACGAGTACCAGCGCCGAGGGCCAGTACATCAGCCGCTCCGCGAGCGAGACGCCGATCAGCAGCACGGTGTTGGAGATCAGCGCGTAGCTGGCCCCGAACAACGCGGTGAGCAGACCGGCTAGCCACCACGCGCCGCCGCGCCGCCGCAGTCCGACCAGCAGCACCAGCAGTCCGGCGCCGGCGCCGATCCCCACGAGTGCAGACAGGGTGAACCCGTTCTGCGGCGCGACGATATCCGCCCCATAGTCCGAACTGAGCCGGCTCGGCACCAGCAGCAAGCGCGTGTACTCGCCCAGCACGGTACAGGCGCCGACCACGCGCTGTAGCGGGGTCGCCAGCACCAGCGGGTTCATCAGGTCGTCCGCCGGTCGGCCGCGCAGCAGATGCCCCTCCAGTGCGTGGTAGCGGAGCGGGAAGTACAACAGCAGCGGCAGGGCCAAGAGCGCCGCGCGCGTCAGCCACCAGCGCCACGGACGCTGTCCGCGATCCGGCCCGCCGGACGCTGCCTGCCGCCCGCGGGCGGCCAGCACCAGCAGCGCCACTGGCAGGTAACAGACCGCCGTCTCCTTCGCCAGCAGCGCTGGCAGGAAGCAGCCGGCGGCCGCCAAGGCGCGCTGGGGGCTTACGGCCGAGCCGGTCTGGAGGCAGAGGCAGCCCGCGAGGAGGAACAGGGCGGCCAGGACTTCCGCGCGGCCGACGACGTTGGCGACGGCTTCCGCGTGCACCGGGTGCAGGGCGAAGAGCACGGCCGCGAGGCTGGCGGTCGCGGCGCTGCCCGTGAGGCGCCGGGCGAAATGCCACAGCGCGAAGCACACGGCGCCGTGCAGGAGCACATTGAGGAGGTGATAGCCGGCGGGGGCGTAGCCGTGGACCGCATAGTTGAGCGCAAAGGAGAACAGGCTGAGCGGGCGCCACAGGTAGTCGCGCTGCGGGCCGAGGTTCGGCTGGTCCTCGACGACCTTCCACCAGTCGGAAGTCCAGATGGCGAGATCCCCGACATGGCGGATGCGCGGGTTCTTCTCGATCAGGGGATGGTCATCATAGACGAAGCCGTTGCCCAGGCTGTTCGCCAGGCACAGCACCCCCAGGATGGTTGGCCCCCACGGGCTCAACAGCCAGCGCCGCCCCTGTGCGGCGGCGCCGGGTACGGACTCAGCGGCCGGCCTTGGCATCGGTGACCACGACGTTGTTGTAGTCGAGCAGGGTGCCCTTGGCCTTCTCCAGTTGCACGACGCCCGTGTTGTAGTCGGTGACGACCTGCAGCAGGGTGCGGCGCGAGTTGGAGAGCTGCTCGACGGCCGATAGCTCGGTCTCGAGATAGTTCGGGTCGATCCGCTGCGTGCGGGCCTGCAGGGAGCGGAGGTTGCGGACGGCGGCCTCAACCGAGGTCAGGGCCGGGGGGAGCTGCTCGTAGCGCACCATGAGCTGGCGGACGTTCAGGTTCACTTCCTCGACCACCGCGTCCGTGACCTGGTTGAGCTGCACGACGGCTTGGGACTCCTGGAGCCGGGCCCGACGGTGCGCGGCGCGCGCGGCCCGCTCGCCGAAACTGTAGCTGAACGAGGCTCCCAGGGTGTACGAGATGAAGCGGTTGGAAGCGAGGTTGTCGTAGGAGTTGTCGCCGGTCTTGCCCAACCCCTGCACTTCATACTGGAAGGACACGTCGAGCTGCGGCAGGATGGCGTTCTTTGTGACGGCCGTGTTGATCCGCGTGCCCTCGATGCGCTGCTGGGCCTGGCGGATTTCGCTGCGCCGCTCGAGCGCGGTGCGCACTTCGGCGAACTGGTCCAGGACGGTCGGCGCGACGGTGGGAATCTCGGTCGGGATGATCTCCAGCTCGTCGGACAGCTTCAGCGCCGGGTCATTCAGTAGGTTCTTGAGCCGGTCCTCGGCGTCCCGCACGCCCTTGACAGCCTCCAGAAGGCTGACGTAGCGGCTCTGGTAGCGCGACTCGGCGTTGGCAACTTCCACCTGGGTCGCGTCGTGTCCCAGACGCTCCTTCATGTTCTGCCAGGTGATGTAGTTCTGCGACACGGATTCCGCCAGGATCGTGACCGTGCGGCGCGCCTGGGCCAGCGTCCAGTAGGCCGTCTCCACGTCCAGCAGCGTGTCCCGCACCTTCTGCACGAACTGCTCGTAGCTGATCTGGTACTCGACCCGCCGGAGGTTGATCTGCGCCCGGTTCACGTCCAGCCCGAAGCCCTTGAGCAACGGCTGGCGAATCTGCGCGATCATGTTGGTGGCGTAGGTCGGGTTCCAGTTCTTGATGCTGCCCTGCGGAATGTCGTTCTTGGAGCGCTGCTCGCCGAGCGCAATCGAGGTCTGGGCACCGGACGGCAAGAGCTGCCGGAATCCGCCCTGCACCGAACGCGTGTCGCTCGTGCCCGGCACCGTGCCCGGCTCGATCGCCCGGTCCAGGTTCGCCCAGGACGAATCCAGGAAAAACTGCACATCGAACGCCGCCTCGGCCTCCACCACCTGCGTCTGGCTGATGGCCGGATTGTGGGCTTCGATCCGGATGGTGTAGTTGTTCTCGATCGCCCGCTGCACGCACTCGCTCAAGGTCAGCCGCACTTGCGTCGGCCGCGACAGTTTCGCCAGAAACTCCAGCGCCTGGTTGACCACCTTGTCGAAATTACGGACGACGCGCTGATCCTGCTGCGCGGCCTGGTCCTCGGCGAGGGCATCGCGGCGTTTCTGGAACGTAGCGGCGGCCTCGGTCGGATCCGGAATTTGGGTGAGGACGTCTTCCGGCGCCGGCTGCGAGGTCGTGGCGGGTCCGGTCATGAGCGACGCGCGCGGCGGCAGGTCGGTCTGCCCCGGGGCCGGCTGGGCGATCGGGTCCCGCGGCACGGTCCGCGGTTTGGCATCGGGCGCGGGGGCCGTCTCCTGGGCATGCTGGACCAGCATCCGGTCGCGATACGCCGAGATTGGCAGGTCGACGTTGGGGCCTTCGTTCTGGCAGCCCAGGGCCGTCGTCGCGCCCAGCAGGATCATCACCCGCACCGCCAACCGCCTTGTCCTGCTCGAAGTTTGCAGCCTGGTCATAATCACGCCCATGCCCCCGCCGCTCGTTGCCCTGCCGACTCCAACACGGCGGCGATGATAGAAAGCGGTGGGGGGGGTGTCAAACCGCCCGAATTGTCGGTTTGCGCATGGTCTTTGGCGCCTTCTCCGGAGGCAACGCGCGGCGGCGAATGGCGTTAGGATAATCATCCGGACGGCCCGGGCGGGTCGCCCCGCGCCCCGGAGGACTACCGATGCCCGCCACCCTGCCGGCTGATGAGTTCGTCCGCTTTGCCGTACACAAGCTGCGCGACCAACACGCCCAGATCGTCCGCTGTGTCGGTCTGCTCACGGACGACGAGCTCTGGCAACGCTCCAATGCCCACACGAACAGCGTCGGCAACCTGCTGCTGCACCTGACGGGCAACGTGCGCCAGTGGATCGTCGGCGGGCTGCGCGGGCAGACCGTGCCCCGTGACCGCCCAGCCGAGTTCGCCGCCCGTGGTCCGGTGCCGCGCGAAGAAGTGCTCGGTACGCTGGCGGCCGTGTGCGCTGACGCGCAAGGGGTGATTCAGGGGCTGAGTGCTGCGGCGCTGGCCACGCGGCGCGTCATCCAGGGCTACGAAGTCTCGCAACTGGCGGCCGTGTTCCATGTCGTGGAACACTTCTCGTTTCATACGGGGCAGATCGTGCACATCACGAAGGTGCTGAAGGACGTGGACGTGAGCCTGTATGACCCGCAGGGGCAGCGCTTGGCGGGCAGCAAGCCGTAGCCTTACGGCGCTGCGCCAGCGGATGCCGCATCACAAGGGGGAGAAACGCGCGCCGCGCAGGGCGACAACAGCGCAAAAAAGTGGGCCGGCGGTCGGGACGTGCGGGGGGGGACACGTACGCCGACGCAGTCCGGCCCGGGGTTTGGGCTGGTTACTACGCGTAGTATACTCGCCGGGCACCGCCGTGACAATGGCGAACAAGCGTATCAAGTTCGCCTTTTTTGCCCGAAATCGCGAGTCGCTACCCTCATAGGCACTGGGGATCCAGGATTCGAACCTGGACTAACTGATCCAGAGTCAGTCGTGCTACCGTTACACTAATCCCCAATCTGCGGTCACAGCTTACAGCCCGCGCCGTGGCAAATCAACTCCCCACCCGGGCAAAACTCCCCGGCGGCGTGGTACCTCACTGCGTCGGCGCGCCGCGAATCGACAGTAAATCGGTGCGCCGGAAATAGTTGCGGATCCGCACCACCAGACACGCCGCGCCGGCCGGGGCCGACACGCTCGAACCTGGGCCGGCTCTACGTCGCTGGCTGTTCCACCCGCGCTGCCCGCCGGCCCTGCACGACGGCGCGCAACTGCGCCGTCAATTCGTCCAGAGCGCTCGCCTGCTCATTAAGGTGTTTACTTGATTCGGCCGTGCCATTGGCGCTGGCGGCGGTTTGTTGCGTCAGGCCGTCGATCCGGGCGACCGCCGTGCTGATCTGACTCAGGCCCTGCGACTGCTCCTGCGTCGCTTGGGCGACCGCGCCGATCAGCGTTGTCACGCTGCCGACGTGTCCACCAATGGCCTCCAGCACCCCGGTCGCGTCGGCCGCCACCTGCACGCCTTCGCCGGCCGCCGCGCGGGACTGCTCGATGAGCTGGGTCGTGTCCTGTACCGCCGCCGCGCTGCGCTGTGCCAGGTTCCGGACCTCTTGCGCCACAACCGCGAAGCCCTTGCCCGCATCGCCGGCGCGGGCCGCCTCAACGGCCGCGTTCAGGGCGAGCAGGTTGGTCTGGAACGCGATCTCGTTGATGGTCTTGATGATGCGCGCCGTCTGGTCTGCACAGCTCTTGATCCGCTGAATGGTGTCGGACATCTGGGCCACGACAGCGTGCCCGGATTCCGCCGCGGCCCGTGCCTGGGCCGCACGCTCATCCGCCTCTTGCGAGTTCTTGGCTCCTTTCGCCGTCATCGCCGTGATTTCTTCCACGGCGGCCGCCGTTTCCTGCAGCGCGGCGGCCTGCTGACCGGCGCCCTCGGCCATCCGGTGGCTGGCGTCGGCGGACTGCTCCGCGGCGCGACTCAGCTCGTGGCTGCTGCCACTGAGACGATCCGTGATTTCCGTCAGGATGCGGGTCACGCTCGAGGCGACCCGGACCGCCAGGACGACGGCCACGACCAGAACAAGCAGAGCGGCCGCACTCATGAACACGAACAAGTTCCGCGCCTCACGGAGCGTGTCGGCGCGCAGCCCGGCCAGCGTCTTCTCCACGTCGTCGATGTAGATTCCCCCGACCAGCACCCAGTCCGAGCCTTCCGGCTGCCGCGCGTAGGCGAGCTTCTTCACAACCTCCTTGGTGGTGGGCTTCTCGTAGTAGTACTCCACGAAGCCGCCCTCCGGCTTCTTGGCCGCGTCGACCAGCACGCGACGAAAGGCAAACCCCTTGGCGTCCGGCTCGTCCAGCTTAACGAGCTGGCCGTTGAGTTTGGGGTTGCTGCCATGGAAGGCAAACTGGTAGCCGTCGGATGTCGGCTCGTAGGCGAAGAAATAGCCGCTGCCGTTCTCATACCGCAGCGCGGACAGGAGTCGCTTGAGGGTCTCGGTGTCGCCGCCCTGCTGCGCCTGCGACTTGGCCAGGGAACAGGCCAGGCCGGCGACGTCCTGCAGATACGCGCGCTTCTGGGCGAGCAGACGTGCCTCCTCCTGCCGCAGGCGCTCCGTGCTGTCACTGTGGATGCGATAGAACAAGGAAGCGGTGCTGGCCCCGGCGAAGAGGGCGATGCTGAGCAGCATGGCGACGATCAGTTTCACGCGGACCGACATTGCGTACTCCTCGTTCCTGCGGGGCGCTGCCAGCCGGAGTCGCGCTGGGCCAACCCGTGCTCCAGGGAGGATGCCCCCGGGGACTGCTGTGTATGCCTTCGGCCGCTTCCGCGCCACAAATCACTGTGGCGCCGGGCCTCTCCGCTGGGCACGGCGCTGGCCCAGACTCCGCGCGGGTTCGCTCTGATAATCTCGTCCCTGGGCGGGCTGGCGGGTCGGCCTGTGGCGTAACCGGTTTCGGTTCGGCCGGGAATGGCAGCACGAGAATCGCGGCTGTCCGGGCTTGACGCGCTTGACCGGCAACCCTAACATCGCACGAACATTCGGCCGCCGCACGGGACGGCGGCGTGTTTCGGGCCTACGCGCTCCACAGCGAGGGCGCGGTTCAGAGGAACAAAGGAGAACGCCATGCGTCGTTGCTGGTGGGTGACCGGTCTGGCCGGTCTGAGTGGTCTGCTGCTGTGTCTGTCGGTCGCGGTCGCGCAGGACAAGAAGCCGGCCGACGAGCCCAAGAAGCCCGAGCCGGCCAAGAAGGCGGAAGAGCCGAAGAAGGCCGGCGACGTCAAGAAGGACGAGAAGCCGGGCGGCGCCGGCAGCGCCGAGATGGAAGAGATGATGAAGAAGTGGGCGGCGTATGCCACGCCCGGCGAAGCCCACAAGCGCCTGGACGGCATGGTGGGCAAGTGGGATTTCGAGAGCAGTTGGTGCATGAAGCCGGGCGATGAGCCGGAGACCATGAAGGGGACGACTGAACTCAAGTGGATTTACGATGGGCGCTATGTGCAGCAGGAAGCCACCGGCCCCGCGATGGACCCCAACGGGCCGCCGTTCAAGGGGACGGGGCTGTACGGGTATGACAACGCCAAGAAGCAGTACGTGACGCTCTGGTTTGACAACATGGGCACGGGCGTCATGTTCGGGTATGGCACGGCCGACGCGAGCGGCAAGGAGATCACGTTCACGGGTGAAGGTGTCAACCCGATGAACGACAAGAACGAGAAATGGCGCTGCGTGCTGCATCTGGGCGACAAGGACAAGTTCACGTACGAAATGTACGGTCCGGGTCCGGACGGCAAGGAGTTCCGCCAGATGCTGTTGACGTACACGCGCGCCAAGTAGCGATCACCGCGCCGGTCGGGACGCCGCGGTGGGGGCGTCCCGGCTGGCACGCGGGCAGGGCGGGGCGGCGCTACGCGCCGAGTTCGCGGCTGCGGCGGAAAGCCGCCTCGACCCCGGACACAATGGCCTCGAAGACGCGGCTTTCGCGGAACGCCGCGATGGCGGCCGCCGTCGTCCCGCCGGGCGAAGTCACTTTGGCGCGCAGCACGTCGGGGGTCTCACCTGTCTCCAGCATCATGCGCGCCGCGCCCAGCGCCGTTTGCCGCGCGAGCAGGTTGGCGTATTGCGGGGACAGGCCGATGCGCTTCGCGGCCTCCACGAGCGCTTCCGTAAAGAAGTAGTAATAGGCCGGCCCCGTGCCGGAGACGGCGGTGACGGCGTCCATCAGGGCCTCGTCGGCGATGTGCACGCTCTTGCCGCCGGCGTCAAAGATGCGCTGCGCGCGCAACAGGTCCGCTTCGCTGGCGTGGCGCCCGGGACACACCCCCGCCATACCGGCCCCCACGTGCGAGGCGAGGTTCGGCATCACGCGCACCACGCGGATCGGCGCGTGGGGAAACGCCGCTTCCAGCGCCGCGGTCGAAACGCCGGCCATGATCGACACGATGAGATGCTCCGGCCGGACCAGGTCGGCGAACTGGGCGACGGCTTCTCGGTATTGCTGCGGCTTGACGGCCAGGAGGAGGATGTAGCTCTGGCCGACGAGGAGGCGGTTGTCGTCCGTCGTCGCGATATGAAAGCGTTCGGTAAACACTTGGCGGCGTTGCGGATTGGGATCGCTGGCGATGATGCGATCTTCCAGCAGAATGCTGTTGCGCAGCACGCCATGGATAATGCCCTCGGCCGCGTTGCCCGCGCCGATGACGCCGATTTCGTAGGGGGTGAGCACGCGTGGCTCCTTGTCGTGTGCGCTGCTCGAGCGGCTCGGACGGCCTGGTAATCCTATCGGCGCGCGGGGTGCGGGGGTACAGACTCCGGTGCGCCGCGCCGGCGTGCGAGCGTCACGTACTGTGCGGCGTCCGCGCCTGTGACCTGAACGCCTTCAGGCCAGAGCCAGCCTGGCTGGCTACGGCCGGAAGTCGAAGGCCGCCTGGTACATCGCGGCCAGGTTCGACCAGGGTACGTTGGGCGGCAAGTTGTTGCCCTCGCGCAGCACGAAGCGCCCGGGGACGTCCACGCCGCTGCGCAGGATTTCGCCGGCGCGCGCGTAGACTTGCGCGGGCGTTCCGCCGGCCAGCAGCGGCACGTCCACGCCACCGAGCAGCGTGATGTCCGGGCCGAGTTCGCGGCGCAGTGCCGCGAAGTCCACCGGAAACCCCGTGTCGAAGATCGTCACGCCGAGTTCGTCGCGGATCATGCGAAAGTGCCGCGTGGCGTCGCCGCACAGGTGAATGCCGCGCACCATCGTCCGCTGCGGGTCCAACGTGTCGTACCAGTGCTGGTGATGCGGCAGAACATGCTGGCGATACTGGCCCACGCTGAGCATCGCGATCGAATCGTCCGCCAGCCACAGTTCTGGCCACGCGGGCAGGCTCCAGTACCGCACAAACGCGCGGTGCCGGTTGAGGGCCGCCTGTACGATGAAGTCGAAGAGCTGGCGGGCATAGGCGGGGTCGCGCTTCAGGTCTGTCAGGATGGCCGGTCCGCGCAGGTTCATGGCAACGGTCAGCGGGCCGTCGGTGCCGCAGCAGTGATAGGGCAGGATGGTGATGGGGCGCCCGGCGAACGTCTTGCCCACCGCCAGTGTCACCATTTCCGCGCGCAGCGCGAGGGCGCGTGTGCAGAACTCGGCCTGCAACGGGTGCGCGATGTCCACGTCGAAGACCGCGTGCCGGCGCGCGTCGTCCGCGAGTATCGGGCGTGTCTCCGGTATCCCGCGCGCGTGGAAGTGGAGCGGCGCGCCCAGCCAGGCAGCGTCGTACGTGTTCTGAAAATCCAGCCCGACTTCCCACGCGTCAGGCAGTCCGGTCGGCGAATCGCACAGGACGTTGTAGCGGACGCGCGCGAGGTACTGCCAGCGCAGCTGGGCCAGCAGCATGGCGTCCGGCTCGTTGAACACGCGCTCGTAGGTCAGCCCGGCCGGGTCCACGCGCGCATCCAGCAGGACCACACGGTTGTTATGCGAGAGCGTCACCGGCACGCGCCCAGGGCGCTGCGCGCGGTGGTCCGCCCAGAGCTGTTGTTTGGCGGCATCCGTCAGGCGCGGGAAGGCGCCGTACGGACCGCACTCCGCAGCGGTCAGCGGGGGCAAGAGCCAGTCGGGGCGGGCCAGTTCGGTGGTCATGCAGGTGTCCTGGAGCCGGGGCCGAGTCGCGGTACTCTGGACGGGGCGGTCGGGATCGTCAACGTAGGACTGGGCGGCACGCGGCAGACGGCGGGCGGCCGGCGCTGGTGCGGTGCACGCGCTCAGCACGTCCGAGTGGGACGACGGCGCGACACGGTCGGAGTGGCGGGCTCATCGGGCGCCGCGCAGGCGTTGCGCCCCCCGTGCTTGGCCCGGTACATGGCCCGGTCGGCCGCCTCCAGCAGCTTCTGCGCGTTCCAGCCGGTTTGCCATTCGGCCGCTCCGAGGCTGGCCGTCACCGGCAGGGCGGCGTCGCCGAAGTGCGCCGGGTCGGAGCGGATCGACTCGAGCAGTCGCCGAGCGACGCGTTGTGCGCCGCGCAGGTTCGTGGCAGGGAGCATGACGATGAACTCGTCGCCGCCGACCCGCGCGGCCCCGTCGAACTGGCGGAGCACCGATGTGATTCGACTCGCAACGTGCCGCAGAACACAGTCACCCGCTGCGTGACCGTCACGGTCGTTGATCGACTTCAGTCCGTCCAGGTCCAGCATGATCGCGGCCAGCGGCGAGCGGAAGCGCTCGGCGCGCCGAATTTCGCGCGCCAGCGATTCCATCATCCAGCGCTGATTGAAGAGCCCGGTCAGGCCATCGACGCGCGCCTCAGTCCGCGCGGCCTCATACGCTTGCGCGTGGTGCAGCGCCCGCCCCAAGAAAGCGAACAGCTCGTCCAGCGGCAGGTCCGCTTCGGTGAGGGCTGTCGGCGCGCGCCCGCTGAAGTTCAGCACTCCCCAGACGTCGCCCTCGCTGCACAGCGGCGCGACGAGGCAGCAGTCATCCACATATGCCCGGTCGGTCCGGGCCCGAATCCCGCGGACCGCCAGCTCTTCCGGCGTGTGCTCGGTCCGAAACACCCGCCCACTACGGGCAACCGCGACCATGAGGTGCTGCCCCGGTGCGTCCATGGGGACGGTCGCCTCGATGGTTCGTGTGTGCGTCGTCTCGGCAAGCGTCAGCAGCTCCCGGTGGAACTCGTGTAAATACAAGGAAACATCCCGATAGCCGAGCCGGGGGGCGAGGCCGGTGATCATCTTCCGGCACAGAGATTTGAGCCGGATGTCATGGAAGTCCATGATCCAGGGTGGTAGGGGGCGCGTTTCGGCGGCCGCATGTCCGGATTCGCGACGGGCAGCGTCGGCCCAGAGCACCTCGAAGACGATTGGCGCACAGGGTTTACGAATGAACATGCCCGGCGGAAGCGTGGCCGCGTCGGGCGCCTGGCGGGAGTAGAAGTACACCCTTCGCTCCGCCTCGGGCAGAGCGGCCACCTCGGTGGTGTCCAGATCGATCCAGAGTTGCCGAGCTTGGCCAGCAGCGACGGCCTGTCCGGGATCGCTCACGGAAACCAGCTTCGCGTCGCGCGGGCGCTGCCGCTGCGCGACCTCCGCCAGCCGGGGGTCGCTCGAGATCAACAGCACATCGGCGGGAGTCTCCATCATTGTCATCGCCACAGTTGTGACCGCTTCATTCTATCGGGCGCACGTCCCGCCGTCCTATAGGCCCACCTTCGGTACGTCCGGGACGGCGGTTCGTGCGCAGGGGGGCGCAGTTTTGATCGATTCCCGCGCAGGAACCGTCCGATAGGGCTAGGCAGCGCGGCAGATGCGCGTTCCCGCAGGCCCCGCGCGATGGAGTTGACGAGCGCATGAATGGTGGTCCGGTGCGAAGGCTGTCCGACTTGCTGGCCAATCGCTGGCAGGTGCCGCTGGCGCTGAGTGCCGCGCTGGTCGCAGCGGTCGCGCTGTACCGTCTCATTCCGAACAAACCACCCGCCAACTTCGAGACGCTCACCGCCGACCTCGCCATTCTCGAAAAGGCGGGCGACGTTGACGGGGCCGCCAACGCGATCGCCAACCTGCTCGAGCTGCAGCCGCCGCTGCCGCCCGCGCAGCGTGCCCTGCTGAACGATCGCCTTGCGACGCTGCTCTACCAGACGGAGCGGAACAAAACGCAGCACAGCCAGGACAATCTCTGGCGGATGATCGACTGCGACGAGGAAGCACGCCAACTCGGCTTCGCCCCCTCACCCGCAATCACGCTGCGGGACGCACACGCCAAGCTCTGGCTCAACCAGGTCGACGAGGCGCTCGCTGCCTATCGCGGTCTGCTCCACGAGGCCCTCCCGCTGGAGGATCGCCGCAATGTGATCGCCGCAGTCGTGCGCCTGCTGGCCCAGCGGCCGGACGGCAAGGCCCAGCGACAGAAGCTGCTGGACGAGTTGCTGCAGGATGAGACCCTCGCTCCGGCCTACGTCTGGTGGGCGCTGCAGCGCGCGCTGCAGGACGCCCTCGACGATGGGGGCCCGCCGGCGGCCAAGGAACTGCTGGCGCGTTACGGAGATCGGCTCAAGTCTTCGGATCTCAAGGGCTACCTGGATTACCTGCACGCCACTGTGCTGTTGCAGGAGGGGCGCGCCGCCGAGGCTGAGCCGATCGTGCGCTGGATCGACGAGTGGCTGACCCAGGAGAATCGCCCCGCCCGCGAGTTGGACGACTTCGGCCACCTGCCGAGTCTCAACCGCTGCCTGGCCGGGCGGATCCACCTGGCCGAAGAGCGGCCGCAGGATGCGCTGGCCGCGTTCGATGGGGCCCTCCAGCTGCAAACCGGGCCGGACCTGCGTGTGGACGCGAACGTCGGGCGCGGTCGGGCTCTGGCCCTGCTGGAGCGACACGAGGCCGCCCGCGCGGCTTATCGAGGGGCGCTAGAGGGCTTGCGGCTGTGGCCCGAACAACACAAGCGGGCCTTGGCGGCGCTGCGGCAGGACTTGCAGCGGCTGTACGACCAGCGGCAGGCGGAGGGGGACTTCGCCAATGCCCTCGCGTACCTGGCGATGGCGGGTGAGCTGCCGGCGCCGGAGAGTCAGCCGGCCGTGGCGACCGACACGCAACCGGCGCTGGTCGCCGACGAGCCCGGGACGGACGACCCGCTGGCGTGGCGCAAGGTGGTGAGTGCGGCCGATTTCGTGCGGTACGACGAACGGCGGCTGACGGAATTGCTCTGGACGGCGGCCGCGGCGTACGACCGGGCGGGGCGGCTGGAGGATCTGCGGCGGACCCTGGAGCGCTTCGTGGCGGGGCGTTCGGACGATCCGCGCATGCCGCGCGTGCTGCTGCTCCTGGGGCAGGCCTGTGAAGGCTGCAACGACCTGGACGAGGCGGCGCGCTGGTACGGCGAGATTGTGCGGCGGTATCCGTGGCTGGAGGAAGCGGCCCAGGCGCAGGTGGCGACGGCCCGCGTGCTGGTGTCGCGCGGTCCGGATCACTACGGCGCGGCCGAAGAGGTCCTGACGAGTCTGCTCAACGGCGGCACGATTGCGCCGGAAGCCCCGGCGTATCGCGACGCGCTGCTGACGCTCTGCGAACTGTATTACCACCAGGGTCGGTACGCCGACGCGATCGGCCGACTGTGGGATTTCTGTGCCCTCAATCCCCGCGATCCGGAGCAGTTCCGCGTGCGCTTCATGCTGGCCAATGCCCATCGGCGCAGTGCGTACGCCTTGCGACACCCGGCGGACGGCGTGAGTGCGGCAGCCGCCGAGGCGGAGAGTCGCGTGCGCTTCCGGAGTGCGGCCGAGTTGTACGGCAAGCTGCTGTCGGACCTGGAGGAGCTGGGGCCGGCGGACGAGGCGACGGAGCTGTACGGGCGGCTGGCGCTGCTGTACCGCGGGGACTGCCTGTTTGAGCTGAACGAACCCGACACGCTGCGCGAGGCGTTGCGGACCTATGGCCTCGTGGGGGCGCGGTACGCCGGTCACCCGGCGGTGCTGGTGGCGAACGTGCAGATCGCCAACACGTGCCTGCGGCTGGGGGACATGGCGGAAGCAGCGCGGGCGCTGGAGCGGGCCCGCTGGCTGCTGCCGACCATCCCCGCGGAGGCGTACGCGGAAGCCGGTCTGGGCGACCGGGCGCAATGGGACCAGTACCTGACCACCGTGCTGAATTCCGACCTGTTTCGGGACGTGTTGGCCGCCCGCTGAGGACGGCCCTTGACCAGGAGTGTGCCATGAGAGGCCAAACGGCGAAGTTGGATCCCAGCCAGCTCATCGACCTGCTGTCGCGCCAGCGGGAC
>CAZGAQ010000026.1:0-75059 GCA_964523405.1 uncultured Planctomycetales bacterium
AAGTCATCCGGCAGAACCACATCGGCGACTGGGGCACGCAGTTCGGCATGCTCATCCGCTGGTACCGCGAGCATCCGCTGCCCACGCCGCAGACGCACGCCGACGTGCTCGAAGCGATCGAGGCCGACTACAAGGCCGCCAACGCCCGCTTCAAGGACGACGAGGCCTTTGCGACCGAGTCGCGCAAAGCCGTCGCCGAACTGCAGGGCGGCGACGCGCAGGCGCTCCAGGTCTGGGAGCAGATTCGCGACGTTTCGCTCGACGCCGTGCAGTCGATCTACGACCGCCTCGGCGTGCTGCTGCAGCGCGCCGACGTCCGCGGCGAGAGCTTCTACAACCCCATGCTGCCGCAAATCGTCGCCGACCTCGAAGCGCGCTTCGGCGAAGCGTCCACTGGCGCGACCCCCCTCCCTTCCAGGGAGGGGGCAGGGGGAGGGTTGAGGCCCCCGAATGCGCCGCACGCCCAAGTCCGCCGCGACCAGGGCGCCGTGGTGGTGTACTTGTACGACAAGCAGGGCGGCCCGCTGTTCAAGAACAGCGACGGCGAAATCCTCGGCATGATCATTCAGAAGTCGGACGGCGCGTACCTCTACGCCACGACCGACCTGGCTGCGATTCACTACCGCCTGACCGAGATGGCGTTTGCGAGCGGCGTCGGCGCCCAGCGCGTGATCTACGTCACCGACGCCCGCCAGAAGCTGCATTTCGAGCAGTTCTTCGCCGTCGCCCGCGCCGCCGGCTGGATCGGCCCGCAGCACCGCATCGACCACGTGACCTTCGGCACCGTGATGGGCGAGGACCGCAAGCCCCTCAAGACCCGCACCGGCGGCACGATCAAGCTGCGCGAGCTGCTGGATGAGGCGGAGAAGCGGGCGCAGCAGGTCATCGAGGAACGGGCGCAGGGCAAGTCCACGGACGAAGACGGTGCGGGCAACCTGGCGACTGGCGGGGGCCCAACGAGTGCCACAGCCGCAGCCGTCGCCAGTGCGGAAGCGCCGCGGGGCGCGCTGGGGTCCTTCGTATACCAGAAGCTCGGCCTTGATCCGACGGAGTTCGATTGGGAGGTCGTGCGCCAGCGAGTGGCGAGCATGGATTCCGTCAGCGTCGCCGAGTTTGCGCTGGTCCTGGATGACTGGACGGACGCCGATATGCCAGATGAGCTGGTAGTCGGTGAGAGTCTGGTTGACCTGATCGTCGCTCGCCTCCGGTGGCTGGCTGGAATGCACGCCGACGAGAGCACCGCGACCGAAGCCCCTGCCGCGCCGGTTCCCGGCGACCTGGCGCGTCGCATCGGCGTCGCCTCCGTCAAGTACGCCGACCTGCGCAACGACCGCAACACGGACTACGTGTTCGACTGGGACAAGATGCTGGCGCTCACCGGCAACACGGCGCCGTATCTGCTGTACGCTTACGCCCGCATTCGGTCCATCTATCGGAAGGCCGCGAAGCGGATTGGCCAGCCGGACGTCTACGCCCCCGGCGCGCCGCTCCATGTCGGTGAACCGGCGGAGCGGGCCCTCGCGTTGCGGCTGTCGCGGCTGCGCGAGGCGCTGGACGCGGTAGCGAGCGAGCTGACCCCGCACCTGCTCTGCACGTACCTCTACGATCTCGCGGCCGAGTTCATGCGCTTCTACGAGACTTGCCCCGTCCTCGGCGCCGCCGACGAAGCCGCGCGCCTTAGCCGCATGCGGCTGTGCGACCTCACCGCCCGCACCTTGCGGTTGGGCCTGGGCCTCTTGGGAATCGAGGTGATCGAACGGATGTAGTCAGCGCAGCAGTCCGCGTTGCCGCAGGTACGCCAGGACCAGCGTGTCGAATTCGACCCGCGTGCTGGTGAACAGGTAGCAGATGCCGCGCCGCGTGCAGTAGTCCTTAAGCTCGGAGCAATACGACTTGAGGTTGGATTTGTATTTGTCGAGCAGCGGCTTGCTGATCGTCACCTCGGCCGTGTCCTCGTCCTCGATGTCGCGCAGCTTCAGGTCGCCGACCAGCGTCGGGTCGATCTCGTCCGGCGACAGCACCTGGATGCAGTACAGGTCCAGGTCGCGACTAAGCAGGTAGCGGATGCCGTCGGCGTAGCCACCCTTGTCAAAGAAGTCGCTCAGCACGATCACGACGCCCTTGCCCGTGTGCCGCAGGGCGAACCGCTTCGCGACGGCCGTCAGGTCGGAATGCCCCTCGAACTGGATGTTCTGCAGAAACTTGATTACCTGCGACACGAGCCGCCGCCCGCGCACGGCGCGCATTTCATGCACGAGATTGCTGTTGTATCCGTACAGGCTCACCCGGTCGTAGTTGACCAGCCCGATGTACGCCAGCGCCGCCGCCACCCGCTGGATGTACAGCCCCTTGTGCGGATCGCCCCAATCCATGCTCTTCGACACGTCGAACAGCACCGTGACGTTGAGGTCCTCTTCCTCCATGAACAGCTTGAGCAGCAGCCGCTCCAGGCGGGCGTAGATGTTCCAGTCCAGGAACCGCAGATCGTCGCCGACGACGTAGTTGCGATAGTCGGCGAACTCGACGCTCTCGCCCTTCTTCTTGCTGCGCCGCTCGCCTTTCATGCGGCCGATGAAGATCTTGCGCGAGAGGATCTCGAGCTGCTCGAGCTTGTTCATGAACTCCGGTGAGAGAAGTTCACGATCGCCGTTCTTGCGTGCGGGTTGGGTGGCCAAGTGCTGCGCCCTCGTTACGGCGGCCCCCGGGGGGGCAGCCAACCGCGCGGGCAGTATACCCGAACCCGCCGGGGCGGGAAGCACCGCCGCCGGCGGGCGGTCTCGCGGCGGACGAAACCGTGCTATGATCGAGCCGCAACGACTTGGTCGCCGAGTTTCCGCCGCGTCGCGTGGCGCGGCCGGGCGGGCGGCCCTTGTGAAGGATGCTCCACCGCATGGCTGCCGATCGACCGCCACGTGTAATCCTGCTGCCCGGACTCGGAGCTGACGGGCGGCTGTTCGAGCCGCAGCAGCCGGCGCTAGCGGGGCTGGAGGTGCCGCGCTGGCTCCCGCACGAGCCTGGTGAGACCTTGGTGCACTACGCCGAGCGGATGGCCGCAACGATTGCACCCTCAGAGCGGTTCTATCTGGGCGGGGCGTCGTTCGGCGGCATGGTGGCGCAGGAGATCGCGCGGCTGTTGCGACCGGCCGCCGTGCTCCTGATGGCGACTTGTCGGCACGGCGACGCGATCGCGCCGCACCTGAAGTACTTTGTGAAGTTCGCCCACTTTCTACCGGAGCGGACGTTCGCGTGGGGGCAGTCGGCCACACCACTGTTTGTCAGCAAGTTCGGGCGGTTGACCGAAGAGCAGCGTATCTGGTTCGAAGCCATGCTCCAGGACACCGTGCCGAGCTTCGTGCGATGGGGGATCGAGGCGATCACGAACTGGCCGGGCTGCGCGCTGGATGGTATTCCCGTGCACCAGATTCACGGGCGTGACGACCAGCTTATTCCGTGTGCCGAGTGCGGCGCCGATACGATTGTGGAAGGCGCGGGCCACCTGGTCAACGTGACGCACGCGGACGAGGTCAATGCGTTCCTGACTGCGCGTGTTTCGTGAGGCGCGACGACGGCTGTGCAGTGGTATTGATGGGGGGATGATCAAGAGACTGGATGGGGGACTGGTGGCCGAGTTGGTCGTGGCGTATGGCCGGCGGGCGCGGCTGCATGCCGAGAAGATGGTAAAGGGGATTCGGCCGGAGCAGTTCGCGCAACGCCCGGTCGTCGGGGGGCAATTGATTGAGACGAATCACCCAGCGTTCGTATACGGGCACTTGTCGCCGTATCCGGCGCGCGTGTTGGTGATGCTGGGGTTCGATTCCCAGGCGGCGGCCGTGCCGGTGGAATGGACGCCGTTGTTCCGCGGCGACGCGGTTTGTTGGGACGATCCCACGGGGCGCCCGTATCCGCCGATGGACGCGCTGGTCTCGGCGTTCTTGCGAGCCCACGACGCGGCGTTGGCCGGCGTGCTGACGCGGCCCGACGATGCATTCATGAAACCTCAGCCCGATGAAACTTACCGGAACATGTTCCCTCTGGTCGGAAATGCTGTGTTTTCTATGCTGAACAACCACGTGCTCTTCCACGTGAGCCAGGTCAGCGCGTGGCGGCGCTGCATGGGCTTGGGATCGGCCGAATAATCGTTGGCTGGCGCGCGACTAAAGCGGGTTACAGGGCGCGCGGACGGGGGCCCAGCGGGTATCACGGTTGGCGGGGAAGCGCGCCGGAAGTGCGGCGGGCCGCGCTGCCACGCGCGGCGGACCGGCGAGCGATCGGCGCCGAACTTGAAGAGCAGTCATGGACGGGGCTTAGCATCCAACGCGGGGAGTATTGGCCAAGCGCCAAGGAGCGTTGTATGCGGCGAGCTATATGTGCGTTGGGGCTCTTGAGTGTTCTCACTTTGGCTCTAATGGGTGGGTGCCCAGCCATCAGCGCCAGTTCGGCGCTGTTCCTCCAAGACTGGGGGCGCGATCTGCTCGGGACGGGCGTGGCGATTGCGGCCGCGAACGCGATGGACGAGGCGCGGGCGGCGCAACAGGTCGTCATTGACCCGAACTCCATCTACGCGGGCCTGTACGCGCAGTTATCGGAAGAGTTGCAGGCCGGGCTGACGCAGGCGGGGGTTGCGGGGCCGGCCGGTGAGACCGGTGCGACCGGCGCCACCGGCGCCACGGGCGCCACTGGCGCGACCGGGGCGACAGGAGCCACCGGCGCTACCGGGGCCACGGGCGCGACGGGCGAGACCGGCGCCACGGGTGCAACGGGCGCGACTGGCGCCACCGGGGCCCAGGGTCCTGCGGGAATCACGGGCGTGGCTGCGACGGGCTGTGCGGGGGCGGACGGGACCGCCGGCGGCGGCTACGGTTTCACGGTGCGACGCGCGCCGGATCCGGCAGCTGCGGATAAGGTCCTGAACGGCGTGTACCTCATCGACCTGACGGGCTACGCGTTCCCCACGGACTATGACCCGACGAAGCTGATTGTGGTGATCTCGCCGAGCGCCCTGGTGGATCAGACGATCGTCAAGCGGTGGGTGGACGGGCACCTGCAGGTTGAGGTGACGTTCCGCAACCTGTTCCTCAGCAAGGTGAACACCGACTTCTGCTTCTACATCATCGACGGAACCGTCAATCCGTATGCCGCAGACAGCGGCGACGGCGACTCGACGCCAACGTAGGGAGACAGGCAACATGAAGCAAGTGACCCCCGTCCTGCTGTGCGCGCTGCTGGCCGCGCCCGCGCTGGCCAATACGGTCGCGACACACTTTGCCAGTGAGGCGGAAGCCCTGGCGCAGATGAGCAGCACCTTGCCGTTCGAGTTCGTCGGTCGGCTGGATACGGCCGGGATGACCGCGACGGAGAACATCGCGCCGGGCAGTTCGCAGTGCAAGCCGTTCAGTCTGTGGAACAGCAGCGAACCGCATGCGTTCGAGGTTGTGTACAACGGCACTGAAGATCTGGCGGGTGTGCGCCTGGACTACGGACTGGCAGAGACGAACCCGGTTTCCCTGTCGCTCGATCCGGAAACGAACGGTTTCCTGATCACGGCCTTCGCCGGGAGTCAAAGCCTGCACGTCACAATGAGCAACCTGCAGATCGTGTTGGTCGGTGGTAACGGTTTTCCGCTGCCGCCGGTCGCGCTGGGGGCCGTGGCCGCGGCACCCGCCACGGACTATCTGCTGTTGGAGCTGACCGACCTGCCGGAAGGCGTGTCGTTGGCGAACGGTTTTGTGTTGGGCGGCGAGGTCACGTTCACCTGGCAAGGGAGCATGGCGCCGCCGGATCAGCAATGGATCGAGGTCGCGCCGGTGGTCATTCCGGAGCCGACGGGGCTCGGACTGCTGGGTCTGGGCGGCCTGGTCTTGGGCATCCGCCGGCGGTAGATCCGCCGCGGACAATACGACGAGTCTATGGCTCCCCAGGGCCGCGGTTCGTATGATCGCGGCTCTGTTCTTTTGCGCGCGGACCGCGCGGCGCCTGCCGTGCTGGCCAGCCCGGGCGCGGACGCGAGGAGAGAGCGCGGGTGACGCAGGCGGAGTTGGCTCAAGCGGGATACGACGTGGGGGCCCCCGCGCACGCGCGCCTGGCGGCGTACGTAACGGCGCTGCTGGCGGAAAACGAGCACGTCAATCTGACGGCGATTCGCGACGCGGCGGAGCTGTGGCGCGGACACATCTGCGACAGTCTCGCACTGGTGCCTCTGGCGGCAGCCGTGCAGGCCCGGCGCGTGCTGGACCTGGGCAGCGGTGGGGGGCTGCCGGGCGTGCCGCTGGCGTGCACCCTGCCGGACGTGCAGGTCACTGTGCTGGACTCCGTGCGGAAGAAGGTGGCGGCCGTGGAACGAGCCGTCGCGGCCGTCGGGCTAGCCAACGTCGTGGCGCTATGCGGGCGCGCCGAGGAACTCGCGCACGCGCCGGCGCAGCGCGAGCGCTACGATGCGGTGACGGCGCGGGCGGTTGCGGAGCTACCGGTTCTGGTCGAATACGTGTCCGGGTTCGTGCGGGTCGGCGGTGAATGCTGGCTCTTCAAGTCGGCGGCGGGTGCGCAGACGGAGGTTCCGGCGGCGCGGCGGGCGGCGAGCCAGTGCGGTCTCGTCCACGCCCGCACGGTGGCGTACCGCGTGCCGGGCGACACGACGGATCGAGCTCTGGTGGTGTATCGCAAGGAGCGGCCGTTGGACCCGCGTTTGCCGCGGGGTGTGGGGCAGGCGAAGAAGAAGGCGTTGTGAGGCGGTAGGGCGAGCAGAATGCTGGAGCGAGTGCGGATCGTACTGGTGGCGCCGAGCGGGCCGGCCAACATCGGGGCCGTGTGCCGGGCGATGGCGAACCTTGGGCTGCGTGAGTTGGTCATCGTGGCGCCGCGGTGCAATCCGCGCGACGAAGCGGCCGTGGCGTATGCGACGCACGGCATCGCGGTGCTGGATAACGCGCGCGTCGTGGAGGATTTGAGTGCGGCCCTGACGGGATGCGTCCGGACGTACGCCACATCGTCGAAGCTCGGACTGTATCGGCGGCAGGCGGCGATTACACCGGCGGAGGCGGCCGTGGAGGCGATCGAACTCACCGGCTCGGGACCGGTGGCGCTGGCGTTTGGGCGGGAAGACTACGGCCTGCAGACGCGCGAGCTCCTGCAGTTCGATCGGTTGATCACGATTCCGACGGACGAGCAATGTCCGGTGCTGAACCTGGCGGCGGCCGTGACGATCTGTTCGTATGAACTGCGGAAGGCGGCTCTGGCGCGGGAGGGGCAGCCGCAATTGCCGATGACGATCCACTCGGGCCTCGTGACTGCGGAGAAGAAGGAAGTGCTGTTCGAGCGCCTGTTCGACGCGCTGGAGCGGGTGGGCTTTCTGTTCGGGCAGAATCCGGAGCATCTCAAGTACGCCTTGCGGCACCTCTTGGGGCGGAGCGATCTGTCGGTGAATGAGACGGACATCCTGATCGGCATGGCGCGGCAGATTCGGTGGTACGTCGATCATCATCCGCAACGGATCGATCCGCCGAAGTAGGCGCCGCGTCTGGTGGCGACATGGGGCGGAGAGCGGCAGGGGGCCTCGTCAGGCACGGACGCCTGACGCTACGGTGCAACCCCCGGTGCATGAATCCGTTCTAGTGGAAGTCGCGGGACTTGGCGCGCAGGGGGCCGAGGCGCGCGGACAGGTCGTGCAGGCGGGCGACCTGCACGTGAATGACCGCGCCTTGCCGCTCCACGTGACCCTCGGCGATGAGTGCGATCTTCGCCCGTCCCACGGCGCGGTCGCGGTCCCAGATTTGCGGGCGGATGATGAGGTTCGCGTGGTCGGTCTCGTCTTCGAGCGTCATGAAGACGATGCCGGCGGCCGTGCCGGGACGTTGCCGGTGGGTGACGAGGCCGGCGACTGCGATGCGCTGGCCGTGCCGGGCGTGGCGGAGCGCGGCGGCGGGGCTGATTGTGAGGGGGCGTGTGCCGCCCAAGCGCAGGGCGTTGAGTTCGGGGCGAACGAGGGCGACGGGGTGGGCGTTGAGGGACAGGCCGAGAGCGTGGTAATCCTGGGCGACGACCTCGTCGAGCGGCATTGGCGGCAGCGGGGCGGCGGGTTCGACGGGATCGAGGTCAGCGAAGAGCGGGGCGGGCTCGTCTTCCAACGCGAGAATCTGCCACAACGCGGCGCGCCGCGACAGGCCGAGCGAGCGAAAGGCGTCGGCGGCGGCCAGGCGGACGAGCGTATCGCGGCTGACGTCCGGACAACGGGCGAGCCGGCGGATCGAGCGGATGGGACCGGCGGCGCGGGCCAGTTCGACGCCGCGGACCTTGTCCGGACTCAGGCCGCGTACGAGCCGGAAGCCCAGGCGCAGCTCGGGCGGCGCACCGCCTTCCAGCGTGCAGTCGTAGGAGCTGGCGTTGATGTCGACGGGGCGCACGACGACGCCGTGCTCCTGGGCGTCGCGGACGAGCTGCGCGGGGGCGTAGAAGCCCATCGGCTGGGCGTTGAGCAGGGCGCCGCAAAACGCGGCTGGATGGTAAAGCTTGAGCCAGGCGGAGACATAGACGAGCAGGGCGAAGGAGGCGGAGTGGCTTTCGGGGAAGCCGTATTCGCCGAAGCCGCGGATCTGCTGGTAGATTTGCTCGGCGAAAGCGGGGCTGTAGCCGTTGGCGAGCATACCCTGAACGAGGCGGGTCTGCATTTGTTCGAGTTGGCCGACGCGGCGCCAGGCGGCCATCAGGCGGCGCAGGCGGTCGGCTTCGCCGGGCGTGAAACCGGCGGCGACGACGGCGAGCTGCATGACCTGCTCCTGGAAGAGCGGCACGCCGAGCGTCTTTTCGAGCACGCGGCGGACGGCGTCGCTGGGATACCAGACGGGCTCTTCGCCGTTGCGGCGGCGCAGGTAGGGATGGATCATGCCGCCCTGGATCGGGCCGGGGCGGACGATGGCGACTTCGATGACGAGGTCGTAGTAGTTCCGCGGGCGCAGGCGCGGGAGCATGCTCATTTGGGCGCGGCTCTCGATCTGGAAGACACCGACGGTGTCGGCAGCGCAGATGAGGTCGTAGACGCGGGGATCCTCAGGGGGCACGGAAGAAAGGGAACGGGGAACAGGGAACGGGGAACGGCAGATAGGCTGCTGTGCGAGCATGCCGCTTCCCGTCAGGATTGCTTCAGGCTGTTGATTAGTGCCTGTAGCATGCGCGTGACCTCGCGCAAGTGAATCCATAGTTCGTCGTTGGGCGTCAGGAACTCCAGTTGTTCGGCGATGGTCAGTTGCGTCTCGAGTTCCGCCAAGCTGCCTCGCGCAATCGTCAGAAAATGCAGGTAATCCTTCCGGTAATAGCGCGCGTTGCCCTCCGCGATGTTGCTGGGGATCGATACGACTGCGCGCCGGATCTGGTTGGTGAGGGCAAAGCGCTCGCTCGTCGGCATGCGCTGTGTGTGACGGTAAACACTCACTGCCAATTGGATTGCGTGCTGCCACACGCGCAAATCCCGAAATGTCGTCTCCGCCATGACAGTTCTCCCGTTCGCGCGATTCGGGAAGTGGCCCAGCACTCGTGTCTGCCGTTCCCCGTTCCCTGTTCCCCGTTCCCGAGTAATATTGTCCCAGCAATCCGAAGCACCTGCTAATCGCCGTCAGCATGCCCAGGGCCAGGCAGTCCACCTTGAGAATCCCCAGCGCGTCAATGTCGTCCTTGTCCCATTCGATGAACGTGCGGCCGGGCATGGCGCCGTTTTCGAGCGGGACGATTTCGCACAGCGGCGTCTCGGTGATCACGAAGCCGCCGACGTGTTGCGAGAGATGCCGCGGAAAACCGAGCAGTTGGCGTACGAGCCGCACGATCATCTGTACCGTGCGGTCCTGTGGGTCCAGGCCCGCCGCCCGCAGCGCGTCCTCCGGCACGGCCTCCGCGCTCCACCAGTCGAGGGCCTTGGCGAGGACGTCGACGCGGTCCAGCGACATGCCGAGCGCTTTACCCACGTCGCGCACTGCGGAGCGCGGCCGATATGAGATGACCTCGGCCGTGATTGCGGCCCGCTCGCGGCCGTACTTCTCGTAGATGTATTGAAAGACCTCCTCGCGCCGCTCGTGCTCGAAGTCGACGTCGATGTCGGGCGGCTCGTTGCGTTCGCGGCTGATGAAGCGTTCGAACAAGAGGTCGATGCGGGCGGGGTCGACGGCCGTGACGCCGAGGCAGTAGCACACGGCGGAGTTGGCGGCGGAGCCGCGCCCTTGGCAGAGGATGCCGCGCGAGCGGGCGTAGCGGACGAGATCCCAAACGGTGAGGAAGTAGTGCTCGTACTTGAGTTCGGCGATGAGGCCGAGTTCTTTGGTGAGCAGGGCGTGGACTTTGGCGGGGATGCCGGCGGGATAGCGTTCACGCGCGCCGGACCAGGTGAGTTCGGCCAGATGGGCGTGAGCGGCCAGGCCGGGCGGGACGAGTTCGTGCGGGTATTCGTAGCACAGTTCGTCGAGGGAAAAGGCGCAACGGCGGGCAATGGCGACGGTGCGGCGGACAAGCTCCGGATAGCCGGCGTAGCGACGGGCGATTTCGTCGCGCGGGCGCAGATGACGCTCAGCGTTGGCGAACAGGCGCGTGCCGGCCGTGGCGACGGTGCACTTTTCGCGGATGCAGGTGAGCACGTCCTGGAGGTAACGGCGGGCAGGGGCGTGGTAGTGCACCGCGTTGGCAGCGACGAGCGGGATGCCGACTTGCCGGGAGAAGGAGGTGAGTTCCTGCAGGCGTTGGTGGTCAGGGACGTCGGCGACCAGCTCGGCGGCCAGGTACAGGTCGCGGCCGAAGATGTGGCGATAGACACTCCAGGGGTCGCGCACCGCCGGGCCCGGGGGATCGAGGGGCGGGAGGGAGGCCGGAAAGGCGGGGGGGGAGGTGGGGATGAGGCACGGCTCGGCCGGTGGAAGCGGCACGGCAGCCGTGTCCGGTGAGCGCGAGGTGCCCTTCGCAGTGTCTCGCCCCGCCGCGACCTCGACACCCGGGTCCCGGGCGGTGAATTTCATCTTGCTGAGCGGCTGTGATTCTCCTGTGCGTTGCGGCGCAAAGGGATACGACGGTTCTACCGCCCACAAAGGCCGCGGTGCCAACTTCACGCCGCGTAGCGGCCCTGGATCGGGAGCATCCTGCCGTTGCGACGCCGGTGCCGGGCCCAGTGGTGGCGGCAAGGCGATCGCGATCAGCCCTGCACCAGAGCAGAACTCCGCGAGCTGGGCCAAGCGCAATGTGCACGCGCCCTTCCGCGAGCATACGCGCCCACGGGTAATCAGGCGCGCCAGCCGGGCGTACGCAGCGCGGTCCGGCGCCAGAAGCACCACTGGGGGGGCGTCGATGGGCGTGATCTTCGCCCCCACCAGTAGGTGCAGGCCATGCTCTTTGGCCGCCAAGTGCGCGCGCACAATGCCGGCGAGCGAATTCCAGTCCGTCAGCGCGAGGGCGGTATAGCCCAGTTCCGCCGCCCGCGCCACGAGTTCCTCCGGGTGTGACGCCCCGCGCAGGAACGAGAAATTCGACAGACAATGCAGCTCGGCATAGGCCGGCGCGGCGTCGTCGGTACTGCTAGCCGGCGCAACATGCTTCGCCACGGCGGCATCGTTGGCCGGGGCGGGTGCTACAGGCGCGGGCGCGGCCAGCGCTGCCCCGCAAGTTTGCGTTGCCGCGTCGACGGACGCCGCGTTGCCAGGTGCCGCGGCGCCGCCGACCGGCTGAACGACTGCGGCGTTGCGCCCGTCCGCGGCCACGCAACGTTCTGTGGCCGCATGGGTTTGCACCGCCGCAGGAACTCTCTCGAGCGCGTCGCCCGGTGCCGCCGCGGCATCGCCGGGGGCGGCATGGTCTCCGGTGGCAGCTGGGCCTGCGAAGGCGGGACGCCGCTGGGACCGGGATGGCGGGCGTGCGGGCATGACTCACCGCGCTGTGACAGCTCGCCCGGGCCGTGACGCTTGAGACTCCGAATAGTATACCCTAACAAACACCGAAAAGCAAACAGGGGAACGCAAAAGGTGTAGGGGGCCGGAGAGAAAGCGAACTGGCCGCATCGTGCGCTGGCCGTTCTTGTTCAGAGGGGGCGGCCGCACTCCGGGCAGCGCCCGCTGACATTGCCGGTCAGGTCATAGCCACAGGCTTGGCAGTGGCCGGGGGGTTGGCGACGGCAGTCGCGCAGGCAGACCGTAGCGGTGGGCAGGAAGACAAGCAGGAAGGGCACCCAGAGGGGGATCCATCCGTAGGCCGGACGGAGGGTGACCCAGAGGAAGTCGAACCACCAGTCGTGGTAGCCCCAGCGGGCGCTCAGCTCAATGCCGCCGGATTCGGCACCGGTTTGAGTCCAGTAGTAGAGGATGCCTGTACGCAGCGCGAGCGTGAGGTGCGGTCCTGGGCACTGCAGCGTGACGGCGAAGCTGAGGGCGCTGGCTACCAGCAGCAGCACGCAGGCGCCGACGCCGAGATGCTTGAGCCAGCGACGGCGCGTGGAGAGCGAGACGGCGGGGGGGCTCATGCGGGGTCTCCGCACTCGGGACAGCGGCCGGTTTCGTTCCCGGTCAGGTTGTAGCCGCAGCGCCGGCAGTGGTTGGGGGGGACGGGGCGGCGTTCGCACCACCACAAGGACATGACGAGCAGGAGCAACAGGCCGAGGACGGGGGCCAGCGAGATCCAGCCGCGCCAAATGGGGTGCGAAGAACGTGGGCCATACGTCGGAAAGGCGTTGAACAGCAGGCGTGGCGTGGCGCGGCTGGCTGCGAGGGAGAAGCCTGTGGGGGCAGTGTGGGGGCGGAGGGAGAAGTAAAGGGCGCCGCTGTCGAAGCTGAGGTAGAGCGAGCGGCCGTCGTAGGTTGGCGACCACCGCAGGCTGGCGAGGGTGGCCAGGCCGAACACGAGGAACAGGCGCATGCTCCAGGCGCGCAGGACGGAACGGGGTCGGCGGCCGAGTCTCATGCGGGATTCCCAGCGGAACGTGGCCTGATCATGGACGCATGCTACCACGCGAGCGAAGGAGGCGGGATGGGACGCGACGGAGAACTGGGGCGCCGGAGGCGGAGGTGTTGCGCCGGGCCCTTGGCGGGGACGGCCGCTGCGGGCAGACTGTGCGCATGGCTACAGAAGTCTATATCCCGACGACCGTGACGTTCCGCGGGCAGCGCCTGGCAGAAGTCTTCGCGGTCACGCTCTACAACCCGGACAGCACGGACCCCGCCGGTGCGATGACGATGCACGGGCCGCCGTCAGAGGGGGCCCGTGGTGTGCTGGAGTTGGTTGGGACGCGCGACGGGAAGACCTGGCGCGTGACGCTGAGCGAGATCGAGATCAGCCGCGCCACAGCCGTCGGCTGCGAGTTCACGGTCTTCGGGACAGCCGTCCGCGTCGCGGAGGCGGCTGCCCGCGGTTGAGCGTGCGCGGGGCTGCGGGCCCGCGCCTTGACCGCCAGTCGCCCTAGAGCGGCGGCGTGTCTGAGCTCCAGGCCGGATCGGTGTCTTCATCGGCGGTCGAAGAGCCGCGCGTGCCGCTGACGCCCCCGAGCACGTTGTTGAGCTTCTGGCCCAGACCCTCGTTCAGCGGCCAGGCCCCGAGGAGACCCGTCATCGCGCTGTTGACGCGGCGATTGCGGGTAGTCGCCAGCTCGATGGTCGTGCGAGCGGTGGACCAGACGCGGAACTCGCCCAGTTCACCGCGGAACGCGTTGCCGATGGTGAAGCTGCCGATCTGCACACGGCCGGTGACCGGAGCTGACAGGACGGACGTCCCGCCGACGTAGACCGTGCAGTTGCCGACGGCGGTGCTGTTGGGGTCGTTCGGGTCGAGGGTGCCGCCTTCCCCAGAGCCGCTCGATGTCTGGGTGCCGGAGAAAACAACGGCCACGTGTTTCCAGGCGTTGGTCAGACCAACCACGGTGCCAGACGTGACGGTGCCGGCGGCGCTGAGGACCGCCTTGTTCTCGCCGGGGAGCAGGTCGAGGGCCAAGCCGGTGTTGGTCGTGAAGACCGAGCCACCGGCGGAGTCCGCCTTGGCCCAGAACTCCACCGTGCACTTGGTCAGGGTTTGCGAGGTGGACAAGGGCAGGGTGGCGAAACGATTGCCATCGAAGAGCAAAGAGCCGGCGCGTTTGCCCACGGTAATGGTTGCGTAGGTCTGCGCCTGTACGCCTCCGGCAGTCGTAATGCGCAGCGTCACGCGGAACTCACCTTCGGAGGTGAAGGTGTGGGTGGGCTTGGCGCTGGTCGCCGAGGAGCCATCATCAAAGTCCCAGGCGTAGTCGCGGACGACATCATTCTCCACAATGCTCTGGGTGCCGTCGAACTGGACGGTCAGCGGCAGCGGACCGTTATCGGTATCCACGGCGATGACGGCGACCGCGCTGCCGCCGGCGACCTTGACCTCCTCGGCGGCCTTGCTCGAGGCCCCGGTTGGATCAGTCACGGTCAGGCGGATCAGGTAACGGCCAGGCGTGTTGTAGATGTGGGTGGCCGACATGGTCGTGCCAGTGGTCTGGTCGCCGAAGTCCCACAGGTACGTCAGGGGCGTGCCGTTGGTGGAGGAGGAATCAACGGCCGTGACGGTAACGGTCAAGGGGGCCGGCCCCTGGGTAGAGCTGATGCCGATGACGGCATGCACGGGACCGATGCCTTGGGACTGTGGGCAACCGGCCAGGAGGGCGAGGCCGACGGCGGTGAGGATAGCGAGGCGGAGCTTCATCGCGAGTGCAACTCCCATGGAACAGTTCCGGGTATCTCCGGGCGCATTATACGGGCGGTTCCGGGTGTCGGGCGATGGGGGCGGCCCGGGCAAATGCAGCGGGGAGCCCGGCCCAGGAGGCCGGACTCCCCGTGCGGAGTTTCCCTGGGCCAGCGCGGCTAGTCAATCGTGTCGCCGGCGGCGATCTCCGTGGCGGCGGGCATGTTGGTGCCGATCTCGCGGGCCACGTCGGCGATCAAGGCGCGGTCGACTACCGGCAGCGCGCCGGTGTTCTCGGAAGTCCCCATCACGTTCTCGCCTTCCTCGGCCGGCAGGCCACGCAGGGCCGAGCCGATCCGGGGCCAGGTGTCCACGGTGCGGCGACGGGCGCGCGTCTTGGTCTCGGTGAGGGCGACGCGCACCTCGCCGAAGGCCTTCTTGACGCTGGCGAGGGCGGCCTCGGCGGTGCGGGCCTGGTTGCGGAGGGAGGTGACCTCGCACTCGTAGAATTGCCGCTGTTCGATGAGGCGGCTGTTCTCGCGCTCCAGGTGCGTGATCTGGACCTGCAGGTTCTTCTTCTCGCCGCGGATGGCGTCGATCTTGTCGGTCAGCGAGTCCTGCACCTGGACCAGCTCGCGGGTGCGGTCCTCGGCGGCCCGCAGACCCATCTGGAGCTGATTCCGCTCGGTCGTGGCCTGTTCGAGGTTCGCGTGGGCCTCGTGCAGTTGCGTCTGCAGGTGGCTGCGCTCCTCGAAAATTTCGCGTTGGTTGCGTTCGAGCTCCTCGACCTTGGTGGAGAGCAGCTTGGCGTCGCTGCGCAGACCGTCGCGCTCCTTGCGAATGGCAAACAGCTCGTCGAGCTGCTTGTTGACGGCCTTGAGGTCGTTCTTGAGCTGGGCGCGCTCCTTTTCGGCGCCGAGCAGTTGCTCCTTGACGCGGTGCGCGCGCGCGTTGGCATCACTCAGCTCTTCTTCCAGCGTTGCGGCCTGCTGGCGCACCTGTTCGAGTGCGTCGATGCGCGTCTGTAGCGTGACGACCTGCCACTCGAGCTCCTGGTTGCGCGTGTTGGCGGACTGGAGCTTTTCCGTTGTACCGGTCAGTTCGCGCTCGAGGGTCTCGCGGATCTCCTGATGCCGGTCGAGCTGGTCCTCCAGCTCGTTGATGACGGAGATCACATCGTTGCGTTCGTCGACGAAGGTATCCTGCAGCGCAGGGAGGCTCTCGGCCCGGCCGGCGCCGGCCTCGATCCGCTGGCGGGCCTGTTGGCCGGGCGTGATGTCCGATTGCCCCGGGTTACTGGTCGCGTCCATCTGGGGGGCCGTCTGGTCGGCCATGGGCTTCTCCTGCTCCGAAGCATTACCGTTACGTCGTGCGCGCGGGTTGGACTTTTCCATGGTTCGTGTATCCCTTACGTCCGTGCCAGGGGTGCCGTGACCACCGCGGGTGCGTCGGGCGCGTGCCCGGTGACACGACGCGCGGCAGACCGGCACCGCCTGTGATTATCGGTGCGCCGGGCCGGCCGGTCCTCGGCGTGCGCGGCGCGGCGCAAAAAGTGCCCGGGATTCTTGCGCGGGACGGCTGAAACGGCCGGTTGCTCCAGCTCCGGGTCGGGCGGCATCGTGCGCCGGATGGGGTGGGTCGGGAAGGACTCACTTGTGCAGTACCACGTGGTAGCGGCTGTAGCGGAAGCGATCGATGACGGACTGCTCGGTGATTAACCGGCAGGCGCGAATGCGGAAGCGAGTCGGAGCGAAGAGCTGCTGGAGCTTGGTCCAGTTGTAGTAGTTCTGGACGGTGCCCTCCTCGACCGCGGCTGTGACGATCTCCTCGTCGGCGAACTCGCGGTGGAAGCGGTCGTTGTCGCCGGAGATCAGGTCGACGTACAACACGCGCGCGACCACCCGGTCCAGTTCGCGGACGACGCGCTGCGCGACCTCGTGGTGCATGCTGTCGAGCACGCCGGACGACACGCCCACATCGAAGAAGCCGTCGTCGAACGGGAGTGTCAGGCCGTCCACCTGCACCAGCCGCTCCTTCACGTCGGGACGTCCGGCGTAATCGCAGAGGCCGGCGGCCATGCGCAAGCTCGCCGGCGAAATCTCGACGCCCCACGCCCGCACGCCGAACTCCTCGAGTAGCAGGACGTGCCGTCCGATGCCGCAGCCGCAGTCCAAGCCGCGCAGCTCCTGGCGGCCGGGCGCCGGAGGGAGAATGTCGCGGAAGGTGGTGGGACCGGTTCGCTTGCGGATGTACCGGTTGAGAAACTTCACCACCTCTTCCTTGGGATAGAGCATCTGGTTGTCGCCGCGCTCGTAGGCGGCATTCCACTGGTCCTGCTGGAGGTTCATGGAGGGGGCTCCGAAGGATGTCGGCTGTCTACCTCTGCAAGAGTTATCGGTCGGCCGGCGCGCCGGACTTGCGTGGGGCGCGGCCGGGCGGCCTGGGCGGAATGGCGCACGAATGCCGATAGAAAGGTCGATGGGGCCGGGTTGCCCCCGCGATCCGGTCGTGATGACAGGTGTGCCCGTGGCCGCGCTCCGTCTAGCATGTATTGGCTGCAGCAATTACGCCCCGCTGTCGCGCGCGCTGCGCGCCGCGCAGGCGGGGGAGCCCGAGTTCGAGGTCGTCCCGGCCCCATACGGGCAGGTCTTCCCGTCCCTGCTGGACAGCGCGAGCCCATTGTGGACGCCGCCCCCGGATGTGACGCTCGTGTGGACGCAGCCACAGCACGTGCTGCCCAGCTTCCGCGCCGTGCTGGACGGCGACGATGTGCCGTGGCCGGCGTTGGAGTCGGAAGTGGGCGCCTTGGTGGCGGCGGTGAAGAGCGGCGCGGCGCGGACAGGGCGGGTGACGCTGGTCACGAGCTGGGCCCTGCCGGCCGACTACCGTGGGCGCGGCTGCGCGGACTGGACCAGCGGAGGCGTGGGACCGACGCTGGCGCGACTGAATCTGGCGCTGGCGGAGGCGCTGGGGGATCAGACGCAAGTGCTGCTGCTGGACGCGGGGCGCTGGCTGCAGGCGGCGGGGGGGCAGGCGGTCGATCCAAAGCTGTGGCTGATGGGCAAGATTCCCTATGGGCAGCGCGTGTTTGACGAGGCGGCCGCCGACATCCGGGCGGCCGTTGCCGGCGTACTGGGGCAGGCGCGGAAGTTACTGGTGCTGGACCTGGACAACACGCTGTGGGGCGGCATCGTCGGCGATGACGGGTGGGAAGCGCTGCAACTGGGTGGCACGTCGGCGGTGGGCGAGAGCTTCGCGGAGTTTCAGCGGGCCATTCGTGCGCTGCAGCGCCGCGGCGTTGTGCTCGCCATCTGCAGCAAGAACGACGAGGGCGTGGCGCTGGAAGCCATCGACCGGCATCCCGAGATGTTGCTGCGGCGCGGCGATTTCGCGGCGTGGCGGATCAATTGGCGAGATAAGGCGGCCAATCTCAAAGACCTGGTTACCGAGCTAAACCTCGGGCTGGCGGCGGTCGTATTCATCGACGACAGTCCCGCGGAGCGGGGGCGCGTGCGGGAGGCCTGGCCGGAGGTGCTTGTGCCGGACTGGCCGACGGACCCGGCGCAGTATGCGCGGGCGTTGCGGCAGCTCCGCTGTTTCGATGTTCCGCGGGTGACCGCCGAGGATCGTGAGCGGACGCGGAGCTATGTGGCCGAGCGACAGCGCCGTGAGGTGCAGCAGGCGGCCGTGTCCTTCGAGGATTGGCTGGCGCGACTGGCGCTGCGCGTCCAGGCCACGGCCCTGAACGCGGCGGATTTGCCGCGAGCCACACAATTGCTGAACAAGACGAACCAGTTCAACCTCACGACGCGGCGACTGAGTGAAGACGAGCTGCGGACGCAGGCCGAGCAAGCGGGGCGCCGGGTTTACACCTATCGCGTGAGTGACCGCTTCGGCGACTATGGTCTGACCGGTCTGGCAAGTCTGGCCATGGTGGACGGAGTGGCCCAATTGACCGACTTCGTGTTGAGTTGCCGGGTGATGGGGCGGCAGGTGGAAGGGGCGATGCTGGCCCATCTGTGCGGGGAAGCGCGGCGGGCCGGTTGCCGCGAACTGATTGCACAACACATTCCGACGGCGAAGAATCGGCCCTGCGCGAACTTTCTGCCGGCGAGCGGGTTCGTCGTGGACGCGGACGGCTGGTGGCGTCTGACGCTGCCGGCGCTGCCGGTGGCGGCCGGCGCGATCAAGCTGGAACTGGTGAACGTATGAACGAGAAACTGCGCGACGTGCTGGCCGCGGCGCTGCAGTTGCCGCCCGAGCGAGTTACGCCGGAGCTGGTGCAGGGCCACGTGCCGACCTGGGACTCGCAGGGGCATCTGGAACTGATCATGAGCCTGGAGGCGGCGTTTGGCGTTGAGTTCGAGCTGGCCGAGGCGACGGCGCTGCGGAGCGTGGGCGAGATCGCGGCCGCACTGCGGCGGCACGCGGTGGAGCTGTGAGGCAGCGACCCGGTGGCGGCCAGGGGGTGACCCGGCGTGGGCTTGGGCGAGACGTGTGAGAGACCGGCAGTGAGAGCCGACATTCGTCCATATCAGGCTGACGACTGGCCGATCCTGGCCGAGTTCATCCGTACGCACTGGGCGGCGCAACACCCCATCCTAGACCGGGCCATCTTTGACTGGCAGTACCGCGGATTTGTAGGCGGGCCTGGTGCGGATACGCCAGCCCTGGTGCTGCTGTGGGAAGGTCCGCGACTCCTGGGCTTCTTCGGGATGATCTGGGGTGACTACCAGATCAATGACCCGGCGCCGCGGGTTGTGCGGGGCTGCGCCCTGGCGATGTGGATGATCCACCCGGACTATCGCCAGGCCGGTCTGGGACTATTGCTGCTCCGCGAGATCGAACGGCGTGCGCCGGTGGTGGTGTGCCTCGGCGCGAACGCGGAGGCGGGGGGGTACTACACGCGGCGCGGCTATCGGCACTGCGCGGCCCTGCGCCGTTGGGTCGTGCCGCTGGCAGTCGAGGGCTACCGGAGCCTGTGCGCGGCACCGGCGGACACGGCCGCGCTCCGGTCGTGGGCTGACGAAATCGGGTGTGCGCCGCCGAGCACGCCGGTCCCAGTCGATCCGGCGGCACTCGCGGCGCATTGGCTGGCGGTGACACGCGGTCCGGAAGGCTGGAGCGTGCAGGGCCTGCACCGCACGGCCGAGTTCTGGCGTGTCCGCTATCTGGAGAGCGTGGGTTTCCGCTACTTGCTCTGGGGGCGACCAGGCGCGGGGCCCGTGCTCGTGGGTCGCGTTGAAGCGGTGCTTGATCGATCGGAACGGGTCTTGCGGCTGATTGAGCTAATTCCGGGCAGCGCCCGGCACTGGTTTGGGGCCCCGGACGCGGATGCGGCAGAGTTGGTTCGCGGCGTGCTCGCGTGGGCGGCCGGTGAGGGGTGCGTGGCGGCGGATTTCCAGGTGGCGGGGGACGTGCTGGACAGCACGATGGCGGCCGTGGGAATGCGTGCGCAAGGGCAGCCTCCGGGCGCCGATTCGCTGACGAGCCTGGCGCCGGTCTTCCAACCCCTACACCTGACCAAGCCGCCGATCAATGCGTACTGGAAGGCCCCCGGGGACAGCCTGGCGGGGCCGTGGTATTTCCCGAAGTCGGACGGGGATATGGATCGCCCCCATGCGCGCATCTGAAACGATCATCGTGATGTATCACTACGTGCGGCCCACCGACCGGCAGCACTGGGGCGGACTCTTCCCGCTGGAGCCGGCCGAGTTTGAGCAGCAGCTTGACTATCTGGAAGCGCTCGGCACGATCATCCCGGCGGCGGCGATGGATCGGCCGGTGGCGGGGAGGCGGCAGATCGTACTGACCTTCGATGACGGCACGCGCGATCACTACGAGTACGTATTCCCGATTTTGCAGCAGCGCGGACTGAGCGGGCTGTTTGGGGTGATCTCCGGGCCGGCGCTGGGCACGCCGCTGCCGAATGTGCACCTGATCCACTGGCTTCTGTCGCAACAGAGTGATGCGGAAACGTGGGCAGGGCTGGTGGCGCGGTTCGGCGAAGCGCGCCTGGGCGCGGTGGCCGACGCGGCGCGGCTGTATACACGGGACACGCCGCTGCGCGGCCGGGTGAAATTGGCGCTGAACTTCGCGTTACCGTACGAAGAGGCGGCGGACTACCTGGACACGGCGGTCCGGCAGCGCGGTACGTCGCCGGAGGTGCTGGCGCAGCAGTGGTACCTCAGTGCGGATGAGATTGCCGCAATGTACGCGTGCGGAATGGAGTTCGCGGTGCATGCCCATCGTCACCGGCCGTATGCGGGTCCCGCGGAGCGGTTCTATCAGGACGAACTGGAGCCGTGCGCGGCATGGCTGACGCGGCTTACGGGGGCACGGCCGCGGTATTACATCGCGGCCTTCGGAGGCAGCCAGGGGCGGCTGACAGGGGACCGCGGTGATGTGCGCGATCTGGCGGTGCTGTTGGGCGCGGGCGAGTATCGGCACGGCTTCCTGACCGAGCGCGGGACGGAACCGGCGCCGCCGTGGCAGTTCTTCCTGAAGCGCGTGGACTGTGCGGACCTGCCGCCGCGCCAGGACGGGGCCCACAGCGCCCTGCCCGAGCTGACGGGGGCGTACGAGGACGCGCGCGCCACGCGGTGTGCTGGCTACGCGGAGATGGGGCGGTTGGGGTGCTAGAGCGGTTTCTCTAGTGGTGCGCGATCCCGTAGCGTCAGGCCTCCGCCTGCCGCGCACAAGTGTGAGGGGTCCCGCAACGCAGAATACCCGTTCCGAAGCACCACACGTACAGGGAAACCGCGCTAGTCCCGCGGCAGCAGGTCGATCTTCGCCGCCAGGATGAAGTCGCTCTCGGTCAGGCCATCGATCTTGTGTGTCCACAACTCGATGCCGACCTTGCCCCAGGCAAGGAAGATGTCGGGGTGGTGGCCCTCCTCCTCGGCCAGGGCCCCGACGCGGTCCACGAAACGCAGGGCCCCGGCAAAGTCCGCGAACGCGAAATTACGGCTGAGGTGATGGTGAGCGATGACCTCCCACTCCGGCACCTGCCGGGCCAGGGGGATGATCTCGTCCGCCCCGAGCGGCGGAACGCCGCCGTGACACGGAACACAGCGGCGCGTCGCAAGTGCACTGGTCATGGCGGGTTGCCACTCCCACCGGTCCGGCGGCGGGATGAAGTCGGGCGCGTCCGGGGCCGGCGTCACGGGCGCGTTCCCTCGATGCTGACCGTAATCCTCACCTCGTCACCGATCGGGCCGAGGGAGTTCGACATGCCGTAGTCGCTGCGCTTGATCTCGAACGTGGTCTCGAACCCCACGTGTACGCCGCCGCGCATGCCCTTCGAGGCAACGGGCGTCGTGATTGTGGCGGTGATGGGCTTTGTCACGCCGTGCAGCGTCAGATCACCGGTCAGCGTCCAGTGCTGGTTGTCGGTTTTCTGCACCTTCGTGCTCTTGAACGTAATCGTCGGGTACTTCTCCGCGTCGAAGAAGTCCGGCGAACGCAGGTGCTTGTCACGGTCGGCGTTGTTCGTGTCAATGCTCGCGGTCTTCAGGCTGATCTCGAACGTGCTGGCCTCCGGCTTGGCCTCGTCCAACTTGAACGTGCCGCTCGTCTCGTTGAAACGTCCATACACGAACGTGATGTTCATGTGGCGAATGCGGAAGACGTTGGTCGAGTGCACCGGGTCGACCTGATAGTCGCCGGAGACGGCCGGAGCGTTGGGATCAGCCGGCTTGGCAGCCGGTGCCGGAGCGGGCTTGCCGGGCTCCTGGGCAGGTAGCCGAGCCGTGCCAGCCACGGCGACCAACAGCATGAATCCACACGACCTGAACGTGCGCTGCATCGTTTGCTCCTTCGCGTCTGTGAACCTTCGGCCACGGTCCGCCCGCACTCCCGGCGTGCGCGACGGTCGACTGATTATAGCTGGCTGCCGCAGCGCGGTCGGGCCGGACGCGCTCAGAGGGGTTGGACGCCGGTCTTGTGCAGGTCGGCGACGTGGGACGCAAACGTGCGCGCGGCGGCGATGTCCTGGTGAATCTGGGCGACCAAGGCCGCCGCGTTGGCGAAGCGGACCTGCTCGCGCAGGCGGGCAAAGAAATAGAGCCCGACCCGGCGCCCGCGCAGATCACCGGCATAGTCCAGCAGATGCGCTTCCACGCGCGAGCGCATCTGGGCGAAGGTCGGCTGCGGGCCGATGTTGACGGCCGCCAGACAAAGCTGCCCACTATCCAGCTGGGCCGCCGCGGCATACACGGCCTCCTGCGGCAGCACATGCGGGATGGCCTCCAGGTTCACGGTCGGCAGGCCGAGCGTCGCGCCGCGCCCCTCCCCATGGCCGGTCACGCCGACGATGCGGTAGGGTCGGCCAAACATCGCGTTGGCCTCGTCGACGCGGCCGTCGCGGAGGGCCTGGCGGATCGACGTGCTGCTGATGGTCGGGTGCGTGCGCAGGTCTGCGCAGCGTACCACCGGGGTCACCTGGACCGTGTAGCCCCACTGGGCCGCGTGCTGACGCAGGGTGTCGATCGAGCCCGCCCGCCCACGTCCGAAGTTGAAATCGGGTCCCTCGATGATGGCACGCGGACGGCAATGCGCGACCAGGCTGGCGAGAAAGTCCTCGGGCTCCTGAGCCAGGAAGGCGGGATCCGGTTGGATCAGGACCACACGGTCGACGCCGCAGCGAGCGAGCAGGTGCAGCTTCTCGGGGCCGGTGGTCAGCCGGGCCGGCGCGCGCTCCGGGGCGAGCACGGCGAGCGGATGCGGGTCGAAAGTCAGCACGACGGTGGGGGCCCCGGACGGGCGCGCAGCCTCGCGGACGGCGGCAATGATCCGCTCATGCCCGCGGTGGACGCCGTCGAAATTGCCGATCGTCAGGGCGGTGCCCTGGGGCGGGGGCGAGAAATCCTCGAGCCGGCGACAGACTTCCATGGCGAGAGGATAGTCAGCGGGCGCGGATGTGTCGATTGGCGAACGGGTGGCGGTTGCACGCGGCGCGGGTCTTCCGTACATTTCCGGGACGCGCGGTTCCCCGGGGCGGCCGCGACACAGGAGTTCACATGATGCGTCACGCTGTTCTGGGCCTGACAGTGGTTGCCGTTTGTGCGTGGGGTCATACGCGGACCTGGGGGGCCGCAGAGCCGACGAAGGCCACCGGCGTGGTGTTCAACGACGCCAACACGAACGGGGTGCGCGACGACGGCGAGGCCGGCGTGCCGAAGGTCCGCGTCTCGAACGGGCGCGAGATCGTCGAGACGGACACCGACGGCAAGTACACGTTGCCGGTTGATGACGACACGATCCTGTTCGTCCTCAAGCCGCGCGGCTGGATGACGGCCGTCGACAAGCACAACGTGCCGCGGTTCTACTACCATCACTGCCCCAACGGGGCGCCCGAAGGGCGCTACCCTGGCGTCGCGCCGACCGGCCCCTTGCCCAAGTCCGTCGACTTCCCGCTGCGCAAGCAGGACGAGCCGGACAAGTTCGACGTCGTGATGATGGGCGATCCGCAGGTGAATTCGCTCGGCGACATCGACTACCTGAGCCATGACATTCTCGAGGCGCTCGTCGGTACCAAGGCCGCGTTCGGCCTGACGCTCGGCGACCTCGCCAATGAGAAGCTGGAACTGCACGAGCCACTGACGCACGCCTACGGACGTGTCGGCGTGCCGTGGTACTATGTGCCCGGCAACCACGACATGGACGTGAAGGCCCCCGATGAGGATCGCGCCCCGGACGCCTACGAGCGTGTCTTCGGGCCGCGCTACTATGCCTTCGACTACGGCCCGGTCCACTTCATCACCCTGGAAGACATCGAGTGGCACGGGGGCGAGGACGGCAAGTCGGGGACGTATCGCGCCGGCCTGGGTGAAGAGCAACTCGCTTTCGTGCTCAGCGATTTGCGGGCCTTGCCGGCTGAGCAGCTCGTCGTGCTCACTATGCACATCCCGATCCAGGAGATCGCCGAGAAGGATGAGCTGTTCAAGGCCATGGCCGAGCACCCGCACGCCGTCTCCTACTCCGGCCACACGCACTACTACCGCCATTGGTTCCTGGGCGACAAGCAGGGCTGGCCGGGCCAGGAGCCGCATCACCACACGACGATCGGCACTTCGTGCGGGAGCTGGTGGACCGGCATGCCCGACGAGGTCGGCATCCCGAACGCGACGATGTCCGACGGGGCGCCCAATTGCTGGGTGCTCGTGACGTTTGATGGCCAAAAGGTCGAGCGCGTGCAGTACCGCGCGGCCCGCCGCCCGGCCGACTACCAGATGAACATCTACACGCCCGATCCCGTGACGGACAAGACGGCCGAGATCGAAGTGCTGGTCAACGTCTTTGCGGGCTCGGCACGGTCGACGGTCGAAATGCGGCTCGGAGACGGTGCGTGGACGAAGCTGGAGAAGGTTGACCGCGAAGATCCCTCTTTCGTCGCGCTGAAGGAGAGCGAGAAGAAGCTGCCCCCGCCACGCAAGATGCCCAAGCCCACGAAGTGCGGGCACCTGTGGCGCGGCACGCTGCCGTCCGGCCTGGAGCCGGGCTCGTATGTGATCGAAGTGCGTACGACGGACGTGTTCGGCCAGACCTACACGGCGCGGCGGATCATGCGGGTGGAGTAGGTCTTGCGGCGTCATCCGCGACATGATCAGGACGGGCCTCGTTGGCGGTGCCTAACGCTGCCGGCGCGGCCGTTATCGATGCGAATCCTGACTGACGCTCTTGTCGTCCGGCGGTGTGCCGGCGACGTTGTCGGGGGTTGCATCCACCCCGATCGCAGCGCTCACCTCATCATCGGCCTTCCGCAGACAGAGGCAGATGCCGATCGTCAGCGCGCTGTAGACGGCTACGCAGATCAGGACCAGGAAGAAGGCCGGCCGCGAATTGAGCCGCATCCCGACGGGCACGAGCGTTACTCCAATCAGTCCGCACGCGGCGAGCAGGCGCGCATGGGCCTCCAGACGCGACGCCAGTTCGCTGTCCGGGATGCGCCGCACGATCCCCGCAATGTGCCCCAAAAGCGCCAGCGGCAAGACGGCCAATGCCAGTACTGCCGCCAGCCACGCCGTCGCCAGCGCCGGCCACGGCGAACGGAGCGTGATCGCCGCCACGAACAGCGCGGCGAGTACCACGAGGGTCAGCAAACTCCACCGCGTGACACGCCTTGCCGTCCATGCCCCGGGCTCGCGGCGCGTTCCGGGCTCCGGGGCCGTGCAGGTAACGGCGGTCCCCAGCACCATCAGGCCGCCCAGCAGTATGAGCATGCCGCCAATTATCGCGAGCGGTTCTGAAGCCCCGGTGGGTACTCCCACTGTCTCAATCACGATCGGGAGCACGATCATCGCGACCCCGATCAAACCCATCGTGAGGGCGGCCACAAACAGGGAGAGCCCCGACAGCACGCGATTCTCGACCCACTCCCGGTTGGCGTACCTCAGTAGCGAACTGCGCACCGACTCCGCCACCGGCTTGCCGCATTCCGGACAGCGCCCGCCGACCGCCAGCGTCCGCAGGTTGTAGCCACAGTACACGCACAACGCATCGTCCCGGACGCACCCGGCGTCGTCAAGGCGAGTCGCGTCGACGAACTCCGGCCACGGTGCCGGCGTCGCTCGCGGCGTGTCAGGCATGGGGTGCTCTCCGAACGGCACCGCGCGCCGCTCCGCCTGTGCAGCCTGCCGCGTTGCACGCCTCAGCGAACACAGCCTGGGTAACCGGTTGGTGCATGCGGCGGACACCTCCCGCACAAGTCTCCCCGCCCGCCATTATGCCCCCCCAGCCCGCCCCTGTCGCGGGGGCAGTTGCATTCCGGCGGGGGGGGTGCTTCAATGCCCCGTAACTCAAGAGGGAGAATTCCGATGCCGTCGCGTCCATCACCGCTGCGTGTCGTCGCCGTGCTCACCGGACTCGGGCTCGTGCTCGTCCTCACCGGCTGCTCCGGCGGACAATTCGGGGCGGAGCTGTCGGCCCGCGCCAAGCCGCAACTGCTCGATAAGCCTGGCGGCATGAGCCTCCACGTCCCCAAGGACCAGACCTTCAACCTCGTCCTGCCGCGCGCCAGCAAAGAGCCCGGCCTCAAGGGTGAGGCCCAGGCCGACGCGACCGCCAAGCCCAGCGGCGAAGCTAATGTGACCGCCGCCGTGAAGATGGGCGGCAAAGCCGAGGGCGTCTTCCAACTCGGCCACGCCATCGCCAATGCTACGGACTTGCAGGCCGACACCGACGTGCGCGTGAAGTTCAAGTACAGCTTCGAGGCTGAGGCGAGCGGCACGCGGGCGGCCGGGGCGGTCGTCGGCCTGCGGCTGTTCGCCCGCAGCGGACGCGGCCCCATGTTGCGCGACATCCCCATCGCGGACTACACCACGGACAACGGCTCCGGCCGGCGCTCGGGTGAGGAAGAAGTGGGCTTCACGCTCACGCTTGGCCCGGGTGAGGACGTGACGATCTACCTCGCCGGCCAGGCGCACGTCGAGGTGCCGGACGATCGCTCGGCCTCCTGCTCACTCCAGCTCAACGCGGTCGAGCTGTCCGTGGCGACGCACCCCGCGCCGGCCGTGCAGGCGACGAAAGATGCCCAGCACTAGTCCTGCCGAGCAGGCCGCTCAGCGCGTCGAGACGTTGCGGCGGGAAATCCGGCGGCACGATCGGCTGTATTACGACCGGGCGACGCCGGAGATCACTGACGCGCAGTACGACGCGCTCTTGCGGGAGCTGCGCGACCTCGAAGACGCGTGGCCGGCGCTGCGCACGCCGGACTCGCCGACCGAGCGCGTGGGCGAGCAACCCCTGGAGGGCTTTGCCCACGTCCGCCACGTGATTCCGATGCTCTCCATCGACAACACGTACTCGCCGGCCGAATTGCGCGAGTTCGACGGACGCGTGCGGAAGTTGCTCGGCGACGAGCCGTACGAATACCTGGTGGACCTGAAGATCGACGGGGTGGCCGTCGCACTGCGTTACGAAGCGGGAGTGTTCGTGCAAGGCGCGACCCGCGGTGACGGCGAGACCGGCGACGACATCACCCAGAACTTGCGGACGATCCGCAGCGTGCCCCTGAAGCTGGAAGGGGAGGGGTGGCCCGCGGTGCTCGAAGTGCGCGGCGAGGTCTTCTGGCCCCGCACCGACTTCGACCGCGTGAATGCCCAGCGTGAAGCCGCGGGCGAAGCCCCGTTCGCCAATCCCCGCAACGCCACGGCCGGCACGCTCAAGCAACTCGACGCCCGCAACGTCGCGCAGCGCGGCCTCGCCTTTCGCGCCCACGGCTACGGCGTGATCGAGCCGCTGCCTGCCGACGTGCTGCGCCACAGTGAACTGCAGCAGCAGCTGCAAGCGTGGGGGATTCCGGTCAATCTGCCGACCCTGTGCCGCGACGTCGAAGCCGTCATCACGCACATCGAGGAGTGGGACGCGCGCCGCCGCACGCTGGACTACGACACGGACGGCATGGTGGTGAAGGTGGACCGGCTGGATCAGCGGGCGAAGCTGGGCACGACCAGCAAGTCGCCGCGCTGGTGCATCGCCTACAAGTACGCCGCGGAGCAGGCCCAGAGCCGCCTCTTGTCGGTGGATCTGCAGGTCGGCAAGCTCGGGACGATCACGCCGGTCGCGAACCTCGAGCCCGTGCAGCTCGCCGGAACGACCGTGCGGCGGGCGAGCCTGCACAACTTCGAGCAAGTCCAGCGCCTCGACCTGCATGTCGGCGACACCGTCATTGTCGAGAAGGCCGGCGAGATCATCCCACAGGTGGTCGGTGTCGTCGCGGAGCAGCGCCCCGCCGACGCGGCCGCGGTCGTGCCGCCGAAAAAGTGCCCCGAATGCGGCGGCCCCGCGGTGCAGGACGAGGGCGGCGTCTATCTCCGCTGCATCAACCCGGCTTGCCCGGCCCAACTCATGGAGCGATTGCGTTTCTTCTGCGGCCGCGACCAGATGGACATTGAGGGCGGCGGCACCAAGCTCGTCGAATTGCTCGTGACGAAGGGCTTCGTACACGGCTTCGCCGACGTGTATCGGCTGGCCGCACGCCGGGCGGAACTCGTCGAACTGGAGCGCATGGGCGAGAAGAGCGTTGACAACCTGCTGGCCGGCATCGAGGCAAGCAAGAGTCGTTCGCTGGCGCGCGTGCTGGCCGCACTCGGCATCCGCCACGTCGGCATTAACACCGCCGAGCTCCTCGCCGACCACTTCGGCACGATGGACGCGCTGGCGGCCGCGAGTGTCGACGAAATGCAGGAAGTCGCCGGCATCGGACCGGAGGTCTCCGCTTCGCTACGCGAATGGCTGGACAGTGCGGCCGGCCAGCGCACGCTCGCGGAGCTGAAGGCGGTCGGGGTGAACATGACCCAGGCGCGGCGCGAGCGCCCGGCCGCGAGTCCGCTGATGGGCAAGACGGTCGTCGTCACCGGCACACTCCAGGGCTACTCGCGCAGTGCGATCGAAACGCTCATCAAGGACCTCGGTGGCAAGGCCGCGGGCAGCGTCAGCAAGAAGACCGACTTCGTCGTGGCCGGCGAGGAGGCGGGCAGCAAGCTGGAGAAAGCGCGGGCCCTGGGGGTGCGTGTGCTGAGCGAGGCGGAATTCGAGCAGTTGATTGGGAAGCGGTGAACGCGCGGGCGGACCAGTTGCGGCGCGGCGCCGGGGTGGCGTACGGCCTGTTGCACGTGCTGGTGCTGGGGGTCGCGCTGAGCGTACCCGTTTATGCGATCGTACGCGCACTGATGACGCTGGCGGGTGCTCCGGGGACCGACGCGGATGCCGCCGGGCTGGCGCGCGATCTGGATCGTTGGCAGATCTTGCTGCGGAATACGGGGATCGTTGCCGGCGTGGCCGTTCTGACGGCCGTGGGTCTGGGCGGGGGGCTGGGACTCCTGGCAGCGCGGACCGACCTGCCGGGGCGCCGGCTCGTGCTGGGCGCGGCGCTTCTGGGGGCGTGCGTTCCGATCTACGTGACGAGCGCTCTCATCCTGGCGACGCTTCCGGCAACGTACCTCTCCGGCTCGCTAGTGGCGTGTGGCGTGATCTACGGATTGGTGTACACGCCGCTGGCGACGCTGGTGCTGGCGGCGGCCGTGCGGGCGACGGACCGGGAGCTGGAGGACCTGGCGCTGCTCGACGCGCGTCCGGCGTACGTGCTGTGGCGTGTGACCATGCCGCAAGCGGCCTGGGGCGTGGTCGCCGTCGTGCTCGTCGTGGTCCTGTTGGTAGGCACGGACTACACCATCGCGGACCTGCTGGTCATCCGCACGTTTGCGGAGGAGGTCTACACGCAGTACCAGCTTGATCGACGCCAGGCTGGACCGTTGCTGACTTCATTGCCCGTGTTGGTCGTGATGACGGCGCTGCTGCTGGCGGCCCAGGCGCGGTACCGGTTCTTCGGCGAGCATTCGCCGTGGTCTGGTGGTGGGGCACCACGTCTGTATCGGCTGGGCCGCGCGCGACCGTGGGCGACCCTGGCGTGTGCGGTGCTGCTGGTCGGTGTTGGAGGCGGACTATTGACGGCCCTGCTGCTGCGGGCGCTGGCGCCGGCGCCCCACCTGCCACAGACCGGTGTGTGGGGGGCCGCGTGGGCCCTACGGCACGAAGTGGCCATGTCCTGCAGCTTGGCGGCGCTGGGGGCCGTCGCCATCACGCTACCGGCCGTGGGACTGGCGTCCGTGCTGGCGCGCGGCGGGTGGCTGCGGTGGGTGGTGCTGGCCGCCAGCGTGTTGCTGCTATCCACGCCTGCACCGGTTGTGGGCATCAGTCTAATTGAGTTGCTCAATCGTCCCGGGTTGGTCGGACTGACCTACGACACACCGGTGCCGGTCCTGTTGGGCTACCTCGTGCGCTTCCTGCCGATCGCGGTGTTGCTACTGGTGCCGGGCCTGCGCCGCATTCCGGCGGAGGTGATTTGGGCCGCCCGTGTGGACGGTTGCGACTGGCGCCGCTGGCAGTGGCACATCGTGTGGCCGGCGCTGGCGCGTGATCTCCTGCTGACCGGGCTGCTGATGCTGATCCTCTGCTTCGGGGAGGTGGCCGCCACGATGTTGCTGGTGCCACCCGGGCTCGAAACGGCCGCAGTCCGCGCCTTCACGTTGATGCACTTTGGCGTCTACCGGGACCTGGCCGTATTGGCCCTCGTGTCGATCGTTTGTGTCCTCGGGCCGTGGGCCGGCCTGGCATGGCTCGTGCGACAACAGGCCCGCCCACAAGCAGTTGCCTTCGTCGCGCCCCGTGCTTAGGCTACGCGCCACGATGGCCGACGAAACCCATCACGTCCAAAACCTGCGCCGCCTCCTGACGGTGACGCGCCAGATGGCCGCCACGCTGGATCTGGGGGAGCTGTTGGGCACGATCGTCGACGCGGCGCGCGAGGTGCTGGACTGCGAACGGGCCACGGTCTTCCTGTACGATAAGAAGAGTGACGAGCTGTACAGCCGCGTGGCCACGGGCGTGGAGTCCATTCGCTTTCCGGCCACGCGGGGGATCGCGGGGGCGGCCGCGGCACAGCGCACCATCGTCAACGTTCCGGATGCTTACGCGGACAAGCGTTTTAACCAGGAGATCGACAAGCAGACGGGATTTCGCACGCGCAACCTGCTGACGTTTGCCCTGGAGAATCTCGACGGCGAGCTGATGGGGGTGCTGCAGGCGTTGAACCGGCGCGGCGGGCCCTTCACGACCGAGGACGAAGAGCTGGCCAAGGTTCTCAGCGCCCAAACGGGCGTGGCGCTGCACCGCTACATGCTGCTGGAGGAATTTGCCGAGAAGCAGCGCATGGCCCGGGACCTGGAGATCGCGCGCAAAATCCAGCAGGCGCAGTTCCCCAAGCACAATCCGGAGGCGCCGGGCTACGAGATTGCCGGCTGGAACCGGTCGGCGGACGAGACCGGCGGCGATTGCTACGACTTCATGCCGTTGCCGGACAATCGGCTAGCGGTCCTGCTGGCCGATGCGACGGGGCACGGGATTGGCGCGGCGCTGGTCATCGCGCAATGCCGGTCGCTGACGCGCGCACTGCTGAGTGTGTCGCGCGAAGTGCCGTTCGTGGCGGCCCGGGTGAATGCGATCCTGGCAGAGGACCTGAGCGAGGACCGTTTTGTCACCGCGTTCCTGGGGGTGTTGGATACGCAGGCCCATCGCCTCGAATATGTCGCGGCTGGGCAGGGGCCCTTGTTGTGCATCTCACCGGACGGTGTGGAATCGCGCGTGGCCACCGGCCTGCCCTTGGCGATCGTCAAGGAGTTCGACTGCGCAGCCGAGCGGTTTGACTTTGCACCCGGGGCGACCGTCGTGCTCCTGACGGACGGGTTCTACGAGGCGGCCAGCCCGTCTGGCGAGCTGTACGGCGAGGCGCGGGTCGTGGAATTCATCTCCGCCCATCCGGAGCTGCCGCCCGGGGAGATGATCGAGGCGCTGTACCAGGAAATTCAGCGGTTCACCCACGGGGCGCGGCAGGCGGATGACCTGACGGCGGTCCTCATCCGACGGCAGAAATAGCGCCGCGAGCGTGCCCGAGTATTTGCCTGGGAGCGTGGGTAACCGGTTTTTCCCGGACGTTGGATTCCGAGCCCCTGTCGCCGCTCCGCATTCGTGTGCTGGAGAAGCGGCGTTGACGCCGATTTATAGAATAAGCTGTCCGCGTCCCTGCGCGGTCGGCGGCGTTCTACGAGAGGAGTCTCAGCGTGACCTCGATGAACCGGAACCGGATGTACTTTCGGGCGACTCTGTGCGCGGCCGCGCTCGCCGTCTTGGGGCTGATCTTCACGACCGGCGGCTGCCCGACGACGACGGATCCGAACTCGGACGGCAACTCCACCGACGGCAACTCCACCGACGGCAACTCCACGGACGGAAATTCGACCGTGCCGGGTTCCAACGACGGCACCAATGGCACAGGCCCGACGGTACCCAGCGGAGGTGTGGACCCGCAGACCGGGAATCCGACGACAGCGGGCGAGCCGACTCCGCCGGCGCCGGTGCCGACCCTGGTGTTCAGCGAAATCGTGAAGACCGGCGACGCGGTGCCAGGACAGACCGGCTGCACCTTCACCGGCTTCGGCGCGCCCGTGATCGATGCCAAGGGACGCGTCGCTTTCTGGGGCAAGTACGCGGGTACGACGGGACACGGGGTGGCCGGGGTCTACGTCTATGATGCCACCAGCGGTACCGGCACGCTGAAGCGCGTGCTGGACGACGACCCGACGCGCACGGGCATCGTGCCGGGGCAGCTCACGACGACGTACTTCGGCCCCTTTGATGCGAACGACATCAGTCTCGATCTGGCCTGGGGCGGGGGCGACCGCCTCGTGGTGACGTGTCCGTATTCGACGGTAGATTCGTGGGTCGGTGTGTATCGCTGGCGGGCGACCGACGAGAACCTGGCGCGCGTGCTCGACCAGCATCAGTTGGCGACGCTGTACGGCTCGCAAGGTTTCTTCCCGCTCACCAACGTCACCGTGGGCGTCAGTGATGCCGGTCTGGGCGCGGTCGGGGCAGACTACCGGTACCTGGCCAGTTCGGGGCTCGTGTCCGGCACGGCGCTGTGGACCAGTAACGGAACCGCCATCACCAAGTTGGTCGATACGCTCTCCGACGCCGATAACGTTCCGGGCGAGGCGGCCATTTTCACGAAGCTCTACCCGCAATTTGCGCTGAACGGCCCGGGCGACATCCTGCTGGCGGGCCAGTGGGTCAACGATTCTGGCGCGACGGTCAAAGGTCTCTATCTCGGCCGCAGCGGACAGCTCTACCGCGTGCTGGATACGGCGGGCACCGCCTGGGCGGGTCTGACGTCCGGGGCGCAGTTTCGCACGTCCGATTGGCCGCCACGGATGGGCCTGGGTCCGCTCAGCCACATCGGCGTTGACGGCAAGCTGCTCATCAGAACGACGACGACGGATGCCGTGCTCCTGTGGGACTTCGTTAACTCGCGCTGGTACGAGCTGACGGGCCCCAGCAACGCGGTGGCGACTGCCCTGGTCAGCGGGGTCAACGACCTGGGCCAGGCGCTCATTCTGTCCGGCGGGAACCCCTATGTCACCGGGGCTGGCGTGCGCGTGCAGGTCAACGCCACGCTGCCCACGACCCTGCAGAGCGTTACGGTGACGTGGACGGACACGGTCGGCGCGATCAACAACAACGGGCGGGCGATCGTCAGCTACAGCCATTCCAGTGGTTCGGGGCTGGCGTTCTGGACGGGCACGCAGCTCCTCGTTTTGGCCGACACCGTCCTGAAGGTGCCGGCCGAAATCAACGGCTTCACCGCCGTCAGCGCCCCGCGCCGCGATGCTCCGGGGCGCAGCGGCATGCTGAACGACCTGGACCAGATGGTGTTCCGCGCAGCGCGCGGCGCGGCGGAGTCGATCTATCTGGCCCACGGGCAGTAGCGCCGACACACGAACTTCGCCAAGCCCGGCGCTGCTGGCGCTTGCGGCGCTGGCCGCCGAGTCAGCGCGCCGGCTCGCCGCAGCCGAGATCGGCCGGTATACTGCGCGCGACTCATTCGGCAGGCAGACGCGTGCCGAATGCTCCGCAGCGGTAGCTCAATTGGACAGAGCATCGGCCTTCTAAGCCGAGGGTTCAGGGTTCGAGTCCCTGCCGCTGCGTTGCGCCGCGCGGCCTCATCGGGGAGACATCCGGTCGTGTGACCAGTACGCTCCAACGCCCTATGTGGCGGAATCCGCCTGCGTTGCCTCGGTGCGCTCCCGCCGGTACAGTGCGCGCCGCGCACACGTCGCGGCCGCAACGGTACCGGCCGCGCAGCCACGAAAGGAGCCGCGGATGAAACTGGGTGTGATGTCAGCCGGTCTGGGCGGTATGGGTTGGGAGCGGGCCCTGGAGTATTGCCAGAAAGTCGGGCTGGAGGCCATTGAGCTGCCCGTCGGCTGCTACCCCGGCACGCCGTTCTTTGATCCGGCTGAAGTGCTCAAGGACAAGAGTGCTCAGCAGCGCATCAAGGACGACTGCGAACGGCACGGCCTGGAAATCCGCGGCCTGGCCGTGCACGGTAATCCGGTGCATCCGGACAAGGGCATCGCCCGGCAGCACGCCAAGGCACATGACACCGCTGTGCGGCTCGCCCCTAAGCTCGGTACGGACGTGGTGATCAACTTTTCGGGCTGCCCGGGCGGGAGCCCGAAGGACCGCATGCCGAACTGGGTTACGTGCCCATGGCCGACGGAGTTCCTGGCGACCTTGAAGTACCAGTGGCATGACGTGCTGATTCCGTTCTGGACGAAGAAGAACAAGGAAGCTGCTGACCTGGGCGTGAAGATCGCCTTCGAGGCCCATCCGGGCTTCTGCGTATACAACCCGGAGACAGTCCTAAAGCTGCGCAAGGCGTGTGGCAAGCAGCTCGGCGCCAACCTCGATCCGTCGCACTTCTTCTGGCAAGGCATCGACCCGGTCGAGGCGGCGCGGGTGCTGGGTGACGCCAAGTGCATCTTCCACGTGCACGGCAAGGACACCGGCATCGACCCGCACAATACACGCATCAACGGGGCGCTGGACACGAAGAATTACGGTGACCTGCACGGTCGCAGTTGGGTCTTCCGCACGTGTGGCTACGGCCACGGCGAGGAATTCTGGAAGCCCTTCATCAGCATGCTGCGCCGCAAGGGCTACGACGGCGTCATCAGCATCGAACACGAGGATTCGCTGATGAGCGTCCAGGAGGGCTTCGAAAAGGCCGTCGCGTTTCTGCGCGGCCTGCTCATCAAGGAGCAGCCCGGGGCGGCGTGGTGGTTCTAGGCGCGGCGACAAACGCGGACAAGATCGGCTTCGCTGCGGGCTGCGCGACGGCGCCGCCCGCGGCTGTTTCGGCCGCTCGCGCCGTATCCGGCGTCCGGTCGGACGCCGCCGTCCACGGTCTAGCCGGCGCGCTTGGGACGCATGAGCCCAGCCCGCGGTTCCAGGGCCAGATCCGCGCGGTGCCCGGCCGCATAGTGTTGGTGCCCCAAGGCTGCGATCATGGCCGCGTTGTCCGTGCAGTATTTCAGCGGCGTGAGGTGCAGTTGTAGACCCGCGGCGTCACAGGCTGCCTGCAGCCCACCGCGCAGCGCCGAGTTGGCCGCTACGCCGCCTCCGACCACGACCTGTCGCACCCCCGTCTTGCGGGCGGCGGCCACGGTCTTGGCGACGAGGGTCTCGACCAGCGCCGCCTGAAAGCTGGCCGCAACGTCGGCCACTTCCTGCGGGGATCGGTCCGCCAGCGAGCCGTACTTGCGCCCCGGCCCGTACACGTGGTACAGCACGGCCGTCTTGAGGCCGCTGAACGAAAAGTTGCCGTGCTCCGTGTCGATCCAGGTGCGCGGGAACCGAATCGCGCAGCCGTTACCGCGGCGGGCCAGTTGGTCGATGACCGGGCCGCCGGGGTAACCCAACTCCAGGATTGCGGCCACCTTGTCGAACGCCTCACCGGCGGCATCGTCGACCGTCTGGCCGAGCAGCTCGATATTGAACCAGTCGCGCACGAGATACAACGAGGTATGCCCGCCGCTAACCACGAGCGCAACGGCCGGCCAGGGGGGCGGATCGGTAACCAGCGCGGCGCTGGTAGCGTGGGCCTCAATGTGATCGACGGCCACGAGCGGCAGGCCGCAAGTGAGGGCCAGGGTTCGGGCGGCGGTCACACCGATCATCAGGGAGCCGACCAGCCCAGGACCGGCGGTGACCGCGATCCCGTGGAGGTCAGCGTAGGTCATGCCGGCCTGCCCCAACGCCTCCTCAACTAGCGGACCGATCTGCTCAATGTGCGCGCGTGAGGCAATCTCGGGTACGATACCTCCGTACTTCGCGTGCAGCTTGACCTGCGAACTCACCAGGTTCGAGCGCACGTCGCGCCCATCCACGACGACGGCGGCTGACGTCTCATCACAGGACGTCTCGATACCGAGGATATTCACGCTCATTGCCCTAGTGTAGGCGCGCCGCAGTGTCGGGGGTAGCACCAGAGCCCTGCTTGCCGCCGGTCCAGTGAAGCCAGAAGGACCGTTTCAGCCATTCTCAGAGCATCACCACGATTTTCCCAAAATGCCGGCCAGACTCCATGTAACGGAGCGCTTCCGGTAACTGCTCGAACGCGAAACACTGCCCGATGATCGGCTGAATCTGGTGTGCGGCGATGAAGCGACACAGGTCGAAAAACGCGGCCCGCGAATCGACCATGATCCCGCATACCTTCAGCCGCTTCATGAGGATCAGCCCCGTGGTGACCGGACCCTGGCGGCCGGTCAGTGCTCCGAGGAGGGCGACCGTGCCGGCCGCACGCGTGGCTTTCAGCGACTGGTCCAGCGTGCCGGGGCCGGCGGTTTCGACAGTCAGATCCACACCGACGCCTTCCGTGAATCCAAGCACCGCATCCTCCCAGTTCGGTGTTGTGCGGTAGTTGATCGTGTGGTCGGCACCAAGCGCCCGCGCGCGCTCCAACTTCTCGGCACTGCTGCTGGTGATGATCACGCGGCAACCCATGGCCTTCGCGAGCTGCAGTGTGAAGATCGCCACCCCGCCGGTCCCCAACGTGAGTACCGTTTGCCCGGCCGTCACTTGCCCGACGGTGACGAGCGCGCTCCAGGCCGTCAGCGCCGCGATCGGCAATGTAGCCGCGCGGGCGGCATCGTAGCCGTCCGGCCAAGGCACGACCGCCTCGGCCGGCAGTACGACCTGCTCGGCAGCCAGGCCCGGTCCGGGGGTCCCGAGTGTTGTGGCGAGGTACTCCTGACGAAACGGGCCTTCCAGCCAGCCGGCAACGAAGTGCGACATGACGCGGTCCCCTGCCTGCACGCGAGTTACGCCGGGACCGACTGCGGCTACCACACCAGCGCCGTCGCTAAGGGGCGCGGCGGGCAACCTCAGCTTCGGGTTGTAGCTCCCGAGGGCGACGAGGTAATCGCGGTAGTTGAGGCTGACAGCCTGCACGTTCAGGAGTACCTCGCCCGGCCCCGGGTGCGGGGGCGCGATTTCGGCCAGTTCGAGGTGTTCGATGCCAAATGCGCTCAAGCGGTAGGCACGCATGCGGATCTCCTGGGCAGGTCGGGAAGTGCCCGGCCGGCAGTATGTTAGCGTGCGCGGCCATGGGGGTAAGAGGACGAAAGCGGTCGGAAGCGGCGGGGGCGCGGGAAAACGCGCCCGTCTCCACGAAAAACGCCGACAGCCGGACGCAGCCCCTGACCGATCAGATATCTGCGTCAGTCCGTCCCGAGCGGGCGGACCTTGGAGGATGTACCAATGACTACCGCGACGTTCACCCCGCGCACCCGCACCCGTACGATCGTGGCCAAGACGATGCCGCTTCCGCTGGAGCCGACCGAGGCGCAAATCCGCCAGCGCGCGTACGAGATTTACGTGGCCCGCAACGGGGCTCCGGGGACGCCGGAAGGCGACTGGGCGCAAGCCGAGAACGAGCTCCGCAGTCGGCTGGCGCTGCTGGGGAAGGTGCGCTAATCATCCGCACGGGGCGGTCGTCGTGCAGTGACGCCCGCGGGGGCCGCGCAGTTCAGCGTACGATCGTGTCGTAGTGCCATCGGTGTCGGACGGACTTGCTCGCGGTTGCGACACCGCCGCCACGGCCGGGGGCCTCTGCGCGGGAAGGGCGTTTTGCGGCGGACTCTTGGCGCAGCGGACTCAGTGCGCCACCGGGGGGACAAGGGTTGTCGCCCAGGAAGGTGAGCCAAGTCGCCTGTTGGTGCCTGCGACGGCCGGTTGGCGCGGCTACACATACCTATGGACTTGCCGGTCTGCAGCGCACGCGATGCTGTCCGCGCGGCGCGACATGCCCCGGGGAAATCGTCAGCGGCACTTGACTTCGCACAGGCTTGTCACTAAACCCACCACAGTTGCCGACTGGGCTATGCGGTCAACGGCAACACCGGTCACCTATTGAATTGGAGAAGAGCACCATGCCAAGACGGAAACGGCGCGTAGCAGGCGCCAAGAAGGTTGGTCCGCGCGGGCGCCGCGCGGCACGTCCGGCGGGGGGTGCCAATCAAGCTGTTCGCAGTCTCCTCTCGTATCGTGGGGAGCTGCTGGCGCAGCGCGCCCACTTCGATGCTCAGATCGCCGCAGTCGACCAGGCCCTGCAGGTCATGGGCACCAAGCCCGCCGCGGGGACACTGGGCCGGCGCGGCCGGGCCAAGGGCGGCGGTCCGCGCGAGGGATCCCTGAAGGACTTCATCTGCCGTGTACTCAAATCCGGTGGGGTGATGTCGGTCAAGGACATCACCGAGGGTGTCCTGAAGGCTGGCTACCAGACGAAGAATCGTACTCTGGCAAAGAGCGTTGGCATCGCGCTGACGGAAATGCCTAGTGCGCAGAAAGTGGCCCGCGGCAAGTTCCGCCTGAAGTAGACGGCGCGTCAATCCACGTGCCGCAGACCGCAACACAGGCCCGTCCTCCCCAAGAGGCGGGCCTGTTTCATGGGGGTGCCGCCTGATCTTCCCCCACGCTGCCCCGCGCGACGCCATCCGAGACGGTCAGCGGGGCATGCAGGTTGACCGGGCCGCAGCCGCCGCCCAGCCCCGGCTGGGTTTGGATGGCGCGGGTGATGAACTGCTTGGCCCCCTGAATGGCGGCCAGCAGCGATGCGCCTCTGGCCAGACGCGCCGTGATCGCCGCAGAGTAAGCACACCCGGTGCCGTGGGTGTGCGGTGTTGCGCAACGCGGGGCGACGAAGCGGTGGAGCTCGCCCTCCGTCCAGAGTACGTCCACCGCCTGACCTTCCAGCCGTCCCCCCTTGACCAGGACATTGCGCACGCCACACAGCCCGATCGTGGCGGCCGCCCGCTCCATGCTGGCCACATCCACGACCTCACGCTGGGCCAGTGCGGCCGCTTCGGGCATGTTCGGCGTCACCAGCAGCGCGTGCGGCAGCAGGCGCACGGCCAGGCAGCGGGCGGCATCGGCGTCGAGCAGCATGTGGCCGTGCTTACTGATCATCACTGGATCAATGACTAGCGGAAAGCCCAAAGACGGGGCCCTCTCCGCCAAGGCTGCGATGGTGGCGACGGTCCCCAGAGCCCCCGTCTTGGCGATGGTGGGAGGAATGTCCGCCAGGACCGCGTCGAGCTGCGCCATAACGAAGCGCGGGTCAACGAATTCGATGCCCGTGACGCCGCACGTGTTCTGTACCGTCAGCAGGGTGACGACGCTCATGCCGTACACCCCATGCTGGTGAAAGGTCTTCAGGTCGGCTTGCAGGCCGGCACCGCCGGAAGGATCAGAGCCTGCGATGGTCAGAGCGACGGACATCATGCGCCCACTCCGCGGTCCTAGTGCGTGTACGTACCGACGATCTCGGCCTCGGCCAGAATATGGCCCTTCATCGCGGCGGCGAGTTGGTCCTTCGTCCGTGCGGCCGGTAAGCTCAGTCGCGTGTCCAATGCATAGAGCCGAAAGCGGTAGTGGTGCGGGCCGTGTCCGGGTGGGGGCATGGGACCGCGGTAGCCGATAGTGTTCCAGGAGTTTTTCCCCTGTAGGGCTCCGGCGGGTTCCTTCGGGGCGGATGCGGCTTCGATGTTGGCCTTGAGCCCGGCGGCGCTGACGGGGATTTTGTAGATCACCCAGTGCACCCAGGGTTCCGGGCGGGGCGCATCCGGATCGTCACAGATCAGCGCCAGTTCGACTGCCTCGCTGGGAACTCCGGACCACGCCAGCTCCGGCGATTGATCCTGTCCGTCGCCGGTGTGGATGCGCGGAATCGGCTGATTCGCGGCAAACGCCTTACTGGTGATGATCATTCGCACGGGTGTTCCTCCTGAGTTTGGTTCCGCGGCCGGCTTCGTGGCCGGCGCGGTGCTCGGCGGAGCGGTGCCGAGCGCGGTCAGCAGGCCCGCGAAGATGCAGGCGGGGGGTGACAAAAAGCCCACAAGATTGAGCATCGGACGCCTCCAGACTCGACCCACGCTTATGCTATCCTATCCGGTTCTCGGGCCGCAATTGGCCGAGGCTTGGCGAACGGACAGACGATGCGCGCGATGGTACTCGAAGAGCCGACGTTGATCGGGGCCGCACCGCTGCAACTGCGCGAGGTTCCCACGCCGGAACCGGGGCCGGGGGAAGTCCGACTGCGGGTCGCGTGCTGTGCGATCTGCCGGACCGATCTGCACGTGATTGAGGGCGAACTGCCGCGCGCCAAGCTGCCGATCATTCCCGGGCATCAGGTCGTCGGTGTCGTCGACGCGCTGGGAGCGGGCTGTCGGCGGTTGCAGGTGGGGCAGCGGATCGGAGTGGCCTGGCTGCGGCACACCTGCGGGGTGTGCCGGTTCTGTCTGTCCGGACGTGAGAACCTCTGTGGGCAACAGCAATTCACAGGCTATCACGCGGATGGCGGCTACGCGGAATATGCAGTGGTGTCCGAGGACTACGCGTATGCGCTCCCGGCGGGCGTCAGCGACGTGCTGGCCGCGCCGCTGCTCTGTGCGGGCATCATCGGGTATCGGGCGCTGGAGCGGTGTAACCTGCGCCGCGGGACGCGGCTGGCGCTGTACGGGTTTGGCTCTTCCGCGCACGTGGTCCTCCAGCTCGCACGCTACCGAGGCTGCGAGGTGTACGTGGTCAGCCGGGCGGAACCGCACTGCGCCCTGGCGCGTGCGCTCGGCGCCGTGTGGGCCGGAACGCGCGCCGCGGAGCTGCCGGTGCGGGCGGACAGTGCGATCCTGTTTGCACCGGCGGGCGAGCTGGTGCCGGTCGCGCTGGAGCAACTCGAACGCGGCGGGACGCTGGCGCTGGCGGGCATCCACATGACCGACGTGCCTGGCCTGGGCTATGAGCGGCATCTGTTCTACGAGCGCGACGTGCACTCGGTCACGGCCAATACACGCGCCGACGGGCGCGCGCTGCTGGTCGAAGCTGCACTCGTCCCGGTGACGGCGCAGGTCACTACGTACCCGCTGCGCGACGCGAACCGCGCCCTCCAGGAACTGAAGGCCGATCGCATCAACGGTACTGGCGTGCTGGTGGTCGGGTAGCGGGCGGCCGCCGGCGTAGCGTCGCCTCGGGTCCGGGGGCCCTGAATGGCGGCGGGGGGTGCGCAGCAACCGCCGCAACAGGGCTAGCCCGGTCCTGGCAGGAGCTTCAAGATCTCGTCATTCTCCGGGAACCGGCCCACCTGCCCCTTGCTGAAAACCAGCCGACCGTTGACCTTGACGTCAAACACGCCGCCACTCCCGGCGATGAGTTGGGCGTCAACGTGGTGGGCCGATTTGATGGCGGCCGCCAAACTGGCGGCTCGGGGGAGGTAGTTTCACTGGGTACAGTAGGTGATCGTCACCTGCATCGTGGTCCTCCTGCGCTGCGGTTGTGTGACCATGTTGGGGGATCATAGGCGGGCAGTGCGGGGGGGACAACGCGCTTGGCAGTGGCGCGGCCGGCGGTTAACCTATGCGATTGGGCGCGCGTCGGCGCGCCGGTTTGCAGGAGTGGATCCATCATGACCGCCTATTGCCGAGTGCTTGTCGCGTCGTTGGTGCTGGCGACCGCCGCCGTAGCCTGCGGGCAGGAGATCCCCAATCTGCCGCATGCCGTCTTGGGCGAGAAGGCCCCCGGTATCTGGTATTTCAACAGCGACAAGGACAAGGGGGAGAACCTGATGGACAAGTACCGGGACAAGGTCCTGATCCTGTTCTTTTTCCGCACGGACAATAGCGCTTCCGACGAAGCGGTCCCGGTCGTGAACAAGATCTACAAGAACTTTCAGAAGAAGGGCGTGGACGTCATCGCGTTTTCTCCGGAGAAGAAGGAGCGCGTCGAGCAGTACGTCAAGGCCAAGGAGATGAACTACACGTTCGGCGCGGGCGGCTTGCTGCACTTGATCTATGACATTCCGGCGCCACCGTACGTGTGTCTGATCGATACGCAGGGCGTCTTCACGGCACGCTTCCACGCGCTGGACAACCTCGAAGACCGCCTGCAGGCGCAACTGCAGAAGACCCCCCCGCGCGGCGCGGACCCCGAGAGCCTCAAGAAGCGCCTCAAGCAGGCGCAGACACTGCTGGATGGCAACGACGTCGGCCGGGCGTTCACCATTGCGCGCGATATCAACGGGATCGCGGACAAGGAAAGCAGCCTCGCGGACAACGTGAAGAAGCTCATGGACAAGGCCACGGAAGAGGCGAAGAAGCTCCTCAGCGAGGCCAAGAAGAACGCCGAGGCCAAGGAATACGACAAGGCCTTCAAGGTCCTGGCCGACCTGAGCGTGCGCTTTGAGAACACCGACCTGCAGAAGGATGTGGAGGTCGAGCTCTCGCGGCTGCTCGGCGACCGGGACCTGAAGCCGCGTGTGCAGCGGGCCAAGGACAACGCCAAGGGCGAGTTGCTGAACGACGAGGCGGCCGACCTGGCCGAGGTCGATCGCTACATCGAGGCGATCGAGCGCTATCGCGACGTCACGGAGAAGTACCCGGACACCGAGGCCGCCAAGAAGGCCGAAGCGGCGATGGACAAGTTGAACTCGGATCCGAAGGTGAAGGTGGAGATCACCAAGCGCAGCGAGGCCGACGAAGCGGATCGCTGGCTGGACCTGGGTGATCGGTACCGGCGGGCCAAGCTCTACGCCCAGGCGCGCGACTACTACGAGAAGGTGATTAGCACGCATCCGGACAGTCGGGCGGCCGGCAAGGCGAAGGAGCGGCTCAGCGATCTGCCGGCCGACGAGGACAGCGAGGAATCGTCGGAGCCGGCTAACAGCGAGAAGAAGCCTTAGCGCGCAGGGTGGATGTTCGGCTCGTGAGCGATTGCGCGGTGGCGGTCGGGCAGAGGGCACGCTGGCGGTAAAGGGCCTGCCAAAACACCGGGGGGCGTGGTCGCCGCGATTCTCCCCGAGGCCTGCCAGCACACGACCGCTGCCTCCTGCGGCGGCGAGTGTCAGTTTGGCAGGGCGGTACCGCTCAAGAAGGGGGCGCATTCTGGCCGCTAGTGCCTATAAGATCATTTATTGCAAGTCTTTGCATTGATTTCCGCCGCGCCCCGCGTCTGGTACCGACCTTGCATCCTGCCCCCTGTGCTGGCGCCGCGCCCGCAGTTCAAGGGCGTGCCGGCAAAGGGAGACTAGGATGTCGAAGATCATTGGTATCGACCTCGGTACGACGAACTCGGTCGTCGCGATCATGGAAGGCGGACAGCCGAAAGTCCTGATTAATGACGCGGGCTCACGTCTGACGCCTTCGGTGGTTGGCTTCACGGACAAGGGCGAACGGCTGGTCGGCCAGCGTGCCAGAAACCAGCAGGTCACCAACCCGCAGAACACCGTATTCTCGATCAAGCGGTTCATGGGCCGCCGCCACGACGAAGTGTCGGCCGAAGAGAAGACCGTCCCGTATCGCATCGTCGGCGGGCCGCAGGAGTTGGTCCGTGTCCGCATCGGGGACAAGGAATACGCCCCGCCGGAAATCTCGGCGATGATTCTGCGTGACCTGAAGGCGACGGCCGAGCGATATCTGGGCGAGACGGTGGAGCGCGCCGTAATCACCGTCCCGGCGTATTTCAACGACTCGCAGCGCCAAGCCACCAAAGAGGCCGGGCAGATCGCCGGGCTAAAGGTCGAGCGCATCATCAACGAGCCGACCGCGGCGGCGCTGGCGTATGGCCTGGAGAAGAAGGCCAACGAGAAGATTGCGGTCTTCGACCTGGGCGGCGGGACGTTCGACATTTCGATCCTCGATGTGGGCGACAACGTCTTCGAGGTGCTGAGCACGAACGGCGATACGCACCTGGGTGGCGATGACTACGATGAGGAGCTGATCAAGTACGTGGCGGAGGAGTTCCGCAAGAAGGAAGGCATCGACCTGCGCAAGGACCCGATGGCGCTGCAACGGCTCAAGGAGGCGTGCGAGCGTGCCAAGTGCGAGCTGTCGGGCAGCCTCGAGACCACGCTGAACCTGCCGTACATCAGCGCGGACGCCAGCGGTCCCAAGCACCTGCAGATGACGCTCACGCGGGCGAAGTTCGAGCAGCTCACCGAGCCCTTGACGGAGCGCTGCCGCGGGCCGGTGCTGCGGGCGCTGCAGGATGCCAAGCTCACGCCCAAGGACATCGACGAGGTGGTGCTCGTGGGCGGCTCGACGCGCATGCCCTCGGCGCAGCGCCTCGTGAAGGAAATCTTCGGCAAGGAGCCGAACCGCAGCATCAATCCGGACGAGGTGGTTGCCGTCGGCGCGGCCATCCAAGGCGCCGTGTTGTCCGGTGAGAAGTCGGATATCGTGCTGCTCGACGTGACGCCGCTATCGCTGGGCGTGGAGACACTCGGCGGCGTGATGACGGTGCTCATTCCGCGCAACACGACGATCCCGACCAGCAAAAAGGAGACGTTCTCGACGGCGGCCGACCACCAGCCGGCGGTCGACATCCACGTGCTGCAGGGCGAGCGGAAGATGGCGGAGTCCAACCGGACGCTGGGGCGTTTCCAGCTCACCGGCATCCCGCCGGCCCCGCGCGGCGTGCCGAAGATCGAGGTCACCTTCGACATCGACGCGAACGGCATCCTCAACGTGTCGGCCAAGGACCTCGGCACAGGCAAGGAGCAGTCGATCGAGATCAAGGCGTCGAGCGGCCTCTCCGAGCAGGAAGTCGACCGCATGGTCAAGGAAGCGGAGTCCCACGCGGCCGACGACGAAGCCAAGAAGCGGCTGATCGATTTGCGCAACCAGGGCGACCAGCTGGTGTACTCGACCGAGAAGATGCTGAGCGAGCACGGCGCCAAGGTGGACGCCGGGACGCGCACGACGATCGAGCAGGCGAGCAATCGCCTCAAGGACGCGCTGAAGGGCGACGACCCGAACGCGATCGAAAAGGCCATCAAGGACCTGACGGAGGCGTCTTACAAGGTTGGCGAAGCGGTCTACAAGTCCGCGCAGGCGGCCGGAGCCGCGGCCGGCGGACCGCCGCCGGGCCCCGGCACACCGGGCGGCGAGCCGCCGCACGGCCCCGCGGGTGGCGACGACGTGATCGACGCCGAGTTTGAAGTGAAGAAGTAAGCGCGCTCCGCAAGAGAGAATAGGCGGCGTTCGGCCTGCGCCGGACGCCGCTGTGTTGCGCGCACCGCGCGGTGACGAGGAAATGTCGGGAACGCCCGCGTAATGGTCTGAGGGGGGGAGCGAAAGTGCGGCCGAGAGACCCGTCGATCCGGGCTTCACAAGCGGGGAGGAAATGACGAAAATACTGGTTTGCGCCGCGCGGCGGCGGGAGAGCGGATGACTGCCCTGCTTTATGACCTGTTGGCGGTGGATTTGGACGGCACGCTGCTGGGCGCCGAGAGCGTCCTGCCGGCGGAGAACCGCGCTGCGCTGCACCGCGCCCACGAGGCCGGGCTGAAGATCGTAGTGTGCACCGGGCGGGCGTTCACGGAGACGCGGCCGGTACTGGAGCAGATCGGGCTGGACCTGGACGCGACGGTGACGGTGTTTGGGGCGCTCGTCAGCGACGCGCGGACGGGGCGGACGCTGGAACGGACGGCGCTGAGCGAGGAGACGGCGCGGGCCGCGACCGCGTGGTTTGGGATGCGGGGTTACCCGGTGCTGTGGCTGACGGACCCGGATGAGGCCGGCACGGACGGCTACATGGTGGACGGGCCGCACCGGCATCCGGCGGTCGACACGTGGCTGGAGCGGTCGCACTGTGACGTGGCGTGCGTGCCGGTGCTGCCGGAAGACGCGGCGGCGCCGGTCCGGCTGTCGGTGATTGACGACAGCGAGCGCTTGGAGGATGTGTCGGCGCGGCTGCGCGAGGAATTCAACGGGCGGCTGAAGCACAATGTGCTGCACGCGCCACCGTACAAGTTGTCGCTCATTGAGGCGTTCGCGCCACCAGTGAACAAGTGGTACGGAATCGAGAAACTCTGCCGGAAATGGGGGCTTGATCGGACGCGGACGGTAGCGGTCGGTGACGACGTCAACGACCTGGAGATGATCCGGCAAGCTGCGCTGGGGGTGGCGATGGGGAACGCCAAGCCGGAGGTTAAGGCGGCGGCGCGGAAGGTGACCGCGACGAACGAGGAGTGCGGTGTGGCCGTACTGATCGAGGAGCTGTTGAGCGGGCGGGGCGGGTAGCGCGGCGGGCGCGGGCAGTGCCGGACCGTTAACGAGGAGCAAGCGAGGATTCATGGCACCGTATGCAAGAGTGGAAGAGGTGCTGACGCTGGTGGTGGGCGGGGCCGTGGTCGCGCTGGTGGCGGTCTTGGGCGGATGGTGGGCACTGGTGCCGGGGGCGGTGGTGGCGTTTCTCCTATCGTTCTATCGCGATCCGCCGCGCCGCGTGCCGCGGGGCGACAACCTGATCATCTCGCCAGCGGACGGCAAGGTGGTCGAGATCACGCGGAACTTGACGGGGCCGGACGGGCAACCGGCGCTGAAGATCATGGTGTTTCTGAGCGTGTTCAACGTGCACGTGAACCGGGCGCCGTGTGCGGGGCGGGTGCGGGCAGTGGAGTATCGGCCGGGGCAGTTCCTGAATGCGCTGCGGCCGGAAGCGGACACGCGGAACGAGGCGAACACGCTGTTGCTCGAGCCGGCGGCGCCGCTGGTGGGGCCGATTCGGATTCGACAGATTGCGGGGGTGCTGGCGCGGCGCATCGTGTGCGCGGCGCGCAGCGGGGATTCTCTGACGGCGGGACAGCGCTATGGTATGATCAAGCTTGGCTCGCGCACGGAGATTCTGCTGCCCGAGCACCCGGATTGGGAGATCCTGGTGCGGGTGGGAGCGAAAGTGAAGGGCGGCCTGACGGTGCTGGCCCGGTTGGCCGCGGGGAGCGGTGTACCGGCGCCGCACGGCGTGCAGACGGCGCAGAGTGACGCGCATGCCGGGCGCAGCCAGTGAGAACAGCGAGATGATCATGTTTGACCGCGAAAAGCGTCGGCTACCCGAGGCCATGGGGATCGAGAACGTCCGCCCGCGCCGGCTCATCGGGATCAGTTTGCTGCCGTCGGCGTGCACGCTGGGCAATCTGCTGTGCGGGTTCGTCGCAATCGTCCTGTGTCTGCTGGCGATCCGAGCGGACTACGGTGGCTTCCCCCAGAACGTCTTTCGACACAAGCTGGAACAGCTTTTTCCCACGTACATTGCGGCCGGGGCGTACCTGATCGTGCTGGCGATGATTTTCGACGCCCTCGATGGCCGGTTGGCGCGGATTACCCGGCGGACAAGCGAATTCGGGGCACAGCTCGATTCGTTGTCGGATATTGTCAGCTTCGGCGTGGCGCCGGTGATGCTGTTCATTACGCTGCTCCTGCGGCCGGTGGCGGACGGCGGGGAACGCGAGGTTTCGCCGCTGCTGTTGCGCGTGGGCATCGCGTGCGGGTTGATCTATGTGAGCTGTGCGGCGATCCGGCTCGCGCGCTACAACGCAGAGAACGTGAAATCGGAGTCGGCGCAGAAGAAATTCAGCGGGCTGCCGAGCCCTGGTGCGGCGGCGGCTGTCGTGGCACTGCTGGCGCTGCACGAGGATCTGCGGCATACCGGGTTCGTCCGGTGGGATGTGGACTGGGCCAATGTGTCGCGCTGGGTGATTGCGGGCAGCGCGCTGGTGCTGGGGCTGCTGATGGTGACGCGGCTGGACTACGTGCACGTGTTCAACGTGTACGTGCGGCGCAAGCAGCCGCCGTGGCACCTGTTCCTGGTGGCCGGGCTGGGTGTGCTGGCGTGGTACTGGTTCGAGCTGCTCCTGGTCGTGGCGGCGTTCGGGTACGTGCTCAGCGGACTCGCGATGAACGTGCGCCACTGGTGGCGTGGCGAGGCAAGGGTGGCACCGGCGGAGACGGGGGGCACGCTCGCGCCGGGACGTACGGGCGTGCATCCGCAGTAGTCGGCACGCGGGCGAGCGTAAGCGGTTGAAGGCGCAGGAGTTGCCGGGGTGACCCGGTTGGACTATATCATTGGGGAACGGGTCGGCGGCCTGGCGCGGTGTTGAGCGCCCGCGGCCGGCCGGTAGCGGCCAACTGGCTGGAGTCAGGTGGTTGTAGGGTGCCATGATCCCGGCTGAGATTCTGCGGAAAGTCCGCCGCATTCAGATCATCACTTCGGCGATGGTGAACGACGTCTTCGCCGGGCAGTACCATTCCGCCTTTAAAGGGCGCGGGATGGAGTTCGAGGAGGTCCGGGAGTACCAGCCGGGGGACGACGTTCGGACGATTGACTGGAACGTGACGGCGCGGACGGGGCGGCCGTTCGTGAAGAACTATCGCGAGGAGCGCGAGCTGACCGTGGTGCTGCTCGTCGATGTCAGCGCGTCGCAGGATTTCGGGACGCGACAGCAGCTCAAACGGGAACTGGTGGCGGAATTGGGGGCGACGCTGGCGTTCTCGGCGATCCAGAACAACGACAAGGTCGCGATGATCCTCTTCACGGATCGCATCGAACGGTTCGTGCCGCCGCGGAAGGGGACACGGCACGTGCTGCGGGTGGTGCGCGAGCTGCTGTATCACGAGCCGCAGGGGACGGGGACGGACGTGGCGGGGGCGCTGGAGTATCTTAATAGCGTCTTGCGGCGGCGGGCGGTGGTTTTTCTCATCAGCGACTTTCAGACGCCGGGCTTCACGGGGCCGCTGCGGGTGGTGCGGCACCGGCACGATCTGATCCCCGTGGTGGTGCGCGACCAGCGCGAGGCGGAACTGCCGGCGGTGCGATATCTGGAGTTGAGCGATCCGGAGACGGGGGCGCAGCTGCTGGTGGACACGAGTTCGCGGGCCTTCCGGCGGCGGTATGCGGAGTTGGCGCAGCAGCGCACGGCGGACTTGGTTGCGGAGTTCCGGCGGCTGCGGATCGACTCGCTGCAAGTCAGCACGGGGGACTCGTTCATCGAACCCTTGATGACGTTTTTTCGGCGGAGGGGAGCGCGGCGGTGAGCGACAGCGGGTCGAACATGGCGCGTCAGGAGGGTCCGGCCGAGCGACAAGGCGGAATTGGGTGGCGCCGCATGAAGCGGCCGCGGGCGGCGGCGTGGCTGGTGGTAGGGCTGCTCGTCGGCGGCGTGGCCGGGCCGCCAAGCGGCTGCCGGCGGGACGGGGGAGCCGCAGCGGATGCGGCCAGCAGCACGGTGCAGCGCGGGGCGGTGAAGCTGGTCGTGACGGTGCAGCCCAAGACCGTGCGCGTCGGCGACCAGGTCCGCGTCGAGTTGCGCCTGGAGATGCCGAGCGCTTATTCCGTAGTGTGGCCCGACGTGAAGGATTTCGGCGAGCTGCCGGTACGGATGCTGGAAACGTCCGAGCCGCAGCCGGGGGCGACGGGCTTCGTGTGGCGGCGGACGTTTGCGCTGGCGCCGGAGGAGGCGGGGGAAGTGGAGATTCCAGCGCTGAGCGTGAAGTGCGCGGCGCCGAGCACGACGACGATGCCGACAGGTTCGGTGCCCGTGGTGGTGTCGTCGCAGCCCGTGCAGGAGCTGACGAGCGAGGCGGTGAAGGTGCAGGTGGCGTCGACGCTGGACCCGAACGACACGCCGGCGCAGCCGCGCGACATCACGGAGACGTTGCTGCCGCCGCGGCCGCCGATGCCGTGGTGGCAGAAGGTGGCGATCGCGGGGGGGATCGTGGCGGTGCTGGCGGGCGCCTACGCAGGTTACCGGGGGGTGCGAGCGCGGCTGCTGCGCCCGCCGCCGCCGGTCCCGCCGGAGGTATGGGCGCTGCGGGAATTGCGGCAGCTCGGTACGGAGGACTGGGTGGGGCGCGGGCGCGTGCGGGAGTTCTACTACCGCGTGACGGAGATCGTACGCAGCTACATCGAGCGGAAGTTCGGGCTGGCGGCGCCAGAGATGACGACCGAGGAGTTCCTGACGATGCTGACGCGCAGCGCAGGGGTGCTGCCGTACGATGCGCTGCGACTGCGCGTGTTCATGGAGAGCTGCGACATGGTGAAATACGCCGCACTGACGCCGCGCCGCGAGGACGCCGAACAGACGCTCGGTACGGCGCGGGCGTTCGTCGATGCGACGGCCGCGGCGAGCGCACGCGCGCAGGAACGAGTGGCCACAGGCTGATATGACTCCGGTTCATCTACCGCTGACGCCCGAATGGCTCTACTGGCCACACCCGTGGGTGTGGACGCTGGTGCTGCTTGCGCTGCTGCCCGGGTTGTGGTGGCTGTGGTTGCGCCCACGGTGGCGGCCGGTGGTGCGGTTTTCGAGCCTGGAGCTGGTGCGGGCCGCGGGAGGGAGTTGGCGGCGGCACCTGCGACTGGCGCTGCCGATTCTGCGAACGGCGGCGCTGGCGTGTCTGATCGTGGCCGTGGCGCGGCCGCAAGCGCCGAATGAATCGCGGCGGGTGCTGGTCGAGGGGATTGCGATCCAGATGGTGATTGACACATCGGCCAGCATGATCGACACCGACCTGGCACCGCCGGGGCAACGGGTGTCGCGGCTGGACGTGGTGAAGGATGTGTTCCGGCGCTTCGTAAAGGGGGACGACAAACTGCCGGGGCGTGTGAACGACCTGATCGGGATGATCCGGTTCGCGAAGTATGCGGACAGCGTGTGCCCGCTGACACTGGATCGGGAGGCGCTGCTGGGGGTGGTGGATCAGACGGACATTCCGATGGACCGGCTGGGGCGGCCGCTGGACGACTACAACGCCACGGCGATCGGGGACGGGCTTGGGCTGGCGGTGGAGCGGCTGAAGGACCTGAAGCGGACGACGGGCTCGGGGGACCAACTCGTGATTCGGAGCAAGGTGGTCATTCTGCTGACGGACGGGGAGAACAACACGGGGATCATCACGCCGCAGCAGGCGGGGGAGCTGGCGGCGACGAACGGGATTAAGGTGTACACGATCCTGGCAGGGACGGGGCAGAACCTGGGGTGGGGGCAGCGGGCGCGCGTGGACGACCGCGACCTGCGGCGGATTGCGGAGGTGACCGGCGGCAAGCACTACCTGGCCACGAACGCGAAGGCGCTGGCGGAAGTGTACGCGGATATCGACAAGCTGGAGCGGACGAAGACCGAAGAGCACCGGTTCGTGGAGTGGAGTGAGCTGGCCTGGCCGTGGCTGGCGGCGGCGTTCGTGTGTCTGAGTGTGCAGACGCTGCTGGACGCGACGGTGCTGAGGAAGGTGCCGTGATGACCAACCTCACGTTCGATCATCTGGGGTATCTGAACCTGCTGTGGGTGGTGGCGGGGGTGGTGCTCCTGGGAGTGTATGGGGTGTGGCAGCGGCGGCGGGCGCTGCGGCGGTTCGCGGATGCGGCGCTGTTGCCGAAGTTGGCGCCGCCGGCGGGGTGGCTACGGCCGGTGACGCGCCTGGCGCTCGTGGCGGGGAGTCTGGCGGCGCTCGTGGCGGCGCTCATCGGGCCACGGTGGGGGGAAGCGACCCAGAAGATGGTGCGGCGGAACATGGACGTGCTGGTGCTGCTCGATGTGTCGCGGTCGATGCTGGCGCGGGACATAGCGCCGAGCCGCCTGGAGCGGGCCAAGGTGGCAATTCGCGATGATCTGCTGCCGGCGCTCGGGGGCGACCGGATCGGACTGATCGCTTTCGCGGGCAAGCCGTCGGTGGTGTGTCCCCTGACGACGGACTACGGGTTCTTCCGGCTGGCGCTGGCCGACGTGACGACGAATAGCGCTCCGGTGGGCGGGACGCTGATCGGCGACGCGATTCGCAAGGCGGGCGAGCTGTTCAAGAAGGAGATCGACTCGCATAAGGTCATCCTGCTGATCACCGACGGCGAGGATCAGGAGAGCCTGCCGGTCGAGGCGGCGGCGGCGGTGTGGGAAGAACAGAGGATTCCGATCATTGCGCTCGCGCTGGGAGACCCGGAGCAGGGGGCGCGGATTCCGCTGGTGGGAGAGAAGAGCGCGAAGTACCTGGAGTACGCCGGCAGGGAAGTCTGGTCGAAAGCCAATTTCGCGGAGCTGGAGCGGGTGGCAAAGGTATCCAGCAGCGGACGGTTCATCGCGGTGGGGACGAGCAACTTCGACCTGGGCGACATCTTCACGCGCGTGGCGCGGCTGGTGCGGGCAGAGACAGAGTCCGAGGAGCACAGCGTACAGCAGCCGTCGCGGTTTCACCCGTTTGCGGTTCTGGCACTGGTGCTCGTGCTGATCGAGTCATTCATTCGGGATGGTGTGCGGGCGGCGCCACGAGGTGGCGCGCGGGCCAGGAATGGGGCTGCAGCCAACGGGGCACCCGCGGCCGATGCGGCGCGCGGAGGCCGCGGGCGGGCGCGTGCGACCGCGGCGGTGGCGCTGTTGCTGGCCGGAGTGCTGGCGGCGCGGGCGGATTCGCCGCGGGAGCTGATCGCGAAGGGTAACGACCGGTATGCGGCCGGTAAGTACGCGGAAGCGCTGGAAGCGTACGAGCAAGCGGCGGCGCTGCCGGGTGCGGGGAGCCTGGGCGAGCTTCTGCATAACCAGGCGGCGGCGCAATTCCGACTGGGGAAGATCGACGATGCGCGGGAGTTGTGGACGCGGGCAAAGTCCCTGGGGGATGGCAAGTTCGAGGCGCAAACGCGCTACAACCTGGGCAATTGCGACTACGCCGAGGCACTGGAGGGGGCGGTGCAGGACCCGCAGGCGGCCCTGGAGAAGCTGGGACAGGCGGCGGAGCAGTACCGGGCGGCACTGCAACTGGATTCGAATCTGCAGCCGGCGCGCGTGAACCTGGAGTTGCTGCACCTGCTGAAGAAGCAGATTGAGCAGCAGATGCAGCAGAATCCGCAGAGTCAGCCGTCGTCGCAGCCCAGCCAGAAGCAGGACAAGAAGGACCAGCAGAAGGACCCGAACCAGCCGCGCGATCCGAATCAACCGCGCGACCCCAACCAGCCTCAGGATCCCAATCAGCAACGCGATCCCAACCAGCCGCAGGACCCGAATCAACCGCGCGATCCCAATCAACAGCAGGATCCGAATCAGGCGCGCGATCCCAATCAGCCGCAGGACCCCAACCAACAGCAACAACAGCAGCAACCGCAGGACGAGCAACAGAAGAACGAGCAACAGAAGAACGAGCAGCAGCAACCCGAGCAGGAAACCCCCGGCGAACCCAATGAGGCGCAGCGGCTGCCAGATCCGAATCAGTCGCAGGCCGCGCCTGAGCCCAACGAAAATGCGGCGCCGGAGCCGAACAGTGCGCAGCAATCTCAGCCGCAGCCGGCGGCGGAGTCGCAGCCCACGGACCCGAACCAGAACCGGCAGCCGGCCGTGCCGATCCAGATGACGCCGGCGCAGGCGGAGCGGCTGCTGCAGAAGATTCGCGATGCGGAGAGGGCGCGGCGCGAGCAACTCGCGCGGCAGCGGGCGTCAAAGCAGAAGCCGGTGGAAAGGGATTGGTAGCGGCAGGGGTACCGTGGCCGGCGACGCATCGCGGGTTGGGGGGAGCGCGGCTCGGCGGGGGGCGCGCTGGGGCCGAAAGCAGATTCCCCAGTCGGTACCATCGTGCGGATTGACGGCGCCGCCGTGCGGCTGGCAGATGTCGATGGCGCGAAGGGGCTATGCTCGCCCCAGGAGGACGGGCGCGAGCGACACGCAGGGCCGGCGCGTGTCGGCCCGGCGTCAGTCCAGCCCCGCCGTGGGGGATTCGCCGAGGATTTCGGCCAGGCGCTGGCGCTCGTCGCGGCGCCAGGGATTGCGGGCGATCATGGCGAAGCTGACGACCCAGGCCGCGGCGCCGGCCAGGACCGCGGCAAGGATTGCCGGACGCAGGCGCGGCTGGGACACGGTGCTGGTCTGCGCAGGTCCGAGCTCTACGCGATCCGGCTGCGGGCCGTGGCGGCGGGCGTCGGCGAGCTTGGCCTCCAGCGCTTGAATCTGCGTCTGCAGCTGGGCAATCTCCGCGTCGTCCTGCTCGAGGCGCCCGGCCAGTTGCTCGCGCCGACGTAGGGCCGTATCCAGTTCACGCACGCTCCGCAGAGCCGCGGTCAACTGGGCCGTGAGTTCCTCCCGCCGCTGCTCCAGCCGAAGGACTTCCTGGCGGACCGTGTCAACCTGGGCGGTGTGCTGTTCGCGCGAACTACGGTCCGCCTCCATCTGCAGGCGGCCGGTGACGAGGTCACGGCGCTGCGTGAGCCGTGTGCGCAGGCCGCGAATCTGGCGATCATGCGCGTCGAGTTCCACATTGCCGGCTGGGGCGACCTTGGCGACAGCCTGAGCGAGGGACTCGACGGTGGTCTTCAGGCCGACGTGATCGCTGCGCAGCACCGCTGCGACGACGACGGCCCGCGTGCCACCACTACCCTCGCCGCCCAGTCCGTCCACCCGCTGACCAAGCTGCTCGACTAGGGTGGTCAGGCCGTCGGTGACCTGTCGGGAAACGGTGGCCGCCTCACTCTGGCGGCGCACCAGATCGACGACGCTCAGCTCGACCGCCTCTGTGGAGAGGTCAAGGCCTTGCACGGCCTCGACGAGTGCCCGCCATTCCTGAGCGAACGTACCCACGCGTTCCTGGGCGTGTTTCAGGTCCGCGGCGCAGCTTTCAAGCGTCGCGACCAGCTCCGTCGGGGGCGTGAGCTTGCGCTGCTCGGCCACGGAGTCGGCAAACTGCGTCAGCGCCTTGCGGACGTCATTCTGCGTATCGGTGGCCAGCAGCAGACCGACCAGCAGTTCGGTGCGATAGGCGGCTGCGGCCGTCTCGAGCTGCTTGTGATCTTCCTGAAAAACCGCATCTTCGCGCAGGGCGCCGGCGACGGTGGCGGGATCCACCGTGCCAGGTGGCAGTTGGGCGGCGAGCAGGACGGCGAGGTGGGAGCGCTGCTCGGACAAGCCGGTGCTGGTGGCGCCGAGCTCCCGCTCCAGATCGTTGACGGCGGCGAGCTGGCGGGTGCGTTCGGCGGGATCGCTGGCCGTGCTCAGGGCGGTCTCGTCCGCGACGCGCTGCTGACGCCGCTGGGCCAATGCGGTCTCCAACTCGTCGCGCCAGGCCAGGAAGTCCTGGTACGCAGGCGGCAAGCGGAGGTCGGCCTGGACACCGTTGATGCGGTGGGCATAGACCTCCGCGGCGGTGCGGGCCAGTTCGATGGCGCGCGCGCGGTCAAGGTCGGTGACCGCGAGCTGCAGGGTCAGTGGTGCGACGCCGGGGGTCACGAGGACTTGCCGGGTGGCGCAGGCCTGGCGCCAGTGCGGAGCCAGTGCCCCGCTCGACTCGTCGCCCAGGAGCTGGGGATCGAGGAGCAGGCGGCTGTGTTCGGCCAGGATGTCCGCGGCCCAATCCGCAGGGACCGGGGTGTCGGCGGCCGCAGGGCCAGCGGGTGCCGACGTTGTTTCCGGAGCCGGCGGCGCGCTGCGGATCTGGACGGGGATGGTCGTCTGGTAGCGCGGTGGGTGCAGGTTCAGCCAGCCGGCGCCGACCACCACGGCGACAGCCAGCGCCAGGCCGGTACTGCGGGCCCACCACAGCCGCGGGGCGGCGACGAGGAGACGCTCCGCCTGCGTGAGGCGCGCGGCGCGCTCGATCAGGAGCCTGCGCGCTTCGGCATGGTCGCGGTCGCGCTGCGCGCGCACGCCGTCGAATTCCTGCTCGGCCTTCTCCAGTGCCGCGGTAGAGCGCTGTACCTCCTGACGCTCGACCTCCAGGGCGAGGGCGGCCTGGCGGCTCTCGCCGTCGCGTATCTCGGTCTGCTCACGGAGGGCGTGTACGTCCGCCAGGGCGCGGCGGGCGGCCTCGTCCTGTTCCGCGGCCCGGCGCTGGAGGTCGTCAACGGCGGCCTGCCGTGCGACCAGGTCGGCTTCCAGGGCCTGCAGGCGCTGTCGCTCCGCCTCCAACCCGGCCGCCTGCTGGTGAAGCTGCTGCTCCCGCTGCGCCAGCGCGGCCGCGCGCTGGCTCGTGTCCGTGCGCTCCGCCTGCAGGTTGCGGCGCCGCGCTTCGAGCTCGTCGACTTGACGCACCAGCTCCTGGCGCTGTTCGCGTGCGGCGTGCCAGCGCCGATCCAGTTCGCGCTGCCGGTCGACCAGGGCACTGCGCTGCGCATCCACGTCTCCCGCGGCCGAGCGCAGGCGCTGACGCTCCTCGGCGAGGCGGGCCTGCTCGGCTACCAGTTCCCCGGTCTGCTGGCTGAGCGCGGCCACGCGGGCGGCCTCCTCGGTGAGGCGGCGTTCGATCTCCTGCCGGTGCGCCTGGGCAGACTGCTCGGAGTCACCGACCCGTGCGAGGCGCGCCTGCAGGTCGGCCTCCTGCTGCTGCAGCTCGGCGCGCTGGCGTGCGATCTGATTGCGCGCGAGTTGCATGCGCCGGCCGAGCTCAGTCTCCTGCTGCCGCACGGTGCCGATGCGGCGACGCAGGGCGGCACGTTCCGTCTGGAACCGCTTCCGGAGGACCTGGACGCGGCGATCCACATCCGCCGCGTAACGCACCACCTCGGCGTGCTCGGTGGCCAGGCGCTGCTCGCGTTGCTCGAGCTCGTTAGCGAGCGCATTCAATTGAGCCCGACGGGCCGTGAGGGCGGCGGTCTGGGCGTTGAGAGCGGCCGTGCGCTGCACCAGTTGCTGCTGGACCTGCTGCACTTCGGCCCGCGCGGCGCGGCGGGCGGCCTGTTCCAGGCGGCGGTATTCCTCGTCGAACTCCTCTTCCCGGCGGCGCAGGTCGATTTCGTGCGCGGAGATGTGGGCCAATTCCTGGCGCAGTTCCTGCACGATGTTGTCCACCGCAGCCGTCTTGGGACGGGTGGCGGCGGGCGGGGGTGGGTCTGGATCGCGCGGGGGCGGCGTGCTGGGCGCAGCTCCGGAAGCACTCTGGTCGCCGGGGTGTGGCGCGGGTCGACGTGCGGGTTTGTCGTCCGCTGGGCTGGTCATTGGGTCTCGCGTGCGGGGCGCGGCGCGGGCAACGAAAGCCGACCGCCGCGACTCCTTACCTCATCGGTCTGCCGGCCTGGTCACCTCGAACGGGCCGGCGGCCACGGGCCCGGTTGGGCGGGCATGGCGCGGAAAGCGCCATTCTAGCGAGGCCCGCGGCTGAGGGGCAGACGAAACTGCGCGGGTTTGGCACGGAGCGGAAACCGCGCCGGGCGTCAGGCCTGCGCCGCCCGGGAGAGCTGGTTGATGGTCGCCCGCAGGTCCTTGGGCAGCGGGGCTTCGACCGTCACGCGGGCGCTGGTGGTCGGGTGGGTGAAGGTGAGCCGCGCCGCATGCAGGGTGAGGCGGTCGATCAACGGCCGCTCGTCGCGCCGCTTGCTGGGCCGATAACCCGCCTTGAAGCGCGACAATAGCACAAACTGGCCGCCGCCGTAGAGGGGGTCGACGGTCAAGGGGTGGCCAATGGCGGCCAAGTGCGCGCGGATCTGGTGCAGGCGCCCGGTGAGCGGGCGGCATTCGAGGAGGGTGTTGCCGGCGAGGCGCTGGACGATGCGATACTGCGTGATGGCTTCCTTGGCACGGCCGATGCGCGCGGGAATGACGCGCTGGCCGCGACGGTCGGGGGCGAGGGGGATGTCGATTTCGCCATCTGCCTCGACGTAGCCGGTAACGAGGGCGAGGTAGACCTTTGCGACGCTCCGGTCGGCAAACTGCCGCACGAGGCTTTGCTGCGCGTGGAGGGTGCGCGCGTAAAGCTGGACGCCGCTGGCGTCGGCGTCGAGGCGGTGGACGATGCGGATGGCTGGATTGTCCGCGAGCTCGCGGCGGTCGCGCAGCCACGCGGGGGCGTCCGGGTCTTCGCCACGGCCCGGGGCGGAGAGGAGCCCCGGGGGCTTGTCGATGACGACCAGGTCCGGATCGAGGAGCAGTAGCGGCAGCTCCGCGGGGCGGGGCAGTTTTACGGTGTCGCGCTGGCGCCCGTGCGCGGGACAAACTTCACCCGCACGGTCCGCGGCTTGTCGTTCGTCACCGTCACGCCCTCCGGTGGAATAATCGTCACTTCCGCCAGCCGCAGCGGCGCCTCCCCGGTCGGCGGAATCATGTCGCTCGTGATGTGCACGAACGCGCCGATGTCCGTCGGCCGCAGGCCCGCGAGCTGCGCTTCCTTCCCCGCTACATCCACGTCGATGCGCCATTCGTTGTCTTCCACTTTCTCCACGTCGTAGCGTTCGGCGACCTCCGGACTGAGGAAGGCGTGGACGACGACGTTGCGGATCAACTGGTGCTGTCCGGTCACGGCGCGAACCGTCACGCTGACGCGGTCGGGCTTCGCGCGGACAACCCCCACTGTGCCGATCTGCTTGGCGAGGCCCACCTCGTCGAAGGTGCGCGAGCTGCCCGGCTCCAGCCCGCGCAGCCGCTCGTCGCCCAGCGGGGCTCGGATGGCGAGTTGGGACTCCGCCGGCAGTTCCGCGAGTTGGCGCGTCCGCACCCGGACCTCCACGGTGGCGGGCTCGATGCGCTCCACTTCCAAGGGCACCTTTTCGCCCGTGACCTGGACCGGGACCTGGCGCGACACGAGTTTGTCGACGCGGAGTCGCAGATTCTCGGTCAAGCTGGTCTGCTCCACCGCGAGGCCGGTCTTCTGGATTTCCCGCAGCCGGCCGATCGCGGCCGAGACGACGTCGGGGCCGACGACCTGTTCGCCGGCCAGGGCGTACAGCGGCGGCAGGACCCACGTCGCGGTCAGCGGTCGCCCGCCGGTGGTCTGCGTGAGCTGGTCGATCGCGCGGGCCGGGCCGCGCAGGCGCGCGCTGAAGAGGATCGCCTGCGGCTCGGACACGTTGGCCAGGCGGGTCTGGGGCTCGATGATGTCGACGATGTAGGCGGGATCGTCGTGCCGGATATTGAGCTCGATTTCGATGCTGCGGTCCACCAGGGTGGCCTGGTCGGCCAGGTACCAGATCAGCAAAGTCAGCGGTACGACCATCAGGGGGCGGCGGAGCTGCTGCCAGGCGACGCGCTGCGAGCGAGCGGGCGCGGGGGCGGTACCGGCGGCGCGGCGACGCGTCAAACGCAGCTCCAGCTCGGCCGTGAGGTCATCGAGCGTGAGGTAGCGGGTCAGCTTGCCGTTGTCCGCCAGTGAGATGACGCCGGTCTCTTCGGAAACGACGAGGACCAGCGCATCGGTCTCGTAGCTCATACCGACGGCGGCCAGGTGGCGGCTGCCGAGGGCAGCGTCGATTTCGTCGCTGTCGGGTGAGGGGAACTGGCAGTTGGCGGCGACGACCTGAGTGCCGCGGATGATGACGCCGAGATCGTGCAGGGGCGAGTTGGGGAAGAAGATCGTATTGAGCAGGTTGGCCGAGACCTCGGCGTTGATCATGGTGCCGTTTTCGGCCCAGCCGGTCAGGTCCACGTCGCGCTGAATGGCGACCAGGGCGCCGTAGCGATTGCGCGACAGGAAACCAGCGGCCTTGACCAGGGCCGTCACGAGCTGCGATTGCGGACGCTGCTGACGGCGCAGTTGCACGTCGCCCAGGCGAATGACCGCGCGGCGCAGCTCGGGCTGAAACACGACCAGGGCGATCAACGACAGCGAGATCAGCACGTAGCGGTACAGCAGCTCCAAACGCTGCCAGCCGAAGACGCGCACGACCACCGTAGCCACAATCAGGATGACGAGGACGCCGCGCAGCGGGCGCGTGCCGCGCGTGCCCTGCAGAACGCTCATGGACCAGTTGATACACAGTCCGATGAGCAGCAGCTCGACGATGATGGCGGCCCAGTCGTCGCCAATCCGGGACAGGAGGATCGTCAGCGTGTCGTTCATTGTCCGCACAGTATAGAATGGCGTCCGGCCGGGCTCCACCCGGGAATGTGGGTTCGCCGCCCGGTCGGAGTCGGGCGGCGCGGACCGGCTGGCCGAGGGCCGGAGCATGAACGCCGAGAGTGAGTGGCAGGCGCGCCTGCGGAGCAACGTCGCGCACGTGCGGCAGGTGGTCGCCGCGGCCTGCGCGCGGGTCGGACGCCCGGCCGCGGAGGTCACGCTGGTCGGCGTCACCAAGTACGTGTCGGTGGACGTGATTCGCGCGCTGGTTGCGGTCGGCGTAACCGACATCGGGGAGAGCCGCGTACAGCAGCTCGCGGCCCGGGCGGCCGAGTGCGGGGCGGCGCGGCTCGACTGGCCGGACCTGGCGGCGGGGGGCGGCGGGGGGCCGCGTTGGCACATGATCGGGCATCTGCAGCGCAACAAGATCAAAGCGCTCCTGCCGCACGCCCGCATCCTGCACTCGGTGGATTCGGAGCGTCTGGCAGCGTCGGTAGCGGAGCATGCGGCGGCGCTGGGGGTCAGCGTGGACGCCTTCGTCGAGGTCAATATGTCCGGGGAAGACAGCAAGGAGGGTGTTGCCCCGGACGACGTCGCGGCGCTGCTTGGAGCGATGGAAAAGTTCGCAGCGCTGCGCGTGCGCGGGCTGATGACCATGGCGCCATACAACGAGGATCCCGAGGCGTCGCGGCCGCACTTCGCGCGCATGCGGGCATTGCTGGACCGGTTGCGGAGCAGCGGGGATGCGGGACCCGACTGCGTGCACCTGTCGATGGGGATGAGCCAGGACTACGGCGTGGCGGTGGAGGAGGGGGCGACGTTCATCCGCGTGGGCGCGGCCCTGTTTGCGGGGCTGGCGACGACGGACCCGCGCGGCTGAGGTGCCGGAGCGTGGCGGGCGCAAGACCTACGCCGCAGACCGGGGGCCGTTGCGGCGGCGAGGATCCGCAGGGCGCGGGGCGGCGCCGCTTGTCGTGCCGTGTGCGCCCGGGTATAAGTGGTTTGCGAACACCCAGCGTTTTTCCGTGAGGGCGTGCCGATGCCGTTGCGACGACTGACGGCCAGCGGTCGGGCGATTCTGGACCTGGCCAATGAGATTGCGCACGAGTACGAGCTCGAGTACGTGGGTACCGAGCACGTGCTGCTGGCGATTCTGCGGCACCAGGATTGCGTCGGCGCGCGGGCGCTGGCCAAGTTCGGGCTGACCGAGGAAAAGGTGCAGACGCGCATCGCCGAAATCGTACAGCGGGCGAAGGAAGACACCTGGGTATTCGGTCGGCTGCCGGGGAGCCCGCACTATCGCGACGTCATCGAACGTGCGATGGGGATCGCCGACCAGCTTGAGTCGAAAGACATCGGCAGCGAGCACCTGCTGCTGGCGCTCTTTCACGACAAGGACAGTACGGCCCAGCAGGCCCTCACCACTTTGGGTGTAACGCCGAAGAAGTGCCGCGACGCGGTGCTGGCGGAGCTGTCCGGCGGCTGAGGGAGGGGGCCGCACGTGTCCCCCAATCGGGTAGCGGCGGGGCCTTGGTCTTGCGGCCGCTGAGCGCGTTTGATACCTTAATCTCAGGATGTCATGTGTGAGTGGTGCCCCCGGGGTGAGGGGCACAGGCAAGTCACGTCGCGGGAGAAACGGCGATGCCGGGCAAGAAGTGGTATGCACGCTGGGCGGTGGGACTAACGCTCGTGGGGACGGGGTGGCTCGCGCAGTTTGGCGGCTGTGGCGGTGGCTACGGCTACAGCGATGACTGCGTTGGCGCGGATGGCTACAACTGGTGCATCCCGGGCGGCGGCTGGGACGAGATCCACACGCCCAGCGTCGAGCCGTGGGATTTCACCGAGCCGTAGCCGCACGATCCGCGGAGGGCTCTCGCGGGAATGCGCCGTGCGCGGCGCGCGACCTAGGTTTGCGCGCGGGGGGGCGCGTAGGAGGAGAGCGACACGCGCGCCAAGACGGGCGCGGTCGGTTCTCGGGGAGCTGCGCACGCGGCCGGGCGTTTAGGTGTCCACGCCGAGGACCGGTTGTTGCGGCTTGGGGCGGTATTTTTCGACCAATTCGCGCAGTTTGGGCTGATCCGGGTTGAGTTCGAGGCTCGCGTGCCATTCCTCAACGGCGCGATCGCGCAACTCGACGCGCTCCGGCGCTTCGAGATATTGCGTCATCAGCACGACGCCATGTCCGGCGTAGGCAGCAGCGTTCTTGGCATCGAGGGCCACGGCTTTCTCGTAGCTGGCGGCCGCCTGGGTGTACTGTCCCTCGCGCCAGAGGCAGTAGCCGAGGCGCTCGTGGGCGGAGGAGAGGTCCGGCGCCAGCTCGATGGCTTTACGCAGCGCCATCTGGGCCGTGGACCAGCGGCCCTGGTTGATGTAGACGGTGGCGAGGTTCACCAGGACGATCGGCTGGGCCTCGTTGCACTCCAAGGATTCTTTGTAGGCCTTGATGGCCTCGTAGGGCTTGCCCTGGGCGGCCAGGGCGGCGCCGAGGTTGCTGCGGACGTATGCGTTGCGCGGCTCGATCCGGATGGCCTCCTCGTAGGACTCGACCGCGTTGGCGAAGTCGCCGGACTGGTGATAGCACGTCGCGAGTCGATAGCGGAGGTCGAAATTCCGCGGGTCAAGGTCGCAGGCGAGCAGGTAGGCCCGGATGGCCTGCGTCATCTTGTTCAGCAGACGGTAGACTTCGCCCAGTTCGAACACGGGCTCGAGTTCCTGGGGATTCAGGCGGACGGCTTCCTGCAACGCGCTGGCGGCCTGCTCCCAGTCGCCCTTCTCCTTGTAAGCCAGGCCGAGCTTGTAGTGAGCCTGCGCATATTGGGGATCGAGACGGACGGCCTCCCGGAATTCGGCCAGTGCGGCATCGAGCCGACGGGCTTTGAGTGCGTCGTCTCCTTGAGCCAGGCGGACTTCCGCAAGGGGATGGGTGATGGCGCAGCCCGCGCAGCCGAGCGTGAGGGCCAGCAGCACTCCGATGGTACACCAGCGATGCATCGACAAGCTCACCGGCGGCCTCCCGCTCCGGCGTCCAACTCCGCGCGCGGCCCGACAGCCCGGTCACGCAAAGTACCTTTTCTACCGATGCGCGGAAGGCACGTCAACGTGGCGGTGCGTCCGCAGGAGCCGAAGTCGTGGGGTTATCGGAGCTTGCACTCGGCGGCAGGCGCTTGGCGGCCTGCCACTTCGCCACATAGTGCTGGGCGAAGTCGCGGACCAATTCGTCCGTGTCGTTACGGGCCACGCTGGCGGCGCGTTCGGCAAACGCGGAGCCTTGCCGCGCGAGCAGACGGACCGCCATGAGGCGCACCAGCCAATGTGGATGCTCCAGGCATGGCTCCGCAGTCGACAGGACCCGGCGCGAGAGGCCCATGATTTGGAGTGCATCCAGCGTCCGCACACGCAGCTCCCATGAATCACTCGCCAGTAGCGTTACCAGGGCCGCTTCGAGGCGGTCCGCCGGCACCGCCTCGGGGCGGTATTCCAGCCGCTTGAGATCGGCCCGCTGCCGTTCGCTGATCAGCTCCGCGGCCACCTCGATGGCGCGCACCTGCTCCACCGGCGGGCCGCCGGAGAGCGCGTTGAACAGACCGGTCAGGGCGTCGCGGCTGGTGCTGGCGGGAATGCGGTTGAAGTACACAGGGCGCAGGATCTGTCCGCCGGGTGCGGGCTGCCAGGTTCCGTCGTCTGCCTGCATGCCATCCAGCAGCGCCCGGAGTGTGATGCGCTGCATCTGCTGGGGGGTCTCGCGGGCCACGACACGGAGCGGGCCGATATCCAGCGTGCGGCGGGTGCTCACGGACTCGCCCGGATGCAAAACGCGCACGCGGTCCACATCGACGGTCATCAGGGCGGGGAACTCGCGCTTCCGGTCGCCTTCGGCAGAAAAGGAAAGTACGAAGGTCGGCGCGATCATCCCGTCCGCGCCGAGTGTGATGGGGAAGGGGGCGCGATTGGTCAGGGTGAAGACGGCCCACCAGGATTCCCCCACCGCAAGACTGCGGTCCTCCAGCGCCACCGTGGCCTCAACGTAGCGCGCCGCCTCGCCTGGTAGCGTGAGCGCGCGTGCGTCAAAGGTGGCCAGCACCTTCTGCAGTTCCTGGGCCGCGGGCGACGCTGGCTGCGAGACGGGCGCGGTCGCAGGCTGGGACGCTGGGGCGGAAGTCGGTGCGGCCGGCGGCGCCGCGGGGCGCGTGGCCGGCAGCATCAGGGGCTGGCCCAGGGCGGGCAGCGGCTGCTCGGACTCGAGGGCCGCAAGCCAGTCGGCGGCCGGACCCGATACCGGCCGAGGCTGCAGCATGGCAATGATGCCGCGCGCGGCGGCCGAGTCGCCGGTGGCGAGCTTGAGGCGCGCGAGCATGTACGCGGCGTAGGCATCGCGCGTGGCCAAGGGCGTGAGCAGCGCGCTGGCCTCCTCGTCATGTTGGTTCACAGCTTGGGCCCAGCCGAGCACACGTTGCACAAACGGCGCGCCTGGAGCCCGGTCAGCGGCCGCCCGGGCCAGCCGCAAGGCGCGATCCGGCTGCGCGTCGATCGTGAGATAGAACCAGGCCGCCTGGGCCACTTCGTTGACGGAGAAGTCGTTCGGCTCGCGGATGGCCGCAAAGCGCTGCGCGAGTTGCGTACGCACGGAATCGCCTGAGCCGGGGAGGTCGCGTTCCTGCAGGTAGTAGATGTAGATTCCGGCCTCGGCGGCGATCGCCGGGTCCGCGGTCACGGCCTGCACGGCCGCGTCGATGGCGGCACGTGTCTGCCCGCGGGCATGCAGATTGCGACTGCGCGCCAAGAGGACCTCGGCCGGGAGGGACTCGCCAGGGGCGGTGCGGAACTGCATGTCGACGGCGTGATCAAAGAACCGCCCGGCTTCGGTGGCCAAGCCATATTCGTCGAGGATGGCCGCAGTGCCGGCGGCGGCCTCGATCGACAGAGGGCTGAGCTGCAGCCAGTGCAGGTACGCCGCCAGCCGCTGAGGAGGAGGCGTGTCGGAGTCGAGCACCTGTACGCCCAGCACGGCCGCGTCCAGATCGGCCGGTTCCAGCTCGCGGGCGCGCTGGAGGGCCTGCCGGGCCGCGGGAACGTCCGCGCGCTCGAGCGCGAGGCGCGCCAGCTCGACGTGCACCATGGCCGCGAGCGCGGGTGGGCGCGATGTGGCGGCCACCGCCTGGAGCCACTGGGCACGCTGTTCCACCGTCTGTTGCGCGCGGGCGCCGGCCAGTAGCCAGCGGGCGAAAGCGCCCTGATGGGTCGGGTCGGCCTCCAGGAGCGCTGTCAGTAGACGCGCCGCCTCCGCCTTGTCCCCGTCCAGTTCGGCAAACTCGTACAGCCAGACGTACGCGTCGGTCTGTTTGGGATCGAGTCGCAGGGCGGCTTTCAGTAGGGTGCGCACCTGGGCCACGTCGGTTGGTGTCTGCTGGCCGCGTTGCCGCAGGGCGTGGTCGCGAGCCAAATCCACGAGCAGCTCGGCCGTCGTGGGCGGCAGCGTGCGTCCGACGGCGCCGGCGCGCGTAACGGCCGTGAGCAGGATCAGCAGGGCGATGACACGGCTTGACGAGAAGGGCATAGCTGGCTCCCGAATAGGCGCGCGTCATCATACTGTCTTCTACCGGGGAGTCAGCAGGGGTATGGCGCGACAAAGAAGTAGGGGCGGGCCGGGCGGTGACCGCCTGACGTGTGGAGGTGGGGACGCGCGGGTTCGCCGCTCACTCCGCCGGTTCAAGTTTGGCGGTCATGCTGCCCTTGCAGTGAGCGATGCGCCAATCGGCGCCGTAGGCGTGAATCTGCTGCTGTTTGAATTCGGCCCGTTCCAGGACCGTGGTCTCGACAATCACCCGTCCGGTGGCGTCGACCTCACAGGCCATGCGGAAAGCGGTATCGAGGCTGTGTCTGAAGAGCTTGGCGAGCATCTCGATGACGTAGTCGTACGAGTGGTCGTCGTCGTCCATCAGGACGACGTGCCAGAGGGGGGCGGTGCGCGGTTTGGTCGCGGTGGGCTGTACGCGGGTATCGGTTTGTTGGGTGACAGCCATCGCGACGCTCCGTGACCCTCCTAAAGCATAGCACGGCTGCGAGCGGCCGGGCGGAGCGGATCGGCCGAAGGGCGACCGTGACCGGGCCGCGGTGTGGTGGCGTCGCGCCGGGTCGGGTGGGTCGGTGGGCGGGGCGCAGGGGTTCCGTGCGGCGGCCGTTTGAGGTATGATTAGTCGTTCGAAGTTTTTGCTTGCTCTGGAGTTATCGAATGTCGGCTTCCCCCGCAGTACCGCATCCGGCGAGCCCCTTCAGCCCCATTGAGGAGATCCTCTCGGAGCTGCGCGAGGGGCGCATGGTCATCCTCGTGGACGGCGAGGATCGCGAGAACGAGGGCGACATCATCTGCCCGGCGCAGTCGATTACGCCGGATCTGGTTAACTTCATGCTGAAGCACGGTCGGGGCACGTTGTGCGTCGCGCTGACGCAGGCCCGCTGCCGCGCGCTACACCTCACTCCGCAGGTTTCCCAGAACACGACCCGCCTGGGGACGGCCTTCACCGTGACCGTAGATGCCGGGCCGCAGCTCGGGACGACGACGGGCGTGTCTTCCTTCGACCGCGCGACGACGATCCGCCACCTGGTCGCGGAGGATGCCGTGCCCGAGGACTTTGTGCGTCCCGGCCACGTGAACCCACTCATCGCCCGCGATGGGGGCGTGCTGGTCCGCAGCGGTCAGACCGAGGGTTCGGTGGACCTGTGCCGACTGGCCGGGCTGCTGCCGGGGGCGGCGCTGATCGAAGTGCTTAACGACGACGGCACGATGGCGCGCGTGCCGCAGCTCGTCGAGTTCTGCCGGCAGCATCAACTGAAAATGTGTTCGAACGCCGACTTGATCGAATACCGGATGCAGCGCGAGCGGCTGGTCGAGCGCGTCGAGAGTGTCCCGTTCAAGAACGAGTACGGGGACTGGCTAATGGTTGCGTATCGTGCCCGGACGGACCCGCATACGCACATCGCGCTGTGTCGCGGTGGCATCGGCGAGATCGACGCCAGCGGCTGCGTCCGCGCGAGCCCGGAGCCGGCGCTGGTGCGCGTGCACTCCGAGTGCCTGACGGGCGACGTGTTCGGCTCGCGGCGGTGCGAATGCGGGGCGCAGCTGCACGCGGCCATGGAGTCCATCGCGGCGGCAAACCGCGGCGTCATCGTCTATCTGCGGCAGGAGGGGCGGGGCATCGGCCTGGAAAACAAACTGCACGCCTACCGCTTGCAGGACGAGGGCTACGACACGGTCGAGGCCAACCGCGTATTGGGCTTTCCGGCCGACCGGCGCGACTACGGGGTGGGGGCGCAGATTCTCCGCGACGTGGGACTGCAGAAGATCCGCGTCCTGACCAACAATCCCAAGAAGATCAGCCGGCTGGAGGTCTACGGCCTGCAGGTGGTGGAGCAACTGCCGCTGGAGATTCCGCCGACCGAGCACAATCGCCGCTACCTGGAGTGCAAGAAGGAGAAGATGGGGCATACGCTCCGCGGCGTCTGAACGGACGGGGCGGGGGCCCGCGCCACGCAGGCTCGGCGGGTAGGCCGGGGGGCAAGCTGCCAGGCTGCGCTATGGCCGCGGCGTCCCGGCCGCGTCGGGCAGGAAGCGCGACACGTCCAGATCGCCGGCCGCCTGGGCGTAACGCCGGGCGAAGTCGGGGAGGGAACTGGCGGTGACCAGCTCGGCGGCGATCCAGCGGACCGGATTGGCCTCGCGCTCGCTGAGGATCGTGTGGGCGGCCAGTTCGGTGGCGGCGAAGCCGACCTCGCCATCAAGGCCGCCGATGAGGGCGGCAGCGAGGCCCGGCTTGGTGGGCGTGCCGAGATATGCCCAAAGCGGCGGGACAGTTGAGAGCGTCGCGAAGCGGAACTCCCGGTTCTGTTCGCGCCAGCGGCGCAGCTCTTCGGGGGCGGCGCACAGCCAGACCTCGGGGCTCAGCGTGACCAGCAGCCCGGCATGGGGGAAGAGGGCCAACAGATCTGCGAGGAGCTCGGCCGGGGCGCGCAAGCTGTCGGCGGTGGAGAGTTCGCGCAGGAGCGTGAGTTCGCCCTGCCGCTGCGCGGCGCTGGCGAAGCGCTGGTAGGTCGTCGTTGCCAGGGGACTCTCGCCGGCGCTGTGCAGCAAGAGGTAGCTGCGCCGGTTCGCGCCGATCTCCGGGAGCGCTGTACCCAGTAGCTCGCCGGCCTGCGTCAGGCTCACGCCGGCATGCCCGTAGACGCGCGCGTCTTCGCACGCTGCGCCCATGGTGACGATGGGGACCTGCTCCCGCGCGGCGAGGTCGAGGGCCGCGTTGAGCTCCGTGCGGTCACGCAAGTCGGACTCGGTCACGTGCAGGCACAGCGCGCGGGGGTGGCGGGCGAACTCGGTGGTGAGCGCGCGCATGAAGCCGGCGGTGGCGCCGGGGGCGGGCGTGGCGGTCGCAAGGCGGATGGAGGGTACGCTCGTGCGGTAGCGCTGCGCGCCGCCAAGCAGGGCGGCCCATTGCGGGTCGTCCGGATGCGCACTGGCGAGGAGAATGACCGGCTTCTGCTGTTCGCGGCGAGCCGGACTGGCCGCGCGGTCGCATCCGATAACTGTTGTGGCCATAAGAAGATAGGCCACAAACCGGGTGCGGCTTGGGCGATTGGATCGGCGTGCTCGGTTGCGGACCCGCATATTTGCCCTCGGGCTGGGAACTGGACCGCCACCACCGGTTGCCGATGACGGTATAATAGGCACAGGTGGCGATACTCTATCGTCACGGTGCCACAGAGGTATACACATGACCCGTTGGCTGATTGCGGTTACGGCCGTTCTGCTGGTCGCCGGATTCGCGTCCGCGGATTCCACGACGAGCACGACGGCGAGTGACACGTATCCTGCGGCGAGCTCGGGCGGTACGCCCGGGAGCTGGGTAGAAGCGGCGCTCGCGCGCCACACGGCTTTCATCACGGCCCGGGTCAACGCCGCACGCGGCGGGGGTGAAGCCGGCGTGCGCCTCGATACGACCAACAGCTCCTCAAGCGGGACGTCGAGCAGCAGCACGCTGAACTCCCTGCTCAACACGCTGGGGGGGACCAGCGGCCTGAGCAGCCTGCTCGGTGGGCTGACCTCGACGAGTTCGTCTTCGTCCAGCAGCAACTCGAGCGACGCGGCCGCCGCGGCGCTCCAGAACCTGATCAACATTCGCAACGCGGCGCAAGCGAGTTCGACGAGCAAGGCGAGCAACACGCAGAAGGCGACGACGGCGGCGAGCAGCACCACCGCGGGCGGGGCGCTGGCCCGCTTGCCGAAGGCGAGCGACGTCGCGCAGTCCTCGACGACATCCACGACGGATACGTCGACCACGACGACGCGCAGCTTTGGCCAGCGGCTGGTCGACTCGTGGGCGCAGGCATTCTTTGCGGCGCTGAGCGTCGGCTTTCAGTCGTCGGATTTCGTGTCGCTGCTGCAGAAGTCGATCAAGCCGATGTTCTATCCCAGCACGACCACGTCGAACACCACGAACAACAACAGCAACAGCACGAGCAACAGTGTGAACGGCCTGACGCAGCCGAGCAACAACAACTCGAGCAGCAACTCGACGCTATAGACCGCTCCGGTAGACGCGCGGGGTAAGACGGGCAGGCGGCCGCCGCGGCGGTAGTCTGCCCGTTGTGTTTGTCCGCGCGGCCCAGTGGGGGGCCGGACAGGTTCCCGCCACCGGTGGGCGGAGGGCTGGCAGCCCCTGGCGGCGGACGCTAGCATGCCGCGCAGCGCGGGCCGGTCGCGGCGCGGCCGGGATGGCCGGTCGGGCCCCGGTGCGGTGTGCGCACAGGTCGTTCGCCAGCAGGAAGCACAGGTGCACGATGTCGACGCCCCCGATGGATCGCGTGGTGTTGCGGCGGATGGCGATGCTGGTGCTGGTCGTCGCGCTGAGCGGCGCCGTGGGAGCCTGTGGCTATGGCGTTTACCTGCTGGGGGGGACGGGGGCGCGCGCCGCGGGCGTAGCGTTTGTCTGCGGTGGGGCGCTGGGGCTGCTCGTGGCGGTGCTGCTGTATGCGCAGGTCGTCTTGCTGCAGAAGTTCGTTGCGTATGGCTACCGGGCGTATGAGGCCCTGTTGACGACGGCGGAGCTGCAGCGCCGCACGGAGGAGCACATCCGCACGATTGCGGAGAACAGCCACCTGTCGGAGTGGTCCAAGCGGATTGTGCACCGCAACAAGGACTACGAGTTCCTGCGCGAGACGATCAACGCGGCCATTATCCGGCAGGATTGGGAATCGGCGGAGCATCTCATCGGCGACGTGGCCACGGAGTTCGGCTACCACGAAGAGGCCGCCCGTTTCAAGCAGCAACTCGAGCAAGCGCGCAAGGCGACGAGCGAGGAGCGCATTACCGCGGTCCTGGCGCGCTTCGACAAGCTCTGCGACGAGCACAAGTGGGCGCAGGCACACGAGGATTGCGAGCGGCTGCGGGCGCTGTTCCCGGATGACGCGCGCATCGCAGCGCTGCCGGGGGAGATCGAGGTGCGCCGGCAGGAGTACAAGCAGAAGCTCCTGGGCGACTACGACCAGGCCGTCCGGACGGAAGACGTCGACCGGGCGCATCGCCTGCTCTTCGCGCTGGACCAGTACCTGGTACCGCAGGAGGCCGAGGCGATCAAGGAGTCGGCGCGCGGGGTGTTCCGGGCCCGGCTGGAACAGATCAAGACGCGCTTCAGCATTGCGGTTTCGTACAAGCAGTTTGGCAATGCGATTGCCGCCGGCGAGCAGCTCATGCGCGAGTTTCCCAACAGCGGATACGCACACGAGATTGCCAAGTTGATGCCGGTTTTGCGTGAACGTGCCCAGCAGCCCCAGAGGAGTGCCCATGCCGCTGCCGTCCCCCGCGCAGACAATTAACGCCGAGTTTGTCCGTCGCTTTGGCCGCGCGCCGCAGGTACTGGCGCGCGCGCCGGGGCGCGTGAACCTGATCGGCGAACACACCGACTACAATGACGGCTTTGTGTTTCCCATGGCACTGGAGCACAGCACCTGGGTGGCCGCGGCGGCGCGGACGGACGACCAGGTGCACGCGGCTTCGCTGGACGTGCACGACCAGGCGCAGTGGCCGGCGGGCGGGTGGGATATCAAGCACAAGGGTGAATGGACCAGCTACGTGGCCGGCGTGCACACGCTGCTTCGCAACCGCGGCGTCAAGCTCGGCGGCTGCGACCTGCTGATCCACAGCGAGGTGCCGGTCGGCAGCGGGTTGTCGAGTTCGGCGGCGCTGGAGATGTCGACGGCGCTGGCGCTCGCGCGCCTGGCGGGTGCGGAATTCGAGCCCGTGGCGCTGGCCGATTTGTCGCGTCAGGCGGAGCACGAGTTCGCCGGTGTGCCGTGCGGCATTATGGACCAGTACGTCAGCGCCTTGGCCCAGGCCCGCTGCGCATTCCTGCTGGACTGCCGCACGCGCACGTGGGACCACGTGCCGCTACAGCTCGGCGAGTACGTGGTGCTCATCGTCAACTCTGGCGTGAAGCACAAGCTCGCCTCGGGCGAGTATGCGATCCGGCAGAAGCAGTGCCACGCGGCCGTGGCGTATTTCCAGAAGGTGAGTCCGAAAGTCACCGCGCTGCGGGACGTGGACGTGCAGACGATCACGGCGCACGCGCCGCGCATGGAGCCGCTGGTGGCCGCGCGGGCGCGGCACGTCGTCACCGAGAACCAGCGCACGCAGGACGCCGCGGCGGCCTTGCGCGCGGGGCGGCTTGAGGAGTTCGGGCACCTGATGGACGCTTCGCACCGATCGCTGCGCGACGACTACGCGGTGTCGTGCCGCGAGCTGGACCTGCTGGTCGACATCACGCGCGCCGTGCCCGGCGTGCTCGGGGCCCGTATGACCGGCGGCGGCTTTGGGGGCTGCATCGTCGCGATCGTGCACCGCGACCGGGTGGGCCAGGTGGAGGCGGCCCTGCGCGCGAAGTACGACACGACCGGCGTCGGACCCGCCAAGACGATTCTGAGCCAACCCGGGCCGGGTGCGGCGATCATGACGGGCTAGGCGCCGCGCAGCCCGCCGCATCGGCCCCCGCGGCCGACGTGGGAAGCCGAAAGGTCCGAGACCGAAGGGTTGCGCACCAAGGATCGCCCCGTGAACCCCGTGCAATTGCTCAGCCGCCTCGTCGCCCGCCAGTCTCTCGCCAGTGACGAGACGCGCGCCCTGTTCGACGCTCTCATGGAGGACCGACTGGAGCCGGCGCTAACCGCCGCGCTGCTCGCGGCGCTGGCGAGCAAGGGGGAGACGGTGGACGAGGTCGTGGGCGCGGCGCGGGCGATGCGCGCGCGGGTGCTGCCTGTGGGGACGCCCCCCGGCGTGCCGGTCATCGACACCTGCGGGACCGGGGGCGATGGCAAGCCAGTCTTCAATGTTTCGACGGCCGTTGCGATCGTGGCCGCGGCCGCCGGCGCGACCGTGGCCAAGCACGGCAACCGCAGCAATGCACGGCCGAGCGGCTCGGCGGAGGTGGTGGGGGCCCTGGGGGTGAACCTGGAGGCCGACACGCCGGTCCTGGAAGCCTGCCTGCGCGACTGTCGCATCGCGTTTCTGTATGCGGCCCGGCTGCATCCGGCGATGAAGCATGCCGCGCCGATTCGCCGGACGCTGGGCATCCGCACGATCTTCAATCTGCTCGGGCCGCTGACGAATCCGGCCGGCGTGCGCCGGCAGATGCTGGGCGTACCCCGGCCGGACCTGGTGCCGGCGATGCTCACGGCGCTGCGGCGTCTGGGAGCGGAGCGAGCGCTGGTCGTGCATGGCCGCGACGGGTTGTGCGACGTGAGCGTCGCGGAACCGACGCTGATCGGGCGTTGGGACGGGGTGGCCGAGCAGCTTGAGGAAGTGGACTGCAGCGTGATCGGCATTCGGCCGGGCCGGCTGGAGGACCTGTATGTCACGAGTCCGCAGCACAGTGCGGCCGTCATTCGTGAGGCGCTCGCGGGACAGGGTGGGCTGGCCCGGGACATGATCGTGCTGAACGCGGCCGGCGCGCTGTGGGTGGCCGGGCTGGCGGTGGACTGGGCGGACGGGGCCCGGCAGGCGCGCGAGGCGATCGCGAGCGGGGCGGCGGCGGGGACACTGGCAGCGTGGGTGAGACGGAGTTGGTCGGGCGGCGAGGGGCGCGCGGTGGCCCCTGGCGCGGAGTGAGGGTGGGGTGTCCACGGCGGGGAGACGGAAAAGGCGAGCCAGGGGGTCTTGGCGCCGTTGACACGCACGCGCGCCGACCCTATACTTTCAAAGTTTCGGCGGCGCGGGCCGCGATGTCTTGTATCCGCAAGGACTTAGGTGAGTCCAGCCGGACCTGCTGTCCCACTCGGGAGCCTGATTTTGGCCAAGAAATCCACTCAGCAGGCCTCAAAGAAGAGCCGCGCGTCTGGGGCCGCGGCGGGGACGAAGCGACCTGCGAAGACGGCCTCGGCGGCGCGGTCGAAGTCTGCCAAGGAGCGGGTGAGCAAAAAGGCGGCGGTCAAGCCCAAGCCCGCACCGCGCAAGGCTGCAGCGGCCCGTCCAGCGCCGGCGGCGGTGGCGCGGGCCACCAAGCGGGCACCCTCAGCCCGCGCGGACAGCAGGGCGCGTCCAGCCGCGCGACGCGTCGAGTTGGCGGCGCCGGCGGAGACGCTCGTTGGTCGCGGGACCGCCAAGCCGCTGACGCCGGACGACACCGAAGAACTGCGCAACATGCTGATCCACAAGCGGGCCGAGATTCTGGGCGACATGTCGACGCTGCAGACCGAGGCGACACGCTCCAATCGGCAGGATGCGGCCGGTGACCTGTCGACCATGCCGATCCACATGGCCGACCTCGGCTCGGACAATTATGAACTGGAATTCACGCTGGGCCTGATCGAGGGGGAGCGCGCGATCCTCAAGGAGATCGAGGAGGCCCTGGAGCGCATTCGCCAGGGGACCTATGGCTTCTGCCTGGCCACGGGCAATCCGATCGGCAAGGCCCGCCTGAAAGCCAAACCGTGGGCGAAATACTGCTACGAATACACGCTCGCCCAGGAGAAGGGCCGCACGCACGGGCCTGCCTGATTTGAGTTCCCCGCTTCCCGTCCAACCCGAATCCGCAGCGGCTCCCGTCCCGGTGACGGAACCGGTCGGCGAACGTTCCGCGCTGCGCGACGTACGCTCGCATGTGCGCTTCTGGATCGTCGTCGTGATCGGCTTGGCGATCGACCTGTGGTCGAAAGCGTGGGCCTTCGCGACGCTCGGGCAAACGGGGGAACGCGAACTGATTCCCAGCCTGCTGGAGTTCCATACGACGCTGAATCCCGGGGCGCTGTTCGGCATCGGCGCTGGCCGGACGAGCCTGTTCGTCGTAGCCTCCGTGTTGGCGTTGGCGCTGGTGCTGTGGATGTTCGCGCAGTGCCCGGCGCGGCGCTGGTTCACGCACATCGCGCTGGGCGCCATCCTCGCAGGCGCATTGGGCAATATGTACGACCGCGTTTTCGTGCGCCTGGTGCCAGTGGGCACGGCCGCGGGCGGTTACGTCTATTACGTCGTCGCGCCGTCGGCCGACGGCGCAACCAAGCGGCTCAAGGAGTTTCCGGTCACGGCCGCCAGCCGCGGGCGCGCGGGGGCGCCCCGTGCGGTGCCGGACCTCCCCCCGGCCGTTGGCTACGTGCGGGATTTCATCAAGATCTCACAGAAGTGGTTCGGTGGCCGGGACGTGTGGCCGTGGATTTTCAACGTGGCGGACATGCTGTTGGTGGGTGGGGTGGGGATTCTGGCGATTCGGCTGTTGCGAGAACGGCATCCGCAACCGGTCGCGAGCGAGTCGGCGCTTGACGCGGGGGACGAGAAGCCGTAACGTTAGTAAGTCGTCCGCCGCTCGGGGCGTGGCGCAGTCTGGCTAGCGCGTCTGCATGGGGTGCAGAAGGTCGCAGGTTCGAGTCCTGTCGCCCCGACTTTTCTTCAAAACGAGCCCTCCGGCCAACAGGTCGAAGGGCTTTCTCTTT
>CAZGAQ010000027.1:0-9833 GCA_964523405.1 uncultured Planctomycetales bacterium
GGCAGGTGGCGGGGGACACGTGATGAGGGGAGCGTGAGGGCGGGCGGCGGTGGGCGCTCCAGGACGGTTGCGGGGGGTGGCGGTGGGGGCAGAATAGAAGGAGGTGGGGGTTTGGGGTACACTTCGGCCGGCAGCGAGGGTCTGCCGTTAGTCGCTCACGGAGTGACGGATGAAGATTCATGAGTATCAGGCGCGGGCGTTGTTGCAGGCGGCCGGGATTCCGGTGCCGCCGAGTGAGGTGCTGGATACGGCCGAGCAGGCGCGCGGGGCGTTCCGGCGGTTGGGGGCGGAAACGGTGGTGCTGAAGGCCCAGGTGCACGCGGGCGGGCGGGGCAAGGCTGGCTACGTGAAGCTGGTCAGCTCGGCGAATGACGCATTCGCGCACGCCAGTCGGATGTTCGCGAATCCGATGGTCTCGCGGCAGACGGGGCCGGAGGGAATTCGGGTCCGTAAGCTGCTGATGGCGCCGGCGGTGGACATCAGCAAGGAGTACTACCTGGGGGTAGTCGTGGACCGGGCGCGGCGGACGCCGGTGCTGATGGCCAGTAGCGAGGGTGGGGTGGAGATTGAGGAGGTCGCCGCGCGCCATCCGGACGCGATCAAGAAGGCTTGGTTCCATCCGCACTTGGGGCTCTTGCCGTTCCAGGCGAAGGCGCTGGCGTCGGCGATCGGGCTGACGGGGCACGCGCACCAGCACGCGGCCGACATCATGTTGAAGCTGGCGCGGCTGTTCGTGGAGAAGGATTGCTCGCTGGCGGAGATCAATCCGCTGGTCGAGACGCCGACGGGCGAGATTCTGGCGATCGACGCGAAGTTCAATTTTGATGACAACGCGCTGGCGCGGCATGCGGACATCCAGGCGATGTTCGACGCGACGGAGGAAAACCCGGCCGAACTGCGGGCGAAGGAATGGGAGCTGAGCTACATCGCGCTGGACGGGAGCATCGGGTGCCTGGTAAACGGGGCGGGGCTGGCGATGGCGACGATGGACATCATCAAGCTGCACGGCGGGCAGCCGGCGAACTTCCTGGACGTCGGCGGCAGCGTGCGGCCGGAGGGGGCGGTTGAGGCGTTCAAGATTATTCTGTCCGATCCAAAGGTGAAGGCTGTGCTGGTGAACATCTTCGGCGGCATCGCCAAGTGCGACGTGATTGCTGACGCATTGATCAAGGCGGCGCGGGAGATCGGCTTCACCGTGCCGGTGGTGGTGCGTCTCGAAGGCACCAATGTTGATCAGGCGCGGCAAATGCTGAAGGAGGCCGCGATCCCGCAATTGCAGCCGGCGGTGGATCTGACGGACGCGGCGAAGCGGGTGTGCGCGGCGGTGTGAGGGGCGCGTGGCGAAGTACGCGAAGTGTGGGATTTGAGCAGCGGTCGATGCGGTGCGCGTGGCGTGGGGGTGGCGCGGGAGATCACGCGGCGCTGCGCGTGGTCCGGCCCAGTCGAGGTGTGATTTGCCGCAGCAATTGCTTTCGATTGTCGAGACGTTTCCCAGTCGCCGTATTCTGCTGGTCGGCGACTTCATGCTAGACCGGTACATTTTCGGGGATGCCGAGCGGATCAGTCCGGAGGCGCCGGTGCCGGTGCTGCGGGTGATCGAGCGGCAGGACCGGGTGGGCGGGGCCGGGTCGGTGGCGCTGAACATCGCGGCGCTGGGGGCGGGCGTGACGTGTTTCGGCCTCCTGGGCAAGGACTCGTTTGGCGACCAGGTGGAGAAGGCACTGGGCGCGGCTGGGTGCGATACGGGCGGGTTGTTGCGCGTGACGGATCGGCCGACGATCACCAAAACGCGGCTGGTGGGTTTGGCGGAACATCGGCACCGGCAGCAGATCATTCGCGTGGATGACGAGGTGATTCGGCCGGTGTCGGGGCAGGCGGCGACGGCGCTGGTGCGGAAGATTTTGGCGGCGCTGCCGAAAGCGGATGTGGTGTGCCTGGAGGATTACGGCAAGGGCGTGCTGTCGCCGGAGCTGTGCAGCCGGGTGATCGCGGCGGCGCGGGAGAAGGGCAAGCCGGTTTTCGTGGATCCGGCGCGGCACACGTGGGAGAACTATGCGGGGGCGTCGGTGCTGACGCCGAATCGGCGCGAGCTGGAGCTGGGTCACGGCGGGACGCTGGCGGATGGCGAACTCGAGGCGGCCGGTCAGGAGCTGCTGGCGAAGTGGGATCTGCAGGCGCTGCTGGTGACGCTGGGGCGGGACGGGGCGCTGCTGGTGCGGCGGGACGGGACAGCACAGCGTTTTTCGACGGTGCCGCGGGCGGTGTATGACAATACCGGCGCGGGCGACGCGGTGCTGGCAATGGCGGCCGTCGCGGCGGCGGCGGGGGCGACGCTGGAACAGGCCACCGTGCTGGCGAACATCGCGGGCGGGCTGGAGGTGGGCAAGTTCGGCTGCGTGCCGGTGACGCGGGAGGAGGTCGAGCAGGAGTTGCGGCACGATGCGGGACGGGGGCGCGGAAAGATCCGGCAAGCGGCTGAACTGCGTGGCGAGCTGGACGCGCGCCGCCAGCGTGGCGAGACGGTGGTGTTTACCAACGGGTGTTTCGACATTCTGCACCCCGGGCACATCGAGCTCCTGGAGAAATCCAAGGCGCTGGGCAGCGTGCTGGTGGTGGGCGTCAACAGCGACGCGTCCGTGCGCACACTGGGCAAGGGCGACGATCGGCCGGTCCGCACGCAGGCGGATCGGTGCCGCATGCTGGCGGCGTTGGAGTGCGTGGACTACGTGACGGTGTTCGACGAGCCGGATCCGGGGCGGCTGATCGCGCAGCTCGGGCCGGACGTGCTGGTGAAGGGCTCGGATTGGGCGGGCAGGGGTGTGATCGGGCAGGACACGGTCGAGGCGCGCGGGGGTCGGGTGGTGCTGGTGGACCTGGTCGAAGGCTATAGTACGACGAACGAACTGGAGAGGATCCGCCGGCTGTGCCCGGCGCCGGTGGCCAACAAGGTGTCATGATGTCGCGGGACTGGCTGGCCGTACTCGAGGAACACCGGCACGTCGTGGACGGGCTGGCGGAGCAGGCGGAGGTGCTGGAGGGCATCGTGGCGGTGCTGGTGGATGCCCTGCGGCGCGGGCGGCGCGTGTACACGTTCGGCAACGGCGGGAGTGCGGCCGACGCGCAGCACATTGCGTGCGAGCTCTTGGGGCGATTCAAACGGCAGCGGCGGGCGCTGCCGGTCATGGCGCTGAGCACGGACACGTCCACGCTGACGGCGATCGCGAACGACTACCGGTACGAGGACGTTTTTGCGCGGCAACTCGAGGGGCTGGTGCAGGCGGGGGACGTGGTGTGGGCGCTGTCGACGAGCGGGAACTCACCGAACGTGCTGGCGGCGCTGAACGTGGCGCAGGCCCAGGGCGCGACCATCGTCGGTTTCAGCGGGCAGACGGGGGGCAAGATGGCGGCGCAGTGCCGGTATCTGTTCCGCGCGCCGCACACTTCGAGCGATCGGATTCAGGAAGCGCACCTGCTGGCGTACCACTACGTCTGCGAGCGGGTGGAAGCGCTGTTCGCGTAGCTCCGCCGCGGGGCCCGGCCCGCCGTGTCACGAACCCCGGGGGGCTTACATGTCCCGTTCATCGCCCTCTTTGCGCTGGATGTCCGCCCCGAGGGAACGGAGCTTCTCGTCGAACTTACAGTAGCCGCGGTCCAGGTGGTAGATGCGGTTGACGCGCGTTGTGCCGCGGGCCGACAGGCCGGCGAGCACGAGGGCCGCGGAGGCCCGCAGATCGCTGGCCATCACGGGGGCCCCGACCAGGCGTTTCACGCCTTCGACGATGACGGTGGGGCCCTCCTTGCGGAGGTGGGCGCCCATGCGGTTGAGCTCGGCAACGTGCAGAAAGCGGTCGGGGAAGATTTTCTCGGTGACGATACTGTTGCCGTCGGCGAGGCAGAGCAGCGCCATAAGCTGGGCCTGCAGGTCGGTGGGGAAACCGGGGAACGGTTGCGTCGTGACGTCGACGGGCTCGAGGCGCCGGGCGGAGGAGACCATCGCGCCGCCGTCCTTGCCCTTTTCCACAAGCACGCCGATCGCGGACAGGCGGTCGACGAACGCCATCAGGTGATCCAGCCGCGCGTTCTCGAGCGTCACCTCGCCGTTGGTGATGGCGGCGGCGACCATCAGCGTGCCGGCCTCGATGCGGTCGGGGATGATGGCGTACTCGCAGCCGTGGAGCTCCTTGACACCTTCGACCACGATGCGCGGTGTGCCCTGACCGGTGATCGAGGCGCCGCACTTGTTGAGAAAGTTGGCGAGATCGACGACCTCAGGCTCGCACGCGGCCATCTCGATAACGGTGGTGCCCTCGGCCAGCGTTGCGGCCATCATGGCGTTGCCCGTGCCGAGAACCGTGGAGCCGAAGGGGCCGCCGAGGAACATCTCGCGGCCGCGGAGGCGCTTGGCCTTGGCGATAATGTCGCCGCTGACGAGGTCGATCTCGGCGCCGAGGTTTTGCATGGCGCGGAGGTGGATGTCGACGGGGCGGTCGCCGATGGCGCAGCCGCCGGGCATGGAGACCTGGGCGGTGTGGCGCTTGGCGAGCAGGGGCCCGAGCACGCAGATCGACGCGCGCATCTTGCGGACGATGTCGTACTCGGCCTTGCAGTTCATTTCGTCGCGGGCAATGAGACGCATGGAACCGTCGCTGCGGCGTTCCACGTCCACGCCCAGCTTGATGAGCAGTTCGGCGAGGAACCCCACGTCACTGACGTTGGGGATGTCGTGGAGGATGATCTCCCCTTCGCACAGAATCGACGCGGCCATGATCGGCAGGGCAGCGTTCTTGGCGCCGTCCACGCGGACCTTGCCGCGGAGCCGCGCGCCACCGGTGATTTCGAAAAACGGCAGTCCCACGGTGTCCTCCTTCAGGCGCTCTGCGCGCAGGCGGCCGCGGCGCGGCACAGGTGCAGCACGCGCTCGTGGCCGGCGTGATCGCGATACGTCGTGACGTTGGCCCAGGGTGTGGCGTCCAGGGCGGCGCGCACGCGCGGGGCGTGGTCGAAAGCGAGTTCGATCAACAGATGGCCGCCCGGCCGCAGGTAGGCGGGGGCGACCGCCAGGATGCGGCGGATGACGTCGAGTCCGTCCGGCCCGGCGAACAGGGCGGCCGCCGGTTCAAAATGGCGGACGTGGGGGTCGACCGGGGCGCCCTGCGTGGCGACGTAGGGCGGGTTGCTGAGGATCGCGTCGAACTGCGTCGGTGCTCCCGTGGCGTCCGTCCAGGGCTCGAAGAGGTCGCCGGTGCGGAAGTCGATGCGCGCGGCCACAGCGTGGCATTCTGCGTTGCGGCGCGCCACGGCGAGGGCAGCGGCGGAGATATCGCTGGCGGCCACATGCGCTTCCGGCAGGTGCCGCGCGAGGCTGACGGCGATGCAACCGCTGCCGGTGCCCAGATCGAGGAGACTCGTCAGCGTGCCCGGCTCCTTGCGGGCGAGGGCGATGGTGCGCTCGACGAGGATTTCGGTCTCGGGACGCGGGATGAGCACGTCGGCGGTGACTTCGAAGGAGAGCGAGAAGAACTCCTTGCGGCCGACGAGATACGCGATGGGGCGGCCGGTCGCGGCTTCCTTGACGAGCTCGCGGAACCGGGCGCGGACGGGTTCGGCGGGGACCTGGTCGAAGGCGGTGTAGAGCTGGATGCGCTGGCAGCCCATGGCGTGCGCGAGGAGGATCTCGGCGCAGAGGCGGGGGGCTTCGATGCGGCTGCGCTGGAAGTACTCCTGCGTCCAGCTCAGCAAACGCGTGACGGTCCAGGGGGCATCCGGCCCGGCCTCACTCATGGCGCGCACTATAGCGTTTGGGGCCCAAGCTGACGAGGTGGCCGCAGGGCGTGGGGCTGATAATGCGGGGCTGCGGGCCGCCGGGTGGGATGGTGGCAGAACCGCTTGCTTTGTGGCCCCGCGGCGGCTAAAACGTGGGGCACCGGCTCGACAAGTCGGCCCGGAAATCCGAATGGTCGCGCGGGCGTGCGCGTCCAGCGGTGGGTCGGGCTCAGGAGCCGCGGAACGGAGTTGCGGATGGCGGACGCTCCGGTGAGTATCCGGGACGTGGACGGCGTGGGCGTCGTAAGTTTCCGCGACCAGTCCATGCTGGACGCGAACACGGTCGAGGCTGTGGGCGCGGAACTGAGTTCCCTGTTTGAGCCCGCGCCGCAGCGTGGCATCGTGCTCGATTTCACCAACGTGCAATTTCTCTCCTCGCCCGCGCTGAGCATGCTGCTCAATCTGCGGCGCCGGGCGGACCAGGCGCGCTGCGAAGTCGTGCTCTGCGGTCTACGGACCGATATCGCACGCCTGTTCCGGATCACAAAGCTGGATAAGTTGTTTGTTTTTTATCCGACGACGGTCGAGGCGCTCGCGCGCTGGGCACGCCCCCCGACGGACCAAAGCCCCCCGGCTGCACAGCCGATGTAACTCACATATGTCACACACTCCGTACCAGGCCGTACAGCTACGGACGTCTGATGGTGTGCTCGTGCTCTCCGTCGCGGCGGGCCAACTGGCCAGCATCGAGACGGTTTCGCGATTTGAGCGCGAGCTGCGCCAACTCACCCGGGAACGCGATGAGAACCGCTGGCTCATCGATTTCGGGAACACGACGTTTTTCATCACCCCCGCGGTCAACACGCTGCTGCTGGTGCTGCGCACCCTGCGGGAGCGCGGCGGCAAACTCGTGCTCACCGGCGTGTCCCAGGACGTGCGCTACGTTCTCGGACTCATGCGCGTCGACCGGGTGATCACGATCAGCCCGAGCATCTCCTGTGCCATGGCCGAGCTTGGCGGCATCGGGGACGCGGCGGCCGGCGCGGCCGGCGCGGGCTGATTCTGCGTCGCATACCAGCGCGGCGTCTGCTGATGTCCGGCTCGCACGGCGGGCGTGTGAGTGGGGGGTCTGCTCAGAACAGGGTCAGTTGGCGCGGCGCCGGGGGAGTCGGGGGCGTCACCGGTTGCCATGTTGGTCCGCTGTTGAGGCCGAGCCGCGTGGCCGTGGTTTCGAACAGGCGGGCGACGCTTTCCCAGTAGGGGCCGTAGCCTTCCATGCGATAGCCGAGGCGCGGATCGTTCAGCCGCCCGCCATGCGTGTCTCGAATGCGGGCCTCCACGCGGGCGGCTACCTCGGGCAGGGCGCGACGCAACCGGGCGAGGAAGACGTCGGCCACGGTGCCTGGCAGGCGGACGGGCGTATAGTTGGCATGCGTCGCCCCGGCGGCGGCCGCACGCGTGAGTACGGCGGGGACCTCCCGATCCGTGAGTCCGGGGATGATGGGGGCGAGCAGGACGCCGGCGGGGATGCCCGCGGCGCGCAGCGTCTGCAGGGCGGCAAAGCGACGGCTGGGCGGTGGGGCGCCGGGCTCGAGTGTGCGGGCGAGCGTGTCGTCAGCCATGGTGACACTGAGCCAGACCTCGCAGCCGGCGCGGCGCTGGAGCTCCGCCAGCAAGTCGAGATCGCGCGTGACGAGGTCGGACTTGGTGACAATGCCGACGGGATTGGCGTGCGCGACACACACGGCGAGGCACTGGCGCGTCAGTTCGTAGCGATCTTCGAGCGGCTGGTAGCAGTCCGTGACACTGCCGAAGGCGATGGGTTCGCGCCTCCACTTCGGTCGGCGCAGGGCCGTTTCCAGCAGTTGCGGGGCGTTGGTCTTGACGATGAGCTGCGCGTCGAAGTCGGAGCCGGCGCCCAGGCCGAGATATTCGTGTGTGCAGCGCGCGAAGCAATAGGCGCAGGCGTGGCGACAGCCGCGGTACGGGTTGAGCGACCAGGCGTAGGGGATGTCGGGACTGTCGTTGTGGGTGAGGATGGAGCGGGCGGGCTCCTCGTGCACCGTGCCGGTCACGCGCGGGGGGGCGCCGGTCCACTCGCACCGTGCGGCGACGAAGGGATTGGGGGGATTATCGACCCGGTCCGGGGCTGGTCCGGCGGCGTGCATACCCGGATGATATTCGCTTTTTGTTAGGATGACAAGGGCGGCCGCTGCGGCGGGGTTGCCCGGGGATCATCGCGCCGGCCAAACAAGCCACGGGGCTGCGGCGCGCGGTGCCACCCGCTCCAAGTCCACGCGCGTTCCGGTTCGTCGACCGCGTCCTGGGGCCCTAGGGTTGAACTGGTGTTGTCTGCGGAGCGGCCGTCCCTTGACCCGCCGCAGGCTTGCTCTTCGGGCCGTCCGGGGCAGGCTGGGAGCTGGCGCCGCGGCCGTCGCGGGCCGGACGCTCGCGGTTCTGCCGGGCGAGCAGACGCTCAAAGTCGCCGGACTGCGTCGTGTCGAGCAGGGCCGTGATCTGATCCTTGGTCGTCTTGGCCAGTTCCGCCTTCGCTTCGGGCGTACGAGCTTTCGTTGCGCCGGATTGGGCCTGGCGGATGATCTCCTTCAACTTCTCCCGCTGGGCGTCATTGAGCTTGAGCTGTTTGGCAGCTTCGACGACCGCGCGCACGTCGGTCACTTGCGTGCCGCCGCGCGCGGCCGGTCCGCCCATCGTCTTGCGCAGCTCGGCGAGCTTGGTCTTCTGCTCGGGGGTCAAAAGCTGTTCCAGCTTCTGCATGAACTCGCCGCCGGGCGCTTGGCCACGAATCTGCTGTTCGAGTTCGGCGGCCTTGGCGGTGTCACCCTGCTCGCGCGCCTGGCGCATCTGCTCGCGCAGGGCCTGCATTTCGCGCATGCGCTCGGCGCCGGCGGCACGCTGTTCCGCCACCAGGGCGTCGTATTGCGTGCGCTGTTCCGGGGTCAGGTTCAGTTCCTCAGGCAGGCGCTGGAGGAGCTGACGCATCCCGCCGCCCGGCGCCTGGGTGCCGGGTGCCTGATCCCGCAAAGTCTGGCGGAACTCCTCGAGCTTGGCTTGCTGGTTGGCGTCGAGCAGGGGCTGGAGTTCGCTGAGAAATTGGCGCACGGGCTGCCCAGGGCCGCCCAGGGCCTGCAACTGCTGGCGCAGCTCTTCCTCGCGCTCCTTGTTGCCGTCGCGGTGCGCCTCGGCGAACTGGCGGCGCAACTCGCGGCGCTCATTCTCCTGCCCGGCATTCTGCTCGAATTGCGCCTGGCACTTGGCGACCAGGGTGTCGCACTGGGTCTTCTGCTCCGGCGTCAGGTTCAGTTGGGGAAACAGCCGCTCGGCCAGGGCCTTGGGGGAGAGTGCCTGGCCGGGACCGCCGCCGCGCGCCGGTCGGCCGGCGCCGCGGCGCCCCTGACGCTGCGTTTCCCCGGTGTTGTCTTGTGCCTGCGTCATGGCGACCGCGGATAGGATGAGTACGCTGATCCACCAAGCCCGTCTCATAGGGGTCTCCTAACCAAGAATGGGGCGCCATGGCGCCGCACACGCCGGACCGTCAAGGCTAAACGCTCGTGCACGTCCGATCTTGCCGGAACATGGACGTACGGGCGATGTGGTCCATTCACAGCATACCGCGCTGCGTGCGGCGCGTCGCCGGGACGGCGACCGGCCCGTATGCGCGCCGTTCTCGACCGGCGGGTAGAGCTTGTGCGGCTAAGTGCTTTGCGGGGAACGGGTTGGCGTGCGTTTGGCGCCGGTGCGCGGAGACCCTTTTGGCGGGACGTCGGTACACGGAGGTATGCTCGGAGGGTGCGACGGCGCGCCGCGGTCGGCGGCGCGCGGGCCGAGATGCGCCGCGCCGCGCGACTGGCCCCGTGCTGCGCTGTGGGCGCCTGGAGTCGGTTGACCGGGTGTACCCGGACGGGTAGCATCCCCGTTTCCGTGTAGCCTGAGGTGGCGGCATCGACGCCTTCGTCCGGGTTCCGGGGGCGGCGCGGCGCCGCGGCGCGGGCGGGCGGGGCGGGGGGGGGGCGGTGGTTTGGCCCCCGCCGGCAGGGGTTGCGTTGGGC
>CAZGAQ010000027.1:9843-73794 GCA_964523405.1 uncultured Planctomycetales bacterium
GACCAGACCCTCCTTCCCTCGGAGTGTCGCGAGATCCGCCTCGCCTCCCTGGAGGCCGTCCGGGCGGCCATCTGCGCGTTACGTGTCCGCGGCGCCCCCGCGATCGGGGTCTGCGCCGCCTTCGGCGGGGTGGGGGGGGCGCCGCGGCGCCGCGGCGCTGCAGGGCGTGGCGGCGGGTGCGCTGTGTATGGCCGCAGGCAGTCAGGAGTTGCTTTGGCCAAGGAAGATGCAATTGTTCTCGACGCGGTCGTGTTGAAGGCGCTGCCCAACGCGATGTTTCTGGTCGAAGCGGATATCGCCGGCTCCGGCAAGCACGAAGTCCTGGCGCACGTCTCCGGCAAGATGCGCAAGCACTTCATCCGCATTCTGCCGGGCGACCGCGTAACCGTGGAAGTCTCGCCCTACGATCTCAAGCGTGGCCGGATCACGTACCGGCAGCGTTGACCTGGTGTCGGGGGGCCCACCCGATAGCTTCGTTTCGCGTGGACGGTCGGTGCCGTGCTGGTGCAGCCCTGCGCGGCTGGTCGCGTCGTCGATGGGGGTGTGCGGACGAGAGTGCTGCGCGTCACCCCACCGAGGTGGCGCCGGTGTCGCCGGCCACTGCCACCGGTAACCGTGCCGCGGCCCGGGCGCGGCGCTGCTTGGTCCGGTGGCGCGACGCCTTGGTCCATTTGCGAGCGACGTGCAGGGCATAGTCGTAGAGGAACAGCGGGGCGCGGAGGGCGAAACCGGCCATCTGGCGATAGGTCACCAGCTCGGTGTCGTTGAGGGTCTGCACGATGCGAGCGAGTTGGCGCGGGCGATACAGGAAGCGATTGCGGATCCGATCGCGGATGCGCAGCAGACGCGGGCGGTCGAAGCCCGGTGAGTAGACGTAGCCGTTGGGGCTGATGCGGTACCCGGGGGCGCCCTCGATCTCGCTTCGCAGGGGCGTGTACTTGTCGACGCGCAGGCGGTTCAGAGTGAGGGTGTGCAGGCCGAGGTCGCGGGCCAGATCCGCGATGTCCAGCATTTCTGCTTCGGTTTCGCCGAGGCTGCCATAGATGAAGTAGCCGTGATAGAAGAAGGGGAAGTCCCGGAGCGTGTCGAAGGCGGCGCGCATTTGCGCGACGGTGAAGCCTTTGTGCAGTCGCGCGAGGGTTCGATCGCTGGCGGACTCCAGCCCGAACAGGAGCAGGCGAAAGCCCGCCCGATAGGCCTTGTCGAGCATGCGTGGGAAGCGGGCGACCTCGATGCGCGCATTGGCCGAGTAACGCTTCTGGATGCCGCGTTCGAGCAGCAGATCACAGATGCGTTCCACGCGCTCGGGCTGCACGAAGAAGTTGTCGTCGGCGAACAGGATGGTCTGGGCGGGACTGGCGGCGATCTCATCGACGACCGACTCCGCCGACCGGGCCACGTACTCGCGTTTCTGTCCGAGCGGGTTCACGCTGAAGGTGCAGAAGGTGCATTTGTAGGGGCAGCCGCGCGACGACATGATCGTGTCGAATTCCATGGGCAGCAGGCGGACGCCGCGCAGGCTGGGATAGTACCGGCTGCGGCGCAGCGTGCGGTCCGGCGGCGCGATCTCGGCGATGTCCTGGAGCGGGCGATTGGCATTGTGGACGAGGGCACCGGCGCGGCGGTAGGACAGGCCGAGGATCTGGTCGTAGGGCCGGCCGGCGGCGAGCTCCTGGATCGTCTGCTCGCCTTCGCCGCGCACGACGGCGGTGATACTCGGGCAGCGGGTCAACAGCTCTTCGACCCGATCGGTTGCCTCGCGGCCGCCGACGATGATCGGCCGATCGGCCGGCAGTTGCCGGATGTAGTCGCACACCTGATCGAAGCGGGCTTTCCAGTACACGCTGATGCAGACCAGGTCGACGCCGGCGGTGATGAAGGCCGCCAGCTTCGCGGGGGCATGGAAGTTGCGCTCGTGCCTCAGGTCGATCAGGCTGATGCGTGGCACGTGCCCCTGCAGGGCGGTGGCGATGTACTCGAGGCCGGTTGGCGGCCACAGGTTGATGCCGGGTTCCTGATCTGTGGGATAGGGATACAGGCAGAGCGCGTGGCGGTACTGCGGAGCAGATCCCATTCTGAGGCCTTCAGTTGATGTCTCGAGACGACCGCTTTCGCGGGTACACGCCCTGGCTCAGGCGAAGATTGTACCGGAATGTCCCGGATGATGTGGCCTGGTTTCGGAGGCGCGGCGAAGTTCCTCGGGCGCGCTCTCGGGTGGTGGGGTCGAATGAGGGTGGCGCGCTCCGATGGCGGCAGTGGGCGACGCGCGGCTTATCGGGGCGGGAATCGCGCCGGCCCGACGGCCGGCGGCGCATCCGGGGCTACAGGCTCCCCCCCAGCCACTTGCTGATGTCCTGGAAGGTCACGAAGAGGAAGCAAATCACGATTAGGGCCAGGCCGGCCAGGGTGGTGGCGACCTGCACCTTGATGCTGAGCGGCTTGCCGCGGATTTTTTCGAGCAGCAGAAAGACCATCATGCCGCCGTCGACGACGGGCAGGGGCAGGAAATTGATGACGGCGAGGTTGATGGAGATGAAGCCGAGGATGAAGAGCAGCTCGCCGAGGCCGGCTTCGGCCTGACGGTAGGCGAAGCGGAGAATGCCGATGGGGCCGGCGACGTGCTGGACGCCCACATTGCGTGTCAACATCCGTTCCGCGGTGCGGTAGACCTTCCACAGCTCGATCCGCGTCTGCGTGAGACCCATGGCCAGGGCCGTGAGCGGATTGCCCTCGGCGGAGACCCGGTCCACTTCGGGGGCCAAGTCCAGGGTATAGGCGTAGCGGACGCGCATCTGCCAGGGGTCGGTGTTGTCGCTGCGTACCGCGAACGTGGTCGTCTGCTTCTCCGGGGATGCCAGGTCCGTGGAATACTCGACGGTCACGCGCTGGCCGATGTGCTGCTCGAAGAGCAAACGGGCGGCCAGGGGTGAGGGCAGGCTGACGGACGGTCCACCCGGGACGGTGGCGCGCTCCTCGCCCGCGATCCGAATCAGGCGCGCCGTGGGAGGCAGGTTGAGCTCGTTGACGATGCTGCTGGGGACCGCCATCCGCGCGGTGTATTCCTCGGTTCCGGAGCGATAGCGGAGCGTGACCGTCCGGCCCGCGGCGGCGCGCAGCGCCTCGGCGAGTCCGGGCCACGTATGCACGGGCTGGGTGTCGACGGTGAGGATCTCCGCCCCGCGCGGCATCTGCAGCGTCGCGGCGGGCGAATCCTCGGCCACATCCGCGACGACGATCCGTTGCGACTCGGCCGCGAAGGCGATGCCCACCTTCGGATCGCTGGTGCCGAAAAGCTGGAACGGGCGGCGGGGGGTGACTTGCAGCGGCTGGCGCTGGCCGGCGCGCTCGACGACGACTGCGATGGCCTGGTCCGCACTGGCTCTCACGGAAGCGAGGATGTCGCCGTACAGCGGATTGGCGACGGTGCCCCACTGCACGATGACGTCTTCGGGTTCGAAGCCGGCCGCGAGGCCAGGGGAGTTGGGGAGCGCCTTCTCCACGATGCGACGCTGTCGCAGGCCCAGCAGGTCGGCCTCATCCAGACGCGCGGCGTCCGTTTGGGCCGGTCCGGCCGGTTCCAGCGTTAGCAGCGGTTGCTGCGCATAGTCGAGGGTCTGCACGGAGCCGTGGCCGTTGGGATCGGGGCGCTCCACGGTCAGCGTCACGGGGCGGCCGTGCGAGTTCTCGAAGGCGCCCAGAATCTGCAGGACGTTCTTCATGGGGGCGCCGTCGACCGCGACGATGCGATCGCCGGGCTGGGGACCGCCGGGCGTGCTGGCGCGGTCGGCGATCTCGGCGCGGAACATGGGCTGGATGCCCAGGGGTTCGCGCTCGCCGTTCTTGCGGCCATTCTGCAGCGTGAGGGTCAGGGGTTGGCCGGCGCGCTCCACCCGGAACTGCTGCTGCTCGCCGCCCAGGACCCAATTCATGACGAGGTCGTCGAAGGACTGGACACTGCTGTCGTCGATCGCGACCACGCGATCTCCAGGCAGCAGGCCGGCCGTGGCCGCCGGGCTGTCGGGGGAGACGGCGCCGATGCGGGCCGTCTGCATCTGCCGCCCGAAGCCCAGGAAGATCAGCGCGAAGAGCAGAATTGCGAACAGTGCGTTGAAGAGCACGCCCGCGGAGACGACGACCATGCGGCGACCGACGGACTTATTGGGGAAGGAGCGCGGGTCATCGCCGGTCTTCACCTCCCCGGTCTCCTCGTTGATGATGATGTCGTCCTGCCCGAGCATCTTCACGTAGCCGCCGAAGGGGAGGGCGTTGAAGCAGTAATCGGTTTCGCCGTAGCCCTTGGCGGCCAGTTCCTCTGGCGAGTACGTCGGGCGGGGGCCGAACGTCACGCCCTCGCCGCGGCGATAGCCGACGAGGCGGTAGAAGAAACCGATGGCGAAGCGGTCCACGCGCACGCCCATCCACTTGGCGGCCAGGAAGTGGCCGAGTTCGTGGACGAAGATGATGATGGAAAAGCCCACGACGATCTGCACGATCAGCCAGCCGGTCTTCAGCCAGTCGGGTAGCGCGCTTTGGGCCAGGATTCCAGTCAGTCCACTCAACTCTGCAAGCATCGGTTAACCTCTGCGCGCGCCCACGCGTCGTCGGCCAGCAGGTCCGCCAGGGTCGGCGCCGCGCGGTGCGTGCGCCGCGCGCAGACCTGCTCGGTCACGGTCACAATCCGCCCGCACGGAATCCGGCCGGCGCGAAAATGCTCGACGGCGGCCTCGTTGGCCGCATTCAGCACGGCGCCAGCGTTACCGCCCTGCCGGGCGGCCGCATAGCCTAATCGTAGCGCGCCGAAGCGCGTAAAGTCGGGGGGCTCGAAGTGCAGGGCGCGGGCCCGGCTCCAGTCGAGCGTCTCGGCGATCCCAGGGACGCGCCGCGGGTACGTCAGCGCATACTGAATCGGCGTCTTCATGTCCGGTGTGCCGAGCTGCGCGATCAGCGAGCCGTCGCGGAACTCGACCATCGAGTGCACGATCGATTCCGGGTGGATCAGGACATCGATCTGGTCGGCGGGGAGTCCGAACAGCCAGTGGGCCTCGATGATTTCCAGGGCCTTGTTCATCATCGTGGCGCTGTCGATGGTGATCTTGGGGCCCATCGACCAGGTCGGGTGCTGCAAGGCGTCGGCGAGCGTGGCCTGGTCCATGCGCTCCTTCGTCCAGGCGCGGAACGGGCCGCCGGACGCCGTCAGGTGGATGCGCCGCACGTCCTCGCGCCGCCCGGCCTGCAGGGCCTGGAAGACGGCTGAATGCTCACTGTCCACCGGGATGAGCGCGCCGCCCCGCTCGGCGGCCAGCGGCATGAGCAGCGCGCCGGCGACGACCAGCGATTCCTTGTTCGCCAGACCGACGTCGATCCCGCGCGCCACAGCCGCGAGGGTGGCCGGCAGGCCGGCGGCGCCCACGATGGCGGCCAGCACGAAATTCGCGTCCGTCTGCTCGACCAGCTCAACGAGTCCGGCCGCACCTGTCAGCACCCGCGTGCCCGGGGGGCAGGCCCGCCGCAAGTCGGCGACACAGGCGTCGTCGGCGATGGCGATGGCGGGGACACGGAAGCGCACGGCCTGCTCGGCGAGCTGCGACCACTGGCGGTGGGCGGCCAGGCCGACGACCGTGATTTCGTCGGGCAGGGCGGCGGCGACATCCAGGGCGGAGCAGCCGATGGAGCCCGTTGAACCGAGCACGATTACGCGTTTGTGCATGGGGCCGTAGTATAAAGCGGCGCGAGCCGGGGGCGAATGGGGGCCGTCCACCGACCGCGGGGATACACAGAAAACGACGGGGCGGCGGCGTGCGGCGGAGGTCCGCGATCGGTATAGCTCAATGGGGCGCGACGCGGGCGGCGGTCGCGGCGAAGTGGCCGTTCCCGGCGGGGGGCGCCGCGGTGAGGTCCGGGGGTTCCAAGTAGAATTCGGGCACGATCTCCTTCAGGCGGGCGCGCGCGGTTTCGCGGTTCAGCCCGTCGGCGTCGGCGACGAGGCGGTCGATCTGCGTCAGAAGGGTTTCCCAGTCGCTGGCGATGTTGCGCCAGATGCCGACCTTGGGGTGGGCCGTGCGCGAGACGCCCTCGCCGTCGATCGCGAGTTCCTCGTAAAGCTTCTCGCCGGGGCGCACGCCGCAGAACTCGATCTTGATATCGGCATCGGGGCGGAATCCGGAGAGCGTGATCATCTCGCGGGCGAGGTCGACGATCTTGACCGGCTCGCCCATGTCCAGCACGAAGATTTCGCCGCCCTTGCCCATCGATGCGGCCTGCAGGACGAGCTGCGAAGCCTCGGGGATGGTCATGAAGTAGCGGACCATCTCCGGATGCGTCACCGTCACGGGGCCGCCGCGGGCGATCTGCTCCTTGAAGATCGGGATGACGCTGCCGCTGCTGCCGAGCACATTGCCGAAGCGGACGGTGACGAACTGCGTCTTGCTACGGGCGCTGAGGCCCTGAATGTACATTTCGGCGACGCGCTTCGAGCAGCCCATGACGCTTGTCGGGTTGACGGCCTTGTCGGTCGAGATCATGACGAACTTCTCGACGCCGGCCTGTGAAGCGGCGTCGGCGACGATGCGCGTCCCGCGGACATTGTTCTTGACCGCTTCGCCGGGGTTCAGCTCCATCATGGGCACGTGCTTGTGGGCCGCGGCGTGGAAGACGGCGCTGGGGTGGTCGGTCTGGAAGATGCACGCCATGCGGCGCGCGTCGGCGATGTCGGCGACATACGGCACGACGTCGATTTTCGGGAACTGGGCCTTCAGTTCGCGGTCGATGATGAACAGGCTGGGCTCCGCCTGCTCGACCAGGATCAAGCGGCGCGGTTCGAAACGGGCGATCTGGCGGCACATTTCCGCACCGATCGAGCCGCCGGCGCCGGTGACCATGACGACGCGGTTGCGCAGGAACTTGCCGATTTCCTCACTGTCGAGCTGGACGGGGGCGCGGCCGAGGAGGTCATGGATGTCGACGTCGCGGATTTCCTTGACGGAGGCGCGGCCCTCGATCAGGTCGGCCAGGGCGGGGAGAGTCTTGAAGCGGAGATTGGTGCCCTGGCAGAGCTCGACGACGTTGCGCAGGCGCTGGCGCTTGGCGGACGGAATCGCGATCAGGATTTCGTCGACCGCGTACTCCGTGCAGATGGCCTTCACATCGCGAATCGGCCCGAGCACCTCGAAGCCGTGAATCTGGGTGCGCAGCTTGGTCGGGTCGTCATCGAGGAAACCCACGACGCGGTAGCGCTGCACCGGCATCCGCATGATCTCGCGAACGGCGTTCTCGCCGGCGTTGCCGGCGCCGATGATCAGCAGCTTCGGCGTCACGCCCTCGGCGCTGGGGCGGACCTCCTCGTGATACAGACGCACGGCCAGGCGGGCACCGCACACGAGGGCGATCGTGCCGGCGAAGTCGAGGACGAAGACGGAGTCGGGGAACTTGTCGTCAAAAACGCGAATATCGAGCCCGAACCAGTGGGCGTTCTGGAGCAGGTAATACAGCACGAAGGCTGCGAGAAAAGCGACCCAGGCCCCGCGCGTCACGCCGAACACGTCGCGCAGGCTAACGTACTGCCAGGAGCAGCGGTGCAGCCCCATCAACACAAAGACGGTCAGCTTGATGGCTACGACGGGCAGCAACAGGGGCAGGCAGAACTCCGTGAACCAGTCGAGCCGGCCCGCGGCGGGCGGTGGAACGGTGACGAACAGGGACTTGATCCAGAGGATGGGCGCCCCCAGCAGCGCCGAACCCTGAAAGTTGTAGGCCAGTCCGAAGGCCAGCAGCCAGGCCAGGGCGAACAGCGGTACGTGCAGCGCGGCACCGAGTCCCACGCGGTGGCGGTAGAGCCACTCGCGCCAGGTGGCCCCGGAGGTTGGCTCACTATCAGGCATGCGGACTGCTCACTCCTCTCGCACGTGATCGAATGCGTGCGATCGTCGCCGCGGATCCGGCGGGGGCCGGGCTACAGCCCCTGTAGCGCGATCGCCATGTTGGTCTCGACCGCCGTCGTGATGTCGGACGCCTGCGTGTCCCGCAGCAGCGTGAGGGCTGTTAGCGCCGTGCTCCGCACGCGCGGCAGGTCGCCTAGGCGCCAGGCGCAGTAGGCTTGCAGTAACTGTGCTTCCACCGATTTCGGGTTCATGTCGCCGTGGTGCGTGTAGCGGCGCATCTGCGCCACGAGCCACTCGGAACGCTTCTGCCCGCCTTCGGAGTCACCGAAGCAGGTGTCGAGGGCCTCGGGCACATTGCGAAATACCTCGGGGTTCCGCCGGAACGCGTCCGTCAGGTAGACAATCGCCAGACTCGGCCGGTCCTGTTCGAGGGCCGCATGCAGCAGGAGGATTGAAGGTAGATCGGCCGTGCTGTCCAGGTCGCGGGCCTGGCGGAGTTTGCGAACCGCCTGATCGAGCAGATCGGCGCAGTCCGTGCAGGTTGGATAGCGACGGGTGGCGGGGTCGGGTCGCTCGACCGTTCCCCGGCGGAACAGCGCGACACCCTCGGCGGCGATCCGCCGCACACGTGCGTCGGTCGATTCATTCAGCGCGCCGTAGTAGCTGGTCAGCGTGGCCGTGCTGGTGGGCGGAGTTGTCGAACGCAGTCCGAAGTAGGCCTGGAACTGCGTGGTTTGCGGGCGTGGCGTGTACGCGCTGGCGCTGATGGCCGGCAGTTCGCCCTCGTTGCGCCCCGGCAACGGCAGGCGAAAATCCATCGCGCCCGAGAGACCCGTGATTTCTGCCACCGATTCGCGCCGGGTCAGCATCAGCGACAGCGGGTTCCCGCGCGGCGGCGCCAGCGTCTCGAAAACGCCCAGTTGCGAGGACGGCACGACTCGGCCGCGTGGGCTCCGACTCGTTGCCCGGAAGTAGGACATGCGGTCCTGCTGCAAGAGTCCGACGTCGCGCTTGGGGGCGCGCAGGAGGTCTACCTCGCCGGCGCGCGTGTAGCGGCCACCGATCAAATTGGACGCGCCGCTCGTCGAAGGGCGACTGATCAGGTCCTCAAACGAGTGAACGGTCCCGCCGACCTGACCGGCGGCCAGTGGGCAAATCACAGCCAGCACGCCAGCAGCGGCGAATCGCGCCAGACGTATCATCACGCACCGCTCCTTCCGAACCGCTGCGCACACCCCGAGCGCGGCATTATACATGATCGGACGCTGTTGCAGAACTCCAAACGGCATAGTGGATAAGCGTTTAGCTTTTCCGCGGGCGCGGGCGGCCGGGGAGCCCCTTCCGCCTCATTGTGGAGTACGTCGCGTCCGCGCGAGCCGTTCGCATCGGCTGGAAAGCCGTCCGTAACCGATTCCGGTGCCGCGTTCCTCCGCGCCCCCTGCGCGGAATCCCGACCTTCGGGTAGGATGCACATGGCGCCACGCCGCATCCACTGCGGGCCTTTCGCTTGAACGGCTCCCGATCACGTGTACGCTGGCATCGGCCCGCGGCGGCATCCGCCGCATGATCGGCCTCTGGAGAGTCCCATGCTTGTCGTCATGAGCGTTGCGGCAACGGCGGAACAAATCGACGCGGTGGCCGTGAAAATCCGCCAACTCGGCTACGCCCCCCATGTCATTCCCGGCGGTACGCGGACCGCGATTGGCATCACGGGCAATCGCGGTCCGGAGGGTCGCGACGTTCTGCTCATGATGCCAGGCGTTGAGGACGTGGTGCGCGTGACGGCGGGGTACAAGCTGGTGTCGCGGGAGACCCAGCCAGAGCCGACCGTGTTCGCGGTGGGGGCGACACGGATCGGTGACGGCTTCACCGTGATCGGTGGGCCGTGTTCTGTGGAAAACGAGGCCGTGACCATGCGCGCGGCCGAATTTCTCTTGGGTATCGGCGTAAAGCTAATGCGGGCAGGGGCTTACAAGCCGAGAACCAGTCCGTACGCGTTTCAGGGTTTGGGGCGTGAAGGCCTGCGTATCCTGGCCAAGGTCAAGCAGACCACGGGCATCGGGGTTGTCACGGAGGTGCTCGACGTCGAGAACGCGGGCCATGTCGAGGAAGTTGCGGATCTCCTGCAGGTCGGGACGCGCAACATGCAGAATTATCCGCTGTTGCGACGGCTGGCGAAGGCGAGCAAGCCCATCCTGCTCAAGCGGGGCATGGCCGCGACAGTCGAGGAGTGGCTGCTGGCAGCCGAGTACCTGCTAAGCGGGGGCAACCGTCAGGTGGCGCTGTGCGAACGCGGTGTGCGGACCTTTGCCGACCACACGCGCAACACGCTAGACCTGTCCATTATCCCGGTTGTGAAGCATCTCTCCCACCTGCCGGTGCTGATCGACCCCAGCCACGGCACGGGGCGGGCGGAATATGTGCCGGCCATGTGCCGGGCGGCGCTGGCGGCTGGAGCAGACGGGCTGCTGGTGGAAGTGCATCCTGACCCGGGGGCCGCTCTGTCGGACGGCAAGCAGTCGCTGGATTTTGCGACCTTCAGCCAAGTGTGTACTTCGCTGCGGCCGCTGGCGGCGGCTCTGGGAGTGGAGATTCTGTAGGTGACCTCGACGGCGGGGGGCGTGTCGGGGCAAAGCGCGCAATAAAGGGCCGGAATCCAGGGGACCTGGGGTTCCGGCCTGTGAGAGAGTAAGGAGGGGCTTGCGTACCCTTTTTTCATCGTCCGGCTGGGGCGTGCGAGTTGAGCGAATTCGGGTCCGAAGAAAAGCGGCTGGGCGTTCAAATCGGGCAGTGGGTGGGCTAGTATCCTACAACCTTCGGCCGCGAGGCGCGGTCTGAACAGGGATACGGCTGGCGCGCCATGGGAGAGGCTGGGGCGTTCCGGTTGGCAGCGCGGTCGTGACGAGGAAGGGAACGGAAGGAGGCGGCTTGGCGCGGTCGGAGACGCAAAAGAAGCTGCACCTGGCGCGGGCGTGGGCGACACGCAGCCCCGTGTGGTGTGCCTGGCAGGTGAACTACCGCTGCAACTTCCGGTGCGCGTTCTGTCGTTACTGGGTCGATCCGATGGGCGACCGACCCGAGCTGTCCGTCGCGGCGTTCCGCGACGGCTCGCGCAAGCTGGCCGAGTTGGGGACATTGCTCATCAGTCTGGCCGGCGGGGAGCCGCTTATCCGTCCGGACATTGTTGACGTCGTGGACGCGGTCGCGACGTGGCACTTTCCCTTCATCACGACCAACGGATGGTTCTCGACGGCGGAATTGGCGCGCGACCTGTTCGGAGCAGGTTTGTGGGGGGCGTCGGTGAGCATCGATTACGCGGACGCCGACCATCACGACCGACGGCGCGGTATGCCGGGTGCCTTCGAGCGAGCGCTGCGGGCGCTGGAGCACTTCAGTGCCGCACGGCAGCACAAGTGGCAGCGGGTCAACTGGATGTGCGTGCTGATGGACGACAATCTCGAGCACATCGAGCCGATGATCCGGATGGCCGCCGAGCGGGATGCGTACTTCATGGTGCAGCCCTACGGCATCCGCAAGACGGGCGCGCCGCGCTTTCTGCACGCCAACGACGGGACGGTCTCGCAGCATCTGCTGATGCTGCGCCGCAAGTACCGCAATTTCCTGAGCAACCCGTATTTCCTGTCGCGGTTCGACGAGGCGCTCAACGGGGGCGTGCCGGGGTGCCGCGCGGGGCGGGGTTTCTTCAGCATCGACTCCACGGGCGACATCGCGGTGTGCGTCGAGGAGCGCGGGCGACCCGTCGCGAATCTGTACGCGCACTCGGCGCAGGAGATCGTGCAGCGGCTGCGCAACGACACCTTCCCACGGACCTGCCGCAAGTGCTGGTACAACTGTCGCGGTGAGATTGAGAGCCTGTACAACCCGCGGGGCGTGCTCATGAGCCTGCCGACGCTCCTGTTTGACCGTGGCCGGCCATCGCAGCAGCAGGCGGTTGCGGGGGTGTGACTGCCCACGCGCGAGCGGTGTGGAGGGGGCCGCGCCAGTCTTCCGAGTAATGCCGCAGTTCGTAACCGTGCAAGAGGTCGCGCAGTTCTCCAGGGGCCAGAACGTCATGCGGGCGCGCGGGTTTGCCGTGCCGCGCCCGATGTATCGTCGTGAAGCACTCCACCACGAGACTGCCGCCGCCGGCTGCAGTTGAGTGGAGCCACGAGGCACAGGTGGCCAGGAGCGGTCGGTGCAGATAGCGGAGCATGACGACCAGGTCGAACTGTGAAGTGAACGAAGGCGGATGGTGCTCCAGGTCAGCGACCTGCCAGTCCAGTGGCGCGAGCTCACCGACATGGCGGGTGGCCAGGGCGCGGGCTCGCTCGAGTGCGTCGGGCAAGACGTCGACGCCGGTCACGTGCCAGCCCAGGGCGGCCAGGTAGACCGCGTCGCGTCCCGTGCCGCAGCCGAGGTCGAGGGCGCGCCCGGCCGGCAGGCAGGCGACGACCTCCGCGAGGAAAGCACTGGGGCGCCAGAGGCGGTAGGGGGGCAATAACTCACCCGGTGCGGCGAATTCGAAGCTGGGCAACGGCGCGCCGCGGCGGCCGAGACGCTGCAGGACGGCGATCGTCTGCGCCAGGAGATCGGCCGGGCCGGCGACCGGGATGATCTCGTCCGGTGGTGGCAGTTCATGCGTGCGGTTCGGCAGCTCCTCCAGCGGGATGTTCACTGCGCCCCGGATCGGGGCCTGGGTGGCCTGAGCGGCCGGACGCGGGTCGAGCGACGAGGCGAATTGCAGGGGGAACGGCGGCATGGACGATAGCGTACCAGGAGGTGCCGAGTTTGACCCACCCCGGCGGGGCTTGTACCCTACGCCGCGAGTGTCTTTTGGCACCGCAGCAGGAACGACGAGTGAGTGCACGGCCGCAGAACCCGACCTCGCTTCCCGGTAACCCGCCGGCCAAGGAGCCTTGGCCGGAGCAGGCCGCGTCGTTCATTGGGTTCTTCATCTACCTGCTTATTCTGAAGAGTTTCTTCCTGCCGCTGTTCATCATCCCGACGGGCTCGATGGCGGAGGGGCTGTACGGCGAGCATGCGATTCACCGCTGCCCCAACTGCGGGACGGAATACCCGGTGGGCTGGCAGGTCATGCCGCAGGCGCCGGATCGGCCGCCGGTTCAGTACCAGCCGGTGGTTCAGTGTCCGAACTGCCGCTGGCGTGAGTACTACGGGCAACGGGAGCTGCTGGGGCGCCGCGCCCAGCCGGACAGCCTGCTCAGCGCGCCGTTGCGCCCGTCGGCGGGAGACCGGATCTTCGTACACGGCTGGCCTTACGATCCGCCGTTCGCGAAGTGGGACGAGCTAGGCCCGCAACGGTGGGACGTCGTCGTCTTCAAGGTGCCCACGGACGGGCAGACGAATTACATCAAGCGGCTGATCGGACTGCCTGGGGAGAAGATCGAGTTGATTGACGGTGACGTGTTCGTCAATGATCACGTCGCCACGAAGTCAGCCGGCGCGCAGCGGACGCTGTGGTTCAAGTACTACGCCCATGACTGCATCCCGCGGCAGGCGGCGGGGCGCGCACAGTATCACCCGCGCTGGGTGGCCCTGGGGCCGAGCGGCTGGAAGGATCTTGACACGCGGGTCGTGCGGTTCGACGGCGGCGAGGCGCAGGCGATTCGCTTCGTGACCGATCCGCGCCCCACGACCGAACCAGGCGTCGTCCACGACGTGTACGCCTACAACGAACCGCTGCCGGAGATCGCCTACAACACCGTGACGGATGTGCGGCTGTCGGCCGAGATCACGGCCACGGATCTGCAGGACGGCGGCTTTGTGGAGTTGTCGACCACGAAAGGCGAGCACCACTTCTTTGCGCGCTGGGATGCCACGGGCCTGACCCTGCAGCACGCGTCGGCCGGGCAGCCGGCCCGCGAGGTCTGGGGGCAGGATCGCACCCACGTGCTGGCGACGGGGCGTGGTCCGCTGCAGCTGGCCCTGGCCCACGTGGATGGGGCGGTGGTGGTCGAAGTGAACGGCGAACCCGTGCTGCACACGGTGCCGGACCAGTACGAAATGACGCCGACACAGGCGGCGCACGCTGCGCGGACGCGCGTGCCACCGACGCTCGAGTTGCAGGCGGCCCATGTCCGCTTGACGTTGCGGCATCTCTTGATTGAGCGCGACGTGTACTACACGAGCGATGCCCACACGCCCGCCGGGCCGGGCTATGCCGTGCAGGGGAATCCGATTCAACTGGGGCCGCACGACTACTTCGTGCTGGGCGACAACAGCCCCAACAGCCTGGACGCGCGCTTCGCGTTCTCCGGGCCGCGCACCGATCCGGTCGGGCCGCACCTGGCGACGGGCACCGAACGGATGGCGGGACGCGCGCCATTTCGCGCCGGAACGGTGCCGGCCGATCAACTCATCGGGCGGGCGTTTTTCGTGTACTGGCCCGGCTTCCTGCCGCTGACGCCGAAGGGGCCGAACCTGCTGCCGGATCTGGGACGCGCCCGCTGGATTCGCTAGGGGCGTCGGTCGCGCGAAGCGGCGCCGGTACTCGGCCGCGCGGCGGGGAATCCCACCTGGTCCGCCGCGGAGGTATTGCCGTGTGGCGAGGCACGCCGCAGAATTGCTGCGGTGAGTGCCGTTTTGCCCCCAAACCGAGGCGGCGAGGACCCGACTCAGCCGGCGCGTGCGGTGCCGCCGCTGCCGGTGCACACGATCGTGCTGCGGACGCGCGGTGCTGATCGGGTCGTGGAAATCCTGCAGACGGTCCTGACGGGGTTGATTCTCGCGTTCATCATGCGGGCGTTCCTGATCGAGCCGTTCATCATCCCGACCGGCTCGATGGCGGAGGCCCTGCTGGGAGCGCACGCCACCCAGACGTGCCCGGCATGCGGCTGGCAGTACGACTTCGCCCCCGCGCGCGGCGCCGGGGCAGCGGGCGGGCCGGCCTGGCCCGACGAGACGAGCTGCCCGAACTGCCACCACCGGCTTCAAACGGCCGCGGGTCCGGTGCTGGCGAAGGCCGGCGACCGCGTGCTGGTGCACAAGTGGCCCTACGCCCTGGGGATCGCGCCGCAGCGCTGGGACGTGATCGTGTTTCGCGATCCGGCCAATCCTGACCAGCACTATATCAAGCGGCTGGTGGGACTGCCGGGCGAGACGGTGGAGATCGTCGACGGGGATGTGTTCATCGACGGGCGCATCGCGCGCAAGCCGCCCTACGCGCAGGCCGCGCTGTGGTACGTTGTGTTCGACCAGCGTCATGTGGCCAATCCGCTGGCGGACGCGGGGCGCGCGCTGCGCTGGCGCTTGCAGGACCCGCAGGGTGACACGGTGGCGGGCTGGTCGGGGCTGGACTCCCGCGAGATTCGCTACACCGGCATGGACGATGTGCCGCGGACCATCGGTTTCAACGCGGACACCAATCGTGAATACCTGATGGACTTTTACGCGTACAACCGGGCGGCGTCCGGCGTGTTTGTCGGGGACGTACGCGTGGTGGCCGAGCTGACGCCCAGCGGCGGGAGCGGCTGGGTCCGCTGGGAGATCGTGCGCTCCGGCTACCGGTTCGCGGCCGAGGTGCACCGGAGCGGCCAGGTCCGGCTGCTCATGAGCCCGCCCGCTGCGATCGGTGGCGAGCGCGTCGTCGGTACTGGGCGTGTCGCAGAGTTGGCGGCGGACCGGCCCGTCGTGTTGGAATTTGCGCACGTGGATTGGCGCGTGACCCTGCGGGTGAACGGAGCCGAGGTGGTGGCGACGCGGGATGAGGACTACGCGCCGCAGTTGGAGGTGCTGCGCGGGCAGCGCCGCCTGTACCCGGTGGGAATCCACGTGACGGCCGCGGGTCTGCAGTTCGCGCTGCGCGGCCTGCGCATCGATCGCGATGTGCACTACACACATAGTCCGTACACGCAGCGCGCGTATGAAGCGCATCCGTTCACCTTGCGGAGCAAGGAGTACTTCGTGCTGGGTGACAACAGCCCCGACAGCCACGATAGCCGCGAGTGGACAGAGGTCGGGCACCATCTGCCCATGGACTATCGTCCCGGCACGGTTCTGGCGGAGCAGATTGTGGGGCAGGCAGCTTTCGTGTATCTTCCGGGCCTGCTCCCGTGCGACACGACCGGTCGCTGGCTGGTGCCTGATTTGGGCCGGGTTCGGTTTGTGCACTGAACGGCTGTTTGATCAGGCAAACAGAGTTGTCAACATCGTGAGTGAGCCGAAGTGAGCGAATCTGGAAAAAACACGCATATTCAGTCACGGTTTATCCGGACCTGCAATATCTGCGTGCTGTCGGGGGGGCAAAAAACGTCGCAAGTCTTTGTGTATAAAAGCCGTGCGCGTTCCCTTGACCACCGGGATCGTGTTCTCGCGGGTCGAGTCGTTATCGGCCATGCCGCTCAGGTCCCATCCTTACCCGCTGCCTTGACTTGCGCACATTTGCACACGTTGTCCACAATGTAAGCCAGCTCCCGCGAGGCGACTGACATGCTCCTTGAGGTCGAGAACCTGGTGAAGTCCTACGGTGGGCGAACCGTCGTGAATCGCGTGAGTTACAGCGTAGACACGCGCGAGATTGTTGGGCTGCTGGGTCCGAACGGGGCCGGCAAGACCACGAGCTTTCGCATGACTGTGGGGATGATCACGCCCGAGGGCGGCGTGGTTCGCTTCAACGGCGAGGACATCACTGACCTGCCCATGTACAAACGCGCGCACCGGGGCATCGGGTATCTCTCGCAGGAGCCCAGTGTCTTCCAGCGATTGACGGTCGAACAGAACCTGATGGCGATCTGTGAAACGATGCGCCTGACACGGGACGAGAGACGGAGAACCGTCGAATCCCTTCTGGATCAGTTCGGATTGGCGAAGGTGCGCCGGAACTTGGCGCGCCGCGTGTCGGGCGGTGAGCGCCGCAAGCTGGAGATTGCCAGGGCGCTGATCACGAACCCGAAGCTGATTCTGCTCGATGAGCCGTTCAGCGGGGTCGACCCCATCGCCGTCGAAGGCTTGCGGGACGAGATTCTGCGGCTGCGTGAGAAAGACATCGCGATTTTGCTTACGGACCATAACGTGCACGAAACGCTGAAGGTTACGGACCGTAGCTACGTCATCCACGAGGGTCAGGTGCTGTGCTCGGGCGCGCCGGTCGAGTTGATCAATAACCCGCGCGTGCGCGAGACCTACCTGGGGAACACGTTCCGCGGCGACGAATTCGGGCCGAGCGCGGCCGCGCGGTGACGTAGCCAGCGCGCAACCCGGTGTGGTGAGACCAGCATGTCCGGCCAGCCGGCGGCAGTCGAGATCATTCCTCGCGCGGACGGGATCGAGCTAACCGTCAAGGTCGTACCCGGCGCGTCACGGACCAAAGTGGCCGGCGTATGGGGGAATGCGCTGAAGTTGGCCGTGGCGGCACCGCCCGAGGGGGGCAAGGCGAATGCGGCCGTGACGGAGTTGTTGGCCAAGACGTTGGGGGTGAAGAAGGGGGCGGTGGAGATTGTGAGCGGGCACGGACAGCCGGTGAAGCGCGTTGCGGTGACGGGAATCACAGTGGAACGCGCGCGGGCGGTGCTGGCGATGTAGGTTCAGCCTGCAGTGCGGTTGGTGCGTCCGATGGCGGTGGGCAAACGCCATCCATGATGCGTCTGGCCGCAACAGCCCGGGCGCGGTTGGCTCCGGTCGGTGTGGGGTGCATTACCTCGGCTTGCGGGCCTTGACCCACAGGATCGAAGTCGCCTGCCAGCCGGCCGGCGGTGGGGTGAAGAAGTAGCGGTATGCGTCTTCCCCGGGGCCGTGCGGCGCAGTGCGATAGGACAGGACTTCCATGTGCTGCAGCAGGTGCTTGTTGATCAGGTTCTCGGTCAGGCACTGCGGCTCGGCGAGGGTCGGCTTCTCGTCGAGGTTGAGGGAAGCGACCAGCAGCCCGCCCGGGGTGAGGATGCGCCGCGCCTCGCCACACAGCGCCGGGAAGTTGCGGCTGTGATCCAGGGCATTCATCGTGAATAGCACCTGCACGTAGTTGCTGGGCAGGGGGATGTGCGTCTCCTGCGAACACACATAGGTCATGTTGTGCGCGCTAATTCCGAAACGCATGTAGAGATCGGCGAGGACGTCAATGCCGATGCGTGCCCGCGCCTCGGTTGCCCAGCACAGGCTGCCGCGCGGACCGCAGCCGAGGTCGGCGACGATTCGGTCGCGGATGAACTCGTGGGCCGTCTCGCCAGCGATGGCCAGGAAGAGCTTCTCGTAGAAGGCGTTGTTGGTGCGTTCGCCTTCCCGCTCCAGGCAGCGGCGCCAGTAGTCCAGTTCCACCAGGTACTTCGATTCGAGGGCGCCGAATCGGTCCTGGAGTTTGCGGAAACGCTGCTGCTGCCAGTAGCGGCGTTTCAGGTTGAGTGGGATCAGTTTCTTCAACAGCATCGCCGTGCTCCGGGGGCCTGAAAGCCGTCATTGCGACGGCCCTGTAGCGGGCCGACCGAGCCGCGGTTGCCCCTGCGGATGAGCGTGGATCGGCCGCGCGCCTACTGCTCCCTATCGGGCGGATGCGCGCGGCGTGTGGAGCCACTGTTTCGCAGGATGCCGCGCAACTCCGCCACGAGCGGCGCACGGCACGTTGATAGGCCGAATCGTGTAGGCGGGGTTTCGGTGGCCGTCTGCGGGGGGCACGCGCTGGCGGGGGGCTGCAGCGCGTCGGCGCGGTGGGTTGCGGGGGTGAACGGTCAGTCCACACCGCCACACTCTTGCGCTACCGCGGCCCGGGCGTGGAGTACGAGCGCCGCAGGTCAACTCGTCAGGCGCCGGAACGCTTCCTCGTACTTCTCCTGCGTGCGGCTGATGATGTCGGGCGGCAGGGGCGGCGGGGGGGGCTGCTTGTTCCAGGTGAGGGTTTCGAGGTAGTCGCGGAGATACTGCTTATCGAAGCTCGGTTGATCCTGGCTGACCTGGTACTGGTCACGGGGCCAGAAGCGCGACGAGTCGGGCGTCAACACCTCGTCCGCCAGCAGCAGCTCGCCGCCGTGCAGGCCGAACTCAAGCTTGGTGTCGGCCAGGATGAGCCCGCGCGCCTCGGCGTGGCGGGCCGCCTGGGCGTAGATGTCCAAGGCACGGCGGCGCACGCGGTTGAGCAGGTCGGTGGCGCTGCCCGTGTAGGCGCGCTGCGTGGCGAGGAAGCGGTCGACAATCGCGGTGGCCTCGTCGAATGACACCGCCTCATCGTGCCCAATGGAGGCCTTGGTCGAGGGCGTGAACAGGGGCTCGGGCAGACGTTCGGCCTTGCGCAGGCCGGGCGGGAGGCGCAGGCCGCTGACGGTGCCGGTGGCCTGATACTCCTTCCAGCCGCTGCCGACGATGTAGCCACGGACGATGCACTCGATGGGCAGGATGTCGACGCGCTTGACGACCATCGCGCGCTCGCGGAGCTGGTCGACATAGGGCGCGAAGCCGGCGGGGACCTGCTGGTCGCTGACCACGTACTCCAGATGGTGCGGTGTGCACGCGGGCAGCGTGTCCAGCCAGAAGCGCGACATCTGCGTCAGCAGGCGGCCCTTGCCGGGCACCGGCTCATTCATGACCACGTCGAAGGCGGAGATGCGATCGGTGGCGACGATCATCATCTGCTCGCCGAGCCGGTACAGGTCGCGGACCTTGCCGCGATGTACGAGGTGGGGGAGATCCGTCTTGGCAATCGCGGTCGGGCTGGCCATGGCCGGCACTCCTCCGGGCGCTGTGGGCACACACGGTCCTGCGTCACAAACCGGCAGCGGGCGCCGCCGGCGGGCGGCATTGTAGCGGGCCAGGCACTGGGCCGGGAGTCTTTTCTGCGGAGCGCCGCGCGGCGGGGCCGCTATGGCCAGAGCATGATGAGGTTGCCCAAGGCGCGCGGCGTGTAGCAGTAGCCGCGGGCGCCGGACCACGAGGAGTACTCCCCGCGGCGTGCGTCCAGGCGCGTCACGTTCACGCCCCACAGGTTGTTCCGCCGTGCCTGCGGCCCGAGCGCTTCGAGGGGTAGGGCCAGTTCGACCGTCCAGAATTCGCGCTCGACTTTGACGGCCACGCGTGCGCCGCACGACCACGGTTCGGAACTCCCGGTGGGCGGTTCGGTGCGGCAGCCCTTGCGGGCCACGAGGAGGCCGCTGGGCTTGACCTGCAGGCAGTAGAGGTCACTGCTCGTGCCCTCGGTAGAGGGGCGGGGATCGATGAGCAGCTCGATGACGTCCTGGCCCCAGGGAATCGTCCCGTCGATGGGGATCACGTTGTCCGCCTGCCAGAGCGGCGGCTCACCGCCGCGCAGGTTCGCCTGGACGCCGATGTACAGGTTCGTCTGGTCCATGCAGAAGAACGCCCGCGTGGGCAGCGTCGGCGCGCCGCCGGTTTGGGCGCCGCCGCGTGCCAGGCGGAAGTCGGCCGCGGCGTTGTTCGAGCCGAGCGGCCAATCGTCAAGCCGGCCGTCCAGCACTGGCACCCGTTCTGGCCGCGGGCAGGCGGCGACCGCCAGCCGCGCCGGGCGTACGAAGGCGCCGAGGGCCGTCGTGTCGAAAGTCAGCTCGAAGGGGTAGACGCCATCCGTGTTGTACGCGAGGCCGGTCAGGAACACATCCAGGCGTGAGGAGCGACGGGTACCGGGGGGGACATTCACGGGCACGTCCGCCGCGGGTTGCCAGTCCGCCGGCGGGGCGGGCAGTGCCCAGCGCCCCTCGATGGGGCGATTGGCCGCGTTGGAGACGCTGCAGTAGACGCGTGCGCTCATACCGGTGGGGGCGGGTGTGAGGCGCACGCCGTCCACCGTGGCGGTCACGCGCTCCGCCTGGTTGAACATGAGGGACCACTCGGAGAGGCTGGCGATCTGGTTCTGGCGCGCGGCGGGGCTGGGGGCGAAGGTGCTGGCCAGCTCACGCAGGATCAGGACGCGCGCCAGCCGCAGGACGGCGGCCTGCTGCGGCCAGCCGGCCTCCTTCGTGTCGAGGAGGTTGTCGAGGCAGGCGTCGGTCGTGCCCCAGCGGATGACCTGTTCGGTTACCTTCTGGGCCAGCAGCACCTCCCCGTTGGTCTCGAGCAACTTGAGCAGTTCGTAATCCTGCAGGCCGCGCCGCAACCGCTTGAGTCGCAGCGTCGGCACCGGGCCGGCTTCGCGCAGGCCGAAGTCCGTGCCGGGGTAGATCAGGGGGGCGGAAATCCACGGTTCCCGCGCCGCGGGCGGCGGCGCCGTGCCGATCTCAGTCGCGTGCTCGATCCACACGGCGCCGGCGCCGTAGCGGTACGCGAGCCAGGGCAGGATCCAGGCATCGAGCAACGGAGCCGCCGAGGTGAGCGAGCCGCTGAAGGGGGGATGATCGGGCATGAACCACGTGGCGTGGCCCAGCTTACGCTCCCGGGCCATGAGTTCAGGTTCGTACCACATGGCGGGCGGGGCCCACACGCCAACGTCGGGCAGGGCTACCGCGGGGGCTTCGTGCCAACCCAGCCCGCGCAGTGAGCCGGCCGGCAAGTGGGCCACCAGGGGCAGCATGGTCTCGCTCTGCCGGACGATGGCCGCCAGGCGCTTGACGCGGTCGACGGACGACTGCGCCAGCGGCGCGGGCGGAGCGATGCGGAGCACGGCGCGGTTCAACCAGCCGCGCTCCGCGAAGTGCCGGCGGCATTCCGCCAGATACGCGGAGAGCAAGCGCGCGTACTGCGGTGAATCCAGACCGCCGTTCTGCGCCGCACTGGGGTAGTCCAACGAGACGGGGACCGGCCAGACCTCGAGCGGATCGCGGTCGGAAAAGGCGCTGCCGTCGAGCCAGCCGCTCACCAGCGCGTCGTACTCCGACCAGTCGATCTCCACCCGGCGTTCGCTCGTCGGGCGGAACTTCGGGAAGGCCGCCCACAGGACCGGGTTCAGCCGATGTTCCTGCAGCAGTTGCATGGTTGCGCCCACCAGGCGCACGGCGGCGAAGTGGTTGGGAGCGTCGGGCAGCAGGCGCGTCTGCTCGGCTTCTTCGCGCGGCCAGCGCAGATGCGCCGCGAGCAGGTCGCGTGGATCGACACGGCACACGACGGGCAGGCTGCGGCGTCCGGGCAGGGCGATTGGCAGCACTTCGAGCCGCAGTTCACTGGTGAAGGTGGTGGCGCCGGCGCGGTTGCGCACGACGACGCGTCCACGGTACTCGCCGGGCGTGGCGGTCGGGGGGACGCAGAGATCCACCCAGACGATTTCGTTGCGCTGCTCGCTCAGCGTGACGGGGCCGCCGCCGCGCGGCGCGGACCAGGGGACGAGCACGTCCGGCACGAGTGTGGGCGTGGCCGGGCGGCCGGTGTAGGCGGTGTACCAGCTCCGGAACTGCTCGACGCGTGTGTACTGCACGCGGTAGAGGCGCACGATGTCGTTCGCGGCCAGGGTGTCCGCCGGGCCCGTGAGGTCTGTGACTTCGACGGTGAATGGGCCGGCCGGCAGCGTCGAGGTCGTCAGCCCGAGCTGGAAAGCGACGGTCTCGTTGAGGGCGGCGGCCAGCCGCAGCTCCTGCCGCGCCGCCGAGTATACGTCGTTCTCAAGATTTGGCGCGGTAGTGGTGGTCAACTCCTCTTCGCCGCTGACGGCCCAGACGACGAGGCCGTGTGGGGGTGCGGGCGCGAGGCAGCCGCTCGCGGTGAGCAGGAGGCTGGCGAGCAAAGTGGCCGGCCAAGGGACCGACCGGACAGACGCAGGGGGGCAGGCTTTCGATTTCATGTGGGTATGCCGCTAATCGGGACTCGTCGTACGGGGCCCATTGGAGCGTATTCCCTTGCGCCCGCCGGCCGGCCGCCACGGGCGGGCGCCGGAGTCACTGGGGTACCGGCCAGCCCTGCACTTCGTAAAATTTGCGCGGCGATTCCGGGTGACCCGTGCGTGCGGACAGATAAGCCGTCTCGAGCACAGCGCTGACCGCCAGATGGCGCTCGAGCGCGACGGCGGCGCGGTCGCGCGCGTCGCCGCCAACCCATTCCGCGAAGCGGTGCAGATCGCTCGCGAGGTAGTCTGCGGGGAACGGGCGCTGATCGGTTACCGCGCCGTGCGCGTCCGCAAGCGCGATGTTGTCACCGGTGAGGATGGCGCTGCCGGCCGGTCCGTGGTGCAGGAGCTGGATCCCGAGGGGCGGCAAATCCCAGGCCGCGCGCAGCACGGCTGTGCCGCCGCCGGTATAGCGCCACAGGGACAAAGCGGTGTCCTCGGTTTCGCGCAGCACGTCCCCAGGCATGCGTCGATAGGACCCGATGGTGGCCATGATGCTGTCGGGCAGGCCGCGCACGGCCAACAGGGCCTCCAGCGGTCCATAGGCGCTATCTGCGAGAGCCCCGCCGGCGGCGTCGGCGGTCCGCGCGCGCCAGGAGTGCACGGTCGGGCCCGGCGCGGCGACGCACAGGTCGGACAACAGGGGCTGAAAATCCTCGGGCCAGTTCAGTTCGCGCCAGGCGTGGTCGGCCACGTGTTCCCACCACGAGGCCAGGCGGTGCACGATCGGCTGTTTCCGCGCGCGGCGTACGGCCTCGGCGGCCTCGGCGAAGCTGCGCGCCAGCGGCGGCAGGCGCCACACGTGCAAGCCGCGATCCCCTGCGGAGCCGGCGATCTCGACATCGGCGCGCGTGCTTCGGGCGACGATCACGGCCTGGAGCTCGGGCTTGGCCAGCAGCAGACGCCAGTCGTCAATCCACGGTACTCCGGGCAGCCCCCCGTTCGGGGGCATGCCGCTCTGGGCGACGACCTCAAGCAGCGGACAAGCGCTGACCGCGGGGGCCACGGTCTGCAGGCGCTCGCCGTCGGCGATGAGACCGACCCGCAAGCGGGTTTCGGACGGGCGTACGTTGTTCGGTGCACTGGTCATATAATGCTGCGGTGGCACTCCGCCCGAGTTGGACCGGCTCAGAGCATGCGAACGCGTGTCCTCGCTGTCATTCTGATCGGCTCGTCGATCGTACAGGCAGACATTTTGCACCTGCGCGACGGTTCCCGCCACTACGGCGAGCTGGTCTCCCAGGATTCGCGGCAGATTGTATTCCGGGTCGTCCAGGCGGATGGGACCGCCAGCCTGGTCCGCACGTTTGCGGCCGCGACGGTAGCGCGGGTCGAGCGTACCGGGCGGTGCGATCGCCCCCCCGTGGATGCGCGGCCGGCCTCGGCCCCGTCGTCGCGGGTGGCCGTGGACTATGAGCAGGTGCTGCGCGAAGCCTTCGAGCTGCTGGGCGACGGGGATTTGTCAGCGGCGTTAAAGGCCCTGCAGATGGCGGCACAGGAGGCGTCGCCGGAAACGCTGGCGCGGCTGAGCGCCCAATGTCGTAGGGAGCGGGGGGTGCCGCTGGATGAGCTGCTGGCGACGCTGCGCGTGCAGTTGGCCGCGCGCGTGGGGCGCGGGCGTGGCTTCAAGCTGGAGGCGGCCACGCCGTACGAGCGGGCGGCGCTGGCGCGGGTGCTGCAACGGCAGGCGGACGAGCTCCTGGCGCGGACGCACCAGGAGCGCACGGTCGCGGACTGGGCCGCGCAACGGACGGAGTATCGGGAACTACAGCCGGACGCGCGGCGACTGGTCGCGGACGCGGCGCGCGCCGCCGCGCTGATCTCGGCGCGTCTGCGCTTTGATCCGGCGTTGCAGAAGCGCTCTGCGGAGAACGTCCGCCTAGCCCAGCTGCATCAGCAACTGACCGACCTGGCCAGCCGCGTGATGGCGCTGAGCGGGTATCAGGATTTGACCCCCGACGACGGCTGGGTGGACCCCGCCCTGTTGCCGACGAGCCGTCCGGCGGAGCCGTAGCCGACCTCCGCGTGCACCCCATAGGGGGGCCAGTCCTGGGGGGACGCTACGGTCGGATGCCGGTACCCTGCCCGAGCGACGTGAAGCGTCGCGAGCCGAGGGTCCACTCGGGGATCCCTTCGGGCCATAGCGAGAACGAGACGCTGTAGTCGTCGTCGACGTTGCTGTATTTCAGGTCGATGCTGGCGTACCAGCGGGGCAGTTTACGAACGTAGGAGACCGTGACTTCGCCGAGCCGGCCGGTGTCGACATCCCACCAGCCGCGGAAGGCGGTGATGTGTTTCTCGGTCAGCTTGTAGTTCCAGCCGCCGCCGATCAGGGACATCTGGATGTCGCCGGCATAGCGGACGCCCAGGACGTAGGCCAGACGCGGATTGCGCTCGATGGCGAGCGATATGTCGTGGCGATCGAAAGACCGGTCGTTCAGGTCGAAGTTGAAGTCATACAGCACGCTCGTGCTGTCACTGAGGCGGTAGATCAGGTCGCCGGCCAGGTAATCGCGCGTGCGGCTGTTCTCGGGACGCAGCGGGTCGGCCCAGCCGTTTGACAGGTCGTGGCGGCCTTCGGTGTTGCCGAACAGGCCCGCTTCGAGGTTCAACGTGACCAGGTCCACGGTGCGCTGCTTGCCTTCCGGACCCCGCTTGGTCTGCCACACCTGCCGCACGCCAGCGGTCGCGCCGTAGGTGGCATCGATGGTCTCGATCCCGTAGTCGAAGGGCGTGATTTCCGCGCTGCGCGCGCTGCTGTGGCCCCACCACGCGGCGAAATCCGGCTTAATGACGTGGCGGATGCCGTTGATGTCGAACAGCTCGGAGCGGACGTTTTCGAAGACCTTGCTGAAGGTCGTGCTGCCGCGCACGCCGTACATGCCCAGGCCGCGCCCCAGCGCCCCGTCATCCAGCGGCTGGCCGTCCCAATACGTACCGCGGAGGGAAGCGAAAGGCACGAGGTTGAGGGCGCCCAGCTTCAGCGGCAGCTCGGCTTCCTCGCGGACGTCACCGCGGACGGTCAGGTCGCTGCGGCCGAGGTTGCTGAAGCGCCGGTGATCGAAGGCGTGGCGATCGTCCGGCAGGTAGCGCACCAACCCGAAGCGGGACTCGTGGTACAGGACAATCGGGTCGAGCCAGGTGTCGCCGATGCGGCGGTAGGTGAAGTCCGGCAAGTGCTCCGTCTGCGTCAGGAAGTCCAGCAGACGCCAGTTGGCCAGTAGCGTGATGGCCTCGTTGCCCTTGGCGCGCTTGAGGTACAGCGCGGTTTCCTGCTCCTTGCCCTCGAAGAACTCGTTCTTCTCGTACTCCTCGAGATAGTTGTCGTCGCTGACGTACGCCAGTTCGAGGGTGAGTTCCCAATTGTCAGGGAGGTAGTGGCGGTGTCGCCACAGCACGCGGCCGCGATTGTCCGTGCTGGGGTCCTCCTGGGCCTGGCGCAGCGGGCCGAGTTTGTCCTCGCCGTTGTCGTGAATGTAGTAGCTGCGGAACAGGCCGTAATAGTCCTCCCGCTGGTAGTCGAGGTTCACGCCGACCGCGGGGCCGCGCTTGGAGAAGTAGTCCAGGCGGAGCGTGGGATCGAAGCCGGGGATGGGCTTGACGCCGGCGAGGTTGAAGAGGTTCCAACTCGTTTCGAGTTGGGCGCCCCAGTGCTTGCTGTAGCCCATCGCCAGGCGCTTGATGAGCGTCTCACTCTGTTCGAGCGAGCCCTGACTGTAGGGCCACCATCCGATGGGCACGCCGCCCACGTTGAGGGTGGAGTTCTTGAGCTCGTAGGTGCCGGTGAGCGGTGCGGTGGCGTTGCCGGCGGCGTCACGGGCCGTGACGTCCCGGATGACCACGCGCTCGGCCCCGACGTGGTAGCTCGGGGTGTAGAACTCGCTGGTGGTGACGATGGCGTGGCGCGCCGCGAACTCGCGCAGGGAGAGCTGGCGAATCTCGTTAGCCCGGACGTAGAGGGGGATCCCGCGCTGCGGAATGTCGGCGCGAAAGACGGCGTCGAGGATCAGGGCGCGCTCGTGCTCGAAGTCGTAGTACAGGCGGTGGGCGCGGATGAAGCGCGGGCCGAGCGAGAGCGTGACGTCGCCTTCAAGATACACGCCGCGGACGCGCCCCTGGGCACCCGTCGTTGCCTCCATGCCCAGCAGCCCGGGCGGCTGGCCCGGCTTCCGGCCGGATGCACCGGCGGTCGGCGGGTGGGTGGTCGCCGCAGGTCGGGCGGCCTGCTCGGCGGCCTCCTCGGCGGCGCGGACGCTGCCCGGCAGGGGCGGCGGCGCCGGCTCGCCCGGCGGCGCGGCGGTCGCGGGCTGCGCTTCCGGATGCGCTTCGCCGGCACTGCCACTCGAGAGGAAGTCGGCCGCCCCGCCTTCGGCCGGGAAGACCACGGCGCTGACGGCACGGATTTCCAGCATGGGCGCGGTCGGGCCGCCGTCCTGGGCGAAGTAGACGCCGCCGACGGAGACAAAGACCTGTTCCCCGTCGGGTGTGTGACCGGACTCGATATTGGGGAGAACGTAGCGGATCGCGCGCGCGGGGCGCTGCGGTTTGCTCTTGACCACGTCGACGCCGTGCGCGATACCGGGCTCCGTCTCGGCCGCCTCGATGGCTTGCCGATCCCGCAGGGCCTGGACGTACAGCGGCGACTGCGCGGAGTCCTCCTCCAGGTGGGCATCCTCGAACTTCACAAGCTGTCCGGTGGTGCGCAGGCCGCGCACGAGCAGCACGTGGTCGCTCGTGACGGTGCCGCCCGGCTCGGTGACCTCGGCGTTTTCCGACAGGTAGACCGTCAGCTCATGGAACGCGCGGCCGTCGCTGTCCCCCTTGGTGATCCAGATGACGGCGTTGTCGGCGACCATGCGCCGGCCGGCGAAGTCGAGGCGGAAGCCGCCGTTATAGAGGAGCACGTAGGTTTCGTTGGGATCAGCCCACTGGCGCACGTAGCGGCCGCGCATCTCGATCGGCTGGTCGCTGAGCGCGGACGCGAGGATGGGCTCGTCGCTGAGGTCGTACTGGGCGCGGGCGGCGGGGGTGAGCGTCAGGAGACCCAGCAGCAGCAGAGTGGTAGCGACCGCGCGGCGCGCCGGGGCGCGTGCGGGCCGGGGGCGGGGGCGCCGAGCCGACTCTGGGCAGAGGCGTCGATATTCTCGCAGCATCGACCGCACCAAGCGAAGCGGGACAGGTTTCGATCCTCTGGGGGGCCATTATCAGGAGGGCGCGCGTGCGGTCAATGGCGCGCGCGGTTCAATCCGGGCGGCGTGGGCGCGGAACGCCGCTTTTCTTCGCGCGGCAATATGATAGAGTACCGGCTTGCCGGACGCGGGGCTGAGCCAGCAACCACGGGAAGCCGAGTACGAATGTCCGCCGAGATTCGCCACTATTGCGGTTTGTTTGGAATTGCCAATCACCCCGACGCCGCGGAGCTGACCTACCTTGGGCTGTATGCCCAGCAGCACCGGGGTCAGGAGTCGGCGGGGATGACGACCGCGGATGGTCGGCGGCTGCAACGGCGGGGCGGGCTGGGGCTGGTCACGGATGCGATTGGGCAGCGTGATCTGAGCGAGATTCGTGCCCCCATGGCCATCGGGCACGTACGCTACTCGACGACTGGCTCGTGCAGTGCGTCCAACGCGCAGCCGCTGCTCGTCAATTGCTCGATCGGGCAGGTCGCGATCGCGCACAACGGCAACCTGGTGAATGCCGGCGTGATCCGCACGGATTACGAGGCGCACGGGCACATTTTCTCCTCGACTTCGGACACCGAAGTGATCCTGCACATGCTTGCGGATATGCAGTTTGTGGAGAAGCCGGATCCGCTGGCGGCCGTCCTGCGGCGCCTGTGCGGCTCCTACTGCCTGCTGCTGCAGTATCCGGATCGCATCGAGGCGGTGCGCGATCCGTCGGGCAACCGGCCGCTGTGCCTGGGGCGCCTGGGCGAGGCGTGGGTGGTGGCGAGCGAGACGTGCGCGCTGGACATCATCGACGCGGTGTACGTGCGTGACGTGGAGCCGGGGGAGATCGTGACGCTGTCGCACGCGGGGATGACGTCGCGCCGCTTCGTCGAGCCGGCGCAGGTCCACAAGGCGCATTGCATCTTTGAGCATGTGTATTTTGCCGACCCGGCCAGCTTCGTGTTCGGCGAGAACGTACACCTGATGCGGCTGGCGACGGGGCGGGCGCTGGCGCGCGAGGCGCCGGCCGAGGCGGACCTGGTGATTGCCGTGCCGAACTGCGCCCGCTGTGCGGCGCTGGGCTACCACGAGACCTCGGGCTTGCCGATTGGGCGCGGATTCACGACCAACCACTACATCGGGCGCTCGTTCATCCAGCCAACCCAGACCATCCGCGATCTCACGGTGCGGCTGAAGCTCAACCCGATCCGCGGCAGCGTGGCCGGCAAGCGCATTGTGGTCGTCGAGGACTCGGTGGTGCGCGGCACCACGACGCGCGGCAAGATGCAGTCGCTGCGCAAGGCCGGGGCCAAGGAGATTCACCTGCGCGTCGCGAGCCCGCCGATCCGACATCCCTGCTACTACGGGATCGACTTTCCCAGCCGCGAGGAGCTGGTCGCCAACCAGCGCTCGGTCGAGCAGATTCGCGCGTTTTTGGGAGTGGACTCGCTGGCGTACCTTTCGCTGGAGGGGCTGCTGGCGGCCGCTAAGACCGCCAACGCGGACTTTTGCCACGCGTGCTTCTCCGGGGAGTATCCGATTCCCATCGATCCGAATTTTCAGAAAGACGTGTTCGAGCACCACCAGATGCGTTTCTTTGACGCGACGGGGCAACTGGGCGGGGCGGCCCCGGGTTGAGGCTGCGGCGCAGGCGGGCGCGGCTGGGCGCCATCCGGCGCGTGTCCGCGGACGGGGGGCCAGTGATTTCGCGCCAAGCGTCCCGTTTTCACGGACGCATGCGGTAGCGGTCGGGGTGAATTTCCGCCACCCGCGGATTTCGCCTACGCAGGGGCAGGCAATCCGCCTACGATCCGGGGCATGCACGATCTGCCGCTCATTACCACCATCGCCGCCGGGCTCACCGGCGCCTGGCTGCTGGGGCTGCTGACCCAGCGGTTGGGGCTCTCGCCGATTGTCGGGTACCTGTTGGCCGGGGTCCTCATCGGGCCGCATACGCCCGGGTTTGTCGGTGACGTTCCGCTGGCCCATCAACTGGCCGAGATCGGCGTGATTCTGCTGATGTTCGGCGTTGGCTTGCACTTCCAATTCAAGGACCTGTTGGCCGTCAAGGGCGTGGCCGTTCCCGGCGCCGTGGTGCAGAGCGCGGCCGCGACGGCCTTGGCGCTGCTGCTGTTCACGGCGCTCGGGTTGCCGGCCAAGACGAGCGCCGTGATCGGGATGGCGATGGCCGTGGCGAGCACCGTCGTCCTCATGCGCGTGCTGATGGACGCAGACGCGCTGCAGTCGCCGCAGGGGCACGTGGCCGTCGGCTGGCTGATCGTGGAGGACGTCTTCACGGTGGTGCTGCTGGTGCTCCTGCCCGTGCTGGGCAGTCCGGCGGGGTCCGGGGGCGCGGTGGACGGGGGGGCGCCGGCGGCGGGTGGGGCCACGGTGGCGGCGGCCATCGCCGTGGCGCTGCTCAAGCTCGTCGTGCTGGCCGGCGTCGTGCTGGTTGGCGGGGCGCGGGTCATTCCGTGGATTCTCGTGCAGGTGGCCCGGTTGCGGTCGCGCGAGCTGTTCACCCTGACCGTGCTTGTGTTTTCGATCGCGATCGCGACCGGTGCGTACTACGTGTTCGGTGCCTCGATGGCGCTGGGTGCCTTCCTGGCCGGGATGGTTGTGGCGCAGTCGCCGCTGAGTCATCAGGCGGCGGCCGACGCGTTGCCGCTCCGGGATGCCTTTGCCGTGCTGTTTTTCGTGTCCGTGGGGATGCTGTTCGATCCGGCCTTCGTCGTGCATGAGCCGCTCATGTTGCTGGCGGCCCTGGGAATCATCCTGGTGGGCAAGCCGCTGGCCGCGCTGGCGATTGTGGCGTTGCTCGGGCACGGGGTGCGCACGGGGCTCACCGTAGCGCTGGGGTTGGCCCAGATCGGCGAGTTCTCGTTCATTCTGTCGCAGCTTGCCGGGCAACATGGCTTGATGCCGCCGATCGGGCACAACCTGCTCGTCGCGGCCGCAATCATTTCCATCACGCTGAATCCACTGTTATTCCGGCTGTTGCCGCGGCTGGAAGCGTGGTTGCGCGGGCATCCGTACTTGTGGCACCTGCTGAACGGGCGGGCCGAACGGCAGGCGCTGGCCGTCAATGCGGCCACGGCGGAGTCCCTCCGCCGGCGCGACCCCGCACCGCGGTTAGCCGTGGTGATCGGCTACGGGCCGGTGGGGCGTTCGGTCCACAACGCGCTGCGCGAAGCCCGGCTGACGACCGCGGTGATCGATCTCAACATCTCATCCATCGCGGCACTCCGGACCGCGGGCGTGGCGGCCGTCTTTGGGAACGCGGCCCATGAGAGCATTCTTGAACAGGCCGGCGTTCGGCAGGCCTCGCACGTGGTGCTAACGCTGCCGCAGTCGTCAGACCGGGCCGCCATTGTGGCGGCCGTGCGCCACCTGAATCCGGCCGCGCGCGTGCTGGTGCGGGCGCGCTATCTGCGCGAGCGTGCGGACCTGGAGCAGGCCGGGGCCACGGCGGCGGTGTTCGAAGAAGCGGAGGCGGCGGTCGGGCTGGCCCGCCTGGTACTCGCGGATACCGGTGTGCAGCGGGCGGCCGCGGAGCGCAAGGCCCGGGAACTGCGGTTGCAGCTGATCGTGGAGAATGTCGCCGACATCCGCGCGCGGCGTGTCCGCAGCGTGATGGTCCCGTGGACGCGGGTGCGGCGGCTGCGCACCTCGAGCGGTCGGGATGAGGTCCTGGCCCGCATCGCGCAGGAGCGGTACTCGCGCTGGCCGGTCGAGGGAGCGCACGGGCAGGTGGTCGGCTATCTCCTCGCGAAGGACCTGATCGCGCAGCCCAACGTGGCGGATTGGCGCGACCTGGTCCGTCCGCTGCAGTCCCTTTCGCCGGACGAGGACATCGAGACGGCTCTGGAGCGCTTGCAGGCCCAGGGCGTGTCCGTGTGTCTGGTCGCGGACGCGGGCCAGCCCGTTGGCCTCATCACTCTCGATGACGTTCTCGAGCAGGTCATCGGACGGATCGAGGACGAATACCCGCATGCGCCGGGCGTCTCGGTACGCGCGGCGCTGCTCGACGGGGCGGTACTGCTGGACCTGCCGGCCGGCACGGGCGAAGAAGCGATCCGCCGTCTGGCGGCGGCGCTGCCGGCCGAGCGGCTGCCCCGGGGCCGAGACGCAGCCTGGGTCGCGCAGCTCGCCCTCGCGCGGGAGCGGGAAGTCTCGACTGACTTGGGTATCGGCGTCGCGCTCCCGCACGCCCGCTGTCCGCAACTCGCGGCGCCGCTGATTGCCTTCGGACGCGCGGCGGGGGGCGTGATCTTCGCGCCGGAGTCTCCGGAACCCGTGCGTTTTGTCTGCCTGCTGGTCACGCCGGCCGAGCAACCCGAAGTCCAGCTCACGCTGCTCGGACGGCTGTCCCGCAGTCTGGCGGACACGGCGCTCCGCGATCGGCTGGCCGCGGCCACGACGGCGCTGGAAGTGGTTGATCTGTTGGCCGGGCAGGACGCACCGTCGGCGGCTACCTGAAGCCGATCTCGGCGACGACCGGGCGATGATCGGAGCCCGTGGGGGCCGCGAGATAAGAGCGGGGGCTGGTCAGCGCGGGGGATAGATACAGATGGTCCAGCCGCAGCCCCGGAATCCACCCCAGCCACGGGTTCTTGTGGTGCCAGGTCGCGCGGCGGCCGTAGCCGCCCAGGTCGTGTACGTCGCGCAATCCGAGGCGGCGCAGCGCATCGGCGCAGTAGCTCGCGTCCGTGAAGTTGAAGTCGCCGCACAGGACGATCGGGAGTTGCTCGGCGCGCAGCAGTTCGAGCAGCTTGGCGAACTGGCGGCGCTGTCGGCCGAAAGCATGCAGGCTCGTCGGGGGCAGCATGTGCACGTTGTATACTGCGACCGGACGGCCGCCGAGGTCCAGTACGGCTCGTGCTTGCGGGCCGGCGACGATCGGCAGCGGCAACGCGCCGTCCACGTCGGTCAGCGGCGCGCGGGCGTACAGGCCGATGCCGCGGCAATCGCCGGGCGTGAAGGCATAGGCCGCCGGCAGCAGCGGCAGGAGTTGTGGCTCAAGTGCCGCCCGCCAGTCGGCGGAGTACTCCTGCAGCAGCAGCAGGTCCGGGGCCACCGCGCGGACGGCCTGTGCCGCGGCGTCGTACGTCCGGCTGGTGCGGAGCACGTTCAGCGTCATCACGCGCAGCGTCGGCCCGGCGGCCGGTGGCGCGGTCCGCGGCCAAGACTTGAGCAGCTCGCCGCCGACGGTGGGGAGCACGATGAGGGTTAGTGTCAGCGCCAGCCACCGGGCGCGCAGCCGGATGGCGACCAGCAGCTCCAACGCGGCCACCAGGCCGATGTGGAACGTGAAGGTCCGGAACAGGAATGCCGGCCAGGCGCAGATGTCGTGCAAGTCGCCGTGGGGCTGCAAGTCCTGCGGGAACAGATGGGCCAGCAGGAGCGCCGCGACGGCCCCCACGGCGTACAGCCACGCCTGGCGAAGCGCGTGTCGCCGCCAGCACACCGGTCGGGAATGCACCGGCGGCGGTATCTCCTGCGCGTCGACGACGGGTACGGTCTTCATGGGAATCCTACCTCGGCTACGACCGGGCGATGGTCCGAGCCCTGGCCGTAGCCGGTGCGGCTTGCGGAACTCGTGAGCTCGCCCGAGAGGTACACGTGGTCCAGGCGCAGTCCGGGAACGTAACGGAATGGACCGATCACGGGCCAAGTCGTGCCGCGGCCGGTGCCGGACAGGTCGTGCGCATCACGGATGCCCAGCCGCCGCAGCTCGTCCGCGTAGGCGCTATCGCCGGTGAAGTTGAAATCACCACAGATGATGAAGGGCCGTGTCTCGCGCCGCAACTGCGCGCACAGGTCGCGGAACATAGCGCGTTGCTCACAGGTATGGGGCACACCCTGCGGTGGCATGAGGTGGACGTTGTAGAGGGCGACGGTGCGCCCGCTGATCTGCGTGGTGAGGCGCATTTGCGGCAGGCCGTAGCGCCCGAGTTGCGGCTGCGGCGTCTCCTGAAGCGGCCGACGGGAATAGACGGCGACGCCGAAGCAGCCGTCCATGACGACGTGCCGGGCGTGGGGATACTCGCGGGCGAGTGCCGGCGCGAGGGCCGTGTGCCAGTGCGTGGCGTATTCCTGGAAGACAATGATGTCCGGATGGACGGCCAGCACTTCGGTGATGATCGCGTCGGCTGCAGCGTTCGTCTGCAGGAGGTTGGCGGAGAGGATGCGCACGGTCTCGCCGGCGATGGCCGGCTTCGCGCGCGGGACGCACGACCAGACGGCCGGGCCCAGCGCGAAGAACGTCAGTGGCAGCGTTGCCAGCAGCAGCCAGCGGCGCCGCAGGAGCAGCGCGACGGCGCCGGCAGACGCGACGACCATGCCCAGGTGAAAGAGGAATGTGCGGATGATGAACGCCGTCCAGGCGGTGCGGACGTAGCCGGGTGTTTCGTTGGTGAAATCCTGAGGAAAGAGCCACGCGAACGCGACGGCCGCATACGCGGCGCCGACGACGAGCCACGCCTGCCACGTCAGCATGCGTTTCCGGGCCGCCCAGGAGGGCAGCAGGAGGCGGAGGGCCCAGGGACGGATCCGCTCGGCGACGGCGACGACGGCGCTCATAGACACTATATAGGCGAAGGGCGGCCAGAGTTCACGGCGGGCTGGCGGACGGGGTTGACGGGGCGCTACAATTTACGCGGTTTACCCCGCCAGCGGGGGACGAGGAAGGAACATGAAACAACCGAGTCTGCGGCGCCGCGTGTGTGTATGGGTCAGCGGTGGGGCGCTCTTGGCTACCGGGCTGCTGCTCGTGGGCGGTTGCCCGACGACCAAGCCGGTCTCCCCGCTTCCCGACGATGCGCCGATTATCGCGCTAACCCGGATCGCGACCGGGTTTACGGCGCCGGTGGCGCTGTGCGCTCCGGATGACGGGACCGGACGGCTATTCGTCGCGGACCAGGTGGGCGTGATCTGGGTGGTCAAGTCCTCCGGCACCGTGCTCAGCACGCCGCTGCTGGACCTGCGCTCGCAGGTTGCCACCGGCACATTTCCCGATGAACGCGGTCTCTTGGGCATGGCGCTGCATCCCTCGTTTGCCGCAAACGACCGGTTCTACGTGTTCTACACCGCCGCGCCGGGCAGTGACGCGCCAGAGGGCGCGGCCACCGAGGTCTTCGTGTCCGAGTTCCGCATCTCGGCCTCCGACCCGAACGTGGCGGAGGCGGACACCGAGCGCGTCCTGCTGCGGATGGCCAAGCCGCAGACCAATCACAATGGTGGGCAACTGGCGTTCGGACCGGATGGGTATTTGTACATCGGCGTGGGGGACGGTGGCGGGTCGGGTGATCTCGGTACCGGGCACACGTTGCTGCTCGGCAATGCCCAGGACAAGACGAACCTGCTCGGCAAGATTCTGCGGATCGACCCGTTGGTGGGCGATCCCTACGACACGCCGTCGGATAACCCTTACGCGGGCTCGAGCACCGCGCGGCACGAGATTTACGCCTACGGCTTCCGCAATCCCTGGCGCTTTTCGTTCGACGTCCACGGCGGTACGACGCGGCTGTTCGCGGGTGATGTCGGGCAGACACTGATGGAGGAGATTGACCTGGTCGCCTCGGGCGGCAACTACGGCTGGAACCGCAAGGAAGGCTCGCTGTGTTTTGACCCGCTGGCGCCGAGCAGCCCGCCGAGCACGTGCGCCAGCGCCGGTCTGGACGGCGCCGCTTTCCGCGCTCCGCTCCTGGAATACCGGCACACCGATGATTCCGGCAACGCGTACGGGACGGCGGTGGTGGGGGGCTACGTGTATCGCGGCAGCGCCGTGGCGGCGCTGACCGGTCTCTACCTGTTCGGCGATTTCTCGGCGAACTCCTCGGCCGCAGAGGGCAAGCTCTTTGTTGGTACGGAAGGCACGGCCGGCACGTGGTCGTTCCAGGAGGCCGGGATTCTGGGGACCAGCGCTGGGCGGATGGGGCGCTACCTGCTGGGCTTCGGGCGCGATGCTGACGGCGAGCTGTACGTGCTGACCCGCGGCAGTTCGGCCACGGGCACCGGTATGGTGCACCGCGTAACGGGTTACACGCCGGGCACGTAGGTGCGCCGGGTGGGCGACGGTTCGTGACGCGGACAAGAAAGGGGAACGGTCCCGGTGCTGGCAGGGGGTGCGCAGCCGGGACCGTCCGAAGGTGCAGGTGGGGGTCTGGCGGTGCTACCGGCACAAGACGACGGGCTTGTACACATAGTAGCTGTTGTTGTTCGTGCCGCCGATCGCGGCGGAGTCCTTCACGATGGCCGGCTGGATGATCACGCGCTTGCCGCTCATCGAGCCGGTCAGCTTGACGTACATGATGCGCACGCCGGCGAAGCCGACGATCGTGTACTGGGCGTTGTTGCCGTTGCCGGCTACCGTGACGAACAGGGGAATCGCGCGCGGCTGGCCCTTGATGGCCTCGAGGTCGTCCTTGATCGCGGCGCTGAGCCCGGTGTCGCCGTTGAGTTGCAGCGTGCCGTCGGAGCCGAGCCGGAGCTCGCCGCCGAAGTACGCCAGGTCATCGGCGCTGACGCCGTAGCGGATCTGCCGCGAGATGTCGCACGTGCTGTTGTTGGGGGATCCGATATCGACGGTGCCGAAGTTGCCGGGTGGCAACTGGCCGACGCCGGCTCCGGGGTAGAGGTTCAGTTCGGGAATACCGTCGCCGCCGTTCGAGACGCTGCCGGAATCCTTGTCGTAGGTGTAGAGGTCGTTGCTGCTGCCGGCCGGGCTGGTGATCAGGGTCAGCCAGGCGTTGCGGTGCAGCGCCAGCGGCATCAGGTGCGCCGTCTGGTCGGGATGCGAGACGCGAAAGCCGATGATCCCATCCTGGAACCCGGCGGTCGCCTGCGACTCAATGGCGTTCGAGCTGACGCCGAACACGGGGGCGAACGTCAAGGGAATCGCGGCATTCCGCGTGCCGTCACAGCGCAAGCGGGCGGTCACGGTGTTGAACTTGGCGAGCTGCGCACAGTCGATCGGCGTGGCGCGGTCGCGCAGGTCAGCCAGGTATCCGAGCACGACGTCGCCTTCGGGGGCGTTGCCCGCGTTCAGGTCGCACTGCAGGTTGAGCCCCAGGACGCGGTGCAGGTTCACGAAGTCGACCGTGGACTGGCGCGCGGCGGCGTACACCGCGTTGCGCTGGGTGACGCCCTTCAGGCGGTCATCATCCAGGAGACGATCGGCGCCGGCCAGCGCGGCCGCATCGGCGGCGGACTGCAGCTCGGTGCGGGCGGTGCTGACGACACCGATGTCGACGGTCAGGGCGACCATGCCGAACAGGACGATCGCGGAGGCGACCACCTGGACGGCGACGGCGCCGCGACGAGTATGTTGGTGTTGCGTGAGCATGTTGGCTTCCATCCGTATGAACGCCTGGGAACACGACGCGAACGCGCCGCCGCACGACTATTCGCGCGGGGCCTGGTAGACCACCAGCGGCGTCGTGTCGGACGACAGCAGCGTGCCGTTGACGTCATAGCGGCGCACGGCCGTGATCTTCAGCGCATCGACGCGATTGGCGCCGTAGGTGATCCACGAGCTGCTGCGCGAGACCAGCGGCGAATAGCCGTTGAGATTCGTCAGCATGGCCGGCAGATCCACGTACGTCTCCGGACCGCCGAACGTGCTCCACGACGACGAGTGGCCGTTCAGCAAGCTGAAGCGGACGCTGTGCTCGTGGAGCTGCAGCGCCTGCGTCCAGGTGACGGTCTCGGCGTCGCAGCTCAGACTGTCGGAGCGGACGCTGCGGTGGGTCAGGTCGTCTTCGCCGCGCCAGGCCTGGAGTTGCAGACCGCCCGCAGTGAATTCGGGCAGCTCACAGTAGTTCCAGGAAACCTGCCCGTACACGCCGTCCGTGTTGCCCTGGGGCGACATGAGCGTATGGAACTGCGGCGCGTTCAGCGACTCCACCGGCTCGTTGAGCACAAGCTGCCAGTCTTCTTCGACCCGGGCAACGGCCGAACCCGCAGGGACGTCCCCCACGGCGGCCGTCGCCGGAGCCAGGCGCGCGATCGGCAGCAGTAGCACGGGCACCAGAACGATTGTACTCAGTCCCCACCACCAGCCTTTGCCGTGCGCGCAGTCTCTCCAGCTCATGGGCGTGCTCCAGGAAAGCCAAGCCTTCCCCCAACCGTTGCTGTCGCGACCCCGCGCGTGCTGCTCCGCAGCGAGCCGTCTCACCGCCGAAGCAGTATTCGCTCTGAACAAGTGTGACAAACAATTGTGAAGCTGGGCAAATGCCTTAGCTGGGGACTTGTGAAAATAGCGGCCACGCCCATAAGAGGCCTGCTGCCGAGGTGCGGACGGGGATTTGTTATTCGGCGCTGCGGTCGGCGTGCAGGGCGCGCGAAACTGCGCGGCGGCGTTTCGTCTGCTGATCGCGTAGCAAAACGGAAACAGCCCGGGTGCGGATTGCCGAAGGAGGGACTCGAACCCTCACGCCCTCGCGGGCACGGGATTTTGAATCCCGCGCGTCTGCCAGTTCCGCCACTTCGGCGCTTTGTGGGACAAGGACTTATGATCGTCGTCGTCGGCCTGCCCCGGGCCTGCCCCGCATGCCGTGGCACGCCGCGCGATCGGACAGCGATTGTACCGGCACGAGGCACGGACGCAAGGCGGGAGCGTCGCGCTTGCTGGCCGCCGCGTCTTCCGGCGTCGGCCTCCTCCGATCCGGCGGCGGCGGTTTGGAGGGCTGCTCGTCAGCGCGCCATCGCAGCCGCCGCGCGGCGGTTCGCAAAGACGGAGGCAATCACACCGCCCACGAGGATGACGCAGACCAGCCCCAGCAGCCAGAAATTGAAGGCCGGGCCGAGCAATGTCTTGAGCCAGTTCGCGATGAGCATCTTCACCCCGACGACGGCCAGAATGATTGCCAGCGAGACCTTCAAATAGCGGAACTTCTCGATCATCGCTGCGAGGGCGAAGTACAGCGAGCGCAGGCCGAGAATCGCGAAGACGTTGCTTGTGAACACGAGAAAGGCATCGGCGGTAATGGCGAAGATGGCGGGGATCGAGTCGACGGCGAACACGACATCGGTCGTCTCGACGGTGATCAGCGCCAAAGCCAGCGGTGTCAGCATACGCGTGCCGGGCTTGGCCTGATCAACGGCGGCATCCGCGACGACGGCCGCGCCGGGCACGCGGGCGGCGTGGGATTGGGCCGAGCCGGCGCGCACGATGAAGTGCTCGCTGTGGAAGTTGTCGGTGATCGGCACGAAGCGGCGGGCCAGCCGGACGAAAGGATTGCGGTTCGGGTCGGTGTGCTCCGTGCGCATGACGAGCATCTTCACGGCGGTGAGGAGCAGCAGCCCGCCGAACACGTACAGAATCCAGTGAAACGACGCGATGAGCTGGGCCCCGACGCCAATCATCAGGCCGCGCAGCACCAGCGCGCCGATGATGCCCCAGAACAGCACGCGGTGCTGGTACATGGCCGGCACGGCGAAGAAGCTGAAGATCATGGCGATGACGAAGATGTTGTCCATGCTCAGCGACTTCTCCACGATGTAGCCGGTGAGATACTTCACCGCCGCCGTGGAGCCGTCGATGCTGTGGCCATCGACCGGGTCGACGAGGGTGCCCAGGCCGAGCCAGTGGCCCTCGTAGGCATAGTAGATGAAGATCGAGAACGAGAGGCCGAGGGCGATCCAGACGGCGGACCAGGCGAGCGCTTCCCTCACGCTGACGGCGTGCGCCTTGCGGTGGAAAACGCCCAGGTCGAGGGCGAGCATGCCCAGTACGAGAAGGATGAAACCGATCCAAATCGGGATTTCGCTGGCCATCAGTCTCCGATCCCGGGGAAGTTACCCGGCTGGCCGCTCGGCACGGCACGTGTGGTGCCAGGGGGCGGCTTGCGACGGAAGATCATATCGCAATTGCGGCGCGCTGGGGGGCGGTTGGCTGGGATGGGGCCGGCCGCCTGTGGCCGCGAGAGCTTGCCTGCCGGGCCGCGGGCGGGCGTGGGGCGAAGCGCAAGTTGATTTCACGCGCGAGTTTAGCGCGGCCAATGAGCACCGGGCCGCAGCCAGGAACTCGTGGTGGGAGCGGGGATTGCGGCTGCGGAGCGGCACCGCGCGGAAGCCCGGGGTGCCGAACGCAGAACGGATTTTTCTTGCCTCGCGACCAAGCGGTCGATATACGTGAAGGTCTTAGTTGGGAGTATGTCCGTGCGCAGAGCGCAACCGATCATGAATCTCGACCGTCGCGCGGTGGCCCAGACCGCCGCACGGCGGCTGTGCGCCGTGCACGTTTCCCCGGTGGGGGTCTCCCTGGTACTAGCTGCCCTAGTCGTCATTCCGTTGCGACGTTGCGGAGATCCCTCGGCCTAGTAAGCCCCCGGCAAACAGGCAAAAACGAGCCGACCTCCGCAGCGAAGCGGAGGTCGGCTTTTTTTGTGCCCCGGCGTGGGCGGCGGTGTGCGAAAGGAAACGCATGGTGCGAAGCGGTTGTCAGGTCGTGGTCGAGGCCCTGGTGGCGGCCGGAGTCGAACACGTGTTCGGCTACCCCGGCGGCGCCATCATGCCCCTGTACGACGCCCTGCGCGACAGCCCGATCACGCACGTGCTCACCCGGCACGAGCAGGCGGCGATTCACGCCGCTGACGCCGGCGCCCGGGCCAGCGGCCGCCTGGGGGTCTGCATCGCCACGTCCGGCCCCGGGGCGACGAACCTGGTGACGGGGATTTGCACGGCGCAGATGGACTCCGTGCCGCTCCTGTGCCTGACGGGGCAAGTGGCGACGCCGCTGGTCGGTACCGACGCCTTCCAGGAAGCCGACACGTTCGGCATCGCGACGGGCATCACGAAGCAGGCCTACCTCGTGCGACACGTGGACGAGCTGCCGGACGTACTGGCCGAGGCGATGTACCTCGCGACGACCGGGCGGCCGGGGCCGGTGCTGGTGGACATTCCCAAGGACGTGCAGCTCGCCCGCACAAGCCGGCGGAGCAATGGGCCCGGGCGGCTGGCGGGCTATGAGCCGACACCGCGGCTGGATGTGGGGGCGCTGCGCCGGGCGCACGCGCGGCTGGCGGCGGCGCGGCGGCCGGTGGCGATCGCGGGCGGCGGCTGCAAACTGGCGGGGGCGACGGCGCTGCTGCGGACGTGGTGCCAGCGGACGCAGATGCCACTGGTGGCGACGCTGAACGGTCTGGGAAGTGCAGATCCGGAGTATCCCGGCTGGCTCGGGATGATGGGGATGCACGGGCTGCGGCGGGCGAACCGGGCTGTGGCGGAAGCCGACCTGATCATCGGGCTGGGCAATCGCTTTGACGACCGCGCGACCGGCCGGCTGGCGGCGTTCGCCCAGCACGCCGGCGTGATTCACATCGACATTGATGCGGCTGAGATCGGCAAGCTCGTGCCGGCCGACGTGGCGGTGCATGCGGATTTGCGGCAGGCGCTGACGGCCTGGCTGGAGCTGCTCAGCAGCGACCCGGTGACGCCGTGTCATGAGTGGCAGCGGCAATGCCGGGCGGTGGGCGACGGTCTGCAGCGGCCGGCCACGACGGGCGACGAGCCGATTTCGGCGATCGAGCTGCTCGACGCGCTGTTCGCGCTGATCGGGTCGGATGCCATCGTGACGACGGACGTGGGACAACACCAGATGTGGGCCGCGCAGCGCGTGGCCCCGGCCGATCCGCGCCGCTTCATCACCTCCGGCGGGGCCGGCACGATGGGCTTCGGGCTGCCCGCGGCGATCGGGGCGCAGATGGCCTGTCCGGATTGTCGCGTGGTGGCGATCGTGGGGGATGGGGGTTTCCAAATGAGCCTGGCGGAACTGGCGACCATCCGGCGCTGCGGGCTGCCGGTCAAGATCGTGGTCATCGACAACAAGTATCTCGGCATGGTGCGGCAGTGGCAGGAGCTGTTCTTTGACCAGCGCTATCACGGCGTGGACATGTCGGACAACCCGGATTTTGCGGCGCTGGCGCGCGTCTACGGCCTGGGCGCCTGGACGGTGCGCCGCGCGACGGAACTGGGGGCGACGCTGATCGACTGGTGGACGAGTCCCGGACCGGCGCTGCTGCATTGCGAGTGCCGGGCGGAAGAGAACGTGTTTCCGATGGTTCCGGCCAACGCGGCGTTGGCCGAGATGGTGGAGGCCAATTCATGATCGTGCTGACGTTCGCACTGGTGCTGCGCCGCATGGGCGTGCTGCCGAAGCTCCTGCTCCTGATTGCCCGCCTGGGCGGCAACGTGACGTATGTCTCCGCGGCCGAGGGGCGGGCGAACCTCGTCGTCAGCGCTCCCAGCGCCGCGGCGCACCGTTTCGCGCCGCAGTTGCGACGGATCATTGACGTGGCGGAACTGATTGAGCTGCGCATGGCGGAAGGTGCGGCCGGGACAACCCCGGTGGCCGCGCCGCGGGCCGCGCGCCGCCGAGCGTAAACCTCAAGGCCGGAGTGCCAGACCATGCAAGTGTATCGAGATACGGACGCGCAGCCGCAATGTCTGCGGAACAAGCGCATTGCCATCATCGGGTACGGTTCGCAAGGGCATGCCCACGCACTGAACCTGCGGGACAGCGGGTATGACGTGCGGATCGGGTTGCCGGAGACCAGTCGTTCACGCGCGGCGGCGCGGGAGGCCGGCTTTGACGTGTACGACGTGCCGACGGCCGTCGCGCAGGCCGACGTCGTCATGATCCTCATTCCGGACGAGCGGCAGGCGGAGACGTTTGCCCGGGAGATTGCACCCAACCTGCGGGCGGGGGCGTATCTGGCCTTTGCGCACGGCTTTTCGATTCATTTCGGGCGGATCGCGGCGCCGCCCGAGGTCAACGTGTTTCTCGTTGCTCCGAAGGGTCCCGGGCACCTGGTGCGCCGGCAATACACGGCCGGCAGCGGTGTGCCGTGTTTGATCGCCGTGCACCAGGACCCGGGGGGAGACACCCGCGCCGTGGCGCTGGCGTACGCCGCGGGCATCGGCGGCGGGCGGGCCGCGATTCTCGAAACGACGTTCCGCGAGGAGACCGAGACCGACCTGTTCGGCGAGCAGGCCGTGCTGTGCGGCGGGCTGTCCGAGTTGCTGCGGAACGGCTTCGAAACGCTCGTGGCCGCGGGCTACGCGCCGGAGATGGCCTATTTCGAGTGCGTGCACGAAGTGAAGCTCATCGTGGACCTGATCTACGAGCGCGGCCTGACGGGCATGCGGGCGTCGATCAGCAACACGGCCGAGTACGGCGACTACACACGCGGGCCGCGCGTGGTGGGGCCGCAGTCGCGGGCGGCGATGCAGGCGATCCTGGCAGAAATCCAATCCGGCGCATTTGCGGAGGAGTGGATGAGCGAGAGCGCGGCCGGGCAGCCGAACATGCGGCGCTGGCGGGAGCAGGCAGCGGCGCATCCGGTGGAGCAGGTGGGGCAGCGTTTGCGGGCGCTGTTCCCGTGGCTGAGTGCCCCCAGCGCCGGGCCGGCGACGGCGCCGGAGAGCGTGCGAATGGCGGTGGCGGGCGACGAGCCGAGCCCGACCCGCCATCCCGGGTCGCCGGCGCGGCCGGCGAATCGCGTGGGCGCGCCGGTGGCGTCGGCGCACCGGCCGCCCGAGGGCGAAAGTGCGGATCGCGAATGGCCCGGCTTCGAGGACGCACCTAGTTGGTTCCGCGCCGTGCGGCGGAATCGGAACCTACGCGCGGACTAGTGGGGGCGCGTCCGCGTGAGACCGACAGGTTCCGATGAGCCGCCGCGCAGGGCGGCCCGTGACTGGGTGCAACGATGAGCGACTATGTACGCATCTTCGATACGACGCTCCGCGACGGTGAGCAATCGCCCGGAGCCACACTGGATACACAGGAGAAGGTAGAAATCGCGCGGCAGCTCGCGCGACTCGGCGTCGACATCATCGAGGCGGGCTTTCCGGCCGCCTCGCCGGGTGATTTGGATGCCGTGGCAAGGGTGGCGGCGGCGGTCGGTTCGGCAGACGGGCCGATCGTCGCCGGCCTGGCGCGCGCGACGGTGCGCGACATCGACGCGTGCTGGGCCGCCGTGCAGCGCGCCGCCAAGCCGCGCATACACACGTTCATCGCGACGTCGGACATTCACCTGCAGCATAAGCTGCGGATGACCCGGGAGCAGGTGCTCGCGCAGACCCGCGAGATGGTGGCGTACGCGCGGCAGCTCTGCGCGGACGTCGAGTTCAGCCCGGAGGACGGCAGCCGCTCCGATCCGGACTTCCTCGTGCAGGTGTTGACGGCGGCGGTCGCGGCCGGCGCGACGACCCTGAATATCCCCGATACGGTGGGGTATACCACGCCCGCCGAGTTCGGCAGCCTGATCACCCGCATTCGCCGCGACGTGCCCGGCATCGAGAACTGCACCATCTCCGTACACTGCCACGACGATCTCGGACTGGCCGTCGCGAACACGCTGGCGGGCGTCGAGGCCGGCGCGCGGCAGGTGGAAGTCACCATCAACGGCATCGGCGAGCGGGCCGGCAACGCCGCGCTCGAGGAAATCGTGATGGCGCTGCACACGCGCCCGACGCGGTACGGCTTGCGCACCGGCATCGACACGACGCAGCTCACGCGCTCCAGCCAACTGGTGGCGGCGCGCACAGGGCTGTCGGTCGCGCCGAACAAGGCGGTCATCGGGGCGAACGCCTTCGCGCACGAGGCCGGCATCCACCAGGACGGCGTGCTGAAGAATCACCTGACCTACGAGATCATGCGGCCGGAGACGGTTGGGCTGGCGCAGAACCGCCTGGTGCTGGGCAAGCACTCGGGGCGCCACGCGTTCCGCAGGCACCTGGAAGAGCTGGGCTACACGCACCTCGACGCGGACGCGATCGGGCAGGCGTTCGAGCGCTTCAAGCAGCTCGCGGATCAGAAGAAGACGGTGACGGACGCCGACCTGGCCGCGTTGGTGGCGGACGAAGTCTACCAGCCGCCGGAGGTGTTCGTGCTGCACGGCGTGCACGTGTCGTGCGGGCGGCCGGCGATTCCGACGGCGAGCGTGACGCTGACCGGCCCGGACGGCGAGTTCCGCACCGGTGCGGCCATCGGCAACGGTCCGGTCGACGCGGTGTTCTCCGCGATCAACAAGCTCGTGCCGACGGGCGTGGAGCTGGAGGAGTACGCGGTACACGCCGTCAGCGGCGGCGTCAACGCCCTGGGCGAAGTCACCGTGCGCGTACGCAGCGGCGAACCGACGTCGCGGGTGTACACCGGACACGGGGCGGATACGGACATTCTGGTGGCCAGCGCGCGGGCGTACCTGGCGGCGGTGAACAAAGTCGTGCGGGCGACCGGCACACCGGCGCCGGCGCCCGCGGCGGAAGCGGCGGAGGCGGGCGTACCGGCATGACGATGACGTTGACGGAGAAGCTGCTGGCGCGGGCGGCGGGCAAGGCGCGCGTGGAGCCGGGGGAGACCGTGTTGGCGCGCGTGGATGTGCTGATGACGCACGACGTGTGCGGTCCGGGCACGATCGGCGTGTTCCAGCGGGAGTTCGGCGCCGACGCCCGGGTGTGGGACCGCGAGCGCGTCGTGATCATCCCCGATCACTACATCTTCACGACCGAGCAGCGTGCCAACCGCAACGTCGACCTGCTGCGTGAGTTCGTGAAGGCCCAGAACATCCGCTACTTCTACGACGTGGTCTCCGACGCGCCGGCGTGGACATTTGATCCGGCGCGCGGCCCGTTGGCGGTGCAGCACGGCCCGCAATATGCCGGCGTGTGCCACATCGCGCTGCCGGAGAAGGGCCACACCTGGCCCGGCGAGATCCTCGTCGGCACCGATTCGCACACCTGCACCGCGGGCGCGTTCGGCGAGTTTGCCACCGGGATCGGCAACACGGACGCGGCCTTCGTGCTGGGCACGGGCAAGATTCTGCTGCGCGTGCCGGCCACGATCCGTTGCGTGCTGGACGGCGATCTGCCGCCGGGCGTGATGGCGAAGGACGTGATTCTGCACTTGATCGGTGAACTGGGCTTCGATGGGGCGACCTACCGCGCACTGGAGTTCAGCGGCTCCGGCGTCGGCGGGTTGTCCATCGAGGACCGCATGACGATGGCCAACATGGCGATCGAATGCGGGGCCAAGAACGGCGTGTTTCCGGTCGACGACGCGACACGCGCGTACGTGGCCGCCCGCGGGCGCGAGAACGGGACCACGCGCCCGTACGAAATCTGCACGGTCGACCCCGGGGCTGCGTACGAGACGGAGCTCCGGGTCGACCTGCGCAAGCTGGAGCCGACCGTGGCGCTGCACCCCGATCCCGGCCGTCGCGTGCGGGCCCGGGACTGCAGCGACATCAAGCTCGACCGCGCGTACGTCGGTTCGTGTACCGGCGGCAAGCTCAGCGACTTTCTGGCGTTTGCCCGGGTGGTCCACGGCCGGCGCGTCGCGATCGATACGTTCGGCGTGCCCGCCACGCCGCACATCGTCCGCGAGCTGCAGCGCACTCCGCTCAATGGAGGAACGGTGTGGGACGTATTGCTGGCCGCCGGGGTGCGCATGACCGCCAACCCGGGTTGTGCCGCGTGCCTCGGCGGGCCGGTGGACACGTTCGGACGCATGAACCAGCCGCTGCACTGCATCAGCACGACGAACCGCAACTTCCCCGGACGCATGGGGCACGCCGACAGCCGCGTGTACCTGGCGAGCCCGTACACCGTGGCGGCATCGGCGGTGGCGGGGCGGATCGTCGATCCGCGCGACTATTTGCACTAGACCGCGAGCAGAGGAGACCGCGCATGGCAACCACCTTGAAAGGCCGGATTTACGTGGTCGGCGACAACATCGACACCGACCAGATCATCCCTGCGCAGCACCTCGCGCTCGTACCGACTATTCCGGACGAATACCGCCGGCTCGGCAGCTACGCCCTCAGCGGGCTGCCCGTGGCCGCGTACCCCGAGCGCCTGGTGGCGGAGGAGGCCGAGGCGCCCCGTTTCACGTTCGTCGTGGCGGGGCGCAACTTCGGCTGCGGCTCGTCGCGCGAGCATGCCCCGATCGCCCTGGGCGCGGCGGGCGTGCGCGCGGTCATTGCCGAGTCCTTCGCGCGTATTTTCTTCCGCAACTGCCTGGCGACGGGCGAGCTCTATCCGCTCGAATCGCCGGCGCGACTGTGCGAACGCGTGCGCACCGGTGAGGAGGCGCTGGTGGAGATGGAGGCCGGGACGCTGACGTGCGGCGGCACGGTATACCCCTTGCGGCCGAGCGGCGAGGCTGGGCGCGTGGTGGCCGCGGGCGGGCTGTTCGCCTATGCCCGGCAGACGGGTTTGGTGCCTCAGCGCAGCGGTGCGGCATGATCACGCTCTATGACACCACGCTACGCGACGGAACGCAGAGCGAGGGCGTCAGCCTGACCCTGCAAGACAAGCTCCGCCTGACGACGCTGCTCGACGACTTTGGCGTGCACGTGATCGAGGGCGGCTGGCCGGGCTCCAACCCGAAGGACGCGGAGTATTTCGCGCAGGTTCACCGTTTGCCCCTGCGGCATGCAAAGATCGCGGCCTTCGGCAGCACCTGTCGCGTCGGCTTGCAGCCCGAGCAGGACCCGCAGTTGCGGGCGCTCGTTGCGGCCCAGACGCCCATCGTCACGATCTTCGGCAAGTCCTCCGCGCGGCAGGTCACGCACGTGCTGCGGACAACGCTGCCGGAGAATCTGCGGCTGATTGAAGAGAGCGTGCGCTTTCTGAAGCAACACGTGCCCACCGTCGTCTTTGACGCGGAGCACTTCTTCGACGGCTATCAGCGCTGGCCGGCGTACTCGATCGCCTGCCTGCGGGCGGCCGTGCAGGGCGGCGCCGACGTCGTCGTGCTGTGTGACACGAACGGCGGCATGTTGCCGTGGCAGGTCGCGGACGTGCTGGCCGTCGTCCGCACCGACGTCAACGGGCCCCTCGGGATTCACGCCCACAACGACAGCGGCTGCGCCGTGGCGAACACGCTGGCGGCCGTGCGGGCGGGGTGCACACAGGTGCAGGGCACGATCAACGGGCTCGGCGAACGTTGCGGCAACGCCGACCTGATCCCGGTGATTGCCGGGCTAGAGTTGAAGCTGCAGCAACGGGTCCTGCCCGAAGGCCGGCTGCCGCGGCTCACCGAAGTGGCGCGCTGCGTGGCGGAGATCGTGAACGTGGCGCCGCGCGGCGAAGCCCCCTACGTCGGCCGCAGTGCTTTCGCGCACAAGGCCGGTGTGCATGCGGCGGCGGTGCGGCGCGAGGCGAGTGCGTACGAGCACGTGGCGCCGGAGCGTGTCGGCAACACGCGGCGGGTGCTGGTGTCCGAGCTGTCGGGCCGCGGCAACCTGACCAGCAAGATCGGCCAGTTCGGGCTTGATGCCGGTGACGCGGACGCGGGTGCCGTGCTGTCGCAGATCAAAGAATTGGAGCACCAGGGCTTTGCGTTCGAGGCGGCTGAAGCGTCGGTCGAGTTGATGCTCCGCCGGCAGCGACCGGACTACCGCTCGTTCTTCGAGCTGATCGACTTTCTGGTCGTCGTGGAGCATCGCACCGGCCGCGGGCATCTCGCCGAGGCGAACGTGAAGCTGCGCATCGGCGAGGCAATCTTGCACACGGCCGCGGAAGGCGTCGGTCCGGTGGGGGCGCTGGACAGCGCGCTACGGAAGGCCCTGGTGTCGACGTATCCGGAGATCGAGCGGTTTCGGCTCGTGGACTACAAGGTGCGCATTCTCGACGGGACGAGCGCGACGCAGGCCCTGACGCGCGTGCTCATCGACACGAGCGACGGACAGGCAACCTGGACGACGGTCGGCGCGTCGCGCAACATCATTGAGGCGAGTTGGCAGGCCCTGTTCGACGGCATCGAGTACGGACTCCTGCGCGCCAGCGGCCAGATGGCCAACGCACCCGGCGAGGCAGCCTGAGTGGTCCGCGTTGATCGGCGAACGCATGTAGTCTAGCGACGGAGGCAGCGAGCGAACTCGTGACGACCCCTTATACGGAAGCGCGGATTGCGTTGTTGCCGGGCGACGGCATCGGCCCTGAGGTTGTGTCCGAGGCCGTGTGTGTGCTGCGCGCCGTGGCCCGGCGCGCCGGAACGACGCTCGATTTTGTCGAGGAGTTGATCGGCGGGACGGCAATCGACGAATGCGGCGATCCGCTGCCGCCAGCGACCCTGGCCGCCTGTCGCAGTGCGCAGGCCGTGCTGCTCGGCGCGGTCGGCGGCCCGAAGTGGGACAATCCCGCGGCGCCCGTGCGTCCGGAGCAGGGGCTGCTCAAGCTGCGGAAGGAACTGGGGGTGTTCGCGAATCTGCGCCCGGTGCGGCCGCATCCGGCGCTCAGCGCGCAGGCTCCGGTACGGGCGGAACTGCTCAGTGGCGTGGACATTCTGGTCGTACGTGAATTGACCGGCGGGCTGTACTTCGGACCGCGGACGCGCGAACCGCACCCGAGTGGCGAGAAGGTCTGCGACACGCTGGTCTACACGACAGGCGAAATCGAACGCATCGTCCGGCTCGCCGCCCGCATGGCCCGCGCGCGGCGCGGCCGGCTGACGAGTGTCGACAAGGCGAATGTGCTCGAATCGTCGCGGCTGTGGCGCGCGACGGCGAAACGCGTGGTGGAGGCCGAGTTCCCCGACGTACGGCTCGACCACCAGTTGGTCGATTCAACCGCGATGGCGCTGATTCGCCGGCCCGCGGACTTCGACGTGATCGTCACGGAAAACATGTTCGGCGATATTCTGTCCGACGAAGCCGGCGTGCTCGTCGGCTCACTGGGGCTGTTGCCGTCGGCCTCCCTTAGCGGTGACGGTCCCGGACTCTACGAACCGATCCACGGCTCGGCACCGGACATCGCCGGGCGCGGCATCGCCAATCCGATCGGGACGATTCTGAGCACAGCCATGCTGTGCCGCGAATCGCTCGGTTGGACGGCGGCGGCCACGTGGATTGAGGCGGCGGTCGCGCGGGTGCTCGACGAAGGCGCGCGGACCGCCGACATTGCGGCGCCCGGACAGGCCGCCCTGAGCACCACGGAGATGGGTACGCGGGTGGCCGAGGTAGCCGCGCGGATCGACCTGCCCGCCGCGGCGGAGGTGCCCTGATGCGTTCAGACGCAATCAAACGCGGCCGGGAACGGGCCCCGCACCGTAGCCTGCTGAAGGCGACGGGCAACTACGGCGACGCGGACCTCGACAAGCCGTTCATTGCGATCGCCTGCAGCCACGTGGACATCATTCCCGGGCACGCGCACCTGGATGAAGTCGGGCGGCTCGTGAAGGCGGCCGTGCGCGCCGCGGGCGGCGTGCCGTTCCTGTTTCACACAATCGGCGTGGACGACGGTATCGCGATGGGGCATGCGGGCATGCGGTACTCGCTGCCGTCACGCGAGTTGATCGCCGACAGCGTTGAGACGATGATCGAAGCCCACTGCTTCGACGGTCTCGTTTGCATTCCCAACTGCGACAAGATCGTGCCAGGCATGCTCATGGCCGCGGCACGCTGCAATGTCCCGACGATCTTCGTATCGGGCGGACCGATGGAGGCCGGTCGGCTGCCGGATGGGCGCGTGGTCGACTTGATCGACGCATTCACCGGTGTGGCCGAGCGGCAACGCGGCCGCATCGACGACGCGGAACTGACGGCCATCGAGAATGCGGCGTGTCCAACCTGCGGCTCGTGCAGCGGCTTGTTCACGGCCAACACGATGAACTGCCTGTGCGAAGCGCTGGGCCTGGCGCTGCCGGGGAACGGCACCATCTTGGCGACCAGCGCCGCCCGCGTTGCGCTCTATGAGGCGGCCGGGCGGCAAATCGTCGACCTCGTGCGGCGCAACTTGCGGCCGCGCGACGTCTTGACGCCGGCGGCCTTCGACAATGCGATCGTGCTGGACATGGCGATGGGGGGGTCGACCAACACGTTGCTGCACTTGCCGGCCATCGCCCGGGAGGCGGGGATTCGCTACGACTTGGCGCGGGTCAACGGGCTCGCCCAGCGTACACCAACGTTGTGCAAGATTGCACCGTCACGCGGGCGCGACGGTCGCTTGTACCACATCGAGGATTTGCAGGCCGCCGGTGGCGTGATGACCGTGCTCGGCGAGCTGCGACGTGGCGCTGCAGGGCTCCTGACCGTCGACACGCCGACCGTGACCGGCGGCACTTTAGCCGAGTCCATCGCGGCCGGCGACTTGCGGGCGCGGGGAGAAAGCACACAGACGGTCGGCTTGCGACGTGCGGCCGAGGCGGGCGCGGCACCGGCCGCCACGGCGCGGGCGTGGCAGGAGAAGCCCGGCGCTGCGGCCAAGGGCCCCGTCGTGCTCGACCTGCTGGAACAAGGGCAATTCGAGCCCTACGACTGCGTGCGGACGTGCGCGACCGCCTACGCGGCGACGGGCGGTCTGGCCGTGCTGTCGGGCAATCTCGCGCCGGACGGTGCGGTGGTGAAGTCGGCCGGCGTGGCCCCGGAGATGCTACAGCACACCGGTCCGGCCGTCGTGTTCGAATCGCAGGACGAGGCGTGTGCCGGGATTCTCGGCGGGCGCGTGCATGCGGGCGACGTTGTCGTCATCCGGTACGAAGGGCCGCGCGGTGGGCCGGGTATGCCGGAGATGTTGGCGCCGACGAGTTATCTGGTGGGGCTGGGACTCGGGGCCTCGTGTGCGTTGATCACGGACGGGCGTTTTTCGGGCGGCACGTCCGGAGCGTGCGTGGGGCACGTTTCGCCCGAGGCGGCCGCGGGCGGACCGTTGGCGGGCGTGCGCGACGGAGATCAGATCACGGTGGATGTTCCGCAGGCACGTTTGAGCGTCGACCTGTCGCCCAAGGAGCTGGCACAACGCGTTGCGGCTGCACGGCCCCCGGCACGCGAAATCCCCGGTTACCTGCGGCGCTATGCGGTGCGGGTGTCCTCAGCGGCAAGCGGGGCCGTGCTCAGCGAATAGACGCGCGACAGGCCGTGGAGGGTCACGCGGACCGCGCACGGGTCAGCATGGTCAGGCTGCCGCGCCGCTCACGTGCCTCGTGGGGGTAGCATCTCCCTCCAAATCCGGCTACGTTGCCGGTGCACCCGGTACGTTCGGCTCCCCGTGCGGCGGGGTCGGTGGCCGGGCTGGCAGGGAGAGCCCGCATGAACGGCGCCAACGGCCCGCACGACATTCGTTGCCTGTGCCTCGACGTGGACGGCGTGCTGACGGATGGCAGCATCATTACCGACGAGGAGGGGCACAGTCTGCGGCGGTTTCACGTGCACGACGGCTTCGCGCTGCGCTGGTGGCAGCAGTTGGGTGGAATTGTCCTGCTGTGCTCGGGCAAGCTCTCGCCCGCGGTCTCGGCCCGCGCGCGAGAACTGGGGATCGAGCGCGTCATCCAGGGCAGCGCGGACAAAGTGCGGGATGTGGAACGCGAATTACAGCAATTGGGGCTGACGTGGGCGCAGGTGGCGGCTGTTGGGGACGATCTGCCGGATATTCCGGTGTTGCGGCGCTGTGCCCTGCCGATCGCCGTCGCGGACGCGGTGGAGGAGGTCAAGGCCGTCGCGCGACTGGTGACTTCTCGTCCCGGTGGGCGTGGCGCGGTGCGCGAAGCGCTTGAGTACATCCTGCGCGACAACGGGCGGTGGGCCGAATTGCTGGCCCACTACGGAGTAGCGGAGTAGAGCGGGTCCACCAATGGTGCGTTGCCTCGTGGCGTCAGGCCGTAACCTGCCTGCCGTGGCCGGTGCCTGACGAAGAATGCCCACTCCCAAGCACCACACCTGAACGGAATCCGTTTCAGGGCGCACGGTGGAGCGGCGCGGTCCGCGCGATGGCCGGCTATGGGGCGCCGGACGCGTCCGACTGCGTCGTTGGGGCCGGCTGTGTGGACGGTGCCGGTTGCGTGGTCAGGGGCTCGTTCACGCTGGCCAGATACTGCCGGGCGCGCTCGTGATTGGGGTCCAGTTCGAGGATTTTGCGGCAGGTTTCGACGGCCTTCTCGCGGTAGCGAATCGCCTGGTACAGGGCGGCCAGGTTTTCCAGGTACTTCACGTTGCGCGGATCGTACTGGACCGCCTGCTCGGCCAGGACCAGGGCCTGGTGATCAGCCAAGGCCACCTGCAGCAGGGCCCGCTCGCGTAGCCGTTCGGCGAGACGGTCGAGCGCCGCTGCGGCCTGCGTCTCCATGCCGCGCAGGAGACGGTCGGTGGGTTCGTTGCGCAGATTGCGTTCGTAGAACGTCAGTTGCAGCTCGCGCAAGGCGCCCCGATTCAGGTCGTATGCACGATCCAGACGCTCCACGCGTTCCCGGCTCCAGGGCTCCTGCTCCAGCGCATCCTTGCAGCGCTGCACGTACTCGTCCGCGGCCTTGACCGCGCCGTCCATTTGGCGCCGGTCGGCCCGGGCTGCGATCGTGCGAATCTCCACGGCGGTCTCGAGTGAATCGAGGTCGGCGGGATCGATCTTGATCGTCTCGTCCATCTTGTCGATGGCCTCGGTGAACTTCCCCATGCCGGCGTAGGCGGTGGCCAAGGCGCGCTTGGCGTCCAGAAGCTGTTGCTTGTCGGTCGCCACGCCGTCGGCCTTCTCCAGGTACGGTGTGGCTTGCCGCCACATGCGATTGGCGTTGAGAATCTTGCCATAGCCGAGGTTGGCGCGGTAGTTGCGGGGCTCCACCTTGAGCACGCGCAGGAAGCGGTCGCGCGCCATGTCGTACTGGTTGCTGTCCATCAGTACTTCGCCGGCGAGCAGGTTCCCTTCAATGTTGTCGGGTTCGCGCTCCAGGGCGCTGTCGATCAGCTTCATCGCGTCGCGCAGGAGCAGGTTGCCCGTCTCGGTGGCGCGGCTCTTGAGGGCCTCCTGGTGCTTCTGCCGCGCGAGCTCCAGAATCTGGCCCACGCTCATGTCGGTGGTCGCGGCGCTACCGGCAGTCGGCGGCGCGGCCTTGGCGGGCGTCGGCAGCGGCACCGGCGGGGGCGGGGGGAGGGGCGACCGGGTCTGAGCTACGGCGGCCAACGTGACAACCAGCAGGGCACACACGGCCAGTGCGTTTCGCAGTCGCATCGAACGGACTCCTCTCGGTCCCGCTTGGCAGTACGCATTCCGGGCCGCGCGAGTTCTGCCGACGTGCGGCCCTGCTCCCCATTATCGGTCATTCGCCCCACGCCTCGTAAGGGGCGGCACGCGAGCAGGATACGGCAAAAGTCACCTACCGGCCACAAGCCGCCGGCGCTTTGTCGCCCTGCGCCGGACCGCCCAGCAGGGCGAGCCGGAGCAGATTCAGGGCCGTGCGGGCCGCCCGCGTCCGGATGACGTCCCGGGGCGCGTCGGACCCCGGGTGCAACTCATGCACGGTCGTGCCCGCGGGCGTACGTACGCCAACGTAGACAAGGCCCACCGGTTTGGCCGCGCTCCCGCCAGCGGGTCCGGCGATGCCGGTCACGGACAGGGCGTAGTCGCTGCCTAGCTGCCGTGCCACGCCCTCGGCCATCGCCTGGGCGACCGGGGCACTGACTGCCCCATGCTGCTGCAGAAGGGCCGGGGGTACGTCCAGCAGGGCGGTCTTGGCGGCGTTTGCGTAGCTTACGACTCCGCCCAGGTAGTAGTTGCTGCTGCCGGGAGTGTCCGTCAGGGCCGCGCTGATCAGGCCGCCGGTGCAGGATTCGGCCGTCGCGACGGTTTGGCGGCGTGCGGTCAGCAACTGCCCGACCACGCCCGCCAAGGTCTCGCCGTCGCGGCCGAACACGACCGTCCCGAACCGGTGGCGGATTTCCGTCTCTGTCTCGTCGAGCATCTTCCGGGCGGCCTCGGCCGTCGGCCCAGTCGCGTTGATGCGAATGCCGATGATGCCCAGCTCCGCCGTCGTGCCGACCTCGGGGTTGCGGCCACGCTGCATCAGGTCGCGCATCTGTTCCCCGAGGGAGGACTCACCCAGGCCGAATGTATGCAGATGTCGCATGAGCAGAACCCGCCCGGACGTAGCGGCACGGAGCTCAGGCTCGATGTCGTGCGTGAACATCGTGCGCATCTCAAAAGGCACGCCCGGCACGACGTAGACTGGCGTCCCGCGCAGCCGCATTGCGATGCCGGGGGCGGTTCCGCAGGTGTTGGCAATCGCGCGGGCGGTGCGGGGGAGATACGCCTGTACCTCATTGCGCTGCGGCATGTCGCGGTGGCGCGACCGGAAGAACTCGCGCAGGGCGGCCAGGCTAGGCTCGTGCAGCTCCAGCGCTACGCCGGCGGCATCGGCCAGGGCTTGTCGCGTGAGGTCGTCATCGGTGGGCCCCAGGCCGCCGCTGACTAGAATCAGGTCGCAGGCCTCGGCGGCCTCGAGCAGCGCGGCCCGGATGGGCGCGAGTTCGTCGGCGACGGTGACGTGCCGCTGCGTGCGAATGCCCAGCGCGGCGAGTTGCGTCGCGAGCCAGGCGCTGTTGGTGTCGACGGATTGACCCAGGGTCAGCTCCGTCCCGATAGAGAGGATCCACGCGTTTTGCATGCCGTATCCGCCAGAGCGATCCCTGCAGGCTGTGGAGCGCATTCTAGCGTGGATGGGCAGGATATGCCGTACGGCGGCCGCCGTGGCGCTGCCAGCGACCGGGTGGCCAGTGCCGAGTCCGCGTGGCGGTGGAGCGGATCATGAGCGCGTCGTCCGCGTTTCTGGAAGCCCGCACCTACGCGGCCGGAACTCTGACCGCACAGCGCGGCGTGGCGCTGGCGGCCGACTTTGGGGCGCCGGCCGCGGAGTATGCGGCCGCCCGCGCGAGTGCGGCGCTGTTCGACTATAGCGACCGCGGGCGCATCGTCGTGACGGGGCGCGACCGCAAGGCGTGGCTGCACAATCTCGTCACGAGCTCCGTGACGACTTCGGCCGATTACCGCGGGGTTTACGGATTCGCGGTCACCGTGAAGGGGCGCATCCTCTTCGATTTGAACATCCTCACGCTGCCGGATGCACTCTGGCTGGATGTCGACGGTCCGACCGTGCCCGTCGCGTTGGCGCACTTCGACCGTTTCCTGTTCACGGAAGATGTGCGGCTGGAGGGTGTCACCTCCGCGCGCGCGTCCGGCGGCGATCCCCGGCTGACCTGTGACGGTCCGCCGCCGGCGGCGGGCGACGCGCGGCTGGCGTGCAGTGGGCCGCAGGCGGCGGAAGTCGCGCGCCGGATCGGTGTGGCCGATTTGGCGGCATTGCCCGAGCTCGCGGTCATCGAGCTGTCGGGAATGGGCGGTTGGTTGATCCGCCATGATGCGCTGGGATTGCCCGGCTTTGAGTTGATTCTGCCGCGCGCGTCAGGACCGCTTTGGTGGGATCAACTGGTTGGACACGGGGCGCGCCCGGCCGGGTGGCGGGTGCGAGAGGCACTGCGGATCGAGGCGGGCCGGCCGACGATGGGCGGGGACCTCGAAGACAATGTGCTGCCTGCGGAGACGGGGCAGCGTGAGCGTGCGGTGAGTGATACGAAGGGCTGCTATCTCGGGCACGAGATCGTCGAGCGCATGCGCTCGCGCGGGGTGCTGGCCAGGCGACTGGTGCGGCTGCAGTTGCACGATGGGGCGGGGGTGACGCTGCCGGCGCCGCTGTTCGAAGAGGGCGCTGCGTCCGGCCCACCGTCACGGCGGTCCGAGACTCTGCCGCCATCCGCGGCGTTCGGGCCGCCAGTGGGGCAACTGACTTCGCTCGTCGCGCACCCGGCCCGCTCGGACTGGATCGGACTGGGCTACGTGAAGACGCCGGTTCCGGATTCTGCCGCGCTGGTAGTGGGCGAACCGCCGCGGGCGGTTACCATTGTGGCCGACTAGGTTGCGGTGGCGTGCGGCACCGGGCGCGACTGTCGCCCGGGTGTGGCGTAGCCCCAGGATGGCAGTCGCCGTCGCGTCGAAGAAGTTGCCGCCGCCGTAAGTCGCCGCGAACACGGGCGGTTAGTGACGCGGGTCAGTAGCCCAATCGGCAGAGGCAATGGACTTAAAATCCATCAAGTACGGGTTCGAATCCCGTCTGACCCAGTGGGGGACGCAGCGTGCTTTGCGAGGATCCGGACAACTGCGGCGCGCGTCCACGCGGGGCTTCCCGGCCGTGTCGAAATGAGCCCGGTCCGGTCTGCTGAGCTGTGGGCCGGCACGACATCGACATGCCTACGGCGCCGCAGGTGGAAATTCGCTCGCGCGGCCAAGGTACGGCGATGGCCTGGTTGTCGTCGACCACGGGCGTGCGGCGGAGTTGCCATGATTGGCCGCGTGGCAGGGTCGCTTGCGGCAACGCTCCACGGGGCGGGCACCCATGACGCAACGGTCATCCCTCCGCGCGGGAACGCCCCATCGCGGCCGCGGCGAAGGTCGCGACTTGAGTTTGCATGCTGCCACGGTCGCGTGGAGCTGGCGGGCGTTCCCGGGCAGCCGGGCGCGGGGTATGCTGGTGCTGGCCCGCCCGCGGCGTCGCGCGCGGGCAGAAGGAGCACGAAAAGAGCTGAGAATTGGTGGCTGTCCCTAAATATTGATCCCTAAATATCGATCCTAAATATCGATGCGAAGAGGCGAGCAACAATCCGGATTGCACCAACTGCAGCTTTCAGCCGCGATGAAAGCGCTGTCGCTGATGGGCCGGTTTGGCGTGGCGTCTGCCGTGTACATGATCATAATTGGCGGCCTTCTCGCCCTCAACGGGCGCACGTGGGACGATGAGGAGTGCCCGAACGAGGTCACGCCGATCGACCGCGTGTGGCGGAGCGTGTGGGGTGTTCTTGGCTTGTATGACACGTCGACCGTCGAGGAGCACATAGTCGGATCACCAGTGCATCGGATCATGCGGACCATCCCTAGTCAGCTACTTCCGCTGCACCGAGGCTGCATGGATATGACGGTCATGCTCCCTGCAGCTTGTGGAGCGGCCCTTGTCTTCCGGCACAGCGGACAGCGATCAACTCGCTTGGCCATGTACACATATCGCTCTGCCTGGCTGTGCGTGCTCTTGGTCTACGCTCCTCTGGTCTTGTCATCTGGAAGGGAGTTCCCCTATACCGTGCAACTGAACCGGGTCCGGGCATCGGATGGGGTCAACGCGGTGGATTATGTACTCGCACGCTGGGTCGAAAGTTGGATGGTGCCGCCAGAATGGCGCATGTCCACAGGGCTTGTGCCCGTACTTCCGGGCGGCGCCGGTCGCGTCCACCGGGCACTAGTGACTTGGGTGCGCAGCGTGCCCTACCTAATCGCGGGACTCACGACTTACGAGATACTAACGAGGGTGCGCACGCGGAGTCGCGGCGCTAATCACTGCCACCACTGCGAATACGATCTCAGCGGCTTAATGCACGAACGGTGTCCCGAATGCGGCACGCTCGTCGGTGTTGCCCGCGCAGGTCCACGAGCCCGGGGGCAAAGTGTCGATCGGGCCCCCGATCGTTCGACGGATGACGAAGGCCGGCCCTGACGGACTCAAAATGCATCGCTCGCGGCTCGCTCGAGCCGCGCAGGTCCAGCCAGCGCAGGTCCATTGCGCCAGGAAAAGCCTGGAGAAGGAGGATGCGGAGTGATGCGTTGAAACCTTCTTTGGGACCCAGCGGGTATTGAATCCCGCCCGGCAAAGCTCGGCCGGCAGCCGGAAGCGCGTCTGGCGTGGCGTCCGAGCAATCAGCGTCGCGAAGCGTAGACAGCGAATGCATGGGCCGTGTGAATGAGCCCCGTCAGCGCTGCGACAGCGGGAGCCGACGTTGTTGGACCTACGGAAGGCCGTATTGGAGCGCCGTGACAGGCCGGGCGTTTCCGGGCGGCCGGGCGCGGGGTATGCTGGTGCTGGCCCGCTCGCGGCGTCGCGCGCGGGCGAATGGAGCACTGAAATTGGTGGCGGTCCCTAGTTAGTCTAGTTATTCCGAGACCACGCGAGAGTGGAGTTGGATTAACTGAAACGCGTCATTCTGTCAGCAGCGTCATCACGATCACGGAGATTGGCCGCATGATCCCGATCCCATTCGTCCGCCGCTACAGATCAGTGCAAGACCGTAGTGTACGTATTTCCGGGTTCGCCGTTGCACTGTGCACCTGTTTCGTGATGATCACAGGATGCCGCCGCGAGTCGTTGTCGTTGATCGTTGACGATTACCAGGGTACGGTGATCCTAAAGATTGCCGACGTCGACATCGGCGCCCGTGGCACACCTTGGCCGGCGGATTCACGTACCTGGACTGAACAGGTAGCCGGCGAACGTTGCATCGGCTACCGAGCCAGTGGCCAGGGACGCACTGTCTATGCTTTGGCAGGACTAGCCACAAACCAGAAGCAAGTGCGCGTGCAGCTACGCTCAGATGTTCGAGTACGGATGGTGTATAGGCACCGGGAAGGCGATACCGTGCAGTGCGTGCGAGTGCAGCTGCTATCTCCGGGCGAGACGACGATCTACATGGACCGGTAGCGGCGCCCGCGCAGGTCCACGCAGCGCGGGTCCAAAGTGTAGGCGGCCCCGCGGATAGATGACGATCGCCCGAAACAGGCGTGACAACCGACCCTCGCGGCTCGTGCGGACCGTCGTTCGGCGAGCCGCGTGGCGTTGTGGGTGACATGGTAGCCAGTCTCGCTGTTTCTGGCGACAGCGGTGCGCAACACCCCCTAATCACGCGCGCGTCGGTCACGCCCAGTCGGCCCAGGAAACGACCGACACGCCTTGCCGCTTGAAGGACGTGTCGCCACCGTAAAGCAGCGCGGCGGCCCCGTGCGCCTGCCCCGCTAAGTTTCGCCAGTAGTCGAGATCAGCGAAGAAGTCGCTGGCGATGGTCTGCCCGGATTTGACCTCGATCGGAATCTGCTTGGCCCCTTGGTCGATCAGCAGGTCGACTTCATGTCCCGCCGAATCCCGCCAGAAGTAAAGGTCCGGCTCGGCACCTCGGTTGTAGAAGTTCTTCAGCGCCTCCGACACCACCCAGGTCTCGAAAATCGCACCGCGGGCCGCGTGGGTGATCAGGTCCGCTGGGCTCTGAACCCGCAGCAGGTAACACAACAGCCCCGTGTCGACGAAATACAGCTTGGGAGATTTCACCAGGCGCTTGTTGAAGTTGCGGTGATGGGGGCGCAGCAGGTAGATGACGAAGCTCGCCTCCAGGATCGACAGCCACCGTCGCGCCGTCGTATGCGAGATGCCGGCGTCGGTGGCCAGGGATGACGCATTCAGCAGTTGCCCGCTGCGTCCGGCACACAGCCGCACGAACCGGCCGAAGCCCTCGAGATCGCCGACGTTGAGCAGGTCGCGGACATCGCGCTCCAAGTAGGTCTGGTAGTAGTTTGCCAGCCAGGACTGCGGCTTGAGGCCCTTGTCGTGAATCCTCGGAAACCCGCCGGTGAACAGGGCCGCGAACAAGTCCACCGTGGGGGTCGGAGTCGGCGCGACAGCGGACCGACGCCCTGGCGGGGGCTTCGTGAGGTCGCGGACGGGCCGGCCGGCCAGCTCGGATCGGCTGAGAGGCAGCAGCCGCAGCACGGCACAGCGGCCGGCCAAAGATTGGCTGACGCGGTGGAGGAGCAGGAAGTTCTGTGAGCCGGACAGGATGAACTGCCCGGGGCGATCTCCGCGATCCACGATTCCCTGAATGTACGAGAACAGGTCCGGCACACGCTGGACTTCGTCCAGAATGACCCGCCCCCGGAACTGATCCAGGAACCCGCGCGGGTCCTCCGTGGCGAACGCGCGCGCATCCGGGTCTTCCAGCGACGCGTAGCGGTGCCTGGGAAAGACGGCCCGCACCAGCGTGGTCTTGCCGGACTGGCGCGGCCCCGTGACCGTCACGACCGGGTAATCCCGCGCCGCGGCCGTGAGCGTCTTGGAGAGATGCCGTGCGATCATCGCCGCCTCGTGTAATTTGAACTTTGCGTATTCACTTTACATGGCTCGGCAAACCCGTCAAGCGCGGGCTACGGGCGGTGGGGCGGTGAACGAGTAGCACCCGCTCGATCGGACGGCCGCGCGGGCCCAGCCGGACCCGGTCCAGAATGTAGACGGCCCTGCCGAGCAACGCTGATTGCGCTAAGCAGGCGTGAAAACCGAGCGTTGCGGCTCATGCAGACCATCGTTCGGCGAGCCGCTTGGCGCTGTGGAGGAGGTGGGTGGCGACCCGATTCCCGCCCAGCTTCCGGCGCAGGATGGTCACCTGGGCCATGAGGAACCGCACGCGGGCGTCCCGGCGGGCGGACCAGGCCTCGACGAGGAGGTGCAGCAGGGCGAACAGCCAGTTCGGCATGGTTCATGCACGCTCGGTGCGGACGAACGTAAGTCCAGCAAGGACAAGGCATCGAGATTTCGGACCCTCGCCGGCGCGAACTTGCCCGTATCCGCCGCGCCCGGGAGTGCGACGCCGGCCCGGTGCGCGGGCAGTCAGGCCCGTGCCTCCGTTGCCTGCGCGGGACGGTGCCGTCCGCGCCGTTATCCCATGAATCGCCGGGACTGCGGCCCGACGATCTAGTTTTCTGTATGCCCAGTGGTTGGAGCTGCCGCGTTCCGGCTGGCGACCGTCCGTCTTTTGCACGCTGCCGCCGAAGCCCTGCTCCTGCGATATCTCGCACGAAAACTCCACCCCCGTGCCGCTCCCGGCGCCGCGCTGGAGACGATAAGATGGAGGCGTGAGCCAGGTGCGGGCGCCCAGAGGCCCGCCTATCGGAGGTATGTTGTGAGTACGAACCCCCAGGGCAAGTCCGTGGCCGAGCGCGCCCAGGCCGTCATCGAGAGCTTCCGGCCGTACATTCAAGCCGACGGTGGCGACATCGACTTCGTGAAGTGCGAAGACAATGTCGTGACCGTCCGCCTCCGTGGTGCCTGCAGCGGCTGCCCGCACGCGGCCATGACGCTCAAGATGGGGGTCGAGCGCCACCTCAAGGAGCAGGTGCCCGAGATCAAGGAAGTGATCAGCGCCTGACAGCCCGTTGAAAAAGGGGACTGGCTCCGCGCCGGACCGCGTTCGCGCTAGCGCCAGTCGGCGTTCCAGCGGTGCCTGTACCCTTTTTCGACGGACTCTTAGGGCCCGTTGCCGGCCAGCGGTATCGGCCAACGCAGTGGGGGACCGGTTTGACCATTGCGCAGCGCACACGGCCGCCTCCCCCCGGTGGCGACCGTGGCGCTGAATTCGTCGTACGTTCGCGGCCTACTTCGCGTCCGTTTCGCTCTCCTTGGCGGGCTTCAAGCCCTGGATGATCAGTTCGGCGCCCCGCACCACCGTGTCCGGCTGCGACGCCGGTGCGGAAGCGGTCGCCGGCTGGCTCGTCGCAGGCTGTGTTGTCGTGGCGTCTTGCGGCAAGCGGAACGCCTGCAGCCGCGCGATCAAGTCCGGCCCCGGCCGGCAGTCCGCGACGAATGTGTCCCAGGCCGCCCGCTCGGTTGCACTCAAGCCGCCCCGCCAGTTCAGATACTCGTAGAGCTCATGGTCTCGTACGACCACGGCGCCGAAGTGTTCGCGCTGGAACGCCTCGTCCGGCTCCGCCCAGATCGCGAAGAGCACCTGCGGCGTTTCGCAGCCCACGCGGGCCCGCGCGTCCCACCGCACCTCCTTCTCGGTCTCCGCCCACTTGCCGTTGGTATAGAGGGGCGCGGTCGCGCCGCGCCACACCACCGTACCCTTGGGTGGATTGCCCAGAATTGCGGGCGCCGCCGGCTCAATCTGCTTGTCGAACGCCTCCTTCTCCACGCCGATCCGCGTCAGCCCGGCATCCAGGAAGTCCTCGGGCTTCTCGCCGATCTCCCGCAGTGCCGCCGGCCATGGCCCTTCCGCCGGATGCCCCAGCGCGACGGCCACCTTCCGCAGGACCCCGTGCTTGATCACGTCGCCCATGGCCTGCGGGACCGGCCGTACTTCGTCCGCCCTCAGGTACCCCCGCTCGATCAAGTAGTCCGCCAACCGCAGTCCCTCGCCGTACAGGAACGGTGTGGGCTTGTCGCCTCCTTCGATCTCGATGCCGGCATCCGTCAACGCCGCGCTGCGTGTCATGAACTGCCAGCCGAGCAGGAGTGCGCCGGTGACATCGTCGCGACCCTCCGTCTCGATGAGCCGCGCGCAGGCTTCGAGGTTGTCCGGCTTCGCCGCCAAATCCGGTCGCGCGCGCATCTCCGCCGCCAGCGCCCGCGTCAGCGTGTCGGCGTATAGCTCGGCCGCACGCAGCACGACGGTGGGATTGGGTTGCCCCGGCATCCGCTCGGAGTACATGGCCAACGTGCCGATGTTGGCCGTCTCGCGCACGAACAGCCCGCGGTTGGTCAACGCTTCGTGCTGCAAATCGCCGGGCAATTCGGTCCGCACGGTTGACCCAAAACGCTGCTTGTTGTTTACCGTGCGCCCCTCGCCGCCATGCGTCTTTTGCGCCTGGGCCAGCATCTCCGGCGGCGGCGGTTTCACTTCGTCCCCATCCTGTACCCAGAGCGTCAGCTCCCGTTCTACCCGCCCGTCCGGGGCCGCCTGCATGACCACTTCGAAGCGGTTCTGGGGGCAGTTCCCGGCGACCATCAGTGGGATCATCAGGGCGAGCAAGGCCGCGTGCTTCGGGCTGATTCTTCGCATGGCAAGCCTCCGTGACAGGTTCGACAGGCCACACTAAATGGTACTTTCCGGGCGCGCTTGGGGTTGCGGCCCCGCTGTCGTAAGATGTAGTCAGAATCGCCTCTACACTTACAGGTGCTGCATGGGTCTGAAGGTCTTCAATACACTGGGTCGCAAGGTCGAAGAATTCCAGCCGGTAAATCCGCCGCACGTCGGCATGTACGTCTGCGGCCCGACGGTCTACGGCCACAGCCACCTGGGCCACGCCAAGAGCTACGTCAGTTTCGACGTGCTCCTGCGCTGGCTCCGCGCCAGCGGCTACAACGTGAACTATGTCCAGAACATCACCGATGTCGGCCATCTGACTGACGACGCCGACGCCGGTGAGGACAAGATCATCGCCGAAGCCCGCCGCCGCGGCCTGCACCCCATGGCCGTCGTCGAGATCTTCATGCGCAGCTACTTCGAGGACATGGACGCCCTCAACGTCCTGCGCCCGGACATTAGTCCGCGGGCCAGCGCGCACATTCTCGAGCAGATTGCGGCCGTGCAGGACTTGCTCGCCAAGGGCTGCGCGTATGAGGTAAACGGCTCGGTCTATTTCGATGTGTCGAAGAAGCAGGACTACGGCAAACTCAGCGGCCGCTCCGTCGCCGAGCTCGAGGCCGGCGCCCGCGTGGCCGTGAACGAGGAGAAGCGCCACCCCGCCGACTTCGCCCTGTGGAAGCGCGCCGAGCCCGGCCACATCATGCGCTGGGCCAGCCCCTGGGGCGAAGGCTTCCCCGGCTGGCACCTCGAGTGCTCGGTCATGAGCCAGAAGT
>CAZGAQ010000028.1:0-73068 GCA_964523405.1 uncultured Planctomycetales bacterium
GCCCCGTCCTGGTAGCCCTGCAGGAAGGCCTGCAGCAGCGCCCGGCGCAGGCTCTGCACGCTGACCTCGTGGAAGTCCGCCCGGTCCGAGTTTGCGGGCGTCAGCGTTTCAATCCCGAGGCGGCCGTGGGCAATCGCCGCCAGCAAGGCGTCCACGCGGCTCGCGGCGGTGTTCTTCGTCGTCTTGGTCCTGGTCGTGGCCATCGTCGTTCTCCTGGGTGTACGCCCCGGGCGTACAGACACATGAAGCCATGACTTTGCCGCGGAATCCACTCGGTTGCCCGGAATTCCGAGAAATCCTGGAACACCGCCCCAGGTCCGAGTGCGCGCCCCGGAATTGACCGCCATCGGCCTTGCTGTGTCGGCCGTTTTGAGCGCAGGATGAGCCAGCGCAAAGGAGGTTCAAACATGCACGTAGCACTACCCATGCAGACGCCGGCCGTCGCCTACTTGCGACGCTCGACCGAGCGCCAGGAACAAAGCCTCGGGGACCAGCGCAGCGAGATCGCCCGCTGGGCCGCCGACCACGGCTACGACATCATCCGCGAGTACGTGGACGACGCGATCAGCGGCACCTCAGCCGACCAGCGCCCCGGGTTCCAGCAGATGATCGCCGACGCCCAGCGCGGCCGCTTCAAGGCCGTGATCGTCTGGAACAGCGACCGCTTCAGCCGCGGCGACGTGACGGAGACCGAGCATTACCGCTACATCCTGCGGAAGGCCGGCGCCACGCTGCTGTCCGTCACCGAGGACTACCTGGCCCGCGAAGGCATCGACGGCGACGTGCTGCGAACCGTGAAGCAGTTCCAGAACCGCCAGTACTCGATCAGCCTGTCGCAGAACACACTGCGCGGCCAGATCAGCGCCGTGTTGGGCGAGTCCGACCCGGGCCGGGCCGCGCCCTACGGCTACGACCGCGAGATCCTCGCGCCCGACGGCTCGCTGATCTTCCGCATCCGCTTCAACCCGGGCCGCGTGCGCGAGGTCTTCGACAAGGACGGCAAGCTGCAGGCCCGCTACGCCAAGGGGCAGGCGTTCGCCAAGCCCGGCCGGGAATGCCGCGCCCGCCTCGCGCTCTCCGATCCGCAGCGCGTCCAGGTGGTGAAGGACATCTTCCGCCTGTGCCTGGACGGCGTCGGCTTCGCCTCCATCGCCGCCGACCTCAACGCCCGCGGCATCCCCGCCCCGTGCCACGACGTCTGGAACTTCACCACCATCAAGTCGCTGCTGGAGAACCCGACCTACCGGGGCGACCTCGTCTGGAACCGCCGCTCTGAAGCCAAGTTCTACCGCGTCCGCAACGGCCGGGCCGAGCAGCACCAACGCCAGCACGACGAAGCCAAGGTGATCAAGACGCCGCGGCAGGACTGGGTGATCGTTCGCGACGCCGTACCGGCGATCATCAGCGCCGCGGAATGGGACAAGGCGCAGGAGCAGGTCCAGGCCCGCGCGCGCAAGCGCGGCGGTGCCGGCCATCGCAATCGCCGCTGGCTGCTCACCGGCGTGCTGGTCTGCGGCGACTGCGGACACAAGTACTGGGGCGACCCGCGGCACAAAGGCCGCCGCGCCGGCCGCACTCCCGTGATCACGAGCTACTACAGTTGCGCCGGCCGGCGTTCGCATGGCAAGACTACGTGCGCAACGCCGTCGACGCTCCGGGCCGAGCAGCTCGAAGCCTGGGTGCTCGACAAGCTCCAGCGCGTCGTCCTGGCCGACGAGGAAGCCCTCGACGCCGCCGTCGGGCATTTCGTGGACACGGCCGCGCGGCAGAGCGCGAACAACGCCGACGTGGATCGGGCTGCCCGTGAACTGCAGCAGATCAACGACACGGTCGCGGCGCTGACGACAAACCTCGACCCCGCCAATCTGGTCTTGCTCAACGACCGGCTGACGCAGCTCCGCAAACGGAAGGAAGCCCTGGAAGACGAAATGGCCCAAGCGACCCGCGCGCGCAGCACCTGCGATGCGACCGAACTACGAAAATGGGCACGCGCCCAGTTGGCCGGGCTCCGCGACGCAATGGCCGGCGCGCGCAACGACCGCACGCGGGACGTCATCGCCGCCTACGTCGAACGGATCACCGTCTGGCCATCGGAGAAGCGCGGCGAGATGCTGCTGAACCCCGCCGCCGCCCCGCTCTGGAAACACAGCGACCGCCCCGAAGGACGGTCGCGGGTTAACCAAATCGGGGCGACAAGATTCGAACTTGCGACCTCGTGGACCCAAACCACGCGCTCTAGCCAGACTGAGCTACGCCCCGGACCCTCGTATCATAGCTGCCGCAGGGGCGGGTGAGAATGGGGAATGTCACACGAGACGGGGTGGTCGCGCGGCACCACGTGCGGCCGGCAGAAACGCACGGCGCGGGGCCGCGCAGGTGCGCTACCCCGCGCCGCCGCAACCCCTCTTCCTCAGGCCTCGCGGGCGGTTGGGCAGCCGCGTGCGACGGGCAAGCACCGCAAGTTCGTGCGCGGTAGAGCTGGCGACGCGCCGGCATACGCCCGCCCCCCGGCGCGCCCCAGCACGGCACACCGGGCAGGCGGGACAGGAACGGTTCGAGCTGCGCAAATCACGCGGGCGACTGGTCCACACCTGACCTGCCTGGCCCTGGCGCGCAAGCGGCCAAAGGCACCCATCCGGGCGACATACCCTCACAGGCAAGATGCCCGTGCCACGTGAAGGCCGTCAGGCACCTCTCACATTCGTTCGAGGCAGGTGGAGATCTGAGGCGACGACTCCCATTTGACGTTACGGCTCGCGAATGGCGTCCAGCGCCGCGGACGCGGCGGGCTTCTTCCTCGCCGGAGCGCACCGCCGCGATTGGCGGGGTCCTCCGTGGCGCTGGCCATACGGGAATGGGGGCCGCCTGAGGGTCACGGTCCTGCACGGAGCCTGGCTCGTGCCACGGCCGCGCAGCGCGCGGCGCTCCCCAAGGTGTGGTCGGCGATGCTCCGGGCTACAGGAAGGGGACGCGGGGGACCACTCCGCAACGCGAAGTCTGCGCGCCGATGGCTGCACCGGCGCGGCCCACCTGTCCATCCCAGCTTCGGTTCCGGACCGGACCGCTCAGGCGGCGTCGGATCCCGCAAACCGTCGCAACCGGCCGCTCGGTCCAGTGGAGGTGTCAAGCGCGCCGCTTGCGGGGTGTCACGTCAGCGCAAACGCAACACACCACGGATGATAGGCGCTCCCAGGTGTCCGGGCCAGGGGCGGTTTCTCGCGACGAAAGAAGCAATTACGGATAGCGGAGCCACGCGGAAGTGCCGGCGTCGCCAGGGATGTGCAGCATGGCGGTGATGTCGGAGCGACGCGTACACAGGGCGGCGATGTCGGCAGGCACCATGACCATGAATGCGGTCGACAAGGCGTCGGAAAACGCGGCACTGGGCGCGATCGCCCAAGCGGCGCGCGCGGCGGCGACCGGCGTACCGGCGTGCGGATCGACGATGTGCAGGCCGTGCAGGATCTGGCCAGAGCCGCTGAGAGCCTGGTCGCGCAGCGTCACCGGACTGAAAGGCACTGGAATATCGTGCGGGCCGCGCAGTTGCACCTGCCACGTGGCGCCGTCGGGCGGCGTGCCGAGGGCGACCACACTGCTCTGGCCGGAGTCGAGCAGGGCGCCGGGGACTTGCCATTCACGGACGATGGCGGCAACACAGTCGAGCGCGTAGCCCTTGCCGATGGCGCCGAGGTCGAGATCGACCTGCTCGTACTGCACGCCGATCGCGCGGCGCGCGGGGTCGTACAGGAGCGGCGTCAGCGGCCTGCCGTCGGGCAGACGCGGCGCGCGCGGGCGACTACGGTAGGCGACGTCGAACGCACCGCCGGTCGCGGCGTGGGCAGCGACGGCGATCTGCAGACACGCGACGGTTTCGGGGCTCACGGGGACCCACGCGCCGGGCTGCGCGCGGTTGAGCTGCGAAATCTCGCTGTGGGCGATGTGGCGACTGAGCAGCAGCTCGAGGCGATCGATCTCATCGCAGGCGGCACGCGCGCAGCGCCGCGCGTAGTCGGCGTCGACGCCGGTGAGATACAGGCCGAAGCGGCAGGCCATCGCGTCCCAGGTGAAGCGCGGGCCGGCGCGGCCGGGCTCGGAATGGACGGTGCTCATGGCGTGGGCTCCACCACGGGCACCGGCGGCGCGGGAGGGGAGGCCGGGGGCGCGAATTGGGCGAGGCAGGCCTGCCAGAGTTCGGAGCGGATGCAGCGGAGCAGGACTTCGTCGCGGCGCAGGCCAAAGTACTCCGTGTTGTAGGCGCCGTGCAGGCGCGGGACGAGGTCCGACTCAAGTGTGTGCGACGCAAGGACGACGTCGGCGTCGGGCTGGGCGGGAACCGCGGGCCAATAGCCGACGCGCGGGAAGCGGCGCAGGTACCACGGCAGCGGCCAGGGATTGTCGGCGATGACGTAGATGAGCAGGTGGTGGTGCGCCGGCGCCGCCGCGGCGACGTGCTCGAGCTCGGCGGCAAGCAGCTCAACGTCAGGGACGGTCTGGGCGTAGACGTAGGGATTGCGGGCGCTGGCGTAGTAACGGAAGTTCGCGACGGCGGCCTGCCGCGCAAGGTGGACAGCGCCGAGAGCGAGCACGGCAATGATGACGATGCACGCGGGCGTGCGGCGGGCCAGCCGCACCAGTTCGACGGCACCCAGGCCGGCGAGCAGGATCAGGGCTTGCAGCATGGTGAGCACACACCACGGCGTCTTGTAGGGAATGGCGGAGTAGACGACGACGAGCAGCACGGCGAACAGCGCGAGGCTGCGGGCAAGGCGTACGTCGAACGTTACCCAACGTGAGAACGAGTCGCCCGGCGCGCGGCCGGCGGCATTCGTCGTTTGCGGCGGGCGCAGCCAGGCCGCGACGCCGCCGAGCACGGCCAGTGCGACGATCAGCGCTTCGGTCCAGACCGGGCCGGCGCCATCGCGCCAATAGACGAGCAGGCGGAGGTAGTAGTCCCAAGGGTGGTCGTGGATGCCGCTGCCGGCACGATGCAGGTACGAGGCAAAGGTTGCGAGGGAATCAAAGATGCCCCGCGGACGCGTGAAGAAGACGGAGAACAGGGCGGTCGAGACGACGGTCGCTGTGGCAAAACCGACCAGCAGACCCAGTCGCAGCGATCGGTGCGCTCGCGGCGTGGACGCAGTCTGAACGGACGCGGATGACGACGGCCTGGCACAGCGCGTGGTCCACCAGACGATGGCGATGCTGAGGGCGAGGGTTCCCCAGGTGATGACGCAGGTTTCCTTGGTGGCGTGCATGAGGCCGACACCGAGGCCGGTCAGGACGGCCCAGCGGATGCGGCGGGTTTGCAGGTAGCGCCAGCCGGCCCCGAGCAGGAGCAGGGTGAAGCAGACGAGCAGGGTCTCCTGGATGTAGTAGCGGCTGTAGAAGACGGTCGCGGGCGAGACGGCGGCGAGAGTGGCGCTGACGAGGGCGGCCCAGCGGCCGAGGCCGTCGGCAAGCAGGCCGACGAGGAGGAGGGCGATGAAGCCGCAGGCGACCGGGACGAGGCGGTACATCCAGGCCTCGGTGGCGGCGAAGTCGCGGGCGCCGCTGAGCCACACGACGGGAAACGTGAGGTAGTACAACGTCGGACCGTGGTAGTCCTGCGGGTCGTACTGGTAGACGCCGGTGTGCCAGAGTTCGTCGAATTTGACGGTGTGCACGGCCTCGTCGGTGTGCATGGGGCGCAGGTCAAGCTGCGGCAGGCGCAGGGCGAGGCCGCCGGCGGCGACGACGGTGAGCGCGAGCCAGAAGAGCGGGCGACGGGCCATACGCGGCTACTACAGACCTGTGGCGGTGCGGCGCCGGCCCGTGTGCCACTGCTCCGCGAGCGGTGAACATCAGGGGCCCAAGCCACTGCTGACACAGCCGTGGCACACCGCACCTCTTCGGCACTGGCCCCAGCATACCGCCAATCGCCAGGCGGATCAGCACAGCGGCCGCCGCACCCGCGCCGGGGGCGGGTGGGCGGCGGCCGGCAACCGGGACTCAATCCCTGTGGCCGTTATGGTCGTTCCGAATGGTGACTACTTGGCCGGACGGCCCCAGACCTCGACTTCGGTGTAGTGATTCTGGTCGTCGGCCGTGCTGCCGTTGCTGTAGAAGCGCAGGTAGCGGGCCGCGACGCCCTTGGCATCAATCAGCTTGCCCTCGTAGGTCTCCCAGTACTCCTTGTCGGAGCCAATGCCAAGGCCGGAGGAATTGTTGTGGTCGTTGTTGAAGAGAGTGCGGACGTTTTCGATGAAGTCCTTGTCGTCGGCGACCTGGACGACGACGTCGTGGTAGATGCGGGCGCTGCCGTGGGCGTGCCAGACGACGACGGCGAAGATCTCGGCCTTGCTCTTGAGGTCGAGCTGTACCCACTGCTTCTTGGGGCCGAGCTCGACGAAGGAGCCCTCCGTCGCTTCCTTGTTGCCGTCCGTGACGAGCTTCAGCGAGCCGACGATCGGCTCCATGTCGCTGGAGGTCACGGGCAGGTCGCGGGCGAGATTCTTCAGGCCGGGCGGAACCATCAGCGGCGGGCGCGGGCCCTTGCGGGCCGGTTCGAGGTTGGTGCCCGGGGGGGCGTTGGTGGGCGTGCCCTTGAAAGCGGGCTTGGGCAGCTTGAGTTCGAGCTCGACGAGGTTTCCGGCCGGCTTGGACTCGGCGGGTTTGGCATTGGCCGCAGGCTGGGCGTCGGCGGGCTTGGCGGGCTGCGTTGTCGGCGGTTGCGGCTGGTCAGCGGCCAGGGCGGTGGTTGCCGCGCAGCAGGCCAGCGCCACGATCAGAGAAGCACATAGTAAGTTCTTGAGCATCGCCAGTACCTCAATACTCCAGGGGGGGCGGCGCCGATACGCGATCGCCGCCGGGGCTTTGTTCCACACGCGGGTCGCCGAGTGACCCGCCCAAACGATTCTTAGCCGGGTGGCCATCAACCCACACCGAGCCGCTCGGCATCCCGATAGCGCCAGGCGCCGTCGATCAGCGTGCCGACGGCTTTGCCGCGCACTTCGCGCCCGTCGAACGGCGTATTGCGGCTCTTGGAGCGCATGCGTTCCGTATCGATGACCCACTCGCAGGTCGGGTCGATCAGCGTCACGTCGGCCGGCTGCCCCACCAGCAGCGTGCCGCCGGGCACACCGAGGAGCTGGGCGGGCCGGGTGGACATGGCGTGGATCAGCCGCGGCCAGGTGATGACCTGGGGGTCGACGAGGGCCTGGATGAAGAGCGGTAGCGCGATCTCCAGGCCGACCATGCCGCACGGGGCCATCTGGAATTCTTGCTCCTTGTCCTCACCCTTGTGCGGGGCGTGGTCGGTGACGAGGCAGTCGATGGTGCCATCGTGCACGCCCTGCACGCAGGCCTCGACATCCGCGCGGCTGCGCAGCGGTGGGCTGACCTTGTAGCGCGTGTCGTACGTGGCACAGGCCTCGTCGGTAAGCAGCAGGTGATGCAGGCAGACCTCGGTGCTGACGCGGCGGCCCTCCTGCTTGGCGCGGCGCACGAGTTCGACCGCGACGGCAGTCGAGACGTGTGCGACGTGATAGCGCACGCCGGCGTCGGCCATCAGGGTCAGATCGCGCTGGACCATGACGACTTCGGCGGTGGCACTAATGCCGGGCAGGCCGAGGCGGGTGGCGGTCGGGCCGGCGTGCATGCAGCCGCCGGCAAGCGCGGGGTCCTCGCAGTGCTGAATGAAGAGCCGGTCGAACATGCTGACGTAGCGCATGGCCCGCAGGCAAACGCTGGTGTCGGCAATGCCGCACCCGTCGTCGCTGAAGGCAATGGCGCCCGCACGGACCATCAGGCCGATCTCGGCCAGCTCCTTGCCCTCGCGGCCCTGGGTGAGCGCGCCGATCGGGTAAACACGGGTGTGCGCGGCGCGGGCGGCCTGGCGCAGGACAAACTCGATGGCCGCATCACTGTCGAGCGGCGGGTTCGTGTTGGGCATGCAGGCGACAGCGGTGAAGCCGCCGGCGGCGCCGGCCGCGGTTCCGGTCTCGATGGTTTCGGCGTCCTCGAAGCCCGGTTCGCGCAGGTGGACGTGCATGTCAATGAGGCCCGGGGCGACGATGAGCCCGCCGGCATCGAGCACTTCGTCGGCGGTGTGCGGGGCACGGTCGCCAATCGCGGCGATGCGCCCGTCCTTGATCGCCAGACTCGTGACCGCGTCGATTTCCTGGGCGGGATCGATGACCCGTCCATTCCGGATCAGAATGCTCGTGCCCATGTGCCGCTCGCTCGTGTAGGCTTCGCCCGCGTCCGCAGCGCCACCGCGGGGCGGTTGGGGCTATGATACTGCGGCCACGGACGGCGTGTAGGCCCCCCGGAAATCCGGGCGGGGGGAAGCCGATCCGCGTGGGAGCCCCGCGTGCGCGAAACGGTCAATCACATTCGGCAGCTCTTGGCCGCGGGGCCGTTAGTGCTGGATGGGGCGACGGGGACCGAGTTGGAGCGGAAGGGCGTCGATACGGCGGCACCGCTGTGGTCGGCGAGTGCGCTGCTTGCGGCACCGGACGTCGTGCTGGCAATCCACAGGGAGTACGTCGCAGCCGGGGCGGAAATCCTGGTCGCGAACACGTTTCGGACGAACCCGCGGACCCTGCAGCACGCGGGGCGGCTGGCGGACGGAGCGGCGCTGAACATGATGGCAGTGGATTTGGCGCGGCGGGCGAGCGGGCGGAGCGGAGCGCTGGTGGCGGCCAGTGTGGCACCGGTGGAGGACTGTTATTCCCCTGAGCGTGTGCCCTCGGTGGCGGCGCTCCAACAGGAACACGAGCAGATGGCAATCTGGCTGCAGCGGGCAGAGCCAGATCTGGTGTGGATCGAGACAATGAACACCGCCAGCGAGGCACGAATCGCGGCGCAGGCGGCGGCGCGGGCAGGGATGCCGTTCGCGGTTTCGTTCGTCGTGCGCGAGAACGGGCACCTCCTGAGCGGGGAGCCGCTGCTGCGCGGAGTCGCAGCGGTTGAGGCGCTGGAACCGCTGGCCATCGGGGTGAACTGCGTGCCGGCGCGAGGGATCGCGGCCGTCCTACGGGATTTGCGCCTAATGACGAGCCGGCCGCTGGCGGCATACGGGCACATCGGGAATGCAAAGCCGATACCGGGTTGGAGCTATGCGCATGATGCCTCGCCAGAGCAGTATGCGGACTGCGTTCAGGCGTGGCTGGAGTTGGGGGTAACGATTGTCGGCGGCTGTTGCGGAACAACGCCGGCGCACATTCGCGCCGTCCGGGCACTCGTCGAGCGAAGTCGTGGGCAGAGGGCAGGGGCGCGCCCGGCGGGCGGGGTGGGGTGAAATGGGCGGGGTGTCGGAGTGGTTTGCGGGAGGGTTTCCGTAGTACATATTGGACGGGCGGAGACAAGGTGGCCCGCACAGCGGACCCTGTGCCCGCAGCAATCCGCCGGGCTCACAGAGCGGCGGCACACGGGCGACAGGCGAAGACCTGCGGCAACGTCTTCTGCTCCTCATGTCGGCCATCCCTCACATCCATTCGGGACAGGCGGGGGAGCCGACGCGACGCGACGCCCGGCCTGATGCCGCAATGCGGCGCGTTAGATCCTGTGGTGTATAAAGTTGTGCTGCAATGTCGAAACACGCGCCGGGTGGGTTGGATCGCGGCACGCTGGGCGTACAATTCGGCCGATTGGAGCACCGGGGCGGCTGGCACACGATAGCAGGCCACCCGGCTGGCCCGCGGCAAGGAAGGCACGCGATGATGAATACGAGGAAGCTCTGGACGATTCTGGCAGTGTTGGGACTGGCGGGCACGCTCGCGCTGGCGCAGCCGGGGCCGGGCGGACCGGAGGGGCCGGGGCCCCACGGTCCACGGGGACCACGCGACCCGAACCGGCCGATCCCGCCGGCCGGGTTCTGGCCGACGCCTCGCATGATGGAGCAGATCATCGGTCGCGTCGCCGAAGGGATGCGGAACCACTACAACATGGACGACAATCAGGTCGCGCAGACGCGCGAGCTGTTCAAGGCGAAGTTTCCGGAGTGGCTGGAGGCGAACCGCGGCGAACTGCAGGACCTGATGAACGGGTACATTGAGTCGATCATGTCGGAGACGCCGCCGACGCCGGAAGAGGTGGCGCAGTGGGCGGCGCGGATCGAACCATTGATGGAGCAGTTCTCGCAACTTGCCAAGGAGACCGCGGGGGAGATGGAAACCTATCTGAACGACGACCAGCGGGCCATCCTCAACGGGGAAATCGCCGTGATGGATCTGGCGTTCAACAACTTCCGCGGGCGGATTCAGAACTGGAAGAACGGGGGCTTTGACTACGAGACGGAGTGGCCAGGCGGCGAGCGCTTCGGCGCGACCCAGCAGCAGCAGGCCCAGGAGTTCGAGCAGCAGGCGAATGAGGTCCGGGTCATGCACGGCTCCATCCATGGCCGGCTCGAACAGCCCCTGGAAGGCGGACCGGGTGGCGCTAGTGCCGCGAGCGGGGGCGGCGCGCCGGGCGCCAGCCCCGGCGAGGCGACCGCGACTCCGAACCCGGCGGCCCCGGGCGCGGCTCCAAAGGCACCGGCAGCGCCGAAGGATGAATGGGCGGACTATACCGAGAGCTTCATCAAGCGCTACAAGCTGAGTGAGGATCAGCAAGGCCAGGCGCGGCGCATCCTGAAGGCCCGGCAGGAGGAACGGGACAAGTACCTGCGGCGGAAAGCGAGTGAGATTAACGCGCTGGACAAGCGCCTGGACAAGGCCGACAAGGCCAAGGATGAAGCCGAACGGGCGAAGATTCGGACCGACTGGGACAAGCTCAACGAGCCGCTCGACCGCATGTTCCAGCGCCTCAAAGACCAGCTCGACGCATTGCCGACGCGCAAGCAGCGGGCCGAGGCTGGCAAGGAGGAAGCGGGCACGCGCGTGAAGGTGGAGCCGAAGCCGGCGGCGAAGACGGACAAGGCGCCGTAGACGTCGCGATCAGCCGCGGGGTCACGTCGCGAGTGGTCGCGACCGGGGCAGCGGTCTGCGTCTTCTCGCGGGATATGCAGATTGGCCGCCGCATACGTCGGCCAAAGAGGGCCCATGCTGTGCGCGCGGCGGGGGGACAACGATATACGGGCAGATTCTGGATGTCGGTGCCCGGCGGGCACGCAGACCTGGCGCGACACGGAACACCGCGCGCAAAAAAAGAGGGCCCGAGCTCGCCGTACTCGGACCCTCCAAGCCAGGCTGCCTGCTCTACTCGAGAGCAGTGACCCACAGCCTTGGTGATAACATCGGCGCGCCGGCGCCGGAGTTGAATGAATCCGCACTGCGGCGGGGGCGGGAGCGTAAGCCGCGGGCGCACCGCGGCAGGCACGGTGCGAACGTCTCATAAACCCCTGACCGGACGGGAATATTGACAGCCCTGTAGTGAGCTCCTACCATGCGCGGTTCGTGGGTTTCGTCGGCGGCGCGGGCCGCCGTGAGCGGTCTGTTTTGACGGGGCGCGGCTTTGCAGTCAGTTACTGAAATCGCCTGTCTGATTCTTTTTTTTGTTCTGATCGCGCTGCCCAGCATCGTCGGCTTCCACATGTACGTGCTGATGTTTCTGGCTCAGCGGCGGCGCAAAGGCGTACGTGCGGAGCAGCAGAGACTGATTGCGGAGTATCAACAGCACACCCCCGACTCCGCGTGGCCGCGCGTTACAACACAACTCCCTATCTACAACGAACTTACGGTAGCCCGCCGCGTGATCGAGGCGACCGCGAACATGGACTACCCCGCCGGGCTGCACGAGGTCCAGGTCCTCGACGACAGCACGGACGAGACGCGGGCGCTCGTCGACCAGGTGGCGGCCGAGCTGCGGGCACGCGGATGCGACGTGAAGGTCGTCCGCCGACCGAACCGTGAGCACTACAAGGCGGGAGCGCTGGCGTACGGACTGACGCAGGCCAGCGGCGAGTACGTGGCGGTCTTTGATGCGGACTTCGTGCCGGACCCCGGCTTCCTGCGGCGGATGATCCCCCTGTTTGCGAATCGGCCGGACGTGTGCTGCGTGCAGGGTCGCTGGGGACACCTGAACGCGGATGAGAGCTGGATCACGGTCGGGCTGGCGCTCGGATTGGACATGCACTTTGCGATCGAGCAAGGCGCCCGGAACTGGAACAGCCTGTTGATGAGCTTCAACGGGACGGGCGGGATTTGGCGCAAGAGCGCAATCGAAGACCCGCGCGTGGGCGGCTGGAGCGGCGACACGATTACGGAGGATCTGGACCTGTCGTACCGGGCACAGCTCGCCGGCTGGAAGATGATCTTCAACGTCGACGAGGTCTGCCCCGCGGAGCTGCCGGCCGACGTGAACGCGCTGAAGAGTCAGCAGCGGCGGTGGGCGATCGGAACCATGCAGACGGCGCGCAAACTGCTGCCCCAGGTCTGGCGCTGTCGGGAGATCAGCCTGCTGCAGAAGCTCGAAGCGACGATCCACATGACACAATACGCGGTGGCGATCCCAATGATCCTGGTCGCACTCGTCGGGCGGCTCATCCCGATGATGTACAACAACGAGCGCTACCCGACGTGGATTCAGTGGCTGGCTACGTCGTTCCTGCTGGCAACCGTGGCGCCGTGGATTGCCTACATCAATGCGCGCTATAGCCTGGGCTACGGGCTGCCAAGCGTGGTGCGCATCTTCAAGCTGACCATCCTGGGGCTGGGGCTGTGCGTGAACAACTGCGTGGCCGTGCTGACGGGGCTCGTCCAGCGCGGCGGCGAGTTCGTGCGCACGCCGAAATCGGGGAGTACAGGTGCGACGCGCACGCGGTCATCGTACGCCAGTCTGCGCAACAACCTGTGGTTGGTCGAACTGCTGTTGGGCGTACACTGCCTGATCCAGTGGGTGGTCTTTCTGCCGCAAGACGGGGCCGGCGGGCTATTCCTGCTGCTTTACGCGATCGGGCTCATCCTCTTCGGGTGGGAGTCGCGCCCCCGCAGCCGACCCAAGGTCATCGCTCAGCGGACGGTGTCGGCCGACAGTGTGCCGCTCGCGCCGGAAGCGGCGGCGGTCGCCAACGAGCCGGTCACCACGACCATCCCCTCATAGAAAATCCGCCATCACCCGATCGCCGAGCAATCGCCCCGCGCGCGTCAGGCGAATCCCCACCCCATCGACTTCGAGTAGCCCCCCCGCCACGTGCCGCGCGATCGCGTCTGCGAAGAGCGTCGTCGGCTCAACACCGTAGCGCGTGGCGAAGCGCGCGCGGTCGATGCCGCGCACGAGCCGCAGTTCGAGCATCGCGGTTTCCCGGGCGCGGCGGTCGGGCGGGAGCGTTTCGTGCTCGCTCCAGGGCGACGCGCCGTGCTTGATCGCGTCGACGTACGCGGCAGTATCGGCGACGTTCTTGTAGCGGATCTCATTGATGAAGCCGGCGGCGGCCGGACCGAGGCCGAGGTACGGCTCGTTGTGCCAGTAGCGCAGGTTGTGGCGGCACTCGGCACCGGGGCGGGCGTAGTTGCTGATCTCGTACTGGGGCAGACCGGCCGCGGCGAGCGTGTCCATCGTCGCCTCATACAGGTCGGCTTCGAGGTCGGGATCGAGGCGCGTGATGCGGCCGGCGACGAGGTCGTCGTAGAGCGGCGTGTCGGGCTCGTACGTCAGGCCGTAACAGGACAGGTGTTCCGGCTCGAGGTCGAGGGCGGCACGGAGAGATGCTTGCCAGGAGACGAGGGTCTGTCCGGGAATACCGAAAATGAGGTCGAGACTCAGATGCGGGATGCCGACGCTGCGAAGCGTACGGACGGTTTGGGCGACTTCGGCGGGCTGGTGCGTGCGCTGCAGGATGTGCAATTCAGCAGGGATGAAGCTCTGGGCCCCTACCGACACGCGGTTCACGCCGCAGGCCTGGAGCACGGCGGCGGTGTCGGGCGTAACCGTGGCCGGATTGGCCTCGACGGTGAACTCGACAGGCGCAGCGGAGTCGAGGCGGGTCTGCAGGGCGGTGAGCAGGCGCTGCAAATCCGGTACGGGGAGCACAGTGGGCGTGCCGCCCCCGACGAAGAGGGTGTCGAAGCGGAACTCCTGGTCGGCGGTGGCGCGCTCCAATTCGGTGCGGAGGGCGTCGACCAGCGGACCGGCGGCGGCCGGGTCGAGGACCTGCGAATAGAAGTCGCAGTAGCCGCACAGGCGGCGGCAAAACGGCACGTGGACGTACACAGAGTGGCAGGCGGGCGTTGTCATCATGACGGCTTTCGCATAGCATAACCGCGTAATCCCGATGCACCACGGGTTGGGTTTTGTGCGGTGCAGCGGGGCGGCCAAGGCATATGGGCTCGCGGAGCGCGACGGGCTTCGCCGTAGCGAGGGAAGATCAGCATGAACGTCGTCCTGGTCATGTTCAAGGACAAAGAGCGGCGCGACTTCCCGCTGACTGATCCCAAGACCATCTTAGGCCGCCGACAGGACTGCCAGTTGCGCATTCCGACGCGCGACGTATCACGGCAGCACTGCGAGGTGGTGATCAACGCGAAGAGCATCACGGTCAAAGACCTCGGCAGTTCGAACGGCACGTTCGTCAATGGCAAGCGCGTGGCGGAGACAGAGTTGAAGGCGGGCGACCTACTGCGGATCGGCCCGGTGACGTTCACGGTGCAGGTGGACGGCAAACCGGCCAAGATCGAGCCAGTCAAAGGCGCACCGCCGACGACCGTGGCACCGACCGCCGCCGGCGCGGGCGGGGACGAAGAGACGTTCGATCTGAGCGACGCGGATTTCGACGCGGACGATCCGCTTTCCGCCCTCGACCTGGACGACGAGAAGGATATGCCCTGAGGGTGATTCGGCCGTAACGGCCTGCGCCAGGGGAAGCCATGCCCGCGCTGCCGGGGACAAGTCGCTCGCGCCGGCGCCCGCGGCACCGCACGATTCTGCTCCTAACCATCCTCCTCCTGCTCCTGACCGGTGTGGGAATGCTGTTGGCCGCCACATGCCGGCCAGCGTGGTACGCCCCGGCTACGGTGAACTTCGCGACGCTGCATGAGGACAAGCGGCAACTGGTTGCGCTCCTGGACGGAATCGCGGGGGCACTCAATGCCGGGCACAGCCTGCGCGTGGTAATCGATGAAGCACAGGCCAACCGGTGGCTCGCGGCGCGGGATGAGATGTGGCCAGACGCGACGCTGGAGCTGGGGCCGCTGAACGACCCGGTGGTGGCGTTTGAAGAGGGGGACGTGCGCATCGGAGCGCTGCTGGCCCACGGGGCCTGGCGCGGCGTGCTGTCGGTTCGCCTGCGGCCGGTGCTGAGCGGCGAGGAAGTCGGCTTCACGATCGCGCAGGCGAACCTGGGGGCCCTGCGCATTCCGGCGGGCATGGGGCTGGATGTGGTCGGGCAGGTGGGCGGCCTGTCGCGAGGCGGCGCACGGCTGGCGGGTCCTACGCTGTGGTGGCCCAATGCGGGGGTATGGCCGAACGGCCGGCGGCCATTTCGCGTGACGGCGTGCGAAGTCCGCGCTGGGCGGCTGGTGATCGAGCTGGCGCCGCGTTGAGGAGTGGCGAGCAGACGAATCGCGTCGCCGCAGTCGCAGTCGGCCCGCAGGAAGCCAGGAGTCGCCCGCATGGCCAACAAGACTCAGTGCCCACAGTGTGGCCGCCGATTCATCTATCGCGATGAGTTGGCGGGGAAGCGAGTGAAGTGTCCGCAGTGCGCGACGGCGTTCCGGATCGAAGCGGTGCCGGCGAGCCGCGCGGCCGAGCCCGATTCGCCGTCGGCGGACCTGTTCGCCGAACCCAACCTCGACTTCAACGCCGGCGAACGGATGCACAGCGCGACTTTATCGTCGGCGGCACCACCGTACCGGATGGAGTCGGCGTCGAGCGCGCCGCGCCTGCCGTCTGCCAAGGACACCGGTCCGGCTGTGCGTACGCGGGCCGAACCGCGCGAATGGACGCCGGGGGAGCGGGCCTGGCTGCGGGCGGGTATCGGGATGATCGTGTTCGGGGTGGCGGCGCACATCCTGCCGCTGTTCGGACTGCAATTTCGCAAGCTGGCGGCACTCGGTGAGGCCGCCCCGACGGCCGGCACGGGCGTGGGCATCTTGGGAGCGGTGATCATCGCGCTGGTCGTGTTTCGACCGTTGTTGCGGCGTGTGCTCGGCATGGCGTGGCGCGTGCTGCTCGTGGGCGCGGGGATCCTGATGGCCGGCATCGGTGTGGTGGTCGTGATCGCCGTGGTGAACCGCCCCAAACCGTACCAGCCACCCGGGACGACGCCGATTCCGGCGCCCGCACCGACCGTGGCACCGCACATGGCGCGTCCTACTCCTCCGCCGCCCGGCATGCCGTCTCGGCCGGGAATGCCCCAGGCCCCGGCTCCGCCGACGTACGACGAACTTTGCACGCGTTTTGGCCGACAGCGTGTCGTACGTCTGGTGGTGAATGGCATCGAGGGACTCAACGGATCGGCCACGTTGCGGGCATGCGCGGAGCGCTGGCGGCAGGGCGCGACGAAGCTCACGTGGCAGGCCTCGCAGTCGGGGGACCGGATGCAGGTCATGCTGGCACCCGTCGATGACCTGGATCGACTGATCAAGGAAATCGACTTCGGCACGGTGGTGTCGGTGGACCGGGCCAGCGGAACAGTCACGGTGACCGCGGACCGCGCCAAGTTTGAGGCGAGCAAGCCGTAGGGCCGGGACCGGCGACCCGGCAGGGACCGCTGGCCGCGCCGAGGCGGATCGGGATATACTGCCCGCGTCGCACTTGGAGTCCCAGTGCATCGCTTGGAGCCACAAAGCCCATGAGACCCAATCCCATTGCCGCCCTTACCGCTGGTCGCCCAGTCTTCGCCTCGTTGCCGCGGCTGGCCGCCGGGCTGCTGGTCGCGACTGCGGTCGCGGCAGGTTTGTCCTCCGGCTGCGCGGATTCCAGCGCGCGCGTGCGGGCGGATGATCCGCAGATGGCGTCGTACGTGCAGCTCGTGATGCCGAGTCACGTGAAGATTCTGGAATGGACCAAGCCGGTGAGCCTGGCGGGCGACGGCAGCGCGGACGCACTCGAAGTGATCGTGGAAGCGCGCGACTCCTTCGACGACCTGACCAAGGTGGTCGGGACGTTCCACTTCGAGCTGTCGACGCGGAAGCTTGCGGATTCGGTGGGGACGCGCGTGGCGTTCTGGCCGATTGAGGTGAACACCGAAAAGTCGATGCGGATGTACCGGGACCGGCTCTCGAAATTCTACCATTTCCCGCTGCAACTGCAGGCACCGCCGCTGCCGGCCGGGCGGTACAACCTGTCGATGTGGCTACACCTAGCGGGCGGGGAGCGCCTGTTCGACGAGTACGAGTTCGACTATGACGGCAAGGCGGCCCCACCACCGAGCACGTTCTAGGCTCTGGCGCGCGGCAGCCGCGGGTCAAACAGGTTGGGCGGGGGCGTGGCCCAGTTCGTCGGCAGCACCACGGGGGTCAGCAACGGGCAATTGGGATCCGGGCTGCGTTCGTCGCTGTTGAGTTCGGAATCCGGGTGGGTCGGCACTCGGGGAACGTCGGGTGGTGTAGCCGGGAACGTGTCCGCCCGGACTTCGGCTTGCGCGTTGGCGAGGTACTGCAGATACTCCGGCGACGGCTGCTCCATGCGCACGAGCGTGGCGTGGTACCACATGTCCACGGCCGCAACGTAGCTACCCACACCGGAGATGACGGTGAGCGCTGTGGCCAGCATCACATAAGTCGTTCCGCCTGACATAGTCGTCCCTCGATCAGAACCGAAACTTCTTGGCACCTACTCTCGATCTCGCGCGTCCGCAGTCAGGCGGACGCTGCTTCAGGGCGCCACCCCGGTGGCGGAGGAATCCCCAGACGGCTCGGGCAGCGCTTCTCCAGTCAGGCGCGCCAGGCGATATTCGGCCCAGTGCAGGCCGTAGTGCGCGTGCGGGATGGCGCGATATGTCAGACACTGCCGGTAGGCCGCGATCGCGTCGGCGCGGCGGCCCTCCAACTCCGCCCGCCAGCCCACGTAGAACCAGGCGTAGGAACCCATATGATGCCCGGCCCACAGCACACTGGCGTGCCGTTCGGTGTATTCCGCCAGACTGACGCGATCGAGGAAATAGGCCGCGGTCCACGGGTCCGGGCACGCCGAGCGGAGCGCCGTGGACTCCCGCCCCTCCAGACCGCTGGCGCGGAGCGCCTGCTGGAAAGCCGCACGGGCTTCGTCGGGGCGGCCGCAACCGAGCAATGCGCAGCCGAGCGACTTGTAGTAGTACGCCGGAACGCTCGGCAGCGACGCGGTGGCGCGGGTGATCACCTGTACGGCGCGCTCGCAATCGTCCCCCAGCATCAGGTAGTCTGCGTGCACCAGCAGCGTGAAAGGGAGCGCGTTGAGTTGTTCCAGGTCGGTGCTGCGCGCCAACTCGACAGCGCGAGCCACGCCGACGGCGGATTGCTTGCCGAGGTTGACCAGTTCGCTGACGTACTTCATACGCCCGAGATTCACCTGCTGATCGCGCGCGCCGGTCAAGAGCCGAGCGTAGCGCGGCTCGTCCGGGTACTCGTCAGCCAATTCCGCCAGCATCCCGGCCGCCCGCTCGTAAGCCGCGCTCGCGTCGCGGACACGCCAGGTCAGCATCAGCATCTGCCCCTCTTCCAAGAGCAGCTCGGCCAGGGCAACACGACTGCCGGGGTCCGCGGGCGCCTCCGCCAGCACGCGCTGTTGATGAACCCACGCGAGGCGCGCCGCCTCTTGCGCCTCCTCCAGGCGCCCAGCACAGAACAGCAACTGATCCAGGTCCCGATAACCCCGGGACAGGCGCGCGGTGTACCAGGGTATCTCCCCGGTCGCCTGCGCCGCCAACTCGCCGAGCCGCGACTGGGGGCACGGCGCAACCGCCGGGCTGGCACCGCGGGCGGCGTCCTGCCACCAGCGGCGCGTGAAGGCCAACTCGGCCGCGTACGTCGGTTCCTCCGGATAGGCAGCCACGAGGGCTTCCTGCTGGGCGAGGGCGTCGCGCGCGGCACGCTCCGCCTCACCGTGGCGCCGGGTCAGCGTCAACAGGCTCGCGTGGTTGATTTCCGCGCGGGCCAGTTCACGCTGCCAGCGCGGCTCGGCTGGCCGCTCCTGACGCAGGCGGCGGAGCAGCTCCAGCGCCTGCAGACCGGTGGACTCGGCCGTCGCGGTGCCACCGGTGCTGAGCAAAACGCGGCCAAGCAGATTCAGCAGTCGCGCGCGGCGGAAGCATGCCTCCGGATCCAGGGCCGCCGCTGCGACATGCGTGCGCTCGAATTCGGTGGCCGCCTGCCGGGCGGCGTCGAGCGCCTCCGCGGAGCGCTGCTGGCTCCAGAGCAAAAGCGCCAGGTGCGTACCGCATGCGGCCGCATCGACGCACGTGTCGGCCTGGGAGTCGGGTGGCGTTTCCGCGCTGATCCGCAGGGCGCGACGGTAGGCCGCCTCGGCCGGCGCCACCTGGCCGAGCAGCAGATTGACGTGCCCGGTGCGGACGAGCGCAGCCGCAAGTTGGCGCTGCAGCACATCGTGCTGCGTGATCGAAGTCAACTCGACGGGAGTGGTTTCCGTGCTTGCCCGCAACTCCTCCCGGATCAGGGCCTGCTGCTGCAGATCGTCCCGATAGCCCGGGGCCAGCAGTTCTTCGACGGCCGCCCGGGCCAGGGCGAGGTTGCGCTCGGCCGTACCCCGGGCAATGACGGCATCATCGCGCTCGCGGACGGCTTCGGCGCGTTCCAGCGCCACCCAGACTGTGCTCGCACTCAGCAGGACAACCGCCAGCACGAGCGTGCCGGCTCCGGCCAGTACGGCCGCGCGATGGCGGCGCGCCCACTTCATGACGCGCTCAGCCGGTCCGGGCGGACGGGCGAGGATCGGCCGGTTCTCCAGATAGCGCCGCAAATCGTCGGCCAGTGCTTGGGCGGTGGTGTAGCGCTCGCGCGCGTCCTTGGCGATGGCTTTGTGAACAATGGTGGCGAGTTCGCGGGGGACGGTCGCTTCCTGAGCGCGCAGCGCCGGAGCGTCCTCCTGGGCAATTCGGCGCAGCACTTCCTGCTGGGTTGTCCCGGCGAAAGCGGGCCGCAGGCACAGCAGCTCGTAGAGCGAGAGGCCCAGCGAGTAGATGTCGCTGCGCGCGTCCACCGGCTCATGGCGGGCCAGCGCCTGCTCGGGACTCATATAGCGGAGGGTACCCAGCAGGGAGCCCGTGAAGGTCAGGCCGGGCTCTCCCGCCAGGTGCGCGAGGCCGAAATCGGTGAGCCACAGCCGGCCATGCACGTCGAGCAGGAGATTGGACGGCTTCACGTCGCGGTGAATGACCCCGCGCTCATGCGCGTACTGCAGGGCGGTCGCAGCCTGAATGCCCAATTGTGCCACGGCCGCGAAGCGCGCTTCGCCGGCACTGCTGCCGGCCGCGGTCAGAGCTTGCGACCAGCCGGATGCGAGCGGCGCGGGTAGGAGCGCAGAGCTGCCGGCGTTCGACGGGACGGGGGTCGTGAGCCGGCGCGTCGCCAGTTCGGTGATGATCGTCGAGAGCGGGCAGCCCTCGATATACTGCATGGCATAGTAGTGCACGCCGCGTTCGCAGCCGACGGCGAAGACCGGGACGATATTGGTGTGGTGCAGGTGGGCGGCGGCCTGCGCCTCGCGGCGGAAGCGCTGCAACTGCCGCTCATCGAGCACGCCGGCCAGCGGCAGGACCTTTAGCGCGACGCGCCGGTCGAGCGAAAGCTGCTCGGCCTCGTAGACGATACCCATACCGCCACGACCGATCTCGCGGATCAGGCGGAAGTCGCCGAGTTGGCCCAGGGCGGCGGCGCTGGGTACTTCACCACGATCGGAGGTCAACGGATCCGCACCGCGCAGGGCGTGCAAGGCCGGGAAGACCTCGCGGATCACGGACGCCACAGCGGGAAAGCGGGCCGCGTATTCCTCGACGTCCGGTTGCTCGCCGCGCGTGATGCGCTCGAGCCACTCGTCGGCGGCGCGCCCCAACACACTCTCCGCAGTGGGGTCAGGCATGCGTGTCGCGACCTCCCGGCGCGGACTGTGTGAAGCCGACTTCAACAAGGCGCGCCCGCAGGCGCAGCAAGGCGCGCCCGTAACGTTTGCTGGCCGTGTCGGGCGCGATCTTCAGCACGAGGGCGACCTCGGCATTGGAAAGTCCCTCGACATGGCGCAGGAGCACAACTTCGCGATCATCGTCAGCCAGGTCCGCCAGCGCCACACGCACACGGCGCGCCAACTCGTCGCGAACCAGGACCTGACTCGGACTGGCCGCAGAGGCGCAGATCTGATCGGCGAGGGCCACGCCGGATTCCTCGGGCAGGGCGACCTCGCGGGTCACGTCGCGGCGCTGGGTCGCGGCGTGGCGGCGCTGCAGCATGAGCAAGCGGTCATACGTGATCTGCCGCAGCCAGAGGCGGAAAGGCAGCGGCGGCTGCGCGCTGTACGCGGGCAGCCGCCGGGCCGCTTCCAACTGGGCTTCCTGGATCACGTCGGAGGCGTCGATGCGTTGCCGGAGGCGCGGGTCCAGGCGGAACTCGACGAAACGGCGCAGGTAGGCGCGGTGGCGTGCGAAGAGTTCGTCCCGCGCGGCGGCGCTGCCGTCCCGCACCCGCGCGAGCAGGCGCTGCGTTTCGTGCGAATCGTGACTCCGCGAGGACATTGCCCGGACTCCGCTGAGGGTCTACACATATGTACCTGCGGAATTCGACCGCCGCGGACGGAACACAGGTCGCGGAAATTCTCGGAAACCCGCCGCGCGGGTTCACGAAACTAGCGCGGCGGCCCGCCAGAATGAGCGGTAAGTCGTTGCCGGATAAACAACTGCCGATCGCTCCCGCCAACTCGGGTGGCGGGCACAGTAACGAGGCCGACCGGGCCGCGGCTGGACCACACCGAGTTCCACTCCGGCCGCAGGGCGGCGGCGCGGACGCCCCCACCTGCCGCCGACTTCGCGCCCAAGACTGGCGCGCCCTATTCGGGAAGATTCCAATCCGGAACGGCACCGAAGAGGGACGACGCGGGGGCAGAACGAATCGTCGCACGTTCGTCCCAGTCTGAATCACAAACGGGAATGGCGGGCGCGGCCGGAAGGTCGGGCCTCTGCGCAGGACTCGCGTCGGTCCAATCAGCGGAGTGCTGGCCAGCAACATACGCGACATACTGCGGGCACGGCTCCTCCGCACGCGCCCGGACCGCTTGGCTCCACTGATTCACGGCCGAGACGTAGCTGCCTACGCTGGAGATGATGACCAGCGCCGTAGTCAGCAGCACACAGGTTGTTCCACCAGACATGTCTGTTCCTCCACGAGCACACGGTCCGCTGAGAAGAAGCTCTCGGGCTGGCTAGCCCCGCGATGGCAACGTCAAGCCATCGCGCGCGGGCGGCGTCCGTCGGCCCGACGGCACTCGACTACCGCGCTAGACCCGCGCGGCAGCACCAACGTAGGACCCAGTACGCGAAACAAGGCCGCGTGCCGCCCCGTATTCGGTCGCGGGCGGCCGAGATTGTGAGACTGCCAGCACGGGGTCCGGGCCCGGAGCGCGGGACCGGGCAGGCTCACGTCGCGCAAGCGGGCACGTCGCGCACAAGCGCTAACTTACTCGGGGACAGTTGATTGCAGTTCGGGGCGTGAAGTTCCGCAGATCGCGGCGCCAGCCAACTGGGCAGCTCAGCCCGAGCGCTTGCGGCCGGACCGTCCTCGACAAGTACCGACAACCGGGGACGGGGCGCTTTTGCGCCGCGGCCTACCCGTTCGCGCGGAGCACCCGCTGGCTCATCGCGCCTGCACCGCGCCGGTACCTCCCAGTACTCTCACATCACTCGCGGCGTGCGGCCTACGCCTTCACCAGCAGCCCGCCGCGCTGGTAAATCTTGAGCTGCGCGTTGGAGAAGGGCGTGCCGCTAATCTCACCCTTGCCCGTTCGCTTGATCGTGCCGGTCGCGAAGTCGACCTCGACCTCCTCGCCATCCTTCAGGTCGGACGCAACAGCCGGGGCCCGCAGGATCGCCAGGCCCGCATTGATCGCGTTGCGCTCGTAGATCGCGCCGAACGACTCCGCCACGACCGCCGCGACGCCGAGTGAGAGGAAGCAATCGACGGCCTGCTGCCGCGAAGAGCCGCAACCGAAGTTCTTGCCGGTGATCACGATGTCGCCGGGCTGGGCCTTCTTGGTGAAGTCCTCCCAACCCTTGAGATTGTCGAACGTGTACTGCCCCATCTGCTTGATGTCAGTGATCGTCAGGTAGCGGTTGTGGAAGATCATGTCCGTGTCGATGTTGTCCTGGCGGATCACCCACACGCGGCCGCGAACCTTGGTCGACTTGGCGACCTGTGGCGCGGCGGCAGTCGCAGCCGCCTTGGCGGGCGCGGCAGCGGCGGCGGCCTTGAAGACCGCAGGCTGCGCGGGAATCGCGTCGACCGTCGTGATCTGGCCGGCGATCGCGGAGGCGGCAGCCGTCTCGGGCGACGCGAGGTAGACGCTGCCCTTGCCCTGCTTGCCGGCGAAGTTGCGGTTGCCGGTGCTGACGGTGACCTCGCCGGGGCCGTTCTGGCCGATCTGACCCGCGGCACACCCGCCGCAGCCGGCGTTGCTCAGCAGCGCACCGGCGTCTTTGAAGATCTTCACCGTGCCGTCTTCGAGCAGGCGGCGCCACACGGCGTCCGTCGCGGGCACGATCTTGAGCACGACGCCCGGAGCAATCTTGCGGCCCTTGAGTACGCGGGCGGCCGCGACGAGGTCCTCATGGCGGCCGTTGGTACACGAACCGATGAAGACGGAGTCGATCTTGGTGCCGCGCAGTTCGGACACCGGAACCACGTCCTCGGGGTGACCCGGGCGGGCAATCATGGGGCCGAGGCCGGTGATGTCGACGGTGACTTCCTGCTCGTACTTCGCGCCGGCGTCGGCAAGGACGGCCTTGGCGGGGCGACCGGTGGCCGTGCTGCAGTATTCGAGCACGGCCTGGTTGGGCGGGAAGAGCATGATGATGCCGCCCATCTCGGTACACATGGAGGCGATGGTGACGCGCCCAGGGAGGTCGAGCTGGTCGACGTACGGGCCGTAGAGTTCAGCCGCGTAGCCGAGCAGGCCGTTGGCGCCGAAGTGCTTGTTTAGGGCGAGCGTGACGTCCTTGGGCGTCGCGTGCGGACCGGGCAGGCCCTTCAGCGTGATCTTGATCGAGGGCGGGACGACGAACCAGGTCGTGCCGTGGGCGAAAGCGTGCGCGATGTCCTGGTCGCCCATGCCCTGGCCGAAGGCGCCGATCGCGCCGAGGATGTTGGCGTGCGAGTCGGTGGAGACGAGCGTCTCGCCGGGCCCGACGAGACCCTGGTCGATGGCGACGTGGGTGCCGATACCGGAGTCGACGTCGTAGACGCGCAGGCCGTGCTGGCGGGCGAAGAGCCGGCACTTTTGCTGGTTCGAGGCGTAGCTCTGGTCGGAGCCGCCGGGGTTGCAGTCGAAGGTGAAGCAGGTACGGGCGGGGTCGGCGATGCCCAGGCCGTTGTCGACGAGGTTCTTGACGACGTTGGCGCCACCGAAGTCGCGGGCGACGCGGGCGTCGATCGTGATGTCGACCATATCGCCCGGCACAACGTCCCGGCCGGCGTGGGAGGCGATGATCTTTTCGATGATGGTGTGATTCATGTAGAAGCCCTCAGCCGTCAGCCTTCAGCCGTCAGCCAGAGCAGGAGGACGGCACGTCGGTTCCGACGGCGTGTAGTTCGTTGGTTCAATATGCCAAAACGGACGTCACGCATCACCTGAAGAACACAGGCGGTCGTACAGGGCTGAGAGCATTCGCTTCACTTCCTCAGCCTGCTCCGACAGCGTAGCGTATGCGGGCGGCGGCAGAAACTCCAGGTCGCGTGCGAGGAGCAGGAAGTACTCGACCTCGCTCGCCGAGCCGAGCGCAATGCCCACGAAGCGGCTGAAATCTCGGTCCGAGCGCCGGCAGCGCCCCTCGGCCAGATTGGCCGGTATCGATGTGGCCGCCCGGCGCATCTGGCTGGTTATCCCGTACACTTCCTCGCGCGGAAAGGCACTGGTCGCCTGATACACCGCCAGGGTCAGCGCGTGGGCCTTCTGCCAAACCTTCAGTTCCCGAAAGTCCTGCATCGTCCCGCCTCCCTTCCACCACCAGAATCGGCGTCTGAAGTCGGAGCGCTGCGAGCCACTGGGGTCGCCGCGATATGTCGGCTAGCGTCCCGCCATCGACTCCGGCTGATGGCTGACGGCTGAAGGCTGACGGCTACTGAATGAGCTGCCCCTTCTCCATCATCACCAGCGGATCGAACGTCGCGAAGTCGGCCTGGTGGATGAGGACCGTTTCCAGGCACTTGGGGGCGCCTTCGCCTTCCTTCGCGTGGCAGGCGATCGTGTTGAGGACGGTCTCATCGTGGATGCCGGCCTCAACCGCGAGGGCGGTGCCGGAGATCGGGTGGCGCAGGCACGCGCCGGCGCGGCTCTTCTTGTAGCCGCCGGCGCCGTCGCGCTCGGTCTCGACGAGCTTGCCGACGTCGTGCAGGATGCCGCCGGCGAGCAGGCGGTCGTAGTCGACCTTGTACGGCAGCTTGCCGCCGTACGCGGCTTCCTGGGCTTTGGCGAGGCCGTAGGCCCCTTCGGTGACCGCGAGTGTGTGCTGGATGAAGTTCACGCCGTGGGTCTTGGTCAGGAGCGTGAAGGGCATGGCGGTGAGTTCGGCCACGGTGTTCCACTGACCGCGCTGGCAGGCGAGCACCCAGGTCTGCACGACCTTCTCGCGCAGGTCGGCGCTCGTGATGCGTTCGAGCACGGAGCCGAAGAGGCCGCGAATGTCCTTGTCCGAGATCATGTGCTTCTCCGAGATGGCGGGCGGAGCCCGCAGGATCGGCGGTCGGCCGTTTGCCGAGCGCGCCACGCCCAACGGGGCCGGGTGATTCTACCGCGAGATGGGGGTGCGGGGTTGGGGGGGGGCCAGGGCCAAGGGGGGGGGGGCGAAGACCGACCAGAGGTCGGTCCCCACGTCCTGGTGTAGTGCCTCACAAAAAGTCGCACATATTCAGGGTGGGGTGGGCGTCTCGCCCGCCCCGTGGCGGCCAAGATGGCCGCCCCACCCACGCGCAGGTAATTCGGAGGCAGTACACTAGCACCGACAGCAGTGGACAGAGACCAACCAGAGGTCGGTCCCCCACGTTCTAACACCTGCCGCGGGGGCTTCTCGGAAGGTGTGCCTAGGTCTTGAGGCGGTCGCGGAGTTGGGCGGCGCGCTCGTAGTCCTCTTGGCGCAGGGCCTCTTCGAGCTGAGCCTGCAGGCGCGCCGGAGTGTCCTCCGGCATCTTGGCGATGATCTCCTCGCGCAAGGCCTGGAGCGTGCGAATTTCGGTGAGGTGGGCTTCCTGGTCGTCCTCGTCGGCGGGCACATTGCTGACGGCGACCAGGCCTTCGTCGGTGATCGTCAAGGCGGTGGCGTGCTGGCCAGCCTGCAGGGCGCGGTAGGCCTTCGCGCGGGCGAGCATCATGACGACGTAGGCCCGTTGACGACAGAGGGCGTGGCGGTCGGCCTGGGTCGCGCCGTAGCGTTCGCACAGGTCGATCACACGGAGGTTCCGCGCGGTGTCGCGTTCGACGCCGTCGAATTCCTCGAGCACGAAGAGGGACAGGTAGCGCTGGTAGTACAGGTAGGACTCGTGGCGCAGCTCGCGACAATCCTCGGGCGAGAGGATGAAGTCCTCGTCGTCGCCACACACTTCAATGTGCTCGCGCAGGCGCTGCTCCTGGTAGTCCAGGAGCGACTCATATCCGTGCGGACGGCGCCCGTCGGGGCGGCCGCCACATTCGAGCTGCAGCACGCCGAGGTCGATGCGCGTCTGAATCTTCTCGTGGCCGTCGCGGCCAATGATCTTGCGCACCGAGATCTTGCCCGGCTCGTACTCCCAACCCTCGAGGATTGTGCGCAGGTCGCGTATCATGTCTATACGCGTATCGGCGAGCAAATGGGGCTCCATCAGCTAACGTGCGCGCGTGCCTGGGCCCCCTTTGTCGCCCTGTGGAGTTTGCGCGTGCGTGTGATTGCCGGTCAATTTCGCGGCCGAACCTTGTCGGCGCCCCCGGGCACGGACACACGGCCGATCACGGATCGTGTCAAGGAAACGCTGTTCAATATCCTCGGGCACCGGTATGCGATGCCGGGTGAAATACCGGACGTGGCGGTGCTCGACGTGTTCGCGGGCACGGGCAGCCTGGGGATTGAGGCGTTGTCGCGCGGGGCGCGGCGGGCGATCTTCGTGGAGCGGGATCGGCGGGCCCTGCGGGCCTTGCGCGACAACCTGCGGCAACTTGGGCTGGAACAGCGCACGAGCGTCTCGACCGATAATGCCTGGACCTTGCGGCCGCCACCATGTGATCCGGGATACGGGCTGATTTTTGCCGATCCACCCTATGCCGAGACCAGCGAGCCGCTGCGGGTGATCGACCTGCTCGAACGCCTGGGGACGGGGCTGGCGCCGGACGGGGTCGTGGTCTACCGTTATGAGGTCGGGCGGCCGTTCGAGCCGGGGCTCTTGCGGACACTCCGAGTGGTGGACCGGCGGGAGATCGGGCGGATGCGGCTGGTGCTGCTGGCTCGTGCGGATGCACCGGCGTCGCCGGCTCGCGCGGAAGAAGAGACGCCGGACGCGCGCGCGGCCGGGGATGGCGGCGACGCGGCGAGTGGCACGCTCGGCTAAAGCCGGCGGGAGCGACACGCCGCATCAAATCGCACGGCGCCGGCTTCAGTCCAGCCCGCGCGTTCGGGTGCGGAGGGGCATTCGTGACCCTCATTCGGATTGAGTAGTGCGCAGGCCGCTTTGGCCAAACGAAAGCGGCCGACGGTGGTTGTCGGCCTACGGGGCGCGGCTATACTGGAATGACAAGTCCGCCGCGCCTGACCCGGAAGGGTGGCGTGGCGCTAGAAAGACCGTGCATGCGACTGCTCCTCATCGGGGATATCGTCGGGCGTCCGGGTAAGCACGCCTGTTCGCAGATCATCCCCCGCCTGGTCCGTGAAAGACAGATCGACTGCGTGATCGCGAACGCGGAGAACGTGGCCGCTGGCAGTGGACTCACGCAACCGCTGTACGCGAAGCTGCGGCACTACGGCATCGACATCTGCACGATGGGCGACCACGTGTACAAGCGGCACGAAACGCTGACGCTGCTGGAACAGGAAGAGCGCGTCATCCGGCCGGCCAACCTGCCGCGCGAGGCGGTCGGACGCGAGCTGGCGATTGTCGAGGCACGCGACGGGACGCCGGTGGCGGCCTTCGTCGTGCTGGGGCGGACGTACATGAACGTCCGCGCGGATTGTCCGTATCACGCGGCCGATCGGATTCTCGAAGAGCTGCCCGACTCGGTGAAGACGATCGTGGTCGATGTGCATGCGGAGACGACCAGCGAGAAGGTGGCCATGGGGTGGTATCTCGACGGGCGCGTGACGGCGGTCGTGGGGACCCACACGCACATTCAGACGGCCGACGAGCGCATCCTGCCGAAGGGGACGGCGTACATCACGGACCTGGGCATGACGGGGCCGTACGACTCGGTGCTGGGGCGCGACAAGGAGGCGGTGGTGCAATCGCTGGTGACCGGCGTACCGCATCCGTATGCCGTCGCCACCGACGATGCGCGCGTATGCGGAGTCCTCGTCGAGTGCGATGCGGACACCGGTCACGCCAGTGCCATCGAGCGGGTCAACATCCTCGATCCGCAGCCGTTGCCGGCCGAGTTCGGCGAGGACTAGCGCCGCCGCGTCCGGCAACCCGCACCTCGCTCGGGCCGGCTCCGGCGCGGCACTGCGCGCGGGTCAGCGCGAACGCCCCAATCCGTGCAGCTTCCAGTCATGCCGTGTCAATCTGCTGAGCGTCAGGCGTCCCTGCGCCTGACCTCGCGTGGGGCTTTTCGCCGCGCGGCTTAGCTCCCCGCATAAGACTGCTGAAACGCGGCGAAGTCGGCCACGTCCAGGTCCAGGTCGTTGTCGAAGTCAAACGCGTTCAGGCACGTCACTTCGCAGGCCGTGATGGCTGGATCGTCGGGGGTCGGGCGCGCGCCGGGGCCGCTGAAGCACTCGGCGACGGCGCGCCAGTCATTCCAGCCGACCGCCCCACTGCTGTCGAAGTCGCCGGTCGCGGGCTGCGTGCCGGGTCGCACCACCACGTTCGTGAACGCAAAGGTCATCGGAACCGAGTCGGCGTAGCCGGTAGTGCCCGCGTCGCGCAGGAGAACGGTGATGCGCCACACGCACTGGTGCGGGTCAAACGCGGGGTCGCTGCTGTTGATGTGCCAGGTGTTGTGGACGTGTAGGTTGGAGCCGCCGAGATAGGTGCTCTGGCCTGGCGCAGCGAGGATATTGAAGGCACTGTCGATCAGGCGGAAGGCGGCATCGATGGCAACAACCTGCAGCCAGACCTGGGCGCCGGACTGCAGCGGGAACATGTCGTTGTTCGGATCGGTGAATGTGAAGTGATCGTAGCCGGGATCGGCGTCGGTCCAGCCGTGCAGCAGACCGCTGACCGGATAGAGCTGGCGATAGTTGAGGTCGGGCACAAAGCCACCCGGGTGGATCGCAATCTGGCCGGCCGCGGTGCGTCCGACCCACACGTCGCCGAGGTGTTGGGCGGCGGCGAGAGAGGCGCAGGCGGCGAGGCCGATCAAGGCTGCGGAGTGACGAAAGCGAAGCAACATGGGTTGGTCTCCAGACAACTTAAGTGGACGGTGTGCTTGCAGAACCGGCCGCGGGCAGCGCCAGGCACGCCCCACTTCGTTCGGGGCAGGCTCCGGTCTGACGCTGCCTCGGCGCGAACGATTGCGATCGATGCTACGCGCGGCGGCGCATCAAGAGGGCGCCAAGTCCTACGAGCGCGAACGCCGACGGCTCCGGCGCAAACATGAACGTGTACACATCGGACGGGCTGTAGCCGGTGGTGCCGACGTCGATGAGGCGGAAGCTCGCGGTCCACGGACCGGCGGTCGGTTCAAACTGCGGGTCGAGCGCGTCGATGTGCCAGTTCAGGTGGCCGTGCAGCAATTCGCCATCGGGAAAGACATAGGAGTCTCCGGGGTTGCGCAGTGCGGCCGCGAAGCCGGGCGTCCAGGCCTGGAACGCCGGAGCAAACGACACGACGTCGAAGCGGATGTGCGCGCCGGAACCAAGCATGAGGAAGTCCTCGTCGGGCTCGTCGGCCTCGAGGTGGTCGAAACCGGGATCGTCGCGCGCCCAACCCTTGAGCAACCCGTCGACGGGCGGCAGCGCAATCGGCTCGTCGAAGTCAAACTCGATCCGGAGCTGGCCGGCGCTTGTGCGGCCGACGACGAGGTCGCCTTCGTGGTGATGCTGGGCCAGCGCGGTGCCGGCGCAGGCGAAGAGCGAGGCGAGGACCACGAGGTGTGCGGGACGCATGTTCATGTTCATCTCCCTTCCAAAGGACGGCGCTAGCGTGGTGCCTCGGAGTACCTTGCGCGCGGGTGGGGTGGCCATCTTGGCCGCCGCGGGGCGGGCGGGACGCCCACTCCACCCTGGTTGTGTGCAACTTCTTGTGAGGCACTGCACTAGCGCGCGACGTCCGGGTCGTACTTGTTTTGCAGGAATTTCGGCGGAAAGCCGCCGTTGAGATCGATTTCGTAGGTGTCGGCAAACGTCAGCGGCACGACGTGGCCGTCCACAAAGAGGTAGTTGGCCTTGTTGACGTGCCGCTTCAGGAAGACCTGCACGCCGGCCAGCCGCAGGGGATCGGTCCACCATTGCTCGGGATGGACGTGGTCCGCGGCCGCGTACTCGCCTTCCTCGACGAGTTCGGCCAGCAGGATCGTGCTGGCCGGACGGCGGATGGCTTCCTGGCGATCGTACGGGCCGCGGCCCGTCAGCGCGATCTTCGGATCCAGGTAGTAGTTGGTGGCGAAGCTCGCGCGGCGCAGCACGTTGGCGGGCGGCACGGGCTTGATCCAGTGCGGACTGCGATCGGACGGGCAGCGTGCCACCAGCGGGTTCTGGTAGTCATGCTGCAACGTGTTGAACCAGGCCGCATTTTCGTCCACGTTGCCGCCGTGGGGCATGCCCGCGGTGATCAGGTGACCGGTGTAGCGGTCGGCGTACATTTGCACAGCCAGGCCGAGTTCGCGCAGATTGCTGGCGCAGACGGTGGCCTTGGCCCCGTCGCGCGCCCGGCTGAAGCTGGGCAGCAGGATCGACAACAGCAGCGCGATGATGGCCACAACGACGAGCAGTTCGATCAGGGTGAAAGCGCGGGGCTTCATCCCATCGTCCTCACGTATGAGGGGCGCGGACGCACCGCAGGCCGGGCGCGCGGCGCGCGGACCCACACATCCGCAAACTGAAGTTCAACGCTTGAGGGCTAGGGCGATTTCACGAATAGTGCGTTGCCTGGGAGCGTCCGGCCTCCGCCGATCCCGAACGAATCTGAGGGGTGCCTGACGAAGCAGGCTCGTTCCGGAGCACCACAGCCAAAGGGAAACCACTCCAGGAAATCAGGCGGGCGGGGCGCGCGGCACCAGCGGCGTTGCGGCCGCAACGGTGTGGTGGGAACACTGCGCCGCGACGCCGCAGCGGTCGCGCGCAGGGAGCAGCGCGGTTAGCGTTGCGGGAGCGGCCAGCTCAACGGCAGGGGCGCCGCAGGCAAGGTCGATGCAAACAGCGCAGGCGTGCGCCGCATGCTCGTGCCCAGCCTCGGCCAGGTGAATGGCGCGTTCCACCCCCGTCGCCGGACCAGCTAGCAGTACGGCGAGCGTCAGCAGGACAGCGGTTTGCGGCAGGTGCGCGTGACGCACCGGACTCTCCCTACAGAGGCACGGGCCCAAGAGGCCCGTAGTACGTCGTATTACTTGTACTAGTGTACCTCGTTCGGCGCGGAAGGCAAGACCGGCGTCCACCTGGGAAGGCGGCATCGAACGCACCGGGCCGAACGCCAGCAACACGTGGCGAACGCCAGCACAAGTTCTCGTTCGGCCGCAAAGAGCTGATCAGGTTGTTACGCCGCGGCGCGAGGCAAGCGACGGCGACATTATCAGACATTGCGTGGACTCCGACGGAACAACCGATGAAATGCCCGGGATGGTGCGGGCGCATCATCCTGTGGCCGGCGGTGTTGCGCTTGAATCCGCGGCGGCCGCCGACGTACACTGAGAAAACCTGGGGGCGCAGTGTTTTTGCGCCCCCGTTGTCTGCGCTTCCGATGGCATGATAGATGCGCGTCAGCCACGCAATCCGTTCCACCGGTTACATCGAGGGATGAAGCTCATGCAGTCTTTCTTGCACCGTACGCTAGCGGTTCTCGCGACAGCCGGCCTCGTGGTAGGAGTCCTGGGGGCCGCACGGGCGCCGTCCGACGAGGCCGTCAGCGACCTGGGCGCTGTGGCCATGCGGGCCGCGCAGACCCCGAGTCTGACCGGCGGCTGCTTGTTGCCGGCGGGCACGAGCGTGGACCGCGCGCGTTGGGACGGCGCCGTCATCGAGTTGTTCCTGACCCTGCCGGCCGGCAGCGACTGGGTGGTCAGCGACACGGACGCGATCGCGCTGTCGAACTTGCTGGCGGCGCCGTTCGCCGGGGACCCGGACTATGCCGGTCTGCGGCTGCAGGTGCGGACGGGCCCGGAGCAACCCTACGACAGTCTGGCAGCCTATATGCTGGATGCGCGGCGCGCGGCCGCCCGACCGGCAGCGGAGCCCGCGGAGGTGCCGTTGCCGCTGGAAGCGCAGGGGACGCCCCAGTTGCGCGGCCCGGTGACGCAGGCTGTACGGCAACCGACGGGGGCCTTGTCGGGTGTGACCGTTTTTGTGTCCGCGGGACACGGCTGGACGGCGACGGATACGACGTGGTACCTGCAGCGCGACGTGCTGCTCAGCATGAACGAGGATCATGGCAACCTGGACATGCTCAACCAGTTCGTGCAGTACGCGTTCAACGCCGGGGCAACCGTCGTACCATTCCGGCCAGTAGGCTGGCAGCCGATCGAGATCGTGCTGGACAACGACGATCCGGGGGTGACGTTCACGGGTCCGTGGAGTGACGGCAGCAGCGCCAAATACTACGAGAACGGCGTGACGAATTCCGGGATCGTGTATAAGTGGACGTCCGCGGCGGTCGGCGAAACGGCGACGGCGCGGTACACGCCGAACATCACCGTGACGGGTTACTACCCGGTGTACTGCTTCACTATGGCGGGCAGCAACCGCACGCTGCAGACCTACCGGATCAAGCACAACGGCGGGCTCAGCGCGGTGACGATCGACCACCGGCTGGTAGGCAGCGGCTGGATCTGGATGGGCGATTACTACCTGGTCGCGGGCGAAGACAACTACGTGGAGATCACCAACGAGTCGACGGCCACCGGAGCCATCGTCGCGGACGCGATCCGCTGGGGCTGCGGGATGGGCGACATCGTGCGGCCGGGGCCGGGGACGGTGAGCGGCTACAGTCGCGACGAGGAGTCCGCGCGGTACTGGGCGAACAGCGAACTCGGCAACCACGCGGCTGGTTTTGACAGCGACATCTGGGACGGGGGAGGCAGCAGCGATACCGACGACAACGTCCGGACGGCGGCCAAGTGGGGCCGCGAGATGAACGTCGAACCGGCCGACCTGCAGGTGGACCGCTGGAAGCGCATCTACCTCGAGTTCCACACCAACGCGACCGACGGCGTGGCGCGCGGGCAGATTTGCCTGATCACGACGCTGGGGGCGACGAGCTACCAGACCCAGTACGCGACGATGCTGTCAAACACGGTCGACGCGGAGATGACGCTCCTGCAGAACACGTTCGAGCATACGTGGGTGGACCGCACCTATGCCACCTACACGTCCTCGTATGGCGCGATCTGCACGCCGGCGAACGGCGACGAGTTTGACGCAACGATCGTGGAGCTGGCCTTCCACGACAGCCAGGAAGACGCCGAGTTGCTGCGCGACTGCCGCGTGCGCGCGGCGATGGCCCGGTCCTGCGTGCACGGGATCACCAAGTTCCTCAACTCGCTGCCGGGCAGCCAGATCCCGCTGGCGTACGCACCGGATACGCCGCGCGACTTCACCGTCGTGGACGCGGGCAACGGGGACGTGACGCTCGCGTGGGCGGCACCGCTCACGGACATCGCACGCGGTGATCCGGCCACCGGCTACGTCGTGTACCAGTCGAGTAACGGGAGGGGCTTCGGCAGTCCCATCGTACTCGGCAACGTGCTGACGACGACGATCTCGGGCGTACCCGCCGGCGAGACGCGCTACTTCCGCCTGGCCGCGACCAACGCGGGCGGCGAGTCGATGCCGACGGAAGTGCTGGCCGTGCGACGACCGGCGCAGGGCGTGGCGAACGTGCTGGTGGTGAACGGGTTTGACCGGCTGCGGCGGCAGATGAACCCGATCGAGACGTTCACGCAGCCGGCGGGGTACGCAGGCAAGCAGATCGAGCGCCAGCAGTGGCGCAAGAGCAACTCGTACGACTACATCATCCAACATGCCGAGGCGCTGGCGGCCAACGGCTACGGGTTCTCGTCCTGTGCCCACGCGGCGGTGGCGGACATGTACGTGCAACTGGCCAACTATGACGTGGTCGTGTGGATCGGCGGCGTGCAGAGCAGCGAGGACATCACGTTCACGACGCTCGAGCAGACGAAGATCACGAGCTTCCTGAGCACCGGCGGGTCGCTATTCGTGTCGGGCGCAGACCTGGCGTACGACCTGATCAACCAGTCGCACGGCCCCAGCTTCGCGCAGGATACGCTGAAGATCGGCTACAGCACGGGCGATGCCAACACGTACGCGGTGACTCCCGCGACGGGTGGGATTCTCGCGGACGTGAGCGCGTTCGATTTCAGTCCGGCCAACGGCGCGGTGTACGACGTGCGCGAACCAGACGTGCTGCTGACGCGCACCGGCTCGGCAGCGTGCCTGAACTACAGCGGCGGCACGGGCGGGGTGGCGGGCGTGCAGTACACGGGCACCGTGTACAACGCGGTGTCGTTCGGCTTCCCGTTCGAGGCGATCTCGTCGAGCAGCGTGCGGGCGCAAGTCATGCAGCGGGTCATCAGCTTCCTGCTGACGGCGACCGGACCCCTGCCGTTCGACTACGACACCGACGGCGACGTGGATCTGACCGACTTCAACGTCTTCCGGTACTGCTTCAAGGGGCCGGGCAAGACGTACGCCGCAGGGCACCTCTGTCTCAAGGAGGACGCGGACGGCGACACCGATGTGGACCTGGCCGACTTCGCCGGCTTCCAGGCCGCGTTCACGGGCCCGCATCCGTAACCAGCGACGGTCAGACAGCGCAATCGGCCGCCCAGGGCGGCGCAATCAGGCGGACACGGACCCGCCGCGCGCGGCGCGGTGGCGTCCCAGTGAGGGCAGAGGAATGCAGCCACGCGGAGTATCTCATCGGATCAGCGCGCTGTTCGCGCTGTGGGCAGGACTGGGCGGGGTCGCGGTGGCGTGGGGCGCGGCGCCCACACAGCGCGTCGCCACCGACGCGGGAACCATCTACGCCGGCGCACTCGCCGACCAGGACTGGGGCCGGCCGCTCACCTCCGGAGATCTGGACGGCGACGGCTACGACGACCTCGTGGTGTCAGCCTCCAAGTCGTACGGTGACGTGCTCAGTCGCGTGTACGTGCTGCGCGGCGGGCCGGGCCGGCACGCGCGCGGGCTGGTGGACCTGGCGCTGGGCGGCGCCGACCAGGTCATCCTGGGTGCGGCGCTGAACGACAACCTGGGCTGCTCGATGGCCACCGGCGATGTAAATGGGGACGGCGTGGACGACCTGCTGCTGTGCGCCAGCAACGCGAGCTACAGCGGCGTGACAAGCTGCGGGATCGCGTATCTGATCTACGGCGGGGCTAACTTCTTCAGCGCCGCGACCCGTGACCTCAGCCAGGCCGGCACGTGGAACGTCCGCTTCATCGGTCCGGTGGCCTATGGTGACATGGGCGGCTACAACGCCTTCGGCGGGCTGGATGCACAAGCGGCCGCGATCGGGCGGCTGAACGGCGACCAGTACGGCGAGGTCGTGCTGGGAGTGCATCTGGCCAACGGCGCGGCCACGGAGTCGGGGCGCGTGTACATCGTGCGCGGGCTGGCATTCCCGAGCAACACCACGATCAACCTGGCGACGCCGGCGTTCTACCTAACGCGCATCGATGGGAAGGGCCAGTACGACGAGCTCGGCACGATGGTCCGAACCGCCGACCTGACCGGGGACGGTTACGACGAGCTGATCCTCGGCAACGAGTACTACAGCCTGGGGCTGTTCACGTCCGAAGGCGCCGTGCACATCTTCCGCGGACGGGCGACCTGGAACGCCAGCTACAGCCTGGCGACGGCACCGGCCGAGATCACCCTGCTCGGTGCGCGCGGGGACGACAATCTCGGCGAGGCCGTGACGGTCGGCGACTTCAATGGCGACGGGCACATGGACCTGGTCAGTGCGGCACCGGGTGCGGACGTCGGGGCGTACAACGACCAGCGCGGCGACGGAATCGCGTACGGACTCCTCGGCTCCACGGCCTACCAGACCGGCACGTTCTCGATCTCCTACGCCACGACCACCCCGGATTTCCGGCTGGTGGGTGAGTTCGAGGAGAACCTGGGTATGACGCTGGCGGCCGGGGATTTCGACGGGGACGGGCGCGCGGACCTTGCGGCCGGCGAATGGTTCGCGGGGCCGGCGACCAACGGTGCCGTGGTCGTGCTGCTGGGGCGGGCGTTTGCGCCGGGGGCCTCGTACACGGCCAACAGCGATACCGACTTGCACATTCTGGGAGCCGCGCAGGACCGAATCAGCTTCTCACTGTGCACAGCGAACGTGAATGGCGACGGGCTCGACGAGGTCGTTTTCGGCACGCCCTTCAACAACGCGGATTTTGGCACCGTCTACGTGTTCACGCACGCCAGCGGCGATGCGGACCGTGACCGCGACGTGGACCTGACCGACTTCGCGATCATGCAGACCTGTCTGGCAGGCAGTGCCGCAGGCGGGTTATCGGTCCCGAGCGTGCTGTTCGATTTTGACCTGAGCGAGTCGCTGGATGCGACGGACCTGGCCGGGCTGGTCACGCGTCTGCTCGGTCCGGCGAACTAGCCGCGGCGTGGCGCGGCCCGGGGGGCGTATTTCGGTTGAATCGCCGGTTTTGCGGTCGCTAGAATGTCCGGAGCCGTGCTGCCAGCGCGCTGGGATGCCCCGCGGCAGCGGTGAACGGCTCATAACACCCATTTGGAGTTACGCATGCTGCCGATGTTGGCTGGTCTGCGCGCCGCGCTGCTGATGTCCGCCCTGGGAGCCGGGATCGCGACGCTCCCCAGCGGGGATGCAGTCGACACGGGGGCCACGGCGGAGCCGGCCGCGGTGGTGGGCACGGCATCGCCGGAGACCGAGGCGGTGGCGCTGGACGGCTGGGGGGACGACACCATGCTCGACGCGGACCGGGGTCCGTTCTTCCGGGCGTTCTGGGCGGATGCCTTCAACACCGGCTTCAAGAGCAATTCCCAGATCACCAACCTGGTGAATCGCGCGATCGCTGGACACTACAACGCGATCGTGGTGGAGGTGCTGGCGTACCACGACAAGGGCTCGAGCGGGCACGGCGCGTACTGGAACTCGTCGATCGTCCCCAAGGCGACGGACATTACGGGCGGGATCGATCCATTGGCAACCCTGGTCAGCCAAGCGCACGCAGCGGGAATCGAAGTGCACGCCTGGATCGTACCCCTGCGCGTGTGCAGCACCTGGCCCCCCAACGGCAACAGCCTGGTGTCGTCGCACCCCGAGTGGCTGATGGTTCCGTCGGCCAACAACGGTGGCGGGCCCGCCAAGGTGGATGGCGTGTACGTGTTCGACGCCGGCTCGCCGGACGTGCAGGAGTACCTGGTCGGCATCGCCCGCGAACTGGTCACGAACTACGCGATCGACGGCATCAACCTCGACTACATTCGCTACACGGTGACGGACGCAGGTTATCCGGCCAGCAATACCTACACCAAGTCCGGCCTGGCGCGCTTCCGCACGCTGACCGGCTACAGCGGCACGCCGGCCCCGTCGGGTGTGCCCGCCTGGAACGACTTCCGCCGGCAAACGATCAACGAGCTGGTGCGGCGCCTGCGGGCGGAGATCCCCAGCATCACGAGCAATCCGCGGCAACCGTTGCGGTTCACGGCCGACTTGATCTGCTTCGGCTCGGCGCCGGCCAATTTCGCCAGTTCGGACGCCTACAACCTGTTCCAGAACTGGCGCTACTGGCTCGAGCAGGGCTGGCTCGACGCCGGCGTCCCGATGAACTACAAGCGGGACTGGGACGCCAGCCAGGCCGCGATGTACCGAAGCTGGGTCGATGCCGGGATCACCTGGCGCTACAACCGGCATCTGTACTGCGGACAGGCCAACTACCTGAATCCCAAGTCCTACAGCATCGCGCAGCTCCAGTACTGCATCAACGCCGGCGCCAACGGCACCTGCAACTACTCGTACGTCGGCACGGCCGACGAGAACATGGACGACAACTGGGAGACCGACTGGACGTGGTATCCATACGTGTCGGCGAACCTGTTCACGGACACGGTCGCCACGCCGACCATGCCATGGCGCAACATCGCCACGGCCACCGAGGGCACGCTGTGGGGACGGGTGGCGGATCCGGCCACGGACACCCCGATTGACGGGGCCAGCGTGCAGGTGGGGCCCGCGGCGCCCGTGCAGACCGACGGCAACGGCTACTATGTGGTGACGTTGTTGCCGGCCATTCCCGGTGGGACAGCCTACAACATCATCGCCACCAAGAATGGTTGCTCGCAGACGCAGGTCACCGGGGTCGTGATCTATCCCGGTGGCGTCACGCAGCAGGATGTCCCCCTGTGCAACAGCGCCCCCAACGCGGGGGATATGAACCAGGACGGCATCATCAACGCCACAGACTTCACGCAGTTCGCCTACTGCATGAAGGGCTCGGCCTACACCTGGACGGTTGGGCACTTCTGCACGCGCGGGGACGTGGACGGCAATCGCGCGATCGACATGATCGACTTCACGAACTTCCAGCGGTCGTACACGGGGCCGCCGTAAGACGCGCTGCGCGCGCATCTGTTCCGCCCGGGCGACGTCTTCACTCCGGCGGCTTGCAGCGCGCGCAGGGGGTGTAACCCTGGGCCTTGGCATCCCGTAACGGGATGGCCGTGGCACCATTCCGCGCATGCTGGCAATCCGCCCGATGATACTTGCGGCCGTGCGCGGTGATGTAGACGCGCCCCTCCGGATCGATCGGGCCGCGCGGTGGCGACGCGGGACGCGCAACGCGCGGCTTGGCAGCGGGTTGCGTGGCCGCCGGCTGACTGGCGAGCGGCGCACCCGGCGATGGAGTTTCCGCAGGCGGGGGTTCCCAGAGGCCCTTCTGCTGGCGCCGTGCGATTTCCTCGTACTCACGCAGCCACGCAGCGTGAGGGCCCGCGTCCCCGCTTAAGGCACGGGCGTAACCCAGGCGCACGAGCTCCAAGTTAACGAACAGCCCGTCGGGCGCACGATACACGTAGGCCCACGCCGGCTCGTCCCCGACCCGTGCGGGCGCATTGGGCTCCAGCTCGACATGAATCGCTTCGCCTTCCAGCAGCCGCACCAGGTAGCCATGCGCCGCTTCCCGCGCGCCGCCACCGTCGGGGATATAGATGCCGCGCAACCGCAGCGCGAATTCCTGGCCATCCTGCGCAACCACGATCCGCGCGTCGCCGCCGACGCGCAGAACGTCGCAGGCGGATCGGCCCGCAAAGTCCGGGACGGGCACGCGTGGTGGCGCAGGCCGCGCGGCCGGCTGCGTATCAATGGCCGCCGCCGGTAGCACCAAGGTCAGAGCGCAGGTCGCAATGCGCGAAAATCGGAGTAGCGGTGTTGTCTTCCCCATGATGTGGCTCCGCGAAGTGAGGTGAAGCGCAGACAGCCCCTTCTGCCAAGTGGTGTTGTACGGCGCAGAGCATATGGCTGTCGAGGGGAGCGCCGCGACGATGTAGGGATTAGCGTCGGTAGGCTAGGGAGAATACCCGAGTGTCGCAGCATGCTGACACGCTCGCTGGCGGGCGCGGCATGCTGCCCACATCACGTGGCCGGCAACGCGTGTCCGCGGGCAATGTGCCAGTGTTCGGTGCGCCGAGCGAGCCAGTGCTCCTGCAGGCGGGCAACGGCGGCGGCCGGCGGGATGACCTGCCAGCGGGCGGCATCGGACCACAGATCCAGACGTGTCAGCGTGGCGCGAGCGTCTTCCACGTCGAAGGCAAAGTCGACGCCGAAGCGCCCTCCGAGGTAGGCTTGCACGCGGTGCGCCAGGTCCTGCGCATCGCGCAGCGGCGCCGTATCCGGCAGTACCACGGCGCTGGCACAGTCGAGGTCGGGCCTCTGCGCAGCGCGCCAGCAGAACAGGTACGCCAGCAGCGCCTCTTTGCAGTCTTCCTGGCCGATCATCGAAATCAAGGCGTGGATCACGCCGGTATTGTTGGCGAGATTCTGATAGTAGAGATTCGTGGTCCGTTGCAGGTCGCGCTGCGCCCGTACATTACGGTAACCGAAGAACGTCCGCACGCAGAGCCAGCCGGCCCCGAACAGCAGCACCCACAGCAGGCGGCTCAGCACCAGCGCGCCGCCCGCGAGGTTCAGCAGCTTGGTGGCCGTCGTGCCCGCGACCCCCGCGCCGCCGCTCATCATCTTCAGCCGGTCGTACCAGGTCATGCGGATCTCGGCGTGCGGCAACAGGGCTTCCACGTCCTCCGTCGGAATCTCCTTGAACATCTTAAGCTGCACGTTCGGGTCGTCCGTCAGGCGCGCCACGACAACGAGGCGCCGGTAGACGGTCAGGCGCTGCAGTACGCCACGTGGCTTGCGCAGCGTCCGGCGGAGCAGGTCCACCTCGGCCCGGCCGCGTACCCAAATGCCCAGATGCTGCACGCGCTCCGGGCGCAGGCGGACGCGCAGGCCGCGCGTGTTGGCCGCGTGCAGCACCGTACCCACATCCACGTCCGACAAACGCGTGAAGTTGGCCTTCGTGAGCAGGTACTCGAGCCGGCTCAGCAGATCGGTGTACGCGGCCGGCGTACGGGCGGCGGCCAGATCGCCGACCGCAATCGTGTCGCGATCCGGGTTGACGGGATTGTGACGGTCGATGAGGTCGCGTTCGAAGGCGGCGGTTTCCTGGGTGATGACCCGCTGCAGCAGTTGCGCCAGGGTGGGGAGCGTGGCGGCGGCCGCGCCGAGGTGATCGCTGTCCTGCGCCAGCGTCGCCACCAGGTCCTCGATGCGCACGGGAATGAAGCGATCGTCGGGACGGTGATGGTCGATGACCGCCGTCGGGTCGTAGGCCAGGTTGGGCGGCCGGAGGCGCATGGGGCGGATGGTACCGCAACGGGCCGGCGCGCTGTACCCCCGTCCTGCGCTAGGGCGCCACGGGCGCGGAGGTCGGCGCCGCGGGCGGCGGCGCGACCAGACCGCGCTCACAGTCGGCGAGCTCGGCGTCGAGTTCGGCCGGCGTGTTGGCGTCCGCGGGCGGCAAGAGGCCGCGGTCGCGCAGGTCGCAGAACACGGCGCGGCACTTGCGCAGCCAGTCGCAGGCGGCGGCGACGTGTTGGGGGCGGGTCTCGTCCGCCTCCGCGGCGTGGGCGCGCTCCAACTCGGCCAGCTTGTAGTAGGCCACGCCCTGCAGGCGCAGGATGTCCGGCTGGTCCGGGAAGCGCCGGGCCAGCGGCTCGACGAGGTCCACGGTGCGGGTGAACCAGCGCGCGGCCTCGCCTTGGCGCCGCTCGGCCAGGTGAACCTCGCCGACCTTCGAGGCGTTGATGACGAGCTGGGTCTGCGCGACGGGGTCCTGCGGGTCGTCGCGCAGGAGGTCTTCGAAGGCCGCGTCGGAGGCGGCGAAGGCGGCCAGGGCCTCCGGGCGCGCCCCCTGGTCGGCCTGGATGATACCAAGCCATTGCTGCGCGATGCCGACGTCGCGGCGCGGCACAACGTTCTCCGGGTGCGCGGCGCGCAACTGCTCGGAAATCTCCAGAAATTCACGGTAGTTGGCCAGCGCTGCGGACCACTCACGGCGGGCGTAATGAATGCCGGCCACCTTCGTCAAGACCACGCCGAGCCCGCGCGCGGTCCACGGGTCATGGGGGCGGGCCGCGCGGTCTTCGCGGACACGCCGCAGCGCTTCGTTGAAGTGCGCGAGTGCGGCGTCGAGCTGGCCCGCGGCGGCCAGGAGCGTGCCCAGGCGTTCGTGCGCGTTGCCGACGTTGCTGCGGGTGCGCGGATCGTCCGGGTGTGTGCGCAGCCAGTCCGCGCCGCGAGTCAGCACGCGCTCGTACAGCGGCTGGGCTTCCTGCCAATGCCCCTGCGCCCGCAGCGCATCGCCCAGTTTGTTCAAGCCCAGCAGAAGTGCGTTGTGCAGACCGGTGTGCTCCGGATGGCGTACGCCGCCCGCCTCAGCAAGCTCCAGCGCCTTACGGTAGCTCTCGACCGCCCCGCCCAGATTCCCAAGGCTGCTCGCATTGAAGTCGCCCTGCACGTCGCCGATGGTGATGTACGCGCCGGCCAGCTCCTCCTGAAGCGCGGGGTCGGTGGTCCCCTGCGCGAGACCATCCAGGTACGCCAGCCCCTTCTCGACGATCTTCTGGCGCGCCGGAGCCGAGCCCGGAAGCTGCGCGATCAGGGGATCAAAACCCTGTACGAAGAACCGCGCCAGTTCGCGGACCTGGGCAAAGCGCTGCTCGGCCGCGGCCTCGGCACCCCGGGCCAGCGCCGCCTGCCGCTGCGCCTCCTCGCGCAGTCGGAGCTGGCGCCCGTACATTACGCCCAGCGACACCGCCGAGACGGTCACGAGCACGACAAACGCCACCACCACGCCGACCGCGATCCGGTAACGCTGCAGCGTCTTGCGCAGCACGTACAGCCCGCTGTCGCGACGGGCTTCGATGGGCTCGCCCGCCAGGTAGTGCTCCAGGTCACGCCCCAACTCCCCGGCCGTCTGGTAGCGCCGCTCGCGCTCCTTGGCCAGCGCCTTGAGTACGATGGTCTCCAACTCCGCGTCGACCGCGACGGGGGTGATGCCGGTTGGGCCGGCGGACGCGCCTGGCCGGCGGTCGGCCAGGGCCTCCGGCGGCGTCTCGGCAATGTGCCGCAGCACGTCCAGCGTGTCCCCCGTCACCGGGTACGGATAGCGCCCCGTCAGCATTTCGTAGAGGATGACCCCCAGCGCGTAGACGTCGCTGCGCACCTCGGCCGCATCCGGCATGGCCCGCGCGAGCTCGGGAGACAGATACGGGAGCGTCCCCGCCACCTGACTCGCGGTTGTCGTGAAGGTCGAGGGCCCGGCGGCGGCGACATGTCGCGCCAGACCAAAGTCTAGGATATGCGGCTCGCCGTCCGCACCGACCAACACGTTCGAAGGCTTGAGGTCGCGGTGAATGATCGTGCGCTGGTGGGCATAATTCACGGCATGGCAGATGCGGCCGAACAGCGCTAGCCGCGCAGGTCGGGGCGGGTTCTCCGCGGCGAGGTAACGATCCAGCCGCCGACCGTGCACGTAGTCCATGGCGAAGTAGAGCAACCCATCGGCGGTGGCGCCGGAGTCAAAGACTGTGACGATGTGCGGGTGGCGCAGCGCGGCGACGAGTTCGACCTCGCGCTCAAAGCGGCGGCGGGCAGCGGGGGCGGCATAGGGCCCCTCGCGCAGGACCTTCAGCGCTACCTCGCGCTTGGTGGAGCGCTGCACGGCTCGGTAGACGAGGCCCTGCCCTCCGCGACCAATCTCTTCAAGAATCTCGTAGCCGGGGATGCTTTCCGGGCGCAGGCCGAGGCCCGCGGCAGGCGGCAGCGGTCCGGGCGGCGGCGCGCCGGCCGCGCGCAGTCGGGCAACCCAGGTCTCGTGCTCTGCCACGAGGGCCGCGCTGCGCGCCTGGCAGGCCGGGCAAGCGGCGAAATGCGCCTCCAGCCGCGCAACATCCACCGGGGGCAGCGCGCGGGCATGGTAATCGTGCAGGAGCGCCTCCCCGGGGCAGGCCAGCGGACTCGTCTTACTCGACGTCATCCAGCAGCTCTTTCATCTTCCCCGCGACCTGCTGCGTCAGTCGCCATTTGATCGTGTGGACATTGCCCGCCGTCACCCCCAGCGTACGGCAAACCTCTTCGATCGGTCGCTGTTCGAGCACGTAGTACTGAAACGCGAGAAAAGTTGTCTCCTCCACCTCGGCGCGCAGCTCCCGCAGGCAATACCACAGGTGTTGTTCCTGCCAGATTCGGTCGAATACTTCGTCGGGAGCGGCCTCGCGCGCCGGCTCGGCCAGCAGGTCCGCGGAGTGCCCGCCCTGCTCGTGGCGGTTGCGTAGCAGGTTGCGCACGTGGTTGTTGACCAGGGTGCGCAGCCAGCTCTTGAACCTCCCGCGCGCGGGGTCGTAGTTGAACTCCCCAATGCGGTCGCAAACCTGGGTGAGGCAGTGCTGCGCGACGTCCTCGGCCTCCGCGGCATCGAGCCCCCGCGCGCGCGCAAATCGTTCCAGCATCGGGCGATACAGCGAGTCGAAGGTGTGCCAAGCGACCGCGTCGCCGCGGTCGCGGATGCGCAGCAGCAGACTGGGACGGGTGGTGTCCATGCGTTGCCCGAGCGTTGCCGTCGTTCATTGTACCGCTCCCGGGCGGGGCGTCACCCTTTTTTTGCCGCCGAGCCATGGGGGCTCCCGCCCGCAGTACACGGGGCGTCCACCGGTCTCACACCACCCGTCCGGGCAAGCCGAAACTCGGTGGACAGCCGCCATTCGCGTGTGAGAACGTCAGCTGCACGGTGTACAGCGTTGGGGGGAGATGACGAAGCGCGGCCCGGCGCTAGAGCGGTTACACAAATGGTGTGTTGCCGGGCAGCGTCAGGCCTCCGTGCCTGACGACAAATGTCGGTGCTGGAGCGCCGCACCAAAAGTGAAACCGCTCTCGTGCAGCGGAGGGCATGATCGCGCGCGAGGCGCGGGGACGTGCGGGACCGGCGTCTCCGGCGGCCCAACGCGGGCACAATGGCGAAGAGCAAACGTCCCTGGGAGGAGGTCTGTGCCGGCGGGCGCCGGAGGCGGCAAGTTGCCTTCGCGCGCCCGCCCGCCGCGCGCGGGCGGGTGCGTGCCACCGAGGAATGAGCTGCTGGATCTGCGCAAGGAGGGAGGGCGGCGCCACCCGGGCAAGGTGACGCCGCCCGTGCACATGAAAACTGGGGGGCTAGAAGTCCGCGAGATGGTCGCCCGGGCCGACCTCGGCGGCGGTGCCCGCCGTCCTGGTCTTTCCGTGGAGCGCGGTGCCGCCGGTTGGCGCGGGGTTCGACGAGGCGGGAGTTGCGGCTCGCGCAGCACATGCGGTACCTGGCGCCGCCGGAGGATCAGTCGCAACCCGATCCGAAGTTCGTCGGCCCGCGCTGCCGACCACGGCAACGAGTTCGGCCACCATGCCCTTGACGGTCTGCGCTTGGGCGCTGAGCTCTTCCGCGGCACTGGCCGACTCCTCGGCCCCCGCCGCGCTCTGCTGCGTCAGCTTGTCCATTTGCGAGACCGCCACGTTCACCTGTTCCACCCCCTGCGCCTGCTCCGCGCTGGCGCGGGCAATCCCGTTGATGAGTTCCGAGACCTTACTCGCCTGATTCACGATGGCACCCAACGACTTGCCCACCTCCGTTGAAACCTGCGTCCCCTGCTGCGCCCGCTGCACCGCGTCCTCGATCAGCCCCGTCGTATCCCGGGCCGCCGTCGCACAGCGCTGCGCCAGGTTTCGCACTTCCTCAGCTACCACCGCAAAGCCCTTGCCATGCTCACCGGCTCGGGCCGCTTCGACGGCCGCATTCAGCGCCAGCAGGTTCGTCTGGAACGCGATCTCCTCGATCACCTTGATGATCCTGCTGATCTTGCTCGATGATTCGCGGATCGCCGTCATCGCCTCGTTCAGCTTGACCATGCTCTGGTCGCCCTCCGCCGCCGCCTGCCGCGCCTGACCCGCCAGATCGTTCGCCTGCTTGGAGTTTTCGGCGTTCGTCCGCGTCATCGCCGCCATCTCTTCGAGCGCGCTCGACGTCTCCTCCAGCGACGACGCCTGCTCGCTCGCTCCTTCCGCGAGCTGCTGCGCCGCTGACGAAACCTGGCCCGCTGCATCACTGACCTGGTTAGCACCGTCATCGAGCTGACCGGCGACGCGCTGCAGTGCCTTCTTGATGCCGCGCGTGATGAGCAGCCCCAGCGCGACGGCCGTGCCGACACCGACGATCACCGCCACCAGAATGATGATGGTCGCGAGGGCGCTGCGCCGCTGCGTGTCGCGAACGGTGCGCATGGCGGCATCGCGCCCGGCCGCGAGCGTCTGGTCGACGAGTTCGGTGACGACCTTTTCGGCTTCGCGGCACTTGCCGACCGACTGCGCGTAGGCCTGGCTGGCGATCTGCTGGGCCGCGCCGGCCTGTTTCGTGACGTCCTCAAAGTGCTTGAGGAACTCGTCCGCCGCGGGAGCCATCTCGGCCAGATAGACAGTCACGGCCTCGTCGTACTTCTGATCCCGGACGAGTTGCTTGATGTGGGCACAGGCTGCGTGCACGCGTTCGTGCGGTACGGTTGCGGCCTCGAGGCTCTTCTGCACGTCGGCGCTATCAGTCGTGTATTCAGCCAGCCACTTGCCGAAACCGCACAGTTTGTGATCTTCGCCGCCGTCGAACACCTGGTGCGACTGCAGCATGGCCTGCACGGTATCGCGCAGCTTGTAGTGGTCCCCGCGGAAGCGGGCCAGATCCCAGCAGAGGCGGGCTGGGTTGTGGATGCCGGTCTTGTCAAGACTCTGGCAGAGCTCGAAGTACCGGGTGTTCTCGGCGCGCCACTCCTGCCAAGCCGTCCCCAGCTTCGCCCACAGCGCCGCGGTTGCCGTGTCTTTGGGAAGTTCCTCGTACTTCTTCCAGACGACCTCGTACTCCTCGCGAACGCGCTTCACGTTTTCGTACTGCCGTTGGCGTGTCTCCGCGTCAAGGTTCGGCACAAGCAGGGTACGCTGCGCAACCTTGATCGCGGTGGCGGCTTGCCCAATCTGACTGAGGTAGTCAACGGCCGGTAGTTGCACGATGCCGATTTCGTCCACCGCCTGGCGATCGGCGCGCACCGCAAAGTACCCACAGAGGCCGAGCGCGAGCGTAACCAGGCTGACCCCCAGGAAAGCGGTGATGAGTTTCTGTCCGATGGTCCAGGACGACTTCATGGCTTACCTTTCTAGATGGGCACAGCGGACGACGGCGAACGTAAGCGCCGACGACGATTCATGGTTGTCCGTGCAAGGGGTCACATGCTCCGCGACCGTGGGGTCGGCGGCACGGAGCACGTTGAGTTGGCTTCACACACTGTGAGCCAACCGGCGTTCGCCCTAGAGAATCGGTGATTAACCGCGTCTCATTAACTGCGCTGATCCAGAGGGTCTGATAATCGTTGCGGCTGTGGGACGCCGGACTGCGCCGCAAGGACGAGCTGCAGCAGCTCCAGCACGGAGGTTGCTCCCGTCTTGGTCATGATGTGCGCGCGGTGAAATTCGACGGTGCGTTCCGCGATGCCGAGCGTGGCGGCGATCTGCTTGTTGACCTGCCCCTGAGCAAGGAGCATAAGGACCTCGCGCTCGCGCGGCGACAGCACCGCCAGCCGAGCGGCACTGGCGTCCCGCCGTTCCTGGGTCGCGCGCCGACACGCGTGCTGGTCCATTGCCGCGCGAATGCACTGTAGCAGCGCGGCCGGGTCGAAAGGCTTCTGCACGAAGTCGACGGCGCCCCGCTTGAGGGTCCGCACTGCGGCCGGCACGTCGCCATGACCCGTGATGATGATCACGGGCAGGTCGATGCCGCGCGCGGGCAATTGCTCCTGCAACTCGAGGCCGCTCAGGCCCGTCATGCGTAGGTCGAGCAGCAGGCAGCCCGCCAGCGTGGCGTCGGCGGTCGCCAGAAACTCCTCCGCCGAAGCGTAGAGGGCGGCGCGGAGACCGGCGGACTCCACGAGTTCCCGGAGCGCGTCGCGCACGGCGGCATCATCATCAACAATATGCACGTGCGGTTCACCGTACGACGGCACAACTTACTCCATGGGCCGGAAAACAGAAGCGAAACACGGCCCCCGTGGTCGGGTCGGACTCGGCGCAAAGTCGTCCGCCGTGGGCTTCGACAATCGTCCGACTGAGGGCCAGCCCCAGTCCGATGCCGTCGGACTTGGTGGTGAAGAACGGTCGGAAGAGCTGCTCCCGGACGCCGGGGGCAAAACCGGGGCCGCAGTCCTGCACGGAGACCGCCACGGCACCGTCGGCGTCCCGGTCGGTGCGGATCGTGATCACCGGCGCTGGCAATTCGGACATGGCTTCGAGTGCATTCTGGACGAGGTTCACCAGAACCTGCTGCAGCTCGATCCGGTTCGCCCAAACCCACAGCGGCTGCTGGTGTAACTGCAGGCGGACCTCCGCGTGGCGGCGGCTGACCTCATGCTCCAGAAACGTCAGTGCCTCGCGCACTACTTCATTGACGTCCAACGCGGTCCGCGGCTCGGGCTCGCGGCGGATGAATCCGCGAATGTACTGGATGATGGCACCCGCGCGGCGGCTCTGGTCCACCGACTTCTGCAGTGTCGCACGCAAATCCTCCGGACGACACGCGGGGTTGTTCAGCCGCTCCAAACAGGCGTGCGCATAGCCGGCGATGGCCGCCAGCGGTTGATTCAGCTCATGCGCCAATCCAGACGCCATTTCCCCTAGGGTGCTGACTCGTGCGGCGTGAGCGAGTTGGGTTTCGAGGGCACGAACGTGATTCTGGTGTGCGTCGCGTTCCGCCAGACTCGACTCCAGCACGGTGCGCGTGGCGGCGATATGGTCCCGCAGGTAGGTGAGTTCGTCCGCCGCCCGCAACGGGGGTAATTCCTGGTGCAGTACGTCCCGCGCCACCTCGTGTGCCGCATCAACCACCCCGGCCACACCGATCGAGATGCGGCGCACGAGCAGGTAAACCGCGGCCGCGGTGCCGAGAATCGCCGCGCCGGCCAGAACTTGCAGGCGACGGGAAGTGCGGGCGACCTGCTGCGCAGCGCGGTCCACGGAGTCGCGGAGCATGGCTTCGCGCGCGGCACGCAACTCGAGCATCGCCGATTCGATCCGATCGAGCTCGGGCCGCAAGCGGTTCTGAAATTCGGCCACGGCGGCCGCGCGCGCGCCGGTGTTGAAGAGGCGCACGACTTCAGCGTGTTGGGCACCGGCGGCATCCAGGGCCGTGCGCACGCGGGTCAGGAGAGTGCGCGTCGACTCGGGCAGCGACGTGAGGGTCGCGGCGACGTCGATCTGCCGGATGGCGGCGTGCAGCTCGGGTGTGTCCTCCGGTGTGGCGCGCGGCTGCAGGCCTTCCTGGAGCATGCTGCGCAGGAGGGCGTAATTGGATGCGCGCAGCGCAGCGTTGGTCGCGCTGAGCGTCTCGGCCACCGTGAGTTGCTCGCGACTGAGGGAGCGGACGAACCTCTCCATCTCCACGGCGGTGTAATGTCCCGAGACGGCGAGCAGGGACATGACGACGGTGATCAGGACAAGTCCCGCCCACAATGTTGCCCGGATGGAGAGCCGGCGGAGCTGCATCGTCGCAGGGTCTCGTCGCAGCCAATCCTATGAGATCGCGCAGGAGCCTGGCCCAGGCGTTATCGCGGGCAAGACCGGCGCACACATGGCGGCGGCTTTCGAGGACCGGCGCATAGACGCACGACGGGCCCAAGCCGCCAAATTCCGAATATAGCGGCTACGGGCTCGTCCGCCAGTCAGGGCGCGCGGTTCGTTCGCACGCGGTGCCGGCGCACCCCGGCACGCCGGGCCCGCAAGTCGACGTGCGTCAGGGCGGTGCGGTCGGCTGACCGCCGCTCACCCGCGCGAGCACCCACCGCGCAACGTCGAAGGCGGCCTGCGGGCGACCGAGGCGGCGCGCGCTGTCTTTCAGACGCTGCAGCCGCGCGGGGTCGTGCAGCAGTTGTGTGAGCTTGGCGGGAAACGTGGCGGCGTTGTTGACCTTGATGGCGGCGCCGTTTTCGAGCAGGAAGTCGCTGTTGCGACTCTCTTGGCCGGGGACAGGGTTGGCGATCGCCAGGGCGGCCCCACGCGCGAGGACCTCGGAGGTCGTCAGACCGCCGGGCTTGGAAACCACCAGATCCGCCACCTGCATCAGTTCGTCAATCTGGTCCGTAAAGCCCAGGACGCGCGTGCGGTGGTGCGCCGGGACCGGACAGGCCTCGAGCTGTGCTTGGAGTTGTGCGTTACGTCCGGCCACCACGACGACTTCCAGCGGCGCCTCGACCTGCAGGATGGCGCGATACAGCTCTTCGACCGGTCCCAGCCCGAAGCCGCCGCCCAGTTGCAGAATGATCGGCCGGTCGCCCTGCAGATTCTGCTTGCGCAGGCATGCGGCGCGGTCTTTCGTGACGGAGAATACAGGATGGATCGGGACACCGGTGACGGTCGTGTCTGCCGCAGGAATGCCCCAGTGCTGGAGATTCAGCGCCCCTTCGTCGGTGGCGGTGAAGTAATGCTCACAGGGCCGGTGTACCCATAGCCGGTGCGTCTCGAAGTCGGTTGTGACGGTGTACTGCGGAACCTGGAGCTGCCCCTTCGCGCGCAGGCCGGCAATGATCTCGGCCGGCAGGAAGTGCGTGTTGACGACCGCATCCCACGGCGCGGCGTGCAGCAGCTCAACCAGCTTCGCGAGGTTCACCTCCTGTACCAGGCGGCGCAGCTTGTCACTCCGCCCGCGGGGGGAACGCGGCCGGTCCATCAGGTCGTAGAGATAACCCAGCAGGTGCGGGGCTTTGTTGACGAGGTCCACATAAGCGCGGCCGTACAGGCGGCGAAACGCGGCACTGGTCAGCGTGAGCACGTCGACATTCTGCACCGTGGCGTCGGGGGCGAGTTCGCGAAGAGCCAGCTCCACCGCTTCCGCCGCACGCATGTGGCCGGCGCCGACCGAGGCGGACAAGATCAGGATGCGCACACCGATTCCCTCCACGACGGGGGCAGGCCGCAGCGCTGGTCACCGTCGTTCCTGGCGTTTTACGACACCTCTTCCCCCGCGTCAGCGGAGGTCCAGCTCTGCTCCACCTGGCCGCGGCGCTGCAACCAGCGGGCGACGAGCCAGCAGAGCAGAGCCCAGGTGGCTCCCGCTGTCCAGACCGCAAGCACGTCCGTCGGCCAGTGTACGCCGAGGTACACCCGACTGACACCGACGGCAAACGTCAGCAGGACGGCCCAGAGGAGCAGGTAAGCCTTCATGCGCGGACGCGCCTGGACCCGGGCCAGCAGCGCGCCCAGCGTCAGGTACGTAATCGCCGACATCATGGAATGCCCGCTGGGAAAACTCGTGGTGGCCACGTATGAGCGATGCGGAACGAGCTCCGGCCGGGGACGCATGAACACTTCCTTGAGGGCCAGGCTCAGGAGCAGTCCCCCCAGGACGGCGGCCAGGACGAGGACTGCCGCGCGGCGCTTGCGGTCCAGCAGCAGGTATCCCGACACGACCAGTGTCAGGCACGTGAGCACGACGCTGCCACCGAGCGCGGTCAGGTCGCGACCGGCCTCCTCCACCCACGCGGGTCCACGCGGGTCGGCCGGGTCCGCAGGGTTGCGCAGGGCGAGGAGAATCTTCTGGTCGAAGGACAATGTCTTCCCTGCGATCACAGCGTCAGCCAATTCGGCGAAGATGAGGACGCCCGCAGGCAGCAGGACGAGGAGCACGAGGGTGGCGAGCTCATGCCGGCCAAGCCAAGTCAGCAAGCCGCGCGCCGGGCGCGGGGTTTGGCTTCGATCCGTCGCAACTTCCCCAGCCATAGGGCAATTCCCGTACGGCGCACCCTTCCGCGCCATCGGGCTGGGGGGCACCGCGTGCTCATGGTAAGGATGGGAGGCCGCGGCGGTCCAGCGCGGCAACGACGTGGCCGGGACAAACTCGCGGAGGGGTGGCTAGGCGCAGGAGGTGAGCTGACAGACAGGAGGGAGAGGAGAGGTGCATGGTCAACCTGACCGGCCGCGGGGCGCGGGCGGATCGCCCGCGCCCCAGCGGCCAGCTTGGCACCGTCACGCGGTGGGCAGCAAGTTCGTCAGGTCGCCAAGCAAACCCGTGAGCCACTCGACGGGTGTGCAACCTGAGACCGCGAGCATGACGGCGCCGGTACCCACAAGGGCAAGCAATTTCGAACGCAAGGACTTCATGAGAGACCTCCGCATCACAGAATGGACCGCACGGGCTCACACGGCCAGCGCAGGCGCCCGCACGATGCGCGCGCAGAGGCTGCCGCCGGCCAGGCAAAACCGTGGCGCGCTACGCGGACGGGAAGATCGCGCCGAAGAGCTGGGTCAGCCAGCCCATGATCCCGTCGATCAAGAAGTTCTGAACGGCAGCAGCAAGCGCAGCGAGGAAACCGGATCCGAACATCGATAGCCTCCTTGAGAGTGAGGGGACGTTGCCACCCGCCGCCCGGCCGACCTGGGCGGACCGGGCACAGCGCGCCGGAGCTTGACCCTTGCGGGCCGGCGCGCGAAAGAACCCGGGGGCGGGCCACGCGGCCTGCCCCCGGGCCTGGATGACAACCGGGAACATCCCGGTGTACCTGGGCGGCAACGGATACGTGTCATCCAGGGAGACGGTTCAGGGTGCAGCGCGCGGGTCTGGGCTCAGCGCGCGATGCGCGGCGCCGCAGGGACTGTGGCACGCAGGGCGTGGGCGACGCGCCGGCGCGTCTGTTCATAGTCCCACTCCGCCGAGAGCGGCTGCCACCCCAGCGCATCCATCAGAGTCTCGACGTAGCCGCGCGCGGTCTCGGAGCCGTTGCGAATGCCGAGCTGCGCAGTCGCCACTTGTGTGTTCATCAGGGCGCGCGTGCCGAAGGCCAACGACCACAGGATGAACGCAAGTTCTGCGGGGCGCCGCCCCACTTCCAGCACCAGATCACCGGACTGCACCGCGTCATCGATGATCGTGGTCAGCAGCGTCATGCGGCGACTTTCGCAACGCGCCAGACTATCGCGGCGGCCGGGCCGGTGCGAAAACTGGGCTGCGATGCGAATGAGCTGGAGCGCGCGGTAGTGGTACGGGTGCTGGCGGAAAAACACTTCCTCCGCTTCGATCAGGGCCAGCAGGCGTTCGCGCGGCCGGCCGTCAAAGGACGCCGCCCGCTCGAAGAGTTCGGTCAACGCGCCCAGGGAGCGCAGGGTCAGATCGACGAGCATGACATTCTCGCTGCTTGGCTGTCAGGGAAGGGGGGCGCGAGTCGACCGCAGGCAGCACAAGCTGCCGGGCCAGCCCGCGCCCGGGGTGCACGGTTCGGTCCATATCACTACGCGTCGAAAGGGGAGCAGGTCCGCAGTGGGTGGAGAGAACTTTCCGAACAGCGGCCGGGTGGCGCACGGACGGCTGCCGAAGCGGCGTCCGTAACTGCGGCGATGTCAGGTGGTTGTGCTGACGGTCGCGCTACCGCGCCAGGTGTGACAAAAGCCAAACAGCGCCAGCGCGGCGATGCTCGCCAGCGCCAGCACCGTGTCTTCGATGTACCACTGCTGCAGGTCGAACGTCAGGGGCAGCCGCAGCATGATGATCATCGTGGTGATCATGACGGCCACGGGGACGAGTCCCCAGCGCAGCGCCGTCCACGCCAGACCCCCACCGATGCCGATGCCGAAAAAGAGCAGGGCGGTCAGCGGGTGGCTGCCCTGCGGAACGAGACACACCGCCACAAGGAGCGCGGCCGCGACCCCTGCCACCAGCGTGCGGCGCAGCACCTGGCGCAGCAGGACAATGAGCAGGGTCAGCCACAGGGCGGTGTAAACCCCGAACCGCAGCGCGTCGACAATCGTCGCCAGGGCCTCACGTAGGGACAGACCGGCCGCAAAAAAGTCGGCCACGAGCAGTCGCGGGCGCGCGGTGAGGCCCAGCATCGTGCTGGCCATGTCCTCGAGCTGGTAGAGCAGTCCGCCAGCCACGCCGAGGAGTGTGCCCAACAACAGGTCGCGTCCAACGACCGCATCGCGCAGACGACCCGCGAGCACGCGGGCCCACGCGACGAGCAAGTGCGGCCCCTCGCGGCGGGCAAAGGGCTCAAGGGCCAGGTAGAACAGCCACACGACCACAGCCTGCCCGACAGCGCCGGTCAGCGCAAGGACGACCAATTCCAACTCGTCGAGCGGCGACGTGGTGTGTGTGGCTTGCAGCAGGGAGACGAAGCCGGCAGCCAGGAACACGAACGCACCCAGGCGGAAGGCGCCGCGCGGGTCGCTGCGTCCGCGCCGCAGATTGAGGCGGGTCAGCGGCAGTGCGACGAGGAACAGAACCGTCAGCAGCAGCGACGACACGACGGTCGAGGCTGTCTCACGCCGCGCTACGTCGGCCACCTCGGTCGCGGCCGCCACATTCGGCACGACGGGCTGCACGGCGTACCAGACGGGCTGGCCCCGCCAGGCGGCCGCCTCGACGCGCACCCTCCCCAGGGACTCCGTGGCACCCACGGTTCGCCAGGCCCAGCACCGGTCGGCCGCAATGGGCAGGCCGGCGTCGCCCGGATCGGGTGCGAGGCTACCGGGAGCGAGCCCCGCGCTGCGGTGCCACGGGTTCCAGTCCGGGTCCGGGTCGGCCGCGCGACCCGGGTGCGGGGTCACGCGCGCGGCGCGCAGTTGTCCCCGCGTGTCCAGCACCATGGACACTTCGCCCGGTGCGCCGGGCGGCGGATCTTCCAGCGTCGTCCGTCCCCCACCGAAAACCCGGCGCGCGGCCGTGAGGGGCACCAGCGGCGTGCTGCGACAGCGATACCAGAACAGGATTTCGCGCGGATCGGCGGCCAGGCGCGGGGCCGGAACGGCCGCCCCCGGCGCTGCTGACGGCAGGGCTCCGGTGATGCCGTATGCTTCGCACGCCTGGCAGGTGAGGCCGGCCGCGGCCAGGTGCTCGCGAGCTTTCTCGGCCAGGACAGCCGGGGGCTTGATTGCGCCGGCCCGGCACAGCGGGTGCGTGCGGGAGCCGACGAAGACCGCGGCGGCGAGCAGCACCGCCAAAGCCGCAAGCGCGAACCCGGCGCTGCGCCGATTGACCGGCCGCTGCTGAGTAGCCGCCACAAGCGACGGCGTCGGGGTCTGCCCGAGCTCCTGGGCCAGTCGCAGGGCATCGCCGCCAGGCAGTGCCGCGGCCAGTTCCAGGACCGAGGCCGGGCGGTCCGCAGGGTTGGGCTCCAGGCAGCGCAGGATAGCGCGTTCCACGGCGGGGTTGATGTCGGGGACAACTTGCGAGGGCGCGGAAGGGCGCGCGCTGCTTCGGACGGTCGGCGGCGGCGCCGCGGCATCCAGCGCCGGGCGGCCGGTGAACAACTCGTAAAGGACGAGACCGAGCGCGTAGAGGTCGCTCCGGGTGCTGACGCCGGCCCCGGCGAGTTGTTCGGGAGCCATGTAGGCGGGCGTACCGACGCGGATTTCGGCGCCGCGTACCTGGCCAGGCGGCGCGGCGAGACCGAAGTCCATGATGCGAATGTGCCCCTGTCCATCGAGCATGACGTTCGCGGGCTTGAGATCGCGGTGCAGCACCCCGCGAGCGTGGGCCGCGGCCAGCCCCGCGCAAAGCTGCTGCGCGAGTTCAGCAGCTCTGTCGCCGGGGAGGCGACCGATGCGCTGCAGTAGCGTCTTGAGGTTCTCGCCGTCGACGTACTCCATCGAGATGAAGCACTCGCCCGCGGCCTCGTTCAGGTCGTACACCCGACAGACATGGGGGTGCGTGATGGTGCGCGCCAGGCGCACTTCTTCGAGCAGGCGACGGCGCCAGGCGGCATTGGCGGCAAACTCGACGGGTAGAAACTTGAGCGCGACGGTCTGCCCCAGGCGCAGGTCATCAGCCCGGTAGACTTCGCCCATGCCGCCGCGCCCGAGCCGATCCACGATACGGAAGCGGCCGGCCACGACGGTGCCCGACGGCAGGCTGCGCTCGGTCGGCAACGGCGCCGCCGCCGCCGGGGTCGGCGGTGGGCGGGAGTCGACCGTGCGCGTGACGTCGGGCTCGGCAGCCCGAGTGGTCTCCGTCTGCGAGTGTACGGCGAGCAGCGCTTCGACCTCGGCGCGGAGCTCCATATCTGCCGCGCAGCGCGCGGCCAGAAAAGCGGCGCGCTCGGTCGGCGCACGGCCGCAGACCTCCAGAAAGAGCTGTTTGACCTGCGCGAAGCGTTCCGGGGTCACGGGGGGGCCTCGTCCGCCAGTGCCAGCCGCAACCAGGCTTTGGCGTGGGTCCAGTCATCCTCGACCGTACGTTTGGCGACACCGAGGGCCGTGGCGATTTCCTCCATCGTCATGCCGCCAAAGAAGCGCAGCTCGACGATCTGGGCCTGCCGCGCATCGAGCCGGGCGAGCCGGGCGAGGACATCGTCCACCTCCAGCAGTTCCTCCGGCGTGAATTCCGTGGGCGGAACGGCGCTGTCCAGGGGCACGCGCGGGCGGTCTCCGCCACGCCGTTGCCGGGCGCGACCGCGGGCGTGGTCGATGAGCACGCGGCGCATGACACGGGCGGCAATAGCCATGAAATGCGTGCGGCCGTCCCAGTCCACGCCCGCCTGATCCACGAGGCGCAGGTACGCCTCGTGCACGAGGGCCGTCGGTTGCAGCGTGTGCGGCCCCCGCTCGTCGCGAAAGAACCGCTGGGCCAGACGCCGCAGCTCTGGGTACAGCGCGTCCATGAGTTGATCGACGACCGCGTGCGCACCGGGCTGCCGCAGCTCCTTGAGCCAGCGTGTGATTTGGACTTGGTCCGGCGTGGTCATGGGCAACGACTCAGTGGCTACGCGGGCGCCGCCGCATCCGTTCGTTCCCGTAGGTCCCCGCGGGCAACGGCTCGCCACGAAAGTGACCGGAGCGCGCGGCCGCGGTGCGGTACGACACGGAGCAGGGGGCCATGGACAGTGCTCCTGGGCAGACGGCGAATTGGTGCGGAGCACAGACGGCACTCCGCGATGGCCGGATGCGATCATACCACTGGGGGGCGCGGGGGTCACCCGCATTCGCCGACCGTGCCGGACCGGTCCCGTGGAGGCGCGGGCCACGGCGCGCCGATTTGCCCGCCACGCGGCCCGGCGCTAGGATGCGCGCCGCGGCCAAGGCGCGGCTCGCGCCCGCGCCCGCGCCGGTGCCGCGGGCGCGCGGGGTGGCTGCGCCTGAAGGCGGGCGCCGCCCGGAGACCATAGACGCAATGGACGCATCTGCCCAACCGGTTCCGCCCTTCACCATGCACTATCAGCCCATCGTCGCGCTGACTGCGGGCACCGTCGTCGGCTGCGAAGCGTTGCTCCGGGTCGTCGGGCCGGACGGCAGCGTGCGTCCGCCGGGGAACGAAGTCGCGCGCTTCGAGGCTCACGCACAGATGGCAAACGCCCTCACCGACACGGTGTTCGACTGTGTGCGCCGCGACCTGCTGCCCGTGCTGGCGGCCAACCCGCGCCTCTATGTCAGCGTGAACATCCCGCCGCTGGTGCTGGGGAATGGCCACGCGGCCCGCGTCCTCGCGCGGTGTCAGCTCGTGCCCTATCTGCCGCAAATCGTGATCGAGATCACCGAGCGGCAGGCACTGACCGCGGCCGGGCGCGACGCGTTGCGGCTGGCGCGCGACGTGGGCCTGCGCGTGGCGGTCGATGACTTCGGCACGGGCGAGTCGGGGCTGCTGCAGCTCCTGGAGCTCGAATTCGACACGCTCAAGATCGACCGGGCCCAGATCGTCCCTCTGCTGCACAACCTATCGGCCGAGCGCCTGCTGCGCGGCGTGGTGGCGCTGGCCAGCGCGCTGCGCGTCGCGGTCGTGGCGGAGGGCGTCGAGACGCCGGAGCAGGCACTGTTCCTGCGGGCGGCTGGCGTGGACTACGGGCAGGGCTGGTATTGGTCCAAGGCGGTCCCCGCGGCGGAGCTGGCCGAGTTGGTGACCCGCGGGTTCAAGGTTCCGTCGGGGGCATTCTGAAACGCGGGCGGACCAGCCAGTCCGCCCGCGGGCCTGCTGTCAGGCGACGACCCGGTGACACAGACCGTCCTCACGCCGCCCCCGTCGGGGTCGGAGCGAGGACGGTCGAGCGGCCGCCGCAGGGACCTACGGACACGTCGTGTTCATGCGCGCAATGAAAGGATCGATGTCGCGCCAATTCACGTGATCATCACCGCTGGCATCGACATTCGCGAACAGGCACGACGGACCCGGCGCGGGGAACAGCGCGGCCCAGGCGGACTGGTTGTCGTTCTGCGCCGCGATCAGGTAGTCGATATCGCGCCAGTTGACGAGACCATCGCAGTTCGCGTCGCCCGCGCAGACCGACGGAAGCTCGCATTCGTCGGGGACGCCGTTCCCATTGGTGTCGGCCGAGGTGCCGACGGCGATGTCGCATTCGTCAAGAACGAAGTTCTGATTGCAGTCCGCACTCGTGCCCAGCGCCAAGTCGACTTCGTCCGGCACGCCGTTGCTGTTGCAGTCCGGCCCTTCCGGAATGCGCGCCGCGCCGAAGCCGCCCGGCCCCGGTGAAGTCGTGCCGAACACCACGCCGCCCGCGCTGACGGAGTAGGCCGGATCGAAGTAGACCTCCAGCCGATCCCCGGCATACAGCAACTGGGCACCATAGGCCGGGGCGCGCGGGGCGAGCCGCTGAAAGAGCGCCTGGCAGATGATCGGCCCCTCGGTCTGGAAGTTCAGCTCGGCGGCCGAGACCTCCACGGCCAGTTCGCCGACGTCGGTCACCAGGCCGGCGGTGAAGACGGCTGGCAGTCCGGCGTAGTCGAACGGCTCGAACGGGCCGATGTAGCCCAGACTGCCGACGATCAGCTTGGGCACGACCACCCGGTCCGCTGCCTCGCCGGTCTGCCCCGGATCGAATTCCACGACCGCATCCTTGGGCAGGTCCTTGATCGTGAGCACGGCTTCGTTGGGATCGCGGGTGACGCGCCAGTCGGGGTTGGCGTGCGCGTCGATCGCGTCGGCGATCCGGTTCCGCTTCTGAATGGCCGTGTCCCCGGGTTCAATCGTCGCATTCACGGGATACACACTGCCGTCCGGGTACGTAATCTTGACGGTCACGGTCTTCTTGAACGTGTTGTTCGGCGCCGAGAACCCCAGCGTCGCGTCGCCCCCGTACGCCGACCCCACGTGCCCCAGCGCCCCGGCGGCCACAAGAAACCCGCCAATCCAGTTGATCATTCCCTTGCTCTGCATGACCAGCTCCTTTGGCCCCCGCCATTCTGAGCGGCTCGCATCGCCAACGGCTGAGACTAAATAGGGTCGCAGCGATGCACTTTGACAGGAAAACCGGCGTGCTGGGGACAAATCGGTGCGCGACGAGGCGCGGGCGGACAGCGCGCGGCACCGGCCCAACGCGTGGCGCTGATCCACCCCGGGACGCGCTGCGCCACCCCGGCCGCAATGTCAGGCCGCGGTGCGGGTTACACGGGCTGCGGCGGGGCGTCGAACGCCATCACGATCTGGAAGTTGTGGACCGGGTATTGCATGCGCAGGCGGAACACGCGCAGCCGCGCCATGTCGACGCGCACCTGCGCGCAGACGCGCGTCACCATCGCGCGGTAGTGCGGCACTTCCGGCACATCGAAGCGGCTCTCGGCCTTGTCCAGCGCCTCAATTCGCTCCGGGATGACCACGCGGTCGATGTCGCGCGCGCGATCGGCAGGGTTGGCGGGGCCGCGGCTGCCGGGATCGTAGACAACGAGCTCCGGTGTGGCGCCGGGGAACACATCATCGTCCAGCAGGGCATCACAGATCAGCGTCTTCACCGGCACATCGGGAAACACGACCACGCCGCCACGGGGGCGCTGCGGCGTCGCGTAGCGCTGTGAGCCGCGGGCGTCGTGCCCGACCGCGAGCATATCGACGGCCGCCCGGCGCCCAAGCCGATTGTGGGCCAGACGATGGACGAGCTGGCCGCCGATGAGCTGGGATTCCAGCGGCGCCGGCGGGTGCGTGTAGAACTCGCGCAGCTCGATCGGCGGGCGCGAGACGTCGTGTTGCTCGGGCGTCGCCTGCGGCGGCGGGCCAAACGTGAAGTACACGTTCACGTCCGGCCGCAGGCGACGCATCGCCAGCGCGCCATGGATCGTCGTGACGGCCAGACGCGCCGGGTCATCCGGCGCGGGGACGAACATCATCGACGTAAGCCAGGTCTTCGCCTCAACGCCGAGAATCTGACGCAAACCCAGGAAAACCTGGTAGCGGCTGGCGCGTTCGAAGCGGAACCGGGATTGCGGGGATTGCGTGGTGACGGCCGCACTCAGCGCGCTGCGCGTACCGAAGTCGTCCCGGATGCGCGTGGCAAAGGCATCGACGGCACGGTCGGCGGGCGCAATGAGGTCGCGAGCCAGACCGAACTCGGCAGCGGCGCGGGTGATGGCGCGCAGCGATTCTGGGCCGGGAACCTGGTCGAGAATCTCGTAGGGGTCGGACCGGGCCAGGGCGTTGACAAGCTTGCTGACGATGACGCGGCTGAGGCCGAGCTGGCGCGCGAGCGCGGTCGGGGTATGCGGGGCACCCGGGATGGCCGCCAGCAGTCGGCGGTATGCGTCGGCCAGCTCGTTCCCAAGCGGCCCCAGGGCGGCATAGAGGCCGGCAGACTCGACCTGCCCGGTGGCGGCGGACTCATGAGTAACGGGCATGCACCCTTCCTTTGGATCTTTCTCGCAGCATTAGGATATCCGGAGGCGAAATTTCTTTCGCCAGAAATGTGAAATTAATTGCACCAATACCTCTCGTTGTGATAGCATCACGGCGTTGAATCACCCCGGAATCCGGCTCCGAGTGGCTGCGCGATCCCGGGTCGATCGCGATTCATCAAGAGGATGAGGAGGCAATGTGATGCGCAAATCTCAAATGATCGCCGCGATTGCGGCAGCAGCGGCCTGTGCCGCGGCTCTGGCTACCCCGCTGTACAACATTATCGACATCGGCGTAGTCAGCACCAACGACAGCGCCTCGCAGGCCATGCGCGTCTCCGGAAACGGCATCGCCACGGGACGCTCTTTCGGGAACCCGACTCGGGCATTTACCTGGACACAGGGCGGCGGCTTGGTCGGCCTGCCTAACCTCACGTCCCCGACGCGTAACTACAGTGTCGGCAACGGCGTCAACAACGACGGCATCGTCGTCGGCACCGGCAGCACGACGTCCTACGGCTCCAACCCCCTGCCGCTCATCTGGCAGAATGGCGCCGTCTCCCAGCTCCCCCTGCCCAGCGGCTACTCCTTCGGACGCGCCAATGATATCAACAGCGCCAAAACAGCCATCGGCTCCGTGGGCAGCGGCTCGGGCGAGGTCGGGGTGATCTACTCGGAAAGCAGCGCGAGCGTCATCACGACGCTCACAGACACCGGCTGCTTCGTCCGCACCCCATTCGGCATTAACGACGCCGGGCGTATCGTCGGCTTCGGCATCGACCCTGCCGACGCCGCGCGCAACGTGGGCTACGTGCTCGACACGTCCACGGGCAAAGCGTTTGAGGTGCCGCCGTTGGCCGGCAACAACGGCGCGATCGCCTTTGACGTCTGCAATGCCGGCTACGTCGTCGGCGTGAGCTCGACCGGCCAAAGCTCCGGCATGCCCTTCTTCTGGTCGGGAACAGGCGCCAGCGTCGCCATTCCGCTGCCCACCGGCACCTCGCTGGGCCAAGGCCGTGGCGTGAACTCCAGCGGCTGGGCGGTCGGAAATGCCGGCGGCGTATATTCGGTGCCGTGGCTGTGGGACGGCACACAAACCTATCGCCTGCAGGACATCATCGTGGAGGCCGGCTGGGATCTGTCGATGAACACGTCGGCCTCGGCCATGGGCATCAGCGAAGACGGCATCATCGTCGGCACGGCCGTCCACAACGGCGCGACCCATGCCTACGCGATGATCCCGGTGCCCGAGCCCACGACGCTAGTCGGGCTGCTGCTGGCCGGGGCGGCGCTGCTCCGCCGGCGCTAGGCCACGACCGAACCCGTAGCGGTGTCACTCGGTGGCCAAGACGGGATACTCTTGGTCCGCGTCCGGCCTGAGTGACGATTGACTCCCGCATCCCCCGCGTGCGTACCGCTCCACCCAGGGTGCTTCCTGGAGCGGCACGCCGCGGGGCCGCGCGTTTCAGGGCGCATCACACGGGGGGCAACTCCGTACGACTCATCACCGCCTGCTGTCCGGTCAGGAAGTTGGCGGCCTTGCGCACGCGCCGTCCGCCCAGCACGAAGCACACTCCCAGCAGGAACATCACGCAGGGAACGGGACTGGCAGCCGCGCTGGGCAGGTCCGCATGACCCGAAGCACCCGGCGTTGACCCGCAAGCGGGCGGGCGGGACGATACGCGGGCCGGGGGCGGTCCCCGGATTGAGGCGCGCGCGGAGCCCTGTTGATGCTCGCGACGTACTGGTGGCCTAATCTGAATCCGATCGGACCGGCATCACTGTGGCCGCTGGGGATCGTCATTGCCTACGTCTACATCGTGTGGGTCACGCAGTCGCGGGCGGCGCTCTTCTGCGGGCCGGCGGCATTGACAGCCGGTGCACTCTTCTGTGGTCAGGTGCCACATGATTCCCCGTGGCTCGGAGGCTTCGGGCTGCTGTGCACAAGATGGCCTGACGCCGTCGACTTTGTCGGCTACTACATTTGGAGTCTCGCAACTGCGGCCTTCGCCTTTGAGATCGCGCGATCCGGATCGCGCATAGCGTGCGTCTACGGCGGTCTTGTGTTGTTCCCGCTTGGGGGACTTCTCACACTCGAAGCGGTAGACCGGAGTACGGATTTCATCTCGGCCACACGCGGTCTGCATGATCGCGTGGTCCTGCTGCTGGCCGCAGCAGTCTGGGTGCCGCTCTATGCCGTGCTGATGGTACGAGCCGTGCTGGCCGCACGGCGAACGTACCGCAGAGAACACGGATTGTGCGTCAACTGCGGCTACGACCTCACCGGCAACGTCAGCGGGCGGTGCCCGGAATGCGGGACGGCCATCGTGTCTCGGGCAGGGTGAGTGCGCGCATGGCGAAGAAGATCAAGCGGAAGCGCTTCTCCGTCGTCACGTCGCTCCTCGCGGCGAGCGTGGTGTTCCCGCCGGCGTGCTGTGTGGCGGCAGTCACAGTGAGAGCATTGCTTATCGCGGTGGCCGACGGGCTCCACGCGGCCGGCATCCAGATTGCAGCGCCCGCCGACACAATTCTCATCGGTATGATGATCGGCCTGCCGCTGCTGACCGCCTACCTGGCAGCGCGGGTGACGTACAAGCTGATGCGATGGGAGACCATCGATGATCCGGAAGGACGTTTCTGCGAACACTGCGGCTACGACCTCACCGGCAACGGCAGCGGGCGGTGTCCGGAATGCGGGACGGCCGTACAGGGCGGTCAACCCGGGCAACACGCATCCGGCGGTGATCGTGGAGAAACGCCACGATGATTCGCTCGCCGACGATCGCCGTGACGGAGACCGTCGCCTGGCTCCTGCTGACGATGCTGCTGGCTTGCTTCGCCATCGACACGCTCCCCGAGACCCCACCGCGCCTGGTGTGGACGCCATGGCACGTACTGCCCTTCCTCACGTTGCTGGCCGGCGCCTACCGCGCGGGCTGGCACCTCTTGCCCATCTGGGCCCTGACGGCCGTCGGCCTGCTCGGCACGGCCGGTTTCCTCCCGCTGCTGCTGCCGGATGAACCCGAGCGGTTTGAACTGCAGATGCGAGCGTGGTCGCCCTGGTACTTCGTCCTCCGCACGGCGTTGCTGGCCAGCGCGCTGCCTCTCATCAGCGTCTACGCCGGCCTACGCGGGCGCCGCCGAGCCCTGTGCACGGCCGGTCCGTGCCGGGTGTGCGGCCACGTGCTGGCCGGCGCAACCGGTTGGCAATGTCCGCGGTGCGGGAGCTACCTGGCGGGCGCGAGTTATCGCCTCAACTGGCGCGGCCCCAAGCCGCGGTGGCTGATCGCGTCGGCCTATGTGCTGGGGGCGCTGGCGGCGTGGGTCGCCATCTCCTTCATGTACCTGCGCTTTTCGGACAGGCGGACGTGGGAAGTCTGGATCGGAACGGGTGGGGCGCGCGTGGTGTGGGGTAACGAGCCTGGATGGCCGTCATACGGGTCGTTTGGCTACGGGAACCGCTTCGGCTGGCGCCGCTTTGTCCCCATTCTCTGGATCTACCGCTGGAACATCCGCGGACAGCGCGATGTGCTCCTGCCGTCATGGCCCATCGCCGTGCCGCTGGTGATCTGGCTGGGGCTAAAAGCGGAGCGCTGGCGGTACCGCCGGCGCACGGGGCACTGCCGCCACTGCGGCTACGACCTGACGGGCAACGTCAGCGGGCGGTGCCCGGAGTGCGGGACAAACGTGCAAAGCGGAGGGAGGACATGAACGCACCGGTGGGTCTGCGGATGGGGCTGCTCCGTACCGGCCTGGCGCTCGCGCTGTCCGCGCCCGGTTGCCCGGCCCGACAGACCGGACGGATGGATGCCGCGGGTGGCAAGAGGAGAGGGAGTTAGGGGCGGTGCCCACGCGTGTCGCTGCGCTCCACACATGGCTGAGGTTCTGCACCCCTTGCGGAGTGGAGCCGCCCTGCCCAAGTTTCCGTGACGCAGATATGATGGCTGTTGTGAGATATCCGGGAGGACCTTCGTGCCCACAACCGAGACAGCGCCGACCGCCGCGAACCCGACCGTGCCGGCCGATCTGCCCTGCGTCGTCTGCGGCTACAACCTGCGCACGCTGGCCGAGGAGGGGCGCTGCCCGGAATGCGGCGCGGCGATCAGTGCAACGCTCCGCAGTTGGCTACGCCTCCGCCTGCTGGCGCCGGGATTGCGACGAGGCGCAGCCACACTGGCCGTCGCGATCCTGTTGCCGACCGCGGCGTTGCTGGCGTTCACCTGCTGGACGCTGGTGAGCGCGCCCTACTGGACCCAGATGGCGACACGGGAAACATGGCCGGCCATGCTCAACCGCTTCCTGGGCCGCGCGCTCGGCTATGCGAGCCTGACACAAGTCGCTCTGGATGCGGTGACGGTCGCCCTGTGGCTGTGGAGCATTCGGGCCGTGTCCGGTCCGCGGCGCAGATGGCTCGCGCGCGGCACAACGGCTGTCGCGCTCGGCTCGGCCGCCGTCATCGTCGGGTACAACGTGTACATCATGGCCGCGCTGCCGTTTCTGGGACCCGGGCCGTTCACAGCCAACGTCGTGCTAGCTCTGACAATTGCGCCCCTCCTCGCGGCGCTCGCACTCATCGTAGCTTGGGGACTGGTCATGCGTTCACTGAAGCCGCCCGTCCCCTGGCGTGTGAAGTGGCCAATGCGCATCATCGGGTTACTACTGCTTACGCGTCTGGTCGCGCCGCTGGCGGCGCTGGTCGCGTACGAACCGCCCCCCACCACGATGGTCTTCGAAATCACGTCACCGGAGGGCTGGCGCCGCGCCGTCTTGCTCGCAGGAGCCTGGAGCAGCGCCTGCCGCCCGGGCATGGATTTGGCGCTGCTGGCGTGTCTGGTGCTACTGGTTCGCGCGTTGCGGACAGCGCGGGTTTGCGGTGATGACCTGAGCCTTCGCGGCGTGATGCGCGGCGCGGCGCCACCGCCCGAGGTCAGCGCGCAGGGCGGGACTACAGCGATTACCCGAAATGCCGGAGCCCGTTGAGCGCGGGGTGGCCCGTACGTGCTGACGCGCGGTGCGCGGTCGGCGCCAGCCACGCGCTCGCAGCACCATCGGGCATGTTCCCCCAATGAATAGCTTCACATTGCATGCGCGATGGCGCCATCTCGCGATCATCTGTATCTTCGCGCGAATCTGCGAGCGCGCCGCGCAGTTCTTGCGTCGAACACAGTGAGGTCCGCGCGAATCGAGTGGCGCAATGGGGGCGCTTCGCGGGCCGCAGGTCAATGCCAGGGGTAAGTCAGTTTGTCCCGCGAAGACGCCGACGCACGGCGGCCACCGCAGTGATCGACCGCACGCGATCGGCGTCCTGATCCCGCACGGGCGCGGGGCTTGTCGGGCCAGATGTCCACGCGCGGCCGGGAGTCACGCCGTCGGCGCGGGCGACATCCGGAGTGCCCGGCCGGTATCGGTCTGTCCGCCCTGCGTGGCGGCACGACGACGAATTCCGGCGGGGGGCGTGACCCCTGCCGCTTAGGCCACTGGTGATGTGGGGTATGCCCGTGTGTGTACCATCCGCGGTCCAGCCTGCCCGTCTGCCACAGTTCCGGGAGGAGCTCCAATGACTCGTTTCGGCCACCGCTCGTCCAGCCTCATGCGCTCATTCACCGTGCTGCCCGCGCTGGCTTGTGGCGCGGTCGCCGCCGCGGCTCTTGCCATCGCGGCGCTGCCCACCGCCCAAGTCGATGCCGTGCGCCCGATTGATCCGCCCGCGGGCGCCCCCGCCAGCGGTACCGGCGTCCCGACGCCACCAGCGTCCGGTGGGCCGGGCCGCATTCTGACCATCGGCGACCCCAACGCCGGCTGGGTCGACCTCGACATCGATTCGGACAACAACAACGGCACGACCCCGCCCGACCGCTCCGACGACCCGAACGACCCCAACAGCGAGGAGGCCATCGAGGAGCTGCAGCCGGGCAAATTCGTCACGGTCAACGACGACGATGATGACGGCGACTGCGTCGCGGATTTCGCGCAGGACGGCCCGATCACCGCCGAGCACGACGAGCTCGTCCCGCTGATCCTCGAAATCCGCCCACCCGGGCCGCTGACGCCGGCGCGGCTGGGTACGAGTTGGTCGTATCGCCTCTCTTGCGACGACCGCTTCCGCGTGTGGCGCTCGCCGCAGCGCGGCCAGTTCAACGGCGCGCAGCACTTGCTGAGCAACACCGTGTATTCGTACCAACTCTGGCTGCTGGGGGACGGAAATTGCGACGGCGTGGTCAACGCTGACGACCTTGACGCTCTGGCAATCGCGGTCGCGAGCCCGGCCCAGTACGCAGCCGAATATCCGCAATGCAATATCGCGACGCTGGACGTGAACGGCGACGGGGCGGTCGATGCGAATGACGCGGACCCGCTGCAGGCGCTGGCAGGCCAACCCGTGCGCCCGGTGCCGGTGCGGTTGTGGCTGGAGGGGCTGCCGAGCCCGGACCTCGACCCGGCCGTTTCGTTTCACACCGTTTCGGCGGAGGCGGACCTGGATGGCAACGGGCTGTTTGATGATCCGGCCAACGCCCGCGACTCCGTCACGGCGGCGATTGGGCTGAGCGGTTGTGAGGACTTCTATTCGTACGGGCCGTCGGTACCGCCGGGCTACACCTGCGCGACGACGCCCTTTCGGTCGGGCTGCTATACGTGGCAGATCCCCGGGACGCCGCCCTGGACTACCGACCGCGTGGGGGCGCTCAACATCGATCTGGGTACTCCCGTGACGCCAGGTGACTATCCGCCCCGCAAGGCGGATCCCTGGCAGAGTTCGCAGCCGCTGGTCAGCGCTGACGTGGCGCACGCGAACCACCGCGGGCCCGCGGCTGAGCGGCCCACGCTCAACGACACGGTCGATCTCGTGACCGGTGCTCCCTTGCTGCAGGAGACGGATCTCGAACTGCCCTTCGGGAGCGCTGTGTTCCGGCACATTCGCACGCAGTCGTGGCCCCAGGCGGCCCATGACGAACCGGATGGGTACTTCGGGATCCGGTGCGACCACTGGTGGGACTGGAACGGCAGCGGTTGGTCAATGAGCGAGAACCCCCTCTTCCTCATCGACATGAGCAAGACCTACGTACAGACGGAGCATTCGCGCAAGCGCTGCTACTTCATTCCGGATGCGCATCACTCCATCCCATTCCTGTGGGATGAGAACACCCAGCGCTATACCGCGCCGGCGTGGTTCGATGCGGAACTGGAGTACGACGCGAATCCGAGCGACCCGAACCGGCCGACGGCGTTCTACGTCTACCTGAATCACCGGGGGATCAAGTACACGATCGAGCCGCATTATGAGGATCTGGTCGCAGCGTACACACGCCACTACGCACAGCCAAACGCGCACAATGTGCACGATGCGCCGCCGCTGGATGACCATCAGGGAGACTGGCGCTATTTCTACTGGGGCGTACCGTACTACGGGCTGGTGACGCGGCTCGAGGATCGCTATGGGAATCGCGCCGAGTATGAGTACTGCTCGCACTACCAGGCCGATTGCGATGAGCCGAACACACCCGACTGTCGCGAATGCTGTCAGAACTGCCGCGAGAAGGGCCAACTGCGCGCGATCCGGCTGGTTACCGCCGACAACCACGTGGCCTGGACGCTGATCTACACGCATCGCTACTTCAGCTATCACCCGGGCGGCGAGAACTACCATTCATGCATATTTCTCCACAACGCGCTGCAGTCTATTCACGCGTACCCAGGCGCTGTTGCGATTCCACCCGGCTGCCTGACGCTTACCGATGCCGACTACTGCGGCAAGACGCTCGACGAGATGGACGCGGTTGATCATCCGAGCCTGCCGACCGGCTGGACGCAGGTCGTCAAGTACCAGTACACCGCCTTTCCCTGTCCCGAGCCCAACTCGCCCAACTACTTCTTATATGTCATGCCTTTCGCGGACATACTGCTGCTAGATGCGCACCTCACCAAGGTGACGACGGCTAAAGCCGGCCTGGGCGGCACTCCGCAGGATGAACACGTGCGCATGTACCGGTACGGACCGGCCGGCTGGCACTTCACCGAGTGCTTCTACGTGAGGGCCACATACTCCGACGCCACGATCCGGGCCGTCGTCGCAGCCCTGCCGACAGACCCGAATCACACGCCAACCATTAACGACGTCCTGGAATTACCCGATCAATACGAACTTCTCATGCCCAATGCCCAGGGTGTGCCCACCTCAGTACGGCTCCAGGACCTGGCGGAAATGCGGTTCTCCAATACTGGGGGACCGCTGAGTCACGCCGAACTTGGGAATACGTACCTGGGATACGACGGGCGCAGGATCGTCTGTCCGCGGACAGTCGTCTGCACGCTGTACGATCGCCGACCGGGCGCCAGCGCCGACCATAGGTTTGAGCTCTACAAGTATCGCCTCCGGCCGGAACTCGTTCCACCCGGGCCACCTGAGGGCTACGTCAGCGAAGCCCCGATGCAGGGTTGGGAGATGCACTATCCGTATTACGAAAAGCCCTGCACATGGCTGTACTACGATGAGAGCAACTGGTGCCGCCTGCAGCCCATCCCCCCCGACCACCCCTATCACGCCACCATCGTCGACGAACGCGACCGGAACAACAAGCTCGTCTCGCGCCGCGTGACGAAGATGAGTGCGGCCGGCTTCATCCTGTCGGATGAAAAGTACTCCTACACGGCAGACCCCAACGGCACGCTCATCGAAGGCAGCGGCTACACCGACCACAAGGTGTACGACAACCAGATGCGTGTCGTCGAGTATCGCACGAAAGGCTGGGGCGCCGCACACGCCGCCGGCCACGACCCCAACAGCGAAGGCCTCGTGTACATCTATCGCTACGCGCCCGACGACTGTGGCACCCAGTGGCCGCCGGAGAACTGCACGCCGGGCCAGCTGCAGTTCGTTGGCATCCGCCAGGGCCAGGACCCTAACGCGCCGGTGTACTTCACCGAGTACTACGAGCACGGCGTACCGCAGCGTCCGGAACTCGTGACCCGCACGGTGCACTTCAACGCGCCGGCGACAACCTATCCGCCGCCACCGTCCGTAGCGGTCGAGGCCGTGGACACCTACTACGAGCTCAACGGCGACAAGGCCATCATCGCCCAACGCGAAGTCCGCGCCCCGACGCCGCTGGCCGCCGGCGGCACGCCGCACTACGCCGTGACCCGCCAGCGCTTCAACGCCAACGGCAACGCCGAATGGCAGGGCTCCGGCAGCCTGCTCGACCCCAATACCCTGAACCCCGCCACAGACGAATTCACCGTTACGCACCAGACCTTCGACGACCGCGGCCGCGTGCAGGAAAGCGCCTTCGATACCAGCGCCTACGTCCTGCCCGGCGAGTTCCAGTATTGCGGGACCGTGTCCGCCCTCAACCAGATCTCGCAGTATGAATACGAGGAGCCCTATGGCCTGAAACGCGTCGCCTTGTACAACGGATTCAGTCTCGGCACCGAGCAGTGGATTCTGTACCGGCAGGACGGCCGGGAACTGGAGCAGTGGACGTTCAAGGATGTCATCCCGGGCCCGCCGTACCGCACGGATTCGCCCGTCGCGATCAAGCGCTTCTCCGGCGCGCAGCTGCTATGGAGCAAAGAAGTCCGCGTCACGCCCGGTGGCGCGCAGCCTTCCACCAGCGACGCTTACGTCGAGCTCTCCACCTCCACACCTACTTATGACGAGACTGGCCGCATCATCGGCGCGGAGCGCTCCGGCGGCGGCGAGAGCATTTCCGCCCACGTTGCCTACGACGGCTTCGGCAACGTGACCCGCGAGGAGGGCCCCGACGGCACGGTGACACGCAACGTGTACGACCAGCGCGGCCGGCTCGAACGCACCTATCGCGGCACCGTCGACTGTGATCCTTCTTGGATCGGCGGCGACATGAGCCACGGCCCTGATCCCAATGACAATATGCTCCTGATCGAGAAGCGCTACTACGGCTCCGGCGTCACCGACGCAGACCGCCTCGTGTGCATCCGCCACTACGGCGACAAGCCGGTGAACCAGTATGCGTACTGGGACGAAGATAGCCACAGCAACCCCGACCCGAACCAATGGGGCACCCCGGGCTACTGGGGCGGGCTAACGCCGTCCGAGGACGAGGACGGCTGGGCCACCGAGCACGGGTACGACTGGCGCATGCGCGAGGTCTGGGTGACCCGCACCGACTACGCCGGCAACCCCGTCGGGCACACCGTCACGTGGTATGACCATCGCGACCGCGTGCGGTATGTGGCCGAGTACGGTCCGACGGCGGCCATCGCCGGCACGGCGCTGGATCCGCGTCTGGCCGTGCCAACTACGGTCGAGCCCGCCAGCGGCAGCGTGTTCTTCGCGTACGCCGCACCGCTCTCCCTGAGCGAGAACTGCTACGACGCGCGCGGCCAGACGCACGAGGTCCGCACGTGGTATGCCGACGGCGCCGGCCAACCCGCCTACCGCGCAACGCTCAGCTTCTTCGATCACGCCGGACGGACGCGCGCCATGTATGCCCCGAATGCCCCGGCGCAAATCTTCACCTATGACGGCAAGGGGCGGCAGGTCACGAGCGCGACCGTGGCCGCCACGGCGAGCGGCGATCGCGTGGTCGCAAAGACTGACGCCGAATACGACTATCGCGATCGCCCCATCCGCAGCCTGCAGACCGAGTATACCCCCGACGGCACCAACGAGGTGCGCTCGTACACGCACACGTGGTACGACCTCGCCGGCCGCGTGCAGGCCACGCTGAACTACGGCACCGGCAACGACGCCGGCTTCGCCAACGGCGTCGTGCTCAACGAGCCGGCCTCGCCGGCACAGTACGATCCGAATGGCCGGCTTACCGGCTGCGTGCCGCCCGACTCCGGCGTCCTGTGCACCTGCTACGAATACGACGCGGCCGGGCACCAGACGGCCGTTCTTGGCCCGGATGGTACGTTCACCCGCACGCAATACGACGGCCTCGGTCGCGTGCGGCTCACCATCGACAATGCGGCTGGCGTGCCGACACAGCGGCGCTACACAGCCTATCGCTACGATGCTGCGGGACGGCTGGATGCGATGGCGGCCGTCATGCCCGCGCAATTCGCCGACCCCAACAGCGCGGCGTGGCAGGCCATCGACTGGAGCCCGGCGGCGAGCGCGGCCGGCACCATTCAGGTCACGACGTTCGCCTATGACGCGCAGGTGCTCCCGCTGACCTGGGAGATGCCGGGTTATGCGGGCGGCTGGGACCCGAATGTCGCGCCGCAGAGCGCTTCGAAGACGTGGATTTCGCAGGCCACGTATCCCAACGGCGACACGCTCGCCTTCATGTACTACGCCGACGGCACGGTCGCCGCGCGCACCGACGCGCGCGGCATCACCTTCTATCACCGTTACGACGATCGCGGGCGGCGCACGGACACGTGGATCGACGACTTCTCGTACTTCAACGTCGTGACGAATGACACCCCCGAGCGGCGCGTCCATTACGTCCACTTCGACTACGACCCCACCGGTGGCGAACTCGCCCGCGTCACGGCGTACTCGTACGGAGCAAACGGAACCCAGTATGTCGTCTCCCAGAACGAGTTCCACTATGACACTCAGCGCAACCTGATCGCCGAGTACCAGCAGCACCAGAGCACGATCGGCCCGGCGACTTGGCATGTCGACTACGGCTGGGATTGCGCGGATGCCGCCAACGGCAACTACACGCGCCTGGCCAGCATGACCTATCCCGGTGGCTTGCGCACTGTAACCTTCGGCTACAACGCCGATGAGGTCAGCGGCCCGCTCAGCCGCGTCACAGACATCAGCGCCAACGGGACGGCGCTCGCGCTCTACGACTATATCGGCACGTCGCGACGCGTCGGCACGGTGCTCGGCAACGGCGTATGCCAGGGCTTCTGGAATCCGACGACTTCCGCCTATACGGGCCTGGACCGTTTCGGCCGCGTCGCCGACCTGGACTTCCAGCTTTTCGGAAACGCGCTGCACCGGTATCAGTACGGCTACGACCAGGCCGGCAATCGCACGCACGCCCGCGTGCAGCAGGCCACGCTCGGCGGCGTGGCGCACGTCAACGACCGCTCGTACGTGTATGACTACGACGGCCTGCAGCGACTGATTGCGGCCCATCTCGGCCAGCTCGACGCCACGAACAGCGCGATCATCGCGGCCAGCGTCCCGCGCGACCGCGAGTTCGGCTGGAGCCTGGACACGCTGGGCAACTGGACCGGACTGCCCGGGAGCCCGCCGGTCGCGGGTCTACTGCGCAGCGATCGCGACCCCAACGGCGACGTAACGCTCCGCGATCAAATCTGGCACACGCCCAATAGTGCCAACCAGATCGACGTCCTCACGACGCAGATCAATGAAGAGCCGAGCGCCGCGACAACGTTCGTCCACGACGGCGCCGGCAACCTCGTCTACGACGGCACGTTGTACTACCAGTACGACGGCTTCAACCGCCTCGTCCGCGTGAACCTGGCCCGGGCCCCGGAGACGGGCGGCCTCGTCTACCTCACGGCCGCCAGCTTCATCACGAGT
>CAZGAQ010000029.1:0-68712 GCA_964523405.1 uncultured Planctomycetales bacterium
GCTCCGGCACCGCCACCGCCGAGGCCGCCATCGTCGGCTGCAACCCGCCCGGCTCCAAGCTCTTGACCCTTGAAGGCGGCAAGTTCGGCGAGCGCTGGGGTGAAATCGCCCAGCAGTTCGGCCTCGACGTCATCCGCCACAAGATCGAATGGGGCCAGGCCGCCACCGCCGAGATGGTGGCCGGCCTGCTCAAGCAGGACCCCAAGATCACCGCCGTGATGGTCGTCCACAGCGAGACCTCCACCGCGACCGCCTGCGACCTCAAGGCCATCGCCAAGGTCACCAACGATGCCGGCAAGCTGCTCCTGGCCGACTGCATCACTTCGGCCGGCGCTCTGCCGCTCAAGCCCGACGAGTGGGGCGTGGACGTGGCCATCACCGGCGCCCAGAAAGCCCTGATGCTGCCCCCCGGCCTCGGCTTCCTGTCGGTCAGCCCGCGGGCCTGGGCCGCCATCGAGGGCAACAAGGCCCAGCACGCCTACTACCTGAACCTCAACAAGGCGCACAAGTCGGCCAAGGAATCGGACACGCCGTTCACCCCGGCGCACCTGCTGGTCCGCGGCTTGGTCGTCGCCCTCAACCAACTGCTGGGCGAAGGCATGGAAAACGTGTGGAAGCGCGTGGCCGCCATGGCCGCCGCGACCCGCGCCGCGGGCGAAGCCATCGGCCTGAAGGTTTTCAGCAAGTCGCCGTCCGATTCGGTGACCGCGCTGTGCCCGCCGGCCGGCATCACGGTCAAGGACCTCCGCAACGAGCTCGAGAAGCGCTACGGTATCGAGTCGGCGGGCGGCCAGGATTCGCTCAAGGGCAAGATCATCCGCTTCGGCCACATGGGCTACGTGGACGAGATGGACACGCTGCTGGCCGTTGGGGCGCTGGAACAGTGCCTCTACAAGATGGGCCACAAGTTCCAACTCGGCGCCGGCGTGACCGCCGCCCAGAAGATCATCGCGGAACGGCTGTAGCCGCGTAACGTCAGGCCTCCGCCTGCCCCGAACGATCGTGAGGGGTGCCTGACGTCTTCCGTATAGCGGCACGACTGGCAGGCACGATTCACCCCGCAAGGGGTGCAGGACGGTAGCCACGGGTGGAGCGCAGCGACACCCGTGGTCGCCGTCCTCTTTCTTTGCTTCCGCACGCCAACGGCGTGCAGGACGACCGTCGCACGCAGTCGCGTCGAACGCGGAGTAGCATCAGACGTCCACGCCTGACGATCTATCGCCAGCGCCGGCCGTCCGCATCCGAATGGGGCGCTCGTCCGGGTTGAGATCGGCACGAAGCGGTCCTCTCCCGTTGACATCGCGTGTGTCCTCGGATTCGCTTTGTAGTCAGCTCGATTCGGCGAATCCGATCGAGTTCAGGATGAGGAGGCGAGCCAGGTTCTGGGCATTTGCCACGTCATAGGCCGATATCAGCTCCACGAGTTCGTCTACTCGGTGGGCGCTCACTTTGCTTCGCAGCCAACTCAGGCTGCTGATGGCGTCGACGACTCTGACCTCGCAATCGCGAACCCGCCCGTGCGCCCATATCTGCATGCCTTGTGTACGCGCCGGGCGCTTCGTCTCGATCCTGGTCTTCCCCCCGCGGACCATCCACATGATGGTTCTGTCGCTGGCGATGCCTACCTTTTCGAGGCGTTCCTCCAAGTCATGGAGGACCGCTGGATTCCATTCGTTCCCAATCATTGACGGGTTCTTGTCGGATGCGCGCACTTCGAGCCCGAGCTGTTCCACGATTGCGTAGCTGGTCACCACTGAGTATGCGAAACGCACATGGTCGTTCGGGAACGGTGAACGGTGCCTGTGTGGGTACATCCGCGGTTCCAGGTCCACTAGCGCGTTGGCGTGCAGGCGACGACTCAGCCCATACAGAGCCGCTGCGTAAACCCAGTTTCGTCGCCGCGAGGCCTTTGCCGCCATAGCACAGGCCGTAGGGAATCCCATCGCCTGTACTGACCATTCGGCGGGTTGTTCCGAGGCCGCGTCCGCCGCCTCTGTCTCGTTCTCGTCGCGCAGTGCTAGTTCACGTGGGATTATGTCAGGCTCGGCATTGCCGACATCGTACATTGTCTTGATCAGGTCGAAGGCTCGTTGCGCAGACCTGTCGCCTAGAGCAACGATGACGACCTCGCGCTGGTCCGGCACGTCACGTCTGCGGCGCGCCCAGCGCACTCCATCAAGTGTGGCAGTCCATCCCCGACCCCTCCAGGGCCCCCCTTGGCACTCGTCGCGCGTGAGTGTGAGCAAGCCCGTACGATATCGGTGGTGCATCGTGCCCATGTCCCTCTCGCTGTACGTCGTTGCCGTGTTGCGCGTACCGGTACACTCTACCTCCGGCGCCGGTTGTGCTGCCTACATCCCCGGTCCGCCCATTACCCCCGGCCACAGCGTCAAGTCACCCGCATCCACCGTCGGCCCGCCCGCCAGGTTCCCCGTCCCGCATTCCCCCAGCGCCGTGCACTGACAGCAGCCCTGCAGCGCCGCGTAGTCGGCCATGTCGACGTCCCCGTCGTCATCGTAGTCGCCGTCGCCCACGCTCAGGTGCGGGAGCCGCAGCGCCGGATCGCCCAAGAGCACGTACATCTCGAAGAAGTCGCGCGTGTCCGGGTTGCTCGGCCCGAAGGCCGGGTCCGCGTACAGTCGCGCCAGGACGCTCTGCCACGCCGGCCCCACCTCCCACACCCCGTCCGCCAGCATTGCCTGATAGAAGAACTTCTCCATCTTCTGCGGCCCCGCCCAGCCCGTCGGCATGATCGTCGTCGCCGAGATGTACACGGCCGATCCCTTGTTCGCCTGCCGCAGCCAGTACTCGCCGAAACACTCGCCGTAGCTCCAACTGAAGCACGCCGACCCGCACGACATGCCCAGCACCACCCCGTACAGCCCGGCGTTGTGCAGTGCCTGCACGTTCGTCGAGTTGAATGCCGGATTCCACCAACCGCTGAACCCGCTGTGCCCCATGTACGTCGCGAAGAGCGTACCCGCGTTCACGGCCGCCGCGATCTGCGCCGTCGTGCCGCCCTGCGTGGCGTAAACGCGCTGCGCGCTGAAACCCGCTGGCGTCAGATAGGTCGCAATCACCCAGTCGTGCGTTGCGTTCGCATTGGCCGTCGTGTCGTCCGTGGCCACGAACACCGCCCGCTGTGCATAGCTGGGGTCTGTGAACGCGCCGCTCTCGACCAGCAGCGTCTTGGTCACCACCGTGTCCAGCTCCGCGGCCGTATCGACCGGGATGCGCCCCAGCGCGACGTCTGGGACCCAGTCGCCCGTCGGTCCGTAGCACGCGTACGGCAGATCCGTCGGCGACCCGTGCGCCCCACCGCCCAGCCAGTGGGGGATCGTTGTGCCTGTGGCTGGCGCCGTATCGCTGTCACTGTCACCCACGATCAGCACGTAGCCCACCTTCGTTGGGTCATGCCAGTTCGCGATCTGGGCCTGGATGACCGCCCTGGCCGTCCCGACCGGGACGTCATACAGTGTCACATCCAGCCCCGCCGCCCGCCGCGCGTCCGCCAGCCGTGTCAGGGCCGGCGTGCTCGCGAAATCGTGCGCGGCCACGATCAGGTACCGTCCCGTCCGCGCCTGCGCCGTACCCGCGGCCAGGACCACCACCGCCAACTCAACCACGGCGCGAACCCCCGACATCCCCAGCGCACGATTCATCATGCTGCATTCTCCTTCCCGGCTTCGGGCTTACTGGCCAAAGCTGCACTACCCCGAGTGCATCGCCATTGTACCACGCCCCGTCGGCGTTTGATCCCCCCAATCGGCGCACCCACCCTGGCCGCGCGGGCGCAGCGCCCCCCTCCGGGCCTCTTCGGCCTGTTGCTCCTGGCCGGCCGCCGCCATGCCCCACGTTGCCACTTGCGCTTGCCGCGCCGGTAGGGGGGCGACTAAGCTGATGCCAGCGGCGCGCGTGTCACCTGTCCCGGGGCCGGTGACCGTCGGCCGGCCCACGTCCACGAGGTAGTTCGATGAGTGAAATGCCAACCTCGATCATTCCGCTGTTGGAGAACATGGCGCCGCTCGGGGCGAGCGACCTCCACCTGAAAACAGGTACCCCGCCCGCCTACCGCATCGCCGGCGACCTGCGGCGCACGGCCCTGCCGACGATCACGGTCAATTCGCGCGTCATCGAGAAGCTCATGGACCCCATTATCCCGCCGCACCGCAAGGCCATCTGGGAGGAGAAGGGGGGGCTGGACTTCGCCTATCTCTTGCCCGGCGGCGACCGCTTCCGCATCAACATCATGCGCTCGTGCGACCAGATGCACGCCTCGATCCGGCGCGTGAAGGGCACCATCCCCAGCTTCGAGGAACTGCGCCTGCCGCCGGTCTATCGCAAGCTTTCCGAGGAGACCGGCGAGGGCATCGTCATCGTCTGCGGCGTCACTGGCTGCGGGAAGAGCACGACCCAGGCCGCCATGATCGACCACATCAACGAGACTCAGCCGGTCAACATCATCAGCATCGAGGACCCGATCGAGTACACGTTCAAGCCCAAGAAGGCCATCGTCAGCCAGCGCGAGATCGGCCTGGATGTGCCCACCTTTGCCGACGCCCTGCGCGGCGCGGTTCGCCAGGATCCGGATGTGATCTTCATCGGCGAAATGCGCGACCGCGAGACCCTCCTGGCCGCGCTGCAGGCCGCCGAGACCGGTCACCTCGTGTTCTGCACGCTCCACACGGCCGATACCATGCAGTCCCTCGGCCGCATCCTGGAGTTCTTCCCCCCCGACCAGCACGCCTTCATCCGCAGCTCGCTCGCGAACACGCTCAAGGCGATCTGCGCCCAGCGGCTGATCCCGGCGATCGACCCGAAGGTCTCCCGTGTGCCGGCCTGCGAGGTCCTCCTCGGCGAGGGCATCGTCAAGGAGAAGATCCGCGATGGCGAGGACACGGACCTGCCCGAGATCATCGCCGGGTCGGTCGAGCAGGGCATGCGCAGTTTCACGATCTCGCTCGCGGAGCTGATCGAGCAGGGCCTGGTGTACATGGACGTGGCGATGGAATACGCCCCGAACCGCGACGCGCTCAAGGGCATTATGCAGGGCATCAAGACCTCCGCCCAGACGCTCGTCCACCGCGTCAAGCGCACCGGTACCTCGTAATGCCTGCTACGCCCACGCCCGCTTCGCTCTGTGGACGTAGGGTCCGCTGTGCGGACCGGTCGACTCGTTGATCTTCGCCTCCAGCCCCGAGGAGCCCGCATGTCCCCGTCCACCGACGCCGCGCCCGCGCAGTACGCCCCCCCGCGCCCACGCCGCTTCCCCTGGACCTTCTGGAACTGCAACCTCATCGAGATGTGGGAGCGATTGGCGTACTATACGCTCCGCCCCGTGGCGCCCATCTACATCATGCAGGCGACGGAGCCGGGCGGCCTGCACTTGACCGCCAGTGACAAGGGTTTCATCTACATGTGGTGGGCGATCTGCCAGTCGTTCCTCCCCATGGTCACCGGCGGGTATGCCGACCGCTACGGCTATAAGCGCACTCTGTTCTTCTCCATCACCATGAACGTGCTGGGTTACCTGATTATGGCCGGCACGCACAGCTTCGCAGGCTTCCTAATCGGCATCCTCGTCCTGGCCACGGGCACCGCTTTCTTCAAGCCCAGCCTGCAGGCCACGTTGGCCCACAACCTCACGCCGGCCAACTCCTCCATAGGCTGGGGCATCTTCTACTGGGTCGTCAACATCGGCTCGGTCATCGGCCACTACGTCTCTCCTTTCCTGCTCGGCACGGCGCATACGGCCGGCAGTTGGCGGACGCTCTTCCTGGCCTGCGCCGGCTTCATGGCCGTCAACTACCTGCTGCTGCTCACGTACAAGGATGTCCCCTCGGGCGCCAGTCAGACCGAAAGTCCCCTGGCCGTGCTGAAACGCACGCTGCGCAACGTCGTCGAGCCGCGCCTGGCCACCTGGCTCCTCATCATGTCCTGCTTCTGGCTGATGATGTACCAGCTCTGGGACCTGCAGCCGAACTTCATCGAGGACTGGGTCGACAGCCGCATGATCGCCGCCCACGTGCCCTTCAACGTCATGCGCGAGGTCGGCCCCGACGGCGCCTGGCGCGTGCCGCAGCAGGTTCTCATCTCACTGAACTCCATGCTGATCGTCGCCCTGATGGTCCCGGTCTCCTGGATCGTGCGTCCGATGCGCACGTTGTCCGCGATGGTGATCGGCATGCTCGTCGCGACCGCCGGTCTGCTCGTGGCCGGCCTGACCGGTAACGGCTGGGTCCTCCTGCTGGGCATCCTGCTCTTCTCTCTCGGCGAGATGCTGACCGGCCCGAAGAAGAGCGAGTATCTAGGTCTCATCGCCCCGCCCGGAAAGAAAGGTCTGTACCTGGGCTACGTGAACATCCCCGTCGGCATCGGCGTCGGCACCGGCTCGTATATTGCCGGCTACGTGTACGGCCACTTCGGCGAAAAAGCTACGCTCGCGCTGAAGTACCTCGCCGAGCGGACGCCATTCGGCGCCGGCAAGGGCTGGAACGGCAGCGTGGCGACGCTTGAGGGCGCGCTGGGAGTCAAACGCAGTGCGGCCATGGCCACGCTGCAGGAGGTCACGGGCCTGGACCCGGAGGCCGCCACGCGGCTCTTGTGGGAAACATACCATCCGCAGTATTCCGTCTGGCTGCCCTTCGCTGCCATCGGCGTCGTGGCCACCATTGCCCTCGCCATCTTCGGCCAAATGGCCAAACGCTGGAAGGACATGGACGCGTAGGCTCCGCCGCGCAAAACGCGGGCACGGCCCCGCGCGGTAACATGTCGCGATGCCCCGCTGGCTCGTCCGCATCGTGCTCCGCCTTGGCGACTTCCATCGCCGCATGCTCGGCTTCTACTTTGCCCTTCTGGGCCCACGCCTCGCCTACGCCCTGACCGGCATGCTTGGCCGCCTTGTGTACCGTCTCCTCCCAGAACTCCAGCAGCGCTGCGTCGGCCAGTGCCGCGCCGCCCTCGCCGGCCGTGTCGACCCCGCGGACGTCCCGCGCATCGCCGCGCAGTCGTGGCTTCATCGCGTCTGGGGCCTCACCGACCTGGTCCTCGCCGAACGCCTCCTGCACCCCCGCACCTACGCCCGCTACGGCGGGTGCATCCCCGAGCCGCACCGGTCCGACTTGCTCGCCGCCCAACGCCGTGGCCAGCCCGCCATCCTCCTCACCGCCTACTACGGGCCCTTCGACCTCCTCCCCGTCTTCCTCGGCTTCAACGGCATCCGCGCCGCGGCCGTCTACCGCCCGCACGAGAACCCCGGCTACGATGCCTACCGTCGCCGCGTTCGCGCCCGTAGCGGCTGCGAGCTGGTGCCCATCGAGCAAGCGATCACGCGCCTGCCCCAAGTGCTCGACGCCGGTGGCTCCATTGCCGTCGTGGCCGACCACCACATGGAGCGGCGCGGTCTGCCGGTGACGTTTCTTGGTCTGCCGACGATGGCCGTCCGCACCGTCGGCATCCTCGCCGCCCGGCACCGCGCGGACGTCGTCGTCGCCGGGATCCGCCGCATCGGCCCGACGTTCCGCTTCGAAATCGTCATCATCGACGTCGCGAAATACCCCATCTGGGCCGACGAGCCCGACCCCGTGACCTACATCACGCAGCGCTATCTCCGCGGCCTGGAACGCCTCGTGCTACTCGATCCCACGCAGTACTCCTGGGCGCACGCCCGCTGGGGTGAGGATCTCGCGCGACAGCTCGCGGCCGGTGCCAGCCAAGTCTCAGCGGAATTGCCTCCCGCGCCGAGGGCCATTCCGCCGGGTGGCTGAGTACGGGCCGTCTCAGTCCAGCGTGTCGTCGGCACCGCTGACTCCAGAGCCACAGGCTGCCGGACACGATGAAAGCCAGCAGTGACCCCCACGTCATGAGGATGCCGCGAAGCGGCGCACGGGGGGACAGGAACAGGAAGGCGAGGGCCAGCACCGCGTAGCCCACTCGATGCTTGCGCCAGACGTACAGTGGTATGCTTGCGAGACCGTCGCCCGGTTGAGATAGGCGGCGCTCTTGCTTGCCATAGTCGGGGTCGTGACGGGCCGACGCCGCGGTTGGACGCGGACCCTGCCCAATCGTACCGCGGTTACCCAGCGCGGTTGCGCCAATGGCGCGTTGCCTCGTAGCGTTAGGCCTCTGCCTGCCCCGAACGAATCTGAGGGTACCTGACGCAGAATTCCTGTTCCCGAGCACCACCCCTGAAGCGAGATCACTTTGTTGGGCAACAGGACGCAACCAGAATTCGTGCCCCGAAACCAGCGCTGCGCATTGCGGAACTTCACTCCCCCGCCGTCGGGGCCGGAAGAGTTAGCTCGACCAGAAAGCACTGGTCGGGGCTGACGCGGGCTTCCGCCGTGCCGCCCATGGCCTCCATGGCGCGGCGCACGAGGGTGAGCCCCAGGCCGCAGTTCAGGCCGGTGCGGCTGCGGGCGGCGTCCGCGCGCCAGAAGCGGTCGAAAACGCGGGCGACGTCGGCGGGACCGAGTGTGCAGCCGGTGTTGGCAATCGTGAGGACGCCATGCGGGCCGGCGGGGCGGAACGTGACGGTGATGCTGCCGTGGTCGGGCGTGTACTCGGCGGCGTTGGCGAGCACGTTGGCGAGGACGACATCGACGAGTTTGGGGTCGGCGCCGACGACGGCGTCCGTGGGGCAGTCGTTCGCAAACAGGAGGCCGCGGGCGGCGGCACGGTCGCGCTGGACCGACCAGTGCTGCACGATCAGGGGGTAGAGCGGCGTGGTTTCGAGCTGGGGCCGCACCTGGCCGGCTTCCAGGCGGGCGAGGACGAGGAGGCGTTCGATCAGCTCCTGCAGCGTGCGAATCGCGTCCTGCGTCTCGGCGAGTGCCTGGCGGTATTCCTCGGGGCTGCGGGCGCGGCTGAGCGTGATGTCCGTGATGGCCCGGATTTCGGCGACGGGGGTGCGCAGCTCGTGGGCGACGTCGGCCGTCAGGGCGCGCTCGCGCTCGAACGCTTCGTCCAGGCGGGCGAGCAGGCCGTTGAGCTGCTGGACGACGGGCTCGATCTCGCGCGGGGCGCCACCGCCGGCCAGACGCTGCTTGAGGCCGGTCTCGTCCAGGGTGGCGATCTTGCGGGCGACGACGGCGAGCGGCTGCAGGCCGCGACTAACGACGAGCCAGGCCACGCCGCCGGCGACGGCCATGGTTCCAACGGAAGTGGCCAGGAGAAGCACGCCCAGGAAACGCAGTTGGCGCTCGAGCTCGGCGATGCCGGCGGCGACGACGGCGGTCAGGCGCGCGGGGGCCTCGCGGCGTGCCCACGGGGCGCCGGCGGGTAGGGGGTACTGCAGGGCGACGGCGCGCCCGTCGGCGCCATCCGGGAGCGTGATGTTCTCAAAGCGCGGGCGTCCCGGCAGCGTGTTCAGGCAGGGCAGGTCCGCGCCCTCGAGGAGGGGCGAGCGGATGACACGCTCGCCAGGGCCGCGCCGCCGCCAGTCTTCCGGTGGTTCCGGCGGCGGGCGGGGGACTTGCAGATCCGGCCGATTCGGGTCGAGGCGCCACGGCTCAGGCGGCCGGCGATCTTCGCGGGCGGGGCGCGGACCGGGCTCACGGGGGGGGCCCTCGAGATCGTCGGGCGCGCGGAAGCCTGGCTCGCGCGCGGGGCGCTCGAGGTCACCGGGCGCGCTCGGACCGGGCTCGCGCGGCGGGCGCTCGAGATCGCCCGGCGCGCGGAAGCCGAACTCGTTGAGGTCCGCGTTGGGGTCCGGCGGGGCCAGGGGGATGTTGATGGGCTGATCGCTCCAGAACTGGAACAGCGCGCCCTGGCGAATCTGACCGGCGGGCAGGCGGCCAAGGCCTTCGCTGTCAAACCACGTGCCGAACGGGCCGGGGTGGAACAGCAGCGCCAGCGCGTTGGCACTGTTCAGGAGCGTATCATCGAACGCGCGGTAGAGCTGCCGGCGCTGCACCGTGTAGATCGTTGTGCTGGCGGCGACGAGCAGCAGCAGCATGCCCAGCAGCATACCGACGATCAGACGGGAGCGCAACGAGCGCATCATGTCGCGGTTCCCAGTACATACCCCAGACCACGGCGCGTCTGGATCAGGCTCTTCTCGCCGGGGCGATCGAGCTTGCGTCGCAGCGCCCCGATATAGACATCCACGACATTGCTGGCCGTTTCCGAGCCGAAGTCGTAAAGGTGTTCCCAGATATCCGTGCGGCTGACGGTTTCACCCGCGCGGCGGGCCAGGTACTCGAGCAGCTTGTATTCCATGGCACGCAGCTCGATCTCCCGCGCGCCGCGCCAGACCTGGCGCTTGGCCGGATCGATGCGCAGGTCGCCCACCGCGATGTCGGCGCTATGCTGGCCGTAGCCGCGGCGAACCAAGGCGCGCACCCGGGCGAGGAGTTCCTCGAAGGCGAAAGGCTTGGTGAGATAGTCGTCAGCGCCGCGGTCGAGGCCGCGCACCCGATCCGGCACCGTGTCCTTGGCGGTCAGGATGAGAACCTGGTCCTGGCGGCCGGCCTCGCGCAGCTGGCGCAGGATGGACAGCCCGTCGACGCCGGGGAGCATCAGATCGAGGATGATGACGTCGTACACGTTGCCCTGGGTGTACCAGAGCCCCTCGTTGCCATCCGCGGCGGCATCGACGACGAAGTCCGCCTCCTTAAGGCCCTTCTGCAGCCAGTTCCGCAGACGCTCCTGATCTTCGATGACAAGCACACGCATGGGGTACTGCTCTTTCTGCGCGGACGTGCTCGAGGCCGGCGGCGCGTCACAGCCCGGCGCCGGCATCATAGCACTCACGGACCTCCGGGGGGGCCGGGCGGCGGGAGATTGCCGCGCTGCGGATCGCCGAACTGCGGCGGCGGCCCGAGCACGGCCTCCAGGCCGCGCGAGATGGCGGCGGCGTCCAGCTTGCCCTGACTGCTCGTGTCCCAGTCGCGAAACCACTGCCCCAGCGCGGCCGCCAGCTCCGCTGGCGTGATGGCGTCGTCGTGGTTCGTATCACAGGCCGCGAAAACCCGCTCGGCGAGGAAGAAGACGGGGCCGAACATCGGCATGTCCGGCGGAGGCGGGGGTTCGTCGGCTTCCACGCTGCCGAGGATCGAACGCACGCCCTGCGCGATTTCCTCTTGAGTCAACGTGCCCGTGTGATCCGTGTCCCAAGTCTCCGACCAGCGCGTCGCGAGCGTACCGAATTCCTCCGCCGTGGCGGTGCCGTTCCGATCCGCGTCGGCCGTCCGGAGTAACCCCTCCGCCAGGGCCTGCTTGGGATCTGGATTCGGGCCACCGAACCCGGGGCCACCGGGTGCCCCCGGCCCGCCATCCCAGCGCTGCTGAGGAGGCTGCGGTGGATTGCACAGCTCCGCCACCGCGATTTGCGTCAGCGGCGCGAGGCAGGCGCCGGCCATCAACAGGCCCAGGATCGCGGCCACACGGCGGACGCGCTGGTGCCGTGCCGGCAGGAAGTCAATGAGCGTCAGGAGCAGGCCGACGGCCGCCATCGTCACCAGCAGCGGCAGGCTGACGCCCGGCTTGAGCGGCTCGCGCGCGTGCACTACCGGGGCCGTGTTGCGATAGAGCGTGCCGTATTCGTTCTCGAAGACCTGCTCAAAGCCGCCGGGCGGAGACGACGCGCCGCCGAACCCCCCCGGGCCGGGACCGCCGCCTCCGGAGAGCACCACGAAGAAGTCGCATTCCTGCGGCCCGGTCCGACCGGTCTCCGAGCGCACATCGCGCAGAATGCCGCCCGAGGTCCAGCGGCCGGTGACGCCGACCAGCATCGACGCGGCGGGGCCGTCGTTCATGTAGATGACGTCGCCGAGCTTCACGTGGGCCTGGACTGCGGCGAAGAAAGCGTCGGCACCGGCGCGCGTGAGCAGGTCCCCGCCGGGACCGCCGCCGCCACCCGGACCGCCAGGCATGCCGCCGCCGCGGGCACCGGGGCCACCGGGCGCGCCAGGACCGATCTGAACCGGCCCGGTCTGCCGCCCGGGGCCCACGGTGCGGTCCGGTCCTGCCGGCGCTGCAGGACCGGTGTTGCGGCCGGAGCGCGTGGCGCGTCCAAGCCCCTGTCGTCCACCGAACTGGGGACCGGCGCCCGGACCCGGGCCGGGCATCCCCCCCATGCCCATGCCGGTGCCGGCGCCGCCATAGACCTCGAAGAGCTTGGAGAGGGCTCCCGGCTGAATCGTGAGGCGCAGGTTGGCCAGCGAACTCCGCAGACCGCTGCGCTCGCGCTCGCTGCCGGGCGCGCTCGCACTGGCCCGGCCGGGGCCGCCGGGCGGGCCGCCGCTGCGGGGCAACGGCATTTCCAGCGCGGGGTAGACCAGGAGGGCAAACGTGGCGAGAGCGATCGAAAGCACCTGCGCCGCGGTGCGCCAGCGGAAACGCTGTTCCAGGCAGCGCCCGAGTTCGGCGAGGCCGTACCCCGCGAGGCAGGCCAGCGGCCAGTGGATATTGAAGGCGAAGAACCGACCACCGAAGCCCATCGGGAAGACCACGGCAAAACCGAGGAGGGCGCCGACCAGGCCGAGGGCCGGTCCGCGTCGGATGATCAGCGCCGGGATGGCCACCGCGGTCAGGCCCAACAACAAGACGCCGAGGTTGACACCCCCTACGCCGAAACCGGCGAGGGAGACGTCACCGCCGGTGCGGCTGTCTGGCAGAAAGGCGCGGTTGGCCCAGATGTGCGCGAGCCAGGGAGTGTATAGCAGCACGGGGATCGCGGCGGCCAGCAGGCCGGCCAGGAGTTTCTTGCGGCGGAGCAGCGCATTGATGACCAGGGCGGGGGTCAGGAACAGTCCGATGGGGTGCATCGTGATTGTCACGAAGGTCACCGCGGCGCAGGCGAGGAAGTGCTCCGTTTCCAGGGCGAGCAGCGCCAGCGGGGCGAGGACCATGACGCCCGCCACCGCGTTGAAGGTGGCCTGGGTCCAGAAGAACGCGTACGGGCCGCACAGCAGGATGAGGGCGAACAGCGCCCCACGCGGGCCGCTGACACGGCGCAGCCAGAGCCACGTAGTGAGCAGGCAACCGCCGTAGCAGGTGGCGCTGACCAGCGTGACGAACACGCGCGGGGAGAGTCCCGCAAACGTCAGGAAGTACCCGATGACGTGCAGCGCGGGGGGGTAGATGTGCACGCGGCCACCGGGCGCCATCTCCCAGAAGGCACGCGGCGTAATGCCGCCGGCCTGTGCGAAGCCCGAGATGACACCCATGTGGTAGAAGGTGTCGATGAAGAGCGGGTAGAGACGCCAGCTCGCGGCCGTCGCGAGAGCCACGATCAGGAGCAGGGCCACCGCGCCGCAGTTGCAGAAGCGCCGAACGCGTGAGCTGTCCCATTCGGTCGGCAGGTTCATACCCGGTTGCTCCCTAGCTGGTCGTCGAGCGGGTCGCAGACACCCGCGCTCCGGAACCGAGTCGCGAGGTCACGAGAAACAGCGCGCCATTGACGAGCATCCACGCCAGCAGCAACGTGGAGAGGGCCAGGGCGTGCTCGGGGCTCACCCCGCGCGCGCCGAAGACCACGATGAAGGCGGCGTCGCGCGTGCCGATGCCGGCCACGGTTACCGGCAGCAGCGCGAGCACGGCCGCCACGGAGGCGCCGGCGAGGATGTCCAGCCAGCCCAGCGGCAGTTCCAGTGCCTGCGCGCAGCAATAGACGGAGGCGAAATAGGGCGCCAGCGATGCGAGCGTCGTGACCCCCATGTCGAGCCACCAGCGCAGACGGGTCGCGCGCAGGGCGTGGGCGCACGTTGCGCGGAACACGACGACCGCGGCCACGGTGACGCCGATGGCCACGACGGCGGCGAAAGCGATGACACTGCGGCCGGGGAAAGCTGGCAGCGCCAGCACGCCGATGAGGCCGAACAGGAAGACGAGCGCGGCGTCGAACACGCGGTCGAGCAGGGAGGCTGCGACACCCGTGCTCCACGGCACACCGTGGGCGGCGAGCAGGGGAACCTTGGCGAGGTCGCCGAGCTTGCCGGGCGTAACCGCGCCGGCAAGTGATCCGCTGGCGTACATGCCGGCACTGGCCGCAAAGGAGATCCGGAAGCCGAACGCCCGCACCAGCTCCTGCCAGCGCAGGACCTTGAATGCGAGGGCCGGGACGGACAGGACGCTGGCCGCAAGGAACCAGGCGGGATCGGCGGCCTGCAGGGCGGCCCAACATTTGGCGGGGCCGACGCGCCCGAGCATCAGCAGCAACAGGAGCGGGCCGAGGACGCGCCACCAGGACAGGCGCGCCGGCCGCGACGGCGCTGGAGACGGCGCGGGTGTGTACCGGCGGGCCGCCGCCCCTTTCCACAAGGTGCGTGCCCAGGAATAGACGCGGCCCAGCACGGGGAACGGCACGCGGTCGACGAGCCAGCGGGCGGGGCGCGTGGCGAGCCACCGGAAATGCGCGGCGATGAACACTTCGGCGAGCTGGCGCTGCCACGTTACCTGTGGCGCAGGCGTGTCGTACTGCGGGACCGGCTGGCCGCGACGGGCCCGGGCGGCCAGCCGCAGGAAGGCGCCGGTCTTTTTGAGATCGAGTCCGTGGGCGTGCATGGCGAGGGCCCGCGCCAGGGGAATTTCTGTGCCGCTGAGGACGCCGCGTGCCGTGCAATCGGCCACCAGTGCCTCGCCGCGCGCCGTGCGCGTCACGACCAGGGACGCACCCGCGCCGCCGGATGTTTCGCCGCCCCACGCATCGGCGACCGCGAGATCGGCCCCCTCCGCGGCGAGGTCCGTGCACAGCAGGCAGCGCTGCACCACGTAGAACGAGATCAGGTGATTGAACTCGAACTTGGGCGCCGCGACCGTGTCGCCGCCTTTGAGGTAACAGCGTACCTGCCCGGGCCACGCTCCGTCGCGGTAGCGGATTTCCGCCACGTCGGCGAGGTTCTGAACGCCGTGGCGCCGGAGGAAGCTGCGGGTGGCGCCGAAGTGCAGCTGGTTGCCGCAATACAGGCCGATGGTGAGCGCCACGGCCCTGGCAACGGGGTGACCGTGGCGCTCGAGCGCACCCAGCGCGTGCAATTGACACGGTAGCGCGACGACCGCGAGGCGTTCGCGGGCGGGCGCGACGTCCTGCAGGATCGCATTGGTCGGTGTGACGCAGTACTTGCTCTGGGCGGCGTGGAGGATCTCCGCGCGCGTGCGGGCGATGCGCGGCCAAGGGCGCCAGGGAGCGGCGGGGTGCGCGTCCAGCACAACCGCCCCGGTGATCTCCCCGCGGGCGAGCAGGTCGCACAGCAGGGCGGTGACAACTCCGCCGCTGGCGCCCGCCTGATGGATGGCGGCATCTTGAGCCTGGGCGATGCGCAGGTGGCGCAGCGGGCCGAGCGCTACGCTGTGCGTCGGCGCATCGGCGGCGGCACGGTGCACGTCCGCGAAGGACACGTGGGCGCCGGGGCAAGCGCGCGTGCACCAGCCGCACTGGGTGCACGCGGTCGGATTGACCGCGGCGGGAAGGCACGCGCCATCGAGGTCGGTGAAAGCCAGCACGCCGGTGGGGCAGACGCCGACGCACGTGCCGCAACGCGTGCAGAGGTCCGGCTGCACCACGTCGCGCAGCAGGTCCTGCCAGGGCGGTACCGCCGCGGGCCTGCGGCAAACGTAGAATTGGCGGATGCCCAGCTCGCGCAGCGGCGTCCTGGCCGCCACACGCTCCACGGCAGGTTCGAGCCGGCGCAGCAGCCGCGGTCCGACCGGGATGAACAGCGTGCTCTCGTGCTGCTCCAGATGCAGGCCGGCCGCGCGCAGCAGCGTCTTGACCTCACGCGAGGATGGAAAGCGATGCGGGCCCTCGCCGTGATTGCGACAGAAGCGCTCGTAGAGGCGCAGCGGCAGCTCCGCGGTCGCGGGCGGACAACTCAGAACCAGCTTGCCGCCGGGCTTGAGCACGCGCGCGAACTCGCGCAACAAGGCCAGCGGATCGGGAGTGTGCTCCAGCGTCTCGAGTGAGAGAATGAAGTCGAACTCGGCGTCCTCGAACGGGAGCGCGTGCAGGTCCGTGTGGATAAACGTCTCGTGCGGGTAACGCGCCCGGGCCCGTGTGAGCATACGCGGGGATACTTCGGCGTTCACGAGGCACAGGTGCGGGGCCCGGCGGCGGAAGTAGTCGATGGCCTCGCCAGTGCGGCTCCAGATGTTAAGGGCCCGCATGCCATCCCGGGGTTGGAAGTGGGCGAAGGCACGCTCGAAGCGCTGAAAGTGCGCCGCCGCGAGCTCCGTGCCCTCGTGCTCATACTCGTCCGCCACGCCGTCCCAGAAGTCGCGAACCTGGTCAATCGTGAACCGGTTCGGCGCGTAGGCTGGCCCCATGAATTCGCGGACGCTCATTCGTGCTTTTCCCGCCGCAGCGCCGCCACCTGGTCCATAACCAGGCCCATCAGGAAGACCATGATGCTGGCGACCGACGTGATCACCGACGTCTGCGGCACGTTGCGCCCGGCCAGCAGGTTGGCGATCAGAAACCCGATGGCCACGGCCAGGAACATGACGCTCACCGGCAGAAAGACCTTCAGCGGTTCGAACAGCGTTGTCAAGCGCACGATCAGCAGCAAGGCCTGCAGGCCGTGCCGGGGCTGCGAGACCGAGCTGGTGCCGAGGCGGCGCTGCACACGGATCGGCACCCACTTCACCGGGCGCCCGCTCTTGAGCATCGCAAACGTGCTCGTCGTCGAAAAGGAGAAGCCTGTGGGCATCAGGTGCAGGTACTGCAGGATCACGTCGCGCTTGAAGGCGCGCAGACCGGAGTTCACATCCGGAATCTTCACGCCGGCGAGGAAATTCGCGAAATGGACGAGGATGAATTTGCCCGGGCGGCGGATGAGCGGCTCGTACGAGTCGCGCACGCGCGCGCCAACGGCCATGTCATAGGGGCCGATTTCGTCGATCAGACGCTGCACATCGTTGACGTCGTGCTGACCGTCCCCGTCGACGCACACCACGGCCTCACCCAGGGCGGCACGGCACCCCGTCCGCAGACTGGCACCGTACCCCTTATTGTATTCGTGGCGAATGAGGCGCGCCCCGGCGGCCGCAGCGATCGCGCCGGTCCCATCGACCGAGCCATCGTCGATGACGAGCACCTCGTAGTCCGGATAGCGGGCGCCGAGGTCACGGACCACCCGCCCGATCGCCAGGGCCTCGTTGAAGGCCGGCACGAGGATCGTGGCCGGGCAGTACGCGCGATGCGCCGCCGTACGGGCGGCGACGTCGGCGGCGGCCGGGGTGAGCGTCGTGTCAGTGAGCGGACTCGCAGGCGCCATGTTGCACTCCCAAGCCGGCACGGGCGAACTGCCGGGGCGGTTCGGACGAGCGTCATTGTGGGGGGCACAAGATGAACCGACGATGAAACTGGCGTCGCGGCGTAAGGTGTTGTGTTTTAAGATGGTTATGGTTGTGTCGGCGGGCGCGTGCGTCCGAGTCTGGCGCCGCGGGCGACATCGGCCTCACCGGCGGCTGGACCCGTCCGGGCTGCCGGGTTCCCAGCGGCGGTGAGTTGCCGCCGGTGCGCTTCGCCGGGCCGATCCTCATCGCGAATGCGGTCAGTGAAGAATACGCACTGGTGCGGGCGGAAGGCTGCCGCGTCGAGCAACAGGCCGTGGCGAACGAAGGCGACCGGCAAATTGACGTGCTGAAGGTCACTTGTGACGGCCAGGCGGCCGAGCGCAAGTTCGACATCGCGCGGTTCTTCGGCGAAGCGTTTCTGAGCACGAAGTAGGGAGCGGCGAATGGGCGCGGGCGCGCCGGCCGATCGCGGCCGCATTCGCTGAATGCGGGGACGATGATGGTGGCCCGGCCGGTGACGCGGTGCGCCGCTGTGCGTGCGGCGAGGTCGGCGGCGTCCGGGGTGAGCGTCGTGCCGGTGGGCGGGCTCGCAGGCGCCATATTGCACTCCCAAGCCGGCACAAGCGAGGTGCCGGGGCGGCTTGAACCGCGGTCACCTTAGTGTAACGCCTCACAAATACCGCAACGTATCTAGAGAGAGTGGGGCAGGCGTCTCTGCCTGCCGACGGGCATGGAGGCCCGTCCCACTGGGCCTGGGATGTCGCAGTTATTCCGAGGCAGTACACGAGGGAGCGCAAGATGAACTGAAGATGCAGCCAGGATGGAGGCGCAGAGTGCTGTGTCTGCGGAGGGCGAGAGGCGGCTTGAGCGCAGGAAACGTTCGCCTCAGAACGTCATCACGGCGCGTAATCCTCCGGCAGCTTCGTCACTTCCACCGCCCGCACCACCAGCTCCGTCCCCTCCACCGCCAGCCGGAAATCCGCGCCGCCATTCTGCCGATTCGCACACCGCGCCCCCGGCAGCTTCACGGTCACCGTCCGCCAGCCCCCGCTGTCCCCCCGCGCCATCCCCTGCGCCGCACGCTTGTACCGGTCCGCCAGCGTTCCCGTCGTGTCTGTCGAATCATACTCCACCGCAATCGCCGTGCGTCCCGCGTCCCAGTACGTCACGCGCACCGTCAACGTGCCGCGCTGGTCGTAGTAGTACGGATCGGCCACGTCGAAATACAAATACCGCCCCGCCGACACGCCCGCCCGCGTCCGCACACACGCCGTCCCGTCCTGCTCCCCCACCTCGAACGCGCCGTCCTCCTGCCGAATCAGCCGCAGCCCCTCCTCCGTCACGCCACCCGCTTTGGCCGTCACCTTCAGCTCCAGCGCCCCCGCGAACTCCCGCCCGAACCGATTCGAGTTCGCCGCGCTCATCAGCAGCTTCACCGTCTCCACCCACGCCGCCGTCTCCGGCTGCCGCCCGGCCTTCAGCAGCTCCACATACTTGCGCGTGAGATCAATGTAGTACCGCCCATCCTCCAGCGTCTCGCACAACGCCGTCCCCTCGTGCATCTCGTCCCACGTCTCCAGAATCACCAGCTTCGGCCGCTGCTGTAGTGCGAGCAACCACGCCGCCGCGTAGAAGCCGCCGCCCAACCGGTCGCGCGGCGGCGTCGTCCGCCCCGGCACCGGCGAGTCGTCGTAGCCAGGACCGATCTGCACCGCCGGCGACTCCCCGATCGGCCCCGCAATCGCCGCCCCCCAGCCCGTCGCGTAGTCGCCGCGCGCCTTCCACGCCGGTCCGGCCACGATCACCGGCCGGCGCCCGTGAAAGTCGCGCTCGAACTGCTCGTAGACGTACGCAAACAGCGTCTCATCCTGCCCGGCCGCAAACGCGGACTCGTAAAGCTGCACGATCGGTCGCCCGTCGATGCACGCCCAGTGCCGCGGCGGCACGAAGCAGAAGAAGTCGCGAATCGTGCGATAGAAGATGTCCTTCCCTTCCGGCGTCCGCAGGTCCACGTTCGCCGACCCGCCGCCGCGATACGCGTGCTCGCCCAGCAGCGTGCTCGTATCGTAGAACATGCCGATCCGCGGCACCGGCTTGCCGTCCTTCGCCAGCTCATCCAGGGCCTCCGCCAGTGGCGCCAGCCCGCGCACCGAGAACCGAATGTCCGCCTTGTCGTAGTTCGCCGGCGTCCCCCAGTAAATGCACAGCGCCACGTCGACCCCCGCCGCCCGCAAGTCCGTCATCTGCTTGCGGTGCCACGCCACCGACTCGTAGCTCACCTCCCGCGCCTCGGGAAAGTGCTGCCGCAACAACGTGCGATCGTGTTTGGCGCTCGTGAAGAAGTGCTCGTCCGGCCACTTGTACCAGTAGAAGTAGTGTGTCGCGACCACCGCCTGATCCGCCGCGAAGCTCTTCGCCTGCGCCAGCAGTTCCTCCCCGGGCGGCGCCGGCACGACGGTCTGCCCGGCGAAGATTGCGGCAACGGCGACGACCAGGTAACCCCAAGCAACGCAGGCGCACATGTGCGGCGACATGGTGGTCCTCCAGTGTGGAGCAAGTGTACCCGGCTCGCTGTCCACTGGGCAGATGTCCGGCTCTCCACGGCAGGCGGGCCAAATTCGCAGGCGACGCCCAGGTTGGGTACATGTCACCGGTCCAAGCGCGTTGCCGCTCGCAGTTGCGATTTGGGCCTCCTCGGGACCGGTTTCCGCCCATCCGGATCGCGTGGTGTGCCGCGCCGTCACGCGACTGGCCACATGAATGGACTATTGTCGCGTCGGTGATCGACTGCTAGCGTCGCACCTGTGGGGCGGGCCGCCCCCAAAGTCACGTTGGCGTTCTGTCAGTCCGCTGCAAAAGGGGACTGGCTCCGCGCCGGACCGCGTTCGCGATAGCGCCAGTGGGCGTTCCGGCGGTGCCTGTACCCTTTTTCAACGGACTCCTATGCGAGGCCACTCTCATTCGGAGGTGTGTCATGACGCTTGGTGCGCGCATTCGATCGAGCCTGTTCGTGGTTGCCCTGCTGTCCGTTGGGGGCCTGGCTGTTGCCCAGACCCCGCTTGACGGCGTCTTCACGTATCAAGGTCGCCTCAAGGATCAGGGCGAGCCCGCCAACGGCTCCTACGGCATGCAATTCCGCCTCTGCGGCGTCGACCTCGGTGGAGTTCCGCTGGCGACATATCCGCCGGGCGGTCCCCTGGCAGTCACGGTGACGGACGGTCTGTTCACGACACTGCTCGATTTCGGCACGCTGCCCTTCGTTGGCGAGCGGCGCTGGCTCGAGGTCGTCGTCGACGGCGTCACGCTCGCCCCGCGCCAGGAGTTGACGGCTGTTCCGTATGCCACCTGGGCGGCGGCGCCGTGGGTTCCGGGCGCGGCCGGCGTGCTCTGCTACACCGGCGGTGATGTCGGCGTGGGGACCGTCACTCCTTCGGCGAAGCTGCACGTGTACAGCACGGCCGCGTACAGCTACGGCTTGTTGAGCGAGCGTGCGGGCCAGGGCGGCACGGCGGTGTTCGGCTACCATGTGGGCATCGGCATCGGCGCGATGGGGCAAAGCGCAGGGAGCGGAACGGGCGTGCTGGGCGTCTCGAACACCGGCACCGGCGTGATCGGTTCGAGCCAGACCAGCGGCACGATCGGGCGGCTGGGTGATCCGCAGTACGGCGTGTACGGCGAGAACTCCAGCGGGGATGCGGGCTACTTCGCGGGCAACGTGCATGTCACGGGCAATTTGCTGGTGGACGGCAGCTTCGCCGTGGACGCCTGGGGGCTGAGCGGGAATGCCGGGACGGATCCGAATGTGAACTTCCTGGGGACAACGGACAATCGGGCGCTGACATTCCGGACCGACAACGTGAGAGGACTGGAACTCAGGGATGTCACGCAAAATGTGGAGTTGTTTCCGGGATATTCCTGCTCTTACCGATCCGTCAACGTCCTGGGCGGGTCACCCACTAACTCGATTGCTCCCGGCGTAAGTGTCGCCACGGTCAGTGGCGGTGGTTGCACCGTGAACGGAGATTCACCCTGGCCGAACTCCGTCTCTGGTCTGGGCGGCACGGTTGGAGGCGGGGCTTCCAATCGTGCCAGCGGGCACGAGTGGGCCACCGTTGCCGGCGGTCTTGGCAACGTCGCGAGCGGATCCACTGGCACCGTGTCTGGCGGTCTCATGAACGCCGCGAGTGGGGACTTCGCTGTCGTTGCCGGCGGGTCCGAAAATGAGGCACGGGGCACCGGCGCGGTCGTGCCCGGTGGCCACGCCAACGTCGCTGGCGGTCCCTACAGCTTTGCGGCCGGCTACCGAGCCAGAGGGCGCGACCCGAACGAGGCCGGCGACGCCAATGGCGACGAAGGCACCTTCATCTGGGCGGACGCCAGCGACCCCAACGACTACTTCATGTCCACTGGTCCCAATCAATTCCGTGTGCGCGCCACCGGTGGCGTCGATTTCGTCGTGGACGCCGATCCAAACGCCGGCGGCGGGCTGCGCGTGGAGCCAACGACGGAGCCAAACTCGGCCTATGGCCGGACGCCCAACATCGTGGGCGGGTCGGCACTGAACGAGGTCTCAACGGGCGTCGTCGGAGGCACCATCGGCGGTGGCGGCGGCAAGGGTTATTACCCCGATCCCAATTACCCCTACCGGAATCGTGTTACCGACGACTTCGGCACGGTCGGCGGCGGGCTCGGAAATCGCGCCGGCGATGACACTGGTACCTCCACTGACGCTCGCTTTGCTACTGTCGGCGGCGGCCGCTGGAACAACGCGACTGGAAACGAGAGTATGGTTGGCGGCGGCTACTACAACTACGCGACTGGAGACTACAGTACGGTTGGCGGCGGCTACGCCAACAATGCGGCTGGAACCGGCGGTACGATTGGCGGCGGCGCCAGCAACCGCGCGACTGGATACGCGAGTACAGTTGGCGGCGGCGCCAGCAACAACGCGACTGGACACGAGAGCATGGTTGGCGGCGGCGCCAGCAACAACGCGACTGGACCCTACGATACGGTTTGCGGCGGCTTGGACAACGATGCGGCTGGCGATTGCAGCACTGTGCCCGGCGGCAGATGGAACAGGGCCGGCGCCGGGTATAGCTTGGCCGCTGGCCGCGGCGCGAGGGTGCGCGACCGAAACGAGGCCGGCGATCCGAACGGCTCTGGCGACCACGGCACATTTGTGTGGGCGGACTACGACACCTACGGTACGCATTTCGTGTCTACGGGCCCCAACCAGTTTCTGATCCGCGCCACCGGCGGCGTGGGGATTGGAACGAACGCGCCGAGCAACCAGCTTACCGTCGACGGCGACGCGGATTTCACCGGCAACGTCGGTATCGGTACAGCGAGCCCTCGCAGCACGCTGGATGTGCGCGGGCCCAGCGGCGCCGAGATGGGCATATCGGTGGAGCGCGGCACGGACCAGCATGGGGGAATCAGTTGGTATGAGACTGGCACTCGACAGTGGATATTCCCATTCTTCCGCGGCTGGCAAAGCGACAACCTCATCGTCCGCGACGAGGCCGGGATAAAGGACACCATGACCTTCCAGGCCCTTACGGGCAATGTCGGCATCGGCGTCAGCGACCCTAGCGAGAAGCTGGATATCAATGGCACGGCCCGGCTGCGCGGCATCGGGACGGGCACGGGCACGGCCGTCGTTGCCGACGCCAACGGCAAGCTGTGGAAGCAGAGTTCGAGCCGGCGCTACAAGCACGACGTGGCGGACCTGCCGGCGAACGAGAACGCGGCGCTGAATCTGCGTCCGGTTAGCTTTGCTTGGAACTCCACCTGCGAGCGAGACATCGGCCTGATCGCGGAAGAGGTAGCCGATGTGCTGCCCGACCTCGTCCTGCGCGATGCCGACGGTCAGCCGGAGGGGGTCAAGTATGACAAGGTCGCGCTGTACCTGCTGGAGGTGGTCACGGCCCAACGCGAGCAGATCGCCGTACAGCGGGATGAGTTGGCTGAATTGCGGATGCGGCTGGACAAGATTGAGGCGGCACTCGGCGGATCGCTCGCGCCGCGAAAGGGAGACTCGCGATGAACTGTAGACGGGTGCCTCGCGCCCGCGCAGTCGTTGCCCTGTCGCTATTGGCCACGGGCGCAGCGTTGGTGGCTGATGTCGACTTGTCCTGGTGGACCGTTGACGCGGGCGGCGACATGTGGAGTACCGGCGGCCCCTTTGAACTCTCCGGCACCATCGGCCAACCCGATGCCGGCCGGGCCGTGATGACCGGCGGTCCTTTCCGGCTCTCCGGCGGCTTCTGGCCCGGCGTACTCGGTGTCGGGCCGCCCGGCCCCGGCGACTGCGACGGCGACGGCCGCGTCGAACTCGACGATGCCGCGGTCCTCGCCGCGTGCCTGACCGGGCCGGAAGTCGGCATCGTGCCGGCCTGTTCGTGTGCCGATCTCGAGGGGGAAGGCGATGCGGATGTGAGGGATTTCGCGCTCTTCCAGCGCGCCTTCACAGGGCCGTAGAGCGGCGCAAGCAGACCGTGGCCACGCGGCTATCTGTCGCCGTCTCCGGCCTCGCGCGGCAGCGGCATCATCCGGCGACCACGTGTGGGAGGCGCCGTGACCAGCGCAGCGGGGGGGGTGCGCCCCGGCAGACACGGCGCGCGCCCAACATCGACAGTTTGCAGTGCCGGCCCCGGCGCGTTCGAATGGCACACTGCTGGATCGTAGTCCAGCGTGTGTGCGCCGGTCGGGAGAGCGGGAACCATGACCGAACCCAAGCCGTTGCCGCGCGGAGAGCTGGTGAGACTCGCCGTGTTCGTCGCCCTCGCGGCCGGCATTGTCGCCGGCTTCATGGGGAACATCGCGCCGTACGAATACATGGAGATCGGCGTCCGCAATCGCTCGCATATGGCCGCGCCACCGATCGTGTCGATCTGGGTGGTCGGGCCCGTGTGGGGCGCGGTCACCGGCGTCATCGTGGCGCTGCTATGGTGCTGGGCCATGTTCCGGCGCATGACCCGCGGGCGGACGGAGCACCTGATTGCGTGGGGGACGCGCTTCGGGGTACTGGCCGGCGTGCTTTCGACGATACTGCTGCACCTAGGGCTGGGGCTCGCCGCCGGCCGGGCGAATTGGGGCCTTATCGAGGCGCTCCTCTTCGGCATGCCGGTCGGAGCGTTCCTCGGTGCGGTTTGTGGCGTCAGGTGTCGGGACATCGCGCACCCCGCGCCGCCGCCTAAGCCACTCGACGCTGGCCCGGACGAGCGGGTATGCTGAAATCCCCGACCGCGGCGGACCTGGAACTGGCGCCCGACGCACGGCGTGGCTCCGGCCGCACGGCAGTCGCACCGGGGAGGATGCCATGAGCACCGCACCGCGCACCCAACGCAATCCCCTCGCCACGCCAACCGCCGTCATTCGCGTCGCCGCCATCGGCCTCGCCGCTTTCATGGGTCTGGTCGCCTCCGGCCTCTACGGCGGACATGAAGAGCGGCCGGTGACCCTGCTTTTCCTCCGTGTGGAGCTGACTGCGACGATCGGAACCGTGTGGGGTGCCCTCACCGGCCTGATCGCGGCCACCCTCTGGTGCCGCGGCGTATTTCGCGCCGTTGCGCGCGGGCAACACGAACGCCTGATTGGCCGCGGCGCCGTGCTCGGCGGCGGCGCGGGCCTGCTCTCCGCAATCCTGCTGCACCTGGGCTTGGTTGTGACCACCCTGATCCGCCACGGCCTCCCTCCCGAACTCAACTCCGAAACGCTGGTGATAGCCGCCATCGGCATTCCCATGATCTTCACTCTCGGCGGCGTGTGCGGGATCATTCCCGGCCTCATCCTCGGCGCCCTCGGCGGCGCCCTCTGCCGTACGGCCGTACTCCGTGCCGCGCCGCCCCCTGCGCCACACGACACCACACCCGGCGGGCCGGTATCATGAACTCCCCGCCGGCACCAGGCACCAGGCCCGCACCGCGTGCGCAGCGGTGCCGCTCGCGTGCGGCGGCACAATCCGGGAGGACGCGATGAGCGATGTAGCCCAGTTGCGACGCGGACGGTTCATCGTCCTGGCCATCTTCGTGGGACTCGCCTCGATCGGCTTGGCGTGGTTCTGCGGCCATCTCGCAACCCTCGTTCACGGCGGGCTCATCATGGAACCCAGTGGAGACGGGCGTCTGGAGTTCGCGGCATCGGCACGCGTGCAGCAGACCCTCGGCCCGGCTCTGGGCGCGGCCACCGGGTTGATCGCGGCCGCAATCTGGTGCTGGGTCATGTTCCGGGCGGTCTGGCGCGGCGAACGGGAGCAACTCGTACGCCACGGTGCGCGGGTGGGGCTGTACGTGGGCCTGCTGGCGACAATTCTGCTGCACACCGGCCTCTCTGCCAGTGACGTGGCCCAACGCGGCGCTCACAGCGGCGTGGCGACCGACGCGACGATCGGGTTGGCAATCGGCCTCCTTTGCGCGGCAGTCAGCGGTGTACTTCTGGGCGCCATCTGCGGTGCGCTTTGCAGATTTGCCGCGCGCCGTGCCACCCCGCCCTCCGCTTCCCCGGAGCCCCCCGCGTGAACCTCGCCCAGACCATGCTGGTCCTCCGCATGTTCGCTCGCATGGTGGGGCGCGCGCCGGCGCGGCATCTCTGGTACTTGCTCGGACGCATGCGCGACGAAAAGCCCCACCGTTTCGCCGGCCAGGTCCGCATCAACACCTTCTTCCCACCCTATCCCTCGCCCGCGTTCGATCGCTTCTGCCGGGCCGTCATCGCGCGGCAACGTGTGCCATACTCGACCTACCTCGCGGTCACCGGCCGCTGCCCCTTCTCCTGCGAGCATTGCAGCTATGCCGGCCGCTCCGCCACCGAGCTCGCGCGCGAACAACTCCTCGACGCGGTCGCCCAGATCAAGTCCCTCGGCACCTGCACCCTCGGCCTCACCGGCGGCGAACCCCTCCTCCGCCCCGACCTCGAAGACCTCATCCGCGCCGCCGGCCCCGAAATGGCCTGCATCCTCTTCACCACCGGCCACGACCTCGACGCCGCGCGCGCGCAACGCCTCGCCGCCGCCGGCGTCGCCTGCGTCACGATCGGCGTCGAAAACGCCACCCCCGCCACCCACGACCGCGTCCGCGGCGTCGCCGGCTCCTTCGCCCAGGCGCACTCCGCAGCCGCCGCCTGCCGCGCCGCCGGCCTCTATCTCGCCGTTTCCACCGTCGCGACCCGCCCCAAACTGGCAAACGGCGAGTTGGACCGCATCTACGCCCTCGCCGCCGAGTGGGGCGCCGGCGAAATGCGCATTCTGACCCCCGTGGCAACCGGCGCCTGGCGCGGCTGCGGCGCCAACCAGCTCGACCGCGCCGAGCGCCAGACCCTGATCGACTTCCACCGCCAACACAACCGCCGACCGCACGGACCGGCCGTCGCCTGCTTCGCCCATCTCGAGTCCGACGAGTTGTTCGGCTGCGGCGCCGGCTTCCACCATCTCTTCATCGACGCCGCCGGCCACGTCTGCCCCTGCGATCTCACGCCGCTCAGTTTCGGCAACCTGACGCGCGAACCGCTCGCCGACATCTGGCACCGCATGGCCGCGTACTTCCCCCGCCCACGCCGCGGCTGCCTGATGAACGCCCTGGCGGGCAAGCTGAGCGCGGCAGAGGGGTTGCCCGTGTGTCGGGCCGACAGCGAGCGCCTCTGCACCGCGTGCCCGCCGCAAGGCCCCCTCCCCGAAGGCTACCGCCGCCTCGTCGCGCCGACCGAGGGCTTCACGGCCCCACCACCATAATGTCCGCCAGCGCCGCCACCCCTACGAGCACAAACTGCCCATACAGCGCCACCCGAGCCCGCGCCTGCGGCAGCCACGCCGCCACCAACCCCAGCACGATCGGCACCGGCACCAGTACCCGGTACACCCACCCGCACCCCGCCACCGCCGGTCCCACCAGCGCCACCGCCCCCGCCACAATCACGACCCGCGCAACTGCGAGCGCCAACTCCGGCCGCCGGCAAATCCACGACGGCCGCGACGCCGCCAGCCGATCCCCCGCCACGTCGCGCAGGTCCTTCAAGGTCTCATACCCGAAGCTCGTCAGAAAGATCCACACCGGAAACAGGTACAGGCTCAACCCGCGCCCGCTCGTCGGCAGCCCCGCCTGCGCAAACGCCAGCGGATAGAAGCTCGTCATCAGCGCCGCGACCAGAACCTGCTTCCCCAATCCCAGTCGCTTCGAATTGACGTCATACAACACGACGGCCACCACCACGACCGCCAGCGCCACCTGAAACTGCCACCGGCACACCGACGCCACCGCCACACCCCCGACCAGCAGCACGACCGCCCACCACGCCGCGACCCCTGCCCGCGCTCGACCGGACGGTATCGGCCGGTGCGGCGCGTTCGTCGCGTCCGCACGCTGGTCGCAAACGTCGTTCAGCGCGTACCCGCCCGCGATCACCAGTGCCAGCGCCACCGTTGCCGCCGCCGTTACCGGCCCCTGCTCGCCAATCCGCTCACCGAGCGCATACCACAGCGTGAGCGTCAGAATCGACGCCATCGGCACGGCGTAATACAACCGGCACAGCCGCAGGAGCGCCATCATCGCTTCACCCCGACCGCCCCGAGGAATCGGTGCGTAATGGCAATCCCCTCCGGCCCGCGCCGCCGCTGCTCAAGTAGTTCGGCAAACCGGGCGAACACCGTCTCCCGCTCCTCCTCCGCGGCCGCAAACTCAAACCCCGCCGCCGCCCCCGTCGCGGTCAGCCGCGCAATCGCCGCCCGTCCGTCCGCCACGTGGTACGTGTGCGCCCCGCGCCACGCCGCCCGCACCGCCAGTCCATTCCACCGCATCAGCCCCGCCAGCGTCCCCGGCCCCGGCAGAAACCGCACGCGCATCACGTGCTGCAACGCCCCCGGGCGCTCCGCGAACGCACACATCGACGTCCACAGCACCCCCGCCAGCGAAAACAGCGAGTTGTCGACGATGCCCAGCCGCCCCCCCGGTCGCAGCACGCGCGCCGCCTCACGCACCACCGCCATCGGCGACGTATAGCCCAGACCCCACGCGCACGAGACGCAATCGACGCTGCGTGAGCGGCACGACCGCAGATACGCCGCCGCGTCGGCCTGCACAAAGGTGCACTCCGGGTGCGCCACGCGCGCAACGCGGAGCATGCCTGCCGAGGCGTCCACGCCGATGGTCGGTCCGCCGGTGCGTGCGGCCAGAGCGCCAGTGAAGAAGCCCGTGCCGCAGGTGAGGTCGATGCTCCGCGCCCCTGGGTCCGGTTCCAGTCGGTCCAGCAAGGCCCGCGCATGGCCCCGCATATGCGTGGTCCAGGCCTCGTCATAGCCGGCGGCGACGCGATCGTAGCTGCACGCTACGAGTTTGTCAGTGCGGTTGGCGGGCGCGACCAGCAAGCGCACCACACGGGCGGTGAAGGTGAGCCAGTCTCTTCGGGCCATGCGCGGCGGTTGCCCCAGGGTCGGCACGGTCCGTACGACGGTCCGTACGCGCGCATATTGTGGTCGCTCGGCGCCGGGTTTGCACGGGGGCACACGCGGGGAGGTGCGAGACGGCACGGGCAGATTGTCCGTCCGACGAGGAGTCGCGCGAATACGCGCCCCATGCGCGTTCCGGGAAGAAGCAGGCGGGGGGGGCGATGCCGGAATCGTCGTTGGCGGGCGGCGCTGGTGCGCAGGACGTTCAACGCCGATGCGGGCTGCACGCAAGGTTGGCGATCTGTCCGACGCGGCGGTCCGGAGTCAAGATCGCTGCGGGTAGGGGCCCCAGCGCTACTGGCGAGCGTTTTGCGAGCGTCCCCGGCCGCCCGCCCTACGGAGTGCCGCTACGCCGCTTGCGAGCACGAGCGCCAGTGCAGTTGGCTCTGGGATCTGGGCAACCCAGGCTTCCTGATAGCCGGCCGGATTGATGCCGGTGCCGACGATCGTGTTTCCGTCTGGGGTCACCGCATAGGCGCAAGTTAGTTCCCAGCCGCTCAGGTCGAGGCCCAATGTCCCGCTCAAGAAGTCCTGAAGTCGGCGCATCCCATGTGAATCATCCCACAGGAATGCCACGTTTCCATTTGAGCCCACAACAACTCGCCCATCGCCGGAGACGCCGTGCGCGACAACGCTGCCGTAGACCCCCAAGTCGCCAAGATCAGTCATGCCGCCGGCGCTCGTCCATCGGAAGGCGCGGTCTCCCAAGGCGGATGTCCACGCCATCCCCACCACAGTACTGCCATCTGCTGAGACTGCAGTCGCCTCACTATATGGCTGGCCACCGGCTAGGAACCCCAGACCGACCATGCCGTCCGTGGCGGTCCAGCGGAACGCCTGCATACCAGTGGTGCAATTCGACCGTCCGACGATCACGGCACCATCGGCGGAGACTGCCGCCGCCTCGCTCCATTCGCCGCCGGAGAGGAACCCGAGTCCCTTCATGCCCTGGTTGGTCCAGCGGAAAGCCTCGGACATATCATTAGCGTTCGAGCTAGTGCCGACCACGATGGCACCGTCGGCTGAGACTCCGAACGCTTCGGCACCGTTACCCGCGAGGCTGCCAAGATCCCGCATCCCGTCGACCGCTGTCCAGCGAAAAGCGTGGGTGCTGTCTACCCACGCGCGGCCGACGACCACGCTGCCATCCTGCGAGCATGACCAGGCGCCGCTCTGGAAGATGTCACCGGGCAAGCAACCCAACCCGACCATGCCTTGCGCGGCGCTCCAGACATAAGCCTCGTCGCCGGCCGCCGAACTGGAGTCGCCCACGACGACAGAACCATCTCCAGAGACGCCGATGGCGCGACTCCAGCGGCTTCCACCGCTCAAGTCACCGATCGCTCGAAATCCGGCCTCGGCGTTGGCTGAAGCAGTCGCGCTCAGAAGCAGCAATGGAAACAGGAACATCTTCGCAGTCATGGAATTCGTACCTCCCGCCCTCCTCGGACAAGATCGCGACTGACAGCCTTGCGCCGTCGCATAACCGGAACCTCCCATGGCGATCATTGTACGGTCAAGAGTAGCCGGACTGCAAGCGATCCGTCAGCGCCGACCCCAGGCGTCGACGTTACAGCCGGGGGGGCAGGCGCTGCATTTCGCGCCGTGGAGTGCGGCGGGGGCTATCAGTGCGGCACGCGTGCTCGTTATACTGGTGCTGGACATTGTCTTTTATCGCGGAGAGGTGACCCCGAGATGTTTGTTCGCCGCACATGAGTGAACACCCGGACCCTGGTTCAGGGTCCATGCGAGCGCGAGCTTGGTATCGCCGTCGGTGCGCGCGCACCCGGCCCCATCTGCTCTGCGCGTTAGCTCCGCACGCCCATCACGTTCTCCCCACTAAATCCCTAGCACACTGTCCGGCGCCGCCGCGCGCTTGCGCGCCGCGCGGGACATTTCCACGTCGGCCGCGTTTTCATACCCTTCACAAAGGAGGTCGCGATCGTGAACTTCAAGCCGGGTCTTTTCGCCACGCATGTCGGCATCATCGTTGTCGGATTGGTGCTCGGCGCGCTGGCCGTCACGCTGCAGAAGCAGGGCAATCCGCAGAACATGGGCATCTGCGTCGCGTGCTTCACACGCGACATCGCCGGCGCCTTGGGGCTGCACCGCGCGGCCGTCGTGCAATACCTGCGGCCGGAGATTCCAGCGTTGTGCCTGGGGGCGCTCGTGGCGGCGCTGGTGTTCGGCGAGTTCCGTCCGCGGACAGGGTCGGCGCCGGCCGTGCGCTTCCTGTTGGGGATGACGGCGGCGATCGGGGCATTGATCTTTCTCGGCTGCCCGTGGCGGGCGATGCTGCGGCTGGCCGGGGGGGATTGGAACGCGCTCGTTGGCCTCGGCGGCCTGATCGTCGGCATCGGCGTGGGAGTCGGATTCCTGCGCTGGGGCTTCAGCCTGGGGCGGTCATACCCGGCGCGGCCGCTGGCGGGACTCGCGATGCCGTTCATCATGATTGTGCTGTTGGTGCTGGCGATTCTGTACCCGCACTTCGGGGACAACGCGGCGCTGTTCCGCAGCGAGAAAGGGCCGGGGTCGCAGGCGGCGCCGGTGCTGATCGCGATCGGCATCGGGCTGGTGATCGGTTTTCTGGCCCAGCGGACGCGCTTCTGCACGGTGGGCGGCTTCCGCGACGCGCTGCTGATGCGGGACTTTCATCTGCTGGGCGGCGTGGTGGCGTTCGCAGTGGCCGCATTTGTGATGAACTACTTCGTGTATGGGCAATTCCATCCGGGGTTCATGATGACGGATGCGGCCGGCAAGGCGACGTCACAGCCGGCGGCGCACACGGTGCACTGGCTGAACTTTGCGGGCATGGTGCTGGCGGGGCTGTCGTTCACGCTGGCCGGCGGGTGTCCGGGGCGGCAGGTGTTCCTGGCGGGCGAGGGGGACGGCGACGCGGCCGTGTTTGTGCTGGGGATGCTGACGGGGACCGCGGTGGCGCACAATTTCCTGCTAGTGGGCAGTGCGCCGCTGGCGCCGCATGCGGCAGTAATCGGGCTGGTGGTTGTGGCCGTGATCGGGATTCTGGGGCGCGAGAGACTGGCTTTGGCGAGGTGAACCCATGGCGGCGAAGGTCGATGCACGCGGGCTGTCGTGTCCGCAACCCGCACTGCTGACGCGGCAGGCGCTGCAGAGTGCGGCGGGCGGCGAAGTGGTGGTGCTGGTGGACAGCATGACGCAAGTGAACAACTGCACGCGGGCCGCCGAGGCGCTCGGCTGGCAGGTGACATGCGTGGCGCGGGGGGGCGAGTTTGAGTTGACGTTGCGAAAGTAGTCACCCGGGAGCGGTGAGCATGATCTACCTGGATAACGCGGCCACGTCGTGGCCCAAGCCGGATGGCGTGCTGGAAGCGATGACCCACGCGCTGCGCGATGTCGGGGCCAGCCCCGGGCGCAGCGGGCACCGCCTGGCGCGCGAGGCCGAGCGCCTGCGCTTCACGGCGCGCGAGGCGATCGCGGAGTTGTTCGGTGCGCCGAGCCCGCTCAAGGTCGTATTCACGGCCAACGCGACGGCGGCCCTGAACTTGGCGCTGCTGGGCCTGCTGGAGCCCGGGGCCCACGTGCTGGCCAGCGGCATGGAGCACAATGCCGTGCTGCGGCCGCTGCGGGCGCTGGAGCAGCGCGGCGTGGCCATCGACCTGCTGCCGTGCGGACCGGACGGCACGGTCGACGTGACGAGCATCGACGCACTCGTGCGGCCACAGACGCGGCTGATCGTGGTGGCGCACATCTCGAACGTGTGCGGCGTCGTGCAGCCGATCCGGGAGATCGGGGCGGCCGCCCACCGGCACGGAATTCCGTTCCTCGTGGATGCGGCGCAGAGCGCGGGCTGCTGGCCGATCAACTTCGCTGAGGATCACATCGACCTGCTGGCGTTCACGGGACACAAAGGCCTGCTCGGGCCGAGCGGCACGGGCGGGCTCGTGTTCGCGGACACGTTTGACATCGAACGTCTGCCGCCGCTGGTGCGCGGCGGGACGGGCAGCCGGTCCGAGCAGGAGCTGCAGCCCGATCTGCTGCCGGACAAGTACGAGGCGGGCACGCCGAACCTGCCGGGGCTGGCGGGACTGGCGGCGGGCGTGCAGTACGTGCTGGCCCGCGGTGTGACGGCGATCCGGGCGCACAAGCAAGTGCTGATTCAGCAGCTATTAGACGGGCTGCGCGCGATTGAGGGCGTGCGGCTCTACGGCCCGGGCGACGTGCTGCGGCAGGGGGCGGCGGTGTCGTTCACGCTGGCAGGGCGCGAAGTCTCGGACGTGGCCGGTGTACTGGATGAGCGGTTCGGGATTCTGTGCCGGCCGGGACTGCATTGCGCGCCGCGGGCGCACCGGACGCTGGGGACATGGCCGAAGGGGACGGTGCGGCTGGCGCCAGGGATCTTCACGCAGGCGGCGGAGATTGAGGCGGCGCTGGACGCGGTGCGGCAGGTGGCGCAGGATGGGAGGCATGGGTGAGTACGCGGTGATCCTGGTGCACAGCACGAGTCACGCGGTGTTCGGCGAACGGGTGCTGAAGCGTGCGGGTCTGGAGGTGAAGCTGATCCCGACGCCGCGGCACCTGAGCAGCGACTGCGGGTCGGCATTGCGGATTGCGGCCGGCTCGCGCGCAGCGGTGGAGGCAGCGCTGGCGGCGGCGGGGGTGCCGTATGACCGGGTCGTGGCGGGGGCGGGGTAGGTGGCGCGCACAGTGGCCCTGATTGAGTATTACCGGGCCCTGGGCGGGCGGCCTGCAGCGCAATCAGGTCGAGAGGATCGTGGCCGCCCACTACTCGTGCCGCAGCGCCTCGATCGGGTCGAGGTTCGCCGCGTGCCGCGCGGGGTACAGCCCGAAGACCACCCCGACCGTGACGGAGATGCCCACGGCCAGCACCAGGCTGCGGCCGGTGACGATGGTGGGCATGCCGGCGATGCGGGTGATGAGCCAGGGGATGATGAGGCCGATGGCGAGGCCGACGGCGCCGCCGGTGCTAGAGAGCACGGTCGTCTCGATGAGGAACTGCGTGATGATTTGCGCGCGTTTGGCGCCGATGGCGCGGCGGATGCCGATCTCGCGCGTACGCTCGGTGACCGAAGCGAGCATGATGTTCATGATGCCGATGCCGCCGACGAGCAGACTGATGCCCGCGATGGACCCGAGCACGATGTTGTAGGTCCGCTTGGTGGCCTCGGCCTGACGGAGCAGGGCCAGGGGGACGCTGGTGCGAAAGTCATTCTTCGGATGCGACTGGCGGAGCATGCGCTCCAAGCCGGCCGCGGCGGCCTCCACGTGCTCGAGCGCATCGACCTCGACGATGAGTTGGTGCAGCTCGACGGACTCGCGTAGCATGGAGCCGGAGCTGATGATGACGGACATGTCGCCGTAGCGCTCGCGGGCCACCTCGATAGGAATGTAGGCGTCGATTTCCTGGTCGGGCGTCTGAATGGAGCCGCCCTGGCTGGACTCGCTGCGGACGATCCCGATGACTTCGTAGTAATCTCCGCCAATGCGCAGTACCTCGCCGAGCGACGCCTCGGTCGCGAGCAGGCGGCGGGCGCCGAACTCGGTCAGCACGACCACGCCGCCGCGCCGCTGGGCATCCTGGTACGTAATCGTGCGGCCGGCGATCACCTCGCGGCGAACGAGGTCGAACCAGTCGGGCGTCGTGCCGACGATGCGCATGTCGAGCTTGCGGTCGCCGAGGCGGCCCTCTTTGCGCACGACCTTGACGGGCACCGTGCGCCGAATAGACGCGATCGACTGGGCGGCGCGGTCCTGGTCTTCGTAGAGCAGGCCGTACTGGCTCAGGCTCCACGGTGAAACGTTGCTGCGGGATTCGTCCTCCACGGGCTTCATGGAGGTGATGATGATGTTGGTGGAGCCGAGCCTGCGGATCTGATCGAGGGCCTCGCGGCTGGCCCCCTCCCCGACGGCGAGCATCGCCACCACGCTGGCGACGCCGAAGACCACGCCGAGCATGGTCAGAAACGACCGCAACTTGTGCAGCATGAGGGTCTTGAGACCCAGGCGGATGTTGCGATAGAGCTTGATCGCCTTCATCCGCGGGACTCCTCAATGCGATCGATGAGTCCGTCGCGCATGTGCATGCGATGCGAGGCGTGCAGGGCGAGGTCGGGCTCGTGCGTGACCATGATAACGGTCTTCCCCTGGCGATTGAGGTCGGTCAGCAGGCCCATGATCTGCTCGCCCGTGGCGCTGTCGAGATTGCCCGTTGGCTCGTCGGCCAGGAGGATCGACGGATTGGCCGCCAGGGCGCGGGCGATGGCGACGCGCTGCTGCTGCCCGCCGGACAGCTCGGTGGGGCGGTGGCCCAGACGTTCGGTGAGCCCGACGCGGGCGGCCATCTCCTCGGCCCGGGCGGCACTTTCCACCGGGTCCCAATCCAGGTAGTACAACGGCAGCTCGATGTTCTCGCGCACCGTCAGTTGCGGGATCAGGTTGAAGCTCTGGAAGATGAACCCCAGGTGCCGCAGGCGCAGCTCGCTGAGGGCGTTGTCGTCCAAAGCCGCCACGTCATGGCCCTCGAGGACGTAGCGGCCGGACGTAGGGCGATCGAGACAGCCGAGCAGGTTGAGCATGGTGCTCTTGCCGGAGCCGCTGGGGCCCATGATGGCCCAGAAGCTGCCGGCTTGCAGGGCGATGGTGACACCGGCCAGGGCGCGCACCTCCGTGCCGCCGACGTGATAGATCTTCGTGATGTTCTCCAGGCGGACGACGGCGTTGTCCGTGGCTGCGGCGGACATCGGCTGACTCCGGGCCGCGGCGGCCGTCATGAGCCGCCTCCGGGGCGCTCCGGGCTGCGGCCGGGGTCGTTCGCGGGCGGGCGGGGCCGGTCGCTCCCGCGCCCTGGATTGTCACCGCCGGGGCGCTCGCTGCTGCGGCCGGCATCGTCGCCGCGCGGCGCGCCGTCGCCTTCGCCGCCGGACTGCCGCTCGCGCATACGCCGCTGGAATTCCTCGCGCTGCTCGGGGGTCATCGACTCCATCCGCTTGCGGCGCTCGGCGGCGCGCTCTTCGGGGGTCATGTTCTGCATGCGTTCGCGCCGGGCCGCGCGGTCCTCTTCGCTGACTTCGGCGCCGGGGCGCGAAGTCGGCGGTCCTCCCGCGGCGCGCGCGCTGGGGGCCGAGGTCGGCAAGGGACTCAGCGGGGCCGCTACAGCCGCGCCCTGGCTGGTGCCCGTGTCGAGCGGCGGCGTGAGGCTGACGACCTCGCCGGCCGTCAGGCCGGAGCGAACGTGGATCATGCTGCTGTTATCGAGACCGATGTCGACCGTGCGGGGATTGAACTTGTCGCCGGTGCGAACGTAGACGGTGGGCTGACCGGCCACGCGCACCACGGCCTGCACGGGGACGTAGGTCGCGTTCTCGTACTGGTCGACCAGGATCTCCGCGCGACAGCTCATGCCTGTGCGGAGGTCGGGGTGGTTACCCTCCAGGTTGACGCGCGTCGTGTAGACCTTGCGGTCCGGGTTCATGAACGAACTCATTGCGTCCGGCAGCGGCGCGATGAATTTGACCTGCCCCTCGAAGATGCGGCCGGGCATTGCATCGACCGTCACGCGGACGGGCTGGCCGAGCTTGGCCTTCTCGAGGCTGGACTCGTGGATCATCAGTTCGGCCATCATGGCGCTGGTCGACGGCAAGTAGATCAGTTCCTGGCGTTCGCGGACGGTCTGGCCTTCTTCGAGGGGCTGGGTCATGCCGCCGCGGCCGCCGCCGGAGCGGGTGGAGGTGGCGTAGACGACGAGACCCGCGCGCGGCGCGGAAATCTTGGTCTTGATGATCTGGTCGTTGACTTTGGCGAGCTTGTTCTTCTGCTGCTGGAATTCGGCGTCCTTGGCCTTGAAGGCGGCCTCGGCCTGCACGATGTCGGCATTGGCCTTGAGGCGGGCGCGCTCGAGGGCGAGGCGCGTCTGCTCGACGTCGCTTTTGAGCTGATCGAGCTGGCGCTTGTTGGTGTACTTCTCCAGCAGTTCTTTGGCCGTTTGGGCGAGTTGCAGATCGAGTTCGGCGCTCTTGTGCGTCAGCCGGTCGGCTTCCTTTTCGCTCTGTGACAGATACTTCTCGGCGAACAGGCGCTCGGACCAACGCAGCTTCTCCGCGGCGCGCTCCATCGTCTCGCGGGCCAGCGTGATTTTCGCGTCGGCCTCGCGCAGCTTTTGCGGATACTCACCCTCGATGTACTTCTTGATGTCCTCCTGAGCGAAGTTGTAGGCCAAATCGGCCTTGGAAACGTCGCTGTCCGACTGGTTCTTTACGACCGCCAGGTTCTCGCGGGCGCGGATGGCCTCGGCCTCGGCGTTGTCCACCTTGATCTGCTGCTCCACGCGATCGTCCTGCAGCTTGCTGGCGTCGAGCTGCGCCAGCAGCTGGCCTTCCTCGACGCGCGTGCCCTCGGGAATCAGGTAGATCAAGGTGGTTTGGCCTTCCAGTTCGCTCTTCAGGATGATCTGCTCCTGGGGTTTGATCGTCCCGGATTCCGTCACGCTGATGACCAGCGGACCCGTCTGCGCCGCGAACGTCGGCACGTTCGTCAGGGCTCCGGCGCGGCTCGCAGAGCGGGTTACCACCACGGCAGCCACGATGATCACGACCAGCGCGACGGCGGCGGCGGGCAGCAGCGGCCGCACGCGGGGGTGCTTCAGAAACGTCTCGGACATGGTCAGTCACTCTCTTGAGGGGGGGCGTATTCCTGCCACAGACCCTTCTCGTCCACTTTCAGGACCCCCAGATCGCGCTGCAAATTGAGCTCGCCGAGACGATACGCGACCAGGGCGCTGGTCAAGGCGTTCTGGGCCGAGACGAGCGCGTCCTGGGCGTCGAGGAAGTCGCGCATCTGCACGCGGCCGGCCTCCAGAAAGAGGTTGGTGCTATCCACGCGGCGTCTGGCCACGACGACGGCCGCCGCTTCGATCTGAATAGCTTCGCGGGCTTCCAGCAGCTCGCTGAGGCGGCTGCGCACGGCAAGCTTGATCTGGTCCTCCAGGTCCTGCACGGCCCGGACGGCCTTCTCCAGCCCGATCAGACTGGCGCGATACGCGCTCTGCTCCGCCGTTCGCTCCACCGGCAGATTAACGGTCAGCAAGGCCGAGTAAGACCCCTCGTCCGGGCGCAGGATCGCATCCTTCTGCGCCACGCTGCCAAGGGAGCGGCGGGCGCCCGCCGCGCCGGAGCCCAGCAGCGTCACGTCGGCCTGTAACTGATCGGCCGCCACCGCCACCGAACGCTGCGCGTCGAGAATTTGCCCGATCGCGACGCGGAGATCGAGGCGGTGTTCGAGCGCGGTGACGATCGCCGTGCGCGGATCGAGTTCATAGGGGCCGGCCTGCCCGTGGCCCGCCGCCACCAGCTCAATGGGTTCATCCGCGGCGGGCACCGGTCCCTCTTCGCTGCCCGGGACGTCTGCCGGAAAAGCGGCCTTGGCCCGGGCGCCGAGCCGCTCCAGTTCCGTATGGTCGAGTTCGAGCTCTGCGTCCGCCGGCAGTCCCAGAGTCACCTTGAACGCATCGAGCCGCCGTTCGTAGGCGGCGAGCGCCGCGACCCAGTTGCGCCGCGCGTCGAGTTCGCGCTGCCGCGACTGGTCCACCTCGATTTCCGAGGACCGTCCCGCATCGGCCAGGCGCCGCGCGCGGCGCGTCGACGTGATCAGGCTGCGGTAGTTGTCCTCGGCGTTGCGGACGCGGTCCTGCTGCTGGAGCACGGCCAGATAGCTGCTGGCTACGTCCACGGCGAACGTGTGCTTGAAGTGCTCGAAATTGTACAGCGCATAGACCACGTCGCGCTCGGCCTGCGTGAGCGGCTCGGTGACGACGAATTGCCCGGCGCCCCGCAGCAGCGGCAGCGTGGCGCTGACGTCGGCGTAGATCCCGCGGGAAAACAACCGGTCCTGCGTAAGCAGGCTCACGAGGTCGATGCCCAGCGCGCCGGTAAAGGACAGCCCGTTCTTGAACTTCTGCGAAAACTCGCCGACGCCGTCATTCTCCATGCCCGAGATGGTCTGCAGATCGGTGTGACCCTTATCATCCAGGGCCACCTGCCGTTCCAGGTCGGACTGGAACAGACTCGTGACGACGCCCGACCAGGTGCGCCGAAACGCGTCCTGCTCCAGGTCAAGATTCAGCGCCGTCCGAAACACCGCCTCCTTCTGCGTCTGGTAGTCCGGGCTTTCGTGGGCGGCAACCTGCAAGGCGTCGGCCAGCGTCAGCCGCACCGGCTGCGTCGTGGCCAGCGTGTCGACGAGCGGGTCGTTCGCATCCCCGGCACGCAGGTAATCCTTGTCCGGCCACTGCGGGATCGGCTGCATGTCGCGCGTGCTCAGCGCGGCGGGCGTCGAGTGCGGCAACTGCTGCGCGAGCATCAGCCGGCGACGCAGCGTCTGGGCGGGCGTCTCGATCGTAAACGGTTCGGTGCGGCCGAGCGCTTCGACCTGTTTCTTGGCCAGGATGTCGTAGGCCGCGCGGTCCGCCTGCCGGCGGTACGTGGCGGGCATGCAGCCGGCCGCGCCCAGCAACGGCATGAGGGCGCTGGTCCACACGAGGATCGACCGCGCGAGCGGAGCAAGGGTCATGGCGTCGCACCTGGTGAATTCCGGGCACCGGGTAGCCCGGCGCGCCGCAGGTCGTCCGCGGGACGGGGAGTCCAACCGTTCATCACTGGCTGGCCAGGTAGGCGGAGAGCGAGTCTACGAAGGACTTGGAGGCCGCATCGAGCGCCGCCTGTACCGTCGCGGTGATGACATCGTTCTTGTCGACGGGGCAGCCGCCCAGCGCGAACAGGGCCGCACAGGCGAGCGCGAGAGTCCCCAGTGTGGTGAGAGCTCGTTGGCTTCGACGGTGTTTCACACGCATACTCCTGGCAAGAGATTCCGCCGGCGCCGCGACGGCGAACGGGCCGCGCTGCGGGACCGCGCCTCCGCGCGGATCCCCGGCGCCGCCGGCGCGCCCCACGCGGCGAGTGCGCTCCGGCAGCACGCCAAGATACGCCGGCCACCGGCGCCTGTCACGGCTTCGTCTCCTATGCTGACCAAGGTAATCTGAACGCGAGGTGAAGGGCCGCTTGGCGCGCTCCGCGCAATTGTAAGAAAATGTCGGACAGCTTTGCGCACCTTTACATCGCGGCGGGACGGCGCCATGTCGGGTCACAGTCGTGGCGCGAACGGCAGTTCCACGCACCCGTGCCGGCAGCTTGGCCGACGACGCGCATGCACCAGTTCTGGCTTCGCCTGTCGGCGGAAGTGCGCATCACGGTGGGGCGGCTCAGGCCCGGTCACTTTTCGCGCGGAATCGCTGTGTACACGGAGCGGGCAAACCTGCCGCGCAGGGCGGAGCCGATCATGGGCGCGCCGGGTGCATGCGTTCCCACCCTCCAAAGGCGATGACGGTGCGACGCCACAGACGCTGCCCGCGCCGTGGCCTCACCGGGCCGATTTCTTTCCCATTGGTACCGCTTGCATCACCGTGCGGGCTAGGCCGGGAGCGCGTTTGGCCGATAAGAATGGCAGCCACTGCCGGGCAAAACCGTGTACCTGACCGTCGTGAAGGGCGCTACAGCGAACCTGCCGATAGGGTGCCTTGGACGGTGCCGGCGGAACATCTCGATATGCCGGCGGCTGTCGCAGCAGTGGAGCATGCTTGTGGCGCGGTCGAGCGGACGACCCGCGCTCGCAAGCCCGTGATTCAGAAAGACTGGTGTAGTACGCCGCCCGCATGCCGGACGCTTGCGGGGACAGGCGCGGGGCTCGCATTCCGGGGCCGCACGGCCGACGTGCGGAGGACCGGTGGAGCATGCTGTACGTGGCTTGGAGACTGAGCGCAAACGGCCGCAACCGGTGGGGGGGCCGGATGCGACCAGGCTCGCGACGGCAGCGCGCGGGGGCCGGCCTTGCTGTTGTGCAGCGCGCGACGGGCGCGTGTCGGCCGGGAGTCTCTGCGAGCTCGCGGCCGCCCGACGGGCGGAGGCAAGGTGACGGATGAGCCCCGGCGAGGCGATGCTGCGGAGCATCTTCCGGTCGGTGCCGCAGGCCATCTGCGTGCTCGGGCCCGACCGGACGTTGCGCCTCGTCAATGAGGGCACCGTGCGGATGTTTGGGTTGCCGCGCGCCGCGCTGGTGGGGCAAAAATCGCGCGTGCTGTATGCCACCGAGAAGGACTACGAGCACGCCGGGCGTACCGCGTACGCGACGCTGGATGAATCTGGCTGCGGCATGGCGGAAGTGTCCCTGCGCCGCGCGGACGGGCACGAGTTCCCGGCGCTGCTCAGCGTGGCGCCGCTGGCGCCGGGCGACCGGTCCGCGGGGGTCGTCGTCGTCATTACCGACATCAGTGAACGCAAGCGCGCGGAGGCCACGCTGCGCGCGAGCGAACAACGCCTGGACATGGCGCTGGAGGTCACGGGCGCCTGCGTCTGGGACGTACATCTGCCAACCGGGCGGCTCGCGCTGTCGGGGCGACTTCCGACGGCCCTGGGCTACGCCCCGGACGAATGGCCCCGGACTCTCGAGGAACTGCGGGGCCTGGTGCACCCCGAGGATCGGACCGCCGCGCGCGCGGCTTACGAGGCTCACCTGCGCGGGGAGACGGCCGTGTATTCCTCCGAGCACCGCGTCCGCCGCAAGGACGGCACCTGGAGCTGGGTCTCCGTGCACGCCGGCATTGTTGAGCAGAGCGAGGCGGGTGTGCCGCTCCGCCTGGTGGGCTTCGGTGTCGACATCTCGGAACTGAAGGCCGCCGAGGCGGCGCTGCGGCGCAGCGAGGAGCGCTTCCGGCGCGTGGCGGACTTCACCGGGCAGCTCATCTACGAATGGGACCTCGCCAGCGACCGGGTGGATTGGTGCGGGCGGGTGCAGGCCATCACGGGCTACACGCTGGCCGAACTCAGTTCGCACGGAGCGGCGGATTGGGCGGCGCGGCTGCACCCGGAGGACCGGGAGCGCGTGCTCGCCCTGCTCGACGCGGCGCGGCGGAGGCGGCGCAACTACGTCTGCGAGTATCGCTTCCGGCGGGCCGATGGCACGTTCATGCCGGTCCGTGAGGAGGGCACGTTCCTGCGCGATGAGACGGGTCGGGTGGTGCGCATGCTGGGCGTGCTGCAGGACGTGTCTGAGCGCCAGCGGGCGGAAGCCGAGCAGGCGCACCTGCAGCGGCAACTGCACCAGGCACAGAAGATGGAGGCGATCGGGCAACTGGCGGGCGGCGTGGCACACGATTTCAACAACCTGCTGACGGTCATCATGGGCAGTGTCGACCTGCTGCGCACCGAGCTCCGCCGCCATGGCGGGCGCGAAGAGGGGTTGCAGGCGATTGCTGAAGCGGCGGAGCAGGCCAAGGGCGTGACCCGTGCGCTGCTGACCTTCAGCCACCATTTGCCGCCGGAGAAGCGCGCGATTGACCTCGCCGACGTGGTCGGGCGCGCCATGAAGCTGCTGAAACGCCTCATCCCGGCGGCGGTCGAATGCACCGTCGTTGCGGAGCCGGGGACGCCGCTCGCCGTGGACGGAGATGCGACGCAGTTGCAGCAGGTGCTGATCAACCTGGCGGTCAACGCGCGCGACGCGATGCCGCACGGGGGCGCCCTGCGGGTGACGCTGGGGCGGCGCGACCATCCCGAACTGGGGCCGGCTTGCCCGTATGTCGGTGTCCAGGACACGGGCGTGGGCATGTCGCCGGAAACGGCACACCACATCTTCGAGCCATTCTTCACGACCAAGGCACGCGGCCAGGGCACGGGCCTGGGCCTGGCGATCGTCCACGGAATCATGACCGAACACGGCGGCCACATCGAAGTGCAATCCACCCCCGGGGCTGGCACACGGTTCACGCTGGTCTTTCCGCCGGCGCGCGGCCTGTGCGGGAATGAGGTAGCGGACGAGCGCGCGGTCCCGCGCGGGCAGGGCGAACTGCTGTTGGTCGCCGAGGATTACGAGCAGCTGCGGCGCCTGTTCGTCTCGGAGTTGAGCGACCTGGGCTATCGCGTGGTGCCGTGTGCGGACGGCCACGCGCTGCTGCAGGCGTGGGCCGCCCACGGTCCGCAGGTGCGGCTGCTGGTGCTGGACGTGGACCTGCCCAAAGCAGACGGGCTGGAGTGCCTACGGGTGATCCGCGGGCACGGGGACCACACGCCGGCCTTGCTGCTGACGGGCAGCGTGGAGGCCAGTGTGGCGGCGCGACCCGACCAGCACACGCACCTGCTGCGCAAACCGTTCCTGATGCGCGAGCTGAGCCTGCTGGTTGCCGAATTGCTCGCCCACGCGGCCCCGGCGGAGTGCGCGCGATGAGCGGGCCCATTCGACTGCTGCTGGCAGACGACCACGCCATGCTCCGGCAGGCGCTGGCAGACCGCCTCGGCCGCGAACCGGACTTCGTCGTCGTGGACACCGCGGCGAACGGCGAGCAGGCGTGCGCCGCGGCCTTGCAGCACCAGCCGCACATTGTCGTTCTTGACATCGAGATGGAGGGGCTCAACAGCTTCGAGGCGGCGCGGTGCATCCGAGCGCGTTGCGCGTGTACGCAGATCGTGTTTCTCAGCGGGTTCTGGAGCGACACCCACATTGAGCAGGCTCTGGCGGCCGGGGCGGCCGGTTACGTCGCCAAGGCTGAGGCGCCGGAGACGCTGGTGCGCGCCTTGCGCGACGTGGCGGCGGGGCGCAGCTATCTCTCGCCCAGTGTGCGCAGCCGGTTGATCGTCGGCGAGCAGGGACTACGGCTGACGCGGACGCGCCAGCCGCGCGGGGCGACCCTGACGGCGCGGGAGCGGGAGGTGCTGCGGTACGTGGCTCAGGGCCTGTCCGAAAAGGAGACGGCGGCGCGGCTGCACGTCAGCCTCGCCACCGTGCACAACCACTGCACGCGCGTGATGGCCAAGCTCGACATCCACAATCGCATCGACCTGGCGCGTTTCGCCATCCGCGAGGGGCTGGTCGAGGCCTGATGCGGCCGGGGTGCGGCGGAAGAGGAGGGGAAACTCGGCTCCAGGATGTCTCCATTTTACGTGCGCGCCGCTGGATTGATCTGTGCAGACCATGCGCAGCGGGGGCCGCTTGGTCGATGCAAGGGGTGAAGCTGGGGCCGGACCCCAGTCGCCGGGTTGAGACGAGAGCGCGGCGCACCGCCACCGCCTCACGTTGGACGGTGGACCGGGCGTGCGCAGTAGCGGGCCGGTGGCACGGGCGTCGTGCCGCCTCTGGGCCGCGGGCCGCGCGCCGCACGAATGAGGAGCATGCGATGTTCAAGAGGATGAGCCTGTCTTTGAAGATCGGCAGTGGCTTTGGTGCTCTGATCGCGATCGCGGTCGTGCTGGGTGGTTTGTCGGTCTGGAACATGAAGAGCGTCGAGGGGCAGTCCACCGTGCTGGCCCGCGAGTACATGCCGGAGGTGGGCATCGCCAATGCCGTGCAGGGCGGCGCCCTGCAGACGATGTACAACCTGCGCGGCTACATGTACACCAGTGAAGCCGGCTTCCTGAACGACGGCAAGAAGTACCTGGCCGACACGAAGAAGGCCCTCGATGACGCCGCGCAGCTCGCGGCCCGTTCCCCCCATCTGAACGCGCTCAAGGAGCAGGTGCAGACGGGCACGGCGCAGATCGAGGAGTACGAGAATCTGCTCGGCCAGACCTGCGCCAAGATGGACGCGATCGACAAGGGCCGCGCCACTCTCATCGAGATCGCCGGCCGCTACGTGAAGGGCTGCCAGGACTTCCTGAATCGCGAGCTGGAGGAGCTGCAGAAGGGCTCCGGGGCCGACGCGGATGCCGCGCACGCGAAACAGAGCCTGGAGCAGGTCACGCTGATGGTGGATCTGACCAACGTGCTCAGCGCCACGCGCGTGGCGTTCTGGAAGGGCATGGCCCTGCGGCAGACCAGCTGCTTCGATGAGGCCATCAAGAACTTCGAGACCATCGATCAGAAGCTGGAACAGCTCAAAGCGCTGACCCGGGACGACGCCCAACTCAAGAGCATCGAGCAGATGCGCACCGACGGGCAGACCTACCGCGCGACGCTGGCCACCCTGATCACCGACTGGCAGGCCCGCGATGAGATCGGCAAGAAGCGCGGTGCGGCCGCCACGGGCGTGCTCGAAAAGGCTGCGGCCATGTCGCAGAGCGGCATCGATGACACCAACCGCGTTGCTGCCACCTCCGTGTCCTTGCTGTCCACCGCTTCGCTGGTCATGACGATCGGCCTCGGCGTGGCGGCGGTCGTGGGCGTGCTGCTGGGCGTGTTCATCACGCGCGGCATCACCAAGCCGATCGGCCGCATCATCGCCGGCCTCACGGAAGGGGCCACGCAGGTCTCCGAGGCGTCGGGCCAGGTCTCCAATTCGGCCCAGAGCCTCGCCGAAGGCGCCAGCGAGCAGGCTTCGTCCCTGGAGGAAACCTCCAGCGCCCTCGAACAGATGGCCGCCATGACGCGAACCAGCGCCGAGAACGCCAAGCAGGCACGCGAGAGCGCCGAGGAAGCCCGTCGGGCCGCCGAAGCGGGCGACAAGACGATGACCCAGCTCAACGATGCCATGACCGCGATCAACGAATCGTCGGGTCAGATCAGCAAGATCATCAAGGTCATCGAGGAGATCGCCTTCCAGACCAACCTGCTCGCGCTCAATGCCGCCGTCGAGGCCGCCCGAGCCGGCGAGCACGGCAAGGGCTTCGCCGTGGTGGCCGAGGAAGTCCGCAACCTGGCTCAGCGCTGTGCCACGGCCGCCAAGGATACGACGAACCTGATCGAAGGCTCGGTGCAGCGGGCCAAGCAGGGCGCCGACATCGCGACCGACGTGGGCAAGGCCCTCAGCGGCATCGTCTCCGAGGTCACCAAGGTGTCCGAGCTGATCAACGGGATCGCCCGCGCGAGCGAGGAGCAGGCGCAGGGCGTGGATCAGGTGAACACCGCTGTCTCGCAGATGGACAAGATCACGCAGTCGAACGCGGCCGGCGCGGAAGAGTCGGCTTCCGCCGCCGAAGAGCTGTCCAGCCAGGCCGTGACGGTGAACGCGGTCGTAGCCGAGTTGGCCGCGCTCGTGAAAGGCGGCAGCAGTGACGCCAGTGCGGACAGCGCCCCGGTGGCCGCCGCGACGCGGCCGGCGAAGAGCGTCAAGAACATGGTCGTGCCGCGGCTTAAGAAGCCGGGTGGCGCGGCCAAACCAGTCAGTTCCGAGGTGACGCCGAGCGGAGAAGGTCAGTTGAGCGAGTTCTAGTCGCAACGAATCCAGTTTCATGTGCCCTGGGCAGCGCCGTCACGCTCTCTGACGGCGCTGCCCTCCCTCCTTTCCGGCGCCGGGGGGCTTGCCGTGACGGCCTGTTCGGCCGGTTGATCGCGGACCGCCGCTACCTCCGCCCGCCGCACTTCGTTGCATTACTCCCGCCCCCGGCGCGTTATGCTATCGGGGTGAGTCTGCGCTGCGTGCCCCGGGGTTCGTCCTGCGGATGGGCGGAGCCCGGCGCACTCGACGGGTTGAGGTAGGCCGTGATTCGACACGCCCGGATGCTGTGGCTGGTCCTGCCGCTGGGCGGCCTGGCCACCTGCGTGGCGGCGGCCCCGCCGCGGGCCCCCTACGAAACCGACGACACGGCCGTGACCACGCGCCCGGCCGCTTCCGCGCGGCTGGACGAGCTGGCGCAAGCGCCGCTGCGGGAACGGGGTTTGGCTCCGGCCCACCTGTGCTCGGACGAAGTCTTTGTGCGGCGCGTGTTCCTGGACGTCATCGGGACTCTGCCGGAGCCGGGGGAGGTGCGCGGTTTCCTGGACGACCCGCGGCCGGACAAACGCGAAATCCTGGTGGACGCCCTGCTGGCGCGGCCGGAGTTTGCAGAGTATTGGGCTCTGAAATGGTGCGACCTGCTGCGGGTGAAGGCTGAGTTCCCCATCAACCTCTGGCCGAACGCCGTGCAGGCTTACCACCGCTGGATTCTGATGACGCTGCGCGAGAACTGGCCGTACGACCGGTTTGCGCGGGCCCTGCTGACGTCGAGCGGGAGCAACTTTCGCGAGCCCGCGGTGAATTTCTTTCGTGCCGTGCAAGGACGCGAGCCGGCCGACCTCGCGGGAGCCGTCGCGCTGACGTTCATGGGCGTGCGGCTGGACAAGTGGCCGCCAGAGCGGCGCGCTGCCCTGGCGGTGTTCTTCTCGCAGGTCGGGTACAAAAAGACGACCGAGTGGAAAGAGGAGATCGTGCTGTGGCAGCCGCGCCAGATGACCGCGCTGGACGCGGTGCTGCCGGACGGCACGACCGTGCAGCTCTCGCCGGACCGCGACCCGCGGCGGGCGTTCGCGCAATGGCTGCTCACCCCGGAGAACCCCTACTTCACGCGCAACATCGCGAATCGCGTGTGGTCGTGGCTCCTCGGCCGCGGCATCATCCACGAGCCGGATGACATTCGCCCGGACAATCCGCCTGCGAATCCCGAACTGCTGCAATATCTCGAAGAACGGCTCGTCTACAGCGCGTACGACCTGCGGCTGCTCTTCCGGCTGATCCTGCTCTCCCGCATCTACCAGCAGTCGGCCGTGCCACAGAGCGACGACCCCGACGCGGAGCGGCTGTTCGCGTTCTATCCGGTGCGGCGGCTGGAGGCAGAGGTGCTCGCGGACGCCCTGTCCTGGATCGGTGGGACCGGTGAGCGCTACACGAGCATGATCCCGGAGCCGACGACGTACATTCCCGAAGACGAGCGTTCGATCGAGCTGGCGGACGGCAGCATCACCAGCCCGTTTCTGGAAATGTTCGGGCGGCCGGCCCGTGACACGGGGCTCGAGTCCGAGCGCAACAATCTGCCGAACGACACGCAGCGGCTGCACCTGCTGAACTCGACGGATGTGCAGAAGAAGATCGAGCGCAGCGGGCGCCTGCGCAAGGCCTTTGATAACGCCCGCGGTGATCGCAAGAAGATCATCCGCGAAACGTACCTGATCCTGCTCGCACGCTACCCGACCGACGAGGAACTGGAGCACGCGACGGCGTATTTCCCGGGGGGGAAGGTGTCGCGCGAGGCGGCTACCGACTTGGCGTGGGCGCTGATCAACTCCAAGGAGTTCTTGTACCGGCATTAGGAGGTACCGGCCGTGCGCGACCCCTGGGACAAACTGACGCGGCGGGCTGTGCTGCAGCGCGGTCTGGCGGGCATGGCGGGGCTGGCTTTCACCACGCCGGCCGGGCTGCAGGTCTGGGCGGGCACCGCACCGCCAGCGACCACCAAGCCAACCGTCAGGTCGACGACGAAACCGACCACCAAGCCGGCGCCGCGCCCGCTGCAGGCGAAGGCGCAGGCCGTCATCCAAATCTGGCTGTGGGGCGGGGCGTGTCATCTGGATACGTTCGACCCCAAGCCGGGGGCGGGCGCGGACTACTGCGGGCCGCTCAACAAGCCGCTGGCGACGAACGTGAAGGGCATCCAGGTCAGCGAACTCCTGCCCCTGCTCGCGCAGCGCGCCGACCTGTACACCCTGATCCGCAGCATGACGCACGGCAACAACGGACACGAAACGGCGGCCTACATGGTGCAGACCGGGCGCAAACCCGGCGAGCGGCTGGTCTACCCCTGCATCGGCGCGGTCGTGTCCTGCTTCAAAGGCTACGATCACGGCTATACGGGCAAGGTGCCACCGTACATTGTGCTGACGTCGCCCCTGGGACGCTTCTCGGAAGCCGGCTTCCTGGGCTCGCGCTACAAGCCCTTCGCCACGGGCGGCGACCCGGCCCGGCCGCGCTTCGCCGTCGAGGGCATCGTGGCCGAAGGAATCAGCGATGAGCGGCAGCGCGCGCGACGGACGTTGCTGCACGACCTGGACACGCTCGGCCAGACGCTGCCCGACGACCCGACGTTACAGAAGCTCGACCAGTGCGAGGAAGCCGCCTACGACCTGATCCTGGGCGACACGGCCAAGCTCTTCGATCTGGGATCCGAGGCGGACGCGATCCGCGAGCAGTACGGGAAGAACACCTTCGGACAGTCGTGCCTGGTCGCCCGGCGCCTCGTCGAGCAGGGCGTGAAGTTCATCGCCATCAACTATCGCGGCTGGGATACGCACAAGCAGCACTTCGAGATCATGAAGCGCAAGCTGCCGGAGCTGGACCGCGGCTTGGCGACGCTGCTGGGCGAGTTGAAGGAACGCGGGTTGCTCGACAGCACGATCGTGTGGTGCTGTGGCGAGTTCGGCCGGACGCCGCGCGTGCAGTGGGAAGCGCCCTGGAACGGCGGCCGCGGGCACTATGGCGAGTGCTTCTCCGCGCTCGTGGCCGGCGGCGGCTTCAAAGGCGGGCAGGTCGTGGGGGCGTCCGACGCGCGGGGTGAGCGCGTCGCGCAGCGGCCGGTGTATCCGCACGACATGATCGGCAGCATGTACACGCTGCTGGGGATCGATCCCGAGGGATTGTTGCCGCATCCCGCCGGGCTGGAGGTCCGCGTGACGCCCGCGGCGGAAGAGGGGGCGAAGGACGGCGGCCGGCTCAAGGAGATCATGTGAGCGCCCCGGGAACGAGGTCACGGCGCTGGGCGCGTGCTTGGCTGGCTGGGCTTGCCCTGGTGGCCGTCGTGCAGGCGGCCCCCACGATCCGTGGGCCGCAACTGGGGTACGTGTTTCCGGCGGGCGGCAGGCAGGGGACGACCTTCCACGTGGTCGTGGCGGGGCAGCAGCTCCGCGGCGCCGACGAGGTCTACGTGACGGGCGCTGGCGTGCAGGCGACGCTGATCCGGCACATCGTGAACATCCGCCAGTTCGAGCGCGAGCAGATGCAGGCGGCGCGTGAGCGGCTCCTGGCGCTGCGCCAGGACCCGCAGGCGGACGCGACATCGATGAAACCGGGTGCCAAGGGGCGCGGCCGTCCAGCGTCTGTGCCGGCCCGGCCCAAGGACGGTACGGCGAGCAAGCCGGCGAGCAAGCCGGCCAGCCAGCCGGCCTCCAAGCCGAGCGACCCCCCGGAGATCGACGTCGCGACCCTGTGCCTGCGCGAGCTCGAGTACTACTTGACCGCGCAGCGTTACCGGGACAGGAGTCAGACGAACCCGCAGTTGGCACAGGCGGCCCTGCTCGAGATTACCATCGCTGCCGATGCCCCGATGGGGGAACGCGAACTGCGCCTGGGCGGGCCCAACGGGCTGACGAACCCGCTGCGCTTCCACGTCGGCGGGCTGCCGGAGATCACCGAGCAGGAGCCGATGGTGGGGGAGAGCACGCCGCCGACGCCCACCCCGCCGTTTGTGCTCAATGGCCAGATCATGCCAGGCGACGTGGATAAGTTCCGCTTCCAGGCCAAGCAGGGCCAGCGGCTGGTGATTGACCTCCAGGCGCGGCGGCTGGTTCCGTATCTGGCGGATGCGGTGCCGGGCTGGTTTCAAGCCACCGTGGCGCTGTGCGACACGCAGAACCAGGAGCTTGCGTACGTCGACGACTTTCGGTTTAACCCCGATCCGATCTTGCTCTACGAAGTGCCGGCAGACGGGGAATATGTGCTGCGCATCAACGACGCGCTCTACCGCGGACGCGAGGACTTCGTGTACCGTGCCTCCGTGAGCGAACTGCCCTTCGTGACGCAGATCTTCCCGCTCGGTGGACGCAGCGGCAATACGGCCGTTACCGCCGTGCGCGGCTGGAACCTGCCGCGCGAGCGTTTCCAGCTCGACACACCGGCGGGGTTCGAGGGTATTCGCAGCACGTCGCTGCAGCGCGGCAAGTGGCGTTCGAACGAGTTCCTGTACGCCGTGGACGGGTTGCCGCCGTTCCTGGAAACGGAGCCGAACAACGACCGTGAGCATGCCCAGCGGGTTTCTCTGCCGCGCGTCATCAACGGTCACAGTGACGACCCCGAAGACGTCGATGTATACGAAATCGTCGGGCGCGCTGGGGAAACCCTCGTCGCGGAAGTCCTGGCGCGCCGGCTGAACTCGCCGCTCGACTCGCGCCTGAGCATCGGCGACGCCAAGGGCAAGGTACTGGCGTGGAACGACGACACCGACACGCCGGCCACCGGACTGCTCACCCACAACGCCGACTCGTACTTGTCCGTGAAGCTCCCCGCTAACGGGGCCTACTACGTCTCCATTGCGGACGCGCAGCAGCATGGCGGTGAGGAATACGCCTATCGTCTGCGGCTTAGTAATCCGCGGCCGGACTTCGAGCTGCGGCTGGCGCCGTCCTCCCTCAGCGTGGCGGCGGGCCGGATCGTCCCGCTGGATGTGCATGTCCTGCGGAAGGACGGTTACGACGGCGAGATCGAACTGGCGCTCGTCAAGCCACCGGACGGATTCGTGCTGCAGGGGGCGCGCCTCCCGCGCGGGCAGGACCGCGTGCGCGTGACTCTGGCAGCGCCACGCGAGCGACCGGAGCACCCGGTAGCGCTGCAATTGGAGGGCCGCGCGACGATCGCGGGGCATACGCTGGCACGTCCCGTCATCCCGGCGGACGACCGCACCCAGGCCTTCAGCTATCACCATCTGGTGCCCGCGCAGGAGTTTCTGGTGCAGGTGCTGGGGGGCAAGCCGCCACCCCAGGTCACGCTGGCGGAGAACGGGCCGGTGCGGATCCCGCTGGGCGGTACGGCGGAGATACACTGGCAGACCCCGGCGCGGGCGTGGCTGCGCGACCTGGAACTCGTACTGAGCGATCCGCCGCCTGGCGTGACGCTCGCGTCGGTGAGCGAAGTTGGGAGTGGTATCACCGTGCTGTTGCGGGCGGACCAGAACAAGGCGCAGGTCGGCCTGCAAGACAACTTGATCATTGAAGCTTACTCCGGCCCCGGCAAACCGGCGGCCGGGGCGCAGCCCAAACCCGCTGCGCGGGGGCAGCCGGTCGGTTACCTGCCGGCTGTGCCAATCGAGATTGTGGCCCCATAACTGCGTCGTGCGGCGGTCGTTGTTTTGGCAAGCCGCGCCTCACCCTGTGGCGGCGCTGGCCAAGTGATTCGGAAAACGCATGCAGCATCTGAGCCATGTTTCTGCGGCGGTTCCCGTCGAGGTGCAGCGCGCGGCGTTCTCTGATGCAGGCGGGGTACACGAGCACCACTTGATCTTGCGGCCGCTGGCCTGCGGGGACATCGCGACGCAGTTGCAGTGGCTCCGTCAGGCCTACGCCGATGCCCTCGCGGCGGCCGGGCCCGGTCCGGACACCACCATTGTGCGGCGCTTCTTCTGCAGTGACTTGGCGAATCAGACCGCAGCACTGGCTGCGTGTCCGCTGGCGCAGCGCAAAGGACAGGCCGAGCCGTGTGCGGTGTCGTGGGTGGGCATGCCACCGCAGCCGCCCGCCCGGGTCGTCCTGTGGGCCTACCATGTCAGCGACGCTGCCGGCACGCTCCGCAGGCGCCGGGAGGGAGAGGCGCTGGTGTGGCAGCACGGCGCGGTCGAACACCACTGGATGACGGGGCTCCGTTCCAGCGGTGCGACGGCCTACGAGCAGACGCGTGCCGCCCTGGCCCACTACGACGAGATGCTGCGGATGCAGCGCATGTCGTGGCTGCACAACGTGTTACGCACATGGCTGTTCGTCCGCGATATCGACACGCACTACAGCGGGGTCGTTGCCGCGCGGCGCGAGTTCTTCGCCGAGCAGGGCCTGACCCCACAGACGCACTTCGTGGCGAGCACCGGCATTGAAGGGCGAGCCGCCGACCCGGCCACGCTGCTCACGCTCGATGCCTATGCCGTGCGGGGCATACGTCCGGAGCAGATCACCTACCTGCGGGCGCCGGAGTATCTGGGGCCCACGCATGTGTACGGTGTCACGTTCGAGCGCGGCGTGGCGATCGACTACGGCGACCGACGGCACATTATGATCTCGGGAACGGCGAGCATCGATCCCGCTGGCCAGGTTGTGCATGCCGGCGACGTGGCCCGACAGGTGGAGAGGACGCTCACGATCGTCGCGGCACTGCTAAAGGCGGCCGGTGCCGGGTTTGGAGACCTGGCGACCCTGGTGGCCTACGTCCGCGACCCGGCGGATCTGGTATCCGTGACGGAACGCGTCCGGGGACTATGCGGCTCGGTACCGGTGGCGGTCCTGGCGGCGCCTATCTGCCGGCCGGGGTGGCTCGTGGAGATGGAGGCTGCGGCCATCGTGCCGGTGGGGTGCCCAGGATTGCCGGCGCTGTAGGCACCACTGACCGCAAGCTCCTCCGTTGGTGGGGGTTGTCGCTTGGTCGCGCCGCGCGGGACGCGCGCGGCTCGGCCGGCGACTCGCCGTGCCGAGCAAATCGTCGCCCACGTGTTGGCACTCACGTCCATCGCAGACTCGTCGATAGGTTCGACGCCCGATCCGGCCCGTTTGTGGCACCAAATCATGCAGTAGTGGTGGTGCAGGGGGTGTGATCCCATCCGTTGGGTACGGCTCTCCCGCGCCGCGCGCTGCGGACGTCGCGGTGCTCGTGGAGCCCTGCGTGAGACCGAAAAAACTCGCAAAAACTCGCGCCGAATCCAGCAATCGTGGTTGCATTCGTGGGGCCCGGTGGTATTATTTCCCTGCAGACGGCAAGTAAGTGGCGAGAAGTGGGGCGACTGACGGCGGTCACATGTTCCTGTCCGGAACCTATGAGCTTTCGATCGACGCCAAGAACCGCCTGTCGATCCCCTTCGCCATACGCCGCAAGCTCAGTGACGAGCGTGACGGGCAGTCCTTCTACGTGCTGCCCGGGCGACGGAAGGGCACGTTAGCGCTGTACGCCGAGAAGTACTACGAGCGCTTGCGAGCCGACCTGCCGGCCGACGATGCCCTGTCGGATGACGCCTACGCGTACCGGCAGTTCGAGTCGTCGCAGAGTGCGCTGCTCGACTCCGACAGCCAAGGCCGGATTCTGATTCCGGAGCGACTGCTGAAGCGGGCGGGGCTCGACAAGGACGTGGTGTTGATCGCGGTGCGCGATCACTTGGAGCTATGGAGCCGCCAGGACTTCGAGGCTTTCGAGAGCGGGATGTGGCCCGCGTATCCGGAGCAGCGAGCCAAGGCGGTTCAGGAAATGAAAGCGCTCGCGCCGGCCGCGGAAGCGGCGGCGCTGCGGCCGGCGGCGGAGCCGACCGGGGCGCAGTGAATATCGGTTGGGTTTCTTCGCGAGGGCGGGTTGCGGCGGCGTGTGGACATCGTTGCCGCCGCCGCAACCCCCAATGGAACAGCTCGGAAGGCGAGCGAGTCCCGACGTGGGTATGCGGGACTGGCAGGAGCACGGATGCGATCGCCTTCTCTCGGGCGGCAGCGCAGGGCTGCCCGGGTTGGCCAGCCGCGAGCCAAGGACGGTAGCGGCGGCCCTTTTGATCTTCGCCAAGCCGCAGTGAGTGGAAGCACTGGGGCCCCGGTGGGGATGTCATGTCGGTCGTTCCTCTCGCCGCGCGCCCGCGCCGGGCGCGCATGAGCAGGTGCCGTGAGTGAGTTGCCCCGCGAGCATCGACCGGTCCTCGTCGAACCTGTAGTGCAGTTGCTGGAGCCGCGCCCGGGTCAGGTCATCCTGGACGGCACGGTGGGTCTGGGGGGCCACGCCGCGGCGCTTTGGCCGCTAATCGCTCCGGGCGGGCGCTACTTGGGGATCGACCTGGATGAAGCCATGCTCAGTGCCGCCCGCCGGCGGCTCACGGACGTTGCGGTGACCGGCGTGGAGCTGTTCTGCGGCAACTACGCCGAATTCCCCACGTTCCTGACGCGCGCCGGCCTGACGCATGTGGACCATCTGCTGCTCGACCTCGGCGTGAACTCGGCGCAGATCGACGATCCGGCGCGCGGTTTTTCGTTCGATCGTGACGGACCGCTCGACATGCGCTTCGACCGGCAGCAGGAGCTCAAGGCGCTGGATCTGGTGAACTCGCTGTCGGAAGCCGAGCTCGCGGACATCTTCTACTACAACGCGCAGGAGGGCGCGAGTCGGAAGATCGCCCGGCGCATCTGCCAGGTCCGCCATGAGGGCCGCATCACGACGACCCTGCAACTGGCGCGGGCTGTGGAATCGGCGGCCCTTGGTGAGGGGCGCCAGGGCAAGACGCACCCGGCTACGCGGGTCTTTCAGGCCCTGCGGATTGCGGTGAACCGCGAGCTCGACAACCTGCGGGAGTTCCTGGGGCACGCGGCCACGCACGTGAGGCCCGGCGGGAAGCTGGCGGTGATCAGCTTCCACAGCCTCGAGGATGGCATCGTCAAGGAGTACCTGCGGGCGGCGAAGGCGGCCGGGACCTGGGAAGAGGTGACCCGCCGTCCGGTGATCGCGGAACCGCAGGAACGGGTCGCCAACCCGCGCAGCCGGAGTGCGAAGCTGCGCGTGGGGCGGCGGCTGGGAGCGTGACTGACGCACGCAAGGAGTAGACCGTGGCGCTCAACGTCAAAGCGGCCATGATGATCTGCCTGGGTTGCATCGGCGGCGGATCGTGGCTGTTGCAGCAAGTGGATGTGCGACAGGTGGAGGTCCGCTCGCCCCTGGTGGCCGTGGACGCGACACCGCGCGCGGCGCGCCCGACACGTGACTGGATGCGAGCTCTGCCGCCGGCCGAATCGCGGGAGGCCTGGACCAGCCGGTTCGCCCGCCGCAATCCGCTGGACAGCGAGGCGGAACGGAACCGCGCCACGGAACGGCCGCTGACGGTCGCCCTCTCCGAGCGCACGATCAGTGAGCGCCCGCCGCTCGTGTTGCCGCCGCTCGAGACGCCGGTCGCGCCCGAAGCGACTTGGCCGGTCGTGGCGGAAGGAGAGCTGCCGGTGTCCGCCGCGGCGGAGGTCGTGGCGGTGGTCGCGGCAGAGCCTGCCGCCGACAGTGGCGCCGTAGCGGACCTCAAGCCGTACCAGGTCGTCAAGGGCGACACGCTGAGTAGAATCGCGCGGCGCGTGTTCGAGTCGCGCGATCCGCGGCTGGTGAAACTGCTGGTGGAGCTGAATCCGACCGTGGCCGCGACGAATGGGCATCTGAAGGTCGGGGACCAGCTCCAGATCCCGGATGAGCCGACGGCGCTGGCGCTGCTCGCGGCCGGGAGGGGGAACGGGCTGCTGCCCGGCGCGTCCGGAGTCGGCGGCGCCGCGGCCGTCGCGACAGAAGGCGAGCGTTGGTATACGATACAGCCGAACGATTCGTTGGTTCGGATCGCGCAGCGCTTTCTGGAGGACGGCGGGCGCTGGCGGGAGATCGTGAAGCTGAACCGCGCGCTGGACCCGAACAATCTGCGTCCAGGCGTGCGGATCAAGCTGCCGCCCGCGATGCGGATCGCCCAGGGCTAGCCCGCCGGCCCGCGTGTCCGGAGAGCGTGGCGTAGCCGGGATGCGCGCGACATGACGCTTTTCCGGATGATCGTGGTGCTGGTGGCCGGGCTCCTGGTGATGCTCTGCGTTGTCATTCTGCGCGCGGAGACGGCCCGGCTCCACTACGAGATCTCGCAGCGCGAACGGCAGGCCGAGGTGTTTCGCCAGCAGTTGCACGACGCCGAGCTGGAGCTGGCGCGGCTGCGCAACCCCATGTTGATGCGGCGTCAGGTGAAGGAAGCCGTGGACAAGTACCTGGAGGAGACGGCGCCGCCACCCCCGCCGTCTCCGGCGCGCCGGGGGCGTTCCTGACGTATGGTTGGAATGCGAGCCGCGACCGTGGTTTGTGGGATCGTGGCGCTGCTGCTCGGCGGCGGCGCCGCCCGGCTCGCGTACATCGAGCGCACCCAGGGTGACGAGTGGCGACGCAAGGCCGCCCGCCAACAAACCGCCCAGCGCACCATCCCCGCCCTGCGCGGCGCCATCCTCGACACGCGCGGTCGCGTGTTGGCGGGCACGATTCGCCGCCCGGCCGTGTTTGCCGACCCGTCGGACCTGCCGGATCCCGGGTTTGCCGCCTGCAGCGTCGCCCCGATCCTGGGGATGAAGCCGGCGGAGTTGGAAGGCTTGCTGCGCAACCCGACGCATCCACAATTCGTCCGCGTCAAGCGCGGGGTGCGCGACGACGAGCTGCCGATCTTTGAGAAGCTGATCCGGGATCGCAACCTGCGGGGCTTCGGCGTCGAGTACGAGGTGGTGCGCGTGTACCCTCAGGGACGCGTCGCGCCGCACGTCATCGGTTTCGCCGGGACGTCGGTGCGCAATCCCGGGACGCCGGATGCCCACGAAGACCTGCGGGGGCTGGCCGGTATCGAGGAAACGTATGACACGCTGCTGAGCGGTACGCCCGGACGACGGTCGGCCGTGGTCGACGCCGGCCGGCGGCGCGTGCGCGGGGAGGAGTTCGTGCCGGCCGTTGACGGTTGCACACTCGTACTGACGATTGACGCCTTCATCCAGGATGTGGCCCAGGCGAAGCTGCGCGAGGCGGTCGACAAGTACGGCGCCGAATGGGGCTCGGCGGTCGTCATCGACCCGCAGACGGGTGAAGTGCTCGCGATGGCGAACATGCCCGACTTCGACCCGGCCGTGCCGTTGCCGGCGGATTTCGGCCACCTGACCGAGCGGCAGAAGGAGGAGGCGAAGAACTCCTGGCGCAACCGGGCGATCGCCGACGCCTTCGAGCCGGGCAGCGTGTTCAAGCCGTTCATCGCCTCCTGTGCGCTGGACGAGGGCGTCACCCGCATCGACGAGGTGTTCTCGATCAACGGGCCCGTGCATGATTTCGGTCGCCGCACCATTCGCGACACGCACCCCTACGGTGCGCTCGCCCTGCACGAAGTGATCAGCAAGTCCAGCAACATCGGTATGGGCCTGCTCGGCGCACGCTGCGGGATGGAGCGCCTGTACCGCTATGTGCGGCTGTTCGGCTTTGGCGACCCCACCGGCATTGGTCTGTCCGGCGAGCATACCGGGCTGGTGCAGGATTTCGCCAACTGGAACCCCTCTTTCTCCCCGCAGTCTGTGCCCATCGGCCAGGAAATCGCCGTCACGCCCATCCAGATCGTCACCGCCTTCAGCGTGTTCTGCAACGGCGGCGTCTTGCTGCGGCCGCGCATCATCCGTGGCGTCATCGGCCCCGACGGCGAGACGCTCGCGGACTACTCGCGGCCCATCGCCGTGCGGCGCGTGCTGGACGAACAGATGGCGGAGGTCTTCCGGCTGCAGGCCCTGGTGGAGACGGTGCGCGACGGGACGGGCAAGCTGGCCAAGCTGGACGACTGGCAGGTCTTTGGCAAGACCGGGACAGCGCAGGTGGCCGTCTTGAAGGGCCAGGGCAAGGGCTACGCCTCCGGGAAATACGTCGGGTCGTTTGTTGGCGGAGCGCCGGCCAGCCGCCCGCGGGCGGTGTGCCTGTGCTCGCTCTACAAGCCCTCGAAGGCGGGGTACTACGGCGGCGTCATCGCGGCACCGGTCGTCAAGGAAATCCTGGGCGAAACACTCGCCTACATGCAGGTGCCGGCGGAGCTGACCGCGCCGGCCGGCAAGCCCGGACCGGGTACCCGGAAGACCGGGCGGGCGGACGTGCGCGACCAGAAACCGGCGGCGGATCCCGGCGGTGTTGGCGGAGATTGAGGGCGGCATGCGCAGGTTGAGCGAGTTGATGGCCGGATTGCTCCCAGCCGGGCAGTTGCGGCAGCTCGGCACCCGAACGGTGACCGGCGTGTTCGACGACTCGCGGCACGTCCAGCCGGGGTCGCTGTTCGTGGCCGTCGCGGGCACGACCGTGGACGGGCGGAAATTCGTGGCGGATGCGGTGGCACGGGGCGCGAGCGTAATCGTCGGCTCCGGCTTGGGGGCGCAACCGCCGGCGATCGTCATCAACGTGGTCGACGTACGGCAGGCGCTGGCGACGCTGGCGCTGCGCTGGCACGGGCTCGCGGCGGACGGCGCCGGTGGACTACGCTTGGCGGCGGTAACGGGGACGAACGGGAAGAGCACCACGGCGTTTATGGTGCGCGGCATTCTACAGACGGCCGGGATCCGCTGCGCCCTGTTCGGCACCGTGTATTACGATCTGTGCGGACGGAACGTGCCGGCCCAGAACACGACGCCGGGGGCGCTGGAGTTGGCCGGCTACCTCCACGAGGCCCGGCAGCGCGGCGCGACGGCCGCGGTCATGGAGGCCTCGAGCCACGCGCTCGATCAGCAGCGCACCGACGGGCTGCGTTTCGCCGCGGCGGCGTTCACGAATCTGACCGGCGACCACCTCGACTATCACAAGACGATGGAGAACTACGCGGCCGCCAAGGCACGGCTGTTCGCCGGGCTGAATGAGCAGGCGGTCGCCGTCATGAACCGCGATGACCCGGCTTACACGCGCATGATCCGCGATTGCCGCGCCCGCGTGGTGACCTATGGGATCGACGGGCCGGCCGACCTGCACGCCACGCTGTTAGGCAGCACGAGCGAAGGGACGGTGTATCAGTTGCGGACCGAGGGGCGTGAGCTGAAACTGGAGAACGCGCTGGTCGGCAAGCATAACGTGTACAACGCGCTGGCGGCGGCGGGCCTGGCCCGCGCGCTCGACGTGAGCCTGGACGACGTCGCCGCGGGGCTGACGGCGGTGCGCCACGTGCCCGGGCGGCTGCAACGTGTGCCGTGCGGCCTGCCCTGCGACGTATTCGTGGATTACGCCCATAGCGATGACTCGCTGCGGAATGTGCTCAGCGTGCTCCGGCCGTTGGCGCGGAAGCGGCTCATCACCGTCTTTGGCTGCGGCGGCGACCGCGACCGGACGAAACGCCCGCGCATGGCGCGCGTGGCCGCGGAATTCAGTGACCTGATCTTCGTGACCAGCGACAATCCGCGCACCGAGGACCCGCTGAGCATCATTGCGCAGGTGCTGACGGGATTCGATGCGGACGCGCGGCGACGTGTGAACGAAGAACCGGACCGCGCGCGTGCAATCGCGGCGGCCCTGGCGGCGGCCGAGGCCGGCGATATCGTCCTGATCGCCGGCAAGGGGCACGAGGACTACCAGATCATCGGGACGCGGCGGATTCACTTTGACGACGTGGAAGCGGCGATCCAGGCCGCGGCCGAGATCAAGCGCTTCTGGCCGGGAGATACCTAGACCGTGATCACGCTGACGCTGAGCGAGGCGGTGCGGGCAATGGCGGGCCGGCCGTGCGGCGCGTTGCCGACGGTGAGTGTGGGCGGCGTATCCACCGATTCGCGTACGGTGACCGCCAGCGACCTGTTCTTCGCGCTGCGCGGGCCGCACTTTGACGGGCACGCCTATGTGGCGGCGGCGCTGCGGCGCGGGGCCGTGGCGGCGGTCATCGCGGCGGATCAGGTCCCGGACGTGCATGCGCAGCTTGCGGCCGCGGGCGTCAAGGTGCCCGGGCCGGGCGTGCTGATCGCCGTGGATCGGCCGGTGGCGGCCCTGGCGCGGCTGGCGGCGGCGCACCGGCAGATGCTGGCGGCGGACGTGATCGCCGTCGTGGGCAGCAACGGCAAGACCACCACCAAGGCGATGATCCACCATATCCTGGGGGGGCGGCAGCGCGGGCGCTGCTCGCCGAAGAGCTTCAACAACGAGATCGGCGTGCCGCTGACGCTCCTGTCGGCGGAGGCCGGCGACGAGTACCTGGTGGTGGAGATCGGCACCAACGCGCCCGGCGAGATCGCGGCGCTGAGCGCCATCGCCCAGCCGGACCTCGTCGCCATCACCTGTATCGGCGAGGAACACCTGGAGGGCCTGGGCAGCGTGACCGGCGTCGCGGCCGAGGAAAGCGCCGTGCTGAAGCACCTGCGCGTGCCGGGTTTCGCGGCGATCAATCGCGACGCACCCGAGATCCTGCCCCATTTGCCCCTGAGCGGGCCGCACGTGGTCACTTTCGGACGCGACCCGGCGGCGGACGTGCGCGTGACCGACGTGGACTACACAGCGCCGTGGCTGCGTTTCGAGCTGAACGCGCGGTTCCCCTTCCGGCTGCGTGTGCCCGGCGTACACAACGCCGTCAACGCGGCCGGAGCCGTGACGATCGCGCGGCGCCTCGGGTTCGACTACGCCGAGGCGGCCGTCCGGCTGGAGTCGTTCGTGCTCCCGCCGATGCGGAACGAAATGTCCGAGGTCGGCGGCGTCACGATCATCAACGACGCGTACAATGCGAACCCGCAGAGCGCCGCCGCGGCCATCGACACGCTTGAGCAAATGCCGTGCCCCGGCCAGCGGATCGCCGTGTTCGGCGAGATGCGCGAGCTGGGGCGGCACTCGGCGGAATTGCACCAGAAGGTGGCGGCGCGGCTGCGGACGGCGAACGTGCAGCACGTTATTCTGGTGGGAACGGGCACGGACCCGATGCACGCGGCGCTGGCGGACGGCGCCCTGTTTGGTCCAACCGTGGAACGCTGCACGGATGTGCACGAGTGTCTGGAACGGCTGGCCGGCAAGGTGCGGGCCGGCGACGTCGTTCTGTTGAAGGCGTCGCGGGCCGTCGAATTGGACCGGTTGGTCGGGCCCCTGCGCGAGCGCCTGGCGGCCCGCGCTGGCGAGTAAGATGCTGTATCTCTTTTATCAGCGACTGATGGCGGGGGGGGGCCGCGGCTATGCGCCGGACAGCCCGCTGTTCCGTGCCACCCTCGCCGTCCTGCTGAGTTTCTTCGTCGTTTGGGCGCTGGGGCCGCTGGTCATCCGCACGCTCGTACGGCTGAAGATCGGCGACCGGCCGGAGTTCGATCACGCGGCCCTCAACGCCGCCATGCGCGCGAAGGAGAACACGCCGACGATGGGGGGCGTGCTGATCGTCGTGGCCATCGCCCTGACCGTCGTGCTGCTCGCCGACATATACAGCTTCTACATTCGCATGGGCCTGTTTTGCCTGGCGTGGTTGGCCGTGCTGGGTGGCATCGACGATTGGCTGAAGCTGACGGCCGGCCGGCGCGCGGGGACGCGCGACGGCCTGCGCATGTGGGAAAAACTGGTCTTCCAGATCGCGCTGGGGGTGATGCTGGCGATCTTCATCTACCGCGTCGGCGAGACCAACCTGAAACTGATCCGCTTCGATCTGCCGGAAGTGCCGTATAGCTCAAACTACAATGTGCTCAGCATTCCGTTCTACAAGCACCCGATCCCGCTCAGCAGCGCGGCGTTCGCCGTCATCGCGCTGATCGTCATCGCCGGCACGTCCAACGCCGTCAACCTGACCGATGGCATGGACGGCCTGGCCAGCGGCTGCATGGTCCTGACGGCTTTCGCCTTCATGGTGCTGGCAATTGTCGTCGGTAGCCCCGAACTGGCGGACCGCCTGCTATTCTACCACATTCACGGCGTGGACGAACTGGCCGTGCTCTGTGGGGCGGTGGTCGGGGCGTGCCTCGGTTTCCTCTGGTACAACGCGTATCCGGCCCAGGTCTTCATGGGCGATACCGGGGCCCTGCCGCTGGGCGGCCTGATGGGTTACGTCGCGATCGTCACGCGCCAGGAGCCGATGCTGTTCATTATCGGCGGTGTGTTCGTGATCGAGGCGGTGTCCGTCTTGCTGCAGATTTTCCACTACAAGACGACCGGCCGGCGGCTGTTCCGCTGTGCGCCGCTCCACCACCACTACCACCTCGCGGGCCTCAGTGAGACGCAGGTCGTCATGCGCTTCTGGCTCCTCGCGGCGCTGTTTGCCGCCTTTGCCCTGGCCACCATCAAGCTGCGCTAGCCGCGCTGGCGCGTGTGTCCGGAAGGTGAATACGACGCGACGATGAGTGACACCCACGCCATTCCGACGCTACAGGTGTCCAGCCGGCTGTACGACCCGGTCGTGCTGCTGGTCGCCGGCGTATTGATGACCATCGGGGCGGCCATGGTCTACTCAGCGACAGTGACCGTGCAGGGCGCACCGTTCAGTTGGCGGGAGTGGTGGGAGTCCCCGCTGAAGCAGACGGCTTTCGTGCTGGCGGGCTTCCTGGCGATGCTGGTGGCCGCGCACGTCGACTACCGCATGCTGGCGTGGAACCAGCCGCGCGACGGCTGGCGCGTGACCCTGCTGGTGCTCATCGTGTGTGGACTGTTGGTGGCGGTCCTCGTGCCGGGCATCGGGCGGAGTGTGCTCGGGGCGCGCCGGGCCATCTACATTCCCGGCATCGGCTTCGGGTTTCAGCCCTCGGAACTCGCGAAGGTTGTGCTGGTGATCTGGCTGGCCGCCTTCCTGTCGCAGGGGCAGCGCGGCGCCGGTTTCAGCGGGCCGGCGCCGGGCAAGCTGCATGTGCCGGGGACGCGCCCGCGCGGGCGGCTGGCGGTCCCCGCCGAGCTGCCCCGCTTTGGCGACCCGCGCTATTTCTTCCTGGGATTCCTGCCCGCCGCACTGAGCGCGGGGGTGATCATCGGCCTGACTTCGATCGAGGACTACGGCACCGCGGCGCTGATGGGCGTCGTGATGATGGTGATGCTGCTCGTCGCAGGTGCGCGCGTCTGGCACCTGGGACTGATGATTCTGCCCGGTGCGGCGGCCGGCGCCCTGCTCGTGCTCATCAAACCGCACCGGATTCAGCGCATCGTGACCTGGCTCAACGAGCAGCCCGACCCGCAGCGCGAAGGCTACCAGATCAACCAGGCGATGATGGCCATCGGCTCGGGCGGATGGTGGGGACGCGGGCTGGGGGCCGGCGTGCAGAAATACGGCTACCTGCCGCAAGACAACAACGACTTCATCCTGGCGACGATCTGCGAAGAGCTGGGAGTGGCTGGCGGAATTGTGATCGCCCTGCTGTTCGTCGTGCTCGTCTGGCGCGGCTGGCGGATCGCGCGGCGGGCGCAGGACCCGTTCGGACGCCTGCTGGCTGTGGGGTTGACGATCACGATCTGTCTGCAGGCCGCTTTCAACATCGGCGTCGTCACGAATAGCGTGCCCACTAAGGGCATCTCACTGCCGTTCGTGTCAGCCGGCGGCTCCGGCGTCGTGTTTCTTGGCCTGGCGGCCGGGCTTCTGGCCGCGGTGGGCCGCGAGCACGCCCCTACGCTGGAAGACGACTAACCGCTTACGCCGCGGCCGCGGGCCCGATCACGCTGCGCGACAGCAACGCGTACACGGCCACGAACGCCCGCACGGGCGTCCTGAGCCATGCCGGGCTCATCGACGCATGCCCCACGACACCGGAGTTCTCCACCGGTGACGTGTGCGCCATCGTGTGCGCCCTGCGCGATCTCGCCCAGGCCGACCCCCTCAGCCCGACCGCAGTCGTCGTCGAGTCCGACGTGGCCTACGGTGTGCTGCGCATACTGGAAATGCTTGTCGAAGAGCTCTGCGTCATGCGGCCGTTCCGCGACATGCCTGCGGCCAAAGCGTGGCTCGAAACCGTGCGCACCCCGGGTGCGTAGTGCGGGTCAGGGGCGCGGCAGCGCAGCCCGGATAAACCACGTTACGCACCGGCTACGGCAAACGTCACGTCCACTTCGGCCGTCGCGTTGAGCGGCAGTTCGGCCACGCCTACCGCGGCACGGGCGTGCTTCCCGGCCTCGCCGAATACGTCCGCCAGCAACTCGCTGGCCCCGTTGGCGACCTTGTGCTGCTCCGTGAAGCCCGCGTTCGACGCGACATACACGACCACCTTCACGACGCGCGCCAGGCGGTCGATTCCGCCGGCCGCATCGGCGGCCACCGCGATGGCATTGAGCGCGCAGAGGCGGGCGGCGGCTTGGGCTCTTTCGAGTGCGACGCCGTCCGGACCGCCGGTACGTCCGGTGTAGACGACGGCACCCTGCTGTGTGGGAATCTGCCCACTGAGGTACAACAGGTCGCCGTGCCGCAGGGCGGGTACATATGCTCCGACCGGCTTGGTGACGGGGGGCAACGTGAGGTTCAGGGCGGCGAGGCGTTCGCTGGGTTTGGACACGGTCAGTCTCCAGGAGGTGACGGCGTCGTTTCCGGGGCGGCTGCCCCGCTTGCGAGGGTCGTATCGGTCGCTCCGGCGGGGGTCGCAGCCCCGTCGACCGGCGGCGCGATCTCGTCTGCCGCGGTTGCCGAGAGCAAGCTGGGCTCAGCCAGCGGTGCGGTCGGTGTCGCCCGGTCCGCTGGTGCCGCCGTGACAGCGGGAGTTTCCAGGGCGGGCTCGGTCGGGCGCAAGTCCGCGAGCTCTTCCGTGGTTGGCTCCAGCTCGTCGACTTCCTGGAGGAGGAAGAGGTAGATCGTGCCGAAAACCTTGGCCTGATCAGCGCGAATGCGATGCGCGCGGATGAGCTCCAGCAGCGCCAGGAAGCGCCCGACGATGTGCAGCCGATTATGTGGCTGCGAAAACAGGTCGTGGAACGCGAGCGGGCCTTCGGTGTCGAGCAGCGCGATGATCTCCGCCTGGTGCAGCTCGATCGGCGTGTCGTCGTAGCGCACCTGGTGCTCGCCGGGACCGCGGCCGATCGCGGTCATGACCTTGCTGAATGCCGAAAGCAGGTCCCAAACCTGGGCTTCCTCAAGCTCAATGCCCTGCAGCTCGGCTGGCAGTGCCCCCGGGCGGCGCACAAAGCGCGCCGCGCGGTCGTCGGCCGCCCGGCCGAGGGCCCGGGCCGCGTCCTTGAAACGCTTGTACTCCAGGAGCTGGCGGACGAGCGGGGCCCGCGGGTCTTCCGCCGTACCCTCGCTGTCGAGCGGCGGCGTGGGCAGCAGGGCCCGCGACTTGAGCTCGATCAGCGTCGCGGCGAGCACGAGGAAATCGCTGGCCGCATCGGGATCGAGCTGCTGCAGCAACTGGACCTGGGCCAGGTACTGCTCCGTGATGCGGGCGATGGGGATGTCGTAGATGTCGACCTCATCGCGGCGAATGAGGAAGAGCAGCAGGTCGAGCGGCCCGCTGAAGACGTCGAGTTGTACCCGGTAATCGCTCACACTGGCCGCCTATTTCACCGCCAAGACGCCGCGAGCGCCAAGAGCGCCAAGTGCCCATCTGCACGGATTGCGACGTTTGCCTGAGTTCACGATGCGCTTGCTGCCGTTCCTCCGCACCGCGCCGTTGACGCTGCTCGCGATCGCCGCGCCGCTGATCTTGTGTGCCCACTCGCCTGGTGCGGCGGACGGTCCCCGCCATCGACCCGGCCTCGGACCCATCTTGGCGTCCCGCGCGTTCTTGGCGCCGTGGCAGTTGCCGCTAGGCGCGCGCGGTGACCAGCCCGCAGGCGTCGCGCACATCCGCCATCACGGACTGCGCGACGGCGCGGGCGCGCTGCGCGCCGCTCCGCAGAATGTCCTCGACGTCATCCGGACGGGCGGCCCAGGACGCGCGGGCCTCCCGCTTGGCCCCGAAGATCTCCTCGTATAGTTCGGCCAGGCGCTTCTTCGCCTCCCCGTAGCCCATGCCTCCCTGGCGATAGCGCTGTTCCCACTCCGCCACCTCCGCCGGCGGCGCCATCAGCCTGAGCAGCGCGAACACGTTGCACGTCTCGGGGTTCTTCGGCGCTTCCACCGGCGTGCTGTCCGTCTTCATCGACATGATCTTCTTGCGCATCGCCTTGGGTTCGCCGAACAGCTCGATCGCGTTGCCGTAGCTCTTGCTCATCTTCTGACCGTCGATGCCCGGCACGACCGCCGCCTCGTTGAGCCGCGGCTCCGGGCGAACCAGTACTTCGCGATACGTCTGGTTGAAGTAGCCCGCCATGTCCTGCGTCATCTCGATGTGCTGCACCTGGTCCTTGCCGACCGGGACCAGGTTACTGCGGTAAATGAGGATGTCGGCGGCCATCAGCAGCGGATAGCAGAACAGCCCCATGTTCACCGTGAGACCCTTGGCCGTCTTGTCCTTGAAGGAGTGGGCACGCTCGAGCAGACCTTTGCCCGTGACGGTGGCCAGAATCCATGTCAGCTCGCAGACCTCGGGAATGTCGCTCTGACGGAATAGCGTCACCTTCGTTGGATCCAAGCCGAGCGCGAGATAATCGAGCGCGACGTCGCGTGTCAGTTCGCGCAATCGCGGCGCGTCCTGCACCGTCGTTAGCGAGTGATAGTTGGCGATGAAGTAGAAGCAGTCGTGCTGCTGCTGCAACTCGATGTGCTGCTTCATCGCGCCATAGTAGTTTCCCAGATGAAGCGTTCCGGACGACTGAATGCCTGACAGGACGCGCATGCGTGTCTCCCAGGCGCCCGCGGCCGGGCGCCGAAACAATACAGTAGAACATGGGCTGCCGCGGCGGACAAGTGGCGCCCGTTCCACCGCCGAACCGCCGTCGCAGGTGCGGGGGAAAATACCTAAGCCAAGCCACGGGCACGTGCCGATAACTCCGGAGATCAATGGTTCCCGGCGCTCGGCACAAGGGTATTGGCGCGCCGCGTCGGGCAGGCAGTTCCGGTCGCTTTTTTTCATTTGTACGCAGGGCTCCTGGTGCCGCGACGCAGGTGGCGATCGCGGGACGGGTGCTTTGCCGCTGGACGGCTCACACGCGCGGGATTCCGTTGCGCGGTGCACGGCCCGCGTTGACCTCACGACAAGGAAGGTGGAGATCATGGCACGCAAGCTTCTCACGGTGTTTCTGATCGCGGCAGTCCCGGCCGTCCTGATGAGCAGCCTCGGCGGCTGCCCGGGCGGAACCACAGACACAACCGGCACGGGGGGAACCGGGGGCACGGGTGGCACCGGTGGAACGGGTGGTACCGGCGGTACGGGTGGCACCGGTGGCACCGGTGGAACGGGCGGTACCGGCGGCACCGGCAGTCTGGCGGTCGTCAAGACCTCGGCAACCATGTACTGCCAAGCCCTCCTCCTGGCTGGCGAAGACATGATCGTCTACGGCACCGGCCTGCCGACTGGCGTGGACTACCTCAAGCCAATCGCGGGCGACACCGCCGGGCGCGGGATTCCCAACAGCGCCGACTATAGCTCGCTGACTTTCGGCATCGCCTCCAAGAAGATCGCGCTCGCCAAACCGGCCGACTTCACGGTGGCGATCTACGATCCGGCCACAGGTGCGACCAGTGCGATCGCGCAGACGGATGTGCGGCTCGACGGCATCAGCGCCGGCTCGCCGACGCTGTCGGCCAACGGGAACTACGTGGCCGTCGTGTGCGATACGGGCACCGTCACGGACGGTCTGGCGCTGAAGGTCATCGACACGACCAATGCGACGCCGACGGTGACCTCGTTCACGAACGGCCCGAGCGGCATCACCCGGGTGGTGCTGGACGGCGCCAACCTGCTCGTGTCGACCAACGAGGACAAGTTCTACAAGTTTGATTTGGCGCAAGCGACGGCGGAGCCGGTCGTGTTCGATGTCTCGGGCAGCGATGGCATCGGCGATGCCGTGTGGGTGGCGGTGAACGGCTACATCTTCTACCGGGACGATGCGAACTACCCGCAAGCGCGGCTGCTCAACGTCGCGACCGCCGGCAACACGCCGGTGCTGATGACCAACAACCCCTCCGGTGGAGCCTTTGCCCTGGGCGCGGGCAAGTTCTGCTACTTCGCGGACCGCGACGCGGACGACGAGAACGGCAACCACTTGCGCAGCGCCGTCGGTACGCCGCCGGGCCCCGGCGCCACCCTGGCCGGCACCACGCAGATTGACGGCTCCACAAACAACAACAACTTCGTCGGCTGGGGCCAGACCTGCGCGATCACGCCGAGCGGCAACTATGTCTTCCTCGGCGGCTGGCAGGCGATGGGGCAGGGCGAGTATCTGCAGGTAGGCACGGGCGGCGCCTTCGCGGTCGTACCGGACGTCAGCGGCGGTGATGCCTGGGGCTGCCCGGGAACAGACCCCAGCGCCAGCAACACAATCCTGGGGTTCAAGACCGGTGCAAGCATCAGCACCTCGTGCGATGAGACCAAGGTCGGCTACATCGTGCTGCCCTAGGCCAGGTACGTAGGTCGCTGGCGCCGCCTTTGAGGCGCGGCGCAAGATCACGGCCGGTCGGCGAGGTGGCTCGCCGGCCGGCCGCTGGTTTGGTCGCACGTTGAAATCCGGCGCGGCTCAACGTCGGCCACGGGGGGCCGACGCTACGCTCCGGAGCCCGACGCGACTACGGGCAGTTCGTGTTCATCCGGGCGATGAACGGATCGATGTCACGCCAGTTCACCTGCCCATCGCCGTTCAGGTCCAGGTTCGCGAACGAGCAGGTCGGACCGGCCGGGAACAGCGCCGCCCAGCCCGACTGATTGTCGTTCTGCGCGGTGATCAAATAGTCAATATCCCGCCAGGTGATCGTGCCGTCGCAGTTCGCGTCGCCGAGGCACACCGCCGGCGTCACGGTCAGGGTGGCGGCGTTGCTGGGGACGGAGCCGCAGCCGTTGGTGACGACGCAGTCGTAACTGCCGGCATCGCC